>NZ_JAWLGY010000015.1:0-99800 GCF_041690615.1 Marinobacter sp.
CTACAGGCAACCCATAACCTTGGCGGCCTGAGCCAGGCACACAATCGAATCATAGCTTAGTGACACCATCAGGTTGTCCAACTGATTGGGTCCACCTCAACCTGCCTCACTGTCAGTCAGGGGGAAACCACTTCCAGAGCCTACTCGTCCAATATTCATCTCAGAGCCTGCTTGGTAGTTGCAATGACCCGCTATAGCAATACTCAACAGCGCTAAGCGGTTTGACGGCAGGGCACGCTACCGCCCCACCGACCCGTTAACAGTGCGTTCTGGCAATAGTTTGTATGTCGAACCCGGATGCGGTGAGCAAATATTTGTTTCAAGCTGGCCAGTCTGAAAAACAATAGCGCGCCAACAGTCTGGGCCCGGAAAAATGTGATGCAATTCTACGTCACGGAACAAAAACAACAAGAGTGCCGGAGTGAAAACCCGGACTTTTGCTGTGTCTTTTGGTTAACCATTGTCAAAGCTTTGAAATAGCATTTGTTTTTGCAATGATGCTGAGTACCCTTGCGGCCCTCAGCTGGCACGGCTTATCTGGCCGGGAGGCTTCACTTACACTGACGCTTTGACCACAAGGAAGGTTCCATGCCCTGGTACGCGATCCAACACAAACCCGCCCAGGGGGACCGGGCACTGGAAAACCTGCAGAACCAGGACGCCCGTTGTTTTTACCCGAAGGTTACGGTGGAGCGCATACGCGCCGGCAAGCGCGCCACCCGGCTGGAGCCGCTGTTTCCCGGTTATCTGTTCATCAATATTGATGAGTCTGACCCACTGTGGGGCAAGCTGCGGTCTACCCGCGGGGTGCTGCGGGTGGTGGGCTTTGGTGGCAAACCGGTACCGGTGCCAGATGAGGTTATCGAGTATATCCATGACGGCCTGACAGCGGTTGAGGAACAGGGCGGCCTGAAGAAGGGCGAGAAGGTACGGATTCAGGAGGGGCCCTTCCGGGGCGTGGAGGGGATCTTCCAGGCCTATGAGGGCGAGGAGCGGGCGATTGTGCTGATTTCGTTTATGCAGAAGCAGCAGGCGGTCCGCGTTCGGTTGGGGGATTTGTGAAGAACCGGCCCGCCTGGTGGCGGGCCGGTTTTGATGAGTCTCAGTTACGGGTCATGTAACCCGGCTCTACATCGCTGGGATCATCGTCGTGGGTCATCACGAAGATATACCCGTTGGCCCGGCCGGCCATCTGCCAGACAAGGGCCCTCTCACTCTGGCCGGAACCGAAGGTAATGACGCCCCTGCCATTCTCGTCAATGGTCCAGTTACAGCCTGAGCCGGAGAACTCACAGCTGTCGCCTTCAGAAATGGTCAGCGTCTCAGGCCCCTTCTCGGTGGGAATGCTGATGCTGTAACGCCCAGGGAAGCTGTCAGCCGTCAGCGGCTTGGCGAGGGAGACGGAATCGATTTTGTTGATTTCATCCGGGTTTTCATCCGCCTTCAGGCCCCAGTAGGCGGTGGTTTTGGCCAGCGCGACACGCCAGCGTTCTTCGGTGCCACCGTCTTCATCCAGGTAAAGAACACCGTCGGTCAGGGTCCAGCTGTCTTCCCGGCGTTCTGCGGCCTGGCGCACGTCGTTTTCGTAGCTGTCGTTGTAGAACGAAGTGTAGGTGCCGTCTTGTTTCAGTTCGATGGTGACTACCTCGTCGTCTTCATCGTTGCGATAGAGGAAGGTTTTGCCGGCCATGTCATCCACCGTGGGAAGGCTATTGGTGATTGGCGCCGTGGCGGTTGCTACCCCAATGCGCTGGAAGTCACCACTCTTTTCACCAAAGTCCAGGTAAATAGCGGTGCGGGTGGGCATACCAGCCAGGAAGTAGAGCTCGTCGTCCGACTCACCGCTCCAGTTGATGGTGGTCATGCCTTCGCCGTAGGTGATTTCGGCTGAGAAGGGCATCGACTCACCCTCGAAGTACTCAACCTCCCCAAAGATAAGCGTCATAACCGCTCCGGTCTCATCCGGGTACTGGAGCAGGTAGGTGCCATCGGCGCGGCGGTCTTTCACCTGCTTGTTGAGCCGGTAGAGCTCTCCAACGCCGTCTTCGGCTTCTGCGATCAGGCGGTTGCCGGCATCACACAGGGGGAATTCGTCGCTTTCGAGCTCGCCATATTCGTTCTGGAATTCCAGGGCCAGGCGCTGGGCGCTTGTGTCCCACGCCCAGGTGCCGTCCCAGGTTACGGCGCCTTTGCTGGGGTTATCGCCGCTATTGAACTCGGTGAAGGTGCCGTCGGAGCGGAACTGGAACAGCAGGATTTCGTCGTCGGCAATGGCGCCAACGGTCAGGCCGTTCAGGTCACTGGCAGACAGCTCACCCGCAGCCTCATCTGAGCAACTGGTGATTTCGGAACCCTGGATGCTGGTCAGGGTTTCTTCCAGGTGGGCGATGGCGTCCTCGGCACTGACCAGTTGACGGCCGTCACCAACCAGGTCGGTAATGTCCTTCTCGATGCTGTCCAGGTCAGCCGTTTCTGCAATGTTGACGGGGGTGGCTGCCCGGGCCGCATTGCTACGCACCTGCGCGGAAATGGTGATGCCATTGGCGGGGTTGCCGTCGTCGTCCAGGGTCTGCAGCACCCGGGCAATGTTGGTGGCCCCGGCGTCGGAGGCAAGATCCCTTGGAGAGAGCACGGCCTTGCCCGCGGCACTGCCGATGGTGAGCTGGCCAATCCGGAAGTTAACCGTGCGATCTTCCAGGTAGGTGAATTCACCCTGGTCACTGGTCAGAAAGACTTCGCCCCCCTTGTCCGAGCGGGTGTACTCCAGGCCACCGACGGGGCTATCTACAAACTGCCCGGTCAGTTCCTGGCCGCTGGAGGTCGTTGTATCACCTCCGGTATCACCGCCATCGTTAGTAGATGAGTCACTGGAAGATGAGCTACCACCGCCGCAGGCGGTCAAACCAGCCGTTAATGCAGTCGCAATGGCCATCTGGAGGAGGGTTTTCTTTTTCTTCAGCATCGGATTTCCTGTCCTGTCGTACAGATTTGCGTTCAGTAACCACGCAGGTGCGCGGATGGTTTCAGAAGGGAATGCAGATCGGGGAATCGCGTGGGGTGCGGCGTCGTCCCTGATGTACAGTCCCTGCGCCAGAGTGTCGTCTCTGACTGCAGGAACAGTACGGAGCTAACCGGAAGGTGGCAATGTAAAGTGTGTAATTTACTGTTAAATATGGAAACAATGGGGGGGGGTGTGAGGCTGCGGCCTAGCTCGCCCAGTCCTCTTTACTGTGCCTGACACGAATGATCAAAATCCGATCAGACTAAGGCTCCAGGCTGTAAATGATCAGATAAACCCAATCGAATGGACTCGAACAGCCGGTGTTAATTCCTTCCGCTCAGGCGCTGCCAGGGGGTTTTCTGCCAGAAAACGGAAACTTTCTTCCAGCTTACGGTGATATCTGTCTGCCTGAGCAACGCCAAAATCCTCGATTCCCGGCAAGAAGATATTTACAACATCCTCCTCAGCCTTACGGCTAAGTACATAATCCATTGTATTAACTATCCTTTGGCCATCCTTATGGCGTCTTCACGCAGTTGATCCATCGTTCTGGAGCCTTCACCACTGTAAAGGCCCTCGTTGACCAGTTGCTGCATTTGCGCGATCTTTTCAGCCCGATCCTGGTCTCTTCTGATCAGATCCCTCACATAATCACTTGCGTTGGCATACCGGCCTGTTCTGGACTGGGCCTCAACCCAGTCTTTCATCGGCTCTGGCAGCGATACGTTCATTGTGGCCATGAACACCTCACATTGCGTTACCCGAATGCCAATTATTGCCAATTTTTGCCAATACTGAAAGTCTGCAGTTGCAGGATTCGGGCGCGAGTTAAGAGGCGCCTACTGCGGTCGCTCAACTACATCTGTCTGATCGAGGTGCTGGTGGCCGCTTTGATTGGGCGTAAGGTTCAACTGGCAATTCATGGGCGGAAGATCTCGAGTTCCAGGTCCGGAATGAAGCGATAGTGCTTATCGTTGGCGGTCAGCAATGATTCACCCATTGATAGTGCCGCCGAAGCAATCAGCGCATCAGCCATCTCCATGCTGTGGCTCAGGGAGTACTCCTCTACGAGGAACGCAGCGCGAGAAGATATAGCCTCGTCGATCTGCTCGATGTGTGCATCCCAGAACCGCAAAGTCTTCCTGATCAGCTGCATTTCGGCACGGTTTCGTGCTCCCTGTATCAGCTCCATGTAGGTGACTATAGAAATCGCAAATCCCGGCTTGTTGTCCAGCAAGTCCGATGCCTTCTCGTTACCCCTGAACGCCCAAATCAAAACATCCGTGTCTATCAGCATCACTCAAACCTTCTGCGCTTCCTCATGTTTCTAACCTGCTGGTCTACGTCCAGCTCCTGATAGTCCGCCCACATTCCGAAACCAGGGTTTCTGCCCTTGGCACGTTCCTCGTCAATCGGTACCAGGCGCGCAGTGCGTTTACCCCGGTAGGTAATGATCACGTCCTCTCCCCGACGAGTGGCAGAGAGCACCTCTTTTGTATGCAGGCGCAAATCTCGCGTGGTGGCTTCCATAGGGGCTCCTTGTTTCACAGATCTATGAAACATCAGCATACCAGAAACCCTGCGGCTGGTGAATTATCGGTCCGCTCCGTTTGGCCTACTGCAGCCGCTCAACTACATCTTGCTGATCGGAGCGCTGGTGGGCGCTTTGATTGAGCGTAAGGTTCAAGTGGAGGATTTGTGAACTGAGGACTGTTCTTTCTGGTGGTTGGTTCAGTAATCTGATGCTTCATGCCGGATAATCAGTACCCTCTCCGCAACGTGTTGCAGGAAACTACTGCGAGCTGGCCAGCAAAATTGTTGACCAATAGTAAACACGCAAAGTAAACTTGATCCATGTACCAACTGGCCTACAAGAAAGCGGCCCTGAAAGCGCTCCGAAAAATGCCCAAGGCACAAGCTGAGAGACTCCAGCAGCAACTGGAAGCGATAGCCAGTGCGCCCTATGCCTATCAGGGCGACTGGAAACCGATGCGGGGCGAGCCATACTGGCGATTAAGGCAAGGTAGTTTCCGGGCGATTTGCAGCATTAATGATGGTGAGCTGTTGGTTCTTGTAGTCAAGGTCGGCTCAAGGGGAGATGTTTACAAATGACCGCACAACTTATTGAACGTGAAGGCAAACCGGAGTACGCCGTTCTACCCTACGATGAATACCTGCAACTACTGGAATTGGCAGAAGACGCCCAAGACCTGGCAGACGCCCGGGAGGCAGAGCGCGAACTGGCCAGCGGTGAGGATGAGGCTATCCCCGCAGAAATTGCCCGGCGCCTGATTGCCGGGGAAGAACACCCACTGAAGGTCTGGCGGGAGTATCGCGGCCTCACGCAGGAAGCGCTGGGCAGTTACGCGGGCGTGGGTAAATCCTACATCAGCCAGATTGAAGCCGGCAGCAAGAGCGGCTCGGTCAGGGTTTTGAGTTCACTGGCGAGAGCCCTTGCAGTCGACCTGGACGATCTGCTGGTTGAGTGAACCCGAAACTGGGAGTTGGCCCCAACCAGGCCCTGTTTTTACTCCTGCTTAACGCCCTAGCGTGTAATCGTCTTGCTGGCCACCTCTGACCAGGCGCTTTCGAGGCCATTCTGGTCCACGGTACGCATGGCGAAGTACCAGGTACCCTCTGCCAGGCCGGTGACTTCGGTTTCCATCGCCTGTCCGTCCTCGACGATGACCTCGCTGGTCATGGCTTCCACATCCGGCTGGGTGCCGTAACGAACAATGTACTGGCCGATTTCACCCATGGCCAACCCCGTTCCGTCTGCCCGGGTCTGCGGGGCCTGCCAGGTGAGCGTGGCGGTCATTGCGGTTGTTGCTGGATCCTGCTCAGGCGCTGGCTCAACATTGCCTTCAGGCTGCGGTGCCGGGGATTCCACCACGTCCTGTTCCGGCGCTGGCGCCTGGTCAGAGTCATCCGTTGCTGCACCGCCATCCGTGCCGGCGACCGGGTCACTGTCCGGCTGGCTGCCACTGTCGTCGGCGATATCCACGCCACTGCTCAGCCGATCACCAGCTGACGCCAGGACCGCTGTGGCGGACGAGGTTTCGTCCTGGGCGAGTGTGTAGGCATGGAAGGCGGCGTATTGCTGGATGCGGTCACTTCCCGGTTGCCCTTCGGGCCCATCATCACTGATAACCCCGGTTGTCAGGAGCTGGCTCCGGAAAGCGTCGATAACCCCCTGAACGCCCTCTACAGGAAATTCCACGGCCAGGCCCAGAAATGCGGAGTTGACCAGTGCCGCTTCCAGCTCTGCCTGGTCAATATCCGCCGGCAGGACGCTGGTGATATCTACCGGAGTCAGTCCAACCGCACCTTGCTGCAGGCCGAACCAGCCCTCTACCTTGCGCTGGGCCTGCAGGAAGCCCTGCCAGCCGGTGTTTGCGCCGGTTGATTCAAACAGGCTGGTGCTCAGGGTGGTCAGCGGGGTCAGGTGCCCACCGGGCTGCTCCTGGTCAACACCAACGGACACCATGGTTTCCAGTTGCAGGTTGGGACCGGGCCAGAAATCTTCCCCAAATGCGGCAGTGGCTGAGCCACCGTAGTCCTGACAGCCATCCACGGCATCGCAACGCATGCGGGTGTTGCCGTCACTGCTGAGTTCCAGCTTGATGAGCTCGGCGCTGGTGGAAAGATCCAGGTCATAGAAACCTGTCTTGCCGGTACGAACCGACTCGCCCAGGCGAACCAGGGATCCATCATCTTCGACGCCCCAGGCGGTAATAATGCCGTTTGAAATAACGCCCTTTACGGCGTACCCGGAAACATTGATGGCTCTTTCGTCACTGGCGGTTTCAGCCGTATTGGCTGAGCCGGACGGGGAGGCGGCCGTGTCGCTACCACCGCCACCACCTCCACCACCACAGGCAGAGAGCAGCATCGATAAGCTGGCAGCGAGCAACAGTCTGGGGAAACAGGCGACAACCATGAAGCACCTCCGGAGGGAAATTCAGGGTTCCATCCTAGAGGGCCAGCGTCAGCAAAACTGTTAGCCGGTTGTTGTTTGTGGCAGGCGTTTCTGACGGTTTTTTGGCAACGTAACGAACTGTAATCGCTTGAAAAATAAAGCTACACGACGTAACGCTTCCACTCACCTTTATATGTCGATTATTTACTCACACTGTCTATTATGTGACCTGCCCAGTCATTTAGGTATCACAAGGGTTTGTCTCAACAACAACACAAAAAAAGGCAGTACGTATGAATAATTTCAGAAAGTTAAGTTTATTATCGGCAATTGCTGCCGGACTGGCACTGAGCGGGTGTGGCGGATCATCGAGCAGTAGCTCGACTGATGGTGACACCACGGAGCAACAAGGCACCGAAGTGACCGGTACGGTGAGCGCTCCGGGTGGCCAGGTGGCCCAGTTCAAACCGACGTCTCCTCTCCAGCTGGCCTCGGAATTCTTCTTTCCACCTGCGGCCGCAGCGATTATCGGACTTGACCCGGTTGAAGGCGCCGAAGTCCAGTTGATCCGGGTGGATAATGACGGCAACCAGGTCGGTGAAGTGCTGGCCAGCACCACCACCTCAATCACCGGCGACTACACGTTGACGGTCCCGGCGGGCACCAGCCTGGCGGGCAACCTTATCGTTCGCATCACGGGTGCAAATAATAACCAGCTGAGGGCCCAGGTGGTCGACCAGGAAGTGGATATCGATCCGATTTCCGAGTTCGTGCTGCAGAAATTTATCGATCGGGGTGCAGACCTGGAGTCCCTGGAAACCGACAAGGTTGTCAAGCTCAGGGGCCAGGCGGATGAGTTTGACCTGGCCGCTGAGGCAGACCTTGCCACCATGTTTGCCAGGCTTGATGAGCAACTGGGTGACTTTATTGAAGGCCAGGTGGATGTTATTTCCACCCCGGACGGTGATGTAACGCAAATTGCCGGTGACTTCCGCAGTTCGGCCATTAACCTTGGGCTACACGACTCCGATGGCCAGGGTTACGGCAGCTTCGCCACTGACCTGTACAGCGATAATTTCAGTTTTACCGATAATGGCGACGGTGAGGTCGGGGTAACGCTGACATCCGGGCCGTCAGCCTATGCCTACCTAAGTGGCAATGATATCGCCAACTCCATGGTTGAGTATTACCCGGAACTGGCCGACAACGAGGTCGAGTCATTTACGGCTACCTATAGCAATAACGGCGTGCTGACGATCAGTGGAGAGTTCGAAGAGGATATCGACGGCGACTTCGGCTTCCGCTTCCCGCCGACCACTTACCGGCTGCAGCAGAACCTTGCCGGAAACCTTTTCGTCCTGCTGGCCCCGGAAGCCGTTGTTCGGTACCGGACCGTGGACACCAACGACGATGGTGAAAAAGATGCCGTGGACCCGGACCAGAAAGACGGCGATGAAGTCATGCGGTCACTGGAGTTCTTTGCCCGTCTGCCGGATAGCGCTACTGCCAGTGACCTGAGCGGAGACTTCGGCCTGGTCAGCCTGGGGACCTACCTTGAACAGGGCTCTGCGATCCGTATCGAAAGTGAAGTGAGCACAGCGACGTTTGACGGCTCAGGTAGCCTTGATGTCGTTGGCGGGGACTTGATTGAGATCGCGAAGGAGGCCTCCGGGGCGCCATCCAGCCTGCATACAGCTGCTACTGACGAGCCAAACCTGAGCGTCACGCTGGATGCAGACGGCACCATCAGCATTATTGGCGAGGGCGAAGCTGCCGGCTTCGTTAATGATACGTTCGACCTGGTAGTTATACCGAACTTTGACGGCGCCAACACTGGCACCGGTGATTTCGCCGAAACCCAGCACACGCTGATGGTCAAACTGCCAGAAGGCTCAGCTCCTGCTCTCAGCAACCGGACCTACCGCGCGATGTTGATGACAGTAACCTTCGACAGCGGCGGCGATATCGCCCTGAATAATACCGGGTTCGATACCACCATCACCTTTGACAGCGAGACAGCCGCAACCATCTCCGGCAACCAGGCCTCCATCGTGAAGGGGGGCGGCCTCGCAGGGGAAGTGGGTGTGGAAACCTCCACATTGGAAGATACACTCGCGGTATCCGGCGACGGTCAAGGTGCCCTGACACTCACGGCCTCCGACGACGAGGGCGGAGTAACAACGCTTGACGGTTTCATGAACGCAGACGGCTCTCTCGCGCTGCTGCGCACCTCATATGACCCGGATGGCGCAGGCTCGGCCGGATTCAACGAACTCGGCCTGATGGTATTGGTCGAACTGCCCTGATAACTGACTGGGGAGGCGTGACCACGCCTCCCCTTAATATCCCCCCCTTTATACTCTCGGACGCTCCTCAACTCTCCCGCACCCGCGCCCCCAGACTGCGTAGCTTGGCCGCGAAATCCACATAGCCCCGGGATATTTGCCAGGCATCCGTAATGGTGGTTTCGCCATCGGCCGTCAGTCCGCACAGCGCCAGCGCTGCCCCAGCCCGCAGGTCCAGGGCCTTGACGGTGGCACCGTAGAGGCCACCGCCATTACCGTGGATGCGCAGCATGTCGCCGGTCACTTCGTAGTGCAGCCCCATTTTGGCCATTTCTTCCGCGTAACCGTAGCGGCCCGGGAAGCGCAGGTCGACGATGCGGGACTCACCCCTGGCCTTCGCCCCCCAGGCGGCGAGGATGGGCTGTACATCGGAGTTGATGCCCGGATGAGGGCCGGTGCTGATTTCGATGGGGTAGCAGCAGCCACCCCTTACGATCAGGGAGTTGTCACCCTGGTACAGCTTGGCGCCGGCGGCCCGGAGGTGGGCGAGCACCACTTCCAGGTCGCCGTAGGGGAAGTCTTCGATTTCGATGTCGCCTTCCGTGATCACCGCGGCGGCCAGCCAGGTGACCGCCTCCATATTGTCCGGGATGACCCGGTGCTCGGTGCCGTTGAGGCCTTCCACACCGGTGACTTCGATATGCTCCTGGCCGAATACCCGGATTTGCGCGCCCATACCCCTCAGCAGGGCAATCAGGTCGAGGATTTCCGGGCGGATGTGGGGGTTCCAGATGCGGGTGACGCCCCGTGCCAGGGTGCCGGTGATCACGGCGTTTTCGGTGGCGCCGGTTGAGCGCAGGGGCAGATGGATATCTGTGCCTTTCAGACCATCCGGGGCGCTGGCACAGAGGTAGTCGCCGTCTTCCCAGACCTTTGCCCCAAGCCTTTCCAGCAGCATAACGTGCAGGTCGTACTTGCGCTCTCCAAGCTTGCAGCCACCGGGTAAGGGTACGGCCGCCTCGCCGGTGCGGGCTGTCAGCGCCCCGAGAATCAACAGGGTATTGCGAATGGACCGACCGTCCCATTCCAGCCGCTGGCTGAGGGGGTCGTTCTCGGCGATGGTGATGGTGTCATCACCCGCCTGTACGGTGGTTTTACCCAGGGCTTCCAGCATTTCCACGTGGATGCGGGCATCCAGCAGGCCAGCCGGGTAGTTGGTCAGGGTAACGTTACCATCGGTCAGCAGGCTGGCCGCCAGCAGGCGCAACGCGGAGTTCTTGGCGCCGCTGACCTTGACCAGCCCTTCGAGATGCCCACGGGAAATACTGAGGGTGTTGAATGCTTCCACGGTTACCTTCCTGGTGATGGTTATGGGGGTGGCCCCATATTTGGCTTCATGCCCCGACTGCGTGACTGGGGTTGTCAGTTTTTTGCCACGGAATCCACGGAAGAACACAGAAAAAAGAAAAACACAAAGCTATTTGCCACTAAACCCACGAAAGAACACGAAAGTAAAAACAGGGATATCTCTAAAGACAGTTCATTTTTCGTGTGATTTCGTGGATTTAGTGGCCCTAAAAATCATTTCATCTTTTTCCGTGTTCTTCCGTGGATTCCGTGGCGAAATCAGAAAATTATGGCTCTCGAGTCAGTACCAGGCACCCGATGCCACAAAGTACGGATTCAGCACATCTTCCTTTCCGTACGCCAACGGCGTGCCATCCAGCTGGGTGACCTTGCCGCCGGCCGCGACCAACACGGCGTGGGCTGCGCCGGTGTCCCATTCGCAGGTGGGACCCAGGCGTGGGTAGATGTCGGCCTGGCCTTCGGCGATGCGGCAGAATTTCAGGCTGCTGCCGGCCTGGACGAGTTCGTGGTTACCCAGCTGCTCGATGAAGGTGCGGGTTTCCTCGTTCATGTGATTCTTGCTGGCAACGGCACGTACGGCTTCCGGCGGATTGACCACCTCCAGCTTGCGGATGCTGCCGTCTGCCTCGCGCTTCCACGCGCCCTGTCCTTTGATGCCCCAATAGGCTTCGTTTAGGGCCGGGGCGGTGACCACGCCCATGACCGGCTCGCCGTCTTCAATCAAGGCGATGTTGACGGTGAATTCGCCGGTGCGGTTGGTGAAGTCCTTGGTGCCATCAATGGGATCCACCAGCCAGAAGCGGGTCCAGTCCTTGCGCTCGTCCCAGGGGGCATTGGCGGATTCTTCGGACAGGATCGGGATGTCTGGCGTCAGCGCCTTGAGACCGTCCACAATGACGTGGTGACTGGCGATATCGGCGGCGGTAATGGGGCTGTTGTCGTCCTTGGTCTGCACCTCGAAATCCGTCTGGTAGATTTCCATGACCTTGCGGCTTGCGGTGTCGGCGATCTCGAGGACTTTGTCCAGCAGGGATTCGTGGTTCATTGAGATTCCTGATTCGTTGAAGCGTTTATCGGCAAGGCAATAAGTTTATCAGCCCGGAGGAAGCGACTCACATCTTTGCACCAGATCAATGCTCGCGGACAAGCTATGCTCCATAGTGACAACACAACTCTCCATAAGGATACCCGGATGAAATTACAGTTCCTTGGCGGCACGGGCACCGTTACCGGCTCACGCTATCTGCTCAGCGATGACAAGCACCGTATGCTGGTGGATTGTGGCATGTATCAGGGCGTAAAGACGTTACGACGTCGTAACTGGGCGCCCTTCCCCGTGGAGCCAAAGACCATCGATGCGGTGGTGCTGACCCATGCCCATATCGACCACACCGGCTATCTGCCGGCACTGGTGAAGAATGGCTTCAAGGGCAAGATTTACTGCACCAAGGCGACCCATGAGTTGTGCAAGGTGTTGCTGCCGGATGCGGGCTACCTGCAGGAAGAAGACGCCAAGTACGCCTTCCGCAAGAAGTTCTCGAAGCACGCACACCCGGAGCCCCTGTTCACCGAGAAAGACGCCTACGAGGCCCTGAAGCACTTCGAGTCCCTGCACTACCACGAGGAATTCGAACCGGTGAAGGGTTTCCATGTGACCTTTACGCCAGTCGGGCACATTCTGGGCTCGTCCTGCGTGCACGTACACCACGCTGGCCACGACCGCACCGTGGTATTCAGTGGCGATGTGGGTCGGCAGAACGATATCATTATGCGACCGCCGGAGCCCATCCAGAAAGCGGATGTACTGGTGTGTGAGTCCACCTACGGTGACCGCCTGCACGGGGAAACCGACCCAGAGGATGAGCTGACCGAGATTATCAGCACCACAGCGGCCCGGGGCGGCGTAGTGCTAATGCCTGCCTTTGCCGTGGGGCGGGCACAGATGCTGCTGTACCTGGTGCACAAGCTGATGGCCCAGGGCAAGATTCCCAAACTGCCGGTGTACCTGAACAGCCCCATGGCCATCCGCGCCACCGAGATTTTCAGCAAGCACCACAAGGAGCACCGGCTGAACCAGGCCCAGTGCGAACTGATCGATGAGAACACTCATTTTGTTCGTTCCGTGGAAGAGTCCATTGAACTGACCACAAAGAAGTTCCCCGCCGTCATCATTTCCGCCAGCGGCATGGCCAGCGGCGGCCGGGTGCTCCACCACCTGAAAATGCTGCTGCCCAACCCCCGCAACAGTATTGTCTTTGCCGGCTTCCAGGCCCCCGGCACCCGGGGTGATGCCATGGTGAATGGCGTGGAGTCGGTCAAGATCCACGGTGAGTACTGGCCGGTGAAGGCGGAGATTCACAACCTGGATTCCCTTTCGGCCCATGGTGACTATGCCGAGATCCTCGAGTGGCTGGGTCAGGGTCAGCTGAAGCCCGAGAAGGTCTACATCACCCACGGTGAGATGGTGGCGGCCGATGTCATGCGCAAGCGGGTGCGTGACCGGTTCGGCTGGGACTGTGAGGTGCCGGAGCTGTTTGAGGAAGTGGAGGTTTGAACCGGCATACCGGTCGGCCCTCTCAGACCCGTTCCACCAGAAGGGGGCGGTGACTGGAAGCCGTCCGTTGTTGGCCGTCCGTTGTTGATAGCTGTCAACTTGCGGTCAGGTTCCTCGGCAAAATCTCGTTGTATGGCCCACACTGGTACCTATAACAACCGACGAGAGGGAACTGACCGTGAAACTCCTGCCAACCATCCTGATTGCCATAGGCGCCGTAATCTTGCCTGGCTGGGCCACCGCCGCCATCGACGGCGATGCCGAGAAGGGTAAGGAAGCCGCCGGGGTATGCGTTGCCTGCCACCAGGCTGACGGTACCGGCAAGAACAACCCGGACGGAGAGTCCTGGCCGCAGCTGGCGGGACTGGACGCCGCCTACATCGCCAAGCAGCTGAACGATTACAAATCCGGGCAACGAGAAAACGGCACCATGAAGCCCTTTGCCAATATGCTCTCCGAGCAACAGATTGCCGATGTGGCGGCCTACTACAGCGAGCTTGCGCCTGAGCAGGGCCAGGGGGGCGAGGATGCGGACGAAGCCACGCTCGCCCGGGGTGAAATGCTCGCTCAACGTGGTGACTGGTCCGACTACATCGTCTCCTGCAAAAGTTGCCATGGGCCGGACAATCAGGGCGCCGGCGAAGTGTTCCCGGGTATTGCCGGACAGCATGCCGGGTATATCGAAGCGCAGCTGAAAGCCTGGCAGGAAGGCACCCGCAAGAATGACCCGCAGGACCTGATGGGCACCATTGCCCGGCGCATGAGTGACGAGGATATCCGCGCGGTTGCCGCCTGGCTGTCCACCCAGCCCCCGCAGTCCAACTGAGAGGAGATGAAGCCATGAATCCGACGTTTGCCATCACAGCACTGGCTGGCTCTCTCCTGATTGCCGGGGGAGTTGCCGCCAACGAGCGCACCGAAGACTACCTGAACACCCTGACGGAGCTGGGATATCCCGCCCCCGAAGAGAATGAGCTGGTGCACATCCCGCCGACCATGCAGGACCTGGAAGCGTCCGACATGCACCCGGAGTTCAAGCGCGTCATCCGCCGTGGCCATGACCTGTTCACCAACACCCAGCAACTGCGCGGCGAGAACGTGTTCAACGACATGAACTGCTCCAGTTGCCACCTGGGCGAGGGCCGCATGCCCTTCAGTGCCCCGGTGTGGCCCGCTGCGGTCACCCTGCCCGGCTTTCGTGGCAAGAATGGCCACGTCAACAACCTTGAAGAGCGCATCGCCGGCTGTTTCACCTATTCCATGAACGGCAAGCCTCCGGAGTATGGCAGTGACAACATGCTGGCCCTGGCCGCCTATCACCAGTGGCTGGCCAAGGGTGTTGAGATGTATCCGGAGAAGCCCATTTACGGCCGTGGCTTCCCGGCCCCGGAACGTCCGGAAGAGCTGAGCTACGCCAATGGTGAAAAGCTTTACCAGGAGCAGTGCGCCGTCTGTCACAGTGAAAATGGTGAAGGCTTGCAGGTGGATAGCAAGACGGTCTTCCCCGCACCCTGGGGCGACGGCTCCAACAACTGGGGCGCCGGGATAGTGCGGGTGTTTACGGCAGCCGGCTTTATCAAGAATAACATGCCGCTGGGTCAGCCCCTGTCACTGAGTGACCAGGAAGCCTGGGACATTGCCTATTACATCAGCAACCAGGAACGGCCCCAGGACCCCCGTTACACCGGTGATGTAAAGGAAACCCTGGAAAAATATGGCCCCACCTTCCACAAGCATTCGCTCTACGGCCAGGCCAGCGAAGCCACCGGCGAGACCCTTGGGGATCACGACAACACGGGTGAGAAAGACTTCCTGAAGCCGGATACCGTGCGGCCGAGGACGTTCGAGTAACCGGACCATGGTTAAAGGCCTCCATGATGGAGGCCTTCCAGTACTGACACCAACCCGGATCAGTGCCAGGTTCAGAGCCTGGCAAACTCCAGGTACCTGCTGGCAGCCTGTTTCTTTTCATCCTGGCTATTCAGTAGTTCGAGGCGCAGCCTGTCGATAATACGGAAGTAGTCTTTCAGGGGAGATGCTTTCTCACCCTCGTCCTTTGCCCGCTCGATAAAGGCCTGCTGCTTCTCGCGAATGTCGTTCAGCTTTCCCAGTGCCTGCTGAATGGCCTCAACCCTTGCGTCAGCGCGTCCTCCTCCGGCTTGCTGCCCATCCGTTCTGGTAGCACCCAGCGACGTGGTTACTGTCGGGGCCTGCTCCGTATTCTGCTCCGCCAGGTCCAGCTCTTCCAGCGTACGAACCTCACCGTCCGTTGAGAGATAGATGCCCGACGCCGTGATCTGCCCCAGTGGTACACCCTGGGGATTGGTCAGGGTGAAGCGGTCTTGCACACTATCCACATACAGCGCCTGGACACCGACCTCCGCCAGGGATCTTAGCTGCTGGTCCCCTTCCGCCGTTTGCACCCAAACGGAAAGAGACTGGAAGACGTCGTCATTGGCGTCAATCCAGCGGTTACCGTCATCATCGTAGCTGGCCAACTCACTGAAACCGGAGCCAGACCGTGGCCCGAACAACTCGGAGCCGTTATCAACCTTGCCATTACCGTTACGGTCAAACACCAGGTAACCACTGCCACTTCCCAGCGACGCGTACTCACCGGTTTCACCGTTTCCGGTCAGGTCGAACTCGAACAGGGTGTCGTTCAAGCGGGCTGTGGACGCGCCGAAGTTGATCACCAAAGGGTCCGTGAGCGGACGCTCCTGGATCTGCACCAACTCCGAGTATTCGTAAGTCCGGGATTGCGACTGTCGGAGTGACAAGGTGAAGTCGACCGTTTGTCCATTATCCAGGGTGATACTGCCAGTGGACGCGAAACTGCGACTCTCGCTCTCCGAATAGAACAGGTACTGGCCTGCCGTCACCGTTAACTCGCCCCTCGTCTCGGCGCCAGCACCCTCACCAAAGGCCGCCCGGCTGACGGTAAGCGCCTGCTGACCCAACAGGAAGAGCTCCGAGGATTTTTCCATCAGCTCCGCGCTATTGAACGATGCCTGTTGGCCATTACCGCTGACCTGGGACGAGCTGCTGAACGCCAGCTGTTCCTGGCTGCTGTACCGGTAAGCGGCCTGGCGGAACAGGGACAACTCCGTGCCATTGGCCTGCTGCCCACTTTGCAAGGGGCCCGAGAGACGCTGATTGATTCGTAGCTGGCTGGTGTCCAGCATCGAAACCTGGCGGGTACCGTTGGATGTGAGAGAAATCTGGCTGGATGAAATCACGGTGAGCTGGCCTCTTGTAACCTGTTTCGGTTATCGGCAGTACCGGTGATTTCTTGAGCAACCCCCGTGTCAGCTGGGGGCGTTTCAAAGTCGCCAACCCGGCGAGTGTCGCGCCTCGTCAAGCCGGGAGCCTGCCTGTACCGCTGGCTGACTCCCGTACTTTAATGCTGGCCTTCAGGAACCAGGCGTTTATTCAAACACCGGCTCTTCCCACCAGGGAAAGAACTCCGGCATGTCCGTGGAAACCTTGTTGGGGAATTCGGCCGGGCGTTTTTCCAGGAAGGAAGTGACGCCTTCGTGGGCATCGGCAGACTCGCCACGGGCCTGGATGGAGCGGCTGTCGATGCGATGAGCGTCCATCGGATGCGGTGCGGCAGACATGCGCCACATCATCTGCCGGGCCAGGGCCACCGAAACGGGCGCTGTGTTGTCTGCGATTTCCCGGGCCAATTCATAGGCTGCTGGCAGGAGTTCCTCCGGCTCGTGCACAGACCTGACCAGGCCATGTTTGAGGGCTTCATCGGCGCCGAAGATACGGCCCGTCATGGTCCACTCCACAGCGGTCTGCATGCCGACCAGGCGGGGCAGGAACCAGGATGACGCAGCTTCCGGCGTAATGCCCCGGCGTACGAACACAAAGCCAAAACGGGCGGTCGTAGCGGCCATGCGGAAATCCATGGGCAGCTGCATGGTCGCGCCGATGCCCACTGCCGGACCGTTGATGGCGCCAATAACCGGTTTCAGGCTCTGGTAGATACGCAGGGTGTTAGTGCCACCGCCATCGCGGTACACATCCCCTACCCGCAGGGACTCCCGGGACAGGTTGCCAGACTGCGCCTTGCGGTCAAAGGTGTCGCCGCCCGACGACAAATCCGCGCCGGCACAGAAGGCGCGGCCAGCGCCCGTGATGACCACGACCCGGACATTATCATCGGCGTCCGTTTCATCGAACAACGCCAGCAGTTCCTCACGCATCTTGGCGTTGTAGGCGTTGAGCTTTTCCGGGCGGTTCAGGGTGATGGTGGCAATGCCGTCCTTTACTTCATATTGGGTTGTTTCGAGTTCTGGTAAGGCCATGGTTCCTCCGGGCTGCTTTAAAGTTCATGCAGGTTATGCATACCGTGCACGGGATACAAATTCATATCACTTATTCGATAGAATTCACGGGGAGAATAATATGGTCTCGTCGTTATCAACTATTATTGCCGACTGAACGGATAGTCCCGGGACACAGAAAGGCTGTCTGTTGTGAATACCATGATCCGACCGGGCGTTACAGCCTGCATCCCGGCGGAAGGTAGCTATCGTGCCACCCCGACAGGTTGGCCGAGTTGTCGATGACACACTCCCAGCTTCCCGCCGTGCTTCGCTGAAACGTGATCAATACCCCTGACACTCTGGGGTGAGCATTGCCCCCCAGCGTCACTTGTAGCTGCCCTGATCCGTCAGCATTCAAAGTGGCGATATCGGTTGCGCTGGTGCCGGTGGTGATGTTGGAAGGTATATAGCCGATCGCTGTGTTGGTGACGGGCTTGCTTCCACCAACTGCATCCTCGATGGCTGTACGATACTGGCCTAGTTCGCCCACGGCCCGGGAAACATGGGTTTTGGCGACATAGCCCTGATAAAGCGGAATGGCAATCGTGGCCAGGATACCGAGTATCGCTACCACAATCATGAGTTCGATAAGGGTGAAACCTTTATTGGTTTGAACCATGTGGTACTGCCTTGTGAGCTGTTTAAGAACCGTGATGGTTCAAGCTCAGCAAACCTCAGGCCAACAAAGGTTGGCGTTCTGAATCTTTGTGAAACTCGATACATTTCACCGTACCGCACGGCTATCCTAACCGCTCAATATCGGCCCGGGTATGAGTGTTCAGATACTCCTGCAATGCCTTATCCATTCGTGTTTGCCACCCACTACCCGTCGCGCGGAACTCGGCGACAACTTCCGGGGACAAGCGGATCGTAATCCGTTCCTTGGTAACCGCGGCCTTTGGCCGCCCAACTGGACGAAGCTCCTCAAACTCCTGATCCGTCAGCTCACGGGTGTCAGGATCAGAAGCAATTCCGGCATTGATATCGGCCTCTTCTTCGTCAGAAGGGAGTTCAAATACCCGACCTGACCTAGATTTTGCTTGCATAGAGCTTAACCTCTCGTCGATTGGCCTTGTGGAAGCTTATGATCCAGCGTGCGAGGCCCCACTAGACTGAGAGTCTGGTCGCATCAACATGCCAACTACCAGGGCCATCGGCTTAATGAGCTATTGGTGCTGATAATGATTTGCCAGCATACCTCTCAGGTAATCGTAGAAGCCCCTGGTTGCGTTACCGTTTGGGCGGGGGCCTCCGGCGCCGAGCCAGACCAGAACACCGCCTGCCGGGTCCACTACGATGGCTGACGGGTTACCTGGAAGTTTGCCACCATGGATATAAAGAGGTATCTCCGCTCCCTCTGGCTGATAGCGATAAACGCCATAGCCATAACAGGACTGAGTGTCTCCTGGGTCACAGCCGCTTTCCATATCACCATCGAGAATTGTCAGGGGCCTCGAGTCCAGTGCATTACTCACAAGTCGAGCCAAGTCGCTCGCGCTTCCCGATAGCCCCGCTGACGAGGACAAAGCCTGAAAGTTGAACTTCTCGTGATAGGTATCGGTGTAGAAGTTCTCAAAGCGGAAGTCATACTCTACTTCGTCCGGGCGGAAGGGACCGTCGATGAACTCGAGCGTGGAGCTATCAAAATCAAAATGGGATGCCATAAATTCGCGATAAGGTTGTCCGGAAACTTTCTCGATTGCCAGCCCCAGCAAACAATATCCAAGATTCGAGTAAAGCTCCGTCTCACCGGGATCGTACATCAGGCCCGACTGCCGCAATTTCTGAGGATTATCCGGGCACCAGGGCTTACGGTTCATCAGGAACATTACGTCCTGAGTGCGCTCCCGGTCCCAGCCAGCCCGGTGAGACAGGAGGTGTTCAATAGTAATATCGGCTATCCTGGGATCACTCAGCTCTCCCTCCAACTCGAGCACGTCAATAATGGCCTCACCCAGAGTCAACTTGCCCTGGTTGATTAAATCGAGAACCGCTGCCGCAGTAACGGTCTTTGTAGTACTGGCATAGCGAAAGCGGGTATCCGCTGTCAGCGGTGTGTCACCGAAAATTCCATCCTTCCATCCAGTTTCACAATGATGCAGCTCGCCCTCCGGCGACACATACGCCAACTGACTGGTCGGAGCCGCCATATTCCTACTCGCGTAACGCTGGATTTCGGCCATCCACTTCGGAGCACTTTCTGAACAGCGAGTATTCCATTGGGTAACAGGGACCTGGATGTAATACAGCAGCCTCGACGAGCCCAGGGGGTTGGTAATAACGAAGTGTGCAACACCTGCAACCAGAGCCACCATCACGATGACCAGGAGCAGGTCTTTAAGGCGGGACTTTTTCAAAATCGACACGGCCACTGAGTTCCTTGCTGGGTGGGGTTAGATGCCACTACATTTTACAGGCGACTGAGCCTACGGGTTTGGATCCGTTTCTCACTTGTGCCCGTCCATAGTTCCCCAAGCCGCCACGTCACCCGGCATTAAGCTCCAAGGTACTGCGGGCCATGCCTAGCGCACACGAAAAAGGCCCGGGGCGAAACCACCAGGCCTTTCTCGAATCTGGACAGGTTTGCCTGTCCATAATGACACTAATTAAGTCGCGTCATCTGCTTCGCAACCAGCAGGAGCGTAGCCAGCATCGACAGACGTAGTACAAGCCCAAGAACCAGTTCCATCACGATCCCAAGAGAGAGTCTCACCACGGATGGGGCCACCAGCATTGCCACCAAATGTTGCAGTGAAGTTTACTGTATCCCCATCGGTATCGCTGCCAAAAGTTACGACAAGCCCGGCACCATCAGCACCTGATTGCAGCGCCTCAC
Organism: Marinobacter sp.; assembly: GCF_041690615.1. Classification (GTDB taxonomy): domain Bacteria; phylum Pseudomonadota; class Gammaproteobacteria; order Pseudomonadales; family Oleiphilaceae; genus Marinobacter. Next base: position 20,301 of record NZ_JAWLGY010000015.1, read on the forward strand.
CACCAGTACCGCCACTACCACCGCTATCACCGCCGCTGTCTTCCCCAAGCAAGTTACTATCAGTCCATCCGAATTGACACTCAGTTTCGTCAAGACCATTCAACAGGCATGTTTCTGCGGCCGTCCTCATCGAGCCCACTTCACTCATCACACGGGCGACTTGGGAACTGGCCACATAATTCTGATACTGCGGAATAGCAATAGCCGCCAAAATACCAATGATCGCCACAACGATCATCAGTTCGATCAGGGTGAAACCCTTCTGACCATGATTCATCTGAATGTTTTTCATAACAATGCCTCTGTGTTTTGCGTTTTTCCCGTCTGGCTCCGGGGCCGGCGGAGCTTTGCCCCCGAACCGGTATGAGCCTGCGAAGAGTACAGCACCTGCCGTGCCAGTTTTTGACAGAGGACAATTATCAGCGTCTTTTCATGACCTTATGAACCCATAGCGGTTGCCTGGGCGATGGTTTTGCGGAACCCTTCACATGCCCTATACGGTCGCTCACTGACGCGTAGCGTCACACTGCGAAGCCACTCACATGCCTGAGTGACACAAATGGTCAACCACCGGTCTTTCCAATCATACTTGGGACATCTAAACTCACTGTCACCCGATCACCGCAGGCCATTCACCTGCCTGTCAGCGTGTTACCGACAAAAGTTCGAACTTTATGGCAACCGATAAAAGCAATGTAACGCTCACGGGCCTGGCCCGGCGATTTGTGGAGGACGGCCTGTTAGAGGAGGCTGTCGCCAAGGATGCGTATCTTCAGGCAGCCAATAATCGCATCCCCCTGATTACCTACCTGGTCCAGAACAACCTGGCGGACAGCCAGAAGCTGGCCTTTGCAGCGGCCATGGAGTTCGGCGTCAGCGTTTTGGACCTGAACAGTTTTCTGCCGGAGATGCTGCCGGAAAAGCTGGTGGACGAGAAGCTGGTTCGCAAGCACAACGCCCTGCCCCTGTATAAACGAGGCAATCGGCTGTTTATTGCCGTATCGGACCCCACCAACATCCAGGCCCTGGATGAGATCAAGTTCAACACTGGCCTGAGTACCGATGCGATCCTGGTGGATGATGCGGCGCTGCGAATCGCCATCGACAAGTACCTGGAATCCGCTGAAGACGCCATGGGCGATCTTGACGATGCCGATCTGGAGGGGGTGGAAACAGAGGGCGGTGAGCAGGATGACGATGACGCTGTCGTTGCAACCACGGATGTGGACGACGCTCCCATCGTAAAGTACGTCAACAAGGTACTGCTGGACGCCATTCGCGGCGGGGCTTCGGATATTCACTTTGAGCCCTACGAGAAGGTTTACCGGGTGCGCTACCGCACTGACGGCATGCTGAAAGAGATATCCCGCCCTTCCATCAAACTGGCCCCCAAGATTTCCGCCCGGGTAAAGATTATGGCCCAGCTGGATATTTCCGAGCGCCGGGTGCCCCAGGACGGCCGCATCAAGATGAAGCTGTCCAAGACCAAGGCCATTGACTTCCGGGTCAACACCCTGCCGACCCTGTGGGGTGAAAAGATTGTGTTGCGGATCCTGGACCCCAGCCAGGCGAAGATGGGTATTGATGCGCTGGGTTATGAGGAAGACCAGAAGGAACTGTACCTGAACGCCCTCAAGCAGCCCCAGGGGATGATCCTGGTGACCGGCCCCACCGGTTCCGGTAAGACGGTATCCCTTTACACCGGCCTGAATATTCTCAACCAGCCCGAGATCAACATCTCGACGGCGGAAGACCCGGCGGAAATCAACCTGGAGGGCATTAACCAGGTCAACGTGAACAACAAGGTAGGCCTGGGCTTTGCCGAAGCCCTGCGGGCCTTCCTGCGGCAGGATCCGGACGTGATCATGGTGGGTGAGATCCGTGACCTGGAGACCGCCAATATCGCCATCAAGGCAGCCCAGACCGGCCACCTGGTACTGTCCACCCTGCACACCAACAGCGCGGCAGAGACCCTGACCCGGATGATGAACATGGGCGTACCGTCGTTCAACATCGCCACATCGGTCAGCCTGATCATTGCCCAGCGACTGGGCCGGCGCCTGTGTAACAGCTGCAAACAACCGCTGGATGTGCCGAAAGAAACCCTTTTGAAGGAAGGGTTCACAGAAGAACAAATTGAAACTGGCTTTACGTTGTACACGCCCAAGGGCTGTGATAAATGCAATGGAGGCTACAAGGGCCGCGTGGGCATCTACGAGGTGGTAAAGGTTACCGAGTCGCTGGCGAACATGATTATGGAAGAAGCCAGCTCCATCCAGATCGCCCGCCAGGCCCAGCAAGAGGGTTTCCGTACGCTGCGTCAGTCCGCCCTTCGCAAGGTGATCGAAGGGGTGACCAGCCTTGAGGAAGCCAACCGCGTGACGAAGGATTAAGCATGGCACAGGCACAGAAGGCAGAAAAACTTCAGGCGTATGTCTGGGAAGGTAAAGACCGCAAGGGTAACAAGACCAAGGGGGAGATCTCCGGTACCAACCTGGCGCTGGTAAAGGCCCAGTTGCGCAAGCAGGGTGTGATGCCCAGCAAGGTCAAGCGCAAACCCAAACCGCTGTTTGGCGGCAGCAAGAAGGTCACGCCCTTTGATATCGCCATGTTCACCCGCCAGCTGGCGACCATGATGAAGGCCGGTGTGCCCCTGGTGCAGAGCTTTGACATTGTGGCCGACGGCCTGGACAACAAGGGGCTACAGGAGCTTGTGATTGCTATCCGCAATGATGTTGCTTCGGGCACCAGCTTTGCCGGCGCGCTGCGTCGTCATCCGAAGCACTTCAACGATCTGTACTGTAACCTGGTGGATTCCGGTGAAAAGGCCGGTGCGCTGGAGCAGATGCTGGATCGTATTGCCAATTACCTTGAGAAGACGGAGATTCTCAAGAAGAAGGTCAAGAAGGCGATGACCTATCCGATTGCCGTTATTGTGGTGGCGATCATCGTGACGGCAATCTTGCTGGTGAAGGTCGTGCCTCAGTTCGAAAGCCTGTTCCAGGGGTTTGGTGCTGACCTTCCTGTGTTTACCCAGATGGTGATCAACCTGTCGGAGTGGATGCAGAAATGGTGGTTTGTTGTACTGCTGGGTATTGTGGCGTTTATCTTTGCGTTTGGGCAGGCGAAGCGGCGATCACAGAAGTTTTCTGACTTTGTCGACAAATATCTGCTTAAAGTGCCCATTGTTGGCGAAATTCTCGACAAGTCGGCGGTAGCGAAATTTGGTCGGGTGCTGTCCACTACGTTTGCCTCCGGCGTACCGCTGGTAGATGCCCTAGACTCTGTGGCCGGTGCCACCGGTAACGCGGTGTACCGGGACGCCATTTTCAAGATTAAAGATGAAGTATCTTCCGGTGTTCAGCTACAGGCGGCCATGCGCCAGACGGATGTATTCCCGGTGATGGCTGTACAGCTTACGGCCATTGGCGAGGAATCCGGTAATCTGGATGAGATGCTGGGCAAGGTGGCCGAGCACTACGAGGCTGTGGTGGATGACATGGTAGACAACCTCACCGCTCTGATGGAGCCGATGATCATGTCGGTGCTGGGTGTGCTGGTGGGTGGTCTGATTGTGGCCATGTACCTGCCGATCTTCCAGATGGGTCAGGTGGTTGGTTGACGCCTGGTTTTTTGCCGCGGGATCCGCGGCCACGGCCCTTCGACAAGCTCAGGGCGAACGGGGAAGTTTAAAGCGTTTGTGCCACGGAACCCACTGAAGAACACGGAAAAAGCAAGCCAAAAAGAAGAGTGGTTATTGGCCACGGACCCACACCGACAAGGTTTTAGCTTGCTTTTTGGTCCGTGAATGTCCGGTGCAAAAAACATTCTTTTCCGTGTGCTTCCGTGGCTATCACAGTCTTTTAACTGTCCCGATCGCCCTGAGCTTGTCGAAGGGCCGTGGATTCCGTGGCAAAACGATCTTTAACTCCCGCCACGCTGCGGTGCCCCCTAATAACACAGGTTTTCCATGGCTGTTCTCGACGCTCTACTGACTACTCCCTGGCTGTTCTATTTCACAGTACTCTTCGTCTCACTCTGCATTGGCAGCTTTCTGAACGTCGTCATCTTGCGACTGCCCAAAATGATGCACCAGGACTGGCGTTGTCAGTGCGAGGAGTTCCTGGCGGTTCCGGAAAAAGAGCGCAGTAGCGAGGAGCGCATCACCCTGTCCCGGCCGGCATCTACCTGCCCTTCCTGCGGTCACAAGATTCGCCCCTGGGAGAATATTCCGGTGGTCAGTTATCTGTTCCTCAGGGGCAAGTGCAGCCGTTGTAGCGCACGAATTTCGGTCCGTTATCCGTTGATCGAAGCGGTTACTGCACTCTTTTCGGTGCTGACCGTATGGCTATTGGGCCCTTCGGTGGGTACGCTCTGGGCGCTGGTACTGGTATGGGCGCTGATTGCCCTGACCATGATCGATTTCGACACCCAGCTGCTGCCGGATAACATCACCCTGCCCCTGATGTGGCTGGGGCTGGTGCTGAACTACTTCGGCTACCTGACGGACTTTCAGAGTGCGTTCTGGGGGGCGGTTGCCGGCTACCTGTCCTTGTGGTCCGTTTACTGGCTGTTCAAGCTGGTGACCGGCAAGGAAGGCATGGGGCATGGGGACTTCAAGCTGCTTGCTGCCATTGGGGCCTGGCTGGGATGGCAGTTGCTGCCGGCAGTGATCTTGCTGTCATCCCTGGTGGGTGCGGTGGTAGGCATCAGCCTGATGGTGTTCCGCCGCCATGGGCGGGATGTGCCGATTCCGTTCGGGCCTTACCTGGCGGCTGCCGGGTTGCTGGCATTGTGGTTCGGGGATGAGATACTGGCCGGGTGGTATGCGTGGTTGGGAGTGGCTTGAGAGTCCACTCCCAACCACCTCCATCAACTACCCGCGTAGCCCAGCTTCTTGTCTACGTGGTTGAATAACTCGTCACCCTTGTGCCAACGGTCGAAGTTTTCCAGGAACTGGTCCGTCAGGGCCCTGCGCCAGCCGATAAAGTCGCCGGACATGTGGGGGGTCAGGATGACGTTGCCCATTTCCCATAGCGGGTGGTCTTCCGGCAGGGGCTCCTCTTCGAACACATCCAGCGCGGCGCCGGCGATTTCGCCCTTGTTCAGCGCATCGATCAGGTCTTTGGTGTTCACGATGGGACCACGGCCGATGTTGATCAGGCGGGCTTCCTTTTTCATGGCGGCGAAGGCTTTCTGGTCAAACAGCCCTTCGGTCTGAGGGGTCAGCGGCGCCGCAATCACCACGAAATCCGCCACCGCCAGCTGATCAAAAAGCTGCTCATTGGCGTGGACGGCCACGAAGTCGTCATCACCACTTCTGGCACGACGGGCCACGCCGTGGGGGTTCATGCCAACAGCTCTCGCCAGGCGAGCAATCTGACGACCAATGGAGCCCGCGCCCACGATCAGCACTTCACGCCCCTCTGCCCGCTCTGTGTCACGGTGCTTCCACTTGTGCCCGGCCTGCAGGCGCATGGAGCGGGGGAAGTCCTTGGCGAACATCAGCATGGTACACAGCACATACTCGGCAATGCTGCGGTCAAAAATGCCCCGGGCATTGGTGACCGTCACGTCGCTGTCGATCAGTGCCGGAAACATCAACGCATCCACCCCGGCGCTGGTGGCATGGATCCACTCCAGCTTGTCCGCTGTGGGCCACGCCGCCTCCAGCGCCTCGGTGCGGAAATCCGTCACCATCATCACCCGACTGCCAGGCAGGGCCTCCCGCAGGGTTTCCTCGTCCCAGGCCAGCCGGACCTCACCCCTGGCGCGAACCGCATCAATACCCGGCGGCTCCGGCTCCCCCGGTGCGGTCAGTACGGTGATGACAGGCTTCTGGTCGTGGCTCATGGGTGCTGAATCCTCCGGTTCGTCTCTTTGGCTTTCCCAGAGTTTGGTCGCTGCGACCATAAGGGTCAACGTGACAAGCCAACCTCGTTGTCGATAAGCGGGCAGCACCCAGTTCGTGACAAGGAATCGGGTAGGTCTTTTCGGGATCGTGCGTTGGCGAAGCCGAGCGTACAGGGATGTATTCACAGCGTATCCCGAAAAGACCTACCCGATTCCTTGCTACCCGAGAACTCAGCCAGCCTTCACCGAAATCATCAATTGCACGCTGTAGCCCTTGTACCGGAATCACTTGGTGGACTACTCTGCCCGAGAGGGCCTGAAGGCCCCACCAGACTTCCATTCATGGCCGTGAGAGGTGCTTATGGCAGAGGCTGCAAAAGATACCGGGCAAACCCAGCCGCGCAAGGTGAAATACCGCAAGGCCAAGGCCTCCTGGAACCCTGCGATGCAGGCGATTCCTGTGCCGGGTATCCGACGCATGGTGAACATGGCGTCCACCATGAAGGACGTGATTCACCTGTCCATTGGCCAGCCTGACCTGCCCACGCCAAAACACATCATCGATGCCTATGTGGACGCCCTCAATGCCGGCCAGACCGGCTACACCATGGATGCGGGCCTGCCGGAACTGCTGGTGGCCCTGCGGGATTACTATGGCAAGCGTTATAACCGCAAGCTGACCCGGGACAACATCCTGATCACCAGCGGCGCCACCGAGGCCATGTACCTGGCCATTACCTCAACCGCCCAGCCCGGCCGGCAATTCATCATTACCGACCCCACGTTCCTGCTCTATGCGCCCCTGATCCGTATGAACGGCGGCGAGGTGAAGTACATTCCCACCCGGCCCGAAAATGACCATCAGCTTGACCCGGACGAAGTCATCCGGGCCATGGGCTCGCGCACCTATGCGATCATCCTCAACTCCCCCAACAACCCCACTGGCGCCGTGTACCCCCGTTCCACCGTGGAAACCATTGTGGAAGAGTGCGCCTACCGGGGCATTCAGATCTACGCGGATGAGGTCTACGACCACCTGATTTTTGACGATGATGACTACGCCAGCGTGCTCAAGTGCGCGGTGGATCTGGACAACATCATGTGCATCAGCAGCTTCTCCAAGACCTTCAGCATGGCGGGCCTGCGGGTAGGCTGGGTGATATCCAGCCAGGCCACCATCAAGAGCCTGCGCCGGTACCATATGTTCACCACCTCGGTGGCCAACACACCGTCCCAGTTTGCCGGGGTGGCGGCACTGACCGGCGACCAGCAGTGTGTCAGGGACATGGTGGATATCTACCGGGAGCGCCGGGACAAGATTGTCGAGCTGATCGACCAGACGCCTCATCTGACCGGCTACAAGCCCGGCGGCGCCTTCTTTGCCTTCCCAACCCTGCCACCCCATGTGGATGGCTCGGACCTGGCCCTGCGCATGCTGAAAGAGACCGGGGTGTGTACCGTGCCCGGGGACGCCTTCGGGGAGCACACGCAGAATGCCCTGCGGCTGAGCTTCTCGACGACCTGTGAGAAGCTGGAGGAGGCCTTCGACCGGATTATTCCGTGGATGGCAAAGCAGCAGTTCTGACAACCTCTCCTGATACGCCAGCCCGCTACCTGCAGCGCTGTGTAGCGGGCCGACCGACCCTGATGAAGACGAGCCATGCTTGAGCCCGCCACCCTGCAATGCCCCTACTGCTGGGAAACCCTGGAAGTGTTCGTGGACCCTTCCGTGCGGGACCAGGAATACGTGGAGGATTGCCAGGTATGTTGCCAGCCCATTCTGATCCACGCGGTCTTCGATGAGGATGGCGGGTTGCATCTGAATGCCACCCCGGAGAATGAATAGCCGCCTGCACAGGCTCCATGGCCACTGTACGGGTAATACCTGCCTGGTCAGTGCTTGCCGGCAGCCCGTGGGTCGTTCACTCTATAGCCGACCTGTACCAACGCCGGAAAGACCAAAGGAACTGCCATGATATTGCGCCCACTGCTTGCCCTGACCCTTGTTTTGACGCTTCTTTCGGGATGCGCCGGCTTCTCGCCCCTGACCATCAGTGAGGGAACCCTCGAGCGCCACCTGCAGGATGCTGTCAGCAACTACGACCGCCAGCAGTTGCAGGCGGGCTCGCCCCTTAGCCTTTCTCTCGACAACGCTGACATTACCCTGGGGCCAGACGGTCGCGATGTGGCCGTTATCGATCTGTCAGGCCAGGTCGCCCTGAACGCCCTGATGGCGAAGATCCCCGCTGACATCCGGTTGAAGGTGGAAGGGTCACCGGTGTATGACAGCGAGGAGCGGGCTATCTATATACGCCGGCTGAAGCTGCTGGAAAGCAGTGTGGACACGCCCTACTTCAGCAGCGGTGAGCTGGCACCGGTGACGGATAACATCATGCGGGTCGTCGCCCAGATGTTGGAAACCATTCCGGTTTATCGGCTGGACGACACCAGTCTCGGCGCGCGGCTGATGGGTATGACGGACATGGATTTGCGGGTGGCGCCCGGCCGGTTGGAGTTTGTGAAGCGCTAGTTATGGAGCGCTCACCAATCCTGGAAACGTTTAAATCACCAAGCACTCACAAGGGGCAGCCTTCGATTCCGTGCAAAGCGCGCGAGGCGAGGGCTTTTGCCGGGACACGCCGTAAATCCATCCCTGGAGGCTCTTCGAAAAGGCCCCTCTTTTCAAAGGTCCCGGAAAAAGCCCTCACCCCACGCGCTCGAACTGTGGAGCTATCCTCAGTCCCAACGATCCAGTTTTGAAAAAACGGAGTCAGAAGCAAACCTAGCTACCTGACAGCGAAGTATCCGACGGATCCAACTCCATTTGCTGGATGGCGATCACGGCCTGGGTGCGGTTGCGCACGCCGAGCTTGCGGAAGACCGCGGTGATGTGGGCTTTGATGGTGGCTTCGGAGACGTCCAGGTCGTAGGCGATCTGTTTGTTGAGCATGCCTTCGGCCAGCATACCCAGTACCCGGAATTGTTGTGGCGTGAGGGACGCCAGTTTGTCCGAGAAGTCGGTGTTTTCTGCCTGGGTCTGTTCAAGCTTTTCGGCGACGCCTTCCGGCAGCCACATGTCCCCTTCCAGTACCGCCTGGATGGCGTCGGTGATTTCCGGCAGTGGCGCGGACTTGGGAATGAAGCCGGAGGCGCCGTAGTCGATGGAGCGGCGCATGACCTGCAGGTCTTCAGAGCCGGAGACCACCACGACCGGTAACCCCGGGTACTGGCCGCGCATGAACACCAGGCCGGAAAAACCGTGGGCGCCGGGCATGTTCAGGTCCAGCAGCACCAGATCGGCGTCCGGCTTCTGTTCCACGGCGGCCTGCAGGGCCTTGATGCTCTCAACCTCGGCCACCTCCGCGTCGGGAACTGCCTGGCTTACGGCCTGACGCAGTGCCGCACGGAACAGCGGGTGGTCATCAGCGATGATTATGTGTTGAGTCATCCACGGGCATCCTCTTGTTATTCCGGCTTGGTACCTGGCTGGCGGCAGGGCTGACCCGGCTTTGTGCAAGCCGGATTGTCGAGCCCCCCACCGGGGCTGCCGCCTATTCTACCCCAAATACGACGATGCCCGCAGGGGGTTGGTCCCTGCGGGCATCGGCAGTGCCCGGTCTGGTCAATGCGCTGACCAGGCCGGGCCTCTGGCACCGTTATCGGTGGCGCTTATTTGAAAGCGCGTTCGCTGATCAGCTCGTCCACCACGCCCGGATCCGCCAGGGTGGAGGTGTCGCCCAGCTGATCATGCTCGTTGGCAGCGATCTTGCGCAGGATGCGGCGCATGATCTTGCCGGAGCGGGTCTTGGGCAGGCCCGGCGCCCACTGGATGACGTCCGGTGATGCGATGGGGCCGATTTCCTTGCGCACCCACTGCACCAGTTCCTTGCGCAGCTCCTCGGTGGCCTCCACGCCCTGCACCAGGGTGACATAGACGTAGATGCCCTGGCCCTTGATGTCGTGGGGGAAGCCCACCACGGCGGCTTCCGCTACCTTGTCGTGAGCGACCAGGGCGCTTTCCACCTCGGCGGTACCCAGGCGGTGGCCGGAGACGTTGAGCACGTCATCCACCCGGCCGGTGATCCAGTAGTAGCCGTCTTCGTCACGACGGGCACCGTCACCGGTGAAGTACATGCCCGGGTAGGCGCTGAAGTAGGTCTGCTTGAAGCGATCATGGTCACCGTAGATGGTCCGCATCTGGCCGGGCCAGCTGTCCATGATGACCAGGTTGCCCTCGGCAGCGCCTTCCAGGACATTGCCGTTACTGTCCACCAGTGCCGGCTGCACGCCGAAAAATGGCAAGGTGGCGGAACCGGGTTTGAGGTCCACAGCGCCTGGCAGCGGCGAGATCAGGATGCCGCCGGTCTCAGTCTGCCACCAGGTGTCCACAATCGGGCACTTGCCATTGCCGATTACCCGGTGATACCACTCCCAGGCCTCCGGGTTGATGGGTTCGCCCACCGAACCCAGCAGGTGCAGGCTCTCGCGGGTGGTGCCCTTCATGCAGTCTTCGCCTTCAGCCATCAGGGCGCGGATTGCGGTTGGGGCGGTGTACAGAACGTTGACCTTGTGCTTGTCCACTACCTGGCCCATGCGGGAGCTGTCCGGGTAGTTGGGCACGCCCTCGAACAGCACGGTGATGGCACCGTTGGCCAGCGGGCCGTAAAGGATATAGCTGTGACCGGTGACCCAGCCGAAGTCTGCCGTGCACCAGTAGACATCGCCGTCCTGGTAATCAAAGACATATTCGTGGGTCATGGACACGTACGTCAGGTAACCGCCGGTGGTATGCAGTACGCCCTTGGGCGCGCCGGTGGAGCCGGAGGTGTACAGCATGAACAGCGGGTCTTCCGCGCCCATGGGCTCCGGTGGGCACTCGGCGGAGGCGTCTTTCATCAGGTCTTCGTAACGAACGTCACGGCTGGCATCCCAGGGCACGTCGCCGCCGGTACGGGTAACCACAACCACTTTTTCCACATCCGGCACGGAGTCCCCTTCCAGGGCCGCGTCCACGTTTTTCTTGAGGGGGATCTTGCGGCCGCCGCGCAGGCCTTCATCCGCCGTAACAATGAAGCGGGACTTGCCGTTTTCCACCCGGGCACCCAGTGCCTCGGGTGAGAAGCCGCCGAAGACCACCGAGTGAATGGCGCCGATGCGGGCGCAGGCCAGCATGGCCACGGCGGTTTCCACGATCATGGGCATGTAGATGGTGACCACATCGCCTTTCTTGACGCCCAGGGTTTTCAGGACGTTGGCGAACTTGGCCGTTTCTGCATGGAGTTCACGGTAGGTAACGTTGCGGGATTCCGCAGGGTCGTCACCTTCAAAGATGATCGCCGTCTGGTCGCCGCGCTTTTCCAGGTGCCGGTCCAGGCAGTTGGCGGAAGCGTTCAGTACGCCGTCCTCGAACCACTTGATGGACAGGTTGTTGTAGTCGTAGGTGGTGTTCTTCACCTTGCTGTAGGGCTTGATCCAGTCCAGACGCTTGCCGTGTTCGCCCCAGAAGGTATCCGGGTCATCGATGGACTGCTTGTACATCTGTTCGTACTGTTCGCGGCTGAGCAGTGCCCTTTTCGCGAAATGGTCGGGTACCGGGTATAGCTTCTTGTCGGTCATTGTTTCCCCCTTGCTTTACAGAGTCTGTTACTGAGTTGTCGGAATTGTTGGAACAGAACTTGTCATCGGCACACCGTCTTCTCCGGCGGCCGGCAGATGCCACGAATCCCAAACCTGTTCTGGAAACAGCTCCTGACAACAGGCATCTGCAATAAGTGGATTGCCCTATCTGACCATTTAAGGGCGACCCATTGAATTAGACCAACGTACTACCGGGGATCGTTGAATGGTCCAGAGATGCCTTGCGACGCTGACAGCGTGCTCCGCTCTGCATACAGGGAAGGATAGTTCGCCCCGGGCCTTGTGAAAAGCACCGGGGCGGAGGGAAAGGGAGCCCCGTCAGGCGGCAACGGCCGCCCGGCGCTGGCGGCGTGTGCGCAGGCTGTAGATACGCCGGTCGCCCAGGGCATAGCGGTTGAGCCCACCCAGGTGGGTCTTGCGCAGGTAGGTTTCCCAGCCAATCCGCCGGGGATCGACAGAGAACAGCTCCCGGTCGGCGTCACCCATGCGCTCCGCCAGGTCCATCAGTTTCTCGTTATGGAACACATAGTCCGGCGCTGTGTAGAAACCGAAAATGGTGGCCAGGGCCCGGGTGGTGTCCAGGTTGCGCAGCAGTTTCAGCTCGCGGCTGTGGCCGGCCATCTTCATGGCCTTGCTGGCCAGTGACAGGGATACCCGCATACCGGTCACCGCCGTATCGAACAGGGTCCGGTTCACCGCCATGAACGGCTTGCTGGGCTGCCGGCAGAACAGCTTGTCGTAGGCGGCGTAGTTTTCTTTCGCTTCGGCCATCAGGTGGTCGATAAACTCGCCCAGGGAAACGGGGTTCATGGACCCGCTGCAGCTCTGGTAGATCCTCCGTGCCGGCTCCCGCACCAGGGCCTCGGCACCGGCCAGCAGGATACTGTTGGCAACCAGGTCCACCGGGATCACGTCGATCACGCTTTCACGGTTGCCCGGGAACACGGTGACCTTCTCCCGCGCATAGGCCAGGATAATGGCGTCTGCCACCTTGACTCCCTCGATCCAGCCGGGCATCGGTTCTTTCAGGGCGCTCTCGATAATGGACGGACGCACGATGGTCAGGGCCTGGTCCGACAGTGCTTCCATCAGGCGCTGTTCACCCAGCCACTTGGTAAAGGTGTAGGTGTCGCTCCAGCCATAGTGATTGGCCTCACGGATGCCCAGCTCCACCAGTTTCTTTTCCAGCTGTTTGCCGGCGTAGCGGGAGCGGACGTCGGTAACCTTGTCTTGAAGCAGGCGTATCAGGGCGTCGGTATGGTAGTAGCCGTGCTCACTCCGGGGGATGGCGGCACCGGCAGGTTTGATGATGTCTTCGCCAATGTGGCCGCTGTTCATGCCATTGACGTAGCAGGTGGACACCTGCACCACCGGCGTGCGGCCACCGGCCCTGGCAAAGGCTGCCACATTATCCAGGCAAAGGGTGTTGATGCTCAGGGCCTTGTCCAGTTCCTCGCGGAAGTTGACGCTGGCGGCAGAGTTGATCACCAGGTCCACCCGGCCGGCCAGGCGCTCGTGTTCGGCTTCCGTCAAACCAAAACGGGGACGGGTAAGCTCACCCTGGACACAATGGACCTTGTCTTCCAGAAAGGCCTCAAAACCCTCGTTATCCTGGTTACGCAGTCGCTCAAACACACTGGAGCTGGCAATTTCGCTGTAAAAACGCTCGCGGGCATCAGGGTGGCGGGCATTGCCGCGCACCAGCACATGCACCCCTCCCACCTCCGGCACCGCGCGGATCAGTTTTTCCAGTACAGCCTTGCCCAGGAACCCCGTGGTGCCGGTAATCAGAACATGCTTGCCCTTCAGGGCACGGCGGACCGAGGACTCGGTGTCGTCGGATTCAGGAAACAGTTGGGTCATGTCGATTGAACTCCTTCTCGTATGCTGTCCGGAAGATTTGCATGAAGATTTGCATAATGCGGGCCAGTTCAGAAACGCCACCTTCATGCTGCATCTGCTGACGTGAGTCTGCCATGGAGACCATGACAATATGGAGTCAACAGGCGGAAATTAAACTGTCGATTTACTGCTCACAAGCGCCGGAAAACCTTGCCAGAAAACCATCCACTCGTACCGAGTCCGGCTCTGAACGCAGGCGCTCCAGCAACGTCTGTTGCGGACCAAAATCGGCTTTGCTGTAAGTGGGTTCCGACTGCTGGGGAGAGTCGCCGGAGCCCGCCGCAATGCGCAACAGCAGTGCAGACGTTCCCTTCAGCGCCTCCTGCTGGAGCACCCGGTCATCGGAGTGATCTTCCAGCAGCGCCTCCATCTGACGAAACAGATCCTGGCATCGCGCATGGGGCGGGCTGGCAGCTACTGCCGGGACCTGGTCGGGGCTGGTCAACACCGGATCGGCCTGGAGTGACTCAACAGATGACCCGGCAGCGGCCTGGGGCGGGGTTCGCTCGGCAGGGACCTCGGCAAGCCGGGTGCGGTGTTCCCAATAAGCCGCTAATCCGGCTTTGCTGGAGGGGCGGTGCATCAGGTGCCGGTTCACCTGGTCGGCCAGGGTAATGAACTGCTTGAAGGAGGGGTCCGCCTCGGACAGCGTGGCCACCGGCCTCTGCAGCTCCACGGACTGACGGATGGACTCGTCCCGCCAGACGGCGCCGATGTAGTCAACATCCATGGCAAGGTGTTTGCGGACCGCGCCGGCAAATCGGCGATAGACTGATTGCGCCTGTGACGGCCCTGCTGCCATGTTCACAATCACCCCCGGCACTCGCCGGTAACCGCGACGCTGCAGCACTCGCAACAGGGAGTAGGCATCGGTCAGTGACGCAGGATCCGGGGTGATCACCACACAGGCCAGGGCCGCCAGGGCAATCATGTGTAGCCCGGCAGGGCGCAGGCCGGATGCGGTATCAATCAGCACAATGTCGTAATTGCGCTCCAGGGAGGCCAGTTGCTGAAGGATTAGGCCAGCGTCTTCAGTATCAAGGTCCATACACCGCTGAACACCGGAGGCACCTGCGATCACATGCAGGCCATAGGGCCCCTCCATGATCACGTCGCCCAGCGGGCAATCGCCGGTGACGGCATGCTCCAGGGTACGTTGTGGATACTGCCCCAGCAGGATACTCACGTTCGCCAGGTCGGTATCTGCATCCAGCAACAATACCCGCCGGCCCTGCCGGGCCATGGTAAGCGCCAGGTTCACCGCGACCGAGGTCTTGCCCACCCCGCCCTTGCCGCCGGTCAGGGCGACAATATCAGGGGTTCTGCCCCCACTCGCCGGACCAGTAGCAGCAAGACCATCTGACTTCTGACTAAACGATTCGCTGACAGCCATCCCGGACCATAATCCTGTTCCACGAGCGCCAGGTGACAGGCGCGCATTAATGCCCGACTATCATACCCTTCTCAGCTATTCCCAGTGAAACTGTTTATTTAATCGACAGGAATAGCTTGATATGTCACTTTTATTAGCTATGCTAAGCCACTGACATGTAACATTTGTTTACGCAACTTAACAAAACATCATGACACAGACGTCGGTTACCGAGCCCTTGCCCACTCTACCGGAGGTCCATCTCAGGGCCCTGGAGGCCTGCCGTGGGCACGACAGCTATCGCAGGATAACCGACATCGTGCACCAGGACCCGGCCCTTACCGCCAGGGTTCTCACCCTGGCAAACGGCGCAGCAGTGCACCTGCCCCAGCCGGTAACAACCCTGGAACAGGCACTGCTCAGGCTGGGCACCGACCGGCTCGGTAACCTGGTACTGACGGCGGCACTGCAGCAAGTCCTGTTTGAAATGGCTGAGGGGTTCTGGCAGAAGCTTCACGGCTTCTGGCATGACGCCCTCGCTGTGGCGCTGACCTCCCGTGCGCTTGCACGGCTGACCCGCTATTCTGAACCCGATACGGCCTTTCTCGCCGGAATGCTCCACAATTCAGGGCGCCTGCTGCTTCTGAGGCGGGAGTTGGCGGAACCCGACAGGTCCGGTGCTCCTCCCTACCCGGAACTCAGCGCGGAACTTGCCGCACACTGGCGTCTGGACAGTGAGATACAGCAGGCCCTCAGCCGGCAGCTGGAAGATGCAACCCCACTCATGAGCGCCGGCCACCTGGGGCGAATAACGGCGGTGGCGGTGCAACTGGTGACAAGGGAAGGCCACGGCCTGACCATGGCCAGAACCCTGTTCGGACTTGAAGAGGAACTCAGTGCGGAGATACTGCGACGTATCCGGCTGGAAACCCTGGACCTGGCCCGTGACATGGGCATACCGGGTAAAGCGGTCTATGACGGCCCGGGGGCAACCCGACGCCTGACCGTTGCCGCGGTTCGTGACCTGCTGGCCGGTGACCTTATCGAGGGGGCAACGACCACCGTGGCCCCGGAACAGATACGGCGCCAGGTGCATGAAATCAACAATCCGCTGACGGTAGTGCGACAATATCTCGCCCGGCTGCGCTCTCACCTGTCAGACTCCGGCGGTGAGCGGGATATCGACATTATCGAAGAGGAACTGGCCAGGGCCAGTGACCTGCTGGCGGAACTCACCAGTCAGGGCACTGATGCAGACCTCCTGTCACAGTCAGATCTCGGCAAAGCTGTTATAAACCAGGAGGTACTGGCCCTGACGGACCTGTTGACGGACGGCCTGTTCCACGAGCTGCATACCCATTGCAGCCTTGATCTTTGCGATGAGAGCACCGCCGTCGACGTACCGGCTGCCCCGATCCGTCAGGTACTGCTGAATCTCCTTCGTAACGCTGCGGAGAGCCGTCCGGAGGGTGGCGTTCACGTGCTGGTCCGGTCAAGCGCACCGGTCTGGCAACAGAACCGGCAGTGGGTGGAGCTTATCATCGAGGATAATGGCCCCGGGCTACCGGATGCGGTCAGGCGCCAGCTGTTCGAACCGGTCGCCTCCGCCAAGGGCGGGGCACACAGCGGCCTTGGCCTGAGTATTGTCAAGCAGTTAATGGATGACATGGACGCCATCATCAGTTGCCAGAGCAGTCAGTCAGGAACCTTGTTCCGCCTGCTGTTTCCGGCGTGGACACCAACAGAAGACCGGTAACGCCCCAGGGTAGCAACCGCCACCAGGGTACCAGGACAACCTCCGGCAGGCGGAGGTCAAACCGGCACGGGTGAATGAGCGATGTGCGATGATCCAGACAAGCGATTCTGAGTCCGACCGGCTCCGGGCCCGGCAACAGGTTCTGGTGGCCGACGACAACCCGCGTCTGCTGGCGAGCCTTGCCAGCCTGCTCGGTGATCACGGGTTCCGGGCGGTAACCGCCAGCAATGGCAGCGAGGCCTGCCAGCTGTTACGGGAACACCGGTTCACCATGGCGCTGCTGGACCTGAACATGCCGGGCAGGGATGGCTTCCAGGTGATGGAAGAGGCCTCACGCCTGCAGCCGGACTGCGCCCTGGTCGTGGTCAGTGGCGAGACCTCATTCCGCGCTGTAAGCCGGGCCCTGCGACGGGGAGCCAGTGACTACATCCGCAAACCCTTCGATCCGGACGAAGTGCTGGCCACACTGGAGAACGTGCTGGGCAAGCAGTCGCTGCTGCGGGCCCACGAAGATGTCCAGCAAAGGCTGGAGAAGTCCGAATCCCTGCACCGATATATCGTCAACAACTCGCCGGACATTGTCTTTATGCTGGATGGTCAGGGACGCTTCTGCTTCCTTAACCGCAAAGTCGTTAACCTGCTGGGATATCAGCCGGCAGACCTGCTGGGAAAACACTTCCGCCTGTTACTCGACGACGAGGAGGCCTCAAGAAGCAAGCTGGCCCTTAACGACCCGGGCATCAGCGCTGACCACCCGGTCTCCTTCGAGGTCTGCCTGCGGGCCAGCGGCTCGGACCGGGCGACCCGACATTTCGAGATTACCGCTTTCCCCATCAGTGATGACAGCTGGCGGACACTGGGCGACAGGGAATACAGCGACCTGAGTCTTCATGCCCGCTACTACGGCATTGCCCGCGATGTTACCGAGCGCAAGGAGGCCGAGGCGTTCATCAGTTTCCAGGCCTACCATGACCTGCTCACCCGCTTGCCCAACCGCGCCCTGTTCAGGGACCGGCTGACCATGGCCCTCAACCACGCCAGCCGTCATCACCAGCAGCTGGCGGTCATGTTCCTGGACCTGGACAGGTTCAAGATCATCAATGACACCCTCGGGCATACCGTGGGTGACCGCCTGCTACAGGCTGTGACCCAACGCCTGGAGAAGTGCCTTCGCAAGGGCGATACGCTCTCCCGTTTCGGAGGTGATGAATTCACCCTGCTGCTGCCGGCGGTACCGGACCGGGAAGACGCCGCAGTGATCGCCAACAAACTGATCAATGCGCTGCGCGAGCCCTTCCAGCTGGACAACCAGGATATCTTTATCGGTGTCAGTATCGGCATCGCCATGTTCCCGGAAGCCGGCGACAACATTGAACAGCTGATCCGCAATGCAGACCTGGCCATGTACCAGGTGAAGTCCCGGGGCAAGGACAGCTACTGCTTCTTTGAGAGCAGCATGACCGTAGACTCCAGTGAACGGCTGACCCTGGAGCGGGACCTTCGCAGGGCCATCAGCGACGGTGAACTCAGGGTGCACTACCAGCCCCAGGTGTGCCTGCGCACCCGCCGGATAACCGGCCTTGAGGCCCTCGTACGCTGGCAGCACCCGGAACGTGGCCTGCTGATGCCAGCGGACTTCCTGCCCCTTGCCTCGGAGACCAACCTGATCTCCGAAATCAGCCATCAGGTCCTGACCAGTGCCTGTGAGGAAGTGGGCCAGTGGATAGCCGCCGGGCACCGGGATCTCCGCCTGGCGGTCAACCTGTCCCCGGTTCAGGTGGAACACCCGATGTTCACTGAACGGCTGATGTCGCAGCTGCGACATATTGGCTTTCCGCCGGCCAACCTGGAGATCGAAATCACCGAAAACGTCATCATGAACGACCTGGAGCAGGTCAGCCATACCCTGCGGGAGCTGGCCCGCCACGGTGTTCGCATTGCGATCGACGACTTCGGTACCGGCTATTCCTCGCTGAACTACCTGCACCACCTGCCCATTCATACCCTCAAGATCGACCGCTCATTCGTGCACGGTGTCCGCTCAGGCAACGACGGCGCCTGCATCGTGAACGCCATCATTGCCATGGCCCAGGGGCTGAAGCTGGAAATCGTGGCAGAAGGCGTGGAAACACAGGATCAACTGGAGTACCTGTCCACCAGCGATTGCGACCTTGTGCAGGGCTTTCTGTTTGGCCGGGCCCAGCCGGGTGACCGGATTGCCGAACTGCTGGACTGCCACGCACTACCCATCGCCAGCAGTGCGTGACAACAGACGGTTTCCGGGGAGACCGCCGGCGAAATCAGGACCGGTAAAAACCGAGGGCATCCAGGAAACGGTCAATGTCATCCATCACCGGCCCGGAAAACAGACACCGGTGACCAGAGGACTGAAAGCGTTGCAAGGCATCTGCGTCGAACCCCGCCCGCTCCAGCAGGTACAGGGTGCGCCGGGCGATCGCGTCGCCGGAGTCCACCCAGAAGCGAACCTCGGGCAACAGTCTCTGCAGGGCTTCGGTAATCAGGGGGTAGTGGGTACATCCCAGCACCAGGGTGTCGACTCCGGCGTCCCGGAAAGGCTGCAGAGCCACTGACAATGCGGGCTCCGGCAGGGGCCGCCCCCTGGCCCAGTCTTCAATCCAGGTGACCAGTTCCGGGTGCCCTACCCGCTCGATCCGGCAATCCGCCGCGAAGTCGCCGATGAGATCTTCCAGGTAGGGGCGACGGACGGTGGCCGGGGTGGCCAGGAGTCCGATACGACGATTCTCCGAGACGGCGGAGGCCGGCTTGATGGCGGGCACCACCCCTACCACCGGGACGTCGGTAGCCGCCCTCAGGGCCGGCAGGGCCACCGTGCTCGCGGTGTTGCAGGCCACCACAATGACATCGAACGGACGTTCCCGGAGCTGCTCCATCACCAGGGTCACGGTGCGCTCGATCACTGTTTCCTCGGGCTGGTTGCCGTAAGGGAAACCGGCGTTATCAGCCACATGGGTGAGCCTCGCCGCGGGCACCTGCCGATGCAGGCAACGGGCAATGCTCAGACCGCCAATGCCTGAGTCAAACACCAGTATTTCGGGCACCCTGCCCGGAGCCCCCGGCTTCAAACTCCGCGCTCTCCCTGCATTTCCTCTTTCAGCCGGAGTATCAGGCGACCGGCAATGGTGGTTTCCGGCGGTATGGGGGGATGCTCGTCCGGCGTGAACCAGTCCGCCTCGGCGATTTCGTCTTCCTGCAGTACCAGGTCGCCGGATTCGTAGTCGGCAAAGAAGCCCAGCATCAGCTGGTGTGGAAAGGGCCAGGGCTGGGAGGTCCAGTAGCGGACGTTAGTGACCGTAAGACCGGTTTCCTCGAGGGTCTCGCGGGCAACCGCCTCTTCGGCACTCTCCCCGGGCTCCACGAAACCGGCAATCAGGCTGAAGAAATAACTCCGCGCCCGGGTGGAACGGGCCAGCAGGAAGCGGTCACCCCGGCGAATCACCACAATCACACAGGGCGCCAGCCGCGGGTAGAACGGCATGCCACAGGGCTCACACCAGCGGGCCCGTTCATGGGTATGGAAGCCGGTTTCGGTTCCGCAGCGGCCGCAGTACCGATGGTCCCGGAACCACTGCTGAACCTGGGCGGCAGTGCCCAATACTTCCGCCGGGGCATCCGGCATGGTCAGCAGGGCTTCCCGGAGATGGACCGGCCGGGTCAGATAGAGAAGCATCCCCGGGTCAACGCTGGCCACATACACACTACGGCCGTCCAGCTCGCCCACATAAACCGGCTCGGTACCCTCGTCCAGGGCACCGTCAACACTGCCCCAGCGATGGTACCAGTCGTCCTCCGGACACCAGAGCTCTGGGCCGTTCATGGCGATGACCAGGTCATCTGCCTCCGGGGCCTTGCGGGACCAGCCTGCGTTCCAGTTTGCCATCGGGTACTCCAGCGTCGTCTGAAAACCTGAAATGTACCATATTCTCGCCTTTGTCCGGCGGCCCCGACCAAGTAAACTTGTTGCCCTGTTTCGCCCTGTCCGGAGTCTGACTGAATGCGATTGTTCCCGGCTGTTTCCGGTGCTATCACGACACTGATGCGCAAACTCCTGTTCCTGTGGGTCCGTACCGATGTACTGGGAGCCGGCAGGGACGAGCTGAACCTGGATCCCGACCGGCCGGTCTGCTACATCATGCAGTACAGCTCACTCTCCAGCCGACTGGTACTGGAACAGGAGGTGGCCCGCGCCGGCCTGCCGCCCGCCAGGGCACCCATGCCGGTGCACGGCGGACCGGACCACTCCTTCTGCTTTCTGTACCGCCGCGCCCGCAGCAGCTTCAGCCCCCGCCTGACGCCGGTCATGACGTCACAGATGGAACAGCTGGTGAACCTGTCCGCGGAGGACCCGACCCTGGACATCCAGCTGGTGCCGGTATCCCTGTTCTGGGGCCGGTCGCCGGACAAGGAAAAGTCCGTGCTCAAGCTGCTGCTGTCCGATACCTGGTCTGTAGCGGGGCGCTTCCAAAAGTTTCTGATCATCCTTCTGCACGGCCGCAATACCCTGGTGCGTTTCGGTGAGCCCATGTCACTGGCGGACATTGTGCGTGAACACCACCACAGCAGGGCCCGGGCCAGCCGCAAGACCGCCCGCCTGCTGCGCACCCATTTCCGCCGGGTTCGCCAGGCGGTGCTGGGACCGGACCTGTCCCACCGCCGTACGCTGGTGACAGACCTGATCCGCACACCTGCCGTTCGTGAGGCCATCCGCGAAACCGCCCGCGGTGAGGACGAGCACCCGGAAAAGGTCCGGGCGCGGGCCTACGAATACGCCAATGAAATTGCCTCCAGCATGTCCATCGCCACCATCCGCATTCTGGAGGTGCTGCTGAGCTGGCTGTGGAACCGGATCTACAACGGCATCCGCATCAACAATATCCGTGAGGTGCAGGAAGTCGCGGAAGAGAACGCCGTGGTCTATGTCCCCTGCCACCGCTCCCATATCGATTACCTGCTGCTGTCCTATGTACTTTACCGCAATGGCCTGATGCCACCCCACATTGCGGCGGGCATCAACCTGAACATGCCGGTGGTGGGGCCGATCCTGCGTCGCGGCGGGGCGTTTTTCATGCGTCGCAGCTTCAGGGATAACCCGCTCTACTCCGCCGTGTTCAACGAGTACATGCATGTAATATTTACCCGGGGCTATTCGGTGGAATACTTCGTGGAGGGCGGTCGCAGCCGGACCGGGCGCACCCTGCAGCCCCGCCCGGGCATGCTGTCCATGACCGTACGCAGTTTCCTGCGGGATCACCAGAAGCCGATCGTGCTGGTGCCCGTATACATCGGTTATGAGAAGGTGATGGAAGGCCGCTCCTACCTGGGTGAACTGCGGGGCAAGAAGAAAAAGCAGGAAAGTGTGGTCGGCCTGGCCAGGACCGCCCGCAAGCTGCGCAGTTCCTTTGGCAAGGTGTCGGTGAACTTTGGCGAGGCCATTTACCTGGATGATGCCCTGGAACAGGCCCGGCCCGGGTGGAAGCATGAAGCCGTCGGCGCAGAGGCCCGCCCGGCCTGGTTACCGGAAGCCGTGAACCACCTCGCCCGCCAGGTGACCACCGGGATCAATTCCGCTGCCGCCATCAATCCGGTCAACCTGGTGGCAACCCTGTTGCTGGCAACCGAGCGCCTGGCCATGGATGAGCGGCAACTGGCGACCATGCTCGACCAGTACCTGGACCTGCTGAAGGCCCACCCCTACGCCGAAACGGTCACCTTCCCGGAAGGGGATGGCCGGGAATGGATCCGTTACTGTGAATCCATGGGCCTGGTGGGCCGCTACCCCCAGAAACTGGGAGATATCATCGGGCTGGACGGCACCAATGCCACGCTGATGACCTATTACCGCAACAATATCCAGCACCTGTTCGCCCTGCCGGCACTGATCGCCTGCCTGTTCGAGAACTGCACCTCCATGGCACGGGACAAGGTGATCTTCCTGGCCAGTGCCATCTACCCGTACCTCCAGTCAGAGCTGTTTATCCGCTATGACCCGGACTCGGTGGGGGTGGAGGTGGACCGCTGGATCAGTACCCTGTCTGACCACGGGGTACTGCGGGCCGACGGGGACCGGGTGATGGGCCCGGAGGAAGGCACCGATGAGCGGCTCCAGCTGCACACCCTGTCCCGGTTTATCATCCAGACCCTGGAGCGGTATTACATTGTGATTGCGACGCTTCGCAAGCACGGCCCCGGGGCGCTGACCGCCGAAGAGCTGGAAGAGGAGAGTGCGCTGATGGCGGAGCGTATGTCGATTCTGTTCGGCCTGAATGCGCCGGAGTTTTTTGACAAGACGTTGTTCCGCAACTTTATTGGCGAGCTTTCGGGTAACGGGGTGATTGTGGCCGGCGACGACGGGCGTCTGGGTTATACCCGGGAGCTGGAGGAGGTTTCCGAGGATGCGCGATTGGTGTTGAGTGTGGAGAAGCGGCAGGCGATTGCGCAGGTTACCCAGTTAAGCCGGACTGACTGATTCTGGCTACTGGATTACGCTGTCATGTTTGGGTGCCGGAAGGGAGCGCTTGTAATGGATAAACGTCATACCGGCTGCTTTTGCCTTCCAGCTTCAAGGCCGGGACCGGGCCGGTGATGGCCGGGGCTCGTCTGGAGCGTTTTACGACGACCCGGTAGCGGGCGCAGGCGAGGGCTGCGGTAAGGAGGTTGGCGGCATCCGGGTCGTCACCGACGACGGGGCGGAAGAGTTGCATTTCTTTTTTGACCGCGGCGGTTTTGTCCCTGTGAGGGAACATGGGGTCCAGGTGGATGACGTCGGCAACGGGCTCCTGCCCTGCCCTTTGCTGTAACCACCGGATGCTGTCGGCGTGGATCAGGGTCATGCGGGCGATGACCGGGGCGGTGGTTTCGTCTGCCGCGGCACGGGCCAGGCCGTCTTCCAGCAGGGCGTGGATGACCGGGGACCGTTCCAGCATTGTGACCCGGTGTCCGAGGCCGGCGAGGACGAAGGCGTCCTGGCCCAGGCCGGCGGTGGCGTCGAGGATGTGCAGGGTCTGGTGGGTGCGCTTGAGGCCGACAGCACGAGCGATCAGCTGGCCGGTGCCGCCGCCGTGGGCCAGTCGGTAGCCGGCCTTGCCGGCAACGAATTCGGCTCTTACCGGGCCCGGAGCCTTGCGGCCGGTGGCCTGGAGGCAAAGACCGTTCTCGTCCAGGAACAGTATTCTCGGATGATCAGCAATGTGTTTTGGTGATACCACACCCAGCCAGGGGGCGCCCAGCCGGGTCGCAAGCGTCTCCGCCCTCCCCGATAGCTCCGCGGTTGCGCAGCCAACCGGTGGCAGGCGTTCTGCGTCATTGAGGTCCTGGTCCTTAGGCTGGGTCATGGGAAAGAGGTTCTGCTATGGCCGGTGCAGCAACGGGTGGGACAATCCGGAGAAAGCGAATCACACGCGGATATCGATACCTGCCAGTTCGGCGTCGTAGCCATCCATGCCTTCCCGCTGGCTGGCCACGGTGGCGAAGGTTTGCAGGGCGCGAAGGTTGGCCATGGGTATGTCGTCGGCGCGGAAAGACTCCAGGCGGGTGTCTTCGGCAGCAGCCCGGGCCTGCACCCGGCGCAGGTAGCCTTCGGTGTCCTCCGCCGGTGACTTTCCGGCGTTGTCGGTGGTTCCGTCACCGGCCGGTGCAGGGCGGGCCTGCTGGCGTTCATCCGTCAGTGCCTCGGGACGGGCCGCCGGCGAACGGGCGCCATCGTTGCGTTCGCGGGCAACGCTGGTACCGATATACGGATTGTTGGGGTTGAGTCCACCGATCATGGCTGGTTTCCGGACCGTGTCTGGTTATCGCCCTGGAAGCTTCTTCCAGGTCACTTCGTCCCGCAGGTAAACGGGCTGAGCATCGGCTGCCGGTACAGCTGCACCTTTCTTCCACGCATCGGCAGCCAGGCGAACGACAAAGCGGGCATCGGGAATCATATCCAGTTCGGGGGAACCTACCCGGTTCACCACCTCGTCAGGCATGCGCTCAGCATAGCGCCATCCGCTGCCGCCTGCCAGCCATCGTAAAGGCCCTTCGGGCAAACTGACCTGTTCCGGGGGGCAAACCCGCTCCGGCGCCAGTGGCTCAGGAAGGCCAGCTGTATGACGGTAACAGCCCCAGTATACCTCGTCCATCCGTGCATCAAAGGCAACGGCGATGCCGTCGCCCTCTTGCGCGCCCTGCCCTTCAGCCACAGCGAGGGCCACCGACTGCAGGGAGGAAACCGGCACCACAGGGATATCCAGCCCCCAGGCCAGCCCCTGGATCACCCCGGTGGCGATACGCAATCCTGTGAAAGATCCCGGGCCCGCTGCAAAGGCTAGGGCGTCGAGATCCGCCAGGGCCACACCCTGCTCATCCAGCAGCTGCCGGACCATGGGCATGATCAGACGGGTATGGCCCCGGGGCTCGACACGAAAATGCCCGCTCAGTTCGCTGCCATCAAGCAGCGCCACAGAGCAGGCATCAGCGGAGGTATCAAGTGCCAGTAACTTCAAGATTCCATTATCCCGTCTGGTCGGTTGGTGGTTAAGCCCCTCAAGGCCTGGTCCATAGCCAGACGGGACCTGTCATTATCCGAGCTTGGAAAGAATCTGCTCGCGGATATCGTCCAGGGAACCGACGCCATCAACGCGAACATATCTGGGCGCCTGTTGCGGCTCTTCCTTCGCCCAGTCCTGATAGTACCCTACCAGCGGCTCGGTCTGCTCGTGGTAAACCGCAAGGCGGTGGCGAATGGTTTCTTCCTTGTCGTCTTCGCGCTGAACCAGCGGCTCACCGGTTTCGTCGTCCTTGCCCTCTTCTTTGGGCGGGTCGTACTTGACGTGGTAAATGCGGCCGCTGGCCGGGTGAACACGGCGTCCGGCCAGGCGTTGTACGATTTCCTCGTCGTCCACAGCGATCTCGACCACGTAGTCGATATCGATGCCCTGGTCTTTCAGGGCTTCAGCCTGGGGGATGGTACGGGGGAAACCGTCGAGCAGGAAGCCGTTACGGCAGTCATCCTGCTGCACCCGTTCCTCGATCAGGGCGATAATGATGTCGTCGGAGACCAGTGAGCCTGAGTCCATCACGGCCTTGACCTTGTTGCCAAGCTCGGAGCCGGACTTGACGGCCGCGCGGAGCATGTCACCGGTGGAGATCTGGGGGATGTCAAACCGCTCAGTGATGAACTGGGCCTGGGTCCCCTTGCCGGCGCCCGGCGCCCCCAACATGATAATACGCATACGTTGTGCTCCCATTTCCTGGATAATTATGTCTTTGAATTGAAAAGCGGTTGCCAAACCCTGGACCAGCTACTACAAGGCTTGGCAACAGCCTCTCACCCCCCCTGCGGGGATTCGGAAAGCGGGCATTATACGAAGTCGGGCCCGTCAGAGAAAGTCGACGTCAGTCGCAGTCAATAAGTAATCTCCCGCGGGTAGCGGGAATTGTGCGAGCCGGTCAGGATGACAGAGAGTGGGCGAGACTGTCCAGATCGTCGGCAACCTGGTCCACGTCTTCCCGCAGTCGGTCGAGTTGTGTGGCTGGCAGGTTGAGCTCTGCGGCCAGGGCCTCGATATCATCGGGGTTGAATTCATCCCCTACGCCCTTCTCCTTGAGCAGCCCGTTAGCAAGCTGCACCATAATGACGTAGTTACGGTGTTCCCCCTGGTAATGGGACTGCTGGTGAACACCGGCGGATTTGACCACCGCATCCGGCAGCTGCCACAACTTGTGCAGGATACCGCCGATCACACCGTGGCCCACAGTCAGCATTTCCTGGTCGCTGCCAGTGCCAAACACCTGCTGTTCCAGAGCCTTCATGCTGACTTCGGGGTTGGCCGCCCGCAAACGGTTAAGCTCCTCGAATTCTGCCGGAAACAGGTGCCCCACCAGCAGCAGGCCGAAGTTATGCAACAGCCCGCAAAGGTAAGCCAGGGATGCGTCGGCGCCGCACTGGGGTGCCAGCCGCTGGCAGACAAACGCACAATAGAGCGAGTGCCTCCAGAACTGATCCATACCCAGCGGGCCCTGACGGGGAATATCAAAGGCCCGTACAGAGGCGATACCCAGTGCGATATGAGCCACCCGCTCGAAACCCAGCACCCGCGTGACGGCCTCCTGCACGGATTCGATCTGTCCGGGGTAGTTGAACAGCGCCGAGCGGGCATAGCGGATGGTCTGCGCCGTCAGGCTCGGGTCGAACTCGATCAGCTCCGCCAGCTCCCGGGCCGAAGCTTCCGGATCGCTGGTCAGGCGCAGGATTTTCAGGGCCAGGGCCGGCATGGGGGGCAGGCGGTAGAGTTTCTGGAGCTTGTCGGCAACTTCTTCCAGAGTGATCGTGCTGGCGGCCTGGCCGCTGTGACGGATAGTCACATGGCCCTTGTCGGCACCTGCCATGGCGAGCCGGAACTCCCGGCCTGCCATCGCCAGCAGGCGGGACGACGAACCACAGGCCATAACCAGCCGCTCAAGCTGATACAGGGATTCCTCCAGCAGTACCGGTATGCCATAGGCTGAACCGAATGGCGGCACAAATCCCGGGGCGCAATCGCTGAATACCTTCCCTGCCTGACTGGCGGTAAGGGGCTGCATGCGACGGCCGGTGCGGGTCTCTATCGCGTCCAGGTCCGGCGAGCTGTCAAAGGGATGGACCACCAGCAATACCCCTTTCACGTCGATCAGGGCCGTGCTGCGAATAACCTGCCGGCGCTCCACATCCGCATCGAGGACCGCCGCTTCAAGACCACCGCGCGGATCCGCCGTAACCGGGATCAGCTCATGGGCAATGCCCTTGCGATTGAGATACTGCTCGACTCTGGCCGCCGCTGCCACGGGGGTCTCCTTACTGATACTGTCACTGCGCCGCCCCGATGCCACGCTGCCACGCTGCCACGCTGCCAGGGGCAGGCTCACGACCGGGGTGCGCTGAGATTACCACATCCCCGGACAGGCGTCCGGTGCGACGACAGATACGCGGTGAGCGGCACCGGCAAACCCGCCAACCCTGTGAATCGCATCACAGAATGGCGGGCGTCAGCCGGTATTTCGCATGCCAGCAGCAATACCCGCCATGGTGACCTTGAGGGCCTGCTCCACCAGTTCCGGCATGGGCACGACTTCGGCGTCAGAACCCTCCGCAGCGACGTTCTGCTCCGCCTCCCGGTTACGGCGCAGCAACTCGGCCTGCAGGTAATGCAGCGGGTCTGTGTACGGGTTGCGTACTTTCATGGAATGGGCGAATACCGGCTCGTCCTCCAGCAATGTCTGCTGCTCCTTAAGGGCCAGGACATGGTCAATGCAGCCCGCGAGGCGCTCCCGTAACTGCTCACCCAGCGGGCGCAGTCCGGGCTCGACCAGAATCTGGTCATAGTAGCTCGCGATCCGCAGGTCCGACTTGGCCAGTACCATCTCCAGCATATCCACGTAGGTGCGGAAGAATGGCCAGTCCTGGCGCATGGCCTGCAGCAACGGCTGCTTGCCGGCTTTCTCGGCCTCGGCCAGGGCCACGTCACTGCCGAGCCAGCTGGGCAGCATCAGACGCATCTGGGTCCAGGCGAAAATCCACGGAATCGCCCGCAGGCTCTCTACACCCCCGCTGGGCTTGCGCTTGGCGGGCCTACTGCCCAGGGCCAGCTTGCCCAGGGCCTGCTCCGGGGTGGCCTGGCGGAAATAGGGCACGAAATCGGGGTTCTCACGCACCACGTCCCGGTACGCCTTGAGAGACCGTTCGGTAAGCCAGTCCATGGCTTCCCGCCACTCCGGCTCCGGGGCCCGGGGTGGCGCCAGAGTGGCCTCCACCACCGCGGTGGTGTAGAGGGTCAGGCTCTGTTCAGCCAGCCTGGGCAGGCCAAACTTGAAGCGGATCATTTCCCCCTGCTCGGTAATCCGGAAACTGCCGTTCACCGACCCCGGCGGCTGGGACAGGATTGCCCGGTTGGCCGGGCCGCCGCCGCGGCCCACTGTACCCCCGCGGCCATGGAACAGGGTCAGGTGCATGTCGAAGCGCTGCGCCACCTCGGTCAGCTTTTCCTGGGCCTGGTACTGGGCCCAGGCAGCCATCATCTGGCCCGCGTCCTTGGAAGAGTCGGAATAGCCGATCATGACTTCCTGCTGACCGCTGCAATACGCCCGGTACCAGTCCACGGAGTACAGGGCCTCCATGGCCGCAGGGGCACCGCGAAGATCGTCCAGGGTTTCAAACAGGGGCACGATGCGCATGGGGAATTTCATACCAGCTTCCCGCAGAAGCAGGATCACGCTCAACACATCGGAAGGGGTGCTGGCCATGGAAATCACATAGGAACCCAGGGCTTCCGGCGTCTGTCCCGCCACCACCTCGCAGGTAGCGAGCACCTCACGCACCGGCTCCGACGGCTCCCAGTTACGGGGCACCAGGGGGCGACGACCGCGCAGCTCCTTCACCAGGAATGCCTGGCGCTGCTCCTCATTCCACTCCAGATAGTTGCCCAGGCCCAGGTACTCCACCATCTCGGCCACTGCTTCGGCATGACGGGTAGCCTCCTGGCGGATGTCGAGCCGGATCAATGGCAGGCCGAAGGTGTGCGCCCGGCGCAGGGTGTCAAGCAGCGGCCCATTGGCGATGGTTTCCAGACCACAGTCAATAAGGGAGCGATAACACAGCTCCAGCGGCCCGGTGAGGTCCTCGTTCTCAAAGAGGATGTCCGTCTCGTCCGCCGGTTCGCCGTTGACCCTCGTTTCAGCCCATTCCCGGGTACGGATCAGGCGCTCCCGCAACTTGCCGAGGATGACCCGGTAGGGCTCACGACTGTCACCGGCCTGTTCCCTGAGCTCATCGCTGGCCTGCCACATGGATAGCTCCGCCCGCAGGGACTGGATATCCCGCAGGTATAGGTCCGCCGCCATCCAGCGCCCCAGCAGGAATACCGTGCGGGTCACATCGTGGGTCACATTGGGATTGCCGTCCCGGTCACCGCCCATCCAGGAAGCGATCCGGATCGGTGTGGCATCCAGTGGCAGGCCTTTGCCAGTGGCGCCGTCCAGTGCCTGGTCCAGGCTACGCAGGAACCGCGGCACGGCTTCCCAGAGACTGTTCTCGATCACCGCAAAGCCCCATTTGGCCTCATCCACCGCCGTGGGACGTTCATGGCGGATCTCGTCGGTATGCCAGGCTTCTGCCACCAGCAACCGCAGACGATCCAGAACCTCGTCCCGCTCAGCCGGTAACAGGTCGTCATGATCCAGCGCCGCCAGACAGGCGGACATTTCGTCGTACTTCATGATCAGGGTACGACGGGCCACTTCGGTGGGGTGAGCCGTAAGCACGAATTCAAGCCGTAGCTGCGACACCTTGCGGTGCAGCTCACCGGCGTCCACACCGCCGCTCTGCAGCCGCCCGAACACTTCCCCCAGGGACTCGACCATCAGGTCGGACTGGTGCCCCCGTTTACGGCGAACCCCATGATACTGTTCGGCCAGGTTGGCCAGGTTGAGGAACTGGTTGAACGCCCGGGTGACCGGCAGCAACTGGTCATCCCGCAGGTTGCTCAGCAGGCGCACCAGCCGTTGGCCGGAGCCGCTTTCCTGCCGCCGGTCTGCCTTGGCGGCGGCACGGATTTCCTCGATCAGCTGATAGATCTCCTCACCGGGATAGTTGCGGATATTGTCACCCAGCAACTCCCCCAGCAGACGGACGTTCTCTCGCAATTCGGGATGCAGTTCGGCCACGGGCATTTCCTTGGTTAATAGTGGGATGTCGATTGACGCACCTTGAACAGTACACTGATACTTACTGATACTAATAACGACGTCGCCGCCCAATCGCAAGGGTGATCAACAGGAGATACCATGAAAGTTACTGACTTACCCAAACACTGGCAGGAAGACAGGAAACCCGCCGAGCGGACCCACGACTACAATCTGCGCCTGCCGCTGGAGGACGCGGCACGGGTAGCCGCGCTGGCGGAGATGTACCCGGGGCGCAGTGAGACGGATATTCTCAACGATATGATTGCGGCGGCGCTGGATGATCTGGCGGAGAGTACGCCGTTGAAGGACAAGCTGAAGAAAGGCTGATACAGACTTTAAAGCCCTCTCCCGCAAGGGGAGAGGGCGTAAAA
The DNA here is from genome assembly GCF_041690615.1 of Marinobacter sp. Taxonomy (GTDB): domain Bacteria; phylum Pseudomonadota; class Gammaproteobacteria; order Pseudomonadales; family Oleiphilaceae; genus Marinobacter. Next base: position 50,929 of record NZ_JAWLGY010000015.1, read on the forward strand.
TCTGCTACGATTGGACCTGTAAAAAAATAAGCCGTCAGGCCACGGATACGAGCTGACGGCTCTTGAGCTCTTCCATATGCTTCTGGCTCAGGGCCACGAAACGGGGGGTCAGCCCCACGTCTTCGTAGATCTCGTAACCTTCTTCATCGTAGGCCACGACTTTCTCACCCTGCTCATAGGGGAACGAGGTTTCAAGCTCATCCAGGGCGGCTGAAAGCAGGTCCCGCATCAGGTCCTGGGGGGATTTCATGGGGTACAGGGCTGCCAGACGGGACAGCTCCTCGTGGTGTACATCTGCCAGTTTGACGTAATAGGCGTCACGGGTCAGACGCCCCCTGGCGTGCTTGTCCCAGTGTGCGACCAGATCACGGATCTTCATAATGACTCCTGCCTTCGACTGCTGCCCGATTGTTTTGGATTCTGAGGGCTATTGCCGGGAAAAGTACATTCACCTTCCCTCAACCCGCAGTGTAGTTGAATCGTGCAGAATACAAGGGGGAAAATCGGTAACGATTTGTACTTATTTGTTGTTTTTGCTGAACGGGTACTCACTTGCCCGGTGAGCGCTCCACGCCCTTGACGCTGTTCCAGATGGCATCCAGGGTTTCCAGTGGTTCGTCCTCCATTACCCTGCCCTGCTCGGCCAGCACCTGCTCGATTGCCCGGAAGCGTGCCTCGAACTTGCGGTTGGTGCGACGAAGGGCCTGGTCCGGATTGACCTTCATGAAGCGCGCAAGGTTGACGCAGACAAACATCAGGTCACCCAGCTCGTCCTCCACCGCATCCCTGTCTGCCGGGTCCTGCCGGGCATTGTCCCAGGCTTTCCGCAACTCTCCGATCTCCTCCTCCAGCTTGTCAAACACAGGGCCGATATCCGGCCAGTCGAAACCATACCGGGCAGCGCGCCGTTGCAGCTTGTCGGCCCGGGTCAGGGCTGGCAGGGTTGCAGGAATGTCCTCCAGACGGCTGGCCGGCCCTTGCTCCGTTTCGTCTTCTTTTTCCGCTCGCTCCTCGGCCTTGATGCGCTCCCAGCTGGCGGCAATCCACTCATCGGTGGGGCGGTTGTCCGGATCCACCCGGCTTTCCAGGGTGCCCTCGGGAAACACATGGGGATGCCGGCGCAGCAGCTTGCGCACCAGGGTATCGACAATATCAGCAAAACTGAAAAGGTCCTGCTCCTGACCCATGCGGGCATAGAAGATCACCTGGAACAGCAGATCCCCCAGCTCTTCCTTCAGGTGACCATAGTCCTCCCGCTCGATGGTGTCCGCGACCTCATGGGCTTCCTCAAGGGTATGGGGCACGATGGTGCGGAAGGTCTGCTTGGTATCCCAGGGACAACCGGTTTCCGGGTCCCGCAGCCGGACCATCAGGGTTTGCAGGTCGTCGATGGTATAGCTCATGAACGCTTTCGCCTTACCTCAATAATGTTGGGCAGGTTGCGGATCTGGGCCAGCAACCGGGCCAGCTGTTCCAGGGTGCGGATTTCCACCGTCACCAGCATGGTGGCCGTATTGTCATCAATGTTTGACAGGGTATTCAGGGACAGCACGTTGCTGCGTGAGGCTGTCAGCACCTGGGTAATGTCCCGCAGCAAGCCGTAGCGATCGTAGGCCTGGATCTCGATATCCACCGGGTAGGTGGCTTCCGGCCGGCCGCCCCAGCTCACCTCGATGATCCGGTTGGGCTCGAATTCCTTGTGGTGCAGAAAGGTCAGGCAGTCCTGCCGGTGCACGGTAACGCCACGGCCCACGGTAATGTAGCCACCGATGGCATCCCCGGGCAGGGGCTTGCAGCACTTGGCCACCTGGGTCTTGAGCTTGCCCACGCCACGGATCTGGATGTCGGAATCGGTTTCATACTGGCCCTTGCGGTTGCCCAGCAGTTTCAGGTCCAGCTGTTTTTCCCGGGGCTCCAGCATTTCCTGGGCCACATGGGCTACATGGGTAGGCCTCAGGTCGCCGGCCCCGATTGCGGCAAACATATCGTCAGCGGCCGGGTAGTTGACCTTGCGGGCCAACTCGTCCAGGTCCACGTCGTAGAGGGACAGGCGCTTGAAGTCATCCTCGAGAATGGCGCGGCCATCGGCGATGTTCTGGTCCCGATGCTGCTGTTTGAACCAGTGGGTTACCTTGGCCCGGGCCCGGGAAGTCTGGATGTACCCCAGGCTGGGGTTAAGCCAGTCCCGGCTCGGTGCCTGGTTGTTGGAGGTGAGAATGTAAACCTGGTCGCCGGTCTTCAGGGGATAGGTCAGTGGTACTATGCGCCCGTTCACCCGTGCACCACGGCAGGCATGGCCCACCTCGGTGTGCACCCGGTAGGCAAAGTCCACCGGCGTGGCACCCTGGGGCAGGTCCACCACGTGACCCTCGGGGGTAAACACGTAAACCCGGTCCGAGGCGATATCTCCGGTGAGGTGGTCCGCCAGTCCCGACAGGTCCCCCAGCTCCTCCTGCCATTCCAGCACCTGGCGCAACCAGTTGATCTTGGCCTCGTAACCGGTGGAGCGGTTGCCGGTATCGGTACCCTTGTAGAGCCAGTGGGCGCACACGCCCAACTCGGCCTCCTCATGCATCTTGTGGGTGCGGATCTGTACTTCCATCACCTTGCCTTCCGGCCCGATCACGGCGGTATGCAGGGACTGGTAGCCGTTCTCCTTGGGGTTGGCGATATAGTCGTCAAACTCGTTGGGGATGTGGCGCCACAGGCTGTGGACGATACCGAGGGCGGCGTAGCAGTCCCGCACCTCCGGCACAAGCAGGCGTACCGCACGCACATCGTAGACCTGGGAGAAGTCGATGCCCTTGCGGCGCATTTTCCGCCAGATGCTGTAGATGTGCTTGGCCCGGCCGGCCAGCTCCGCCTGGATGCCGGACCGGCGCAACTCGTCCCCCAGATCCTTGAGCACCTTTTGAATGTAGCCTTCCCGGTCCAGCCGTTTCTCGTCCAGCTGACGGGCGATTTTCTTGTAGGCGGTTTCGTGCAGGTAACGGAACGACAGGTCTTCCAGTTCCCACTTGATATGACCGATGCCCAGGCGATGGGCCAGCGGGGCATAGATATCAAAGACTTCCCGGGCCACCCGCATGCGCTTTTCATAAGCGGCGTTTTTTACCGCCCGCAGGGCACAGGTCCGCTCCGCCAGCTTGATCAGGGCCACCCGCACGTCATCGATCATGGTGACCAGCATCTTGCGGACATTGTCCAGCTGGCCTTCGGTCTGCCCCAGCACATTGCCCTTGAGCGGGTGGTGAATGGCGGAGATTGCGGCCATCTGGACCACGCCCTGGATCAGGCCGGCGACCTCGTCGCCGAATTCCCGCTGGATCTCCTCCAGCTCGATGCGGCCTTCACGGACCGCCCGGTAAAGGATGGCGGCAACCAGGCTGGCCTGGTCCAGGTGCAGCTCCACCAGCACCTGGGCCATTTCAATACCGGTGAGAAAGCTGCTGGCACCCGGTGCCCACAACCGGTCTTCCTCCACGGCCCGGCGGTCGATTTCCGCACTGAGCTCGCAGGCCCTGCGGAACTGATCCGGGTTTTCCAGGCGGGTCTGGGCTTCGATCTGCCGAACCCAGCCCTCGATATCCACCTGTCCGTCTGCGGTAACCGCGTAATCTTCCCGTACCTTTACCATGCTGTCGCTGCCGTTAGTGTCCGTTGCCAGGCCACGCCCTTTTCTTCTCAGTCTCTTTCAAACAGGGCGATGGACTCCACGTGGGTGGTGTGAGGGAACATGTCCATCACCCCCGCCTGTTTCAGGCGATACCCCTTGCTGACGATCACGCCTGCGTCCCGTGCCAGGGTGGCCGGGTTGCAGGAAACATACACAATGCGCTTCGCACCAAAGGCCGTCAGGTGCTCACAGATTTCCTGGGCGCCAGACCGGGGCGGGTCGATCAGAATCCGGTCAAACCCTTCCGAGGCCCAGCTTTCCCGGGTGAAATCACCGTGCAGGTTGGCGCCGTGGAAAGTGACATTGGAAAGGCCATTAAGTTCGGCATTCTCGCGCCCACGCACCACCATGGCGTCGTCGCCTTCCACACCAACCACCTGACCGGCCTGGCGGGCCAGTGGCAGGGTGAAGTTGCCAAGTCCGCAGAACAGGTCCAGCACCCGGTCGCCGGGCTGCACATCCAGCCACTCCATGGCACGGTGTACCATACGCTGGTTGATGTCGGCGTTAACCTGGGTGAAGTCCATGGGATGGAACTTCATGGTCAGGTCGAACTCAGGCAGCCGGTAGCTGAGCCGCTCTTCGCCGCTTTCCGGCCAGATGCGATGCACCGTATCCGGCCCCTTGGGCTGCAGATAGATATGCAATTCGTGGGCCTGGCCAAAGGCTACCAGGGCCGCACGGTCACCCTCGCTCAGCGGGATCATGTTGCGAAAGATCATGGCGGCCACATCGTCACCACAGGCCACTTCCACCTGGGCGATGTTCTGGAAGGACTCCAGTTGGTAGATCAGCTTTCTCAGATCGTCAATGCGCTCGCCGATGCGCGGGTCCAGAACCACACAGCGGTCGATATCCGCCAGGAAGCTGTTGCGCTTCTCCCGGAACCCCACCAGCACCGAGTCGCGCTTGCTGACGAAGCGCACCCCGAGGCGGGCCTTGCGCCGGTAGCCCAGGGGCGGCGAGCGCATGGGCTCGATCCACTGTTCCGGCTCAATGCCCCCGAAATGGGCAAAGTGTTCCCGCAGGGTGTTCTCCTTGAACCGGATCTGGGCGTCCGGTGCCATGTGCTGCAGACTGCAGCCACCGCACAGGTCCGCGTAGTCACAGGGCGGCGTGGCCCGCTCCGGGGACGCCTCCAGCACCTCTTCGGTACGCAGCTCATCAAATTTGCTGCGGGTAGAGATCATCTTTGCCATTACCCGCTCACCGGGCAGTGCCCCGTCCACGAAGCGGGTCTTGCCCTCTTCCCGCGCGATGCCCCGGCCGTCATGGCTCAGGGTTTCAATAGTGCACGGCAAGGGCTCTTTGGGCAGGGGTTTCCTGCGTCTGCGACTCATAGAACGCTCTCTGGAAATCGGTAAGTATCAGGCGCCGGGAAATACGCCAGTGGACAGGTAACGGTCACCGCGGTCACAGATAATGGCCACGATCACGGCGTTTTCAACCTGCCCAGAAAGTTTGAGGGCCGCAGCGATCGATCCACCGGAAGATACGCCACAGAAGATGCCTTCTTCCCGGGCCAGCGCCCGCATGGTGTTCTCGGCTTCGTCCTGGCCCACGTCAAGCACCTGGTCCACGCGGCTGGCATCGTAAATTTTGGGCAAGTATTCCTCGGGCCAGCGGCGGATGCCCGGAATGGAGGAGCCTTCCTTCGGTTGCAGGCCGATGATCTGCACATCCGGGTTACGCTCTTTCAGGTAACGGGACACACCCATGATGGTGCCGGTGGTGCCCATGGAACTGACAAAATGGGTGACCCGGCCCCTGGTCTGTTCCCAGATCTCCGGCCCTGTGGTGCGGTAGTGGGCCAGCGGGTTGTCCGGGTTGGCAAACTGGTCCAGCACCGTACCCTCACCCTCTCTCTGCATACGGGTCGCCAGGTCCCGGGCCCCTTCCATACCCTCTTCCTTGCTGACGGTAATAATTTCGGCGCCATAGGCACGCATGGATGCGCGGCGCTCTTCACTCATGTTGGCCGGCATGATCAACTTCATGCGGTAACCCTTGATAGCCGCTGCCATCGCCAGGGCGATGCCGGTGTTGCCGCTGGTGGCTTCAATGAGAGTATCGCCGGGGCGGATTTCGCCTCGTTTCTCCGCCTCCTGGATCATGCTTATAGCCGGCCGGTCCTTCACCGAGCCGGCGGGGTTGTTACCCTCCAGCTTGGCCAGGATCACGTTACTGGTATCGCCCGGCATACGCTGCAGGCGGACCAGGGGGGTATGACCGACATAATCCTCAATGGTGGGGAAATGCATGGCGTTCGCGCTCCTCGTCGAGATGGGCTGTCTTCATCGGGTGACCCTGTGAATCAGAGACGCCTTCACAGCTTTTCAGTCCGCCTATGTTACACTTATGACGCTTCTGAAGCAGGCTCGGGAAGGCCGATTGGCAGCGCACTGCCAAGGTGCGCATCATACCCGCATCGGGGCAGATCGCCCAATAAGCGATGCCGCTATTGCCATGACAGGCGGCTATAAGTCCTGTATGCCGTGGTGAGCACAGGCACCGGACACACCATGGAAGCCGACCAGGGATCGGAAAAGAGGTAGAAGAACCGTATGCGTCGTTGGGGTATTCGTAAAAAAGTCCTGCTGGTCACCCTGGTTCCCACGCTGGTCACAACCGTCCTGCTGGGGCTGTTCTTTACCTGGAGCTGGGTCCAGAACATCAATCAGTTGCTGGACGATCGCGGTGACTCCCTGTCAAGGCAACTGGCAGCCGCCGCCGAGTACGGCATGTTCACGGCCAACCGCAGTCTGCTGAGCAGCCTTTCCAATGCCCTGCTGGAAGAGCAGGACGTCCGTTCGATCACCTTTTACAACGCCCGCCAGGAGCGCCTGCTTCATACCGGCCCGGCCAGTACGTTTGACAGGCCCGACCAGTTTCCGCGCGCCGCCGTTTCCCACTGGCCCTCGGCTGGCAACACGGTGTTCATGTCACCGGTCTACCTGCAGGACCTGATGCTGGAGAACCTGCTGGACCTGGAGTCCCGCAGCACCCCGCCAAACACCATGGAACCTATCGGCTGGGCGGCGGTGGAGATGTCCCATGTGCGCACCGAGAAGGAAACCTGGAAGGCCCTGTTTATCTCACTGCTGGTGATTGTGGCCGGCGTCCTGCTCAGTCTGGCCATTGCCCTGCGACTGAGCCGGTCATTCACCGACCCGGTATTCGAACTCAACCGCGCCGTCGCCCGCCTGAAGGAGGGCCACCTGGACACCCGGGTTCACACCGGTGCCGGCCCCGAGTTCGAGCAGCTTGAGTCGGGCCTCAACGCCATGGCGGAAGAACTCAGCAAGGCCCAGGCGGAGATGCAGCAGAACATCGACCAGGCCACCGAAGACCTGCGGGAAACCCTGGAAACCATCGAGATCCAGAACATCGAACTGGACTTTGCCCGCAAGGACGCCCTGGAAGCCAGTCGCATCAAGTCGGAGTTCCTGGCCAACATGTCCCATGAAATCCGCACTCCCCTGAACGGCATCATCGGCTTCACCGAACTGCTGCTGAAAAGCCCGCTGCAAAAGCAACAGGCGGAGCACCTGAACACCATCCGCAAGTCGTCGGAAATCCTGCTCACCATTATCAACGACATCCTGGACTTCTCGAAGATTGAAGCCGGAAAACTGATTCTCGACCGGGTGCCCTTCCACCTGCGGGAGATCATCGAGGAAGTCATGGTAATGCTGGCGCCGGCGGCCCACAGCAAGAACCTGGACCTGGTACACCTGGTGTACGCCGACGTACCGGACAACATCATGGGCGACCCGTTGCGGGTCAAGCAGGTGATCACCAACCTGGTGAACAACGCCATCAAGTTCACCCAGACCGGCGAAGTGGTCCTGCGGGCCAGCCTGGAAGCGGACGACCCGGAAACCAATCAGGTCACCCTGCGCATCAGCATCACCGACTCCGGCGTGGGCCTGTCCCGTGCCCAGCAACAGTCCCTGTTCAATGCCTTCAGTCAGGCCGACGCCTCCACTGCCCGCCAGTACGGCGGCACCGGCCTGGGCCTGGTAATCTCCAAGCGCCTGGTGGAAGAGATGGGCGGCACCATCAGCCTGGAAAGTGAGCTTGGCAAGGGTTCCACCTTCTGGTTCACCCTCACCACGGAACTATCCACCCGTACCGACGCCCCCCTGCCCCACGATGCCCTGCGGGGCGAGCGTGTGGTTTACCTGGAACAGCAGAAGACTACCGGCCTGGCGGTGGAACATATCCTGCGGGACTGGGGTATGCAGGTGGTGCGGGCCCAGTCACCGGCTGACCTGCTGGAGCGGGTGGAAGAAGCCCAGCAGAACCAGTCCGGCTTTGCCCTGGCGGTTATCGGCATCACCCGCCACCTGCTCAATTCCAGCCAGTACCGGGAGCTGCTCCGCAACCTGGAAGTGGACCGGGACTGCCGCACCCTGCTGCTGACGCCAACACTGGAAACCCACGACACCGCCCTCTCCGGGCTGACCAGCGGCCACCTCACCAAACCGGTCTGCAGGGAGCCCCTGTACGACGAACTGCTGATGCTGGTCCATGGTATTGATTCCCGCCAGCGCCAGGTGGAGCAGACCGGAGTCCGTGATGCCCTGCCAGCACCACGCAGCACGCCTCACCTGCCCAGAATAATGGCGGTGGACGACAATGAAGCGAATCTGAAACTGGTACTCACCCTGCTGAAGGACTGCGGTATTCCCGCCGAGGGCGCCGCCAGCGGATTCGAGGCCCTGAGCAAGGCCCGCAACCAGAGCTTTGACCTGATTTTCATGGACCTGCAGATGCCGGGCATGGACGGGGTCGAGACCACCGCCCGCCTGCGGGGACTGGACGATGCCCACCACCGCACGGCCATTATCGCCCTCACCGCCCACGCCCTGGCGGACGAGCAGGAGCGCCTGATGCAGCAGGGGTTCGACGGTTACCTGGCCAAGCCGGTGAACACCCGGCAGTTGATGGATACCCTGGCGGACTTCACCGGCTACCAGCCCCCTGACACTCAACGCAGTCAGGGCAACATCGCCGAGTTCCGGGACACCCGCCGCCCGCTTCGACCTTCCACCCGGCGGAGGCAGAAGCCGGTGGTGGATATTGCCGAGAGTATCCGCCTGGCCGCCGGCAAGGTGGACCTGGCAGAGGAGCTGTTCAGTATGTTGCTGGAGCAGCTGCGCCCGGACCAGGAAACCATCCGCCATCGCTGGTCTGCCGATGACCACGAAGCGGTACTGGAATGCGTGCACAAGCTGCACGGTGCCACCCGGTACTGCGGTGTTCCCGAGCTGCGGGAGGCCTCGGAACAGTTCGAAACCGCCCTCAAGCGCCGCAGCGAGGATTTGGATTCGCTACGGGAGAACCTTCTGGCCGCCATGGAGCGACTGGATATATGGGGGGATCAGACGGACTGGCAGGCTTTGTTTCGGCGTAGTGATGAGGTGAACCCAGTATAGGCCTCGAGTTCTGGTGCTCGTGACTTCCAGGCCGGCCAGGAGTCTGGAGGACGAGGGTATGGGGGTGCTTTTTCGCAGGTAAAATCTGTCTGAGCGAAGCGAGTTTAAATTTTGCCGGAGAAAAAGCACCCCCATGGCCTTGGCCTCTCCACCCAAGCCAACCGGCCAGAATCCACCACAAAAAATCTCAGGCCCGAGCCTGATCCAGAATCGCCCGCATATCCCGGACCGCCTCCTTCAGGCCGGTAAACACCGCCCGGGCGATAATCGCATGGCCGATGTTGAGTTCATTGATGCCAGGTATGGCCGCCACCGCCAGCGTATTGTGGTAATTCAGTCCGTGGCCGGCGTTCACCACCAGCCCCTTGCGCCTGGCATACTCCACCGCCTGCTTCAGGTTCGCCAGGGTATGGGCCTGTTCCGCCGGCGTGTCCGCCTCGGCGTACTCACCAGTGTGGAGTTCGATCACCGGGGCGCCGCAACGTACCGCCGCGTCGATCTGAACCGGGTCCGGGTCGATGAACAGGGAAACCTCCGCCCCGATGCGCGCGAGCCGGTCACAGGCCCGGGCCACCCGCTCCTCGTTGCCGTCCACATCCAGGCCGCCCTCGGTGGTCAGCTCTTCCCGTTTTTCCGGCACCAGGCACACGCATTGCGGTCGGACGTTCTCTGCGAAGCTGAGCATGGCGTCAGTAACGGCCATCTCCAGGTTCATCCGGGTATTCAGTGTCTGACGCATCAGCAACACGTCCCGGTCCTGGATATGACGGCGGTCCTCCCGGGGATGGATGGTAATGCTGTCAGCACCGGCTTCTTCAGCCACCATGGCCGCCTGCACCGGGTCCGGAAATCGGGTACCCCGCGCCTGCCTGAGGGTGGCCACGTGGTCGACATTCACGCCGAGCAATACACGATCTTTCATGGCTGCCGTCCTGTGTTGGTAATCAAGAGAGAGTGCTATGGCCGGGAATCAGTTAGCGCCCGACCGCCCGATAAAAAGCTCGCGGCTGTTGAGGGGTTTTCCCTGCAACAGAAAATCCGTCAGTGCCCGCATGACCTGTTTTGCCAGCCGGCGGGCCTCCGGCTTGTGCAGATCACCGGAAGCCAATGCCAGCAGCGCCTCGCCGGGCAGCCCGCGCAACCGGGTATGTTCCGCCGGGTTGGCCAGTATGCCCCGCTGGGGATCGTAACAGTACCGCTGACCGGCCTGAACCGGTTGCCCCAGATCGGTCACTTCGTCCCAGGCGAAGCCGTACCCGAGGCTTTGAGCCAGGGCCATTTCGAACTGGCGCAGAACCGGTTCCACGTCACCCTCAGCTGATGCAAGCTGGCCGAGGGCCTCGATGTAGGCCGCAAACAGTTCCTGGGCCGGGTCAAAGGGTGACAGCAGCTTTTGTAATAGCTCATTGAGGTAAAAGCCGCTGTACAGGGCCTTGCCATGGCCAAGGTGAATGCCCGGGCGGATATCGGTATGGGTCAGGGTCTTGAGGTCGGCACGGCCGGTCCAGTCCACCAGCAGCGGCTGGAATGGCTGCAACTGGGCCTTGAGGGCGCTGCGGGTGCTGTTGGCGCCCCGGGCCACCACCCCCACCTTGCCGTGGTTGAGGGTCAGCAGGTCCACGAGCAGGCTGGTTTCCCGGAAGGGTCGCCGGTGCAGCACGTAGGCGGGCTCCTGTTGTACGTGCCCTGCCATGCCGGCCTCAGCTGTCGTACATGCCCAGGCTTTTCAGTGCCCGGTCGCTGTCGGCCCAGCCGCGTTTCACCTTGACCCAGAGCCGCAGCATGACCTTGCCGTCAAACATGCGCTCCATGTCCGCCCGTGCCTCCTGGCCGATGCGGCGCAGGCGCTCCCCCTTGTCACCGATGACGATTTTCTTCTGCCCTTCGCGTTCCACCAGGATCAGCGCTGAGATGTGGAGGGTCTTGCCATCGTGGCGGAATTCCTCGATTTCCACGGCCACCGAATAGGGCAACTCGGCACCCAGCTGACGGGTGATCTTCTCCCGCACAATTTCGGAGGCCACAAACCGTTCGCTGCGATCAGTGATCTGGTCGTCCGGGTAGAAGTGAACGCTCTCCGGCAGGAAGCGGGAGACCGCCTCCTCCAGGGGTTCAATATTCTGGTCCTTCAGGGCCGACATGGGGATAATCTCGGCAAAGTCCCGCTTCGACGCCAGCTCCTCCAGAACCGGCAGCAGGGTTTCCCGCTTCTCCAGCTTGTCCACCTTGTTCACAGCCAGGATTACCGGGCAGGTCAGGTGGGTAAGCTTGTTCAGTACCATCTCGTCCGCGGGTGTCCAGTGGTGGCGGTCCACCACGAATACCACCACGTCCACATGCTTGAGTGCCGCCGATGCAGCCCGGTTCATATAGCGGTTAAGGGCCCGGGGCTCTTCCTCGTGCATACCCGGAGTATCCACGTAGATGGCCTGTACCGGCCCTTCGGTCTTGATGCCAAGGATCTGGTGCCGGGTCGTCTGGGGCTTGCGAGAGGTAATACTGAGCTTCTGGCCCAGGATATGGTTCAGCAGGGTGGACTTGCCCACGTTGGGACGGCCCACGATAGCCACGAAACCGCAGCGGCTGTCGGTATTGTCGGGCCGGGTAGTGTCATTCATCAGCTGTTCTCCACGCCCAGCTGCCTGAGGGCAGCGCGGGCGGCCTGCTGCTCGGCAATGCGCCGGCTGCTGCCGACGCCGGTGGTCTTGCGGTCCAGGGACGGCATGGCGCAGGACACATGGAAGGTCTGGGCATGGGCCTCACCATCCACCGAGATCACCTCATAGCGGGGCAGCGGAAATTGCCGCGACTGCAGGTATTCCTGCAGGCGGGTCTTGGGGTCTTTCTGGGTATCCTGGAGATCCAGGCGCTCCAAGCGCTTGTCGAACCAGGACAGCACCTGCTCCCGGCAGGTGTCGAAACTACTGTCCAGGTAGATGGCGCCAATAATGGATTCCACGGCATCCGCCAGGATCGAGTCCCGACGGAAACCACCACTTTTCATTTCACCCGACCCCAGACGCAGGTACTGCCCCAGCTCGAACTCACGGCCGATTTCCGCCAGGGTGACCCCTTTGACCATCCGCGCCCGCAGGCGGCTGAGCTGACCCTCCCGGGCCCGCTCGAAGTGATGGTACAGGTGCTCGGCAATGATCATGTTGACCAGCGAGTCACCCAGGAACTCCAGGCGCTCGTTGTTCTGGTTGCCGAAGCTGCGGTGGGTCACCGCCAGCAACAGCAGTTCCGGGTCTTTGAACTGGTAGCCGATGCGGCGCTGCAGTCTGTCCAGGTCGGGTTGGTTCGTCACTGTCCTGTCAGCTCGTAGAAATGACTGAAACTGATTACCGCATCCACGTTGGATACCACGTGGGTACGAACTTCGTAATCCAGGCTGATGACCACAGTGTCACCATCCTTTTCGATCTGGATATCCTTGGCATTGAAGCCATCCACATTGTTGACGCTCAGGCGCTTGGTCACCAGGCGACGCACATCCGCCGGGGTCATCTGTGCCAGCCCTTCTTCGCCATCAAGGCCTTCCAGGGCCCCCTGAACAGTGTAGTCATCAAGGTAGGCCGGGCCCAGCTTGATCACCAGCGTCAGCAGGCTGGCGAAGAACAGTACCGCAATCAGGATACCCAGGGTGGAAGCACCACGCTGCTGGAAGTGTTGGTTCATACGCACGTACCTCATGCTAGCGGCATTACGCCGACAAACGTTCGTAAAATCAGTCGATGGAGCCTACCCGGTCAAACGAGGGCAGGCTGGTGATGGAGGGCCACTGCATCCAGATCAGGAATGCCTTGCCGACGACCATCTCATCCGGAACCATACCCCAGAAGCGGCTGTCATTACTGTTATCCCGGTTGTCTCCCATCATGAAGTAGTGCCCATCCGGAACAATCCATTCCCCTTCGCCCACACCTGTACGAGCGCCCAGGTCACGATAGATCAGGTGTTCCACATCCCCCAGCTGTTCTTCCAGCATTTCATAGGGAGGCAGGTTCGCCACGAAACGGGTCGACACACGCTCACCGTTGACGAACAGTTCCTTGTTACGATAGCCGATCCGGTCCCCCGGCAGACCCACCACCCGCTTGATGTAATTGGTGGTGCCGTCTTCCGGGTAACGGAAGACCATGATATCGCCCCGCTCGGGGTCGCCAATATCCACCACCTTGGTGCCGGCCACCGGCAGGCGCAGGCCATAGGCGTACTTGTTCACCAGGATGAAATCCCCCACTTCGAGGGTTGGCAACATGGAACCGGAGGGAATCTGGAAGGGTTCGATCAGGAACGACCTCAGTACCAGCACGATGGCCAGTACCGGAAAAAATGACCGGCTCAGGTCTACCAGGTAGGGTTCTGGCGGGCCGGCCTGTTCATCTTTGGCGTCCGCTGAACCGCCACTGCCACTGGCTACCGCGGCACCCCCGGAAGACTCCCATGCGGCTTCCCGTTTCGGCCGGAGGAACAGCCGGTCACCCAGCCAGATAATGCCCGTGGCAAAGGTCAGCACGACCAGGATCAGCGGAAAATTGATGTCCATTCAGTAAAGCCCTAGTTATCCACTTTCAGTACCGCCAGGAAGGCTTCCTGGGGCACCTCGACGTTACCCAGCTGCTTCATCCGCTTCTTGCCTTCCTTTTGCTTCTGCAGCAGCTTCTTTTTACGACTGACGTCACCGCCGTAACACTTGGCGGTCACGTTCTTGCGCAGGGCCTTGACCGTAACCCGCGCAACCACCTGGTTGCCGATAGCCGCCTGAATGGCGATATCGAACATCTGCCGGGGAATCAGTTCCTTCATTTTCTCGATCAGCGCACGGCCCCGGTGATGAGCCTGTTCCCGGTGCACGATCAACGCCAGGGCATCCACCCGGTCACCGTTGATCATGACGTCCAGCCGCACCAGGTTGGCTGGCTGGAAGCGCACAAAGTGGTAGTCCAGGGAGGCAAAGCCCCGGCTGGCAGACTTGATGCGGTCAAAGAAGTCCAGCACCACTTCGGCCATCGGCAGTTCGTAGGAAAGCTGCACCTGGTTGGCCAGGAACAGCATGTTCTTCTGTACGCCGCGTTTTTCCTCACACAGGGCGATGACGTTGCCCAGGTGTTCCTGGGGCACCAGGATACTGGCCTCGACAATGGGCTCGCGCATTTCCTCGATGGAGCCGATATCCGGCAGGCGGGAGGGATTGTCCACCGCCATGACCTCACCATTGCGGGTCACCACCTCGTAGATAACCGTGGGGGCGGTGGTAATCAGGTCGATGTCGTATTCCCGCTCCAGCCGCTCCTGGATAATTTCCATGTGAAGCATGCCCAGGAAACCACAGCGGAAACCGAAGCCCAGGGCATCGGAGTTCTCGGGCTCGTAGAACAGTGAGGCATCATTGAGGGTAAGCTTCTCAAGGGCGTCCCGGAAGTCTTCGTAGTCGTCCGCACTGACCGGGAACAGGCCGGCGTAGACCTGGGGTTTAACCTTCTGGAAACCGGGAATCATCGGCGTTTCATCGGCATACTTCTGGTGCACGATGGTGTCACCCACCGGCGCCCCGTGTATGTCCTTGATTCCAGCCACCACAAAGCCCACATCGCCGGTGCTCAGTTCGCCGGTATCCTTCAGCTTCGGGGTGAAAATGCCCACCCGGTCAGCCGACCAGGCCTTGCCGGTGGACTTGATCTGGATCTTGTCGCCCTTGCGCATCACGCCCTGGCGGATACGCACCAGTGACACCACGCCAAGGTAGTTATCGAACCAGGAGTCGATGATCAGCGCCTGCAGCGGAGCCTTGGCATCGCCTACAGGCGGCGGAATGCGCCTGATCAGGTCTTCCAGCACATCCTCAACGCCCATGCCGCTCTTGGCACTGCAGCGAACAGCGTCCTGGGCTTCAATGCCGATGATGTCCTCGATCTCCTGGGCGACCCGCTCCGGCTCGGCCTGGGGCAGGTCCATCTTGTTCAGTACCGGCACTACCTCAAGTCCCTGCTCGATGGCGGTGTAGCAGTTGGCTACGGACTGGGCCTCCACGCCCTGGCCTGCGTCCACCACCAGCAAAGCCCCCTCACAGGCATAGAGGGAGCGGGATACCTCATAGGAGAAATCCACGTGGCCCGGGGTATCGATAAAATTGAGTTTGTACTCGATGCCGTCCCGGGCCTTGTAGTTGAGGGTGACGCTCTGGGCCTTGATGGTGATGCCCCGCTCCCGCTCCAGGTCCATGGAATCAAGCACCTGTTCCGCCATCTCGCGGTCGGTCAGCCCCCCGCAGACCTGTATAAACCGGTCCGCCAGCGTGGACTTGCCATGGTCAATGTGGGCGATGATCGAGAAGTTACGAATGCGGCTCAGTTCAGTCACAGACAAATGGTTACCCGTAGCAGACGTGTTCACCGGACAGTGGGTGCCCTCGGGCACCTGAAAGGCACTGCCCTCACGGTGGAGAATTTCAGGGCCGGCAGTCGAGAAAATGCCAGGCGCCTGCAAGGGCGGGATTTTACCGGTTGTCCAGCCTCATTACCATCGACCTGCCCTGTCGGCGACTCCGGAATTATGCGCACAGATCACGGAATCAGGGCCCGCTCGTACTGGTTGACCAGGTAACTGATCAGTGAGTCCTCGTCCAGCGGATGGCTGAACAGATTCCCCTGACACTGGGCGCAGCCGGCCTGCTGCAGGAACTGCAGCTGATGGGGCGTCTCCACACCTTCCGCCACCACGGTCAGGCGCAGTTTGCGGGCCAGGGCAATCACCGCCGACGCCACATCGGTGGCGTTGGAGTTGTACGGAATGTCGCGGATAAAGCGATCATCGATCTTCACCGCATCCAGGGGCAGCTGCTGCAGGGCGGCGAGCGAGCAGGCGCCACTGCCGAAGTCATCCAGGATCAGCCGGGCACCGGTATCGCGGAGGGCGTTCAGTAGCACCCGCAGGGTACGGGGGTCTTCATTGAGCAGTGCCGCCGGCAGCTCAAGCTCCAGCCGGTCCGGCATCACACCGGTTTCCGTGATGACGCGCCGGAACAGGTCCAGGAAGCCCGGATCAGTGGCCTGGCCCACGGACAGGTTGACCGCCACCCGCAGGCGCTCGAAGCCGGCCCGCTCCAGGGCCTGGATCTGTATACAGGCCTGGCGCAACGCCATCTCACCCAGGCGAATGATCAGCCCGGACTCTTCGGCCAGCGAAATGAACTGATGCGCCGAGATCACTCCCCGCTCCGGGTGCTGCCAGCGCAGGAAGGCTTCCACACCGATCACCTGCCGGGCGTCGAGGTCCACCTTCGGCTGGTAGTGCAGCACAAACCGGTCTTCGTCCAGGGCGTTGGCCAGTTCTTCCTGCTGCAGCAGGCGGCGGGCCGCCTGCAGGTTCATGGCGGGGGTAAAGAACTGATAATTGTTGCGCCCCCGCTCCTTGGCCCGGTACATGGCAAGGTCCGCGTACTTCATCAGCACGCCCGGGTCTTCACTGTCATGGGGAATCATGGTGACACCGATACTGACAGTGATGCCCACCTCATGTTCGTTCAGCCGTACCCGCTGACACAGACGACGCAGAATGGTTTCGGCCACCTTTGCCGTGGCCTCCGGCCCGCTGATGCGGGACAACAACACCACGAACTCGTCGCCGCCCAGGCGGGCCACCGAGTCTTCCTCGCGCACACAGCCGGTGAGCCATCGGGCCACGTGCTCCAGCAACTGATCGCCGGCGTCATGGCCCAGGGTGTCGTTGATGCGCTTGAAGCCATCCAGGTCCAGGAACATCAGCGCGGCCGGCTCCTGACTGCGACGGCTGCGGCGTACCACATGGGCCAGCCGGTCACGGAACAGCTGGCGGTTGGCCAGTCCGGTGAGCGGGTCGTAGAAGGCAAGGCGGTGCAGTTCCGACTGGGCCGCCCGCAACTGGGTCAGGTCCCGCAGGCTGAGCACCACCCCTTCAACCCCCGGCACGTCCAGCATGGAAGTAAAGGACCCCTCCATTTCACGCCACTCGCCGGAAGCATCCCGGATTCGCGCCCGCATCACCGGCATCTGCTCGCCCGGCTTGCGCAGCGCCTCCCGGAAGCCGTCCTGCAGGCGCGGCCAGTCATCACTGTGCACCCGGGTTTCCGAGGGCACATCCCGGGCGTCGTCAGGGTCATAGCCAAGAATGGTGTTGCAGGAGGGACTGACATAGGTGGCCCGGCCATGACGGTTCATGACGACCGTAATATTGCAGGCTCCCTCGGTGATGGCGCGGTAACGGCCGGCGCTCATCTGGGCCAGTACCCGGGAGCGGATCAGCGCCAGCGCGAACGCAAACAGCAGCAGACTGACCAGGATACCCGAACCCAGGACGATGGCCGGACGCGGATCGGACGCAAGGAAGTCAAAGGCCGGTGTCGAACGGGTCTGGATGACCCAGGTACGGCCGCCGTACTCGATCTGCTGGGTTTTCTCAAAGCTGAATTCCTCGTCCAGGGAGCCGAGGTTGGAGCCGTACATCAGGGTTTCCCGGCCCAGGCTGCTGCCGTCATAGATGCGGACATCGAGAAAGGGCGAGATCAGTCCGACGATACCGTCCAACAAATTGTTGGTACGGAACGCACTGAACACAAAGCCCTTGAGCAGCATGCGACGCTCCCCCAGGGACTGGGGCACCACACCGCCGTGGTAAACCGGGTAGTACATCAGGAAGCCGGCCTGGTCTTCCGCCACTTCCTCCTGCACCAGCACTACCTTGCCGGTCACCACGGGGCGGGCGGTATCCCTGGCCCTTTCAATGGCCTGGCGGTGGATGGAATCCTGGTAGGCGTCGTAGCCGAAGGCTCGCCGGTTGCGTTCCGTGGCGGGCTCCAGATAGACAATGGGATGGTATTCAGCCCGCAATCCCCTCGGGCGCACCACATAACCCTCAAAGCCCTCGGCTTCAAGCTCCTGCAGATGGCCGTGGAGTTCATTGATCATAAGACGCCGGGTATAGCCGATGCCCTGTATACCCGGGTAGTAACGGTCGATATTGACCTTTTCGATGTAGGTGCGCCACTCGTCCCGGGACACCTCTCCGGCGACGGAAAACAGACCCGCACTGCCCGCCAGCACCTGCTCATAGTTTAGCAGACGTTCCTCAATGGCAGTCTTGAGCTGAAGGGACTGGGTGTTGAAACGACTTTCAGTGCGGTCTTCGACGAGGCGGAGGGAGAGCACCCAGAGGGCCGCGGTAACGCAGAGGGCGATCCCCAGGACCAGCCAGGCCATGCGGCCATAATGGGGGCGGAGAAGGTCCCTGAGGGTTATATCTTTTTTGTTGATCATGTCCGAGTCCGTTCCCTGGAAATTCAACGCCTGCCGCGACCGCAATGACCAGGACGCGTTCCGTATTGCCAGTCTGGCCAAATAATGGCCGGAATGCCAGAAACCCGGCGCCATGCATCAATAGGGCGCCGAGTGTCGCATTCGTTAACAGGTAAAAATACCAGAAAGCCGCCCGACGGCATAGCGGACGGCAGATGAGCGGACCGCCAACCCTGTCACAGTTGGCGGTTGCGGACAGGCATCAGGGCTTCATGACCAGGTAGGTGGCCCTTCCCTCACGGATAATGCGAACCGAAACGGCCCGGTCTGACGGCAGGTTACTCACTGCCTCCCGGAAATCCTCGACATTGTTGATGGTCTGTCGGTTCAGTTCGGTGATGACATCGTTGCGGCGAATGCCTGCCTGGAAGGCAGGGCCACGCCCTACCTCGGTAACCACCACGCCGCCGGGGATATCCAGCCGGTTGGCCAGTTGGTCGGGCAGCGGCTCAACCCGCATGCCCAGCGGACCGTTGGCAGGCCCCGAGGGAGCACCTGGCGCGGCCGATGCGTCTTCTTCCTCAGGCAGGCGGCCGATTTCCACCTCCACGGTGCGCTCCTTGCCCTGGCGCAATACAGTCAGGGCCACCTCGTCACCAACGGGGGTGCGGCCGACCTTCGGCGGCAGGTCGGCAGAGCGTTCGATGTCCTCGCCTTCGTAGGCCAGCACGATGTCACCGGCCTGCAGCCCCGCTTTCGCCGCTGGAGAGTCCGGCATCACCTCGGCAACCAGTGCACCACGGGGACGGCTCAGACCGAAAGATTCCGCCAGGTCACGGTTAACCTCCTGGATCAGAACCCCCAGCCAGCCCCTGGCCACGGAACCCTCATCACGAAGCTGGCGGAACACATTCATGGCGTCATCGATGGGAATGGCAAAAGACACGCCCATGAAACCGCCCGAACGGGTGTAGATCTGCGAGTTGATGCCGACCACTTCGCCATCCAGATTGAACAGGGGCCCGCCGGAGTTACCCGGGTTGATGGCCACGTCCGTCTGGATGAACGGGACGTAGTTCTCGCTGGGCAGGGAGCGCCCGGTGGCACTCACAATTCCGGAGGTTACCGTGTAATCAAAGCCGAACGGTGACCCGATGGCGAAGACCCACTGACCGGGCTTCAACTCAGACGAACGCCCGATCCGGACCACTGGCAGGGGCTCGTCATCCTCGATCTTGAGAACGGCCATATCGGAGCGTGGGTCAGTGCCCACCACCCGGGCCTGCAGTTCACGACGGTCATTAAGGCGCACCATGACCTCGTCTGCACCTTCGATGACGTGGTTATTGGTAAGGACGTAGCCGTCCTCGCTCACGATAAAGCCCGAGCCCATGGAGCGCCTGGGCTGGGAAGAACCTCCGCCGAAGGGTGACTGGGGGCCGCCAAAGAAATGACGGAAAAACTCCGGCATCTGCTCCAGCTCCCGCTCGCTGAACGGTGACCGCTGCGTGCGGGGGTCCGGCTCTGACACCGTGCTGATATTGACCACCGCGGCGGAATTCTCCTCCACCAGGCCGGTGAAGTCCGGCAGCGACTGGGCGTTCGCGGACTGTATGAGCAGAAACGGAAGAAACGAAGCAACCAACAACGCAAACCAGGATGGCAGGTGCGTTTGCCGGGCCGGTAAAGCAGACTGGAAGAATCTTGTCATGTAATCGCTCCCTGTGACGTACTTTTTTTGAACCCTTGTCGTTGTTCGGGTGCCCTGCCCCTTTGGGTGGGCACTGTCAGTGAAACCAACTCAGATGTGGTGGTCATGCCGGGGATTTTCAACGTCTTACCGGGTGGGAACTGTTTTGATCAAGGCTCCCCGACCCGGGGCACCAGCCGCCCCATAACCGGCTGCCAGCGAGCTGTTCCGGCACGGGACTGACGCCCGGCCCACCAAAGCCCGGAGGCAAGCCCTGCCGCAGCGCAGAGCATGGCGGCAAGATCATTGCCCGGCAGCAATACCCCCGCCAGAGCCGTCGCCACCACCATCAACAGCAATGGAACCGCGTAAACCAGCAGGGAGGCTTTCAGCAGCGCGGACTCCTCGATGGCCACGGTAACCTGGTCCCCGGGCCTGGCCCGCAGGGTATTGGCCACACGGATTTGCCGGGACTGGCCGGACGACAACCCGGCCAGGGCCTTCTGGCCGCAGCCGTGACGGGCCTTGCAGGACTGGCAGGCACTCTCCCGGACAGTCTGCACCCAGGCGTCGTCGCCACTGACGGAGATAACGGTGCCGGTTTCGTGAATCATGAATATTCCCGTCAGTCAGCCAGGGCCCGGGCCAGGGCATTGCGGTCATCGACGGTGACCGACTGGGCCACCTGCATGGCCGTTTGTGGCGGAATTTCCCCCACTACCGTGACCAGGAAACGCTCCTGCCCGGTCTCGCCGGCTTCGGTGTAGTGCATGTAAAGGGTGGTGGCTCCCACGCGGGACGCCCCCTGGGGCATCTCCGGTGTCCCGGCCGGCTCCACGAAGACCGAGAAGGTGGCAAGGCCATCGGAAAATGCCACCGCCTGGCCACCACCTGCCTGTGGCGCGGCCGCCGGCATGAAGCCGTCCGGGCGCCAGCCCAGGTCCCAGCCATCCATGCCGCCGGGCTCTCCGGACAGGGGCAGTACCGGTGTGATGTCTTTCACCTCGACCCCGGCATCAACTTCAAACTCGGAGTCGGGAAGATCGTCGGTAATCTCGAGCATGGTGAACTGGAACCGTTCCAGCACTTCGTCCTGGTGGCGTACATGGCTCTTGAGCAGCAACCCGGTGCTCTTTTCCATCCACAGCCGGTAGCCATAGCGGTGATCATCCCGGGGTTGTAGTGCAATTACCACGGCCGGGTAGCCGGCGACCCGGTCCTCGCCCAGCAGCTCCGGCTGGTACCAGGCGCCCACGGGCACCTGTTGACTGGCGAAGGCTTCCGCGAAGGGACCGGAAGGTATGACCTGGTCCAGGTGGATGCGGCCATGCTCCGGCAGCACACACACCACCCGACTGCCCCGCCGGAGTATTTCCCCGTTGGCGCCATCCTGCACCACCAGCCGTTCATCCACCTGCCCGTTCCGATAACGGTGGGCAATCATCATGGAGTTCACCTGATCGCCCCGGGAATAGACAAAGATCCCCCGGTAGGTGGTCATGTTCAGGGCCGGACCAAGTTTCAGCAGCCACGACTCGGCGGTTTCCCGGGCGGCAGCATGACCGGGCGCCATGGCCAGGACCATGAGCGCAAACAGGCAGGCCATGGTTACGCCCCGTGCACATGGACACCTTTGCGCCGCAGGCATGGCCAGACTTGTGGAAACCCCATTCAATCGGATCAAACAAACACCCTCAACCCGTCAGTAACCCGTAGCCGGTCCGTTCGGGACCGGCAACTCCCAACCGTCCAGCGGTCCCGTCAGTATCCCTGACCGGAAACGCTGGTCACCCGTGCATAACCCAGCGCCCCGTGGCCCGCGCCCATACTGTTGTACTGGGCGTGCTCAAGAAGGTAGCGACTGATCTGTTCACGCTGCCGCTCGTTCAGGCCCTGCAGCGCCACCTCTGGCACAGTACCACTGGCCGCTGCCGGCACCTGGGCCTGTACCGGCACCAGGTCATCCGGGCCGCTTCCGGACATCACATCCCAGCCGCTGCCGGCACCGAATCCAATGGCCACCCCCAGGGCGATCATTGCCACTGCAGACCACCGCCAGGGGGCGTGGCGACGGCGAACGGTCCGGCGATGCTCAACCTCGGCGTCCGCCGTCTGGTCCAGGCTGGCACGGACCGCCGCCCGCACGTCGACACCGACGTCGCCGTGCGGCGCTTCATGTATGACATCGCGGATGCGCTGCCAGCGTTGCCACTGGTCCCGCACCGCCTGCTGGTCATGGTGGGACAGGACCCGGCGCACGGCCAGCTCGTCGGCCTGGTCATCCATCATGGCAGACAAGGTCTCTCTGAGCCGATCATCCATTGCCTGTACCTCGCTGATAAGCAGTAATCATGAGTTGTCCAGCATCGGTCCGAGCTGGCGATCAATGGCGTCCCTGGCCCTGAAGATCCTGGAACGAACGGTACCAATGGGACACTCGAGGATACGGGCGATGTCCTCGTAGGACAGGCCTTCGTACTCGCGAAGCAGAAACGCCGAGCGAAGTTCTTCCGGCAGGGCCCCCAGAGCCTTTTCAATGGCTTCCCGCAACTGGTCCCTCTGCAGGAACCCTTCCGGCGAAGCCACCTCCCGGAGGCGCCCGCCATCTTCAAAGCTTTCTGCGTCGGCCGCATCAGCCACGCCCTGGGGACGACGCCCGCGGGCCTCGAGGAAATTTTTGGCCGTGTTCACCGCAATCCGGTACAGCCAGGTATAGAACGCGCTGTCTCCGCGGAACCGCTCGATGGCCCGGTAGGCCTTCACGAAGGTTTCCTGGGTCAGATCCAGCACTTCCTGGCTGTCGTAGATGTACCGGCTGATAATGGAGGCGACCCTGGACTGGTACTTGAGCACCAGCAGGTCAAAGGCGGACCGGTCGCCCTGACGGGCCTTGCGAACCAGTTGCAGGTCCGTCTGGCCATCGGGTGCGGTGGGCCGGGTCTGTTCTGCATCCGGTTTCATGATGGGGCCGGCGGGTGCCTCCTTTAACTGGACCGCTGGACCTGACTGCCGTCGTTCGCTCATGATCATAGGCGCTGGTTCCACATATTGGCGGTGGCAGATCCGACCTCCATCAGGCCGGGAAACCACTCCGTTCCGTTGTGGGCAAATAGACAGCAGGCAGAAAGTTTAGTTCAATACTCGCCACATTATGGCCCGCGATAACGATCACATGCCACAGTCTCACGAATACGATGTTCTCATTATTGGCAGCGGCGCTGCCGGACTGACCGTCGCCCTGAACCTGCCACCCCATTTGCGGGTCGCCGTGATCAGCAAGGCCGCTATCACCAGTGGCGCCACACTTTGGGCGCAGGGCGGCATTGCGGCGGTACTCGACAGCGATGATTCCGTCGAGGCTCACATCAACGATACCCTCAGTGCCGGCGGCGGCCTGTGTCACGAGGACGCGGTTCGACACACAGTGGAGAACGCCGCCGAGAGTATCCGCTGGCTGATCGACAACGGTGTCCAGTTCACCCGCGACGAGAACGAACAGCTGCACCTGACCCGGGAAGGCGGCCACAGTCACCGGCGCATCATCCACGCCGCGGATGCCACGGGCAATGCGGTCTCCACCACCCTCAGTGAACAGGCCGCCAGGCGTGAAAATGTTGACCTGCTGTCCAACCGGGTAGCGGTGGACCTGATTACCAACCGCAAGCTGGCCCTGCCCGGCAACCGTTGTGTGGGCGCCTATATCCTGAATCTGGAAACCAGCCACGTGGAGCTGTTCCGGGCCAGGTTCACGGTGATTGCCACCGGCGGGGCCAGCAAGGCCTACCGTTATACCACCAACCCGGACGGTGCCTCCGGTGACGGTATTGCCATGGCCTGGCGAGCCGGGTGCCGGGTGGCGAACATGGAATTCAACCAGTTCCACCCCACCTGTCTTTACCACCCCCATGCCAAGTCGTTCCTTATCAGTGAAGCGGTGCGGGGCGAAGGCGGCGTACTGAAACTGCCTGACGGCAGTCGCTTTATGGATCGCTTCGACAGCCGGGGTGAGCTGGCGCCGCGGGATATTGTGGCCCGGGCCATCGACCACGAGATGAAACGCCTGGGGGCCGACCACCTGTACCTGGACATCAGCCACAAGCCGGCGGAGTTTATCCGCGAGCACTTCCCCACCATTTATGAGAAGTGCCTGGGCTTCGGTATCGATATCACCCGGGAACCCATCCCGGTGGTGCCGGCGGCCCACTATACCTGTGGCGGGATTATCTCCGACGAACGGGCCCGCACTGATATCAACCAGCTGTATGTGGTGGGCGAAGCGGCCTTTACCGGCCTGCACGGCGCCAACCGCATGGCCAGCAATTCATTGCTGGAGTGCCTGGTGTATGGCCGGGCGGCCGCAGCGGATATTACCCGGCGGGAGAACGATATTCCGGCTCCGCCGAAGGCGCCGGACTGGGACGAGTCCCAGGTCCGTGACTCCGACGAGGATGTGGTGATTTCCCACAACTGGGATGAACTCCGCCACTTCATGTGGGACTATGTGGGCATTGTGCGCACCACCAAGCGACTGCAGCGCGCCAAGCACCGGGTCGACCTGCTGGCCCGGGAGATCAGCGAGTTCTACAGCAATTACCGGGTCACCAACGACCTGCTGGAACTGCGTAACCTGGTTACCGTGTCTGACCTGATCATCTGCTCGGCCATGCAACGGAAGGAAAGCCGGGGGCTGCACTTCACCCTGGATTACCCCGGCCTGCAGAACGACCCGGAAGACACCATACTGGTACCCACCACGTACCGTATTGCATCACCCTGAGTGCCGGAATACCCCCAAGGCACCCCATTCTCAAGTGAGCCCTGAATCGATGTCCGAAAAATCCCAAGCCGAGTTCAATCGCCTCTGGTGGCACAGCCGTCGCGGCATGCTGGAACTGGATGTGCTGCTGATTCCCTTCCTGGAGGAAGCCTATCCGTCGCTGCCGGAAGAGGATCAGCAGCGTTACCACAAGCTGATCGAATGCGAAGACGCGGACATGTTCGAATGGTTCATGCAGCGCAGTGAGCCGGATGATACGGACCTGCGCCGCATTGTCCGGCTGATCCTGGATCGTGTACAACCGGATTGATCTGACCCTCGGCCGGTCCACGCTGGCGGGCGTGCTTGCCGCCGGCCCCTGGGCCTTTCTGGCCATGGTCGCCCTGGGCCTTACCGTCACCGGGCACTGGCTACTGGCACCCACACCGGTCCTGCTGCTGGGAACGGGACTGAGTCGCTGGCGTCACAACGGGTCGCTGACCTCCCCGGGCGCGGTAGTGAGGATGACTACCCGGGGGCAACGGCTGTATGTACGATTGGCCAACGGCCACGAAGAAGAGGCGGTGCCGTCCGCAGGCAGCCGCATTTCCGGACGTTACCTGGTGCTGGACCTGAGGGGACAGAGTAGCGGCCGGCGCTATCCGCTGATCCTGCTGCCCATGCCCCTGGGTAATGCACCCGGGGCGCCCCTGCGGCGGCTGCGGGTGTGGCTGAGGTTGATGCCGGAGCCCCCTGCCCCCATTGATAACACCCCGTGGTACAAGAATTTTTCGCAACGCATCTGGCCCGGAGACAAGACCCATGACCACCGATACCAGTAATATCGCCCGTCGTCACCCGGAGCTCCCGGCTGCTGCACTGCTGGATGACCGCATACTGTTCCGGGTCAGTGGACCCGGCACGGACGACTTCCTGCAGGGCCAGCTGAGCCAGAACCTGGCCGACGTGGTGGCGGACCATTCGCCCCGGGCAGCGGCCAGCACCCCCAAAGGGCGCGCCTACCTGCTGACGCGGCTGGTCCGCGATGGCGAGGATATCCTGCTGACCATGCCCGCCAGCCTCGCGGATGACGTGGCTGCCCACTTGAACAAGTACCTGATGCTGTTCCGAGGCACGACCATGGAACGGCTCAACAACGGCCGGATTGTCGGTCTTGTCGGTGAAGCCGCTGCGGGGATCCTCGCCGGCGATGACCTGCCCCTGCCCCAGGGGGTTAACGACACCCTGGTAACGGAAGATGGTTACCTTGTCCGAACCAATGGTACCGCCGAGGGCATTCCCCGGTTCGAGTTCTGGCTGACGGAAGGACTGGATAAGAAGCTTCGGGACAAGATTGACAGGCTACACCGGGCCTCGGTGACCGAGTGGGAGGCCAGCGAGATCGCCGCTGGGGTACCCGAACTGACCCCGGAAACCCGGGAAAGCTGGGTGCCTCAGATGCTGAACCTCCAGCACCTGGAAGGCATTCACTTCAAAAAGGGGTGCTATACCGGTCAGGAAGTCATCGCCAGGATGCATTTCCTGGGGCAACTCAAGAAGAGCCTCTATCGCCTTGGTGCGAAATCAGGGAACCAACCGGCACCGGGATCTCCGGTGATGGCCGGTGACAAATCCGCCGGCGAGGTGGTACGGGCCGTTACCTTCGACGATGGTTCCGTCCAGTTACTGGCCGTGTTGCGTCACGCTGACGCCGAAAAGGACCTGCACCTGCCGGACGCGGACCAGCCCCTGCAGATCCTGTCACTGCCCTACACGGTCCCGGAACGTGAGGTAGCGCCGTCAGATACATAAGGTGACAGGAAATCACCTCCGGATCTGCTATAACGGTGCCATCTGGCACGTTAACCGAACGATCAGGGACCTGAACGCATTATGTCCACCATTGTTGACACCATTCGTGACGATATCCTGTCGGCTATCGAGAGCGACAAGCTGATCCTGCCTACCCTGCCGGAGGTTGCCCTCCAGGTTCGTGACATCGCCGAGGCGGAAGATTCGTCCATCATGGACCTGGTGAAAGTCATCAGCAACGATACCGCCCTGTCGGCAAGACTGATACGCGTCTGCAACAGCCCGCTGTTCCGCGGCAGCCGCGCCATCGAGAATCTGAACATGGCAGTGAGCCGGCTGGGGATGGCCTATACCAGTAACCTGGCCATGGGCCTGGCCATGGAGCAGATGTTCCAGGCCACCTCCGACATGATCGACAAACGCCTGCGGGCGAACTGGCAGACCAGTACCGAGGTGGCCGGAATCTGCCACGTGCTGGCCCAGCAGTACACCCGCCTGAAGCCGGACCAGGCCACCCTGGCCGGGCTGGTACACATGATCGGCGTACTGCCCATTCTGCGCTATGTGGAGGACCAGGACGTACAGATCAGCAGTATCATGCTGGACAATGTCATCGATGAGCTGCACCCGCGCATTGGCGCGAGCATCCTCAAGCGCTGGGACTTCCCGGAAGACCTGCAGTTGGTGCCGCTGGAATACCAGAACTACAGACGCCAAGTGGCGTCGGCGGACTACGCCGACCTGGTCATGGTCGCCAACCTGCAACTGCTGGCGGGCACTGACAATCCGGTTAACGAGATGGACTGGAGCACGATCAGTGCCTTTGACCGGCTGGGGCTGGACCCCAACGCCAACCTGAACGAAGAGGAAGACCTGAACGCTCAGATGGAAGCCGCTATGGCTTTGTTGAAGTAGCTACTTCAGCTTTGGGTGCCTGGCTGTGGTGGGGCCTTCTACCCCGCTGATCTCTTTGTGTACCTTTCCAGCAGTTCAGTCTTGCTGGGTAGCGACCAGTCGATGGGCGTCTGGCCGTTCTCCTCCAACCACTGGTTGGCTTTGGAGAAGTGCTTGCAACCGAAGAATCCCCGGTAGGCGCTCAGCGGTGACGGGTGCGGGCCTTCCAGCACCAGGTGGCGGCTGCGGTCGATGATGCGGCCTTTCTTGCGGGCATAACTGCCCCATAGCAGGAAAACCACCCCTTCCCGGTGCTCATTGATGGTCTCGATAACCTTGTCGGTAAAATGCTCCCAGCCTTTGCCCTGATGGGCGCCAGCGTTGCCCTGCTGAACCGTGAGCACCGCATTGATCAGCAGAACGCCCTGCTCCGCCCAGGGCTGCAGGCAGCCATGGTCCGGGGGCTCGATACCCAGGTCGTCGCGGATTTCCTTGAAGATATTGACCAGTGATGGCGGCACGGCAACACCCGGGCGCACCGAGAAGCAGAGGCCGTGGGCCTGGCCCGGGCCGTGGTAGGGATCCTGGCCGATGATGACGACTTTCACCTGGTCCAGCGGGGTGCTGTTCAGGGCGTTGAAGCAATGGCGGCGTTCCGGGAACAGCACCTTGCCGGCAGCTTCCTCCGCCGCCAGGAATTCCGCCAGTTGCTGCATGTAGGGCTGACGGAATTCGTCCGCCAGCCACTGGTCCCAGCCGCGCCCGGGCTTGAGCTCCCGGGCCAGGATCTCGGCGGGATGCATGGCGTTACTCGGCCTCGTCGTGCTTGTGTTCGTGCCGGTGCTCCGGGCGCATGGCCGGGAACAGGATGACGTCACGGATGGACGGGGAATCGGTCAGCAGCATGGCCAGCCGGTCAATACCGATGCCCTCACCGGCCGTGGGCGGCAGGCCGTATTCCAGCGCCATCACGTAATCCTCATCGTAGAACATGGCCTCGTCGTCGCCGGCGTCCTTCTCGGCCACCTGGGCGTGGAACCGCTCCGCCTGGTCCTCGGCATCGTTAAGCTCGGAGAAGCCGTTGGCAATCTCCCGACCACCCACGAAGAATTCAAAACGCTCGGTGACGAACGGGTCACTGTCCTTGCAACGGGCCAGGGGCGAGACTTCCTTTGGATACTCGGTGATGAACGTGGGCTGCATCAGCCGGTGCTCGGCGGTGGCCTCGAATAACTCGATCTGCACCTTGCCCAGCCCCCAGCCGGCCTTGACCTGGATACCCAGATCCTGGGCCACCTGGCGGGCCTGCATGTCGTCAGCCAGCTGCTCCCGGGTGATATCCGGGTTATGGCGCAGAATCGCATCCACCACGGTCAGGCGCTCGAAGGGCTTGCCGAAATCGTAGGCGAAGGTCTCTTCCGTGCCGTCCCCCAGGGTACGGGTGTTGGTGACCGTGGTGGTTCCCAGCACCTTTTGCGCAATGGTACGCAGCATGTCCTCGGTGAGGTCCATCAGGTCGTTATAGTCCGCGTAGGCCTGGTAGAACTCCACCATGGTGAACTCGGGGTTATGCCGGGTGGAGAGCCCTTCGTTTCGGAAGTTGCGGTTAATCTCGAAGACCCGTTCAAAACCGCCCACCACCAGGCGCTTGAGGAACAGCTCCGGCGCAATCCGCAGGTACATGTCGATACCAAGGGCGTTGTGGTGGGTGACAAAAGGCTTGGCAGTGGCACCACCAGGGATCACCTGCAGCATGGGGGTTTCCACTTCCATGTAATCCCGCTCGGCGAAGTATTGGCGCATGACGTTGATGATCTTCGAGCGGGCGTGGAACACCCGGCGGCTTTCCTCGTTCATCATCAGGTCCACGTACCGGTGACGGTAGCGGGCCTCGGTGTCGGTCAGGCCCTTGTGCTTCTCGGGCAGCGGCCGCAGGGACTTGGTGAGCAGCACGTACTCATCCATGGTGACATAGAGATCGCCCTTGCCAGACTTGGACAGGGTGCCACGCACGCCGATAATATCGCCCAGATCCCAGTGTTTGGTGTCTTTCTGAACGTCCTTGGAGGCATAGACCTGGATGCGGCCGGTCATGTCCTGGACCACCTTGAACGCCTTGCGATCGAGCATCATGCGGCCGGCAATGGCCACCCTGATGCCCAGGGACTCCAGCTCTTCCTTGGATTTGTCGCCGTATTTCTCCTGCAGCTCGGCAGCCGTGGCGTCGCGGCGAAAATCGTTGGGGAAGGGATTGCCCTGTTCGCGCAGCTCGGCCAGCTTGGCGCGGCGCTCGGCAATCAGCTTGTTGTCCTCGGTGTGTGTGGCGTTCGGGTTGTGGTCAGTCATCTTGGCTCACAGAATAGGTCGGAGTTTCCGGGTTAGAGCGATGGCGGATGGCGCCGTTACAGCGCCATCTTGAGACTGGCTTCGATGAACTTGTCGATGTCACCGTCCAGTACGTTCTGGGTGTTGCTGGTTTCCACCTTGGTACGCAGGTCCTTGATGCGGCTGTCATCGAGCACATAGGAGCGAATCTGGCTGCCCCAGCCGATGTCGGACTTGGCATCTTCCTGCTTCTGCTTCTCGGCGTTACGCAGCTGCATTTCCCGCTCGAACAGCTTGGCCTTGAGCTGTTTCATGGCCTGGTCCTTGTTCTGGTGCTGGCTGCGGCCAGCCTGGCAGGCCACGACGATACCGGTGGGGTTGTGGGTCAGTCGCACAGCGGACTCGGTCCGGTTGACGTGCTGACCGCCGGCGCCAGAGGCCCGGTATACGTCCACCCGCAGGTCGGCGGGGTTGATTTCAATTTCGAAGCTGTCGTCCACTTCCGGTGATACGAACACCGACGAGAAGGAGGTGTGGCGACGGTTGCCGGAATCAAACGGGGATTTCCGCACCAGGCGGTGGACGCCGGTTTCGGTGCGCAGCCAGCCGTAGGCATAGTCGCCCTGGACGTGGATGGTGGCACTCTTGATGCCGGCCACTTCTCCTTCCTGGAGTTCAACGATCTCGGCCTTGAAGCCACGGCGCTCGGCCCAGCGCAGGTACATGCGCAGGAGCATGTTGGCCCAGTCCTGGGCTTCGGTACCACCGGAGCCGGCCTGGATGTCCAGGTAGGCGTTGTTGGCGTCCATTTCGCCGGAGAACATGCGGCGGAATTCGAGTTTTTCGAGTTCCTTGTCGAGACTCTCGAGGTCATTCTCGATGTCTGCGACGGTATCTTCGTCCTCTTCTTCAGCGGCCATTTCCAGCAGGCTGTCGGCGTCGTCGAGGCCGGTGGTGAGGTTGTCGATGGTGCGTACGATCAGTTCGAGGTCGGCGCGTTCCTTGCCCAGGGCCTGGGCCCGGTCGGGGTCGTCCCAGACGGTGGGTTGTTCGAGTTCGCGTTCGACTTCGGTCAGGCGTTCACTGCGCTGATCGTAGTCAAAGATACCCCCTGAGCGCTTCAGTGCGCTCACGAAGTTCCTTGATCTTCGTAACTATGGGATTGATTTCCATGGGACCCTTTTGCTCATGTTGGTCGATGGCTGAAAACAGAGGCGGAATTCTACCGGAATTCCTTTTTTAGTTCAGCCATTGCAGGCGTTCGAACTTTGGGCAAAGGCAAGCGGCCGGGTAAGGCTTTCCGGGATACGCTGTGAATACATCCCTGTACGCTCGGGCTCCGCCATCCATGGCTCCTCACGATCCCGGAAAGCCTTACCCGTCCACTCGCTGAGACGCCGTGCTTGCCGCTCCGGTAATTGGACTACCCCATGACCCTACACCCTGGCTTGGCCGTGACAGGTCAAATTTCATAAGCAGCTATAGATTGCAGCCCTACTTCTCCAACCGAAAAAACGTCTCCCGGTAATGTTGCAGTTCCGCAATCGAGTCCCGGATGTCATCCAGGGCCAGGTGGGAGCCTTTCTTGCGGACGCTGTCCAGTACGTCCGGGCGCCAGCGGCGGGCCAGCTCCTTGACGGTGCTGACGTCCAGGTTGCGGTAGTGGAAGAAGGCTTCCAGGCGGGGCATGTATTTGACCAGGAAACGTCGGTCCTGGCCGATGCTGTTGCCGCACAACGGGGAGGTACCCGGTTCCAGGTGCTGGGCGAGGAAGTTGAGGGTTTGTTCCTCGGCGGCGGATTCGGTGATGGGGCTTTCTTTTACCCGCTGGGTCAGGCCGCTGTTACCGTGGGTGCGGGTGCACCATTCGTCCATGGCGTCGAGCACCTCGTCACTCTGGTGAATGGCCAGTACCGGGCCTTCGGCGATGACCTTCAGGTTAGAGTCGGTGACGATGGTGGCGATTTCGATGATCCGTTCCTTGTCCGGGTCCAGGCCGGTCATTTCCAGGTCTATCCAGACCAGGCGGTCGTTGCTTTCTTCGGCCATGGCGGCGTGTCTCCAGTGTTTTACAGAGTGTGAGGCAAGGTCTGATATGATGAAGCATCCCAACTTCCAGAACAATCAGGATTCCCATGGCGAAACGCCGCCTCAGCAAGCAGCAGCAACACCGTATCCAGAAGATCCAGGCCGAGCGCACCCGCCGTGCCGGCAAGCGGGAGCAGGCCATTGATGCCCAGCGGGAAGCCGGGGAGCTGGGGCCTGAACAGTCCGGGCTGGTGATTGCCCATTACGGCCAGCAGCTGGATGTGGAGGCGCTGGAGGGTGACCACCGGGGCAGGTTGTTCCGCTGTTTTGTACGGGCCAATATTGACAGCCTGGTGACCGGCGACCGGGTGACCTGGTGCGAGGGTGCCGACAATACCGGGGTGATTGTGGCCCGGCAGGAGCGTCATTCGCTGCTGCAACGGCCGGATAACTTCGGGCAGCTGAAGCCGGTGGCGGCAAATATCGACCATATTGTGCTGGTGATTGCGCCAGAGCCGGAACCCCATGACAACCTGATTGATCGGTACCTGGTGGCGGCGGAGAACACTGACATTCCTGCCGTACTGCTGCTGAACAAGGCTGACCTGCTGACGGATGAGAACCGGGGGCGTATCGGGGCCATGCTGGACCGCTACCGGGCCCTGGGCTATGAGGTTGTAGAGGCCTCCGCCCACCATCCGGATGCCCATGGCGGCGCGATAACCGCCCTGGTGAAGGACCGCACCAGCGTGTTTGTGGGACAGTCCGGTGTGGGCAAGTCATCCATTATCCAGACCCTGGTACCGGACCGGGAGCTGAAGGTGGGAGCCTTGTCGGAGAGCACCGGCAAAGGCACCCATACCACCACGACCGCCCGGCTGTTCCACCTGGATTGCGGCGGCGACCTGATTGACTCACCCGGTATCCGGGAGTTCGGTCTGTGGCACATGACCACTGCGGAAATCGAGTTCGGGTTCCGGGAAATCCGGGAGGTGATTGGTCACTGCCGGTTCCGGGATTGCCGCCACCAGGGGGAGCCGGGCTGCGCCCTGGACGCTGCGGTGGCAGACGGAAGCATCACGCCGGAACGGCTGCACAGTTTCCGGCGCATCCTGCAGGCCATGGAGGAGCAACAGGCAAGGGGCCTGAAGCTCAGTTGATCCAGCGCGCTGCTCGCACGGGAGTGCGCTCTTACCAGTTCAGTTCATCCGGGCGAACGGGTTCTTCACCTTCGGCCCAGTCACCGCTTTCCAGCTGCTCCCGGGCCGCCTCCTGCTCCGCCTCTGACGGCCGGGTCAGGTCAATCAGCGGTTCACCGGACCGCCCTGCCCGGCCTTCAATCTCACCGGCGGCTTTCTTGTTGAGGACAATGATGGAGATCCGGCGGTTCACCGGTGCGGTGGGGTTTTCCTTGTCGAACAATACCGAGTCACTGAGACCCACTACCCGGCCAATCTGGGCCGGCCGGACGCCGCCGGTCACCAGGGCCCTGCGTGCCGTATTGGCGCGGTCAGCGGACAGCTCCCAGTTGGTATAGCCGGGGCGGCCACTGAACGGCGTGGCGTCAGTATGGCCGGTGATGGAGAGCTTGTTGCTGACGGAACTCAGGGGCTTGGCCAGTTCATAGAGAATGTCCTGGGAATAGGTCTTGAGCTGGGCGCTGCCGCTGTCGAACATGGGCCGCTGGGAGCGGTCCACGATCTGGATGCGCAACCCCTCGTCGGTGATGTCGATCAGCAGCTGGTCCCTGAACTCGCTCAGGGTGTCACTGTTCTCGATCTGCTCCCTGAGGTCCTGGAACAGCTCTTCCATCTGACGCTGCTCCAGCTGATCCGCCAGGCTTTCGATACGCTGCTCATCCACGGAGATGGTGCTGTCGGCCTGGTCCGCATCACTGGCTTCCATTACCGAGGCACTGCCACCCAGGTCCACCGGATTCTGGCTGCCGCCCTCGGTGTAGCCCACCGGGTCCTTGAAGTAACCCTCAACGGCCAGTTTCTGCTCGGGCGTGGCGTTGGTGGTGAGCCACAGCACCAGAAAGAATGCCATCATGGCGGTGGCAAAGTCAGCAAACGCGACTTTCCAGGAGCCACCATGGTGGCCGGCAGCCCTTTTCTTGACGCGCTTTACAATAATCGGTTCGTCAGCCACTACAACACCTGCGCAAGGCCGGTTTTCTGCCGGGCGTTACTTGGAACGGACATGGTCGTTGAGTTCCTGGAAGCTGGGCCGCTTGTCACTGGGCAGGGCCTTGCGGCCGAACTCGATGGCCATCTGGGGGGCCTGGCCGGACACCGTGGCAATGATGGAGGCCTTGGCACATTCATAGGCCCGCAGCTCATACTTGGCGTGATGTTCCAGGGCGATGGATGTCGGCCCCACAAACCCGTAACCCAGCCAGATACCCAGGAAGGTACCCACCAGGGCGGCGGCGACACTCAGGCCGATTTTCTCAGGGCCCTCGGTCATGAAGTTCATAGTGATGACGATACCCAGTACCGCGGCCACGATACCCAGACCCGGCAAGGCGTCAGCGATCTTGTTGACGGCGTGGGACGGCTCTTCCAGCTCGTGCTGCCGGGTATCCAGCTCCTGGTCCATCAGGCCTTCCAGTTCGTGGGGGGCCATGTTGCCGGAGCTGATGATACGCAGGTAGTCGGTGACAAACGCGGTGAGGTGCTTTGACTTCATCACCGCCGGGTAGCGGGTGAAGATCTGGCTCTGTTCCGGGTTATCGATATCTTCCTCGATAGCCATCACACCCTGTTTGCGGGACTTGTCGAAGATGTCATACAACAGGCTCAGCAGGTCCATGTAGAACGCCTTGTTGTACGGGGACCCGGTAATCAGCCGCATGACCCCGGCAAAGACCTCCTTGATGGTGTGGAACGGGTTGGCAATGATAAAGGAGCCGACGGCCGCACCGCCGATTATCAGTACCTCCGTTGGTTGCCACAACACCATCAGGTTGCCGCCGTGAAGCACGTAGCCTGCCAGTACACAGACCACAACGATGATACTACCGATTATTAGACCCATGGATTCCTGACCATCTGCCTGTTATTAGTAACCTGTCGAACACTGCCGGTGAGCAGTACCACTCGTGCGCAGCCCGGTTAATGCGTTGACCTGCGGCGAATTAACCAAACGGGACACCAGGACTGGCAGGTTATTCGTTAGCCAGTCACGATAGCAATGACATTTTGTAACCGGAAAACCAATAAATGATTTCTACCAATAAGCCGGATTTTGGTAAACTCACGCCTCGTTTTTGCGAAGGCCCCTGACCTATGCTTGACCGGCTTTTTGTCCTGGTACAATACATTCTGCCGCAGCTTCTGATTTCCCGGCTGGCCGGGAAACTGGCCGACACCCGGCCGCCCAGATCCATACTGACCGCGGTGATACGCTGGTTTATCGGCCGCTATGGCGTAAACATGAGCGAAGCAGCGGACGAAAACCCGGCCAGCTACCCCACCTTCAACGCCTTTTTCACCCGTGAGCTGAAACCCGGCATGCGCCCCCTTGCCGGCGGCAACGAAACCTTGATCAGTCCCGTGGATGGCACCATCAGCCAGCTCGGTCAAGTCAGCAGCGACCGCATCTTCCAGGCCAAGGGCCAGTCTTTCAGCCTCACCGAACTGCTCGGCGGCGACACTGACCGGGCAAAGCCGTTTGAAGGCGGCGAATTCGCCACCATCTACCTGGCCCCCAACGACTACCACCGCATCCATATGCCGGTGGCGGGCAAACTGCAGGAGATGGCCTACGTGCCGGGCAGACTGTTTTCGGTCAACCCGGTGACGGCGGAAGCCGTGCCGGGGCTGTTCGCCCGCAACGAGCGGGTTGTAACCATCTTCGACACAGACGCCGGCCCCATGGCCATGGTACTGGTCGGTGCGATGATTGTCGGCAGCGTGGAAACCCGCTGGGGCGGGGTTATCGCGCCGTCCGGCGGCAAACGGGAAGTGACCACTTCCGACTATCGCCATCAGTCACCTGGCGTCCGGTACGACCGTGGTGACGAAATGGGTCGCTTCCGACTTGGCTCCACCGTCATCCTGGTGTTCCCGAAAGGGGCCGCCCACTGGCAGGACACCCTGCAGTCCCGGGAACGGGTGCGCCTGGGCCAGGCGCTCGGCTCCGTTACGACCGCTCAGCCGGAAACGCCAGCACCTCACTGATATCGTCCACCCCGCACCTGAGCATCAACAGCCGGTCCAGCCCCAGGGCGACGCCGGCACACTCCGGCAGGCCGGATTCCAGTGCCGCCAGCAGCCGCTCGTCCACTGGCATTGCCGGCCTGCCCAGCTCACGACGGCGGGCGTTATCCGCCTCGAACCGGCGGCGCTGCTCGCCGGCATCCGTCAGCTCCCAATAGCCGTTGCACAACTCGATACCCCGCACGTACAGCTCGAAACGATGGGCGACCGGGTGCCCCCCCTCTTCGCTGATACGGGCCAGTGCCGCCTGGCTGGCGGGGTAGCGGGTCACGAAGACCGGGCGATCAAAGCCAAGGGCCGGTTCAACCCTGAAGCTCATGATCAGATCGAGGCAGCTGTCCCGGTCCAGCTGATCAACCATGTCCGCATCACCGGCCAGCGGATAACAGGCTTCACGCAGCTCTGCGATGCCGGCGGTCATCGGGTCCAGTCCGGCGTACTCCTGCAGCAATGACCGGTAGGGAATCCGTTCAGGTTCCGGAGTACCCAGCCAGCCACTCACCAGGTCGGACACTTCACCCATCAGCTGGCCGTCATCCCAGCCGGGGCGATACCACTCCAGCAGTGAGAATTCAGGATTATGACGGCGCCCCCGCTCGCCGTCCCGGAACACACGGCTGACCTGGTAGATACTGCCGCTGCCCGCAGCCAGCAGGCGTTTCATGTGGTATTCCGGTGATGTCTGCAGCCAGCCGGTCGGATGCGGCCAGCCAGCCACCGGATGCGGGGTGGCGGCAATGCTGCCGATATTCACATCGGTAACGCCGCACTGTCCCAGCACCGGGGTTTCCACTTCCAGCACACCCCTTTGCGCAAAAAAACCGCGCACCCAGCCCAGCTGGCGTGCGCGGTTTTCGAGAGTCTGCCGGGTGGCAGTGGGCTGCCAGGACGACGCTGTTTCTGACAGCGACTGGTCCATGCCCATCATCAACCCCTGATCAGCTCTTTACCCGGTTGACGTACTCGCCGGTACGGGTATCGACTTTCAGCACCTCTCCGATGGAGATAAACAGCGGCACCTGAACCACCGCTCCAGTGGAGAGGGTGGCCGGCTTGGAGCCACCCTGGGCGGTGTCACCTTTCATGCCCGGGTCGGTTTCCACCACTTCCAGTTCGACGAAGTTCGGCGGCGTTACCGACAGTGGCGCCCCGTTATACAGGGTGACCGTGTACACATCCTGTTCCTTGAGCCACTTCACAGTATCACCCACCGCCTTGGCATCGGCCGGGTACTGCTCAAAGGAACCGTCGGTTTTCATGAAGTGCCAGAACTCACCGTCTGTGTACAGGTACTCCATGTCCTGATCCATGACGTCAGCTGCTTCCAGGCTCTCGCCGGACTTGAAGGTACGCTCCCAGACCCGGTTGGTCATCAGGTTGCGGAGCTTGACGCGGTTGAACGCCTGGCCCTTGCCAGGCTTGACGAACTCGTTCTCGAGAATGACGCAGGGGTCGCCATCCAGCAAAACCTTAAGACCGCCGCGGAATTCGTTGGTAGAATAAGAAGCCATGAAACACTCACCTGAAATGACGCTGTTGGAATGTGAAAGTCCGCTATGATACAGCGAACCGCCGCCCGTATAGAAGCCCACGACCCGGATAACCCCCTGCCTACCTGGCAAAGCCTGCTGGCACGGTCTGTCACCAGCCCCGGGGTGCTGCTGCGCCGCCTGGGGCTGGACCACTCACAACTCGAGCGGGGGGCGGAAGCCGGCCACCATGCGTTCCCGGTGCGGGTGCCCGAACCCTGGCTGGCCCGCATACGGCCCGGCGATCCGGACGACCCGCTGCTGCGCCAGGTGCTCCCGCTGGCTGCCGAAGGCGATGAGCAGAACGGCTATGTGCGCGACCCCCTGCAGGAAAATGACGCCAGCCCGACGCCGGGCCTGATCCGCAAATACCGCAGCCGGGCGTTGCTGATGGTGACCGGCCAGTGTGCCATCAACTGTCGTTACTGTTTCCGGCGACACTTTCCCTACCCGGACCACCGGCTTTCACCCGAACAGCGGGACCAGGTGATCACCACGCTCCGGGCCAGCCCGGAGATCAACGAGGTCATACTCAGCGGGGGTGATCCGCTGGCCGTCAATGACCGCCTGCTGTCGGGCTGGGCAAGGGCCCTCGCAACGGTGCCTTCACTGACCCGGTTGCGCATCCACAGCCGCCTGCCGGTAGTTATCCCCCAGCGGGTCGATGATGCCCTGCTTGAATGGATCAGCGAGTGTCCCCTGAAACTGGTGCTGGTCGTACATGTGAACCACCCCCGGGAGATTGACGACGATGTCCGCCAGGCCCTGGCAAAACTCGCCCGCGTGGGCGTGACCCTGCTCAACCAGAGCGTGGTACTGAGGGGGGTCAACGACCATGCGGACACCCTGGCGGAGCTGAGTGAATGCCTGTTCGGGGCCGGCGTGCTGCCCTATTACCTCCATGCCTTTGATCCGGTCGCCGGTGCCCACCACTTCGACGTCCAAGACGATGAGGCCAGGGCCCTGGTACGCGAACTGCAGGCCAGACTGCCCGGCTACCTGGTACCACGGCTGGTGCGGGAAGTGCCCGAGCGCCCCGGAAAGACCCTGCTGGATGTTGGCATGGAAAGCCCTGCCGGTGGGTAATGCCAGGCAACTGTCAAACATTGTCATGTTACAGTTTTCTGGCTTTCCCCTGTGTTTTTGCTATTTTATGGTTACCCGGAGCTTCCGATAACGATTTGTAATTCCGTGAGATTTCTTTCGGGCACTCTCCCTTGTTACTCTGCTGGCGTGCAGAGAGGATTCGCAGCATGAGCGACAGGTTCCACTGGTAAGACGATGCAGAAACCCGAACTGACCGTACCCGAGCCCAGGATTGCCCACCTGTCGTTTTGCGAGGCGACTCCCAGGGCCTTCCGCTACTGGGTGGACCATCTGCCCATGGCGAACCTCGGGGAACTGTCCCGGCAGCTCTACCACGCCATCATCGAAGTCAACCAGCTGTTCTGCCCTCCCGCCCAGCGGCTCCAGTTTCTGGAGCTGATGCGGCCACGGATTCACTTTGTCTGTGCCGAGCTGTCACGGCACTATCTGGGCATGGCCATTGCCCTTCCCGAGAAGCAGCGCAAGATCGCCAACCTGTCCCAGGCCTTGCAGCTGCACCTGGCATCCGGCTACAAGCTGACCATCGTCGAGATGCTCGACGCCGGTAATGCCGACCGGCAGCGCAAACCGCTGGCCCAGGCCTGCCATCGGGCACTGACGGAGCTGGGTGCCACCATCCTGCGGGCCCAGCAGCTTTACACCACAAGCCCCTCTGGTAGCTGGCATGAAAGCCACCAGTTATTCCGTTTTGCCCGGCATAACAATCTGCACGACATTGAAGTGCAGGACGACCAGCGTGCTCACCGAACCGGATCCACGGTGGCGGATGCCTATTCCCGAAGCCTGTTGCTGGGCTGCGCCCGGGCCAACCAGCTACGTCAGAATGAACTGGAACAGGTCAGCGAACTGTTTGAACTCTGGGCCCCCAGGGTCCGCTGCGCACCGGAACTGGCTGCAACAGCGGTATTCGTCGTGGATACAGACAGCGACAAACCCCCATGCTATCGCTCACTGGCGCCGACGGCTGACAGCGAGCAGTGGTGGGGATTCGATACCGGTCCCATGGCAGAGCAGATCCAGCAGCACCTGCGCCAGTCGCCCCAGCCAGCGCCCGGCAGGCAGACGGCTGGCAAGGCAGATACCCAGGCCCCCGGACTGCCACTGATACCGCGCGTCAGCGAAGCACTGCTGACCCATCTGGGACAGGCCCTGGCCCTGCTTGCCCAGCGCAACTTCAACCGGCTGGAAACAGACGGCCAACTGGAGATCTGCGCCGGCCTGACCGCCGTGCACTATTTCGTGGCCGGCCAGAAACCCTTTGCCGAGTTTGTGGTCGGCAACGCCAGTGGTGGCCCGTCCGACCGGGATAACCGGTTCATGAAACCGGCACGGAAGGATGCCTGGTCCGAGGCCTTTGACGCCGGCATTTCCGACGAACGGATTCGCCCGCTGGCCGACGCACCGATCAACTACCCGAAGCCCGGCGTAGAAAGCGACACTGCCCAGACCCGGAACCAGCCCCGGTCATACCTGACCCGGGTGGTCAACACCAGCCCTGGTGGCTATTGCGTGATCTGGAGCGCGAACATACCCCCAACCCTGCAGGCCGGGGAAATTCTGGGGGTGCGGGAGCACCGCAACCACCCCTGGAGCATCGCCCTGGTCCGCTGGCTGCGACAGAATCGGGGCGAAGGCACCCGCATCGGCATTGAGGTAATCGCCCCCGGCGCAACGCCCTGTGGCGTGCAGCTGATCCAGAAAACCGGCAACAGTAGTGAATTTCTGCGGGGTTTGCTGCTTCCGGAAATTCCCGGCGCTCATCTCCCGGAAAGCCTGGTGACCCCGAAGCTGCCCTTCCAGAGCGGCAGCCGCATCACCCTGCTGCACCAGGGTGTCCAGGACCAGGGCCTGCTGGGCCGCAAGATCGCTGCCACCGGCAGCATCAGCCAGTTCGAGCTGCGCCTGTACAACCGCCCGGACGAGCCGGGCACCGAAGCCACCAACCGGAAAAGCTCCTTCGGCACCAGCGACAGCGACTTCGACTCCCTCTGGCCGGATCTCTGACCCTCCCCCTGACCGGCAAAACTGCGTGCCAGCTCCCGCTATGACCAGCTGAGGCTTGTTATTGCCGGTTATCCCCTGCATCATTCGGGGTTATTGTCCGACACCCGCCTCCGGGGCCCGTCGACAAGGATCAGAGCACTGGCACGGACGGCCCCGTGTAAGGAAGCATCAGCTGCCCGTACTTCAGGGCATCAGACAGACAGCGAGACCGCCAGCGAATGCAGAAGCAAAAGACCACCGTCCACCTGCTGATCATGGACCCGTCCCAGAACGATGCGGAGTCACTGGTCAGCCTGCTGCGCAATTCCGGCCGGGCCACCCGCGCCCATCGTGTCACTTCCGAGGAAGACCTGGACGAGGCGGTCCGTACCGGCCAATGGGACCTGTTCCTGGCCAGGGACACCCAGTCGGATTTCATTCCGGACGATGCCCTCGCCACTATCCGCCGGCTCGACAAGGACATTCCCTTTGTCCTGCTGACCGAATCCGAAGACCGGGAACGCACACTGGCAATCATGAGAGCCGGCGCCCAGGACGCCTGTCCCGTGAGCGAGACCGAACGACTGATGCTGGTGATCCGCCGTGAGCTGACCAACCTGGATGAGCGCCGCCGTCGCCGGGTGCTTGAGTCCCACCTGCGGGAAGCCGAGGCACGCTGCCAGCTGCTGCTGGAAAGCTCCAAGGATGCCATTGCCTACGTCAACGACGGCATGCACGTCTATGCCAACCATGCCTATATGGACTTCCTTGGCTACGACGACCTGGATGAACTCATGTGCATTCCGCTGCTGGATACCCTGGCCCCGGAAAGTCAGGACGACCTGCGCAAGTTCATGAAAGCCTTCGCGGAAACCCGGGAAGACGGCATGAATCTCAATGCCTTGGCCCGTCGCAGTGACGACCAGGACATCAGCATCACCATGACCCTGTCGGCCGCTACCTTCGATGGTGAAGCCTGCGTCCAGGTGGTGATCCAGCCTGAGCACAATGATGCGGAGCTGCAGGAAAAGATCCGTGAGATCAGTAACCAGGACCTGCTGACCGGGCTCTACAACCGCCAGTACCTGATGGAACAACTGAACCGTGCCGTGGCCACCGCCGGCGAGAAGAATCAGACCGGCGCCCTGGCCTATATTGGCATTGACCGGTTTGTCAGTTTCAAGAACGACCTGGGCATTGCCGGCACCGACCTGCTACTGCGGGATTTTGCCGCCCTGCTGGAAAAACACGCCGGCGACGATATGGTGCTGGCGCGGATCAGCGATGACGCCTTCTGCCTGCTGTGCCAGCCCTGTGAAGAACAGGTCATGGCCGAGCGCTGCGAAACGATCCGAAAGGCCGTGGATGACCACCTGTTCGACATTCAGGGCCGGTCCGCCCAGGTAACCGTTTCCATCGGCGTGGCCGCCATCACCGAGAACGCCCCCAAGGCCGCTGACCTTCTTGGCAGGGCCCACATTGCCCATGGCGCCGTACGCAAGGAACCGGGCCATGAAAACGGCAATGGCGTGGTGGTGTACAACCCGGCCAGCTATGAAAAGCTCGATGACTCCAACTCCCTTGACGCTATTACCAAGGCGCTGGAAGAAAACCGTTTCCGCCTGCTGTTCCAGCCCATCATCAATCTGCGGGGAGAAGGCGAGGAACACTACGAGGCGCTGGTGCGGATGCTGGACAAGGACGGCAAGGAAGTCTCTCCCTATGACTTCCTGCCACCAGCGGGACCCTCAGACATGGCCACCCGGATTGACCGCTGGGTGGTGCTGCAGACCATCAAACAGCTGTCACAGCATCGCAGCCATGGCCATGACACCCGCCTGTTCCTGAACGTGACCGCAGAAACCCTGCAGGACCAGACCTTCAGCCAATGGCTGAGTGTGGCCCTCAAGGCCGCCCGCCTGCCCGGCGACTCACTGATCTTCCAGATGCGGGAAGGCGACGCCAACAGTTACCTCAAGCAGGCGAGGGATTTCAGCAAGTCCCTGCGTGAACTGCACTGCAAGATAGCCCTGTCCCAGTTCGGCTGCGCCCTGAACCCCTTCAACACCCTCAAGCATGTGGATGTGGACTACGTGAAGATCGACGGTTCCTTCACCGAGGAGATTCAGAAGAGCGACGAGGCGCGGGAGAAGATAAAAGAGATGATCCAGTCGCTGCAGAGCAGCGGCAAGCTCACCATCATTCCCCTGGTGGAAAGTGCTTCCGTGCTGGCAACACTCTGGCAGGCCGGGGTGAACTACATCCAGGGGTACTACCTGCAGGCGCCAGTGCCGGAGATGAACTACGACTTTGGCGACCAGTAACCGCCGCCCTGCGAGCGTTTACTGATCTGCCCCGGCGCCTGCACGGTCATCGGG
Organism: Marinobacter sp.; assembly: GCF_041690615.1. GTDB lineage: Bacteria > Pseudomonadota > Gammaproteobacteria > Pseudomonadales > Oleiphilaceae > Marinobacter. The sequence continues at coordinate 94,043 of NZ_JAWLGY010000015.1, forward strand.
GCAGGCGCCCGTTACTCAGCGGGGCGATGCCAGCCGGGTTTCGGACTCACGGTAACCCAGCAGGTACAGAATGGCATCCAGCCCCAGCGTGGAAATGGCGTGGCGGGCAGACTCTTTCACCACCGGCTTGGCCCGGAAGGCCACACCCAGTCCTGCCTGGCTCAGCATGGGCAGATCATTGGCCCCGTCCCCGACAGCAATCACCTGCTCCCGGGAAATCTTCTCCCGCTCGGCGATTTCCAGCAGCAGCTGTGCCTTGCGGGCGCCGTCCACGATGGGGCCAGCCACCCGGCCGGTGACCTTGCCATCGACAATTTCCAGCTCATTGGCGTAGACGTAGTCGATACCCAGCCGTTCCTGCAGGTGGCGGGCGAAGTAACTGAAGCCACCTGACAGGATGGCCGTGCGATAGCCCAGAGAACGCAGGGTACGGATCAGGTACTCGGCCCCCTCGGTCATGGTCAGCCGGGCCGCAATGCGCTCCAGCACCGACTCGTCCAGCCCCTTGAGCAGGGCCAGGCGCTCCGCAAAGCTCGCACTGAAATCCAGCTCGCCACGCATGGCCCGCTCGGTGATTTCCGAGACCTGATCACCCACGCCGGCCTCCAGGGCCAGCTCGTCGATGACCTCCGCGTCTATCAGCGTGGAGTCCATGTCAAATACCACCAGGCGACGGTTACGGCGGAAAATGGAGTCTTCCTGGAAAGCGATGTCCACATTCATGTCACCGGCAATTTTCAGAAAGTCCGAGCGCAGGGCCTCCAGGTCCTCCGGGGTACCCCGTACGGAAAATTCCACACAGGCAATCCGGTTATCACTCGGCGCCAGCGACGGCCTGGCCGACAGACGGGTGATATTGTCGATGTTCAGGCCGTGACGGGCGGTAATCTCGGACACCCGGGCAATCTGCTCCGCCTTGATGTCACGGGACAACAAGGTAATCATGTAGCACGCCCTGTTTCGGCCTTCCGCCCACTGCTGGTACTCCGCCTCGGTGATGGGGGCGAAGCGTACCTGCAGATCCAGCGCATGGAGCCGGAACAACAGCTCCCGGATCACCGGGGATGCCTGGGTCTCATCGGGGATTTCAGCCAGGATGCCCCAGGTCAGGTAGTCATGGATCACCGCCTGGCCGATGTCGAGAATGCGCACATCATACCGGCCCATGATGCCGGTGATTTCAGAAGTCAGGCCCGGCTTGTCGCGGCCGGACACATTGATCAGGACCAGTTCACTCACTGTCTTCTTCTCCGGTCGCCACCTCGTCGCTGCCGGCGGCGGCAATGACGTCAATACCATCCACCCGCTGCAGCCCCCGGGGCAACTTGTGACCACGGCGGCCGCGCTCACCCAGGTAATGCTCCAGGTCGCTGAAGCGAAGGCCGAGCTTGCGTTTGCCGGCGCGGATCTCCAGCTGGTCATCTTCCCCGAACACGGTCAGGGCAACCACGAACTCCTCCCGGTTCTGGACCCGGGCCGAGGGGATGCTGATGATCTTGTTACCCTTGCCCCGGGCCAGTTCCGGCAGCTGTTCCAGCGGGAACACCAGCATCCGGCCCTCATTGGAAATGGCCGCCAGGTAAAGGGGCTGTTCCCGGCGCGGAACCGCCACCGGCTCCATCAGCTTCGCCCCCTTCGGGATAGACACCACCGACTTGCCATTGCGGTTCTTGCTGATCAGGTCGGCGGCACTGGCCACGAACCCGTAACCCGCATCGGTGGCCAGCAGGAACTTTTCATTGGCATTGGCCACCAGCAGGCCCGCAAAGCTCGCCCCGGACGGCGGATTGATGCGACCGGTGAGTGGCTCCCCCTGCCCCCGGGCTGAGGGCAGACTGTGGGCCATCAGGGAATAGGCCCGGCCGGTGGAGTCCAGGAATACGGCGTTCTGGTTGTTTCGTCCCTTCGCCGCCAGTGCGAACCTGTCGCCGGACTTGTAACTGAGGCCGGCGGGATCGATGTCGTGCCCCTTGGCGGCTCGCACCCAGCCTTTCTCTGACAGCACAACCGTTACCGGGTCATTGGAGACCAGGTCCGCCTCGGAGAAGGCCCGGGCCTCTTCCCGCTCGACAATGGGGGAGCGCCGGTCGTCGCCGTAGGTTTCCGCATCCGCCAGCAATTCGTCCTTGATCAGCTCCCGCATGCGGTCCTCGGAGCCGAGGATGGCCTGAAGCTCGTCCCTTTCGGAGGCAAGCTCATCCTGTTCACCGCGGATCTTCATTTCCTCCAGCTTGGCCAGGTGCCGCAATTTCAGCTCGAGGATGGCTTCAGCCTGCTCCGCGGACAGCCCGAAGCGCTTGATCAGTTCCGCCTTGGGTTCGTCCTCATAGCGGATGATATTGATGACCTCGTCGATGTTCAGGTAGGCAATCAGCAGGCCTTCGAGGATGTGCAGCCGGGCCAGTACCTTGTCCAGGCGATACTGCAGGCGGCGGGTCACCGTGGTCTTGCGGTAGGCCAGCCACTCGGTGAGCATGGTGTGCAGGTTCTTCACTGCCGGCCGGCCGTCGTTGCCGATAACGTTCAGGTTGACCCGGTAGGTCTTCTCCAGATCCGTACTGGCAAACAGGTGGGCCATCAGGCCTTCCACGTCGACCCGGGACGAGCGCGGCACGATCACCAGGCGGGTGGGGTTTTCGTGGTCGGATTCGTCCCTCAGGTCTGCCACCATGGGCAGCTTGCGGGTCTGCATCTGCTGGGCAATCTGCTCCAGCACCCGGTTGCCGGACACCTGGTGTGGCAGGTCGGTAATGACCACCTCGCCGTTCTCCCGGATCCAGCGGGCCCGCATCCGCAGACTGCCCCGGCCGGTGTGGTACATCTGGCGGAGGTCCCTGCGGGGGGTGATAATTTCGGCGCCGGTGGGAAAGTCCGGTCCCTTGATGTGCTCGCACAGTTCGTCCACATCCGCGTCAGGCTTGTCCAGCAGGCGAACACAGGCCGCTGTCACTTCCCGCACATTGTGAGGCGGAATATCGGTGGCCATGCCTACCGCAATGCCGGTGGTGCCGTTGAGCAACACATGGGGCAGACGGGCCGGCAAGGTGGAGGGCTCGTCCATTGTGCCGTCAAAGTTGGGCACCCAGTCCACCGTGCCCTGGCCCAGCTCGCTGAGCAGCACTTCCGAGAATTTCGACAGGCGGGATTCCGTGTACCGCATGGCGGCGAAGGACTTGGGGTCATCCGGCGAGCCCCAGTTGCCCTGACCATCCACCAGCGGGTAACGGTAGGAGAATGGCTGTGCCATCAGCACCATGGCCTCGTAACAGGCACTGTCACCGTGGGGGTGGAATTTACCGAGCACATCACCAACCGTACGGGCGGACTTCTTGTACTTGCTGGTGGACTTGAGCCCCAGCTCCGACATGGCGTAGATAATGCGCCGCTGCACGGGTTTGAGTCCGTCACCCACATTGGGCAGGGCCCGGTCGAGGATGACGTACATGGAATAATCCAGGTAGGCCTTTTCCGTATAGTCCCTTAACGAAACCCGCTCAAAACCTTCGTCGGTGGTCTGAAACTCTGGCATGAATGCCCCTTGCTCCGGAAATGGATTCTCCTGTGACCGGCCTGCACAAGTTTTGCGCCGGGTACCGCGCTGGCAGGTCACTGTACTGCTCGTTACACAGCGGTGTGCCGTATAGCGAGGCTCATTATATGGAGGCGGGGTGCATTAGACCAATTTTGCGTCGGAAATCCCCGGCGCTTTTTTCCAATAGCGGAATTCCCGCATGTTTCCGGCCAACGGGTCACCGTATTCTCGTCGAGGATTGTGGATTAAGGATTCGACATCTGAACACCGGAACAGCTGCCTGCTCCGGCCCATTACTCAGAGCGAACACTATGAAACTGACTCTCAAGGCATGCCGTCAGGCGGTTTTCACCGCGATGATCAACGGCGCACTGGCCCTGGCATTGATGCTCCTGGTGGAGTTTTCGCTCAGTGGCAGCCTGGTACTGACAAGACCCTTTCTGATCGCCGGCCTTCTGGTTGCCCTGGTGATCTTTGTCGCCCAGTTCTTCCGGCAACTCAGACTCTGCCGCTGCAACCAGAACGAAAACGGGGCCCCTACCAAGTAAGGGTCCCGTTCTTCAGTCTGCCGGGGTCCTGCCCGGCCGGCATCACCAGTACTTACTGGCGAATACCCTCAACCGAGATTTCCAGCTTGACCGTTTCCGAAGCGGGGCCCAGGTCCATGGGAATGCCGAAATCCTTCAGCCGGATTTCTGTTTCCGCATCGAAGCCCATACGATAGCCGCCCCAGGGGTCTTCACCATGGCCCTGGAGTTCCACCTCCAGGGTGACTTCCCGGGTGACGCCGCGAAGGGTCAGCTCACCGGTTACGTCCGCTTCCTCGCCGTCGTCACCCACCTCGACCCGGGTGCTGCGAAAGGTAGCTTCGGGATGCTCGTCCACGAACAGGAAGTCCTCACTGCGCAGGTGCTTGTCCCGTTCGCCGTGATTGGAGTCCACGCTGGAGGTGTCGATGGTTACGTTGACCTTGCTGTTTTCCGGGTTCTCCGCATCAAACACGAACTCCCCGTCGAAGTCATTGAAACGACCATAGAGGGTGCTGAAGCCCAGGTGTGACACCTCGAACGTAATAAACTGGTGTGCACCTTCTGTATCGAAAGCATAGGTACCGCTGTGCTCGTTGGCGACGGCAGTACCGGCTACGGCCAGCGTCATTGCCGAGGCAAGAAGGGTCTTTTTCATGGAATGTTCTCCTTTGATGTTCTCTGATGAGATCCGTTGGCTTTGGAAACCGGTCAGTCCCTGCCCTTCAGGGCCACAGGCAGCATGCGCCTGAGGGTATCGTCCCGGTCGACGATATGATGCTTGATGGCCGCCAGGCCATGGAGCGAGGCCAGCACGACCAGACCCCAGGTGACCCAGTAATGAATGTCGCCGGCGATGTCTTCCATACCCCTGATGCGCCCGGTCACAGAGGGCACCTCAAACCAGCTGAACACCCGGATCGACGAACCATCAGCAGTGGAAATCAGATAGCCGCTGACCATGGCGGTAAACAGCAGCAGATACAGCACCCCGTGCGCCAGCCGTGCCGACAGGACCTCCGCCGGAGAATGGCTGCCCAGGGCGGCGGGCGTGGTATCCAACAGGCGCCAGATGAGGCGCAGAATAACCACCACAAACAGAAGAATGCCGATACTTCGGTGAATATGGGGCCCCAGCCGATAGAATTCGTCGTAGTAGGTCAGGTCCACCATGTAATAACCTAGACCAAAGAGACCGAACACGGCGAGGGCTACCAGCCAGTGGAGGGTGGCGTGGACGGCGCCGAAGCGCCTGGATGAGTTCAGCAACTGCATGATTCTTGAGTATCCTTACCTGCTTCCGGGCCAGGCACCAGCACAAAACGTGACCGTGCCCCTACACCAGACCTGATAATCACAAGCATAGGAAGCTGGCAGCGGGAAGCCAACCGCAAATTTCTGCCCGGACTGTTCAGTTTTTCTGAATAACTTTCCAGACTACCGTCTTTACCCCCTTGGTCGTATTGGGTTTTACGGATTCAGAACCTCTATGGAAACCATATAATGGATTTATCACTTTCACAGGGCGGAACGCCCGAATGCACAGGGAGAAGACCATGGAACTCGAATTCGACGAATCTGTCGTTGTGCCGAGCAACAACTGAATCGAGTAGGAGGGGGAGTTGCCTCCCCCGTCCTCTCACACCACCGGGCATACGGTTCCGTACCACGGCGGTTCATGATTGGCTCTGAAGCCGAA
>NZ_JAWLGY010000016.1:0-91210 GCF_041690615.1 Marinobacter sp.
TTTGGGATACGATGGTTCTCTTTCACTACAATGGCCCCATGCGACAAGCCTGCCGAAGGCAGGCGCAGGACGTCAGAGCGTAGCGACGACGGGCCCGAAGGGCCGAAGGCCGACAGGCCTGAGCAAAGTAGGTCATCCCAGTGCGAAGCACTGGCCGACGGCATGGTAGAAGCGAACTTATATGTTGCCAGGGGCGAACGCCCGGAGCGTCTCTCGAAGGGCCGGGTCATCGTCGCCGCGCAACGCGCGGCCGGTCTCAGCCAACTCCGATCTGCCCTACAACGGCCCCATACGATAAGCCCGCCGGGTTATTTTATGGGGTTAAGAGCCTGCGGTGCTTCAGAGCCTGAAGAACCTGGCAAGCCACAAAAAAGCCCCGGCACCTTAGAGCACCAGGGCTTAGTTACAACCTGAACCAACCTCACATAAAGGCCATCCACGGCAGCGTCCATAGTCCGAACGCCACCATGGACGCACCGGCAATCTGCCGGAACCAGCGGTTAGTTCGTAGCCCCTGAATCCAGGTAGCGGCAAGGCCTGTTCCGAGCATGGAAGGCAGGGTGCCCAGACCGAAGAACAGCATGGTACCCGCAGCCGCCGTGGTGGTGGGTTGCAGGGCAGCCCAGCCGAGGGTGCTGTATACCAGGCCACAGGGGAGCCAGCCCCAGAGCGCTCCCAGAAAAAGGGCCTGAACGGGGTTTCGAACCGGCAGCAGTCTCGCTGTCAGGGGCTGAAGCCGTCTCCATACGGGCCCGCCCACCTTTTCAATGTGGCGTATGCCATTCCACCACTGTCCCATTGAGAGCCCCATCAGGATCAGCAGGATTCCGGCCAGGGTGCGAAGCGCCGGTCCGAGCGCACCCCAAGAGCTGGTAGCGCTAACGCTCAGCCAGGCAATGAGGGTTGCGATCAGGACATAGGAGCCGATCCGGCCCCCGTTGAAGGCCAGCAACATGAGAATCTGGCGGAACCGGTAACCTCGGCCAACCGGTAGTGCCATGGATAGGGAGGCACTAATGCCGCCGCACATGCCCAGGCAGTGGGTGCTGCCCAACAGGCCAATAACGAAGGCGGCAGGATAACTCAGGGCCAGGTCTTGCAACTCAGCCTCCGTGGTTCTGGCGATCGTCCCCGGATTCTGTTTCCGGAGGTCTGGCAGCCGACAACGGTTTTTCTTTCTGATGAGGCTGCTTCGCGTCGTCGGGAATCATATCCCGGTCGTCGTCGTAAAGAATGCGGTGTGCTGGTCCTTCCAGGTCATCATACTGGCCGCTTTTTACGGCCCAGTTGAATACCAGTACTCCAATCGTCACCAGTATCAGGGTGATGGGGATCAGTATCAGCAGAATATTCACAGTGGTGTCACCTTGTTCCTCAACCGGGGCTGGCTTCTTGCTGACCCCTGGAAGCGATTTGTGGGTGTTCTGGAGGGCGGCCCTGACGGGATTCGCGACTGAGCCTGAGGGCATTCAGTACCACAACCAGGGAGCTCAGGGACATACCGATCGCGGCCAGCCAGGGGGGCACAAGACCGGCTGCGGCCAGGGGTAACGCCATCAGGTTGTAGCCCAGAGCCCACATCATGTTCTGTCGGATAATACGCCTGGTGTCCCGGCTGGCGTCAATAGCCCTCACCAGCAGGTTCAGTTGCCCGCCCAGCAGGATACCGTCCGCTTTCAGTTGCGTCAGGTCAGTGGCCGATCCCATGGCAACGGATACCGCGGCCCCCGCCATGGAAGGCAGGTCGTTGAGACCGTCCCCCACCATCATGATCTTGCGGCCTTGACCGGACAATGCCTGCAGGTGGGCAAGCTTTTCTTCCGGCGAGGCACCACCGACGGCTTCATCGATGCCGAGTTCGTGCGCCACCCGGGTCACGTGGTTTGATCGGTCGCCACTGAGCATGACGGTGCGGATATTACGGGCCTGCAGTGTGCGAACCGTGTCCATGGCATCCTTGCGCACACGGTCATCGATCATCAGTCGTGCCTGTACCTTTCCGTCAACGGCAAGCCACAGGTCTATACCCTGGATATCACTATCCGGCAGTGTGACCTCGGTGCCTGTCGAAGACTCGATGAAATCCCGATGGCCGATCACCACCGGCCTGCCATGCCAGGTGCCGGTCAGACCCTGGCCCAGGTGGTTTTTTACATCCACGACGGTATCCGGGCGTGTACCCCGGAAAACTTCTGCGATGGGGTGTTCAGAATGCTGCTCGAGGCCGGCAGCGATAGCGAGCAGTTGCGTGCTGGAAAGATCGCCAAGCGGTGTGACGCCCAGAAGGTGCAGCCTTCCTTCGGTCAGGGTGCCTGTCTTGTCAAAGACGACCGTATCGATCTCACCGAGGGTTTCCAGGGTGTGTCCCCGTGTCGGCAGAAAGCCCATTCTGCGCAGCTTCAGGGTGGCACTGGTAAGTGCGGTAGGCGTTGCCAGGGACAGGGCGCAGGGGCAGGTAACCACCAATACAGACAGGGTTATGTCGAAAGCGTTATCGGCACCGGCAAGCCACCAGCCTATCCACACCAGGGGTGCGATGACCAAGACCCGGCTGACGAATACACCGGCAATCCGGTCCGCCATCCGGGCGATCCGGGGCTTTTCGGACTGAACCCGGTCGAGAATGCGCAGAATACCCGACAGCCGGGTGCGGCTGCCGGTGCGCAGCACTTCCACTTCAATGGGACTTTCGCCATTGATGCTGCCGGCAAATACCTCATCCCCCGCGCCATGGGATTCGGGCAGGTACTCTCCGGTCAGGGCTGCCTCGTTCAGTGTCGAGTGTCCGGCCACGATCACGCCGTCAACCGCCAGGGTTTCGCCGGGTTTGACGCGGATACGATCTCCGGGCCTGAGCTGGTGAGCGGCTACGACCTCGGACTCTTCCCCTCTCAATACCGTGGCCACGCGGGGCTGGTAGCTGCCCAGGGCGGCCCCTGTCAGCCCTGCCCGGTAACGGGCCCGTGCCTCGATAAAACGACCGAGGGAGAGGAAAAAGGTGAACATACAGACGGATTCAAAATACACTTCGTCACCGCCAAAAAAGGTAACCCAGGCACTGGCGGCGTAGGCCAGCCCGATGGCCGTGGCAACCGGGACATCCATGGTGAGGTGTCTGGAGCGGACATCCCGGATGGCGTTACTGAAGAAGGGGCGGGCACTGTAAAGAACAACCGGTGTGGCGACCAGAAGGCTGAACCAGCGGAACAGCTGGATGAACTCTGGGGACAGGTCGCTGATCATTTCGAAGTAAAGTGGCACGGCAAGCATCATGCTCTGCATGGTGCCGATACCGGCGACGAGTAGCCGAATGATCGCGGTGCGGTTCTCCGCCTTCAGGGTCAGTTCCGCTTCGTCCGCGTGGTAGGGCGAAGCGGTGTACCCGAGTTCATGGATAGCGATCAGCAGGTCGCTGAGCCGGGTTTCCTCCGGTGACCAGACAAGCCGCGCCCGCTGGGTGGTATGGTTGACCGTAAACGAGAGTACTCCGGGCAGGGCGGTGAGGTGTCGTTCCAGCAGCCAGATACACGCCGCACAGGTAATACCCCCGATCAGAAGCTGGGCCTCCTGGCCGCCCTTGACGGGCGCGACGAAAGCTTCCTGGGCTACCGGGTGATCGAGCTCACGGATCCGCTCTATGTCGGCTGAAGACAGGGTTCGCGGTGTGACGGCCGGGGCAGTACGGAACTGATAGAAGCTGTCGAGCCCTTCACTGTGGATGGTCTCGAAAACCGCCCGGCAACCATGGCAGCAAAAGGCCCTCTCCGGGTTATCGGGGTCGGGCACTATCGCCTGGTCAGGCCTGACTGGCTCACTGCAGTGGAAGCACGCGAGTGTTTCAGCCACGTTCTGGGTCGTTGGGCCGCATTACAATGTCTGAACTGGCGGGGAAACGTCCTTCCCCCTTGATGCGCCAGTCAGCAGACGGATCGCTGATGTCCAGGTACCAGCGGCCATCGATATTGCCAGCTACCTGTCCACGGTAGTGCCCATCACCGGTTGCGTTGAGCTGAATGACCCGGTCCTGTTCACCCATGGTCGGGTGGAACAGTTGCAGCACCAGATAGTCCGGCTCGACTTCGCTACTGCTCTGGGCGCTGGCAAGGGTGACTTCAAGGTTACGGCCGCTCTGCTGGATACGGGCTTCAAGTCCCAGATCGGCGGCCAGGGAGTCCCGTGCAAGTGACTGGTTGATACCAAGGCCTTCCTTGGAGTAATCATCCACCACCATAGACGTATGGGTGGTCAGAGACAGAGTTATGGCCACTATGCAATAGCTGATGGACGCTGCCGGGAACAGCACCAGGAACCAGAACCATGGCTGCCGGTACCAGGGGCGTGAGGCTTCGTAGTCTTGAATACTTGCGGCTTCTGACATGTCGGACTCTTTAATGAATCTTGGGCAGTCCGTAGGAACGGACTGCCTGAAAGGGTTTAACGGGGCCTTGGACCGACAAAACGGCTGTCGGTTTCATCGGTGATATTACGATCGTCCGTGGCCAGGATACGGAACGTGATGGCCGTATTGATGTCGTCCAGATCGTCCGGGTCGACTTCAACCACTACCGGAACAGACCGGAGGTCACCTGCGGCAACCTGAACCGCCTCCTCACCCCGCAGCAGGCGAGCAGAGTCGATACCCTCGAGTTCGATACGGAACTCCCGCGGAAACTCGGCCATATTGCTGATCTTCAGCGTGTAGGTATTTTCGACCCAGCCATTGCCGTTGTAGCTGAACAGGGCACCACGGTCCCGGATAACATCCAGTTCCACCGGTACGCGGGTGGCTATTGTAACAATCACGGCGCCGATCATGAGCATCAGCAATGCTCCGTACCCGAAGGTACGGGGGCGCAACAGCTTTGACGGGCGGCCTTCCAGCTCGTTCTCCGTGGTGTAACGAATCAGCCCGCGGGGGTAGTCCATCTTGTCCATCACACTGTCACAGGCGTCGATACACAGGGCACAGCCGATACATTCGTACTGAAGGCCGTCACGGATATCGATACCGGTGGGGCAGACCTGAACGCAAAGACCGCAGTCAATACAATCGCCAAGCCCGAGTTCTTCCCGGTCTGCGGTCTTTTTGCGGCTGCCCCTGGGTTCGCCCCGGTTGGGGTCATAGGACACAATCCGGGTATTGCGATCGAACATGACCGACTGGAATCGGGCATAGGGGCACATATACAGGCAGACCTGCTCACGCATCCAGCCTGCGTTCAGGTAGGTGGCAACGGTGAAGAAACCCACCCAGAAATAGGCCCAGCCGTTGGCTCCCAGCGTGAACAGGTCCGCCAGCAGCTCCCGAATGGGATAGAAATAGCCCACAAAGGTTATACCCGTAGCCAGTGCAATCAGCAGCCAGATCACATGCTTTGCCGACTTGCGGATCATTTTTTCGGGGGAGTTGGGTGCCCTGTCCAGCCTCATCCGCTTGGTATGGCTGCCCTCGATACGTTCCTCCACCCACATGAAGATGAACGTCCAGACCGTTTGCGGGCAGGTATAGCCGCACCAGACCCGGCCGAACAGGGTGGTTATGAAGAACAGGCCGAAAGCACAGATGATCAGCATGGCTGCCAGCAGGAAGAAATCCTGGGGGAAGAAGGTCATGCCGTAGAGGTGGAATTCCCGGGCCGGCAGATCAAAGTGAATCAGCGGATCGCCATCCAGTGTGATCCAGACGAACACAAAATACATGCCCATCAGCGCCATCAGGCTGAAAAAGCGGATACGCTGGAACAGGCCCTTGATTTCCCGCACATAGATTTTCTTGCGGCTGGCGTAGAGTTCGACGGTTTCCGGCTTTTTCTTGTTGTTTTTGTCGGAGGGGCCGTCAGTGTTCGGGTCAATCTGCTGGACCGGAATCTGACTGCTCATCATTACCTCCTGATGGTAACAGGCCCGCGTATTCCCGGAATGGCAAGACACTTCAGCCTGGAGATCTTCTCAAGCCTGGGCCCGCAGGGCAGGCCCAGGGTTGAAAAGACCGGGCACCGCAGTTTGCGGCGCCGGCTTTTCAGCTTTAGTCGTTGGACAGGCTGTAAACGTAACCTGCCAGAATATGGATCTGATCATCGCTCAGGCGTTCGCCCTGGGCGGGCATGACGTTCTGGCGGCCATAGAGAACGGTCTCTTCGATCCACTCGTAAGTGCTGCCGTACAGCCAGACGTTATCGGTCAGGTCCGGGGCACCAAGGGCCTGGTTACCCGTGCCGTCCTGACCGTGGCAGGAAGAACAGGCCTGGGCGAATACTTCTTCTCCAGCTTCAGCAGCTTCCTCATCCTGGGCGCGGTTGCTGAAACTCAGCACATAGTTTACCACCTGGTCGACCTGCTCGGCGTTCATGTTGGGCATGGTTCCCTTGGCCGGCATGTTGCCCTGACGACCGTTGTGCAGGGTTTCCAGAATCGTGTCCGGATCGCCACCATACAGCCATGCATCGTCAGTCAGGTTGGGGAAGCCAACGGAACCACGACCGGCTGAGCCGTGGCATACGGCACAGTTGTTGGCGAACAGGCGCTGACCCATCTCCATGGCATCCTCGTTACCGGCAAGTTCCGGGATCGGGGTGTTGCCATACTGGGCGTAGATCTCACTGTAGCGGGCTTCAGCCTGCTGTACTTCCTCTTCCCATTGTTTCTCCTGCGTCCAGCCCAGCAGCCCCTGCCAGTTGCCCAGGCCCGGGTAGAGAGCCAGGTAGATCAGGGCAAAGACACAGGTGCCTACGAACAGGTAGAACCACCATTTCGGAAGCGGGTTGTCGTACTCCTCGATGCCATCGAAGGAGTGACCCATGGTTTTTTCGGTTTCAGTGTCGGTGGTCTGGCTCTTGCGGGTGGCGAAAAGCAGCCACCAGCAGCCAAAAATGGTACCGAGCACGATCACACTGATCCAGATGCTCCAGAAGGTACTCATCGTTTTTTCTCCGTTTTATCCTGTTTCAAAGTGCGCTCGGCGATTTCATCGTCATCAAAGGGCAGGTGCGCCGCTTCATCGTTCTTTTTTTTCCGGTGAGAACTGAAAGCCCACCAGACGATGCCCAGGAACGCGATCATTACCAGAAGGGTCTGGATGCCCCTGAAGTCATTGAGATCCATCGAAATCACCGTTTGTCAGAGATCACTGTACCCAGTTGTTGCAGGTAGGCGACCAGAGCATCAATTTCGAACTGGCCACGGACATCTTCTTCCGCGCCGTCGATCTGCTCATCCGTGTAAGGCACCCCCAGGGTCTGAAGTGTCTTCATCTTCTGGGCGGTCTTGGTGTGGTCGACCTTGTCCTCGAACAGCCAGGGGAAGGCGGGCATGTTGGACTCGGGCACTACGCTGCGCGGATCGTACAGGTGCATCCGCTGCCAGGAATCGGAGTAGCGGCCACCAACACGGGCCAGGTCCGGACCAGTGCGCTTGGAACCCCACAGGAACGGACGCTCGTATACGAACTCGCCCGCAACGGAGTAGTGGCCATAGCGCTCGGTTTCGGCACGGAAGGGCCGGATCATCTGGGTATGGCAGACATGGCAGCCTTCCCGGATGTAGATATCACGGCCTTCCAGCTCCAGCGGATCCAGCGGCTCGAGACCGGCCACTGGCTCATTGGTTTCATCCAGGAAAAACAGGGGAACAATCTCGGCGAGGAAGCCGCCGCTGATCACAAACAGGATCAGCACGGTCATCAGGCCAAGGTTCTTTTCTACAATTTCGTGTCTCATCTTGTACTAAGCTCCTGATCAGGCCGGCTGAGCCGCAACATTGTCCGCAGCAACCGCGTCTTTCTGACGGATGGTCATCCACACGTTCCAGGCCATGACAAGCATGCCGGTAAGGAAGATGGCACCGCCGATGAAACGCACCAGGTAGCCCGGCCAGGAGGCCTCAAGGGCCTGTACGAAGCTGTAGGTGAGAGTTCCGTCGTCGTTGACCGCACGCCACATCAGGCCCTGCATGATGCCGTTGACCCACATGGCAACGATGTACAGTACGGTACCGACGGTTGCCAGCCAGAAGTGGACGTTGATCAGGCCAATGCTGTACATGGCCTTGATGCCCCAGAGTTTCGGGATCAGGTGATAGATGGCGCCGATACTGATCATGGCTACCCAGCCCAGGGCACCGGAATGAACGTGACCAATAGTCCAGTCAGTGTTGTGGGACAGGGCGTTCACCGTCTTGATGGACATCATCGGACCCTCAAAGGTCGACATGCCGTAGAAGGACAGTGAAACCACCAGGAAGCGCAGAATCGGGTCGGTACGCAGTTTGTGCCATGCGCCCGAGAGGGTCATCATGCCGTTGATCATACCGCCCCAGGAGGGAGCCAGCAGGATCAGGGACATTACCATGCCTGCAGTCTGGGCCCAGTCCGGCAGGGCGGAGTAGTGCAGGTGGTGACCACCGGCCCAGACATAGGTGGCAATCAGCGCCCAGAAGTGGACGATGGACAGACGATAGGAGTAGACCGGGCGATTAGCCTGCTTGGGTACGAAGTAGTACATCATGCCCAGGAAGCCGGCGGTCAGGAAGAAACCTACGGCATTGTGGCCGTACCACCACTGCATCATGGCGTCCGTCACACCTGCGTAGGCGGAGTAGGACTTGAACGCAGAGGCCGGCAGCGCCATGTTGTTACCGATATGGAGTACGGCGATGGTAAGGATGAAGGCACCATAGAACCAGTTGGCCACGTAGATATGGGGAGCGCTACGCTTGGTAATGGTACCGAAGAACACGATGGCGTATGTGACCCAGACGATAGCGATGGCTATGTCGATCGGCCATTCAAGCTCGGCATATTCCTTGGTTGTGGTAAGGCCAAGGGGCAGGGTGATGGCGGCGGAAACGATAATGGCCTGCCATCCCCAGAAGGTAAAGGCAGCCATGCCGTCCGAGAACAGCCGCGCCTGACAGGTACGCTGGACAACGTAATAGGACGTTGCAAACAGGGCACTACCCCCAAAGCCGAAGATCACGGCGTTGGTATGTAACGGCCGTAAACGACCGAAGTGGGTCCAGGGCAGGTCGAGGTTTAATTGCGGCCACACCAGCTGCGCTGCGATCAGCACACCCAGCGCCATGCCCACAATACCCCATACGACCGTCATGATGGCGAACTGCCTCACCACCTTGTAGTTGTATGTCAGGTTTGCATTCACTGTGCTCATAGCCTTACCAATGGATTCAAGGGTGGGAAAGAAAATCGGCGCAAGTATGGAGAATCGATGACCTGTTTGCAATGACTCAGGTCAACTCCACCTGCGACGGTAATGCCGCTGAAATCAGTGTGATGGCGAATTTGTTTGATCTTTTTGTGGTGTACAATTGGCCGGATTTTCCGATATTCATCAATAAATACCGCAAGCTGGCGGCCATGGGTAAATTTGCGACCATTTGACGCAGTCTGCCTGCGCGGTTCAGATCCAGTCTGGTTGACCCCGGGAGACCTTGCAAGATGCATGACCTCATTCATGACGCGGCCCGCTCCGGGCCCAGCGACCCCCCCTGCCTTATTCTGGCCCATGGTGCCGGTGCCGGCAGTGACAGCCCCTTTATGGAACGACTCGCCGGGACCCTGAGTCGGGCGGGGGTTAACGTATGGCGGTTCGAGTTTCCTTATATGCAAAAGCGCCGGTCTGACGGGCGTAAACGCCCCCCGGACCGGCAGCCCGTGTTGCTGTCTCACTTTGCCGCCGTGATTGAGGAGTGTCGTTCGGCCATGGGCCCGGGGCAACCCCTGGTGATCGGCGGCAAGTCCATGGGCGGGCGCATGGCATCCTTGCTGGCTGCTTCACCTGGCACTCCGGATGTCAGCGGAGTGGTCTGTTTCGGTTACCCGTTCCACCCGGCGGGCAAGCCGGATCGCTGGAGGACGGATCACTTTGGTGACTTGCCTTGCCTGATGGCGATTTTTCAGGGTACCCGCGATCCGTTTGGCAGGCCGGAAGAATTGGAGGCCAGGCCTGATCTGCCCGGTCAGGTCAGCGTCCACTGGCTTGAAGGCGGCAATCATGATCTGCGCCCCCTGAAAAAGCAGGGGCTGGGCGAAGATGCTCTTATCGACAAGGCAGCGGGCGGGGCAGCTGCTTTTATAGGCACACTAAAGTAGTCTGTGCGCCCGGGCCTCACCCGTGGTGATGTCCTTGAATTTGCCGGTGCAGAGGTACCCTGATGGATGATCAACTCAATCAAATGCTCGTCTTTTGTCGGCCCGGTTTCGAGTCGGAAGCCGGTCGAGAACTGACTGATGCCGCCGCAGCGAAAGGAGCCTGGGGGTACTTTACGCCGCAGACCGGCACTGGCTGGTTGCGCTTTACCCTGGCTGGAGGGCTTGATGCACCGTCGCTGCTGGGGCAGCTGCCATTGGAATCCATGGTCTTTGTCAGGGACTGGCAAATACTGCTGTGGGAGTTGCCGCTGCCCGAAAAAGACCGAGTGGGTGCCGTGGTGGAAGCGCTGCGCGAAGGCAGGGGTGCTGCGGCCCGGGCTTGTGTCCGGGTTGATGTGAGAGTCGGGGAAAACAGCGCGGACCCGGATCTGGGGCGTTTTGCCCGCAAATGGGTAGCACCGCTCTCCAGGGCCCTGCGCGGAGCTGGCTTGCTGGGCGCCGAGGCAGATGGAACAGTTGGGGATCGGCTGGAGATCCTGCTCCCGGATTTCGGCTCTGCGCTGATCGGTGTCAGTCCGGCCGGTAACCGGGCCCGCTGGCCGATGGGCATCCCCCGGTTGAAGCTGCCGGCCTCGGCGCCCAGCCGCTCGGCGCTCAAGCTGGAAGAGGCCTGGAAGGTGCTGCTGCCGGCTGACCGTATGCTGGAGTATCTGGGCGGCGGAAAAACGGCTGTCGATCTGGGAGCGGCCCCCGGAGGCTGGACCTGGCAACTGGTGCAACAGGGCATGCAGGTAACAGCGGTGGACAACGGTCCTATGGATGAAGCGCTGATGGCCACAGGGATGGTTAACCATGTGCGGGCGGACGGGTATCTGTGGCGGCCGAAAAGAGCTGTCGACTGGATGGTGTGCGATATTGTGGACAAGCCACGGCGTACAACCGCAATGGTCAGTGAATGGTTTGCAGACCAGTTGTGCCGTTACAGCGTCTTTAATCTCAAGCTGCCCATGAAAAAACGCTACGACGAGTGGCTGCTGTGCCGGGATTTGCTGGAGTCCCGGCTGGCCAACGCCCCGTTTGGAGTCCGGCTGAGCGCCCGGCAGCTTTACCACGACCGGGAAGAGATCACCTGCTTCCTGGAGCGGACTGACTGACCGGGCCCGGTATCCTCAGCACTGGTGGAGAATAGTGATCTTCTCGTCCTGGTCCATCATGGGCTTCACATCGCTGAGAAGTTCCTGGCGTGCTTCGGAATGATACCAACGGTCCCAGTCTGCTTCGGAGCGCCAGTTTGCCAGCGTAATCCTGTGGTTGGGGTCATGGGCGTTCACCAGGGTTTCGCCGGAAACGAACCCCGGCGCGGATACCGCGCTCTGGAGAATCTTTCGGGACCGCTCTTCATAGGCGGATTCCAGGGATTCGGCAATATGACGTTCGATCAGCACACGAATCATAGGTACCTCTTGGGCCAGTAACTATACCGTCAGGGCAGTGTTTTGGTCTAAAATAGACCTGTATGACAGTAATTTAGCACCTGATCCGGCAATTTACATCAGGTTTGTCCGGAAACCTGGCCGACAGGCGGAAACGCTTGCCGGTGTGCACTGCGGGAGGTAATTATGGCAGAAACCCCTAACCAGGATGCCGAGCTTGATGCCCGCGGGCTGATGTGTCCGGAACCGGTGATGATGCTTCATAACCGGATAGCCGATGTGCCGGTGGGCGGTGTGCTGCGGGTATTGGCGACAGACCCTTCGACGACCCGGGATATCCCCCGTTTCTGCCAGTTTCTTAGCCATGAACTGCTCAGGCAGGAACAGTCCGGGGACGAATACCTGTTCTGGATTCGACGGGGCGCCTGAGCGGCGGCCCGTCGACAGATAAATGTCGGGTCAGAGGAGCGCTTCGGCTTTTCCCAAGTGGTCCAGGAAGGCGGCACGATCCATCTCGCCCAGCACCCGAAGGTTCTGGTCCTCAGCGCCGTCCGGGTCATAGAAGAGGATGGCCGGGGGTCCGAACAGGCCAAGCTCGTCCAGCAGGGCCTGCTGTTCTGGCGTGTTGTCCGTCATGTCGATCTGCAGCAGGGTGTAGGGTTCCATTGCGGTAATCACCCCTGGCTGGCTGAATACCTCCCGTTCCATGACCTTGCACGAGATGCACCAGTCGGCGTAGAAATCCAGGATAACCGGTTGCCCCTGTTCCCCGGCCTCGGCGAGACGTTCCCGAATGACGTCCGGCTCTTCGATCCGTTCGAATGGCGCATGCTCCTGCGTCGCTGAACTGCCGGAGGCCGTCCCACTGGCAATAAAGGGTGCCAGTGGTCGCAGAGGATCGGACGCACCGGCCAGCGCTCCGGCTAACAGGGCCAGGCCCCAGGCGAACATTACCAGGCCCGTCCCTTTCCAGGTTCGTTGCCAACCGGCGCGAGCCTGGTCGAAGGCACCCAGCTGAACCCCGGTGATGGCCGCGAGTACACCCCAGAGCGTCAGTGCCAGCCACGCGGGCACCATTCGCTCGACCAGCCAGATGGCGACTGCGAGCAGCATCACACCGTAAAATGCTTTTACAACGTTCATCCACGGGCCGGTCTTGGGGAGCAGTTTGCGTCCGCCCACGGCCACCAGGATGAGCGGAACACCCATCCCCAGGCCCAGCGAGAACAGGGCAACCCCGCCTACCACGGCATCCTGTGTGGTACTGATATAGAGTAAGCTGCCGGCCAATGGGGCCGAAACGCAGGGGGATACCACCAGTGCCGACAGGGCACCGATGCCAAAGACACTGGCTAACCGCCCGCCACTCAGGTTCTGGCTGGCCTGGTTCAGTCGGTTCTGGATGCCCTGGGGGAGTTGCAGGTCAAAGATGTTGAACATGGCCAGGGCGAACAGCACGAACAGGGCCGCGAAAGTGCCCAGAATCCAGGGCGACTGCAATTGTGCCTGCAGGTTGAAGCTGGCACCCAGCAATCCGGTGATAACACCGGCGGCGGCGTAGGTCAGCGCCATGCCCAGCACATAACTGAAGGCCAGCACCAGTGCCTGGCCGGAGCTGCGGGTATTGTGACTGGAAACCAGGGTAGAGATGATCGGCACCATAGGCAGTACACAGGGGGTGAAGGTCAGCCCTAGCCCCAGGGCCAGGAAGACCAGCGCTATGATGGCCAGGGACTGTTCTGACAGGAAGCCAGCCAGGCCAGTGGCCGACTCCAGGTCGGTTTCACCCGCCAGCCCGGATGAGGGGGGCTGACCGCCAGACCCTGTCCTGTCTGGCGCCTGTCCGGCGGCCTCGGTCTTGCCGCTGGCATAGTAGAGCACCTCCCGGGTCTGGGGTGGGTAGCACAGCCCCGCCTCCGCGCAACCCTGATAGGTCACCTGCAGCGTGGCTTCCCGGATACCTTCGGGGAGCGAAAGCTCCACTTCGGCTTCTACCGGTTCATAGAAGACGTTGACGGTACCGAAGTAGGGGTCCTCCGTTTCGACGCCGGCGAGGGAAAACTCCGGTGCGGACACAGTCACCCCGTCTGTTACGGCGGTAACCTCAATCCGCTCCTTGTAAAGGTAGTGCTCGGGAGCGGTATCCCACCGTAACAGAACACCCTTGTCAGTGGTTGTGGAGCTGAACGGCAATGCCTCGTCGACCGGCAGGAAGTCCTGGCCCCCAAGGCTGTTACTGCCAAAAGCTGCGTGGCTCAGGCCAGCAGGAAGCAGGAATAACAGAAGCAGGACGAAACGGGCTACAGCGTGAACAGCAAGAGGTCTCGGTGGCATGAATAAAGGCATCTTTCAGGTGAATTCAGGGCTTCCGGAAACGGATGGAGTGACTGGGCTTGTGGCGGAAAGTTCCCCTGATGATATCCTGCTGGAATTCCTGCCGGTAAAGCCGCACAATAACGGACCCATGAATAACCGTCCAGATGACCTTGTCACACTGTTCAACGCCCTTTTCAGGGATGTCCTGAAAACCGAACTGGTTCGTGGTGGCGATGAACCGGAGTACCTGCCGGCCGGCCTGGCCGGACCCTGCGCTCAGGTGATCTTTGCCCATGGCTATTTCGCCAGCGCTCTCCATGAAATCAGCCACTGGTGCATCGCAGGAGCGCGGCGGCGTAAGCTGCGGGACTACGGTTACTGGTATTGTCCGGACGGACGCACCCCGGAGCAGCAGCTGGCCTTTGAGCAGGTGGAGGTGAAACCCCAGGCGCTGGAATGGCTGTTTGCCGTCGCCAGTAAAAGCCGCTTCCATATCAGTGTGGATAACCTGGAGGGCGGCGGGGCCATTGATGAGGCCGGCTTCCGGCGCCGGGTCTATGAACAGGCCTGCTATTATCTGGACCACGGGTTACCGCCAAGGGCGGAACAGTTTCTCGGTGCGTTAATGGACCATTACGGTACCGGACCGGAGGATTTTCTCCGGTGGCGCGAGCAATATCACTGTCTGACGGGTACGCATGTTCCCGGCACAGCACAACATTTCACAACAGTAAGCGAAGCCTATGACGCAATCTCCTGAATCCGGCAAAACAACAGAGCAAACCGAAGCAACACCAGCGCAAGAGGACGTCAAACAGAGCGGTATCCGCTTTGCAGAGCTGGGCCTCGATAAACGCCTGCTGGATGCGATTGCCGGCATCGGGTTTGAGTACTGCACGCCGATTCAGGCCGAGACGCTTCCTTATACCCTGGCATGCCACGACCTGATCGGCCAGGCCCAGACCGGCACCGGCAAGACGGCAGCCTTTCTGATTACAGCCATCCAGACGCTGCTGGAAACTCCGGTTCCGGACAAGGAACGGTTTGCGTCCGAGCCCCGGGTGCTGGCACTGGCGCCAACCCGCGAATTGGCCATGCAAATTGCCAAGGATGCCGAGGAGCTCTGCGCCCGTACCGGCCATCGGGTAGTGTCTGTCGTCGGTGGGATGAATTACGACAAGCAGCGGGAAGTGCTGCAGAACGAAATTGTGGATATCCTGGTGGCAACCCCCGGCCGGCTGATTGATTTCCTCGGCTCCCAGGACGTCTATCTGGACCAGGTGGACCTGCTGATTCTTGACGAAGCGGATCGCATGCTGGACATGGGCTTTATCCCGGATGTGAAGCGGATCATCCGTCGCTGTCCACCCAAGGACGACCGTCAGACGCTGCTGTTCAGTGCCACCTTTAACCAGGATGTGCTCAACCTGGCCTCGATGTGGACCCACGGTGCTGAGTTCATCGAGATCGAGCCCCAGCAGAAGACGGCGGAGCGGGTCAAACAGACCGTCTACCTGGTGTCTGAGGAGCAGAAGCTGCCGGTACTGGTGAACTCCCTGAAACAGCCAGGGGTGGACAAGGCCATCGTATTCGCCAACCGCCGGGACCAGTGCCGTGACCTGGAGGAAGACCTGAAAAACCAGGGCGTGGCTGCAGCCCTCATGTCGGGGGAGATTCCCCAGAACAAGCGGCTCAAGACCCTGGATCAGTTCAAGAACGGCGAGATCCAGGTGCTGGTGGCCACCGACGTGGCCGGCCGTGGTATCCACGTGGAGGGTGTTACCCACGTATTCAACTACAACCTGCCGGAAAATGCCGAGGACTACGTTCACCGCATCGGGCGTACCGGCCGTGCCGGTGAGTACGGCATTTCCATCAGCTTTGCCAGTGAGGACGACGCCTTCGCGCTTCCGGGTATCGAGAGCTACATTAGCCAGAAGCTGACCACTTCGGTACCGGAGGAAGAGCTGCTCCAGCCCCTGGAGAAGCCCCTCATCCAGCGCCGTCGTGGTAGCCGTCGTTCCGGTGGTGGCCCCCGCAGTGGTGGCAACCGGAGCCGGTCAGGGCAGGGCGGTCGCAGCCGCCCCCGGTCTTCCGGCAACCGGTAAAGTCTGGCTTGCCATGGCCCCCCTGCGTATCGTTGCCGACGAGAACATCCCGCTGCTCGGGGCCTTCTGCGGCGGTCTGGGTACACTGGAGCGGGTTGATGGCCGGAGCCTGAGTCGTGACCAGCTGTTGGATGCGGACGTACTGCTGGTGCGTTCGGTCACCCGGGTCGACGAGACCCTGCTGGGAGGAACACCGGTAAGTTTCGTGGGCACCGCTACCATTGGCACGGACCACGTTGACACCGAATGGCTAGAAGCCCGGGATATTGCCTTTGCATCTGCACCGGGCTGTAATGCCAACAGTGTGGTGCAGTATGTGCTGTCTGTTCTGTCGTTATTCCTCCAGCGCAATGAGCGGCGAACCCTGGCTGGGCTGACGGTCGGCGTTATCGGGGCTGGTAATGTCGGTGGCAGCCTGGTGGCGGTGCTGTCGGGGTTAGGAGTGACGGTTCGCGTCAGTGACCCCCCCCTTCAGTCCAGCGGCGCCAACCTGCCCTTTGCCCCCATTAGCGAAGTGCTGGCCTGCGACGTTATTTCCCTTCACACGCCCCTCATCCGGCATGGCTCCCATCCAACCTGGCACCTGCTTGACCGTCAACGCCTGGCCGGCCTGCGCGGAGACCAGCTTTTGATCAACAGTGGCCGGGGTGACGTGGTCGACAACCAGGCTTTGCTGGCAAGGCTTCAGCAACCTGATGCCCCACTGGTGGCCCTGGATGTCTGGGAAAACGAACCTTCTCCGATGCCGGAGTTGCTGGATCGGTGCTGGCTGGCGACGCCCCATATCGCCGGGTACAGCCTGGAAGGCAAGAGTCGCGGCACCGAAATGATCGCCCATGCACTGCATCAGTGGGCCGGCCTCCCCACGACGGTTTCCCTGGACCATCTGCTACCGCCACCGCCGGTCTCCAGGCTGGTGTTCACGGTGCAGTGCACTCCTGTCGATGCCCTGCATCGTGCCCTGATGACCTGCTACGACCCGAGAGATGATGATGCCCGGCTGAGAAGGGTGTTCGCCGGGGCAAGCTCTGATGATCAGACCGCAGCGCCATCTTTTGATCGGCTACGCAAGGAGTACCCGGTGCGAAGGGAACCCGGCAGCCTCAAGGTGAGTGTGGAGGACTTGGCAGGTAGTGAAGAAACGGCCCGAGTGTTATCCCGGGCCGGATTTCGCACAGACTCCTAACCGAGATTCGCCTGCTGCAGCGCCTCGATCCGGTCTTCCAGTGGCGGGTGGGTCATGAACAGCGCGCTTAGACCACCCCTTGCACCGCGGTTGATGCCAAAGGCCTGCAGGTTGTCCGGCATCTGGTCGGGCATCTCGCTTTCCTGTCGTAACCGCGCCAGGGCGCTGATCATGGCGCTGCGGCCGGCCAGCTGTGCGCCCGCAATATCAGCCCGGAATTCACGACGGCGAGAGAACCAGAACACAATGGTGCTCGCCAGAATGCCGAGCACGATCTCCGCCACGATACTGACAATCCAGAACCCGGGTCCGTGGCCCTGTTCATTGCGGAACACCACGCGATCTACAACCGAACCAATGACCCGCGCGGCAAAGATCACAAAGGTGTTTACCACGCCCTGGATCAGGGTCAGGGTGACCATGTCGCCATTCGCCACGTGACCGATCTCGTGGCCAAGGACGGCTCGAATCTCGTCCTTGTTCATACGCTGAAGCAGCCCTTCGCTGACGGCTACCAGCGAGGCGTTCCTGTTCCACCCAGTGGCAAAGGCGTTGGACTGTGTGGCCGGAAAGATGGCCACCTCCGGCATGCCAATGCCCGCCTTTTTGGCCAGCTCGGCGACGGTATCCACCAGCCACCGTTCCGCCGGCGTACGAGGGGACTCGATCACCCGCGCCCCGGTGGTCTTTTTGGCGATAAACTTGGACATGAACAGTGAGATAAATGCACCGGCAAAGCCGAAGACTGCAGCGAATGCCAGCAGGGACCCGTAGTTGATCCCGTTCTGTGCCAGGTAACTGTCAACGCCCAGCAGCGAGAGGGTAACGCTCGCCACCAGGATGACCGCCAGGTTAGTGGCAAGAAACAGCAGAATTCTCATTCAGTGACCTCGTCAGGAGCCAGTTATTCCTGTAATCGGATATCGGTGCTCAAGCACGTAATTTCAATCCATCCTGCGCGGAATCAGGCAGGGTTCCTGTTGCGATCAGAAAGACCGCGGGAGCGTGAATCAGTTCCCGGCCGGGGCAAAAAAGGCCGCCTGCATGGCCCGGCTGAGGGTAGGGGAATGTCCGCCCCGAATGGATTGGCGGAGCACATGAACCCAGGTCGAGCGATCCTGCCGCACCGAAGGTGGCAGGGATGCATCCGGCGCCGGTACACCGGGTTCGGGCAGCGACAAGGTACTGACAAGGTCCAGTGGCGCCGGTGTGTTGAGGCGGATAAAGGCTTGCCGGGTCAGCACTGCCTGGTCCAGGGCTTCCTGGCGAATGGTATCCACGTAGCGTAGCAGGCCTTCTTCCTCCAGCCACAACAGTGCACCAAAACAGGCCATATGGCGGGGGCTGTGTAACCCGAACTCATCCGGCTCATCCGGCCCGGCGATGTCTTCGACAAACAGGTTGATCCTGCGGGGAAACACGCTGTAAAGCTGTACCAGGGCAATGGCAGAGTCCCGGTAGAACTCCTCAATATGAATATCGGCCATACTGCGATCCGTTGGCTGGATTGACTGGTCCGGTCAGCGCCAGGTGGACAGGAACCGTTCCAGCCGCCCCATGGCATCCTCCAGCGCATCCACCCGGGGCAGGAACACCACACGGAAATGCTGCCGGTCGTCAATATTGAAGCCGGAACCCTGTACCAGCAGGATACGTTCCTGCAGCAGCAGGTCCAGCACGAACTTCTCATCGTCTTCAATGGGATAGAGGTGCGGGTCCAGCTTCGGGAACAGGTAAAGCGCGCCCTTGGGCTTGACGCAGCTGATGCCGGGAATATCGTTCAGCAGGCGCCAGGCGGTTTCCCGCTGTTCGTAGAGGCGCCCACCTGGCGCGACCAGGTCGTCGATGGACTGATAGCCCCCGAGCGCTGTCTGGATTGCCAGCTGGGCCGGTACATTGGCGCACAGGCGCATGGAGGCCAGCATGTCGATGCCTTCAATCAGGTCCTTCGCCTTGTGCTTGGCGCCGCTGATAATGAGCCATCCGGAACGGTAGCCGGCGGCCCGGTAGTTCTTGGACAGGCCGTTGAAGGTGAAAAACAGCACGTCGTCAGCCAGTGAGGCGGTGGATACATGCTCAACACCGTCGTAGAGAATCTTGTCGTAGATCTCATCAGACAGGATGATCAGGTTATGCTGGCGGGCCAGCTCGATCACTTCTTCCAGCAACTCCGGTGGGTAGACCGCCCCGGTGGGATTGTTGGGATTGATCAGCACGATGGCCTTGGTGCGGTTGGTGATCTTGCGGCGGATGTCATCCAGGTCCGGAAACCAGTCCTGCTGCTCATCGCAACGGTAATGCACGGCCTTGCCACTGGAGAGGGTAACGGCAGCCGTCCACAGAGGGTAGTCGGGAGCCGGAACCAGCACTTCATCCCCGGTGTTGAGAAGTGCCTGCATGGACATGACGATCAGCTCGCTGACACCGTTACCGAGGTAGATATCGTCGATATCCACCTTGTCGATGCCCCGCTCCTGGCAGTAGTGCATTACTGCCTTGCGTGCGGAGAACAGCCCCTTGGATTCAACATAACCCTGGGCATGGTGCAGGTTGTAGATCACGTCCTGCTGGATTTCCTCAGGCACATCCAGTTCAAAGGCGGCGGGATTGCCAATATTGAGCTTTAGCACCCGGTGGCCTTCCTCCTCAAGACGACGCGCCTCCCGCAGCACCGGACCACGGATTTCATAGCAAACGTTATCCAGTTTGGCGGACTTTCTGTAATTCTGCATAGAAGGCGTCTTCCCGATGATGGTGCTGGTGCCCTGAAAATCGGCACATTAATAACAGATGCACCATTCTAGCGGAGCAGGGGACGAAAAAAACAGTCCGAACAAGGCGCAATTGTGATGAAAAATGGCAAGCGTCACGGACTCTTGCCGGCCGGAGTTCAGATTATCTTGCGGTTTATGGATTGTGCACAATATAATTTCGAAAACGTTTGCATAGGTGTGGAATGAGGTCAGCTCCGATTTACGACATCAAGGTTTCGGATATTGGGGGTCAGATTCGGCCCATGGCAGAGTATGCCGGTAAGGTGCTTCTGATCGTCAACACCGCGTCAAAGTGTGGCTTTACTCCTCAGTTTGGTGGTCTTCAGAAGCTCTACGACGAGCTGGCCCCCCGTGGTCTTGAGATTCTGGGATTCCCCTGTAATCAGTTCATGAACCAGGACCCCGGTGACGAAAAGCAGATCAGTGAGTTCTGTTCCCTCAACTACGGTGTCAGCTTCCCCATGTTTGCCAAGCTGCAGGTCAACGGACCAGAGACCCATTCATTATTTGACCTGCTCAAGTCGGAAGCGCCCGGCATGATGGGGTCGAAAAAAGTAAAGTGGAACTTTACCAAGTTCCTGGTGGGGCGTGACGGTCAGGTGATCCGGCGCTATGCGCCCACGGCCAGCCCTGAAAGCATACGCGACGATATTCTGGAGTTGTTGTAAGTGACTGACGAATCCTGCTCTCGCGAAACACCGGCCAGCGAGAATCTGCTGGCGCTGGACAACCAGGTGTGTTTTGCGCTGTACGCGGTGAACCGGGCAGTAACGGCGCGCTATCGGCCGTTGCTGGCGGAGCTGGACCTCACCTATCCACAATATCTGGTCATGCTGGTGTTATGGGAAGCCGCAACCCGGAACGAGAGACTGCGGGTATCCACCATCGGCGAAAAGCTGCGACTGGATTCCGGCACCCTCACGCCGCTGCTGCGCCGGCTGGAACAACGGGGGCTGGTCACGCGACGGCGGTCGGCGGAGGATGAGCGAGTGGTTACGGTTGCCCTCACTGACCCCGGTGAGGCCATGCAGGAGCAGGCCCGGGAAGTGCCGGTGCGGCTGCTGTGTGAACTGGGCGTCAACGCCGAACAGGCTGCCCGGCTGCGGGGAGAGCTGCGGCAGTTGCTTACTCGCCTGGAGTCGGTGGAGTAGCTGCCCCCCGGACTGTGACCGCCCAGCGTTGAATCACTTCGCCGAGAACCCTGCGATTGTAGGGCTTGGTGATGTAGTCATCCATGCCGGCCGCCAGGCACTCTTCACGGTCACCCGCCATCACGTTGGCGGTGACGGCAATGACCGGCATGTGGCTCCACTGGGGGTTCTGGCGAATTCGCCGGGTAGCCTCATAACCGTCCATAACCGGCATCTGGCAATCCATCAGTACCAGGTCGTAGGGTTTCAGGGCAAGTGCTGCCAGCGCCCGTTCACCGTTTTCAGCATGATCCACCTCGTGCCCCATTTTCTGCAGCAGGCCCGAAGCAACGATCTGGTTTACCCGGTTATCTTCCACCAGCAGGATCCTGCAGCGGTGCGGCCTGGCTTCGGGTTCCGGCAGCCGGTCGGCGGATAGCGACTGTTCCGGGTTCTGGTCCGCGGGTAACGGCAACCGTACGGTAAACCAGGTGCCTTCATCCTCCCGGGAGTCGACCCGGATCTGGCCATGCATGCGTTCCACCAGTTGCTGACACAGGGCCAGGCCCAGGCCGGTGCCGCCAAACCGGCGCGCGGTATCGGTGGCCGCCTGCGAGAAGGGGGAGAAGATACGGTCCAGTTCACTGCGGGACATGCCGATACCGGTGTCCCGTACCTCCAGGCGAATACCTTCCGGGGTCTGGGCTACGTGTACTGACACCTTGCCTGAATCGGTAAACTTGATGGCGTTGGACAGCAGGTTGTTGATGACCTGGCGCAGTCGGGTCGGGTCGCCGATGTAACGGGGCGCCAGGTCGGTCTCCACTTCGGTCGTGAAGTCCAGCCCCTTGCGCCGTGCCTGTTCGGCGTGGATGGTGGCGCACTCAGCCACCAGTTTGCGCAGGTCGAAGGAGATCACTTCCAGGTCCAGCTTGCCCGCCTCCACCTTGGAGATGTCCAGGATGTCGTTGAGCAGGCTCAGCAGGCTCTCGCCGGCACGGTGGGCAATCTCCAGCTGGTGACGTTGTGCGGGGTCCAGGTCACCCTCCAGGGCCAGTTCCAGCATGCCCAGTACACCGTTCAGGGGGGTGCGGATCTCGTGGCTCATGCTGGCAAGGAAGCGGGCCCGGGTCTGTGCCCGGCGCACGGCGTCCTCTTTGGCGCGGATAAGCGCGCGGTTGCCCCGCTGGAGGGCTTCGTTCTTCTCGGAGATCTCCCGGGTGCGGTCGTCCACCTCCCGCTCCAGCTTGCCCGAATAGTCCTTCATCTGGCTTTCCACGGTGCGCAACTGGCTGAGGGACGCGTCGACGGTTTCGAGGTGGCGGTTGATGATAGCCACCATGGATCCGATTTCGTCTTCTTCGTGGGACCGCGGCACGGGCAGGCGGGCCTTTTCCGGTGCGTTACGGACATCCTGCAGGCTGCTGATTACCTTCAGCATGGGCTTGGTCAGCAGGAAGTAGAACACCACCAGCAGCATGACCGACAATACCAGGCTTTTGAGTACGCCGCTGACCAGGATAAAGCTTGCCCTGGACAGGAACAGGTTGCCGTAATGGTTGGTAGATATGGTAACCATCAGGTTGCCCAGATCGATGTCTTCGAGATCCGAGACTTTCAGCTCGCTGCTGTAACGGCGGGAGTCATCAAAGAGCAGGTCACTGATCCAGCGATAGCGGGTGCCGCCACTGCCACGACTGGCGGCCGCCAGGGTGTGGCCATCGGTATCGAGGATGCGGGCGTCGATGACTGCCGGATGGCGCAGCATGCCGTTCAGCAGTTCACCGGCAAGACGGGTGTCGATGTTATAGGCGATCTGCGAGGCCGGGCTGTGGCTGATCTCCATCAGTGCGTTGATGTCCTGGTCCATGTAGTCCCGGGTGCTGTGGTATTCCACGGTGACCTGGATCAGGTTGAGCGCCAGCCCGACCACCATGGCGAGCAGTACCGTATTACGGGTAAGCCGCCAGGAAAGCCGGTTCTTGAAAAGGTGTTTCACTCTGTTCCCTGTGTGTCTGGCTACGGTCAGTGATCGTAGTCCGCTTTTTTCTTCCAGTCATCATCGTGAAGGAAGGTGTCCCATTCCTTGTCCAGCCGGCTCTGTTGCTCCGCGGTATGCGGCTTCTGGCCGCTGGCCAGTTCCTGCTCCAGTTCGCGGATGCGCTCCTTGAAGTTGGCTACCGCCCGGGCGGCCATATCGTTGCCCTGGGATTTGCCCATCTCGGTAGCGGCCAGGTGATAGGCATGGATGGCCTTGCGCAACTGGCCCTGGCGAACATGGTCCCGGGCCTGAAAAACGAAAAGGTCGGCGTGGGTCTTGTGAATGGTAAAAAGTATGTGGCGAAGATTCGCCTTGGCCGTCGTGGCGTTGATCTTGCCGGACTTGTGCAGTGACTCCACCAGCTTGAACAGATTTTGAAGTAGTTCTTTGATGTAGTTGGACTTTTCCGGTGAATCGATGATCACCTTGGGGTGCTGGTCGGTACCATCCAGCACTTTCTGCTTGTTCTCGTTGACCTGGGCCAGCCAGTCCTTCACCGGAAGTTCCGTGGGCTCCTGCTTGAGGTGCTGGCACACTTCCTCCATCCGACGGAGTAGCAGCAGTTTGATATCACGGGTGAGGTACTGACCGGGCAGTTCATCGTAAATGCGATACGCCCGATTGTAGGCGTCCTCAAGGGCGGTGACACGGCGGGCTCTTTCAATACGGGCCCGTTCCCGCATCTGGCTGAACACCACAATGATGATGGAAACCACGACAACTGCCAACAGCAGCAGGACAATCGTTACCGTATTCATGAATCGCCGGATGCGCTCCCTGATTTATCGTTCTGATGCGGGACAGGACGGGCACTGGATGAACCACTGTCGTCCCGGAAGGGCAGGAGAAGCCCTGAGCTTTCGCAAGTATCTGGCACAGTAACAGAAAAGTCTAACCCATTCCGTTCCAACTTGTTACAGATGGTAGAATGCCCGATACCGCCTGATGTAATACCGCCCGGAGGGCTGTTCTGCATGGATATTTCCCGCGTTGACCTGAATCTGCTCGTGTACCTGGACGTGCTGTTGAGGGAGAAGAACGTCACCAAGGCGGCAAACCACCTGGGCATCACCCAGCCCGCCATGAGTAACGGCCTGCGCCGGTTACGGGACCTGTTTGGTGACCCGTTGCTGGTCCGAACCAGCGAGGGCATGACCGCCACGGAGCGAGCCACGGAACTGCAGCCGATGGTCCGGAGTATCCTGTCGGACATCGAACAGGCGGTACAGCAGAAAACGCCGTTCTCCGCCACGGACAGCCAGCGGGTATTCCGCATCATGGCCAGTGACTATGCCGAATCCTGCCTGATGCCCAGGGTGTTGCGGCGGATCCGTCAGGAAGCGCCCAATGTCACCCTTGATGTACTCACTCCCAGCGACGTCAGCTTCCAGGATGTGGAGCAGGGCCGCCTGGACATGGCGATCAACCGGTTCGACAAGATTCCGCAGTCGTTTCATCAGAAGACCCTCTGGACAGAATTCTTCGCCTGCCTGATGAATGCCCGCAACCCGATCCTTCAGGATCCCTTCACCCTGGACAGCTATCTTGAAGCCAGCCATATCTGGGTCAGCAAGACCGGCTTCGGAGTGGGCGTCGGGGTCAACCCAAAGGATGTACAGCGCCTTGGCTGGGTGGACGAAGCCCTGGGCCTGATGGGACGAAAGCGGCGGATTTCGGTGTTTACCCGGCACTACCAGGTGGCCATGCTTTTGGCGGAGCAACATGACCTGATTGCGACGTTGCCGAGTCGGGCCGCCTGGCTGCAGAGGGATAATCCCCATCTGGTGATCAAGGCGCCGCCCTTCGACATACCGCCCTTTGAACTGAAAATGGCCTGGAGCCCATTATTGCAGCATAACGCCGACCATCAGTGGTTGAGGCGGCTGATCGCGGAAGTGGCGGAAGAGGTTGACGACGAGTTCGCGGAGTTTGGTCGCCAGTTCGAGGCGGCAGAGCCGGAAGGTCCCCACCGGTCAGAGCGGTAGTTCCCTCAGCTCGAGGGAGGGGCGGGCGGTGTCCCACATGCGTTGAAAGCTTTCACCCAGCAGTCTGACCCGGCCGCCGTCGGCGAAACCGGCGAAGCCCTCCGGGCGGTCGAAGCGGTGCCGGTAAAGTACGCCTTCCCGGTCCACCAGCAGAAACGGCTGTTCCACCGACGGATAGTCTTCGTTCACCAGTCGCAGGGCGATGCTGCTGGGCAGGCGGCGCATCAGCTCCACCAGCTGGTGACGGCGCTTCACCAGCGGGGCATCGTCGTGGACCAGCAACCGGATCTCGCTGTTGCGATGGTGGCGTGCCAGCCAGGACAGCAGATCCCGCAGGCGCTGCCGGTCATACAGGTCGTGGTCCAGCAGCCGGTCGTACAGCCATATCCTTTGCCGCGCCTGACCGACCAGGCTGTCCATCAGCTGGGGAAGCTGGGCCTCGTGTTCAATCAGCCAGCTTGTGTCGTCACTGCCCAGGAGCATGGGTTCGGGGGCCGCCTTTTGCCCTGAAAGCGCGTCAACAACCTCTGCCGGTGCTAGGCAGCGCATGCCGAAGTGGGGGATACCGGCATCATCATAGGGACCGGTACAGACGTGGAAGCCACTGCGCTGGTAAAAGGGTACCGCGTGCTGCTGGGCTGACAGGTAGAGGTCCTTCACCTGGCCGGCGGCTGCCACCATGATATGGCGGAGCATGATCTCGCCGATACCCTTGCCGCGGTGAGCCGGCAACACCGCCATCCGTCCGATATGGGCGGTGTCATCCAGGGTGGTGAACATGCGCCCGGCGGCCACCGGCGTATTATCCGGCAATACCGCCAGGAAGTGATCGGCGATTTCGTCCGTGTCGTCCCACTCCAGCTCCGGAGGTACCTTCTGCTCCTCTATAAATACCCGCTGGCGGATTTTCCGCAGGCTGCGGGGCGCCAGCTGCCAGCTGTACTTGCGGATTCGCACACTCATTCGAAATAGACACTGCCCTGGTTGTAGAGAACGGTCATCAGTTCGGCCAGCGCAGGGTCGTCGCACTGGCGCCGGAGTGCAGCCATGTCCGGACGGCTGTCGCCGCACAGCAGCGGCGCCAGGGTGCGGGCATCACCGCTTAGCAGATAGCGCTCGCCATCGACAAAAAGGGCGGTCTGCTCCCCCAGCTCGGTGTAGGCAAAGCGGGAGCCTTCGTTCCAGCGCAGTGCACCGCCCTCCGCCAGGGCCTCCAACAGGTCTTCCGTCGACGCCGGGGGCTCGGCAGGTATCACGATATCGCTGTTTTTCGGGCTGGTGCTGAACTGTCCGAACCAGAGTGCCAGCTGGCGGGAGTCTGACAGCCTTTCCCCCAGGATGTTCTTGAGTTGCTGCAGGACCTCGGTGCCAATAGCGCCGGGATTGGCGGGCAGGGTCAGGTCCGGGTCCCGGAGATGCGCCGATACATCGGTCTCGGAACACAGAAAGTCGGTGAAACTGGTGAGCACATCGTCCACCGTCGGGGCACGGAAGCCCACCGACAGGGTGATGCAGTCATCCTCGGCAACACCGTGATGGCCAATGGCGGGTGGCAGGTAAAGCATATCGCCGGGCTCGAGTAGCACTTCCTGTTCAGGCTCCCAGTCCTTGAGGATTCGTAATGGTGTGCCATCCACCCGTGGTGACTGTTCGCTGCACTGGCCGCCGAATTTCCAGCGCCGGTGCCCCTCTGCCTGGAGCAGGAACACGTCATACTGGTCAAAGTGGGGGCCGACACTGCCGCCGGGGGGCGCGTAGCTGGCCATGATGTCATCCAGTCGCCAGTTGGGGACGAACCGGAAGTGATCAAGCAGGTCGGCTACTTCCGGAACCCAGTGATCGAGCCCCTGT
This sequence comes from Marinobacter sp., assembly GCF_041690615.1. Classification (GTDB taxonomy): domain Bacteria; phylum Pseudomonadota; class Gammaproteobacteria; order Pseudomonadales; family Oleiphilaceae; genus Marinobacter. The sequence goes on from NZ_JAWLGY010000016.1 coordinate 26,930, forward strand.
ACCAGCAGCGTCCAGTGACCTTCGGGAGGTGTGGTGAAGCGGTCGGTGCCAAACGGGCCGTTGTGCAGCTGCCAGGGATGACCGTTTTCCTGTTCCACCACAATGCGGGACTCTACCGCTTCCTCACAGGCCAGGCCGGCCAGTTCGTCGGCGCTGACCGGGCTCTGGAAGCCGGGGAAGGCCTGGCGGATGACCAGCGGTTTCTTCTGCCAGTAATCCCTCAGGAAGGTTTCGGCGGACAGGCCGCCGGGAAGCTGCTTGGGTACACTCATGCTCAGATATTACCTGCCTGCTCTGCGGCGTTACCGGTATAGGCGGCCGGTGTCAGAGCCATCAGCTCATCTTTGGCCGCCTGGGGGATATCCAGGTTTTGCACGAAATCACGAATCAGCTCGGGGTTCATGTCCTTGCCACGGGTGAGCTCCTTGAGCTTCTCGTAGGGCTTCTCGATGTTGTAGCGGCGCATCACTGTCTGAATAGGCTCAGCCAGCACTTCCCAGGCGTTATCAAGGTCGGCCGCCAGCCTTGCCGGGTTCACTTCCAGCTTGCCGAGGCCCTTGAGGGTGGCCTCGTAGGCAATCAGGCTGTGGGCGAAGCCAACGCCCAGGTTACGAAGCACGGTTGAGTCGGTCAGGTCACGTTGCCAGCGGGAGATGGGCAGTTTGCTGCCCAGGTGCGACATGATGGCGTTGGCGATTCCCAGGTTGCCCTCGGAGTTCTCGAAATCGATGGGGTTGACCTTGTGGGGCATGGTGGACGAGCCGATTTCACCGGCTACCGTTTTCTGCTTGAAATAGCCCAGGGAGATATACCCCCAGAGGTCCCGGTCAAGGTCGATCAGAATGGTGTTGAAGCGACCCACCGCATCGAACAGCTCGGCGATATAGTCGTGGGGTTCGATCTGGGTGGTGTAGGGGTTCCAGTTCAGCCCCAGGCCTTCCACGAAGTCCCTGGCGTTTTCGGCCCAGTCCACTGACGGGTAGGCGGACAGGTGGGCATTGTAGTTGCCCACGGCTCCGTTGATCTTGCCAAGCAGCTCCACCTGCCGAACCTGGTCAAGCTGGCGGCGCAGGCGGTGAACCACGTTGGCGAGTTCCTTGCCGACGGTGCTGGGTGAGGCGGTCTGGCCATGGGTGCGCGAGAGCATGGGCTGCCCGGCATGTTCATGGGCCAGTTCGGCAAGGCGTTGGACAATCCGCTCCATCGCCGGCAACAGCCCGTCATCCAGGCCTTCACGCAGCATCAGGGCGTGGGACAGGTTGTTGATGTCCTCCGAGGTACAGGCAAAGTGGACGAACTCGGTGATCGCCTGCAGTTCGTCGATGGGCGCAATTTTGTCCTTGATAAAGTATTCCACCGCCTTGACATCGTGGTTGGTGGTCCGTTCGATGGACTTGATGGCTTCGGCATCGTCAAGGCTGAAATTTTCCACCAGCTGGTCGAGGGCATCCCGGGCGCCGGCACTCAGGGCGGGGACCTCGGTGATGCCGGGGTGGGCTGCCAGCTGTTGCAGCCAGCGCACCTCCACCTTGACGCGATTGCGGATCAGCCCGTACTCGCTGAAGATTTCCCGGAATACCGTAACTTTGTTGCCATAACGGCCGTCCACCGGAGAAATGGCGGTCAGGCTGGTCAGTTCCATCAGTTAAAACCTCGTCAGAATCGGGGCAGGGCCGGGGAGGTGCGCTTTGCCGACGCCAGGGGCGCCATCGTGCAAGGATCCAGCCGGCTATCCTGCAGGTGAATGCGATGGTGGGTATGATACACCAGCAGGCGCGCCAATTCAGCGCCACAGCGAGTGTTGCAGCCTGGAACGGCTAACGGGGGGTGTACACCGACTGGTTGGCCTGTTCAGCCAGTGCGCGGGCGGTGGCCGCCACTTTGCGCCGGCGCATGATCAGTTGCCAGCGCCGGCCGCCGGTCTGGCGCCACAGGACCGCCGAGCGAATGCCGGCGAGCAGCAGGGCGCGAACCTTTGCCGCGTTCTCTTCACGCTGCAGGACTGTGGGATTGCCGGTAACCTGGATACGCTGACGGAAGGTGCTGATGGTGTCCTGGTACACGGATGCCAGGTTACTGATCAGGTTACCGTGCACATAGCCAAAATGGTTGGCGGTATGACGGGCCTGGTCGATGCGCTGGCCGATGGCGGTGAGCATGTCCGGGTTCCGGTTCAGGGTGGACTCCAGCTGGATCAGGTTCAGGCTGTAACGAAGGATGTCCATATCCTGCTGGCGGGTCTGGTTACTGAGAATCTTGGCGAGGGCGTCCAGGCCCTCCCGCAAGTTCATCAGTTCACCACCGTAAACATCCAGCGTGTTGTCCGGGTTGGTGACGAACAGTGATTGCACGCAGGTCTCCAGGGTGGACTCGGCACAGTGCCCCTGGTGGGCCACCTGGCTGACCAGGGTGGCCGCCTGGAATACGCCTGCGAGGGCCAGGGTCTGGTCAGCAATGCTCTTGCTCAAGACGCTTGTGCCTCCACACCCGTCGGCACGGTGGGTTCCTGCTCGCCGTCTCGCCAGGTCGTTTCGATCACGGCGCCGCCCAGACAGGTGTCGCCCTGATAGAAAACGACCGACTGGCCCGGTGTGACAGCGCGCTGGACGTCATCGAACACCACCCGGGTCCCGGTGGCGGTCACGCTGACTTCACAGTCCTGGTCAGGCTGCCGGTAGCGGGTCTTGGCCTTGCAGCGGAAGTGTTGCGCCGGGGGCTCACCGGCCACCCAGTCTACCGGACCACTGACAAGGCCCCGGGAGAACAGCAGCGGGTGATGCTTGCCCTGTACGGCCACCAGTACATTCCGCGTCAGGTCCTTCTCCGCCACATACCACGGCTCGTCCCCGAAATCCGGCAGGCCGCCGATACCCAGGCCCTGGCGCTGGCCGATGGTGTGGTACATCAACCCCTGATGCCGGCCAATGACCTGGCCGTCCGGGGTCTGGATCTCACCGGGCTGGGCCGGCAGGTACTGCCTGAGAAAGTCGCTGAACTTGCGTTCGCCGATAAAGCATATGCCGGTGGAGTCTTTCTTGTCGTGGGTGACAAAGCCCTGCTCTTCGGCAATACGACGGACTTCGGGCTTCTCCAGCTCTCCAACAGGGAACAGGGTGCGGGCAATGCGTTCGCCGGATACCGCATGGAGGAAGTAGCTCTGGTCCTTGTTGTCGTCCAGTCCCTTGAGCAGCAGCGCGCGGCCGGGGTGATCCGGATCCGGGCGCTGACGGGTGTAGTGGCCGGTTGCGATGTAGTCGGCGCCGAGGGTGACCGCATAGTCCAGAAATGCCCGGAACTTCACTTCCTTGTTGCAGAGGATGTCCGGGTTGGGCGTGCGCCCGGCGCTGTATTCGGAAAGGAAATGTTCGAACACGCGATCCCAGTATTCGGCCGCAAAACTCGCCGTGTGCAGGGGGATGCCGATGGCATCAGCCACCGCTTGGGCGTCCGCCAGGTCGGTCATGGCGGTGCAGTATTCGGTGCCGTCGTCTTCGTCCCAGTTCTTCATGAACAGACCTTCAACCCGGTATCCCTGGGACTTGAGCAGCCAGGCGGCCACGGAGGAATCCACGCCACCGGACATGCCGACGATGACTCGGGTATCTTCAGGTTTTCTGGAGGAAGTCTGGTTCATGGCGATCAAATACAGCTGCCGGTGAATGTCGGGTTGGCGATTGTAACACTGTTTGGAATCAGGACGCGCCCGGCTCGACGATCACGTCCAGCGGATAGCGGCGCCCCTCTCGGTAATCCAGTATGCAGTCAAGCACCATGGGGCTGCGCAGGCGATCCCCGAGATCCCGGATCTGTTCGAGGGTGAGCCAGTGTGCTGCAATGATGCCATCATCCAGTTCGTCACTGACATGCGCCTGCGCCGTAGCAGCGAAGCAGAAGCGAAAATATGTGCGGCCATTGGCCGGGGCGATATACCGGTACATGCCGAGAAACGCATGGGGTTCCACCTGCCAGCCGGTTTCTTCGAGTGCTTCACGGCGGGCGGCGTCGATCACCGCTTCACCTTTCTCAATGTGCCCCGCGGGCTGGTTGAATACCACCCTGCCATCACTGTGCTCCTCCACCAGCAGATAACGGCCGTGGGAGTCTTCCACGATAACGGCAACAGTGGCATGGGGTTTCCATGTCATAAGTGGTCCTCACTGGGATTTGCGATGATGTCGTTGCGGAGGTTTACGCGGACCCTGCCCGGATGGGGCGTGGCGCTTCCTGGCGGCTGTGGTCGGCATGTGGACGGTCTGTTTCCGGTACTGGCCAGGTGTCAGCCCCTCCAGTGTCCATTCCCCGATACACCAGCGTATCAGCCTGAGTGTGGGGAAGCCGGTCGCAGCGGTCATCCGGCGAACCTGGCGATTGCGGCCTTCGGTGAGCGTCAGTTCCAGCCAGGAGGTGGGTATCTCTGCCCGTTCCCTGACCGGCGGTATTCGGGGCCAGAGCGCCGGTGGAGCGATACGGCGGGCGTCAGCAGGCCGGGTCAGTCCGTCCTTGAGTTGGAGGCCCTGCCGGAGTTTCTGAAGGGCCTCGTCGGTAATTTCACCCTCCACCTGAACCAGGTACGTCTTGCGCATTTTCTGGCGGGGAGAGGCAATGCGGTGCTGGAGTGTGCCGTCATCGGTCAGCAGCACCAGCCCCTCAGAGTCATAGTCCAGTCGGCCAGCGGGGTATACGCCCGGTATCCTGACGTAATCCGCCAGGGTGCTGCGCCCCTGTTCGTCACTGAACTGACAGAGGGTATGGAAGGGTTTATTCAGCAGGATAAGGGTAGCCATCCCGACATGTTAGCAGAGTCGCCAACACCGGGGGATGGCCCTGTTTGGAGCGTGTCGCCGGTCAGCCGTTGACCATGCGGACCACGTTACTGCGTGGCTGCTCGTGCTGTTCGCCGGCTTCGCGCCCCTGGGTCCCCGCCTGTTGCTCAGGGACGATATTGACGGCATGAACGCCCTTGTCACTGGGTTTTTTGTCAAAGGTTACCGGCTGGCCGGCTTTCAGGGTTTTATACCCTTCCATCTGTACCGAGGAGAAATGTGCAAACAGGTCGTCACTGCAGCCCTCTTCGATAATGAAGCCATAACCCTTGGCGTTATTGAACCATTTTACTTTGCCCCTAGGCATGATGAACTCCCTTGTCCGGTCATTATCTGTCGTAATCAACGGCGCCCTGAGGCCGCTTGTTTACGGCGTTTTACACAATTTTACATTGCAGGATTTACTTTTGATCAATCGCCGGTGGGAGTCAATACCAAACTGGCGGGAATCACTGATTGTGCACATTACGTCATTGTTAAGGGGTGAGTGCCTGCTGGTAAGACGCGCAATTTCAGGGGCTTGCAGTTGGCGGGGTTATAATCGGTGATTTGTTAAAAGCAGTTGATCTAATGGGCAGGCGCACCCATATATACGTCTATGGGTTGCCTGACAATTCTGCCGCGTGTGGTTCGCAGTTTTCATATGCATGTTCTGGCCAGGGTAACGTCTGGACCCGTTCAGACCCCGGCTGTTTTGGTGAGGGCCGAAAAGGTATCATGTGGGGCTGAACCCGCAGGTGTTTTCGCGGTCTGAAGGTGTGGTTGTCGATGAACCGTGATTCATGCCCTGGCGCCCGGCGGGCTGCCTGTCAGCCGGTCACACCGAAAGGCCCCTGGAAAGGCCTGCCCGGAGTCTGCCGCGCAGACTCCCAGCTTGAAAACCCGCCTGCGGACATCCATCTTATGTCACAGAAACCGACATCCGGTAAGAGAATCATGCGGACACTGAGAAATTCTCTACTAATATTGAATCAGGGGGATCAGGACGGTCAGGACGAACCCGGTCGTGAAGACGGCGTCAGTGTGGCGCCAGAGAAACCGGCCCTGAAACGCCCGGCCCGATACCGGGTGGTGCTCCTGAACGACGATTACACACCCATGGATTTTGTCGTGGATGTGCTGATGAAGTTCTTCGGAATGAACGAAGAAAAGGCGACGCAGGTGATGCTGCTCGTCCATACGCAGGGAAAGGCCGTATGTGGGGTATATACCCGAGACATCGCGGAAACGAAGGCAGCGCAAGTGAACCAGTATTCCTCGGAGTGCGAGCACCCGCTGCTATGCGAGATTGAACGTGCGGACTGACGACCTAGGTGGGGTGGCCCATGCTGAGCAAAGATCTTGAAATTACGCTGAATGCCGCTTTCCGGAATGCCCGCGACAAGCGTCATGAGTTCATGACGGTTGAGCATCTTCTGCTGGCATTGCTGGACAACGATTCGGCAGTGGGCGTCCTCAAAGCCTGCGGGGCGGACCTGCAGCGTCTGCAGGATGAACTTACAGAGTTTGTCGACTCCACCACACCGCTGATTCCCGGCAGTGACAGTGAGCGGGAAACCCAGCCGACCCTGGGTTTCCAGCGGGTGCTGCAGAGGGCGGTGTTCCATGTGCAGTCTTCCGGCAAGAAGGAGGTTACCGGGGCCAATGTGCTGGTGGCCATCTTCAGCGAGCAGGAGAGCCAGGCTGTCTACCTGCTGAAGAAACAGAATATCGCGCGGATTGACGTGGTGAACTTTGTGTCCCACGGCATCTCCCGGGTCCAGGGCGCCGAAGACCAGGAGGCCCCGGACGCGGCAGCGCAGGAAGAGGCCGCGGAAGAGGGCTCTTCCAACCGGCCGCTTGAGGCTTACGCCACCAATCTGAACGAACAGGCCCGCCAGGGCCGCATCGACCCTTTAATCGGCCGTGAGCACGAAGTGGAGCGGGTGGTCCAGATACTGGTGCGCCGCCGCAAGAACAACCCGCTGCTGGTGGGCGAGGCCGGCGTTGGCAAGACCGCCATTGCCGAGGGCCTGGCACGCCGTATTGTGGATGGACAGGTACCTGAAATCATTTCCGATGCGGTCGTTTATTCTCTGGATCTGGGCGCGCTGCTGGCGGGTACCAAGTACCGGGGGGATTTCGAAAAGCGGCTTAAGGGACTGCTGGCTGAGCTCAAGAAAGAGAAGCGGGCCATTCTGTTCATTGACGAGATTCATACCATCATTGGTGCCGGATCCGCATCCGGCGGGGTGATGGATGCCTCAAACCTGCTCAAGCCCATGCTCAGCTCTGGTGAGATCCGCTGCATTGGTTCCACCACCTTCTCCGAGTTCCGGGGCATTTTCGAGAAGGACAGCGCGCTGGCAAGGCGCTTCCAGAAGATTGATGTCAACGAGCCCAGCGTCGAGGATACCTACCAGATCCTCAAGGGCCTCAAGCCGCACTTCGAGAAGCACCATGATCTTAAGTACACCGACAAGGCGTTGCGGGTTGCTGCAGAGCTGGCTGACCGGTATATCTCCGACCGCCACTTGCCGGACAAGGCCATCGACGTGATCGATGAGGCCGGGGCCCGTCAGCGGCTGCTGCCGGAAGCCAAGCGTCGCAAGGTGATTGGTGTATCAGCCATCGAGGATGTGGTGGCCACCATTGCCCGTATTCCGCCGAAGAGTGTGTCCAGCAGCGACAAGGACCTGCTGCGCAACATGGAGCGGGACCTGAAGATGACTGTCTTCGGTCAGGATGCTGCCATCGAGTCCCTGTCCAATGCCATCAAGCTGGCCCGGGCAGGACTCAAGGCGCCAGAGAAGCCCGAAGGTGCCTTCCTGTTTGCCGGCCCCACCGGTGTGGGCAAGACCGAGGTCACTCGTCAGCTGGCCAAGGTACTGGGCATCGAGCTGGTACGCTTCGATATGTCCGAGTACATGGAGCGGCATACCGTGTCACGGCTGATCGGTGCACCCCCGGGCTACGTCGGCTTCGATCAGGGCGGCCTGCTCACCGAGGCGGTGAACAAACATCCCCACTGCGTCCTGCTGCTGGACGAGATCGAGAAGGCACATCCGGAAGTGTTCAACCTGCTGCTGCAGGTCATGGACCACGGCACCCTGACCGACAACAACGGCCGTAAGGCGGACTTCCGCCACGTCATTCTGGTGATGACCACTAACGCCGGTGCGGAGGATATCAGCCGTCGTTCCATCGGCTTCCAGGAGCAGGACCACAGCACCGATGGCATGGAGGTGATCAACAAGATGTTCACGCCGGAGTTCCGCAACCGCCTGGATTCCATTATCCAGTTCGGTGGCCTGGCGCCGGAGACCATCACCCATGTGGTGGACAAGTTCCTCACCGAACTCCAGGCCCAGCTGGACGAGAAGCACGTGGTGCTCCATGTGGACGATGAGGCCAAGCTCTGGCTGGCAGAGAAAGGCTACGATCCCACCATGGGGGCCCGTCCCATGGGACGGTTGATCCAGGACAAGATCAAGCGTCCGCTGGCAGAGCAGATCCTGTTCGGGGCCCTGTCGGAGAATGGTGGCGAAGTGAATGTCCACCTCAAGGATGGTGAGCTGGTGTTCGAGTATGAGAACGAGCCAGCCGAAGCGGTGTAGCGGCCAGGTTCACTGCAGCCACGTATATCGTGGCAACAACGAAGAAAGCCCCGCCTTGGCGGGGCTTTCTGTTTGCACAGATGTCAGGCTGCTGTTTGCAGGCCCGGCCTGGCGGCAATCAACGGGCGCGGTAAACGATGCGGCCCTTGCTCAGGTCGTAGGGAGTCAGCTCGACCTTCACCTTGTCGCCAGTGAGGATGCGGATATAGTTCTTGCGCATCTTGCCGGAGATGTGGGCCGTAACAACGTGGCCGTTGCTCAGCTCGACACGGAACATGGTATTCGGAAGGGTGTCTACAATAACGCCTTCCATTTCAATGACATCTGATTTCGCCATTCAGTAAGAACCTCGCTTGATTGGGTTTCCCTGATTCCGGAATGGCGCAATTCTGCCTCATTTATGCGCCATTGGCAAAAAATGCGGCTTTTTTGCGAAAAAACAAGAGGCGCAGATGTGCTACCGGGCAGGGTCTTCCCGGTCACCGGTATCGGGGCTGAATGCCTGCCAGGTGCCGTCCAGCAACGCCTCTATGGGCCGGAAGCGGGTCTTGTAGTTCATTTTCCGGCTTTCGGAAATCCAGTATCCCAGGTAGACCCAGGGCAGTCCCCGGACACGGGCTTCCTTCACCTGCCAGAGGATGGCAAGGGTGCCCAGACTTCGGTCGTCGTGGTCCGGATGGAACACGGTGTAGATAGCTGACAACCCGTCTTCCAGGATATCAACGACGGCCAGCCCAACCAGCTTGTCACCCAGGGACATTTCCAGGAACCAGCTGTCGGTAGCGCCTTCCACCAGGAAGGACTGGAACTGGTCCCGGGAAGGCGGGTACATATCGCCGTCAGCGTGGCGTTCGTTGATGTAGTGGGCATAAAGCTGATAGTAGCGCTCAGTGAACTGCGCCGGAACCAGGCGGAAGCTGACGTCCTGGTTGCGCTTCCAGACTCGTCGCTGGGAACGGTCCGGGCGAAATGCCCGGGCATCCAGGCGTACCGGCACGCACGCATTGCAGTGTTCGCAGTGCGGTCGGTAATAGTGGGACCCGCTCCGGCGAAAGCCCAGGGCGGTCAACTGGGAGTACAGCCGTTTGTCGACCCTGGCCCTCGGGTCCACGAACATGGTGGTGGCATCCCGGTCCGGCAGGTAACTGCAGCTATGGGCCGGCGTGGCGAAAAATACCAGCGTTCTGAGGCTGCTCATGCAGGGTTCTCCGGATGTCGGCCCCGCCAGGTCCAGTTCAGATGCCACTGTTCCTGTTGCGGAGGCCGGTCGATGTTCTCCTCCAGTATAGATAAGAAATCCGGCCGCGGGATAGTCCGGGCACCCATGCGCAGGAGGTGGGGGCTCTCCACCTGGCAGTCCATCAGTTGATAACCGCCTGCCAGTAGCTGGCCACACAGATGCACCAGGATGGTCTTGGAGGCATTGGTCTCCAGGGAAAACATGGACTCGCCGAAAAAGCAGCGCCCGATGGCAAGTCCGTACAGGCCGCCAACAAGTTCACCGCGAGGGTTCCAGGCTTCAATGGAGTGAGCGTGCCCCTGACGGTGCAGGTCAATGTAGGCCTGCTCCATGTCATCGGTAATCCAGGTGCCTTCCGGGCGGGTGGAGCCGCAGAGGTGGATGACGCGGCGGAAAGCCAGGTCCGTGGTGATGCGGAAATGTTCCCGGTTCAGGGTACGGCGCAGGCTTCGGGATATATGGATTTCGGCCGGAAAAAGCACGCAACGGGGATCGGGTGACCACCAGAGAATGGGCTGGTCGTCGCTGAACCAGGGGAAAATCCCGTGCCGATAGGCATAAAGCAATCGTGCCGGGGCGAGGTCTCCCCCCAAGGCGAGCAGGCCATCGGGCTCTTCAAGGGCCTTGTCGGCCGGAGGAAACCACAGGTATTCCGGATCAAGCCAGGGCAGGGCGCTCATGGTATCCGCCTCCCGTTAACCACCCCGGCGGGGCCGGGGTGGTGTCTGATCTGCGATCAGTCCTGCTGGTCAAGGAACTTTTCGGCGTCCAGAGCCGCCATGCAGCCGAAGCCGGCAGAGGTGACTGCCTGGCGGTAAACGTGGTCAGCTACGTCGCCCGCAGCGAACACGCCGGGTACGCTGGTCTCGGTTGCCATGCCCTCCAGACCGCTACGAATGCGGATGTAACCGCCTTCCATCTCCAGCTGGCCCTCGAACAGATCGGTGTTGGGGCGATGGCCGATAGCGATGAAAACACCGGCCAGGTCGAGCTCCCGGGTGCTGTCGTCTTCGGTACTGCGAATACGCATGCCGGTAACGCCGGTGGCGTCGCCGAGTACTTCATCGAGGGTGTGGTTCCAGACGATGTTGACGTTCCCGTTCTCTGCCTTTTCAAACAGCTTGTCCTGGAGGATCTTCTCCGCCCGCAGCTGGTCGCGACGATGTACCAGGGTGACTTCATCCGCGATGTTGGAGAGGTACAGGGCTTCTTCAACGGCAGTGTTGCCGCCGCCGATAACCGCGACCTTCTGCTTCTTGTAGAAGAAGCCGTCACAGGTGGCGCAGGCGGATACCCCCTGACCCTTGAACTTATCTTCCGACTCTAGTCCCAGATACATGGCTGTCGCACCAGTCGCAATGATCAGCGCGTCACAGGTGTATTCGCCGCTGTCGCCCTTGAGACGGAACGGGCGGTTACGCAGGTCGGCCTCGTTGATGGTGTCGTAGACGATGCTGGTTTCAAACCGCTCGGCATGCTTGAGCATCCGCTGCATCAGCTCCGGACCCTGCACGCCATCGTTGTCGCCGGGCCAGTTATCCACGTCGGTGGTGGTGGTCAGCTGGCCACCCACCTCGATACCGGTAATCAGTGTCGGGTTGAGGTTAGCGCGGGCGGCATAAACAGCGGCGGTGTAACCCGCGGGGCCGGAACCGAGGATGATCAGTCGGGAATGTTTGCTGTCGGTCATTGCTCGTCTCTTGAAGTTCGGGGCAACGGCGGTGGGCGTTGCCGGATTACCGTCATTATGAGTATCGGGGCGTCCGGCTGTCTATCAAGGGCGCCTCTGAAGATCCATCGGATGATTCAGCGCAACCTGGAACAGCGGAGCAGTTTCTGAGGAGCGAGAGCATACCAAGCTGGTGACGAAACGCGAATTTGATTGGCGCAATTCCAGCGATTGAGAAGCGCTATAGCTGCCCGCCCTCAGCCCCGGCTAATCACCGGCACCTGCTCCAGCAGCTGCTGTACCCTTTGCTCGCCCTTGCCGCTGTCGCCCTGTTCCAGGCGATGGCTGGCGATCGCGGGAAAAACTGCCTGAACGTCATCTGGCAGCACATGGTGGCGGCCATGCATCAGGGCCCAGGCCCGGGCAGCCCTCATCAGGCCCAGGCCCGCCCTGGGGGACAGCCCGTAGACCAGCCCGGGCATACGACGGCTCGCTTCCAGCAGGCCCTGGATATAGTCCAGCAGGGCCGGACTGGTACTTACCCTTGCAACCGCCTGCTGCAGGGTCTCCAGGTCTTCCGGGGTGAACATGGTGCGCAGGCGTTCGGTCATCTGGCGGCGGTCTTCGCCTTCGAGCAGCTCCCGTTCGGCCCTGGGGTCCGGATAGCCAAGTCGCAGACGCATCAGGAACCGGTCGAGCTGGGATTCGGGCAGCGGATAGGTGCCCCCCTGTTCCACCGGATTCTGGGTGGCGATCACAAAGAACGGCCAGGGAAGCGGGCGGGTTTCCCCCTCGATAGAAACCTGGCGTTCCTCCATGGCTTCGAGCAGGGCGCTCTGGGTTCGCGGCGAGGCCCGGTTGACCTCGTCGGCCAGCACTACCTGGGCGAAGATCGGGCCCCGGTGGAATACCAGTGAGCCGGCCTCGCGGTCGTACATGGAAAATCCGAGTACATCAGCCGGCAGCAGATCGTTGGTGAACTGGATACGCTGATAGCTCAGGCCCATGACCCTGGCCAGGGCATGGGACAGGGTGGTCTTGCCCATGCCGGGGATATCCTCGATCAGCAGGTGCCCCCGTGCCAGCAAACCGCACAGGGCCAGCCGGATCTGCTGCTCCTTGCCGAGGACAATGTGGTTGAGCTCAGTGATCGCGGCATCGATCAGTTTCTTCATGGGGCTCCCGGTGGTTCTGGACTCAGTCACGGACCCGCTTGAGCAGGTCGCCATAGGCATCTATCCGCCGGTCCCTGAAGTACGGCCAAATGCGCCGGATGGACTCGCTGCGATGGCGATCAATATCGGCGGTGAGGATGGTTTCCTGGTGATCATCAGCCCGGTCCAGGAACTCCCCCTGGGGGCCGCAGATGAAACTGTTGCCCCAGAAGCGGATGCCGGCACTGTGGCCGCTGGGGTCCGGTTCGGTGCCGATACGGTTGGGGGCGATCACCGGCAGGTTGTTGGCCACGGCGTGGCCGCGCTGCACAGTCACCCAGGCTTCCAGCTGGCGGGCCTGTTCTTCCGGGTCGTCGGTGGTGTCCCAGCCGATCGCTGTCGGATAGATAAGCATTTCGGCGCCGGCAAGGGCCATCAGTCGGGCGGCCTCGGGATACCACTGGTCCCAGCAGACCAGCACGCCGAGCCGGCCCACCGACGTATCGACGGGGGTAAAACCACTATGCCCGTTGTTGAAGGTGGCATCGCCCGGGGTGAAGTAGAATTTTTCGTAGAAACCCGGGTCGTCCGGAATATGCATCTTGCGATAGATGCCCGCGAGTGAACCGTCGGCCTCCAGCACCACCGCCGTGTTGTGGTAAACCCCGTTCATGCGCCGTTCGAATACGGAGCCCACCAGGACGATGCCCAGTTCCCGTGCCAGGTCAGCCAGGCGCTCTGTGGTGGGCCCGGGGATGGGCTCCGCCAGGTCGAACACGGCACTGTCTTCGGTCTGGCAGAAGTACAGGGTGGTGTGGAGTTCCTGCAGCACCACGAGCCCTGCGCCGCCCGCTGCGGCCTTGCGGACCAGGCGCTCGGTGGTGGCGAGGCTGTTTTGCTTGTTGCTGTCGCAGGCTTGCTGGATAGCGGCAATACGAAGTGTGTTCTGCTTCATAGCTCAACGACTCCCGCCGGCAACTGCATGGTGACGCAGTGCAGGCTGCCGTGCTGTTCGATCAGCGGGCGACAGGGAACGGGAATGATTTCCCGATCCGGGAAGATTTCCCGGAAGGTGATCAGCGCCGCTTCGTCCTGGGGTACGTCATACACCGGCACCAGTACCGCGCCGTTGATAATCAGGAAGTTGGCATAGGTGGCTGGCAGACGCTGGCCTTCATCGTCAATAATGGCATCCGGCCAGGGCAGGGGGGTGAGCCGGTAGGATGTGCCGTCGGCCTGGCGGAACTGGCGAAGCTCCTCCTCCATGGCATTGAGGGCAGGGTAATGCTCGTCCTCCGGATCTTCGCAACGGACGAAACAGATATGCCCGGGGCTGACGAAGCGAGCCAGTGTGTCGATATGGCTGTCAGTGTCATCTCCGGCCAGGTAACCGTGGTTAAGCCAGAGCACCCGTTCTGCGCCGAGGGTGTCACCCAGCAATGTCTCAATAGCCGCACGGTCGTACTCCGGGTTGCGGGTCGGTGTCATCAGGCATTCGCTGGTCACCAGCAATGTGCCTTCGCCGTCGGATTCAATGGAGCCTCCCTCCAGCACGAAGTCCACCTTTTCCAGCGGTGTGTCGCCGAAACAGCCGGCTGTCGCCAGGTGCTGATTGAGAGCGTTGTCTTTCTCCCAGGGAAACTTGCCGCCCCAGGCGTTGAATCGGAAGTCCAGCAGCCGTAAGCCGTCCGGTGTCATGACGGCGACGGGACCATGATCCCGGGACCAGGTGTCGTTGGCGGGTGCCGCAACACAGTGTGCGCGTCCGGGCAGGTTGTGTTGCCGGGCCCACTGGTTGAGTTCCCGGTCCAGCTGTTCGGCACGGAAGACCTGTTCGCAGCTGATAAGCAGATTTTGGAACCGGAGAACAGCCCGGGCGATGGCCATGAATACCGGTTCCACGTCGTCCATGCGATGGAACCAGTCGGTACCGGGGTGGGGCCAGGTCAGCATGACGGCACTCTGGGGTGCCCATTCGGCAGGCATCGCGCGTGTCGAAGTCAAAATAGCAACCATCCTGTCAGTGGTTCAGGGTCAGGAACCGCCAGCGGGCGGTTACCGTAGGGACGGGCTGCATTCTACCGGTTTGGCGCAGGCCCGTCACAGGCCCGGGATACACGAATCAGCGATTATGCCGGGCTACGGCGTGAATTACATGGTTGTATTCGAAATACACGACAAAATTGTCGTAGTGCCACTGGCTGATGGGCGGATCACCCACCGGTCCGGACGTGCTGACCGGATCACCGAACCGTTGCCGCACGGCCTCGCGAGACTGACCGGTGCCGGGCAGTGCCACCGAGTCCCGGTCTCCCTGGGACATCACCGGCACTTTGACCTGCTCTGCCTGTACCGGTTGTGAGAAGCCGGCACTCAGGGCGGAAACGGCCAGACTCGCGGCAAGTGCCGCGGACATCAGTTTGTTCATGGTCAGCTCTCCTGAAACTTCTGTAATTATGGCGCCCATTATTGCGACGGATGACCGCCCTGTCTCTGGCGAATCTGCCATCGCATGACGTGTTTCGCAATCTGTTGGCGGTCGGCTTCCGATATGTCGATGAAGGTTGTATGTATTTCCTCAAGGTGCGCATAGTTGTTGGTAGCAGTCGGGGAAAGCTCCACGACTTCGGCCCGTGCCCGAGGCCGGTACAGCTCTGGTGGCAGGGTGAGTCTAAGGGCCATGACGTCGCCAACCGCAAACTCGCCCCGGGGTACCAGAAAGCTTACGCCACCTTCACTAAGGGTCACGTTGCGCCACTGTTGCGGTTGCAACGGATTTTGCTCAAAGGCCATAATGCGCGCCAGCGTATCAATCTTGCCGTTCAGTGACTTGAACAGGGAGGCCGCCAGTCGGTCCCGTTCAGCCAGCACAGGCAGCTGACTGCGGAATTCCTGGTCCAGGCGTTTCAGTTCGGCCTTCAGCCCGTCCAGGTGGTCCTCACTGAAAGGATCGGTAATGGACGTATCATCGGCTGACAGTGGATGATACTCCAGGCCGATCCGGTCCTCGATACGAAAGAAATTACGTCGGTCTGGATTTTGCGGGTCCGGGCTCATCAGGGCTCCACAGCGGGTGTTTGAAATCGGGGCGCTCCGTCCGGGCAGGTGCGGGCCCCAGCCAGGCTCGCCCCGCACCACGGTTTCCGGCAGAATACCCGTTTTTTGAACAGTTTAGCAGCTTCCCGGTGGCAAGGCAGGCGGGGGCATCCGATTCGACTTCCGGTAGTGACAGGCGACCTGTATGTTTCGACCCCTCTCGTTCTATATCGGCCTGCGGTACACCGCAGCCAAGCGACGAAATCACTTCATTTCCTTTATTTCACTGACTTCCATGATTGGCCTGATGCTTGGCGTGGCGGTGCTCATCATCGTGTTGTCGGTGATGAATGGTTTTGACCGGGAGCTCAAGGAGAAAGTCCTGGGCATGGTGCCGCATGCCGTCGTGAAAGGGGATCCCTATCTGGCAGATTGGGAGGCGGTGGACCGGCAGGTAGCGGAACACCCGCGGGTACTGGCCGCTGCGCCCTTCATCGAAGGCCAGGGCATGGTGACCGGCGGCGGCAACGTCCGAGGCGTGCTGATCAAGGGCATTATTCCGGAAGAGGAAGATTCGGTTTCCATTATCTCCAGCCAGATGATCGAGGGTCGCCTGGATGATCTGAAGTCCGGAGAATTTGGCATTATCGTGGGTCGGCCACTGGCAGCTAGCCTGCGCCTGCAGGTGGGTGACAAGCTGACGGTGGTGCTGCCGGAAGCCTCGGTCAGTCCTGCGGGGGTCATGCCGAGGCTCAAGCGCTTCACGGTCGCCGGGATATTCAGCACCGGGGCCGAGCTTGATGGCAACTACACCCTGATCCACATGGATGATGCCGGCAAACTGATGCGAACCGGGGGGCTGGCGGAAGGGGTCCGCCTGCTGGTAGATGACCTGTTCGCTGCCCCTGCGGTGGTTGAGGAGGCGGCAGTCAGTCTGGGTGGACGCTACTTTATCTCGGACTGGACGCGTACCCATGGCAGCCTGTTCAGTGCCATCCAGATGGAGAAAACCATTATTGGGCTGTTGCTGATGTTCATTGTGGCGGTTGCTGCCTTTAACATTGTTTCAACCCTGGTGATGGTGGTGACCGACAAGACCGGTGACATCGCGATTCTGCGTACCATGGGGGCGACCCCGGGGCGAATCATGCGTATTTTCATGATACAGGGGGCCATTATCGGGGTGTTCGGCACCCTTGTCGGAATGGGGCTGGGCATCCTGGGTGCGCTCTACATCAGTGACCTGATCAGCGGCCTGGAGAGTCTGCTGAACCATCAGTTCCTGAACGCCGATGTCTATTTCATCAGTTACCTGCCGTCGGACCTGCAGTGGCCGGACGTGGCCATAATCAGCAGTGCCGGCCTGGTCATGAGCCTGCTGGCGACTCTGTACCCGGCGTGGCGGGCATCCCGCGTCGATCCGGCGGAGGCTCTCCGGTATGAATAAGGACACTGCCATGCAAACCGATTCACGCCCGGTCATAGCGTGCCGCAACCTGACCCGCACTTATCGGGAGGGGCCTGCAACCCTGACCATTTTTTCCGATATATCCCTGACGGTGGAGGCTGGTGAAACCGTTGCTATCGTCGGTAGCAGTGGTGCCGGCAAGACCACCCTGCTGAACCTGCTGGGCGGGCTGGACAAGCCCTCCACTGGCGATATCAGCATCTGTGGCGAGCCGATCCATCGTATGAGTGAGGCCCGGCGTGCAAGGTTCCGTAACCAGCACCTGGGGTTTGTTTACCAGTTTCATCATCTGCTGCCGGAGTTTTCAGCCCGGGAGAACGTCATGCTGGCCTGTACCCTGGGGGGGATGTCAGTGCGCGAGGCCGGTCATAAGGCTGACGCCATGCTGGCCCAGGTGGGGCTGGGTGAGCGTCTGGCCCACAAGCCGGGTGAGTTGTCAGGCGGTGAGCGCCAGCGGGTAGCGATCGCCCGGGCATTGGTCAACGAGCCTGAGTGTGTATTGATGGATGAGCCCACCGGTAACCTGGACGAGCAGACCGGTGAAAGCGTTCAGCGGCTGATCGAAGGATTGCGGGACCGACTGGGTATTGCCTTCGTGGTCGTTACCCACGATATGGGGATGGCCCGGAGCCTGGGGCGCGTGCTCAAACTGGAACAGGGCACGCTTCACCCGCTGCCAATGTCCTCATAGCTCGTTTCGGCGCCGGCGCCAGTCCTTGCGGACCTTGCGCCGCCACAGGTACTGGATCACAAGGTAGCTGACGCACCCTGACACGGTGGCCACGGCCACAGAGCCAATGTACAGGGGTATGCCGATTTCCACGATGCGCTCACTGAACCAGTGCCAGGAAAACTGGAATTCGAAAGTGATGACGGGTCGGTCCAGCAATATCGCGCCGATCTTGTAGTTGAAGTAGAAGATAGGCGGCATGGTAAGCGGGTTACTGATCCATACCAGTGCAACGGACAGCGGCAGGTTGGCGTTGAGCATCACTGCACCAAAAGCCGCCGCCAGCATCTGGAGCGGCATGGGGATGAGCGCCAGGAACACTCCGATAAGAAAGGCACGGGCAACACTGTGACGGTTGATGTGCCACAGGTTCGGTTCATGGACAATATCCCCGAGAAAGCGCAGCGACTCGATAGAGCGCACCCTTTCCGGCGACGGGATATAGCGTTTCATGAACTTCTTCGGCATATCGAAGAAAAGCCTGTTTGCCGGGGCAGTCCGGGGAAACTGGGATCCGGGGCCCGCGTGTCTGCCTGACTGGACACACAAGGTGCAGGAGAGCGCCTTGTCTGGATAGGGACGGTCCAACTGATGGGAACAGGGATCGCCGCCTTTGCCTGCGGCGTCATCATACTTTACTCCGGGCTTTTCACGCCACCATGGGCGCTGGCATGCGCAGGCCTGGCCCTGATAGTGATTACCGCAAGGCCTGGCGGCCTCGCTCCCGTTCCGAAGTTGTTTATCCTCTGTTTGCTGGCAGGGCTGCTCTGGGCGTCCGTTTTTGCCCAATGGCGCCTCGGCGACCGGCTCGACCCGGCCCTGGAGGGTGAGCCCCTGACGGTCTCCGGCTTTCTCTGTTCTGCCTCGGCACCCGGAGCCTGGGGCAGCGTCCGTTTCAGCCTGTGCCTCGACAGCGACCGCCCCGAGGGTGTTCCGGCACGTGTCCGCCTAGCCTGGTACGGAGAAGAGGCAACAATGGCGTTGCCCAGTCCGCTGACGGCCACTGTGGTGCTTAAGCGACCCCATGGTGCGGTCAACCCCGGGGGTTTCCGTTACGAGACCTGGTTGTTCCGTAAGGGATACGGGGCCACCGGCACCGTCCGTACCCTTGAGGCAAACCTGGCTGGCCGGTGCGGTCTGAGCTGTGGCTACCATCGCTGGCGCCAGGGCCTGATCAGTTCCGCAGACAAGGCCCTGCAGGGCATGGATCACAAGGCCCTGGCGTTGTCCCTGTTGCTGGGTTATCGGGGGCAGATGGAAAATGCGCACTGGACGGTGCTGGAAGCCACCGGGACCATTCATCTGGTGGCAATTTCCGGACTGCATCTGGGTCTGGTGGCTGGCATCGCCGGATTATTACTGAGATGGTCGCTTGTCCGCCTGCCGATGGTGGGCATGACTCCGCGACAGCAGCGTTTCCGTCTCTGGCTGCTGGTGACCCTGGCAGCTGCGGGGTATGCACTGCTTGCAGGCTTCACGGTACCCACCCGGCGGGCGCTGGTCATGGTTGCCATTGCCGGATGGTTGTTGCTGGGAGGCCGTATCAGCGGTGCCTGGCAGGGCTGGCTGGTGGCTATGGGGCTGGTACTGCTGGCGGACCCCTTCGGGCCTCTGGATCAGGGGTTCTGGCTGTCGTTTGGAGCTGTTGCCGTGCTGATCCTGGTGTTCAGCCGGTTGCACGGCAGGCCCGGACCACTGAAGGCCCTGATCCTTGCGCAGTCTGCGGTTTTTGCCGGCCTCTGGCCGGTTCTGGCGATACTTGACCAGGGCGCCGCCTGGGCCGGGCTGATGGCGAACCTGTTCGCCATTCCCTGGCTCTCGTTGCTGGTTATGCCGCTTTTGCTGGCGGCAGGCGTGATTTTGCTGGTGACGGGTGGGGTGTTACCAGAGCCGGTTCTGCTTGTGCTGGATTACGTGCTGGGCGTTTTATGGTGGGTGCTGGTGCAATTGGCGCAGCTGGACATGCCTTCAGGCCGGCTGCCAGTCTGGATAGCGCTTGCCTTCGCGCTGCTGGTGTTGCTGGCGCTCTGGTGGCCCGGCAACTGGCTTCGCCTGGCGAGTCTTGCAGCGGCGGCCCTGTTATTGCTGGTCAATGTCGGTCACGGTGGCAATGCCTGGCAGCCATCGCCAAGGGTGTGGATCTGGGATGTGGGGCAGGGGTTGTCAGTGTTGCTGGAGCATGAGGGCGAGACCCTGCTTTATGATACCGGCCCGGAGTCGGCCTCTGGCTATAACGCCGTATCGGAAGTGCTGATCCCGTCGCTGGATCGTATTGGTATTCGTGCCCTCGGCACCCTGGTAATCAGTCACGGTGACCAGGACCACGCCGGGGGCCTGTCGGCATTGCTGGGCCGGTACCGGCCTCGCCACATTATCGCCGGCGAACCCGGCCGTTTGCCGGCGGACATCAAGGAATCCGCCGAGAGCTGTCGTGGCCGCGAACCTGTCCGGGTCGGGCAGGTATGGGTCCGTTTCTGGCAGGCAGGGCAAGGGGTTGCCGGCAAGGATGCCAACGACCTGTCCTGTGTGCTGGTGCTGGAATACGCCGGCCACCAGACACTCTTGCCCGGGGATATTTCAGCCCGCACCGAACGCCATATGCTGCGGGAGAACCGGCAACTGGTGGACCGGCAGGGGCAACTCACGGTAATCGCTCCACACCATGGCAGCAAGACGTCGTCCGGGGCCGGGTTCGTTCGTGACCTTTCGCCGGAGCGGGTCATTTTTACTGCCGGTTACCGTCACCGCTATGGCCACCCCCATCCCGATGTGGTTGCCCGGTACCGGGATGCCGGAAGTGCCTTGCTGAATACGGCGACTTCGGGCGCCATTCGCCTCGAGTTGAAACAGGAGGGGGTTGACGTCTCCGAGTGGAGACAGGACGCTCCCTTCTGGATTCGCCGGCATACGAATGAGTAATCCTTCCCATACGTCGCTTTCGGATGTGGTCTGATTTCGTGGCTATGCTAAAGTAGCGCCGCTTGTAACAGATCAGGGGAGACTGTGCGTGTTTGAGCTTCTGAAAGCGGGCGGCATTGTGATGGTGCCTATTGTGTTGTGCTCCATTCTGGCACTGGCCATTATCCTGGAGCGGCTCTGGACCTTGCGTCCGTCTCGCGTGGCGCCACCGGATGTCATGGCCGAGCTCTGGCGCTGGATCAAGGCGCGGGAGCTCAATGGTCGCAAGCTCAAGGCCTTGCAGGCATCGTCGCCCACCGGGCGGGTACTGGCCAGTGGCCTGATGAACGCCAAGCATGGTCGTGAGGTCATGAAGGAGAGCATTGAACAGGAAGCAGCCCAGGTCATCCACGACCTTGAGCGATTCCTGAACCCGCTTGGCACCATCGCCACCATTACGCCGCTGCTGGGGCTGCTTGGTACCGTAATCGGTATGATCAAGGTGTTTTCCCGGATGCAGGGTGCAGGAGCCGCCAATATCTCAACACTATCCGGTGGTATATCAGAGGCCCTGGTAACCACAGCTGCCGGCCTGACTGTCGCCATTCCTGCACTGATAGCTCACCGCTACCTGATCCGGCGCATTGAGGCGCTCGTTGTGGGTATGGAGCAGGAAGCCGTTCGACTGGTGGAAGTGGTCCACGGTGATCGCGAAATCGACGTTGAGGGAGCCTGACGGCCGTGAAATTCCAACGCCAGCGTAGCCGCGAAGTGGGCGTGGACCTGACGCCCCTGATTGATGTGGTGTTCCTGCTGCTGATTTTCCTGATGGTCTCCACCACCCTGCCGGACGACACTCACCTCAATATCCAGCTGCCACAGGCGGACGGTGAGCCGGTTACAACCGAGGTTGAGCAGATTGATCTGGTGGTGAACGCCGAGGGGCATTACATTGTGAATGGTCGCACCCTGGTCAATAATCGCCGGGGGACCCTGGAGCAGGCGATCCTTGACGTGGCCGGTGACAGCAATAGCCTGCCGTTTGTGATCACGGCCGATGCGCGTACGGCACATGAGTTCGTCATCCGGGCCATGGACGTTGCCGGCAAGCTGGGGTTCACCCGGATCAGTTTCACCACGGATCCCACTTCGGATGACTCATAGGACGTTTCTGCCCATTTCCGCGCAGAGACCCCTCAATTCCGGTAATCACCTGGCGGGGCAATGAACCAAGCTGAAGTTTCCAACTGGCAGACCTACCGTCGTCTGCTCAGGTACGTCAAACCCTTCTGGATCGCGTTTTCGCTGGCGGTGATCGGCAATATCATCTATGCCGCTGCATCCACTGGCATGGCGGCTGCGATGGAGTACGTCATCGAAGCCATCGAGAACCCCAGTGCCCAGAACCGTATCATGCTCACCGGGATGATTGTGGGTGTGTTCGCCTTCCGGGGCGTGGGTACCTTTATGGGGCAGTACTTTATTGCCTATGTCGGCCGGCACGTGGTCAATGCCCTGCGCAAGCAGGTGTTTGACCGTCTGCTTGCGCTGCCGTCCCGGTACTTCGATAACAACGCCTCCGGCCGCCTGGTTTCCAAGCTGACGTTCAACGTGGAGCAGGTGGCCGACGCCACCACCAGCGCTGTCACCATCCTGCTTCGGGAAGGGCTGACCATCGTCGGACTGCTGACGTTCATGGTCTACACCAACTGGAAACTGACCCTGGTGTTCGTGGCTATCGGTCCGTTGATAGGCCTGGTGGTGAGTTACGCCAGCAAGCGCTTTCGCAAGATCAGCCGTCGTATCCAGAGTTCCATGGGGGATGTCACCCATGTGTCATCGGAGTCCATCACCGGCTACCGGGTGGTGCGAACCTTTGGCGGAGAGGAGTACGAGCGGGAAAGGTTCGGAGAAGTGGCCGACCGCACCATGAAACAGGGCCTTAAAATGGCGTCCACCCAGGCCATCGCCACCCCGGTGGTGCAGGTGCTCGTTGCCTTCGCTATTGCTGCCCTGGTCTGGGTCATGCTGGCACCGGAAATCCGCGGCACCATGACGACTGGCGAGCTGGTCGCGTTTATTACCGCGGCGGCCACTATGGCCAAGCCCATCCGGCAGGTCACCTCGGTGCACAGCAAGATCCAGAAAGGGGTTGCCGCCGCTCAGGATGTCTTTGGCACTATGGACGAAGAGCCGGAGCGGGATGATGGCCGGTACGCCCCGGTAAGGGTCCAGGGCGATATCCTTTTCGATGATGTCTGCTTCCGATACCAGGACAACCTGGACGATGTGCTCCATCACATCAGCCTGGACATCCCGGCGGGGCAGAGCGTGGCACTGGTTGGCCGGTCGGGCAGCGGCAAATCCACCATGGTGAGCCTGCTGCCGAGGTTCTACGAATATTACCAGGGCAGGATCCTTATCGACGGACGCCCGATCACCGAATTCAGCCTGAGCGCATTGCGGGCCCAGATCGCCCTGGTGACCCAGAATGTTGTGCTGTTCAACGACTCCATCGCCGCCAATATTGCCTACGGCTCCCTGCGGGACCGGTCCCGTGAGGAAATCATCGAAGCTGCTCGCAAGGCCCATGCCATGGAGTTTATCGAACGGATGCCCGACGGGCTGGACACCATGGTGGGCGACAATGGCGTCATGCTGTCCGGTGGCCAGCGGCAGCGTCTCGCGATTGCGCGGGCACTGTTGAAAGATGCTCCCATACTGATTCTCGACGAGGCCACCTCGGCCCTGGATACCGAATCCGAACGCCATATACAGGAAGCGCTGGAAGTGGTGATGAAAGGACGCACCACCCTGGTGATTGCCCATCGCCTGTCCACCATTGAAAAGGCCGACCGCATCTTGGTGATGGAGTCTGGCCATATCGTGGAGGATGGCAACCACCAGCAATTGCTGGAAGCCGGCGGTGCCTACGCCCAGCTTCACCAGATGCAGTTCAGTGAAGGCGAATGACCGATCTGACCGAACGGCTGTGGTACGGGCGGGGGCCCCTTTTGTGGCCCCTGCTGCCGTTTTCCTGGCTCTACCGTGCAGTGGCCAGCTGGCGCCGTAACCGGCTGACAGCCTCTGCGGAACCGTTACCGGTGCCGGTGGTAGTGGTGGGTAACATCACCGTCGGGGGTACCGGAAAATCTCCGTTGACTGCGTGGCTGGCTTCCCATTTCCGGGAGCAGGGCTGGCGACCGGTCATTCTGTCCCGGGGATACGGTGGCAAGCGTTCCGGCGATACTCCTCTGCGGGTTAACTCTGATACGGATCCGGCCGAAGCTGGTGACGAGCCGGTAATGTTGGCGACCCAGACCGGTTGCCCGGTTGTCGTTCACCCGCAACGTCTGACCTCGGCACGCATGGCCCTGCAGCAGGGGCTCGGTAATCTGTTTCTGTGTGATGACGGACTTCAGCACTATGCCCTGGCCAGGGATGTGGAAATTGCTGTCTTTGACGGCGCAAGGGGTGTGGGGAATGGTGTCAGTCTGCCGGCTGGGCCGCTGCGGGAACCGGTGGGGCGACTGCAGGATGTTGACCTGGTGGTGGTTAATGGCCTGCCTGGAAAGCGTGTGCCTGAGCACCCGCGGCGTTATGCCATGACGCTTCAGCCGGCAGGAGTGCGCCACCTGCTGACCGGGGTCACGCATGACCCCGGGCCATGGCTTCAGGGCAGGAAATGCATGGCCCTGGCCGGTATCGGCAACCCCGGACGCTTCTTTGACCAGCTCAGGGATCTGGGGGCCCAGGTTGAGGGCCGGGCGTTCCCGGACCATCATCGATATACTGAACAGGATATCGCCACCGGCAACGGGCTCCCTGTGTTGATGACAGCCAAGGACGCTGTCAAGATTCAGCCTTTCGCCCATGATCGCTGCTGGGTCCTGGATGTAGCCCCTCAGCTACCGTCCGGGTTCGGCGCCGCAGTAGACCGGGCCCTTGCACGGAAACTGGCCGTTCGCGGCCTGGATGCTTCTTCATTAAGAGAGACATGACATGGACAAGAAACTGATTGCCATGCTGGCCTGCCCGGTGTGCAAAGGCGACCTGAAACTGGACCGGGAACGGAACGAGATGGTGTGCTATGCCGATGGCATGGCTTTTCCCATCCGCGAGGGTATCCCGGTCATGCTGGCCAGCGAGGCCCGCACCCTCAGCGCTGAAGAGCGCGTCGATCGTCCACTGGGGTGACGCCGTGTCGTTTACCGTCGTTATTCCCGCACGTTACGCCTCCTCCCGTCTGCCCGGAAAGCCGCTGGCGGACATTGGCGGCGCACCGATGATTCGCCATGTATACGAACAGGCCTGCCGCAGCCGCGCTGACCGGGTACTGATCGCCACCGATGACGTGCGTATCGAGGAAGCCTGTCTGGGCTTCGGTGCGGAGGTGGTAATGACGTCTCCTGAACACGCCAGCGGCACTGACCGGTTACAGGAAGTGGCCACCCGCCTGGGACTCGATGACGAAGCCAGTGTGGTGAATGTCCAGGGAGACGAACCCCTGATTCCGCCCGCCCTGATCAACCAGGTGGCAGATGCCCTCGACGAGTACCGTGATGCGGCGATCTCGACCCTGTGTGAGCGCATTCATGAGCCCGCAGAACTGTTTAACCCCAACGTCGTCAAGGTTGTCCGGGACCACGAGGGTTATGCCCACTATTTCAGCCGGGCGCCTGTGCCATGGTCACGGGCTGACTGGCAGGCGGGCAGGGTGCCGGAGCAGCTACCAGAGGGTTACCGGGCCTGGCGGCATATCGGCATCTATGGATACCGGGTCAGCCTGCTGCACCGGTTCGTGGCCTGGCCGCCGGCCCCCACCGAGCTCACCGAAAGCCTTGAGCAACTGCGGGCTCTCTATCAGGGAGCGCGTATTCACGTCAGTGAGGCCGCAGAGGCACCCCCGGCCGGTGTCGATACCCGTGAAGACCTGGAGCGGGTTCGTCAGTACCTGGCGCTAAAGCACTGAAAAAGGAGTATCCAATGAGCGACCCGATTCGTGTACTGTTCGTGTGCCTTGGCAATATCTGCCGGTCTCCCACTGCGGAAGGGGTCTTCCGTCAACACCTGGAGGAGCATGGGCTGGCGGACCTGGTAGAGGTGGACTCCTGTGGAACCGGTAACTGGCACGTGGGTTCTGCCCCGGACGAACGCGCCCGCAAGGCCGCCGCAGGACGGGGCATCGATATTGGCCACCTGCGAGCCAGACAGTTCCGCCCGGAAGACCTGGAAGCGTTCCATTATATCCTCACCATGGACCGCCAGAACCTGGCGGATATCCGGGATGTATGGATGCAGCAGGGCGGCACTGAGCCCCGGCTGTTCCTGGATTATCTGCCAGACAGTACCCTGACCGAAGTGCCGGATCCTTACTACGGCGGTGACGATGGTTTTGATCACGTGCTGGACCTGATTCACCAGGCCAGCGAGGGCCTGCTCAACGATATCCGGCCCCGCCTCGACTGATGCGCCCCCGTCTCCTTGTCGAGAATGCCGACCTTCAGTCGCTGAGCACCATGGCGACTCCGGCCAGGGCCCGCTACCTGGTCAATGCGGGAACCCCGGAAGATGCCTGTCAGGCACTATCCTGGGCCAGTCGGGAAGGGTTGCCGGTACAGGTGGTCGGAGGTGGTAGCAACCTGATCTTCTGCGATGACTTTCCGGGGCTTGTGCTGCA
Organism: Marinobacter sp.; assembly: GCF_041690615.1. Classification (GTDB taxonomy): domain Bacteria; phylum Pseudomonadota; class Gammaproteobacteria; order Pseudomonadales; family Oleiphilaceae; genus Marinobacter. Next base: position 53,224 of record NZ_JAWLGY010000016.1, read on the forward strand.
CATGGCCCTGCGAGGTAAACGGTGGGAGGCAGTAAACGGAGATGAGGCCACGCTGATGCTGGCTGCCGGGGAAAGCTGGCATCAGTCGGTTCTCTATGTCGCTGGCGCCGGTTATCGGGGTATCGAGAACCTTGCCCTGATCCCCGGTACCGCCGGGGCGGCGCCGGTGCAGAATATTGGAGCCTACGGGGTGGAGTTATCCGACTCGTTTATCAGTCTGCTGGCCTGGGACCGGCAGGCCGGTGAGCCGGTGACGCTGGACAGGGAAGACTGCCGTTTCGGATACCGGGACAGTCTGTTCAAGCACGAACCCGAACGGTACCTGATCCTGGAAATACGCCTGCGTCTGAGTCGCCATCGTCCTTTCGAACTGGGGTACGGGGAGTTGGCTCAGTGGTTCGATGGCAGAACCCCGGATTCTCCTCTGGAAGTGGCGCAAGCGGTGATGACCGTTCGCCGGCGCAAACTGCCTGATCCGGAACAACTGCCGAATACCGGTAGTTTCTTCAAGAATCCGGTAGTCACGGTGGCGCAATGGGAAGAGCTGAGAGACCAGTGGCCGGATATGGTGGCCTACCCGACGGACGGTGGGGTCAAGCTGGCGGCTGGCTGGCTGATCGATCAGTGTGGCTGGAAGGGGTATCGCAACCGGACGGTGGGGGTCCATCACCGGCAGGCGCTGGTGCTGATCAATCATTCCGGCGGAAATGGCAAGCAGGTACTGGAACTGGCCCGGCGTATCCGTGACGATGTTCTGGAGCGTTACGGCGTATTGCTGGAAATGGAGCCCGGCGTCGTGCCATCGGCCTGCGGGTTGGGCTCTCCGGTCTGATGTCAGGGCCGGGTTCCCGCAGTCAGCCTGGCACTAAGGTGCCAGGCTGACTGCGGGAAGCGGTTATCAGGAACGGCGACGGGGCGAGGCGGCGAGCAGGAAGTCCAGAATGTCATCCACCGGCAGGTCCTGTTTGTCCGCGTCCTGACGACCTTTGTACTCCAGGGTTCCGGCACCGAGGCCCCGGTCGGAAACCACCACCCGGTGGGGCAGGCCCATCAGTTCCAGGTCGGCAAACTTCACACCCGGACGTTCGTTCCTGTCGTCCAGAAGCACATCAAAACCAGCCTCGGTAAGCTGGGCATAGAGTTTCTCGCCCGCTTCCTGCACGGCCGGTGACTTGTGACCGTTCAGGGTGACGATGGCGACTTCGAAGGGCGCGATCGCCTCAGGCCAGATAATGCCCCGGTCGTCATGGTTCTGCTCAATCGCTGCGGCCACGATCCGTGATACCCCGATGCCATAGCAGCCCATTTCCAGTACCGCACTCCTGCCATGCTCATCCAGCACCGTGGCCCCCATGGCCTTGCTGTACTTGTTGCCCAGCTTGAAGATATGGCCTACCTCGATACCCCGGCGGATTTCGAGTGTGCCCTTGCCGTCCGGGCTGGGGTCGCCTTCAACCACATTGCGCAGGTCTTCCACCCGTCCCAGGGTGACATCCCGCTCCCAGTTGACACCGGTAAGGTGGTAACCCTCCCGGTTGGCACCACAGACAAAATCCGCCAGGTGCGCGGCGGCACGGTCGACAATAACCGGTACCGGCAGATTGACCGGGCCAATGGAGCCCGGCGCACAACCCGTGGCCTGACGAATTTCCTCATCGGTTGCCATGGTCAGGGGCTCTGCCACACCTTCCAGGTTTTCCGCCTTGATGTCGTTCAACGTGTGGTCGCCCCGCAGAATCAGCGCTACCAGCCCCGCCTCTTCGCCTTCGGGGGCTTGCGCCCTCACCAGCAGGGTCTTGACGGTCTTCTCGGCGGGTACCTTAAGGAATTCAGCAATTGCGGCAATGGTGGTCTGGCCAGGCGTGGCAACCTCGGTCATGGCTTCTGCAGGTGCGGGGCGCTCGCCCGCGGGTGCCAGTGCCTCCGCTTTTTCGATGTTGGCCGCGTAATCACCCCCGGTGCTGAAGGCGATCTCGTCCTCCCCGGAGGAAGCCAGCACGTGGAATTCGTGGGAGGCATTGCCGCCGATGGCCCCGGAGTCCGCCACTACCGGACGATAGTCCAGGCCCAGACGATCAAAGATGGCGCAGTAGGTGCGGTGCATCACCTCGTAGGTCTCATCCAGGGATTCGCCACTAACGTGGAACGAGTAGGCGTCCTTCATCAGGAATTCCCGGGCCCGCATCACACCAAAGCGGGGGCGGCGCTCGTCCCGGAACTTGGTCTGGATCTGATAGAAGTTGGCGGGCAGTTCCTTGTAGCTCTTCAGTTCGTTACGGATCAGGTCGGTAATCACTTCCTCGTGGGTGGGACCGAAGCAGAAATCCCGGTCGTGCCGGTCTTTCAGACGCAACAGCTCACCGCCGTACTGCTGCCAGCGGCCTGACTCCTGCCACAGCTCTGCCGGCTGCACCGCCGGCATCAGCACTTCCTGGGCACCATTGCGGTCCATCTCCTCCCGCACGATGCGCTCCACCTTTCGCAATACCCGCAGCCCCAGTGGCAGCCAGGTGTACAGACCTGCCGCCAGTTTGCGGATCATGCCGGCACGCAGCATCAGCTGATGGCTGATGATCTCGGCATCGGAGGGATTTTCCTTGAGGGTGGCAATCAGATAACGGCTCGCTCGCATTATGGTTTCCGTAACGAAGGAATTTAAGTGAATATGAATGGGTTATTGTACGTGCCCTGAGCCAGAAATGAACCGGTTATCCTTCGGTCTCAAGATATTTCAGGGGCAGGGCCGTGGAGTCAATCACGCGCCGCAAAACAAAGCTGGAATGCACGCCGCTGACACCGGGAATCCGGGTGATCTGGTTGAGCAGGAATTCGTGGTAGTGGTCCATATCCGGAACGACCACCTTGAGCATGTAGTCTGCATCCTGGCCGGTGATCAGGTAGCACTCCTGAACCTCGGGGTAGTCGGCTACCTGCCGCTCGAACGCCTCGAACCGTTCCGGGGTGTGGCGGTCCATGCCGATAAGAATAATGGCGGTGAGGGATAACCCCAGCTTCTTGTGGTCCAGCACGGTAACCCGGTCCAGGATAATGCCCGCTTCTTCCAGTGCCCGGACCCGCCTCAGGCAAGGGGAGGGGGAGAGCCCGACCGCCTCGGCCAGCTGCTGGTTATTAAGGGCGCCGTCATCCTGCAAGGTTTCGAGGATGCGGCGATCGGTACGATCCAGTTTGTGCACTTCCCGGGATCTCGTTGGCATAATATGGCGTCCAGATGAGAACTTTTAGGTTATTGTTGCCTGAATATTCCAAGTGCCGGCCAAAAAAGCAATCAAATTCCCGCTTGCCTGCGTTATTATAGAAAAATAGTGAATCAGGACATCTGAAATTAAGGGCAGACACCATGGCTTTCGATCACAGCAAGTACATTCCCTTCCAGCCAGTGCGCAAGACCGACCGTCGCTGGCCGGACAAGGTTATCGAAAAGGCACCTGACTGGTGTGCGGTAGACCTGCGGGACGGTAACCAGGCACTGGTCAAGCCCATGACGGTAGCGCAGAAGCAGCGCCTGTTCGATTTGCTGGTCAAGGTAGGCTTCAAGCAGATTGAAATCGGCTTTCCTGCGGCCAGCCAGCCGGACTTCGACTTCTGCCGCAAACTGATCGAAGAAAACCGGATTCCGGACGACGTTCGAATCCAGGTACTGACCCAGGCCCGCCCCGAGCTGATTGAGCGTACCTACCAGGCCCTGGAAGGTGCCAAGCGGGCGATCGTGCATGTGTACAACTCTACGTCCACCGTCCAGCGGGAGCAGGTGTTCGGTATGGACCGTGAGGGCATCAAGCAGATTGCGGTTAACGGTGCCCGCCTGGTGCAGGACATTGCTGCCCGCTACCCGGATACGGACTGGACCTTCCAGTATTCTCCGGAAAGCTTCACCGGCACCGAGCTGGACTATGCCGCCGAGGTGATCGATGCCGTCACCGAGGTTTGGCGTCCGGACCAGGGCCAGAAGGTGATTATCAACCTGCCGGCCACCGTGGAAATGGCTACCCCGAATGTATTCGCGGACCAGATCGAGTGGATCTGCGACAACATCCAGCGTCGTGAGCATGTGAGTATCAGCGTGCACACCCACAACGACCGGGGTTGCGGCGTTGCCGCCGCTGAACTGGCGGTCATGGCCGGCGCAGACCGGGTCGAAGGTACGCTGATGGGCAATGGCGAGCGCACTGGCAACATGGACCTGGTCACCATGGCCATGAACCTGTACAGCCAGGGCATTGATCCCAGGGTGGACATGTCCAACATGGCCGAAATTACCGATGTGGTGGAAGCCTGCACCGAGATTTCCACCCATCCCCGCCACCCCTATGCGGGTGAGCTGGTGTTTACCGCCTTCTCCGGCAGCCACCAGGATGCGATCCGCAAGTGCCTGGCCTATCGCAAGGAGGGTGACAAGTGGAACGTCGCCTACCTGCCTATCGATCCCAAGGATCTGGGCCGTCGTTATGAAGAGGTGGTGCGCATCAACAGTCAGTCCGGCAAGGGCGGCGTCGCCCACGTGCTGGAGCGGGACTACAAGATCAGCCTGCCCCGTTGGCTGCAGATCGAGTTCAGCCAGTGCGTCCAGAAAGAGGCGGAAACCCACGGTGGCGAGATCGACTCTCACACCATTCACCGGCTGTTTGAGGACCGTTACCTGGCGGTGGATGCCGCATGGCGCCTGACCACCTACGACCTGCACCGAGATGAAGAAGGGGTCAATGCCACAGTGAAGTTCGGCCAGCCGGCCATTGAGCTGAAGGGGCATGGCCTGGGTGCAGTAGAGGCGGTGGTTGCAGCACTGCAGGAAACCTATGGCATCACCCTGGCGGTAGAAGCCTACGATGAATTTGCCCTGGGTGAGGGGACCAACGCCAACGCGCTGGCGTGCATCCGCATTGTAGTGGATGGCGAGGTCCGCAGTTCTGCTGCCTTGGCGGAAGATACTACTTCCGCCACCCTGCAGGCACTGTTGTCAGCGGTGGGGAATCACGTTGGCTCTCCGGAGCCTGCCGCCGCTGCGACGGCCTGATAGCGATGCGAACGTTTCGGGGCCTGGGCAATACCCGGGCCCCAGACGCAGAAAAGCCGGCAAGTGCCGGCTTTTCTTTTGTCCAAAGCCCGTGAGGGGCAATGGCCGGAAACCATAACCTTAAACCGGGGTTACGTTTTCCGCCTGGGGACCTTTCGGGCCCTGGGTTACGGTGAACTGCACCTGCTGGCCTTCGGCCAGGGTACGGAACCCGCTTGCGTTGATTGCGCTGTAGTGAACGAATACGTCACTGCCACCGTCCTGGGCGATGAAACCGAAACCCTTGGACTCGTTGAACCACTTTACGTGGCCTGTTTTTGTGTCAGACATTGATCTTTCCTGTGTTTCTGAACGTTGTGCCCTCACGGGACCTTTCCTGAGTGCCAGTACTCCATAGCTAACCCCATCAATATGACAGCAGAGCTACAGAATGCACCGACACAGCTTTGCTGGGGATAGGGCAGTTGTACTGAGGGAAGGAGTAACCGAACGACTGAAAGGCAGATCGTTGTAACACTTTCACTTAATACCGCTGTCTTTCCACAGCAATTTCAGTATAGACCGAGTTCAGGGGGCGTCAAAGGTTTTTTCGAACCTCGCTGACGCCCCCTTTTTTTCAACGAAATCAGGAGGCTCTGAATTGCCGGCTGATCTTTGTCGAGTCGGTCAGGTGCGGAACTTCTGATCGATCTCCTCGAGAATGGCAGGGTCGTCGATGGTGGATGGTACGGACCATTCCTCGCCGTCGGCGATTTGCCGGATTACCCGGCGCAGGATCTTGCCCGAGCGGGTCTTGGGCAGGCGTTCCACCACCATGGCCCGGCGGAAGCAGGCAATGGCGCCGATGCGGTCCCTGACCATTTCCACCAGCTCTTCTTCCAGCTCGTCCGGGTCAATGGTGGCGCCGTCTTTCAGCAGCACCAGACCGACCGGGATCTGTCCCTTCATTTCATCACTGGCACCCACCACGCAACATTCGGCCACCGCCGGGTGAGAGGCAACCACTTCTTCCATCTCGCCGGTGGAGAGCCGATGGCCCGCTACATTAATGACATCGTCAGTGCGCCCCATGATGAACACATAGCCGTCCTCATCAATGAAGCCGCCATCGCCGGAGCTGTAGAAGCCCGAAATGGGATCCAGGTAAGTCTTGCGGAAGCGGGCATCGTCCCCCCACACCGTCGTAAGACATCCGGGGGGCAGGGGCAGTTTTACGGCCACCTGGCCCTGCTCGCCCGCGGGCATGGGGCGACCGTCGAGGCTAACCACCTGTACATTGAAACCAGGGGAGGGAACGGTCGCTGAGCCGGGCTTGGTGCGCATTTCCTCAATGCCGACCGGGTTACAGCAGATGGCCCAGCCGGTTTCGGTCTGCCACCAGTGGTCCAGTACCGGAAGGCCGGTATGTTCCTTGAGCCATTCGTAGGTGGACGGGTCGAGGCGTTCGCCGGCCAGGAAGAGGCGCTTCAGGGCACCGATGTCGTACTTCGCCATCAGGTCGGCTTCGGGGTCCTCCTTGCGGACGGCGCGGAAGGCGGTGGGTGCGGTGAACAGGTAGTTCACCTTGTGGTCCTGGCAGACCCGCCAGAAGGCACCGGCATCCGGTGTCTTCACCGGCTTGCCCTCATAGAGGATGGTGGTGCAGCCCATGAACAGCGGGGCATAGACGATGTAGCTATGGCCGACCACCCAGCCCACATCCGAGGCGGCCCAGAAGACATCGCCGGGACCGGCGCCATAGACCAGTTCCATGCTGTAGCGCAGTGCCACGGCATGGCCGCCGTTATCCCGCACCACGCCCTTGGGCTTTCCGGTAGTGCCGGAGGTATACAGGATATAGAGCGGGTCGGTGGCTGCCACAGGAACCGGGTCTGCCGGTGTTGCGGTCGCCATTTCCTGGTCCCAGTCCGCGTCACGTCCGGACTGTAGTTCGGCAGTGACCTGGGGACGCTGGAATACAATGCAGCATTCCGGCTTGTGGTCGGCCTCCTCGATGGCCCGGTCCACCAGTGGCTTGTAGGGAATAACCTTGGCGACCTCGATACCACAGGAAGCCGTGACGATAGCCTTTGGTTTGGCGTCACTGATCCGTACTGCGAGTTCGTGGGCGGCAAAGCCACCAAACACCACCGAGTGAATGGCGCCCAGCCGGGCACAGGCGAGCATGGCGATCACTGCCTGGGGCACCATGGGCATATAGATAATCACCCGGTCCCCATGCCCCACACCACGGGCCTTGAGTACGCCGGCAAAACGGGCCACCTGGTCGGTCAGTTCGTTGTAGGTGAAGCTCTGTTGGGTGTCCGTGACAGGGGAGTCGTAGATCAAGGCTTTCTGCTCGCCTCGACCGGCGCGGATGTTGGCGTCGAGGGCCACATCACTGGAGTTGATCAGGCCGTCGGGAAACCACTGGCCGTGGCCGTTCTCGGTGGCTTTCCAGATTTCTTCCGGGGGGCGGATCCAGTCGATCGCGTGGGATTTTTCACGCCAGAATTCCTCTGGCTGGTCCACGGAGCGACGGAATTCCGATTGGTAGTCCATTGGTCCACCTCTCATAGCTTGGAGTCGGGTTGTTGTTTTTTGTTGCTTGAGAACCTGACTGTAAGCCATCTGGCACGCAGAGGAAGTAGACCAAAGGCTAATCAGTCCTCGGCTTTGCTTTCCCCGGTGCCGGGAATGACCGCGGACACCGTCGCTTCCAGCGTTCCCCTGGCCAATCTGGCCGTTATTGTATCGCCCGGTGTCAGGGTGGTCGGGTCCCGGACGACCCTCTGGCTGTCCGAGGAGACAATGGCGTAACCCCGCCCCAGGGTCGCCAGGGGGCTGACGGCGTTCAGGGTGCGGGCGGCGGACTCAAGCCGCTGGCTGCGGGTTTCGAGTCGGCGCGTCAGCGAGGCCTGCAGGCGTTCGCGGGTCAGTTCGAGCCGCTGACCCTGTTCAGAGATACGCCGGGTTGGCCGGTGGGTCAGCAGTCTTTGCTGGAGGTGGTCGGTTCGCGTGCGTTCGTTACCAAGGCGCTGGGCGATGGCCTGGCGGAAACGCAGCTCCACCTCGTCCAGGCGCTGGGCCTTTTCCTGCAGTTGCCGACGGGGATCCCTCAACCGGGACGTCAGTTGGGTGACGCCTGTCTGCTGTTGGCGTAGCTGCCGGATTATTGCCTGAACCAGTCGCTGCCGGGTTTCGCCAAGACGGGTGATCCAGGTGGACTGGTCTGGTGATATCTTTTCTGCGGCGGCTGACGGGGTCGGCGCACGCAGGTCGGCCACGAAATCCGCGATGGTGACGTCCACTTCGTGGCCGACGGCGCTGACGGTGGGAATCGGGCAGGCGGCGATGGCACGGGCGACGGCTTCCTCGTTGAAACACCAGAGGTCTTCCAGGGAGCCGCCACCCCGGCCGATGATCAGTACGTCGGCCTGGTTATGGCGAACAGCCCGGTTGATGGCGTCAACGATGCCTGCCGTCGCTGCCTGGCCCTGCACGGCTGTGGGGTAGAGAGTGACCGGAATACCGGGGCAGCGACGGCCCAGTACCGTCAGTATGTCGTGAATCGCCGCGCCGGTGGGGGAGGTGACTACCCCGATGTGTCGGGGCGTGTCCGGAAGTGGCTTCTTGCGCTCAACTGCAAACAGTCCCTCCGCGTAGAGCCGGGCTTTCAGGGCGTCAAAGGCCTGCTGCAGCGCGCCCAGGCCCGCCGGCTCCAGGTGTTCCACAATGATCTGGTAATCGCCCCGGGCCTCGTACAGGCTGACCTTGCCGCGAATTCGCACCTGCTCGCCTTCTTTCGGGATCTGCCTGAGCCGTTGGTTGAAGCCCCGGAACATGGCGCACCGCACCTGGGCTCGCTGATCCTTGAGGGAGAAATACCAGTGGCCCGAAGAGGGCCGCGACAGGCCGGACAATTCGCCTTCCACCCAGGCCTGCATGAAGCTGCTCTCCAGCAGGTGGCGGGCCTGCCGGTTGAGTTCGGAAACCGTCAGGGCGCGCGGGCGGACAGGGGGCGGGTCATCTGGATACATCAGGGCCTCCGGGTAGTAAAAACGCCATGTTATCAGAACCTTCTCTGTCGCCATACGGGTTTTCCGATAGCGGCGCTCACCAAAACCGGCGAAAATTCAGCAAGATGCAGCTTTGTTGTGGTCCCGGCGCGGTTTACTGTCGCCGCTGCGACATTTATAATAGTCCGATTAAGGTGACCGGTTCCGTTACGCGCAGAGACTGCGCCCCGAAACGGCGGTGCCGGGCCTCCACATGTTCTTTCTCAAAGGCGGGTCCCAATGTTGCGTATAGCCGAAGAAGCCCTCACGTTTGACGACGTTCTCCTGGTGCCGGGATATTCCGAGGTGCTGCCCAAGCACGTCGATCTGAAAACCCGGCTGACCAAGGGCATTACCCTCAACATTCCGCTGGTTTCAGCCGCCATGGATACCGTTACCGAAGCAGAGCTGGCCATTGCCATGGCCCAGGAAGGCGGTATCGGCATCATGCACAAGAGCATGAGTGTTGACCAGCAGGCCGCAGCGGTCCGCAAGGTCAAGAAGTTCGAGAGTGGTGTGGTCAAGGACCCCATCACCGTAACGCCTTCCACCACCGTGCGTGAACTGGTGGACATTACCATGGCCAACAGCATTTCCGGCTTGCCGGTTGTGGACGGCAAGGACCTGGTCGGCATTGTCACCGGTCGTGATATTCGTTTTGAAAGCCGCATGGACACCCGCGTGGCTGACATCATGACCCCCAAGGACAAGCTGGTCACTGTGCGCGAGGGCGCTGACCTGGAAGAGGTCAAGGAACTGCTGCACCGTCACCGCATCGAGAAAGTGCTGGTGGTCAATGATGATTTCGAACTGCGTGGCCTGATCACGGTCAAGGACATTCAGAAGGCCAAGGACTATCCACTGGCCTGCAAGGATGACCAGGGTCGTCTGCGTGTCGGTGCTGCGGTTGGCACCGGCGGCGACACTGAGCCGCGTATCGCCGCTCTGGTGGAAGCCGGGGTTGATGTAATCGTGGTAGACACCGCCCATGGCCACTCCACCGGCGTTATCGAGCGGGTCCGCTGGATCAAGCAGAATTTCCCTCAGGTCGAGGTTATCGGCGGCAATATTGCAACCGCCGAAGCAGCCATTGCGCTGGCGGATGCCGGTGCGGATGCGGTCAAGGTGGGCATCGGACCGGGCTCCATCTGCACCACGCGGATTGTGGCGGGCATCGGTGTTCCCCAGATTACGGCGGTATCCAATGTTGCCGAAGCCCTGAAAGAGCGTGGCGTGCCGCTGATTGCTGATGGTGGCATCCGTTTTTCCGGTGACATCGCCAAAGCGATTGCGGCCGGCGCCTACAGCGTGATGATCGGCAGCCTGCTGGCCGGTACTGACGAGTCTCCCGGCGAGGTGGAGCTGTTCCAGGGCCGCAGCTACAAGGCCTACCGGGGTATGGGCTCCCTCGGGGCCATGGGTCAGGGCTCCAGCGATCGCTATTTCCAGGACGCCAGTGAAGGCGTAGAGAAGCTGGTGCCGGAAGGTATCGAAGGTCGGGTGGCCTGCAAGGGGCCAATGCGTAACATTGTTCATCAACTGATGGGCGGCCTGCGGGCATCCATGGGCTATACCGGCAGTGCTGACATGGAAACCATGCGTACCCGCCCCGAGTTCGTCAGAATTACCAACGCGGGCATGCGGGAGAGCCACGTTCACGACGTGACCATCACCAAGGAAGCTCCGAACTATCGCATCGGCTGAGCCAGCCCGATACACGGCCCGATTTCGGGCCGTTTCTTATTTCATGTTGAGGAATCCATGTCCCAGAACATTCATGACCACCGCATCCTGATTCTCGATTTCGGTTCCCAGTACACCCAGCTGATCGCTCGCCGGGTCCGGGAGATCGGGGTTTACTGCGAGATCAAGCCCTTCGATCTCACCGCAGACGAGATCGAGGCGTTCCGTCCCAAGGGCGTCATCCTCGCCGGTGGTCCTGAGTCTGTCACCCAGCTTGGCGGTCCCCGGGCTCCGGAAGGGTTGTTCGAACGTGGTATTCCTGTACTGGGCATCTGTTATGGCATGCAGACCATGGCCGAGCAGCTCGGTGGCCGGGTGGCCAGCTCCGAGAAACGGGAGTTTGGCTATGCGCAGGTGAAGATTCGTGCTGAAGGGCCGCTGCTGCGGGATATCAAGGATCATCTGACCGCCCAGGGCGAATCACTGCTGGACGTGTGGATGAGCCATGGCGACAAGGTGGTGGTTCTGCCGGAGGGGTTCGAGCTGCTGGCGTCCACTGAAAGTGCGCCCATTGCCGCCATGCAGGATACCCGGCGCGGCCTGTACGGCGTCCAGTTCCACCCGGAGGTCACCCATACGCTGCAGGGTCAGCGCATCCTCGAGCATTTTGTTAAGGATATCTGCCACTGTGAAGCTCTGTGGACGCCAGCTCGCATTGTGGACGACGCGGTTCGCCAGATCCGTGAACAGGTCGGTAGCGAGAAGGTATTGCTGGGTCTTTCCGGCGGTGTCGATTCATCGGTTACGGCGGCCCTGTTGCACCGTGCCATTGGTGATCAGCTGACCTGTGTGTTCGTGGATAACGGCCTGTTGCGTCTCCATGAGGGCGACCAGGTGATGGATATGTTTGCCCGCAACATGGGCGTGAAAGTCATTCGTGCCGATTCCGAAGATCTGTTCCTGGGGCGCCTCAAGGGGATCCAGGACCCGGAGGAAAAGCGCAAGGTCATTGGCAATACCTTTATCGAGGTGTTCGACGAGCACGCTGCCGAGATTACCGATGTGAACTGGCTGGCCCAGGGCACTATCTACCCGGATGTGATCGAATCTGCCGCTTCCAAGACCGGTAAGGCCCATGTCATAAAGTCCCACCATAATGTGGGCGGACTTCCGGAAACCATGAAGCTCAAGTTGGTGGAGCCGCTTCGGGAACTGTTCAAGGACGAGGTGCGCCGCATTGGTCTGGAACTGGGGCTGCCCTACGATATGGTCTACCGCCATCCTTTCCCGGGACCGGGCCTGGGTGTGCGTATTCTCGGCGAGGTCAGGAAGGAGTACGCGGAAATTCTCCGACGCGCCGATGCCATTTTCCTTGAAGAGCTGCACCGGGCAGACCTTTACCACAAGACCAGCCAGGCGTTTGCCGTGTTCCTGCCGGTGAAGTCTGTGGGTGTGGTCGGCGACCAGCGTCGTTATGAATACGTGATCGCCCTGAGGGCCGTGGAAACCATTGATTTCATGACCGCGCGCTGGGCACGTCTGCCCTACGAGCTGCTGGAGACGGTGTCCAACCGGATTATCAACGAGATTACCGGTGTCTCCCGGGTAACCTACGACATATCCTCCAAGCCCCCCGCTACCATTGAGTGGGAATAACACCGGCAGGCATTATGGAGAGCAGCGTTGACGAGCACTGGATGCAGCGGGCCCTGGAGCTGGCCCGCTTTGCAGCCAGTCAGGGTGAGGTGCCGGTCGGTGCTGTGGTGGTGCTGGACGGCCGGGAAGTGGGCTCAGGGTACAATGCGCCCATATCCACCTGCGATCCGACCGCCCATGCGGAGATCCGCGCGCTGCGGGACGCGGCGGCCAGGGTGGCCAACTATCGCTTGTCGGGGGCCACGCTTTACGTGACACTCGAACCCTGTACCATGTGTGTCGGGGCGACGGTTCACAGCCGGGTTTCCCGGTTGGTTTATGGCGCGGCCGAACCCAAGGGCGGGGCCGTGCAATCTGTCCGAAAGACCCTTGATGAGCCTCATTTCAACTGGACTGTGGCGGTGACCGGGGGTGTGCTGGCGGAGCAGAGCGGGCAGTTGCTCAGCGAGTTTTTTACGGCCCGTCGGGAGCAGAAACGCCGGGCCCGTCAATCATCGGAAGCCTGAAAGATTCAGGGACGAAACGGAACAACAGCATGAAAGTACTGGTGACCGGCGGAGCCGGCTATATCGGAAGTCATGTGGTGCGCCAGCTGGGGCAGGCCGGGCATGACATTGTCGTTTTCGATAATCTCTCCACCGGCTATGCCTGGGCGGTTACTGCCGGCGAACTGGTGGTCGGCGACCTGGCGGACGAATCGGCTATCGAGGCGCTGTTCAGCGCTCACACCTTTGACGCCGTCCTGCACTTCGCGGCCAATGTCGTGGTGCCGGAGTCCGTCGCCAATCCCCTCAAGTATTACAGCAATAACACCCGCAACACCCTGAACCTGCTCAAGGCCATTGAACAGCATGGCGTGCCCTACATGGTGTTCTCGTCCACCGCTGCCGTCTATGGCATGCCGGACCAGACCGTACTCACGGAAGACTTGCCCCTGGCTCCCATCAATCCCTACGGGGCGTCCAAGATGATGAGCGAGCGCATGATCATGGACCTGGCCGGTGCTTCGTCCCTGAACTACGTCATCCTGCGTTATTTCAACGTTGCGGGTGCGAATCCCGAAGGGCTGCTGGGGCAGGCCACACCGGAGGCGACGCACCTGATCAAGGTGGCCTGTGAGTGCGTGACCGGGGCAAGGGCCGGCATGAGCATTTTTGGTACAGACTACGATACCCGTGACGGTACCTGCATCCGCGATTACATTCATGTGGAGGACCTGGCCAAGGCCCATGTGATGGCGCTGGACTACATGGCGGATGGCGGTGAGTCACAGGTGCTGAACTGCGGTTACGGACGCGGCTTTACCGTGCGCGAAGTCATTGATGTGGTGAAGGCACGCTCCGGTTCTGACTTCCCGGTGGAAGAAACGGAACGGCGGGCTGGCGATCCGGCCGCATTGATGGCCGACAACCAACGAATTATCGAAACGCTGGGCTGGAAACCAGACCACGACGACCTGGGCACTATCGTCCAGACGGCGCTGGACTGGGAGCAGAAGTGGCAACAATTAAAAAAAACAAAATAAATAAAACCAGTAAGTTGCAGTATCTTCTGAAGGTTATTTCCAACTTGATTCAACAGCAGGGAATGAATGCATGAAGATTACCATTTTTGGCACGGGCTACGTCGGGCTGGTCACCGGAGCCTGCCTCGCGGACTCAGGCCATGACGTGCTGTGCATGGATGTGGATCAGGGAAAGATCGAGCGACTCAAGAGCGGTCAGATTCCCATCTATGAGCCCGGCCTGGAGCCCATTGTCCGTCACAATACGGACGCGGGGCGGCTCAGGTTTACAACGGATACGGCAGAGGCTGTGGCCCATGGCCTGCTGCAGTTTATTGCGGTCGGCACGCCGCCGGATGAAGACGGTTCCGCAGACCTGCAGTATGTGCTGGCGGTGGCCAGGTCTATCGGTGAGCACATGGACGACTACAAGGTCGTTGTGGACAAATCCACGGTGCCCGTTGGCACAGCGGACAAGGTACGTGACGCGGTTCGGCTGCAGCTTGACCATCGCAACCTGGAACTGGAATTTGACGTGGTTTCCAATCCGGAGTTTCTAAAGGAAGGCGCGGCGGTTAATGACTTCATGAAGCCGGATCGGATCATTGTCGGCACCAGCAGTGACCGGGCGGAAGAAGTGCTTCGGGAAGTCTACTATCCCTTCAATCGCAACCACGACCGGATGATCTTCATGGATATCCGGTCCGCCGAACTGACCAAGTATGCGGCCAATGCCATGCTGGCTACCAAGATCAGCTTCATGAACGAGATCGCCAACCTGGCGGAGCGTCTGGGTGCTGATATCGAAGCCGTCCGGCGGGGCATTGGCTCGGACCCGCGTATCGGATACCACTTCATCTACCCCGGGTGTGGATACGGCGGCTCCTGTTTCCCCAAGGATGTGCAGGCCCTGGCCCGAACCGCCAACGGTTGTGGCTACGAGTCAACGCTGCTGAACGCAGTGGAGACCGTCAATTACGCCCAGAAACACGTGCTTTTTGACAAGGTCAGCCATTATTTCCAGGGCGACCTGACCAACAAGACCGTCGCGGTCTGGGGACTGTCCTTCAAGCCGAACACCGACGACATGCGGGAAGCCCCCTCAAGAACCCTCATGGAATCACTGTGGAAGGCCGGCGCCAGGGTGCAGGCGTTTGACCCGGAAGCGATGGAGGAAACCCAGCGCATATACGGCGACCGGGATGACCTGCAGCTCTGTGGTACCAAGGAGCAGGCTTTGCGTGGTGCAGATGCCCTGGTGATCTGCACAGAATGGAAAGAG
This sequence comes from Marinobacter sp., assembly GCF_041690615.1. Taxonomy (GTDB): domain Bacteria; phylum Pseudomonadota; class Gammaproteobacteria; order Pseudomonadales; family Oleiphilaceae; genus Marinobacter. Next base: position 68,418 of record NZ_JAWLGY010000016.1, read on the forward strand.
TTCCGGTCTCCGGACTTTGAGGGCATCGCAAAGACCCTCAAAGAGCCGGTAGTGATCGACGGGCGTAATATGTATGAGCCACAGATGCTGGATCGTCATGGCCTGGTTTATTACGCCATTGGCCGTGGCCGCAACCAGTTCCGTATGGACTGAGGCACTCGATGGCGTTCGAGCTACACCCGCGGCTCGCGGCTGATACCATCAGTCTCGGCTGCAGTCCGCTCTGCGAGGTCCGGTTGATGAATGACCGGACCTGGCCCTGGGTACTGCTGGTGCCCAGGCGCCCGGATATCCGGGAAATACATGAGTTGTCCGAGGGTGACCAGCAGCAACTGGTGCGGGAAAGTTCCGCGCTGGGCAGGAGCATGATGGAGATCTTTGCCGGGGACAAGCTCAACGTTGCCGCGCTGGGCAACATGGTGCCCCAGCTGCACCTGCATCATATTGTCCGCCATGAAGGGGATCTGGCCTGGCCCGGGCCGGTGTGGGGCGTACAGCCGGCAGTGCCTTACACGGATGAGGAGCTGGCGGGTGTTCGCAGGCGCCTGGAGCCGGCGCTCCGGATGCTAGGTGTGAACTGACCGGATACTCAGAGCTCGGTTGTCTTCTGGTGCCGGGCCATGACCTGCGACCCCAGCAACACCATCCGTAGTTCCATCTTCAGACGCTGGCGCAGTTGGTCTTTTTCCTGCCGGGTTCCGTCCAGGGCTTCTGCCCCCTGGTTGAAGACCAGGGTCACCATGGCTTCCGCCACCGTACGGGGGCTGTACAGGGGTTTGCCCCGTTCCTCGCCAAACCGGTCCAGGTCGTCGGCCAGTTCCGTGACGAAGTGATCAATCTCCGCTTTCACGGCGGTCCGGAACTGTTTGGATACGCCAGTGCGCTCCCGTAGCATCAGGCGGAACAGATTGGCGTTGTTCCCCAGGTATTCCAGGAAGGTGTCCACCGAGGTGCTGATGGCACTGCCGTTGCGGGCAATTCGTTTGCGGGCCTGGCGCATCAGCTGGCGCAGGGCCACGCCACCTTCATCCACCAGCGCCAGACCCAGTTCGTCCAGATCGGCAAAGTGCCGGTAGAAGGAGGTCGGAGCAATACCGGCCTCCCGGGCTACCTCCCGCAGGCTGAGACTGCCAAATCCCCGGTCAGCGCTGAGTTGCGACAGGGCTGCATCCATGAGGGCACGGCGGGTACGGAGTTTCTGCTCGGCGCGGGCTGACACGGGTGGTCCTTGTACATGCTTCAAAGCGTGTCATTGTAGTCAGTGGCGTCTGCGGATGGTAGACCGGGGCGGGCCCGAACCCGGTGTTGCGATATTCCTTCCGGGCCCTGATTTTATGCGCGATTGTGTTTATAATGACCCGCTTTTTCAGGAGGCCTGTAGATGGCTCTCCGGGTCAGCCGCAGCACCTGCGGAGACCAATCCGGAATACACACTTGTCACGACAGCTATGGGAACGGGTATGCGCAGTCATTATTGCGGTGGAATCAACGAATCAAACATCGATCAGGACGTTACACTCTGCGGCTGGGTCCACCGTCGGCGGGACCACGGAGGGGTAATCTTCCTGGACCTTCGCGACCGTGACGGCATGGCCCAGGTGGTGTTTGATCCGGACACCGAGGAAAGCTTCGCCAAGGCCGAGAAGGTGCGTAGCGAATTCGTGATCCAGGTGACCGGTCGGGTGCGTCGTCGTCCGGCAGGCACCGAGAATGCCAACATGCCGACCGGGCAGGTGGAAGTGCTGGGCCGAGAGCTGACGATTCTTAACGCTGCCGCAACACCGCCGTTCCCGCTGGACGAGCACGTGGATGTGGGTGAGGACGTGCGCCTGCGCTATCGCTTCGTGGACCTGCGTCGTCCGGAGATGCTCAATCGCCTTCGGTTCCGTTCCCGGGTGACCAGCTATCTGCGGAACTTCCTCGATGGCAACGGCTTCATGGATGTGGAAACCCCCATTCTGACCCGCGCCACACCTGAAGGCGCCCGTGACTACCTGGTGCCAAGCCGTACCCACGAGGGCGCATTCTTTGCGCTGCCCCAGTCGCCCCAACTGTTCAAGCAACTGCTGATGGTGTCCGGGGTAGATCGCTACTATCAGATCGCCAAGTGTTTCCGGGACGAGGACCTGCGTGCTGACCGTCAGCCGGAATTCACCCAGGTGGATATCGAGGCTTCCTTCGTTAACGAGGAAGACCTGATGCAACTGACCGAGTCCATGACCCGTAACCTGTTCAAGGATGTGCTGGATGTGGACCTGCCGGAGTTCCCTCGCATGCCTTACTCAGAGGCCATGCAGCGCTATGGCTCCGACAAGCCGGACCTGCGTATTCCGCTGGAACTGGTGGATGTGGGTGACCTGGTGGAAGGCGTGGACTTCAAGGTGTTCTCCGGTCCTGCGAAAGATCCGAAAGGTCGCGTGGCAGCCCTGCGGGTGCCCGGTGGTGGCACGCTGACCCGCAAGCAGATCGACGATTACACGAAATTTGTGGGTATCTATGGCGCCAAGGGCCTGGCTTACATCAAGGTCAATGAATTGGACAAGGGCGTGGAAGGGCTGCAGTCTCCCATCGTCAAGTTCCTGGGTGATGAAACCGCCATGTCAGTCATGGAGCGTACCGGCGCACAGGACGGTGATATCGTCTTCTTCGGCGCGGACAAGGCCACTGTGGTCAATGAAGCCCTGGGTGCGTTGCGCATCCGGGTTGGCCATGACCTGGATATGCTCACCAGCGAGTGGGCGCCGCTGTGGGTGGTGGACTTCCCCATGTTCGAGGAAACCGATGACGGTCGCCTGACCGCCATTCACCACCCATTTACAGCGCCAAGCTGCACCCCGGAAGAGCTGGCAGCCGATCCGGCCAGCGCGTTGTCCCGGGCCTATGACATGGTTCTGAACGGTACCGAGCTGGGTGGTGGTTCCATCCGTATCCATGACGAGCAGACCCAGCAGGGTGTGTTCCGGGTACTGGGCATTGATGAAGACGAAGCGCGTGCCAAGTTCGGCTTCCTGTTGGATGCTCTCAGGTTCGGGTGCCCGCCCCACGGCGGCCTGGCATTTGGCCTGGACCGTCTGGTAATGCTGATGACCGGCGCCAGCTCTATCCGGGACGTGATTGCCTTCCCGAAAACCCAGAGCGCCACCTGCCTGATGACCCAGGCGCCGGGGGAGGTGGACGAGAAGCAGTTGCGTGAACTGCACATCCGTCTGCGCAAGCCTGCAGCAAAGGCAGCCGAAAAAGGAGACGGTTCCGAAGGGTAAGGGTGTTCCGGCCCCGGCCGCCGTTGTCGGGGCAACTCCGAAATCATAGGCCAACGGGAAAGACAGGAGTGGTTTATGGCCGGGCATAGCAAATGGGCCAATATCAAGCACCGCAAGGCGGCACAGGATGCCAGGCGTGGCAAGATCTTCACCAAGATCATTCGTGAACTGGTGGTGGCTGCAAAGCTGGGTGGCCCGGACCCGAATGACAATCCTCGTCTGCGGGCGGTAATGGACAAGGCCCTGACGGCCAACATGAAGAAGGACACCATCGAGCGCGCCATCGAGCGGGGCGCCGGAGGGGGCGATGACGACAACTACGAGGAGCTGACCTACGAAGGTTACGGTCCCGGTGGGGTCGCCATCTACGTGGAGGCCATGACCGACAACCGAAACCGTACCGTGGCGGAGGTTCGCCACGCTTTCAACAAGTTTGGTGGTAATCTGGGCACCGATGGCTCGGTGGCTTTCCTGTTCAGCAAGCAGGGTATCCTCAGCTACGCGCCGGGGACCATTGAAGAGCAACTGATGGAGGTGGCGCTGGAGGCCGGGGCCGAAGACATCGTCGAACAGGATGACGGCTCCTTCGAGGTGCGCACCACGCCGGAAAACTACCTGGACGTGAAAGAAGCCCTGGTGGAAGCCGGACTTGAGCCGGACAATGCCGAAGTCACCATGGTGCCCAGCACCACGGTGGAGCTCGACCGGGATGGCACCGAATCCAACCTCAAGCTCATCGACATGCTCGAAGACCTGGATGACGTGCAGAACGTCTGGTCCAACGCCGAGTTCAACGATGAAGTGTTGCAGGAACTCCACGGCTGAACCCGCAGCAAGCCTGCTCAGCTGACATACAGGGGCAGTGGTATGGCGATTATTCTCGGTGTGGACCCCGGTTCCCGTATTACCGGTTACGGCGTCATACGGGTGACCGGTCGCCACACCGAGTACCTCGACAGCGGCTGTATCCGTGTGGGCGAAAGGCCCATGGCGGAACGTTTGCAGGTGATTTTCCAGAGTCTGGCCACCCTGATTGCTGAATTCCGACCCGACGAGTTTGCCATTGAGCAGGTGTTCATGGCCCGCAATCCGGATTCTGCCCTTAAACTGGGCCAGGCCCGGGGGGTCGCCATTGTCAGCGCCGCCAATTCCGGCCTGCCAGTGCACGAGTATTCGGCCCGCCAGGTGAAGCAGGCGGTGGTGGGCAAGGGCGGGGCAGACAAGTCCCAGGTCCAGCACATGGTGCAGGCCATCCTTGGCCTCGGCCGCAAACCCCAGGCCGATGCAGCGGATGCGCTGGCCATTGCCCTGTGCCATGCCCACATGAGTCAGAGTGTTGCCCGGCTCACCGGTGGCGGTGGCTCACTGTCCGAGTTGCCCGGCAACAGCGTGGCAACCCGGGGACGTGTTCGCGGCGGGCGGATGCGGTAAGCTCGCCCGAACGCCCCGGCCAGTGATACGGCTAATCCACATTGATAACGGAGTCCATAACCGGTGATCGGACGACTGCGCGGTACCCTGATCGAGAAGCAGCCCGGCCAGGCCCTGGTGGAGGCCGCCGGCCTTGGCTATGAAGTGGATATTCCCTACAGCACGTTCTTTCAGCTGCCGGAGCCTGGTCAGGAGGTCACGCTCCATACGCATTTTGCGGTGCGGGAGGATGCCCAGAGCCTGTATGGCTTTGCCAGCCGTCTGGACCGGGACCTGTTCCGATTGCTGATCAAGGTTAACGGGGTGGGGCCGAAGATGGCCGTAGGCATTCTGTCCGGACTGGAGGCCGGCCAGTTTATCCGTTGCGTGGAGCAGCGGGATGCCAGTGCCCTGGTGAAATTGCCGGGGGTGGGCAAGAAGACTGCGGAACGGTTACTGATCGATATGGGTGATCGCATCGGGCAATTGGAAGGACAGTTTGTGCCCAATAGTGCGGTACCCGTCACAGAGAGGCCATCCGCACACCAGCCGGACGCCGGCGAAGAGGCCGAGGCTGCCCTGATCGCACTGGGCTACAAACCCCAGGAGGCCTCCCGCGCCATCAATCGTGTCGCTGCCGAAGGCATGAGCCGGGAAGAGCTGATTCGTCAGGCCCTCAAAGCGATGATCCCTGCCAGTTGACCGCTGCACAACAGGTTGCAATCGGCAAAGAATGTGTAAAGAGCGTAACGTGACAGGCATACTGCTGACCGTACAATGTGTCCGGGTTAACGGTTGACCGAGCCCGGGTCCGGTCGCCGGAATTGCCGGTCAGGGCGGATGAACAAATCATCCGAACACAGGTATGATGGTGGAAACCTGTAACGAGTCTTTACATGATTGAATCTGATCGACTGATTTCCCCCCAGGTCGGGCTTCAGGAAGAAGTCTACGACCGGGCCATACGACCCCACCGCCTGGAAGATTACGTGGGCCAGCCCACGGTGCGGGAGCAGATGGAGATCTTTATCTCCGCGGCCCGGGCCCGGGATGAAGCCCTGGACCATACCCTGATTTTCGGCCCGCCCGGCCTGGGCAAGACCACCCTTGCCAATATCATCGCCAACGAGATGGGGGTGGCTATCAAGACCACCTCCGGCCCGGTACTGGAAAAGGCCGGTGACCTGGCTGCCCTGCTGACCAACCTTGAGCAGGGAGATGTGTTGTTTATCGATGAAATCCATCGCCTGAACGCGGCGGTGGAGGAAGTTCTTTATCCGGCCATGGAAGACTACCAGCTGGATATCATGATCGGTGAGGGGCCGGCCGCCCGCTCCATCAAGCTGGACCTGCCACCCTTTACCCTGGTGGGTGCGACCACCCGGGCAGGTCTGTTGACCTCGCCGCTGAGGGATCGCTTCGGTATTGTCCAGCGCCTCGAGTTCTACAATACCCGCGATCTGACTTCCATCGTTCTGCGCTCGGCGAAACTTTCCCGGGTTGCCATCGAGGAGGCCGGCGCCTATGAGATCGCCCGCCGTTCCCGCGGTACGCCCAGGATCGCCAACCGGTTGTTGAGGCGGGTAAGGGACTACGCCGAGGTAAAGGGAGATGGCACCATCAGCGCCGAGATCGCCGACCAGGCGCTGAACATGCTGAAGGTGGATAACGAGGGCTTTGACCATATGGACCGGCGCCTGCTGCTGGCCCTGATCGAAAAATTCGATGGAGGCCCGGTAGGGGTGGACAGTCTCGCGGCTGCGATCAGTGAAGAGCGGGGCACGATCGAGGATGTGCTGGAGCCGTTCCTGATCCAGCAGGGGTTCATGGTGCGTACGCCCCGCGGGCGAATGGTCACCAGCAGCGCTTATCTGCATTTTGGCACCAAGCCCCGATCATCACACCAGGAGGATCTCCTTGACGGTCAGCAGTAATGACTCGACACAGATACTTGGAACCTATTTCCTGCCCATACGTGTGTATATTGAAGACACAGACGCGGGTGGTATCGTTTTCCACGCCAAGTACCTCCACTATATGGAGCGCGCACGTACCGAATGGGTCCGGCATTGTGGGGTCGGGCTTCGGTCCGGATTGAGCGACAATATCAGCTACGTGGTGCAGAAGCTGTCCATTCACTATGTCGCACCGGCATACCTGGATGACGAGCTTGAAGTTACTGCGGACCTGGTTGACGCCGGTCGCGTATGGATGGAGTTTGACCAGAAAGTGTCCCGCAAGGGTGAGGTTCGTCCCCTGGCCCGCGCCACCGTGCGCGTGGCCTGCGTCGCCCTGGATAGCGGCCGCCCGCGTCGGTTGCCGGAAGATCTGAGCCAGCTGCTCCAGCAGCACCTGGCATCAAAGCCATCATCGCAACAATATCAGGAGTAAACGGTGGATTCAGAACTCTCTGTATGGCACCTCATTGCCCAGGCGGGCCCGCTGGTACAGCTGGTTATGCTGTTGCTGGCGTTGGCATCAGTAGTTTCCTGGGCGCTGATTTTCCAGCGGGTCCAGGTGTTCCGCAAGGCCAAGCGCTCCCAGCTGGCTTTCGAGGAGCAGTTCTGGTCGGGCATGGACCTGGGACAGCTTTACCGGGAGGTGAACGCCAACCCGACGCCATACTCGGGCATGGAGTCGGTGTTCCGGGCCGGTTTCCGGGAATTCTCCCGGCTGCGTCAGCAAAGCCGGGATGCGGACGCAGTCATGGAAGGGGCCCAGCGTGCCATGCGAGTCGCATTCTCTCGCGAGCAGGAGCGCCTTGAGACCCATCTGCCGTTTCTCGCTACTGTGGGCTCCACCAGCCCCTATGTCGGTCTGTTCGGTACCGTATGGGGCATCATGAACTCGTTCCGGGGTCTGGCCACGGTACAGCAGGCCACGCTGGCCACGGTGGCGCCGGGTATTTCCGAGGCGCTGATCGCCACGGCCATGGGTCTGTTCGCCGCAATTCCGGCCGTTATTGCCTACAACCGTTTCTCGGCCATGTCGGATGCCCTGCTGAAAAACTATGAGACCTTTGCCGAAGAATTCTCAAGCATTCTTCATCGTCGCGTTCACGGCGACGGCGGCACCCAGGGCTGAAGGCCCGGTTGACAGGAGGGTATGACATGAAAGGCGGAATGATGCAGTCAGTGCGCCGCAAACCCATGTCGGAGATCAACGTGGTGCCTTACATTGACGTCATGCTGGTGTTGCTGGTGATCTTTATGGTTACCGCACCCATGCTGACCCAGGGCGTCAAGGTGGACCTGCCGGAAACCACGTCGGATCCGATCCAGGCGGAGAAGGAAACCGAGTCAGTGGTGGTGTCCGTGGATGCCAATGGCGCCTATTTCCTGCAGGTGGGGGATGAGGGGAGTGACCCCATGCCCCTGGAGCGGGTCAGGGAGCAGGTTAGCAAGATCATGGCCGGCCGCAGCAACCGGGAAGTGCTGGTGCGGGGTGATCAGAACGTCCAGTACGGAACCGTTGTTCGGTTGATGTCCGTGCTGCAGCAGGCCGGCGCTACCAATGTTGGCCTGATAACTGAAGCGGAAGAGACTGACAGGACAGGTGGTTAATCAGTGACGGATCCACGACGCGAAGACCGTAAGGAAAGCCGTCCGGCGTGGACATCGCCGGTCATCCTGTCTTTGCTGCTGCACGGCGTGATTGTGGCGATCACCCTGGTGAGCTGGCACTGGATAACGCCTATGGAAGAGCCACCGGAACCGAGCATTTCTGCGCGCCTGGTGTCCCCGGAAACCGTGCCACCAACTGAAACCACCTCACCGCCGCCCCAACCCGAGCCGGAACCGGAACAGCCCGATCCGGCCGAGGAGCAGGAGGAGAAAGCGGAGCAGCGGCGGCTCGAGCAGGAGCAGGAACGCCAGCGGGAGCAGGAAGAGGCTCGCCAGCGTGAGCAGGAGCGCCAGGAACAGCAGCGCCAGGAGGAGGCGGCGGCCCGGGAGCGTGAGCGCAAGGCCCGTGAGGCCGAAGAGGCGGCTCGGGAGAAAGCCCGGGCCGAGGCTGAAGAGCAGGCCCGGCAGAAGGCGGAGGAAGAGCGCAAGGCCCAGGAGGAAGCCGAACGCCGTGCAGAGGAAGAGCGCAAGGCCAGGGAGGAGGCGGAGCAGCGCGCCGAGGAAGAGCGCAAGCGCCAGGAGCAGCAACGCAAGGAAGAGGAGGAGCGCCGCCGACAGGAAGCCGAGCGCCAGCGCCAGGAGGAAGAGCGTCGTAAGCAGGAAGAGGCTGAACGTCAACGCCAGGAAGAGGCAAGGCAGCAGCGGGAACAGCAACTTGAGCAGATGGCCCGGGAAGCCGAAGAGGCCAGGGTGGCAGAGGAGCGTCGTCGCGAGGAGGCGGCCGCCGCACGGGCCCGGGAAACCCAGATGCTTAACGAAAAATCCCGGTATGAGTCGCTGATCAGGGACGCGTTGCACGGCGCCTGGTACCCACCGTCCTCTGCCCGGGAGGGTATGAGTGTGGTTCTGCGGCTGACGCTTTTGCCCAGTGGTGAACTTCAGTCGGTTGAGGTCGTCGAAAGTAGCGGCAACCGGGCTTTCGATAACTCGGCCGTCAGCGCGGCCCGGGCAATCAACCGGTACCCGATCCCGGATAGCCGGGACACCTTCGATCGCTATTTCAGACAATTTACAATCCGTTTTGAGCCGGAGGTGTGAGGGCGCTGATATGCAGACCACCGGAAATGGAAACGCAGACAGGATGGTGAGGCCAGAATGAGACAAATCGGACAGGCGCCGTTTTCATGGCGCAAGGTGATTGCCATACCGGCGGCGCTGATGATGCTGGCAGCGTTGGCGTCCACGGCCCATGCTGAACTGATGATCCGGGTGACCAAGGGCGCTGGCGAGGCTGTGCCGGTCGCGGTGGTGCCATTCGGTCAGTCCGGCGACCTGCCAGGCGGAGACAATATCAGCACGATTATCCGCAGCAACCTGGAGATGACCGGCGAGTTCAACCCGCTGTCGGCAGAGCGTATGCTGAGCCTTCCCACCAACGGCGATGACGTGTTCTTCCGGGACTGGCGAATGCTTGGCCAGCGTTACCTGCTGGTCGGCAATGTCACCCGCGAAGGAGATCGGGTCCGGGCCCGCTATGAACTCTTTGACGTTAATGGGGAACGCCGTCTGCTGGGTGAGTCTTCCAGTACCTCGGTGAATAACATACGGACGCTCGCACATCATATCAGTGACAAGGTCTACGAAGCCCTGACAGGGGAACCGGGGGTATTTTCCACCAGGCTGGCCTACGTCACCCTGGATGAGAATGAGGGCAAGCCCCGCTACCGATTGCAGATCAGCGATGTGGATGGCCGCCGGGCCAGTGTGCGTCTGGAGAGCCGTGAACCCATTCTGTCTCCATCCTGGTCGCCGGACGGCAAACGCCTGGCCTATGTGTCTTTCGAAAGCGGAAAACCCCAGATATTCGTCCACGAGCTTGCCAGTGGCAAACGTACCGCCGTGGCCTCATTTCCGGGTCTGAACTCGGCGCCCGACTGGTCGCCGGATGGTCGCTCACTGCTGGTTACCCTGTCCCGTTCCGGTAACGCCGAGATCTATAAACTGGACGTGGAATCCCGCTCCCTGACCCGGCTGACGGATCACTGGGGCATCGATACCGAAGGCGTCTGGCATCCCGATGGTAATGGCTTTGCCTTCACCTCGGATCGCTCCGGCGGGCCGCAGATCTACATCAAGGAGAGCGAAAATGCCTCTCCCCGCAGGGTCACCTTTGGGGGGCGCTACAACGCCGGGGCCCGTTTCAGCCCGGATGGGGAGTACATCTACTATGTTCACCAGCGAGATGGGGCGTTCCATATTGCCAGAATGGAGCTGGACTCCGGCAATGAGCAGGTGCTGACCCGCACCGGTATGGACGAATCGCCAAGTATCGCGCCCAATGGCCGCATGCTGATATACGCCACCCGCCAGGGTGACGACAGCGTGCTGACCGTCATCTCTGCCGATGGCGGTGCCGCCTATACCTTGCCGGCGGCCCGGGGCGATGTACGTGAGCCGGCCTGGTCGCCCATCCTCCGATAGGGGAGCGGTCCGGCGGCTCGATAAAACAGGAAATGAAAACCAAACCAGAAGGACATTCTATGAGCATCATGATGAAGAAGACTGCATTTGCCCTGGTTCTCTCGCTGGGCCTGGTGGCTGGTTGTAGCACCACCGGTGAGGAGCCCATGACCGACGATGAAATGTCGACTGTTGACCAGGAAGGTGGCGCATCCGTGTACGGTGGTGATGATGACGGCGGTATCTCCTCTGATGAGCTGAGCGAGCGCGAGCGTCGTGAGGCAGAGGCTCGCAGCGGTTCCGGCGAGGACGCCTCCCTGCGTCGTGTCACCACGTTCTACTTTGATTTCGATACCGCCGAAATCAAGGCGGAGTCCCGTGATGTGCTGGCCGCCCACGCCCGCTACCTGTCCGACAACCCGGATGTGAATGTGCGCCTTGAAGGCCATACCGACGAGCGAGGCACCAAGGAGTACAACATGGCGCTGGGCGAGCGTCGTGCCAATGCGGTTCAGCGCTTCCTGGTTGTTAATGGCGCCGACCGTGGCCAGATTGAAACGGTCAGCTACGGCGAAGAAAAGCCGGCGGCCATGGGTTCCAACGAGAGCGCCTGGGCGCAAAACCGTCGTGTGGAACTGATCTTCCGTTAATATCGGTACCTGTGTACCGCACCCGGTCGGTAACAGATCCGCCGGGTGCGGTACCGTCCGACAGCAATGACAGGTGTACCCATGAGAAAGCTCCTCGTGGCTGCGGTGGCACTGGCGGTTTCCACCGGTGTCCTGGCCCAGTCCTCCACACCCGCCTACCAGAACAACCAGTCCGAAGCCCGGCGCCAGTCTGCCGGCAATCAGGCCAACTCCGAGTTGTTGTTTATGATCGAGCGTCTTCAGGACGAGGTGCGCAGCCTCCGGGGGGAACTCGAGGAACAGCGAAACGAGCTGGACCGGCTGACCAGGCAATCCCGGGAACGCTACATTGACCTCGACCAGCGTCTGATGGAACTGTCGGAACGTAAGGAGCAGTCGTCCGCAAGCTCTGGCGGGGCTTCCGGGGATGGTGACAGCGGGGCTTCCCCGGACGGGGAGCGCCAGCGCCCCCAGACGGTCAGCCGGGAGTACCGCCAGCCTACGGAAGAAGAGCGTCAGGCCTACAACCGTATCCAGAAACTGATCCAGGAAGAGAAAGCCTACGACCAGGCCATCGGTGAACTGTACGACTTCGTATCGGAGTACCCGGACGGTGACCTGACGGTTAACGCCTATTACTGGCTGGGTGAAGTCTACCTGGTGAAACCGCAGCTGGAGCAGGCCAAGCAGGCCTTTACCATCGTTGCCACCCGCTACCAGGATCACCGCAAGGCACCGGATGCACTGTACAAACTCGGCATGGTCCACGACCGGATGGGTGAGAAGGATCAGGCTGAGCGCTACATGAAACGTGTGGTTGATCAGTATGGCACCAGCCAGGCGGCCGGACTGGCAAAAAAATACCTTGGGGCGAGCTAAAAAGGGTTGATCACCCCAAAAAAATCCGTACTATATGCGCCTCGTTTGGGTCGTTAGCTCAGTTGGTAGAGCAGTTGGCTTTTAACCAATTGGTCGAAGGTTCGAATCCTTCACGACCCACCAAACATCAAGGTTGGCACGGAACGCCGGCTGGTTTTACCCGGTTATGGGTCGTTAGCTCAGTTGGTAGAGCAGTTGGCTTTTAACCAATTGGTCGAAGGTTCGAATCCTTCACGACCCACCAATAAGGCAGGTTGATCCGGATCATCCATCTGCCGTAAAAAAAGAGCCTTCGGGCTCTTTTTTTTTGCCCGTAAAACCGCATGGAACATTACAGGTACTGGTAACTTTCCGATTATCCGCGAAGTACATTGCACCTCCGTGGCAGGAGGGTGACATCCTTGCAAGGGTGGTATACTGGCCCATCAGGCGTAGCAACAGAGACACAACCATGACTCGATTCGAAGATCGTATCCTGGTCCAGGAATACCTGGCCCACAAGGCGGAGCCGAAACCCCTCAGTGATGAGGAGAAGGCCGAGCTGGAATCCCGCATCCGTGAGGCGCTCAGGGAGCAGGATGCGGTACTCGTAGCCCATTACTACACCGATCCGGAGATTCAGCGTCTGGCGGAGGAAACCGGCGGCTGTGTCGCGGATTCCCTGGAGATGGCCCGGTTTGGCAATCGCCATCCCGCTTCGACAGTGGTGGTTGCCGGTGTGCGCTTCATGGGCGAAACCGCCAAGATCCTGAACCCGGAGAAACGGGTACTGATGCCCACCCTGGAGGCCACCTGTTCGCTGGACATCGGCTGCCCGGCGGACGAGTTCGCTGAGTTTTGCGACCAGCACCCGGAGCGTACCGTAGTGGTCTACGCCAATACGTCTGCCGCGGTAAAGGCGAGGGCGGACTGGGTAGTTACCTCAAGCTGTGCGCAGGCTATTGTTGAAGACCTGGACGCCCGGGGCGAGAAAATCCTGTGGGCCCCTGACAAGCACCTTGGCAGCTACATTCAGCGTACGACCGGTGCTGATATGCTGATGTGGGACGGCTCCTGCATTGTGCACGAGGAATTCAAGTACCGCGGCCTGGAAGACCTCAAGGACCTGTATCCCGATGCGGCGGTGCTGGTGCACCCGGAATCACCGGCGGCGGTGGTGGACATGGCCGATGTGGTGGGCTCCACGTCGCAACTGATCCACGCCGTACAGTCGCTGCCGAATGAGCGCTTCATCGTGGCCACAGACAACGGCATCTTTTACAAGATGCAGCAGCTGGCTCCCAACAAGACACTGATCGAGGCGCCGACTGCCGGCAATGGTGCCACCTGCCGCAGCTGCGCCCATTGTCCCTGGATGGCCATGAACGGGCTGGAAAACCTGTTGCAGGTACTGGAGCAGGGCAACCAGGAAATCCACGTCGACGAAACCCTGCGGGAAGATGCACTGCGCCCGTTACGTCGCATGCTGGACTTTACCGCCAACATGAACCTGAAGGTGGCCGGCAACGCCTGAAGGCCGTCTGTCGAACGCCTTTTGAAGTGAATGCCCTGGCCGGCTGCGCTGAAGTGGTTAAGACTGACTGAGCCGGCGGCTTACCTCGGTCAGTCTCTCGGAGATCACCTGGCGCAGCGGCGCGGAGGCCGGTACCCGCTCCTGGGCCTGTCGCAACTGCCGTTGGGCGGCTTCCAGGTCCCCCATCAGAATATCGTATTCCGCCCGTGCCCGGTGGACCCCGACAATGTTACGGGCCATGCCTTCGGCTTCCGCCAGGCGCAACCAGAGGTTTTCCCGCTCGGGGTGATTGCGGGTCAGGGTGCGGAGATAATCCGCAGCCTGGCTGCCATTGCCTGCTTCGTTCTCGATGTGGGCCAGACGATCCGTGATGGGGTAGTTGCCGGGGTTTCGTTGCAGGGCTTTTTCCATCAGCTCTCTCGCCTCAGTAAGCTTGCCCTCTGCCTGCAGCGCTTCTGCCAGGGTCACCTGGTAGGTGATGCGGTGGGGGCTCTCGGCCAGCAGGTCCTCCAGCAGGTCGCGGGCGCGGGCATGGCTGCCGTCAGCAAGCAGGGCAACGGCCAGCCCGTAACGCGCCGCCTCTTTCTGGCCTGCCTCGGGCTGGTTCAGGTAAGACTCGAAGGCATCAATGGCTTCGCCCAGATTGCGGGCGTAGCGCACCTGCATGCGGGATCTCACCAGATGGTATTCGTGGGTGTCATCGGCATTTCCTGCCGCATACTGCTCGGCACGGCTGCGGGTGTCGGACACCCGGGACTCGGTAAGCGGGTGGGTTGAGAGGTATTCCGGAGGACGATTGCCCTGCAGCCGGCTCTGGCGCATCATCACCTCGAACATTTCGGGCATGCCCCGGGGGTCGAGGCCGGCATTGGCCATGATGTCCAGTCCGACGCGGTCCGCTTCCTGCTCATGGGAGCGGCTGTAGGCGAGCATGTTTTGCACAGACATGGCCTGGGTACCCATAATTGCGGCAATACCGGCATCAGAGCCGGTGACCGCCGTCAGCACTATGCCCGCGATTATGCCTGCTGCGGTAAGGGGAGCGGCGCGTTCCTGCTGTTCAAGCCGCCGGGCGAAGTGGCGCTGGCTCAGGTGGGCCAGTTCGTGGGCCATCACCGAGCCGAACTGCTGTTCCGTGCGTGCATGCAGAAACAGGCCTCCATTAACACCGACGATGTTGCCGGGCACCGCAAAGGCGTTGATGGCCGGGTCATCGATGACGACGATGGTCAGTTCCCGGTTACTCAGGGGCGTGTAGGGAACCAGGCGGTAAACGACAGAGGTCAGGTACTCGGCCACCAGCGGGTCGTGGATCTGCCCCGCGGACCGGCGAATAGAGCTCATTACCTGGCGGCCGATGTCGTCTTCCATTCGGTCGGAAAGCAGCCCTCCGCCCAGGCCACCAATGGAAGGCAGGTCCCGTTGCTGGGTCTGCGCTGGCGCAAGGGGTGCGAACAACATGGCCAGAGTCATGGCCAGGGCCAGGGCCAGCAGGCGTCCTCCCGGCCGGTATTGGAAAGAACAGTGGAAAGTCATACCTTGGTCGTTAAACTCCGCATAAAACAATGCAAGTAACCGGGTGCATGGGCATAATGGTGGCCCGGAAATCCATGTCAGACAGGTTCTGAAACGCCCATGGTTGATATTACCCTTGATGCTACCGGGCTGCGATGCCCAATGCCATTGCTGAAAGCCAAGTTGCAGCTCGGCAGTATGTCCCCGGGACAGCAACTGGAAGTGCTGGCGACGGATTCCGGCTCAGCCCGTGACATTCCGGCCTGGCTGGCACATACGTCCCACGAACTGGTTGCCAGTGATGAATCTGGTGGTCGTTATCGCTTCGTTATCCGTGTTGGTGAACAGGAGTAGTCCAGAAAGATGGTTCGTATTCTCCGCGGCATAGCCCACAAGTATTTTTCGGATGACGAAGCAGTCATTCTGTTCCTGATCCTTCTGGGTGGTGTTCTCGCCGTTATTTTCTTCGGCTCCATGCTGGCCCCGGTGATCGCCTCGCTCATTATCGCCTTTATCCTGCAGGGCCTGGTGACGCGACTGACCCGTTTGGGAATTCCTGAACTGGTATCCATTATCGGTGTCTTCGTGGTGTTCATGGGCACCCTGGCCGGGTTCCTGTTTGGTCTGATGCCGCTGGTCTGGGGGCAGTTGGCATCTTTGGCGACGGAAGCGCCCCGTATTTTCAGGGAGATGCGGAGCTATCTTGAGCTTTTGCCTGAAGAGTATCCGAATCTGATATCCATTGGAGCCGTGAATGACTTCTACCATCAGGTGGCTGCGGAGGTGGGCAACCTGACCCAGTGGCTCGTGTCCTTCTCTCTGGGCAGTATTCCTGACCTGCTGGGGCTGCTGATCTACCTGGTGCTGGTGCCCATCCTCGTGTTTTTCTTCCTCAAGGACCGCCGGCAGATTCTGGGATCTATTGCCCGGCTGCTCCCCAGTCAGCGACCGATGATGAGCCAGATCTGGCATGAGGTAAACCAGCAGTGTGCCAACTATGTACGGGGCAAGGCGGTGGAGATTCTCATCGTTGGCGGGGTTACCTTCATTACCTTCAGGATCCTCGGTGTGCCCTACGCGGCGCTGCTTTCCCTGCTGGTGGGACTGAGCGTGGTGATCCCCTACATCGGTGCAGCGGTGGTTACCTTACCGGTGGCCATGATCTCCCTGTTTGCCTTTGGCTGGGGGTCACACTTTATCTGGGTGATGGTGGCCTACGGCATTATCCAGGCGCTGGATGGCAACGTGCTGGTGCCGTTGCTGTTCTCGGAGGTGAATAACCTGCATCCCGTCGTCATTATCGTAGCGGTGCTGTTCTTCGGCGGGATCTGGGGGCTATGGGGTGTGTTCTTCGCGATACCCCTGGCGACCATGGTCAAGGCGGTATTTGCGGCCTGGCCGGTACATCCGCAGCCACTGCCGGGCAATCATGACCAGTAGGCGGGCGTGAAAGGCCCGGTCAGCCACCAGGCGGCCGGGCCGTAACGGTTACAGGGCTTTCACCGCGTCCAGCACTTCCCGGGCATGTCCCTTCACCTTTACGCCGCGCCATTCCCGGCGCAGCCGGCCCTGCTTGTCGATGAGGAAGGTACTGCGGTCAATTCCCAGGTACTCCTTGCCGTAGAGTTTTTTCAGTTTGATGACATCAAACAGGGCGCAGACCGATTCGTCCTTGTCAGAGATCAGATGGAACGGGAACTCATGTTTGGCCCGAAAGTTCTCGTGGGCCTTGAGCCCGTCCCTGGAAACGCCGAAAATGATCGTGTCGTGGGCCTGGAACTGCTCGTAAAGGTCGCGGAAGTCCTGGCCTTCCGTGGTACAGCCCGGCGTGTTGTCCTTGGGGTAGAAGTAGATGACGACATTGTGGCTGCCCCGAAAGTCCGACAGCCTTACCGTCTGATCTCCGGTAGCTGGCGCCTCGAAATCATGAACAATCTGGTCAGGTTCTGGCTTTGCCATGGCTTCTCCGTTGTTTCCCTTGTGTCGGTTGAGACCCAAGATTACCATAACCGTTTTATCTGCACGGAGTCCTTATGATTACTGGTAGCCTTGTCGCTCTGGTGACGCCCATGCACCCGGATGGCAGCATCCACTGGGAGCAACTGGACGCCCTGGTGGACTTTCACCTTGAAAACGGCACCCATGGCATCGTAGCTGTTGGTACCACCGGCGAGTCAGCCACCCTGACCCCTGACGAACACCTCAGGGTGATTGAGGCAATCATCAAACGGACAGCGGGCAGGATTCCGGTCATTGCCGGCACCGGCGGTAATTCCACCCATGAGGCCATTGCGCTGACCTCCGAAGCGGAGAAGCTCGGTGCGGATGCCTGCCTGCTGGTGGTGCCGTACTACAACAAGCCCACCCAGGAGGGCCTGTATCAGCACTTCAGGACCATTGCCGAGTCGGTGCCCGGTGTCAGCCAGATCCTCTATAACGTGCCGGGGCGCACCGCCTGCGACATGCTGAATGAGACGGTGGAGCGGCTTGCGGACATTCCCAATATCGTGGGTATCAAGGATGCAACCGGCAATATACCCCGGGGTGCCGAACTGATCAGGGCCGTGGAGGGCAGGCTGGCGGTCTACTCCGGTGATGATGCCACAGCGGCAGAGCTGATGCTGGCCGGGGCCAAGGGCAATGTCTCGGTAACCGCCAACGTGGCACCCAGGCTGATGTCCCGGCTGTGTGAGGCGGCTATCGATGGCAACCGTGAAGAAACCGAGCGCCTTAACGGCATCCTTGAACCGCTGAACCGTAAACTGTTCCTGGAAGCCAACCCGATTCCGGTCAAGTGGGCCTTGCAACGTATGGGTCAGATCGATACCGGCATCCGTCTGCCCCTGACAACCCTCAGCGAGAAGTTCCACGGTGAGGTTGAAGAAGCTCTACAGGCGGCAGGCGTACTCTGAATGACCGATTGTTCCAGAAAAATTGACTTCCGTCCCCGTGCGGCGTTCCTCGCCGTTGCCATCGCCGGGCTGCTGGGCAGTGGCTGCAGCCTGATCAATGACCGCTCGGACGACTATGCCACCGCCGAGCAATCCCGTGCACTGACGGGTATCGACGGTCAGCCACTCCCCAGGCAACGCGCGGAATTTCCCATTCGCGCTGTCGAGGGTTCCGGCACCCTGGCGAACCAGGTGCCGGAGCCACCGGATCTTACCGCCGAGATTCTCGACGAGAACTATGTCGTGGAGACCGTGGACGACCAGTCCTGGCTGCTGGTCAATGACGTGCCGGGTCGAATCTGGCCTGCCGTAGCGGCGTGGATGAACGAAACCGGTCTGGCGGTTGCGCAAGACAGCACGCAACTCGGGCTGATGCAGAGCGAGATCGTCAACTTCAGCCGGCGGGCCCGTGACCTGGTGGGGCTTGATGAAGCCAGTGCCGATGAGCCAAGAATCGTGGTGCAGGTTCGCCTGGCCCCCGGTGTTCGTCGCAAAACTACCGAAGTTCAGGTTCGGCCCCGCTCCGTAGCTGGCTCGCCGGACGGGCTGCTGCCCTGGCAGGATGAATCCATGGACCAGGGACTCGAAGAAGACCTGCTGGAGAACCTGTCGTCCTTCCTGCAGTCCCGGGAAGACAGCCGCTCCTATTCCAGGGCCGCGCTCGCCATGGACAGTGAGCCCAGGGTGACCCTGCTGGAAGCCACTGCCGAACGCGATCAGGCCATTTCCATCGATCTGCCCTTTGAAAGGGTATGGAGCGAGATCCGTCGGGTTCTGGAAGATGAGAACATCCCGGTGCTGGACCTTGACCAGACTGCCGGGTACTTCCTGGTGGACGGCCGTCCGGAAGAGGATCGCCGTCGTAGCTGGCTGACCAGCTGGTTTGCCGGTGATGAAGTGGCGCCTGAAGCCACCAATCGTATCCTGCTCAGCGAAGAGGACGGTTCGATCGTGGTGACCGCCGAGCGTGCCGATGACTATAACGGGAGCAACTACTCCCGCTCATTGATCACGCGGCTCTACGATTACCTCTATTGATGGCCGGCGCACAGCTGGCATGAACGAAGACGCTAGCCGACCGTCCCATGGACGTCGGCTGCCGGAGACCGATATGGAAAAACGCAACGAACTCTACGCGGGCAAGGCAAAGTCTGTTTTTACCACAGACGACCCGAACCGCTTCGTCCTGGTATTCCGGGATGATACTTCGGCCTTTGACGGCCAGAAAAAAGAACAGCTGAACCGCAAGGGTATGGTGAACAACCGGTTCAATGCTTTCATCATGGAAAAGCTCGAAGCCGCCGGCATACCCACCCACTTCGAGGGGCTACTGTCACCGACTGAGTCCCTGGTCAAGAAGCTGGAGATGATTCCGGTGGAGTGCGTGGTGCGTAATGTCTCCGCCGGAAGCCTGTGCCGTCGTCTGGGTGTGGAAGAAGGGCAGGATCTGAACCCACCTACCTATGAACTTTTCCTCAAGAACGACGAGCTCCATGACCCCATGGTCAACGAGTCCCTGGCGGTGACCTTTGGCTGGGCCACCGCCGACGAGCTGGCGCAAATGAAACGCCTGACCTATCAGGTCAATGACGTGCTGAAGGCGCTGTTTGCCGATGCCGGCATGCTGCTGGTGGACTACAAACTTGAATTTGGCCGCAGTGAAGGCCGCATTGTGCTGGGCGACGAGTTTAGCCCCGATGGCTGTCGTATCTGGGACCGGGAAACCCGCAAGAAGATGGACAAGGACCGCTTCCGCCAGGGGCTAGGCGAGGTTATCGAGACCTACGAAGAGGTTGGCCGGCGACTCGGCATCCAATTCGGCGAGTGATTACAATGGGGCCAGACGGCCCCATTGTTTTACGCTGCGAGTACAATGCATCCTGTGCAGGGGAGACCCGCTTATGAAACTGATCCGATCTGCAGTAATCCTTTCCGCCATTGTGGTCGTTCCGGCGGCGCAGGCCGACGTGCTGGGCTTCGGCGCCAGCATTGGTTACTGGGACTCCGACCTCTCTGGAAAGGCCGCCAAGGGTGGTGACCGTGTTAACGTTGAGAACGAGCTCGATCTCAGCAACAACACCGAGGCCAACCTCAGCGCCTTTCTGGAGCATCCGGTCCCGTTGTTGCCCAATGTCCGTCTGAGCTATGTGACAGTTGACCAGACGGGCCGTGGCGAACTGAGCTCCGGATACGACAACATTCCCGCCGGCGCGCAGGTGGACTCCAGCCTCGACTGGCGGCAGACCGACCTTACGTTCTACTACGAAGTACTGGACAACTGGGTCAACCTGGACCTGGGCCTGACGGCCCGCGACCTGGATGCGGAGTTGGAAGTCGTTGATGTGGCTGGTCTGACCTCCAGCAAGACCGAGGTGGACGCGGTGATCCCCATGGGTTATGCCGCAGCCAGGTTTGACCTGCCCCTGACCGGTGTATCTGTCGGTGTTAACGGCAATGTCATCAGCTACGACGGCGATTCCGTGTACGATTATGATGTCTATGGCCAGTACGCGGTTGCCGGTTTCCAGCTCCGGGCGGGCTATCGGGAAATGGCCGTGGACTACGAAGACGGCAACGACCGCCTCGATATCGACATCGGTGGTCCGTTTGCGAGTGTCGGGTTCAGCTTCTGATTCCGGCAGGTTAACAGGGAGAGCCAGTGACGGCTGTGACCACCCCGAAGGGCGATCACGGCACGCTGGCGGATAGAGTCATCAGGGAACAGGGTCAGAGCCTTGAAAATTCTTGTCACCGGCACCGCCGGCTTTATCGGATTCCACCTCGCTCGCCGCTTGCTTGAGCGGGGCGACGAAGTCATTGGCGTCGACAACGTCAATAACTACTACGATACCCGGCTGAAGGAAGCCCGGCTTGATGGTCTGCGCGACCAGGTGGGTTTCACCGAGATCCGCCAGGATATCGCCGACCGGGAGGCAATGGCAGTGCTGTTCCGACAGCACCAGCCCCAGCGTGTGGCCCATATGGCTGCCCAGGCTGGTGTACGGTATTCCATCGAGAACCCCAATGCCTATGTGGACTCCAATCTGGTGGGGTTCATGAACATCCTTGAAGGCTGTCGCCATAACGGGATAGAGCACCTTGTCTATGCGTCCAGCAGTTCCGTTTACGGAGCCAACGAGACCATGCCCTTCTCGGTGCAGGACAATGTGGACCACCCGGTGAGCCTGTATGCGGCCTCCAAGAAAGCCAACGAACTGATGGCCCATACCTACAGCCACCTGTACCAGTTGCCCACCACTGGCCTGCGGTTCTTTACCGTGTACGGGCCCTGGGGGCGACCGGACATGGCGCCATTTATCTTCACCCGCAAGATCCTGGCGGGGGAGCCCATCGATGTCTTCAACTTCGGCCACCACAAGCGGGACTTCACCTACATTGACGATATTGTCGAAGGTGTGGTGAGAACCCTGGATCACGTGGCCCAGCCCAACCCCGACTGGAGTGGTCTGCAGCCTGATGCCGCCAGCAGCAAGGGTCCGTATCGTCTTTACAATATTGGCAGCAATAATCCGGCAGAGCTGTCCCGGTTTATCGAGATCATCGAGGAAAAGACCGGCAAGAGCGCCGAAAAGAACTACCTGCCCATGCAGCCGGGCGATGTTCCGGCGACTTACGCGGATGTCGACTCACTGATTGCCGACGTTGGCTACAAACCGGAAACCTCCCTTGAAGAAGGTCTTGGCCGTTTCGTCGACTGGTATCGGGCGTTCTACGGAGTGTAGGTAACCTCCTGAGTCATATAACACCGATCGCCGTACTTGCGGTATTCATCCACAACCTGATGTAAGAAGCAGGCAAGCAAAAAGCCTGATAGCCGGAGGCCCGGCAACCCCCTTCCGAAACAGTCAGAGAACAGGGTTCTCGTTTCGGAAGGGGGTTGCCGGGCCTTCGGCGTTTTGCACCAACTCCAGACAATATGTCTGAAGGTTCGCGATGGGTGCAATTCTGGCAGACCGGGCCCGGGGACCTTTCTTCGAAACGAAAACCCTGTTTTCTGACTGTTTCGAACAAAGGCCCCCGGGCCCTCTGGCGGGAAGCCCGAGCCGGGTTGGGCTCAGGCATGAGCTGGTCAGGTATTCAGGTGGAGCGTCTTCGGGTAACTGCTGTTGAAACAGTCAGAGAACAGCGTCTTTGGGGCCTGGTAAGCCAGGGCCCGGCCGTCACCGGCGCAGTTTCTTTTCTGCTCTGCGAAGCTGGCGGTTGGCCTGGCGTCTCAGCCGTTGCGATCTCGTGGCGGTGTGCTCCCGGTAATACCATATCCCGGCGGCAAGTCCGATAAGCCCCAGTACCAGCGTTGTGATACCGACTGCCTGGGGTGATGGTTTCTGGATCTGTTTGTGAGCCATTAAACATCCTCCTGATGATAAGGGTGGGTAATACGGATCGCGTTTAAATCAGCATGCGTAAGAAGTGTGGCCGGTGCCCGGGGATTGGTCAAACGGGAAGGAAGGTTGCGCAACTCCGGCAGATCAGGGAGTCGTCTGAGAACCGCAGATAACCCTGACGAAAAAGCCCCCGTCCGTAAGGAGCGGGGGCTTTCTGGAATCTGGTAGGACCAGGCAGATTTGAACTGCCGACCTCTGCCATGTCAA
>NZ_JAWLGY010000017.1:0-89447 GCF_041690615.1 Marinobacter sp.
CGGGGTGGCAGCTTTGCCGTGGAATCAGTGGCAGCTTTCGCGTGGAATGGGTGGCAGGCTTCGTCTGGAATCAGTGGCAACCTTGGCCTGGAATACGCAGCCTTATACATGTCGAAACGCTTTTCGATGCGCGGACCCACCAACAATACGAGTCTGATCTTGGCATAAGTTCTTTACAACCAGTGACTTAAAAGGCAACAGACACATGATGCCCTCCACGCCGGCACGAAAATGCATCTCATGTGCCGGTTAACCTCCGCATAAATGTCAGAAAATTTTGCGCCGCATACGACTCCATAAGCATCTACCTTATTGATATTTAAATATTTTTTATTCCGGCACGATTATCGCAATTAAAAAACAAGTGACCTGACTGGCAGAGGTCAGGACATGTGACCACCCGAGGATGACGGGATGGCCAGGGATGCCAAGGGTCTCCGCGGCAGTAACGCTGAGACGCCTGGTGGTGACAAGAACGAAAGACTTTTAGTGCTTAACAACTGGAGAATGACTATGAACAGGAAACTCCTCGCCGCAGCCATCGCCCTGACCGCATGGACTGGCTCAGCCAGTGCCATCGTGGTCAGCGACAGCACCGGAAACGGCCTGCAGACTGTTCTGGATAACGCCACGGTGGGCGGTGACTCTACCATTGATGTGAACGATGACCAGATCAATGACAGCTTCGACAGTTACTGGGAAATCGTGGGTGGCGGCGGAAGCACAACCACGCTGGTCTTTGAGCTGGCAGGAAAGCGTGACAGCAATACCTTCGGCATCTACGACAAGACCGACAGCAGCAACTACGTTGAACTGTTTGCCGGCAGTGACAGCGCCTCTGCCCAGAAAACGCTGACCATTGATGGCAGCCGCGCCGTTTTTGTGGATGGCGTCGACCAGAGCATCACCCTGGGCTCCAGCCAGTTCGGTTTTTACCTGGCCCGTCCCGGCGTCGAGTTCTATTCCGACAGCAGCCTCAACGGTGGCGGAACCGACCAGATGGCAGCCTACCAGGGTAACAACGTGGACACCCTGGACCTGGCTGGCCTTGGCGAGATTCTCTGGACTGACGACAAATACATCATCGCCTGGGAGGACCTGCCCTATAACTCTTCCGACAAGGACGTGAATGACCTGGTGGTTCTGGTGGATGGCGTGGTCAACGTGCCTGAACCCGGCACCCTGGCACTGCTCGGGCTGGGCCTGGCAGGACTGGGTGCAGCCCGTCGCCGCAAGGCGTGACCGGCGAATAGTCGCGACCGCCGCACAAGCAGAAAAGCCACAGGGCACAGGCCCTGTGGCTTTTCTGTTCTGATTACGGGGTGCGAATCACCCGGTTGCGCGGCTACAGTGCCTCAGACGATGACCAGGTTATCCCGGTGAATCATTTCCTCATCTGACACATACCCCAGTACATCGGCAATTCGATCACTGGCCCGGCCAGCAATGGCACGGGCTTCGTCCGCATCGTAATTGATCAGTCCACGGGCCACTTCCCGTCCGTTCTGGTCTACGCAGGACACCATTTCGCCCCGGCGGAATTGCCCGGATATGCCCTTGACGCCCACCGGTAGCAGGCTGCGGCCTCCCTTGCAAAGCACCTGCACCGCGCCGTCATCAATGATTACCCGGCCCCTGGTCTGCAGGTGACTCGCAAGCCACTGCTTCCTGGCAGCGATGCGACCCTGCTCCGGCAGCAGCAGAGTGCCCACTTCTTCCCCTTGCCGCAACCGGGAGACCACGTTCTCCAGGCGGCCACCGACAATGACACTGAACGCACCGGACCTGGCGGCCAGTCGAGCAGCCCGCAGCTTGGTTTGCATGCCGCCCCGCCCGAGGGCTCCGGCACCACCGCCGGCCATGATGTCGAGCTCAGGATCGCCAGCGCGACGCTCAGTGACCAGCTGCGCCTCCGGGTGCTTGCGGGGATCCCTGTCAAACAGGCCATCCTGGTCGGTAAGGATGATCAGGCCATCGGCTTCGATCAGGTTCGCCACCAGCGCCCCGAGTGTATCGTTGTCACCAAACCGGATCTCATCGGTAACCACGGTATCGTTCTCGTTAACAATGGGAATCACACCAAAATCCAGCAGGGTACGGAGCGTACTGCGGGCGTTCAGATACCGTTTCCGGTCAGAGAGGTCGTCATGGGTCAGCAGGATCTGGGCCGCGTGGATATCATGGCGACGGAACTGGGCCTCCCAGGTCTGTACCAGGCCCATCTGGCCTACGGCAGCGGCAGCCTGCAGCTCGTGGAGATGCTCCGGGCGCTGACTCCAACCCAAGCGGGTCATGCCTTCGGCAACGGACCCGGAGGAGACCACTACCACTTCCACACCGTTACGGATGAGATCGGCAATCTGGTCCACCCAGCCCGCAAGGGCCGGCACGTCGAGACCACGGCCATCGTTGGTGAGCAGCGCACTGCCAATCTTGATCACCAGGCGCCGGGCGCGGCGCACCTGAACTCGTTCTGTCATGGTTCTGATGGGGTTCCTGGTCCTGCCTGTTATTCCGGGGCGTACACGACTTCGACGTCGTAATCGTCGTCGTCAAAGTCGTCGTCATCGTCATCCTCGCGAGCCGCTCGCCTTGCGGCCTTCTCCTGCTGGATGCCTTCCCGGGCCTCATCATCCATCTGTCGACGGCGTTCAGCCTCTTCATCGGCCAGCTCGGGATTGTCCGCCTCTTCCCGGGCCCGCTCCTCGATCCAGCGCATGACGGCCTGGGTCAGCTCCCGGGTGCCCTCGCCACTGATTGCGGAAATCCGGAACACGGGGCCTTGCCAGCCCAGCTCATCCACAATGGCCTGGCAATGAGCCTCTCGCTCTTCCTCGGCCACCATGTCCACCTTGTTGAGCACCAGCCAGCGGTCACGGCTGGCCAGGGTTTCGCTGAACTTCTCCAGTTCATGCTCAATGGCCCGCACCGCATCGGCCGGAGAGGAGCCGTCATAGGGTGCCACGTCCACAAGATGAAGCAGTAACCGGGTACGCACCAGGTGTTTGAGAAAGCGGATACCCAGGCCGGCACCTTCCGCCGCGCCCTCAATCAATCCGGGAATATCCGCAATAACAAAGCTCTGGTGGGCCTGGACCTTCACTACACCCAGGTTCGGTACCAGCGTGGTGAAGGGGTAATCCGCCACCTTGGGCTTGGCCGCCGAGACCGACCGGATAAAGGTGGATTTGCCGGCATTGGGCATACCAAGCAGGCCAACGTCCGCCAGTACCTTCAGTTCGAGACGCAGGTTGCGCGCTTCACCTTCGGAGCCCTTGGTGGTCTGCCGCGGTGCACGGTTGACCGATGACTTGAAGCGGGTGTTGCCCAGCCCGTGGAAGCCGCCCTGGGCCACTTTCAGGCGCTGGCCAACGTGGGTCAGGTCACCCAGGACTTCGTGGGTGTCCATATCCACCACCGTAGTACCAACCGGCACGGGCAGGACCAGGTCATCACCCTTGATACCTGTGCAGTTGCGCCCTGCTCCGGGCTGGCCGTTCTGGGCCTTGTGTTTGCGCTGGAAGCGGTAGTCAATCAGGGTATTGAGAGAGTCGTCCGCTTCCAGGTAGACGGAACCGCCGTCACCGCCGTCACCACCATCCGGACCACCCTTTGGCACGTACTTCTCGCGCCGGAAACTCAGGCAGCCGTGGCCGCCCTTGCCGGCCTCCACGATAATGGTGGCTTCATCTACAAATTTCATGGTTCAACCTTTTGCGCCTCGCGCATAAACAAAAAAACCCCGCAGGCCCGGGTTCACTACTGGCTCGGCCAGACAGTGAACCGTAAAGCTTTGCGGGGTTTTTGCCGGCCTCTGTATCAGATGATATCAGAGCCGGGCATCACCGCGACTTACGCCGCGGGAACGATGCTGACGAACTTGCGGTTCTGGGGACCCTTGGTCTCGAACTTCACCTGGCCGTCCGCAGTTGCGAACAGGGTGTGGTCCTTGCCCAGACCTACATTGGTGCCAGCGTGGAAACGCGTGCCGCGCTGACGAACAATGATGCTGCCTGCAGATACAGTCTCACCGCCGAAGCGCTTGACACCAAGTCGTTTCGACTCGGAATCGCGACCGTTACGGGTACTACCTGCTGCCTTTTTATGAGCCATTACCAGCCTCCTCTTTCAGGGGGTGTGTCAAAGGCCTCAGCCCTTGATACCCGTGATCTTGACTTCAGTGAACCACTGACGGTGGCCCTGACGCTTCATGTGGTGCTTGCGACGACGGAACTTGATGATCTGAACCTTGTCGTGACGACCGTGGTTAACCACCTCGGCGGTGACCTTGGCACCATCAACTACCGGTGCACCCACCTTGATGTCGTCGCCGTTACCAACCAGCAGAACGCGATCAAACTCAATGGTACCACCGGTTTCCACTTCCAGCTTTTCCAGCTTGAGTGTTTCGCCTTCCTTCACACGGTGCTGCTTGCCACCGCTAACAATAACTGCGTACATAGGTACTCTTCTCCGCGATTGACCCATCCCTGCTCTTATCCACCTGGTTCTAAGGGAAGCGCTTTGGCAACCCTATAGCAGGGAGCGCAGGTTGGGATGAGTTGGGGCGCGTGATTGTACGAAAACCGCTGCCTGAACACAAGTCAAGTTGACACTGCTGGCGGCAATACCTAGCATTGCCGCGACCTGCCTGTTTTATCAGACAAATCACTTTTCAGGGGACCGGACAGCCGCATGACTGCCCAGCGTATACACGACACCGTCGCGGACGACTTTGCCCGCGTCAATGACCTGATCATCAAGCGGCTTTCCTCAGATGTTCCCCTGGTGGAAAAGATTGCCCAGTACATCATAGAAAGCGGTGGCAAAAGGCTGCGGCCCTTGCTGGTGCTGCTCTCCAGCCGCGCCGCTGGCTATGACCGTGACGACCACCACAAGCTGGCAGCGGTGATCGAATTCCTCCACACCGCCACCCTGCTCCATGACGATGTGGTGGACACCTCCGACATGCGCCGGGGCCGGAGCACGGCCAACGCCCGCTGGGGCAACGCTCCCAGTGTTCTGGTAGGTGATTTCCTCTATGCCCGCGCGTTCGAGATGATGGTGGAGCTGGGCAGCCTGCCCATCATGGAGGTTCTGTCCCACGCCACCGCAGTGATTGCGGAAGGGGAAGTGCTGCAGCTGATGAACGTAAAAAACCCGGACGTCAGCGAAGAAAAATACATGGAGGTCATCCACAACAAGACCGCCATGCTGTTCGAGGCAGCCTCCCACACCGGCGCCCTGCTGGCCGGCGCCAACCCGGAACAGGAAAATGCCCTGAAAGACTACGGCAAGCACCTGGGGCTGGCCTTCCAGCTGGTGGATGACGCCCTGGACTACACGGGTAACGCCGATGCCATGGGCAAGAATGTGGGCGATGACCTGGCTGAAGGCAAACCCACCCTGCCACTGATCCACGCCATGGCCAACAGTGGCGAGGAACATCGCCAACTGATCCGTAATGCAATACGCAAGGGCGGACTCGACGACCTGCCCCGCATCCTTCACATCGTCAATGCGTCAGGGGCGCTGGAATACACCATGGCCAAGGCCCGGGAGCAGGCTGCGCTGGCAAAAGCCTGCGTCACAAGCCTCCCGGCTTCCCCGCACACAACCGCCCTCGACCTGCTGGCCGACCTGGCCGTTGAGCGGGTGTCCTGAACCAGGGGAATCCGGTCCGGCACTTGCAGCCACTCCCGGCGCTCATACCCCGGTAAAATCAAACTCCAGCTCCGGCTTCCGGCCGCTGACGATGTCTGCGAGGGCGGCCGCGGAGCCGCAGGAGTGAGTCCACCCCAGGGTGCCGTGGCCGGTGTTCAGATACAGGTTGCTGACGGGGCTCCTGCCAATGTAGGGCACGTTGGACGGCGTGGCCGGGCGCAGTCCGGCCCAGAACTCGGACTGGTCCCAATGGGCGCCATCCGGCATGATCTCCGCTGCCCGTCGTACAATGGCGTTGCAACGCACCAGGCTCAGATCCCTGTCATAACCGTTAAGTTCCGCCGTACCAGCCACCCGCAGGCGGTTACCCAGCCGCGAGTAGACCAGCTTGTATTCGTCATCCGTCAGGCTCACCTGGAAGGCGGCTTCCTCTTTCTTGACCGGTGCCGTAATGGAGTAGCCCTTGGCCGGATAGATATTGAGGAAGAACCCCAGCTTGCGGGCAAAGTGGGCGCTGTAGCTACCCATGCTCAACACATAGCTGTCCATGCGCAGGGTGCGGTGGGTTCCCTCCGGACCAATGGTACCGACGCCAAGAATGCGGTCACGGGTGCTCTCAAAACCCACAACCTCAGTGTCATAGAGGAACTCCACTCCGGCCGCCTCAGCTTTCGCGGCCAGGGCCTGGGTGAACTTGCGGGCATCACCGGATTCATCTTCGCGGGTATAGGTTGCCCCGGCAATACGTTGACGGATCGGAGCAAGGGCGGGTTCCAGCTCCAGGGCGCGGTCCGTATCGATGATCTGACGATCGCAACCCAGGTCCTGCATGATGCGGGTGGGCTCCCGCGCCGCCTCGAATTCTTTCTCGCTGGTGTAGAAATGGAGAATGCCCTTTTCCAGCTGGTCATATTCCAGCCCGAGCTCGGCGCGCAGCGCCTGCAGCCTCGACCGGCTGTAGGTGCCCAGGTTTACCATCTGGCGGATATTCCAGGCAGCGCGGCGGGATGTGCACTGGGTCAGAAACCTGAGCCCCCAAAGCCACTGGGAAGGGTCCATGCGCAGCCGGAACAACAGTGGAGCATCAGGCTGGCTGAGCCATTTCAACACCTTGAGCGGAGCGGAGGGATTGGCCCAGGGCTCGGCATGGGATACGGAAATCTGCCCACCGTTGGCATAGCTGGTTTCCACCCCGGCTCGGCCCTGACGGTCCACTACCGTCACGTCATGGCCGGCCTGGCGCAGAAACCAGGCCGAAGTGACACCGACCACACCGGCTCCCATGACCAGTATGTGCATATGCGATCCCCTGTATTACGTGATTGACCGTGAATGGGATATGGCCGCCGGACGGCTCAGCCGCCTGCCCGTCTGACGGTCCAGCCCTGCTCTTGCAGGATCGGGACCAGGATATCCCGCTGGTCCCCCTGGATCTCGATGGTGTTGTCTTTTACGGTGCCGCCGGTGCCGCACCGGGCCTTGAGCTTCTTCGCGTAGGCCTTGAGCTCGGCGCCAGCCAGCGGAATTCCGGTAACGATGGTAACGCCCTTGCCCTTGCGACCCTTGGTTTCCCGACTGAGCCGCACCACGCCGTCGCCGGTCGGGGCCTGTTGCTCGCCACAGGTGCAGGCTTCCCTGGGGTTGCGGCAGTCAGGGCACATGCGACCCTGTTCAGTGGAATAGACCAGGCCGCCGGATTCTCGCTTCTTCACATCAACTCCTGTCAGTTACCGGGTCTGGGGAGGGTAGCGTTCAAACATGCTGGCAACCACTTCATCAATCAGTTGCTGACGGGTTTCCGGCGACTGGTTTTCATTCAGGTAACGCTTGCTGGCACCGCGCCAGACCACCCGGTTGGTGGTGCTGTCCACCAGCTCCACCACCAGTTGTCCTTCACGCACCTCCCGCACGGGTGGTGCGGTGGAAAGCCCCCAGCCGAACCGGCCGCTACCGAAGCCCAGGCCATAGGAAAAGCCGGTGGTGTCCAGGCGCTCGACGTCATCGATGCGGTAACTTACCAGAAGGTCCGCCGTGTCGGCCCCGGTCTGGCTCAGCGCCTGTGCCTCAAGCTCCCGCGTCACCGCGGCCTCCACCCGGCTGCCGTCCAGCGAGGTATATCCCTTGCCGGCATCCGGAGCGAAAGCCCAGGTCTGATAACTGGTGAAGGCCGCGTTGCTGTCGTAGTCAGTGACTACCTTCGACGCGCACCCTCCCAGCAGCAGGGTCAGTGCCGTCAGGGCAAGCAGATGTGGAATTCGGGCTAACCGGATCATAGGAGGCCTCTCCACGGAGATGTATTCGCCATTAGTGCATGTTCTATCAGTATACGCCAGGCACCACCAACCGGTGTGTTTCAGGCCGGAGGCGTTTGCTGATGGTAATCCAGCTGGTTGGCCTCGCAAAATGACACCAGGTCGGCAACCTCTGTAACCGGCACCGTCACGGTGAAAGTGACGCCTTCTCCGTAGACGGGCTGCGATGGCTGGGCACCGTGCTGGTCGCACCAGTGACGGAGTGGCTGCTCCAGGGCGAAGGGCAGCGACACGACCAGCTCTTCCACTGGCTGGCTCTGCTGCCGGCCCACTTCAGACAGAACGGACTCCGCCGCCCCGGCGTAGGCCCGCACCAGGCCCCCTGCCCCAAGTTTTATGCCACCGAAATAGCGGATCACAATAACCGCCACATCCCCCATGTCCTTGTGCTGGATCACATTGAGTATGGGTTTTCCGGCAGTGCCGGAGGGCTCGCCGTCATCATTCATGCCGGCCTCGGCCGCTGACCCGGGTGACCCGATCTGGTATGCCCAGCAAACATGGCGGGCATCCGGATGGTCCTGCCAGGCCTGGTCCGCCAGCGCCTTGACCTGTTCACGGCTTTCCACCGGGGCGACCCGGGCGATAAAACGGCTCTTGCGCACCACCGTCTCCCGCTCCAGAAATCCCGCCGGTACCGGATAGTCCCTGCTCACATTGCGACCCCGCGCGGGCGATCACCCAGGCCCGGGTCATCAGGACCGGTGAACACCGGCAGCCAGAGGGTCACCTGGAGCCCGGCACCTTCAACGTTGCGGGCTTCAATCTGACCATCGTGGGCCGTAACGATATCCCGGGCAATGGCCAGCCCCAGGCCCCAGCCGCGACCGCTGCGAGCCTTGTCGGCCCGGTAGAAGGGTTCGAACAGATGGGGCAGCATGTCTTCAGGTGCACCGGGGCCCTGGTCGGTAATGGTACATTGCAACTGACTACCGGCCCGGGACAGCTGGACGCTCACAGCCTTGCCCGGGGGCGTGTAATCCAGCGCGTTCTGCAGAATATTATCCAGCCCCCGGCGCAGCAATTCGCCATTGGCCAGCACCGTCACCTGGTGACAGTCCGGGCCGGCCTCAAAATGACAGGCCACCCGCTGGTGTTCGGCGTAATCGGCGGCATCCCGCAGCACATCATTGATGGCATGCACGATCTGCACCGGCTCCCGCTCCAGTCCGTCACGCCCGCCGGAAACCCGGTAAAGCGTAAGGATCTGGCCGGTCATTTCCTCCAGGCGCTCGTTCTGGCGCCGGATGCTCTCCAGCAATTCCGGCTCAATGCCGTTGTCTGCTGCCAGCTCGATCGCCACGCGCTGCCTTGCCAACGGGGTTCGCAGGTCGTGGGAAATATCCCTCATCAACTGTTTCTGTCGGTCCAGAAGGTCACAAAGCCGTTCCGTCATGGCGTTGAAGGCCCGGGCGGTGAGGCCGATTTCGTCCCGGCGCCGGGCAATCCGCTCATTGACCCTCAGGCTCAGGTCGCCTGCGGCAATCGCCTGGGCGGTACTTTCCATATGACGCAGGGGGCGCGAAACCAGCCTGGCGATCCACCAGCAGGCGAAGGTCAGCAGGATAACGCCCAGGGACAACTCCAGGGTCCGGGCCACCGCCGGGGACACCCGCCCTTCCCGGTCCGAGCGGGGCCAGGCCACAAGCCGCTGGGTATCACTCACCTCGATCACCGCTGGCTTGCGGTGATACCAGGAGCGCATGCGCTCCCGAACGGAGTCCGGCAGCTGCTCGCGGGCATCATCCACGTCCACCAGCATCAGGTGCAGGTCCATCTCCTCACCTTTCGCCCGCAGGTATCGCCAGAAGGCGCCGCGGTCATCGCCGCTGCGAAGGCGGGCCGCTTCAATAGCCACGTCCCGAAGCCCTTCCAGCTGTTCTATCGCTTCCCTCTCCCGGTCCAGCAGCTCCCGGGTCACCAGGTTACTCAGCGCCACCGCTGCCGCCAGCGCCAGCCAGATCAGCAGGAATATCCGCCAGAACAGCGGAAACATCACGGTGCGTTTCTCAGACGTGGTCAAGGTAGCTCCTGCAGGTCATTGAGGTTCCGAGGGGGCGGTCCCGGTCACCCGGTAGCTGTAGCCCAGCCCGCGCACGGTTTCGATACGGGATGGCTCCTCCGGCCCCAGTTTACGACGCAGATTACTGATGTGCATATCCAGGGTGCGGTCATAGGCCGCCAGACGCCGGCCCAGCGCCCACTGCATCAGGTCGGTCTTGCGCACAACGCTGCCGGCATGGGCCAGCAGCACCTGCAGCACTTCGTACTCGGTGGCGGTCAGCTCCACCGGCTCCCCGCGAAGACAGACCCGCCGCTGCTCCGGCTCAACCCGCAGATCACCGAAGACCCGATCAGCGTCCACTTCTGCCTGATGGTCCCAGGCCACCCGCCGGAGCACTGCCTGTAAGCGGGCCACCAGCTCACGGGGATTGCAGGGTTTGGGGATGTAATCATCGGCCCCGACCTCAAAGCCGACAATGCGGTCCGTCTCATCCCCCCGGGCCGTGAGCAGCACTACCGGCAGGTGGTTTCTCGCCCGGAGTTCCCTGAGCACATCGAGGCCCGACATGTCAGGCAACATGATATCAAGCACGACAATGTCCGTCAGACCCTCTGCAGCAAGGGTCAGTCCGTCGCCGCCATTGGCCGCTTCGCGGACCTCAAACCCCTGTCCCGTCAGATACCGGGCCAGCAGGGTTCGCAGCTCTTCGTCATCTTCAACCAGCAAGACCCGGTTCTGCATCGGGCACTCTCCCCACGGTGATATTGGCACTAACCATACCAGTACCAGCGGATCCGGCGCAGCCCGGACTGCCCGGTCAGACGCTCTTTACCGATTATTTACCATGATCTGACAGGAACTTACACGCAAGCCCCTATTATGATCACCACAAAGATGTTGAGCCATACGCACCGAAAAACGAATACAGGAGCATCACCATGAAAGCACGCAGAACTGCCTCTACCCTGACCGCCGCCCTGATTTCCGCAACGCTGCTCGCCAGCCCGCTTGCCTTCGCCGGGGACAAGGGCGACAAGGAGAACCGGGGTTACGACAACAAACGCCAGCATGCCGAGCTTTGCGAGAAGTTTGAACGCGGCGACTGGGAACAGAAGCGTGAGCAATACCGCCAGAAAGCCGGTGAACGCCACGAAGCCATGGCCGAGCGCCTGCAACTGACCGACGAACAGCGGGAAATCTGGGATGAAATGCGCCAGGAGCGCCAGCAGAAACACGAACGCCGCTTCGAGAAAATGAAAGAACGCTGCAAAAATCAGTCAGAAGAGTGATCAGGGTGTGCCTGCTGTCGTAAAGTAGGTTAACGTTCCCTGACCCGGCCGCCTTCCGAGGCGGCCGTTTCTTTTGGCAGAGTTATGACCGGACACCCCGCCTCCCGAGGCCTCGATATACTGACCACAAGCTGCATTGCCGATATTGGTCGTGACCACTGGCAGTCATTCTCCGGCGCGGCTGATCCCCTGATCAGCTACGACTTCCTGGAAGCCCTGGAAACCAGCGGCGCCGTCAGCAGGCACTCCGGATGGCAGCCCTGCCACCTGAAACTCTACCTTGATGGCCAATGGGTCGGTGTGGCGCCGGCCTACCGTAAATATCACTCGATGGGCGAGTATGTCTTTGACTGGGCATGGGCAGACGCCTGGCAGCGCCACGGCCTGGCCTACTACCCCAAGCTGCTCATTGCAGTCCCCTTTACGCCCTGTCAGGGACGCCGTCTGCTGCTCCGGGAGGAAGTCCGGCACCGGCTGGCCGCCAGCCAGCTCCACCAGGCTCTGGACCAGCTGATGCCACGACTGGGGGTTCACTCCTGGCACCTGCTGTTTCCCGATGAGGCAGATCAGTTCCTGCTGGACCAGCCCGGGAGCCTCCACCGTCTTGGCTGCCAGTTCCACTGGTACAATCGCGGGTACGGACATTTCGAGGATTTTCTGGCCACCCTCACCTCCCGCAAGCGCAAATCCCTGCGGCGGGAGCGGCGACAGGTGGCCGAACAGGGCATCGGCTTCCGCCAGTGGGCCGGCGACTCGCTACCGGATGAGGTACTGGACGACTTTTTCCTGTTCTATAACGCCACCTACCTGAAGCGCGGCATGCGCCCATACCTGAACCGGGACTTTTTCAGCGCACTGGCACGGCGTCTGGGCCCGCAGCTACGCCTGATCACCGCCGAGCTGTCCGGCAAACGCATTGCCGCCGCCCTGTTTATCATCGGCGACCGGACCCTTTACGGACGCTACTGGGGATGCCTGGAAGACTACAACCACCTGCACTTTGAAACCTGCTATTACCAGGGTATCGACCTGGCCATTGCCGAAGGACTGTCCCGGTTCGATGCCGGCGCCCAAGGCGAACACAAACTGGTGCGCGGGTTCGAACCGGTACTGACACACTCCTGGCATAACGTTGACCACCCCGGCTTCCGGGAGGCGGTGGCAGACTTTTGTGAAGAAGAAGCCGTGGATGTGGAAGGCTACCGGCGGGCCGCGATGTCGGCACTCCCCTATCGTCAGGAGGAATCCGGGTAGTGCTGTTTCTGCCGACGCGGGTGTCCACCAGCGAAGTGGTGTCCGGGTACAGATCTGCATAGAGCCGTAACCCAGCCACTCTGCCCTCGCACGCTTACACAAAGTTGCGGGTCATAACTCCTTTACCGGCGAAACGACGGACACCAGAGGCCGGCTTACAGACATGTAAGCCTTTTCCTACACATGGTGATGGGGATGTCTTATTTTTCACAAACCTGCAATTCGTAGAATGGGTCCTGTACACGGACGTCACCAAGGGAATGCAGGGACTGGCAGACGTAGGGAAAGCGTAGTCATGGAGCAGAGGCTGCTGCAGGGAGTGTAGGAGCAGATTTGGCAAGGAGTCGCCCATCGCAGGCCAGGAAGGTCGGCGATGCAGGGATGCCTGAAGGATTGCCGTCAGGGATGACGCCCAGGGAGTCGGGCAGTGCCGAAGGAACCGGCACCGGGTCTGGTCGCGGACAAGGGGTCACAGGGACTGTGGCTCCAGCCGTGCACCGGCTTTTATCCTGCCCCCCATCTTGCACCTCCCCCATTTTCCCGAAACGCCGGAATTCATGGCCGGACACGTTCGTTTCGTGGTACACGGCTGGCAGACATCTTGCGGTGGTTTGTCGAGGCTCCGTGGTGAAGCAAAACCGGCCCCGGTTACCGGCTTCTTGCCGGTCGTTCACGCATTGACACTCAACAAACCACAGCGACAAAGCCATGAAACAGACACAAACCATTCTTGCGTCACTAATCCTGATCTTCAGCCTGTTCGCCACCCAGGCGCCTGCCTGGGCCGAAGAACCTGGCGGGCCAGCCGCCAGCGCCATCAACATCAATACCGCCTCTGCGGAAGAACTGACGACGCTGGAGGGCATTGGTGAAAGCAAGGCCCTGGCCATAGTTGCCGACCGGGATACCAACGGCCCGTTCGAATCCGGCGACGACCTGACCCGCGTGCGGGGTATCGGTGATGCCACGGTGGCGAAGAACGCCGACCGCATCACCACCCGCTGACCTCCTGCCCCGCCGACCGGCGGGGCTGTTTCCACCACCGTTTTTCCGCCCCCCTGATTCGGCAGCCAGCCGTTCACTTTGCGGCTGGCATTACGTCCAAAGTCGTCTGGACATGCCTGACGACGAACCCTATGGTTGTCTGGACCATTACCCTGTTGACCCGGACTCCAACATGGCGGACACCCTCAAGCTTTACCCGGCACGGCCCGAAAAAGTCTATTTCTATGGCACCTGTCTGGTGGACCTGTTCTACCCGGATGCCGGCATGGCAGGCATCCAGCTGCTGGAACGGGAAGGCATCGAAGTCATCTTTCCGGATGATCAGACCTGTTGCGGCCAGCCGGCATGGACCTCCGGCTTTCATGATGACGCCCGGGCGGTCGCCCGCCGGCAACTGGACCTGTTCCCGGAAGACTGGCCCATCGTGGTGCCCTCGGGCTCCTGTGGTGGCATGATGCGCAAGCACTACCCGCAACTGTTCCGCGACACCCCGGACCAGGAAAGGGCCATTGAGATCGCCGGGAGGGTCTGGGAACTGACCGACTTCCTGCTTAACGTCTGCCAGGTCTGTCTCAGCGACCGGGGCGAACCGGTCACTGTCGCCATGCACACTTCCTGTTCGGCCCGGCGGGAGCTGGGCCTGGGCGGTACCGGCCCGGAACTGCTGTCGCAACTGGACAGGGTCACGGTGGTGGAGCAGGCCCGGGCGGAGGAATGCTGTGGTTTCGGTGGCACCTTCGCTGTCCGTCACCCGGAGATTTCAGCAGCCATGGTAACCGAAAAAGTAGACACCCTGACTGCCACCGGCGCCCGCCAGTTCGTGACCACCGACTGTGGCTGCCTGATGAACATCGCCGGCTTTGCCGAAAAGCAGGGGCATCTCCTGCACGGTCAGCACATTCTCAGTTTCCTCTGGGAACGCACCCGTGATGAGGCCGGCGAAGAGGGAGCGACCTCGTCATGACCGTCGCCAACACCAACGACGTGCGGCAATTTCACCCCCGGGCCCGGGCCGCCATCGACAACCCCCAGATCCGCCAGAACTTCCGTCGGGCCATGGATGGCCTGATGGACAAACGACGCACCGCCTTCGAAGACTGGGACCTGGAGGCACTGCGCACCCTCGGCGCCAATGTGCGCCAGAATGCACTGGCCCAACTGCCGGAGCTGCTGGAGCAACTGGAGGCACGGCTGATCGCCAATGGCGTGACCGTTCACTGGGCTTTGGATGGCGATGAAGCATGTCGTATCGTCGCTGGTATCTGCAAGGCCCGCAACGCCCGCACTGTCATCAAGGGCAAGTCCATGGTGAGCGAGGAAATGCACCTCAATCACCACCTGGAACAGCACGGCATTGAAGCCCTGGAATCGGACCTGGGGGAATACATTGTGCAACTGGCCGAGGAGACCCCATCCCATATCATCATGCCCGCCATTCACAAGAACACGGGCGAGATTTCCGACCTGATGCACGAGAAAACCGGCACCGACCGCTCGACGGATGTGGAGTACCTCACGGCCAGTGCCCGGCAGCAGTTGCGGGCAAAGTTCATGGCCGCCGACGTGGGCGTGTCAGGCGTCAACTTTGCCGTGGCGGAGACCGGAACCCTGTGCCTGGTGGAAAATGAAGGCAATGGCCGGATGACCACCACGGTGCCTCCCTGCCACGTCGCGGTAACTGGCATCGAGAAAGTGGTGCCCACACTGCAGGACATGTCCGCCCTGCTGGCCCTGCTGACCCGGTCGGCCACGGGGCAGCACATCACCACCTACGTGAATATGATTTCCGGCCCCCGGCGGCCTGATGAGCTGGACGGCCCGGAAGAGGTGCACCTGGTGCTGGTGGACAACGGTCGTTCCGGTATCTACCAGGACGATGAACTGATCGATACCCTGCGCTGTATCCGCTGCGGCGCCTGCATGAACCATTGCCCGGTCTACACCCGGGTGGGGGGCCACGCCTACGGCACCACCTACCCGGGCCCTATCGGAAAAATCCTCATGCCCCACCTGATCGGCCTGGACGAGGGCCGACATCTGCCGTCCGCCTCCAGCCTCTGCGGTGCCTGTGGTGAGGTGTGCCCGGTCAGGATCCCCATCCCCGACCTGCTGGTCCGGCTGAGACAGGAGTCCGTTGACGGCGACCACCTGCACCCGGCCGTCGTATCGGGGCATGGCGCCAAAAGGGAATGGAAGGAATCCCTGGCCTGGCAGACCTGGCGCCTGATCCATGGCCATCCGGCGGCCTACCGTCTGGGAACCGCCATGGCCAGCCGTCTGCGGGCGCTGCAGCCCTCCCGCCTGGGCGCCTGGACCCGGTATCGTACGGCGCCAAAACTGGCCGGTAGAACCCTCCACCAACAGGTCCGGGAGCGACGTTCATGAGCAGCCGTGACCAGATTCTGCAACGGCTGCGCCAGCGCCGGGGTGGGCCCCTGCCCACGCCGGAGCAGGACTTTTCCCCGTTACAGCGCCCGCCATGGACCCTTGACGAGAAACTGGCCCGCTTCCGGGCGGCCATGGAGCCGGTACACGGTGAAATTCATGATTGCCGTGATCGCGACTGGGTGGTCGAACTCGCTGCGCTGCTGGAGGCCCGGGAGGTCACAACCCTGCTGGTCGGTAACGGCCCTGCGCCACTGGCAACCCTTTCATCATCCGCAGCCGGCCTGCCGGAACTAATGGTATACGACGAACCCGTGGACAATTGGAAAACCCACCTGTTCAGTCAGGTGGACGCCGGGCTGACCACAACTCGCGGCGGCATCGCCGAAACCGGCTCCCTGATTCTGTGGCCGGGTGCCGAAGAGCCCCGGCTTATCAGTCTGGTGCCACCTGTCCACATTGCACTGCTGAACGCCTCGGAGTTATACGGCACGCTGGCTGAGGCCATGGCGGGCCAGAACTGGTCGTCGGGTATGCCCACCAACGCCCTGCTGATCTCGGGCCCGTCCAAGACGGCTGATATAGAGCAAACCCTCGCTTATGGGGTCCACGGTCCCCGGGAATTGATCGTACTGGTAATTTCATGATTCGCGGAGCCCTGCTTATCGCCCTCGCATCACTGCTCTGGGCGACCACCGGCATTGTTGCCAAATTCCTGTTCTCGGATACCAGTCTGCAGCCCCTGACCCTGGCACTGCTGCGGCTTCTGGTGGCACTGCCATTCTTCTGGGTATTGATGAAGCGGGAACTGGATTCACGCACCGCCGCCGGTGAGCAACGCCGGCTATGGCCCTCTGTCTCGCCACCGGCCCTGATGGTGCTGGCCGCGCTGGGTCTGTTCCAGGCCTTCTACCAGGGCAGCTATCTGCTTGCCGTGGACCTGACTGGTGCCGGCATCGCGACGCTCATTTCCCTGTGCCTGCCCCCGGTGCTGGTGGCCATACTGGCAGCACCACTGCTGGGCGAGAAACCCAGGCTGATCACGATTCTGGCGCTGATAGCCGCCATAGCGGGTACAGGAATGCTGGTGGTGAGCGATATGGATACCGCCGGCAGCCTGCGCCTTGCGGGTATTCTCATGGCCCTGCTGGCAGCGGCGGTCTACACCGGATTCACCCTGACAAGCCGCTACAACTCTGCCGGAACGCCGGTATTCACAACGGCGTTTATCTGCTTCCTGGTGGCGGCCCTGCTGTTACTCCCGGTGGTCTGGCTGAGCGGCGGGTTTGGCGGGCTGGACACCCTGGGGCCAAGGGAGTGGCTGATGGTGGTCTATATTGGCGTTGTGCCCACCTGCATCGGCTACGTGGGCTTCTTTATTGGCATGAAGACCACGCCCGCGACCCTGTCGAGCATCATCGTGACCCTGGAGCCCTTGTTCGTGGCCCTGCTGGCCTGGCTGATACTTGGCGAAGTGCTGGGCCCCATCGGCATTGCCGGAGCCCTTATTCTG
Source organism: Marinobacter sp. (assembly GCF_041690615.1). Lineage (GTDB taxonomy): Bacteria > Pseudomonadota > Gammaproteobacteria > Pseudomonadales > Oleiphilaceae > Marinobacter. Next base: position 17,428 of record NZ_JAWLGY010000017.1, read on the forward strand.
ACCGTGGCGGTCATCGTCGCCTCGGTCAGTAGCCGCTCCGGCACACCCGCAAAGGAGTGAGGCGGCCGGGCGGACCATGATCACCGGAGCGGGTCGTCACCCCTCCTTGCGTTGCTTCTCCATCATGTTGGGCTGGAGAATCTCGATCCAGTAGCCGTCCGGGTCGCGGATAAAGGCCAGCCCCTTCATCTTGCCGTCATCAGGACGCTTCACGAAGTCGACTCCGAGTTTCTCGAAGCGTTCGCAAGCCGTGTACACGTCCGGCACCGCCACCCCGATATGGCCAAAGCCCTGGGGCTCGTCGTTGCCGTTGTGGTAGCTGAAGCCTTCGTCTTCTTCGGTACCCCAGTTGTGGGTCAGCTCCAGCATGGCTTCGCGGCCAAAGATAAAGGTGGTCCGATGGCCATCGTCCGCCGGGACCATCTGGGCCTGGCGATCATCCAGGTAAGCCAGGAAGTAGAGCGTGAACTTCATCTCCGGAAAATCCAGCTTGCGCACCAGCCGCATCCCCATCACCCGGGTGTAGAAATCCATGGACCGTTCGGGGTCCTTGATACGCAGCATGGTCTGGTTGAACACGTAGCCTTCGGTTTCCGGTACCACTGAATCATGCAGGCCGGGTGCCTGCTCGAAATGTCGGGGCATGGGTTTACTCCGGTTATGGGTTTGAGTACGGGTCAACCTATATACCTGCGCGCGACATGGCCGGATTTCAACCCCGCCGCCACGGATCAGATGCCACTGCTCATGGGCCAGTTAACTCACGCTGGTATATCTCGGACCCCGGGAGATACACTGTGGCCTCATCAACCCCGGGCCCAGGACTTCATGGCAAACCCGCAACAGCCTTCCACATCCGGTCGCCGGCTTGCTCTGTTCACGCTGCTGTTCCTGTTCCTGACAGGCGCGGGGTTATGGGTCGTCCATCAGCAGTTTGCTGACCGGGATGTGACCTTTGATGGCCGATTGATCACCCCCTGGACACTGGCCACGGTGGGTTCCCTGCTGCTGATCTATTTCACATGCGACGGTCTTCGCCTGTACGCCACCCTCCGTGCCCTGGGTTACAGGGTCAGGCCCCGAGCCATCGCCCGCCTGGTGTTTATCAACATCTTCTTTTCCAACGTTACGCCAATGGCCACCGGCGGTGGCTTTGCCCAGATATGGTATTTACAGCGTGAGGGCGTGCCCCTGGGCTTTGCCACGGCGGCAACCACGATTCGTACCATCCTCGCCATCGTGTTCATTTTCTCCCTGACCCCCGTTTTCCTGGTTACCCTGCCAACGCTCCAGGGCCAGCCTTTACTGGGTCAGGTCAGCTGGGTACTGGCCGTGCTGATCACGCTTTACCTTGCATTTTTTGCCGTGGTCCTGTTCCGCACCCGCTGGCTGATTCCGCCCCTGTCAGTCACCCTGGCCATGCTGGAACGCTGGAACCTGATCAGCCCCCGGCGCCACCGCCGCTGGCAGTTCCGAGCCCGCCGCGAAATGATGCGGTTCGCCCGCAGCTTCGGCTACTACCTCAGGGGAGATCGCCGCTGGGTGTTGTTGTCCGTCGTCTTTACGGCCCTGTTCCTGCTCAGTCTGTTCAGCTTTCCCTGGTTGCTGATCACCGGACTGGGGTATGACATTTCCTGGCTGAATAACCTTGGCCTGCTGGTGGTCACCACCTTCATCATGTACTTTTCGCCCACACCCGGTGCATCGGGCATCTCCGAAGGCGTATTTGGGAGTTTCTTCCGGGACATCCTGGGGGGCAGCCACCTGGTACTGGTTACCATTGCCTGGCGGGCCGTCACCATCTACCTTGGCATGCTGATCGGGCTCATACTGCTGCAGAGGGACCTGGCAAGGAGTCGCAGACCATGATCCGCAACCCCCTCAAACCGCTCTTCTACCTCAACGTCATCGTGGTCCTGCTGTTGCTGGGCTACAAGGCCTACCTGAACTATTTCCTGCCGGAGTTCGAAGGGGTTCATACCAACCAGGTCGAGGCGATTACCGGTGCCATTAACGATGAACCCTACCGCTTTGCCGTGGTTGGCAATATCAACAACTCTGTGGGCATGTTCGAGAACCGCATCCTGCCCCGGATCAACCGCAGTGAAGCCCGGTTCCTGGTCTCCGCCGGCAATGCGGTCAGTAATGGCGGCGAGGACAAGTACCAGGCCCTCTATGGCACCCTTGGGAAGCTTGAGATTCCCTGGCTGCTCACTTTCGGTGAGAACGAGCACAGCACCTTCGGCAGTTACCGTTACTACGAGCACTTCGGTCCCCACTACTTCAGTTTCCGGGTGGCGGATTCCCGTCTTATCTTCCTGGATAGTACCGGGAAGACCCCCTGGCGCTGGCAGGTCCACTGGCTCCACGACCTGCTGGCCGAGGACAGTTCTGAGCACCGCATCGTTTTCGTAGGCCACCCGCTATTCTCCACCAGGGATTCGCTGATACTGGACGACGAAGACGACTACCTGCAACCGGAACCTTTCCGCCAGGCCCTGCTGGACCTGTTCCGACAGCATGGAGTGGACCTGGTGTTCTCCGCCAACGTTGCCACCTGGTCTGACCGGGTCGAGGACGGCACCCGTTTTATCACTACCGGAGGAGCGGGCGGCCTGGTCCTGAACACTGACGACAGCTTTTATCACTACCTGATGGTCACGGTGGACGAACAGGGCATCGAGGTCGATATGCAGCCGGTGGAGACCCGGCAGCACCCGGTGCTGCGTCACCTGGAGAGCCTGTGGTTCTTTATCTACTCCCTGTTCTACACCGGCTTCCTCAACTTTGTTTTGCTGGTAGCCGTACTGGCCATTCTTGCCATCAAACTCTACACCGTGGTCTTCCGTGGACGGGACTATTACCCCAACTATGACCTGGACCCCACTCCGTGGCTGGAAAATCCCATGCGGGTGGTGATGTTTACCAACAACTACCTGCCCTTTATCGGTGGGGTACCGATTTCCATAGAGCGACTGAGGAAGGGCCTCACCAAACTGGGGGATAAGGTCCTGGTGGTTGCCCCCACCTACCAGGACCAGCCTGCGGAGGAGTCCCACGTACTCCGGGTGCCGTCGCTGCTCTCCATGGGGGCACGGCGTGAATTCCGCATGGCCAACATCTTCCTGCGCCGTATCCGGCGCCAGGTGCGGGCATTCCGGCCAGACGTGATCCACGTCCATCACCCGTTCTGGCTCGGGTCACTGGGTGTGTTCATGGCGAGGTTGCTGAATGTGCCGGTTATCTACACCTACCACACCCGCCTGGAGCACTACGCCCACTTCGTGCCCCTGCCCGGCCTGCTGTTCAGGAACCTGATTTCCCACGCCCTGATCCGGCGCTTTGCCAACTTCTGTGATGGAGTCATCGTGCCCACCTACTCCACCGAGGAATACCTGCGCATGATCGGCGTGAAAACGCCCACCTTTGTGCAGCCCACCGGTATCGAGTACGAACGTTTCCAGCAGGTCAGGGATACCGAAGTGGAGGCCCTGAGGTCGCGGCTGGGCCTGCCGGCAGACACCCTGGTGCTGGTCAGCGTTGCCCGCCTGTCCAACGAGAAGAATATTGATTTCATGATTGAAGGGTTGACCGAAGTAAGGCAAAGGACCACCCGCCCCTTCCATTTCCTGATGGTCGGGGACGGCCACCAGCGGGACCGCCTGCAGGCACGGGTTGAGGAACTGGGCATGGCCGACAGTATCACCCTCGCCGGCGCGGTGCCCCCGGACGAGATGGCCACCTGGTACCGGCTGGGGGACGCTTTCCTGTTCGCGTCGAAATCCGAAACCCAGGGTATGGTAATCCTCGAAGCCATGGCTGCGGGGCTGCCTGTGGTAGCGGTGCGCTCCAGCGGAATCGACGATGTGATCCAGCACGGTCAGAACGGCTACAAGACGCCGGAACGACGGGACCTCTGGTGCGAGCGGGTAACGGACCTTCTGGACGACGATACCTTGCGCCAGCGGCTCTCCGACCATGCCCGGGCCTTTGCCCGGGACTTCTCCGTGGAGCGTTTCTCGGGCAACGTCCGGGAAATCTACGCCTACGTACTGGCGGCCCGCGACGAGCAAGCCAGGGCTAGTCGTTTCACCCGGCGACATAAAGCGGGCGACCGGCGGTCATCGTAACCGGGTTATATGCCGTATACTGGTTCAGGTAATGCCCTGCCCGGGCGTCATTTTAAGGTTCCAGTGGAGCGCGGCACCATGAACAAGATCCCCGTCGGTATCAGCACCTGCCTGCTTGGCAAGGAAGTCCGCCATGACGGCGGCCACAAGCACTCCCGGTACTGTACCGAGGTGCTGTCCCGTTACTTTGAATTCCGCTCCCTTTGCCCGGAACTGGAAGCCGGACTCGGTGTTCCCCGGCCAGCTATCCACCTGCGGGAAAGCGGCGAGGGGCTTCAGCTGGTCGAGGTCAGACAAGGCACCGACCATACCGCAGAAATGCAGGGTTTTATCGACCAGGTCATGGACTCATTGGCCGATTTGCGCGGCTATATCCTGATGGCCAAGTCTCCCTCCTGCGGGATGGAGCGCATCCGCATACATAACAGCGATGGCAACGTGGTCCACCGGGACGGTCGTGGCATGTTTGCCGAGGCGCTGATCCGCAACTACCCGCTGATGCCCGTGGAAGAGGAAGGGCGACTCAATGATGACCAGCTGCGAGAGAACTTTATTGAGCGGGTCTTCGCCTACGATGACTGGATGCAGAACGTGGCCGGAGAGCGGCTCACGCCCCAGGCCCTGATCGAGTTCCATACCCGCCACAAGTTCCAGTTGCTGGCCCACTCCGAACAGATTTACCGGCAGCTTGGCCCCATGCTGGGGGACCTGAAATCCGAGCCCCTGGCCAACATCGCCGACCGCTACATTCACCGCTTTATGGAGGCCATGACCCGGCGGGTCAGCCGCGGCTCCCATGTCAACGCCATGCAGCACCTGATGGGGTACCTGCGGGACTCCATGGGCGATGCCGACCGCAAGGTACTGATGGAACAGATCGAAGCCTACCACCGAGGCGAGGTACCACTAATTGTGCCCATGACCCTTCTACGCATGGCCCAGCGCCGGGAGCCCATCAGCTACCTGGACCAGCAGCATTACCTGTCGCCCTATCCGGATGACCTGGGCCTCAGGAACAGGATCTGAGCGGGCCCTGCGCCTAAAGCTGGAAGTTTCACTTTGTGAACTATATGCTAAACATTCCTTTCTGAGCGGAACCGGACAACCATGCGTTACTGTGTGATAGCCCTGCTGCTGTTTCTGGGCACACAAACCGCTGTAGGTGACGATGCGAGGCCTGCCGGTCTACCGGAAAAACTGACCTTCAATGTCAGTACCGGGGGCCAGCCCCCCTTCACCATCGTCCACGACGACGGCCGTGTTTCCGGAATTTTCTGGGATGTATTATCGGCAATTGCCGAGAGCTACCAAGTAGAGCTCACCTCTATCGAAGTGCCGCCCAAACGCACGGAAAGCCTGCTCCTATCCGGCCACGTGGACGTCACCATGCGGGCCAGGGAATGGGTCGATGACCCTCAAGCGTTCGTGTTCTCCGATCCGGTTATGATGACCCGTGACGCCATTTTCGTGCACCGTGACAGCGATCGAAAGATTGATGCCATAGAGGACCTGGGAGGTACCCTGCTCGGCCGTCTCGGCTTCCACTATCCCTGGCTGGCAGAGCGACTGCAACAGGAGGCGGTATCTTTGATACCCGTGCAGGATCAGGAATCGATGCTGCGACGTCTTTACCACGGCGGCACCCGGTTCACGGGCGCGATCAGTAACCTACATGCGGGCTACTGGACCCTGGAGAACGCTGCTTGGGGGGACAGCATCCGCGAAGCTCCCATTCGCCTGGATGAAGTCGGTTACCGCCTCATGTTTCCCCCCCGACACCAGTCACTGGTGCCCTGGATCAACCAGGAACTACAGCGGATGAAGGCCAGCGGGGAACTGGACCGTATTATTCGCGACTACCAGTAAGCGACTGAGCCGTCATCAGAAACCGTACAAAAGTGACAGGGAGGTTTCGGTGTCTGTGTCTTCCGACTCAGGCGGTGCGTCAGACACATGGGTGACGCGGTAGGCCAACTTCATGGACAGGTCACCGATGACGCTGGCCTGGACCGCCGTTTCCGACTCGGTGATCACGTTGTTTTCATCAAGGCCGATCTCGGTAGAGAGCTTCTGGCGAAACAGGGCGTTCTCCGACAGGGCGAAATCGAACTGCCCCGCCAGGCGGGCAATAGCCTCGTCCTCGTCCAGGTTGCCATCCTCGTCCGGCTCATTCAGTTTATTGAAGCGATAACCCACACCAGCCGACAGGTCCAGGAAGGAATCCTCCCCCAGCTCCCAGACCCGGTGACCATAGCCGGTGGTGGCAGAAGAACGGAAGTCATAGCCGGAAAAGCGGTCATTCTCCCAGGACCCGCGAAGGAACCAGAACTGGTTTTCAGAGAACTTGTAGTCCGTCTCTGCCTCAGCCCGGTAACGCTCGGCCGTGGTTTCATCCTCGGCCTCGGTATAGGCAGAACGGAGCTCCCCGATATTGCGCCAGCTTTCAGTTTCGTGCACCAGGCCCAGGCGCCCCTTGAGATTGGTCTCCTCCGAGTTGCCGGTCGTGACCAGCAGGCCGAGCTCGGCCTCACCTTCCCAGTTACTGTCCTGGGCGTTAGCCGCCAGGGGCATGGTCAGGGCGACAAAGGCCGCCGCGCTGGTAATGCGAGTCATGGGTTCTCCGTGGTTGGTTCTGGTTCAGACGGAAGCCTTTCCGGGGCACTGCTCTCCCTGTGCACTGCGGGCGGCCTGGCGGGCGCGTTCGGCTTTTTTGCGGGCCTTGCGCTCGGCAATGATCCGGGCCGCCTCTCCGCCCACATGGGCTTCACCCCGCTCCCGGGCCAGCCGTACCTGGCGCTCACGCTCGGCAAAACGGGCCCGCTGCTCTTCAGTCAGGGTATCAATGCACTGGTGACAGCTTACACCGCGCTCGTATTCCGGACGCTGCTTGTCAGCTTCGGTGATGGGACGACGGCAGGCATGGCACTGGTCATACTGCCCGCGTTCCAGCTTGTGGTTGACGGTAACCCGGTCATCAAACACAAAGCACTCACCCCGCCACAAGCTGCTCTCTTCAGGTACGGATTCCAGGTAATTCAGGATACCGCCCTTGAGATGGTAGACCTCCTCGAATCCCTGTTCTTTCAGGAACGCCGTGGACTTCTCGCAGCGAATGCCGCCGGTGCAGAACATGGCGACTTTCCGGTGTCTGTCCGGGTCCAGGTTTTCCTTCACATACTGCGGGAACTCCCGGAAGGTATCGGTGGCCGGGTTTACGGCCCGCTCGAAGGTGCCGATCTCCACCTCATACTGGTTACGGGTATCGATCAGCAGCACGTCAGGGTCGGAGATGAGGTCGTTCCATTCCCGGGGCTCCACATAGGTGCCTACGGTGCGTTTGGGGTCGATTCCCTCAATCCCCATGGTAACGATCTCTTTCTTGAGCTTGACCTTGGTGCGCTTGAACGGCTGGATGTCGACGAAAGACTCCTTGTAATCAATCCCTTCGAAGCGCTCGTCCTGGCTGAGCCAGTCCTTGACTGCATCGACGCCCTCACGGCTGCCGGCAATGGTGCCGTTGATGCCTTCGCGGGCCAGCAGCAAGGTGCCATGGACGTCCCTTGAAAGCATCAGGTCCAGCAGAGGCTGGCGTAAATCACGGTAATCATTCAGCACTGCGAACTTGTACAGTGCGCAGACAACAACATTCTGGGACATGGTGACTCCTGCGGGCCGGACCGTAAATCCGGAGCATGGTGATTCAGTACGACGCCGGCACGGGCCGGCATCGTCAATGGCGGGCGAATTTTAACCAAACCCGGAAATGAAAACCAATCCGCCAGGGGCGACCGGCATTACTGTTCGTTCAGTTCCCGCTCAACCACGGCAGAAAGCTGTTCCCAGCCCGGGCGATTGAGGGGGATATTGTTCACCAGCACGGTCGGGGTACTGGCAATCTGCAGCTGTATGGCTACCTGCCGGCTGTCCTCGATGGCCTCACTGTGCAACTCGGACTCCATGCACCGCTTGAAGCGACGGTTATCCAAGTCCAGGTCGTCAGCATAGCCAGCAAATCGATCCGAGGCATCAGAGAGTGACTCCCAGTTGGACTGCTCTTCAAACAGACGGTCATGCATGGCCCAGTACTGGTCCTGGTCACCGGCACAACGAGCCGCCATAGCCGCAGGGGTGGAGTGGGTATGCTGGGGCAGAGGCAGGTCAAAGAATACGAAGCGTACCTTGCCTGGCTCCACGTACTCTTCTTTCAGGCGCGCAGTGGCCTCGGCAAAGCGGGCGCACGCCGGGCACTGGTAGTCGGCGAACTCCCTTACCACGACATCGGCGTCTTCCGGCCCCACCGAAACACCATAACGATCCAGTTCCGCCGGAAACGCCGGGGTGTCTTCAGACACATCCGGCAGGTCGCCGGCACCGGTCAGCGACGGCTGGGTCAGGTAATACAACGCAGCCACAACAGCTACGGCAACAATCACCAGCCCGGTGAACACCAGGCTCTTGCGGGAGCGCTTGCGGGGTGACGGCCCCCCCGTTTCCTGACGACGTTTGGCTTCACCCATGGATGGTCTCCTGCTCCTTGTCCGTAGTATGGCGGCGATGTTTCAAGGGACGCTATTGTGAGATGTTTGGCCCGGCGGAACAACTCCCTGTGCCTGCACTATGCCGCCAGCCCGCTTCAGGGAGACGTCAGTCGTCGTCTTCCTCCAGTTCGATCTCTTCAGCAATATAGCCGCCGCCATCATCAGCCACATAGTCGACCTCGACACGGTCACCTTCACTCAGGTCAGCAAATTCCACATCATCAAGCTCGCTGTCCCCACCTACACGGATCACCGCGCCGAGAACAGTCAGGCTTTCCGAGCCGGCGTCGCGGTTCAAGGCTTCAATCCGTCCCTCGAGTTGATACCCAGAGTCATCAACATCACTTTCACACTCGATTTCCAGGGCTTCCAGGTACCCTGCATCCGACCGCTGGATGCCGGCAACTTCAAGCGCAACCCGACCGATCAGCTCCGAACCGATCACTTCAGGGCAGCCCTCATCATCGTCGTCATCGTCCTCACGGATAGTGAACGGTGTCTGGCGAATCTCGACGCCGCCAACCCAGAGGACATCGCCGTCCACCCCGTCGAGGGCTCCTTCCACTTCCGCATCCGCGTCACGGTACTCGATTTCCTCGGCCTGCAACGTCAGCACACCATTGTCGTTAATATAACGCCCCTCGACCTGCAGCAAGACGCCGGGGTTGATATCGGATGGCGCCAGGTCATCAACTTCGGTATTGCCGTCCGTAGTGACAGGAATACCGTTCAGCGAGAAACGGCCATTGGCGAATTCACCGTCGAACGCCTCGGTTACCACTCCCGCGATCTGGACATCCTCATCAAGGGATTCATCCAGGAAAGCCGTCGGGCCATTACAGATCTCACTGACGATAAACGCTGCGTCGCCGGAGTATTCGCCTTCGGCGTCAACCGGCGTACCGTCAGCCAGTTCCAGTTCGTCACATACAGCCCCTGAGGGGATCTGCAACTCCAGGCCATCGACAAAGTAGCGCTCGTTTCCCTCTTCACCGGTGACGGAAAGGTAGCCCTCGATTTCCTGTGCGCGATCCGCCGATGTAACAGGTCCGATAAAGCTGGCCCGGAAACTGCCGTCTGCCTGCAGCCAGCCACTGACTCTCAGGGGCTGATCGACGGTGATCGTCGCCAGGTCCGCCAGCGTGGTCTGCGTCAGGCGGTCCAGGGTGACATCAAAGCCCATGACCTCGACTCGCCCTTGCCGGGCCACATCGTCCCAGGGCTGAGTAACCGAGGTCACCGGCCCACGCAGGGTGTCGTCATAACGGACCAGTTCCGCCTGCCCCTCGCCATCGTCCTGCCATTCTCCACGGATCTGCAGAATCATCCCTTTTTCAAGGTCCGCTTCGACGGGAACACCAGGCTCACCCTCGAAATCGTCAATGCTCAGGTTCTCGGTGATAAACCGGATTCCATTGACAAAAACACTGCCAAAACCGGACACAGGCCCGACGCTGGAGCCGGTGCCACGAATGCCCCCCTCGGCAAGGCCTCCCCCACCCGAAACACCTCCCCCGGCACCACCACAGGCTGCCAGCGACAGTGTTGCCGACAACAGGCAGATGGTGGCGAGACGACTAGCTGGACGAGCAATCATGGTCTTTCCCTCTGTTCTGAACCGGGTCTTCAAAATAGAACACACTGATGCCCGTGCGAACCGCCCGATGGGCTGCTTCTGTCCCGGCTCCGGTTACATCCTGATCCTTTGGTCCCAGCCAGCCGTCCAGCCGCTCAAGGAGCTGCTGTGACTGGCGACTGGCCAGTGCCCGCCACTCCCCGATGACTTCCGGTGGGATGTTGTCGTATGTGAGCGTCCGCTGAAACAGGGGCTGCTGCCCCTGCCGGCTGCTCACAAGGTTGTAGTCAATGGTGGCCACAAGATCTGATACGTCTTCACCGAAGATATGGAGCATCTCAGTGTCGTCGCCGGCCGGCACATAGGCCCGCTTGCGAAGTTCGAGCATACCCCCCTCTTCGGCCTTCCAGGCCACCACACCCACGCGCAGCAGTTCGTCCAGCACGGCCCTGGGGGTCATATCGCCACTGTAAAGGCGGACCAACTCGGCAAAGCCGGCGCTGCCATCCACCGTGAGTGTCGCGGGATGCCCACGGGCATCCTGAAAACGGGGATCATGTACCCAGCCCGCCACCACCCGGGACGCGCGGTTGCCCTGGCGATTGTATCGGGGCTCGAGGGGCTCGCCGGCGAGGATTTCCCGCTGACGCTTCACTTCCTTCCGGGTCAGCCCGGTGAGCACAGCGGCCCGTGAGTCGGTCATTTTCCGTCCTCGCTCCGGAAAATCCTTCAGAGCAGTCTCGATGTAGGCTCTCCGCGCCAGTTCGGCAAAGTCCCCGAAAGGCACGCCATTACGGAGCAACAGGCGGACCAGGGGCCGGAGGATTCGATAGAGGGCACGGTGCAGGGGCCCGAGAGTATGATCTGACATGGTTTGGGATTGTATTCCCACATAAGGGGGTAGCACCAGAGAGGGGCCATGACCGGCCCCTCAATTATCCAGCACCATCAATCATCACTGTCATCGTCATCGTCGTCTTCAAGTTCGATGTCAGTGATTACGTAACGGCCCGGCGAGCCTTCAAACTCGATCTCAACCCGACTACCGGCAGAAATACCGCTGAAGCTGACGTCGCCCCGGTTCAGGGTCAGGCCCATGATATTCAAGGTATCACCGGTTATCTCATCCACCCGGCCTTCCACTTCGAAGTCGCCATCATCGTCGTCTTCACGCTCGATCTTGAACGCCTCAAGGTAACTACCGGTATTGTCGGAGCGCTGGCGACCCTCGATCTCGACGTACTGGCCCTGTGCCAGGGACTCCAGGTCCTGGGTGCGGCTGCGGGCATCATCATCGTCGTCGTCCTCAATGAGGGTATTGATGGAAATGGCCACCGTCACCCCGGAAACCTGCATCCGGTTCTCCGCAAGGTTGACCGAGTCGATCACGCCTTCCAGCTCCGCATCGCCATCCCGGGGCTCGATTTCCTCTGCGTGAAGCAGGCCGCCGCGATATTCACCCTCGACTTTCACGAACAGACCATCGGACAACTGGTCCTCGCGCAGGCCGTCATCAAACTCAGTATCGCTGTCCACCTGGACAGTCACGCCGTTGAGAATAAACCGGCGGGCGCTGGTGTCGTAATCACCGGCGATGGCACCGGAAATCTCCACATCATCGTCATCGTCGAACCAGTCGTCCTCGCCTTCAATCTCCCGGGCCATCAGTACACCGTTATCGAGGTAGCCCTCGACTTCCACCACCAAGCCATCACGAAGATCATCGGCGCTATCGAGGTCGTCATCAAACCCGGCCAACTGATAATCCACCACCAGACCGCTGATGGTAAAGGTCCGTGCGTCACGATCCAGGTCAGCAATCACTCCCTCGATCTCTGTCTCACGGTCATCATCCCCTGTGAAGCGCTCCGCCACCGGCCGGATGCCCACAAAGCTTGCCCTGAAACTGCCATCCCCCTGACGCCAGGCACTCACCCGCACCCGGTAATTGCCAGGTGCCCCGGCTACGGTTGCAAGCTCGTCGATACTTTTAATGACGGTGCGCCCATCCAGCAAAACGGTCTGGCCAGCCAGCATCAGCGAGCCAGTGTTCTCGACCTCATCCCAGCTGAAAGCCGTCAGGGCACCACGAAGGGTGTCGTCGTATTCGACGCTGCGGGCCCGGCCTTCGTTACGGTCGTCATCCCAATCGGCCTTCACCTGCAGGATCATGCCTTTTTCCAGCTCGTCTTCCCGGCTGAGTCCGTCATCGCTGGTAATGCTGCCGCCAAGATCGTCGGTATTGAAGTAGGTACCGTTGACATAGACGCTGCCAAAACCGGAAACCGGCCCCACGCTGGTGCCGCTGGCCGTGGTGCTGGTTTCGCCGGTGGTATCGCCGGAACTTGAGCCCCCGCCTCCGCCACAGGCCACCAGGGAGCCGGCGACGGTTCCGATCAGCAGGGCTTTAACTGCGATTGTCAGTTTGTTGCGTTTCATTGCTCTCTCCATTGCGTGCTCGACCGTTCTTATCGGCCTGGACTGCCCGGGGGCGGTAACGCCAATTCCGCTTTTGGGACTTTTTTCCCAACTCATATTTTGGGATTTTATTCCCAATTTACAAAAAGTCCAGCAGCCAACGGTGAAGTTTTTGTGAACCTCACCGGCCGGGCCACGTAAAGAACTGAACACACGACGAAAACGGAAGCGAAAAAATGTTGGGATTTCTGAAGGGCGATCCAAAGAAAAAACTGCAGAAAGCCTATAACGACAAGCTCGCGAAGGCCTTGCACGCACAACGAAACGGGGATTTAAGGACGCACTCCGCCCTGATGGAGGAGGCCGAAGCCCTCTATGCGCAGATCCAGGCGCTGGACAAGAAAGGGGGTTGAGACAATTGTAAGGGGGCACCACCGGGCCGCCGGGGTGACCCTCCGGCCATCCCGGCAATTAGCGGAGCTCCCTTCAGTCGGTGATAAACTGCGCCAGCAGTCGGTTCAGGCGATCCACTTCACGGCGCATTTCCCGGACCTCGTCCAGCAGGTCCAGGGACATGGCCAGGCCCGGCAGGTTGATCTTGAGGTCCCGCTGCAGACGCTGGGCCTTGCGTAGCCGCGCCAGGGCCTGCAGGTCAAACGCCCACTCGTGGACCTCTGCGGTATCGTTCACCGGTGATATCACGCCGTGACTCACCAGCTTGATCACGAATTCCGCGTGACATTCCCCGCGTTCGCAGACCTCCCGCAGAGTGAAGGTACCTGCCGGGTCGTCCAGTTCGATGGTGATGGTGGTATCCGTGGTTGTCATCCTGCCCCCTGTCACACATGCAGTTTGCTACGCGGATTGAAATGCTTCTCGGCTTCCGCCAGTTGCTGGTAGAGCTTCTCGGCCTCTTCGCTGTGCTGCTCCGGCATGACCACCTGTAGCACCACAATCTGATCGCCCGGGTGCTTGCCGGGCAGGCCCTTGCCCTTCAGCCTAAGCTTGCGACCACTGTTGGAGCCCTTGGGAACCTTCAGGTTCACCTTGCCCCCCACAGTCGGCACGGTGACACTGGCGCCCAGGGCGGCCTCCCAGGGGGCCACCGGTACGGTCAGCAACAGGTCCCTGCCTTCCACTGTGAACAGCGGATGGGGCGCCAGTTCCACCTCGATAAACAGATCGCCATTCTCGCCACCGCCAATGCCGGGAGAGCCCTGGCCTTTCAGACGGATATGCTGGCCATCCCGCATGCCGGCAGGAATCTTCACCTTTAGGGTTTTCGGCCTGGTGACAATGCGCCCGTGCTCGTCCACCTCATGGGTGGTGAACTGAACCTGCTTCTCACAACCATGGTAGGCTTCCTCCAGGAACAGCGCCAGGCGGGCATGCACGTCTTCACCCCGGCTGCGCGCGCTCTGGCGGAAACCGCCGAATCCGCCGCCAGAGAAGCCCCCGGCCCGGCGACTGCCACCGAAGATCTCCTCGAAAAAGTCACTGAACTGGCGGGCATCGGCATCTGTGTAACCACCACCACCAAACCCGGAAGCACTTTGCCACCCGGGCGGCGGCTCGAAAGAACCGTCATCCCGGGCGCCATACTTGCGCAACTGGTCGTATTCCGCCCGTTTCTCCGGGTCTTTCAGCACCTCGTAGGCTTCGCCCACATCCTTGAACTTTGTGTCAGCGTCTTCCTCCTTGCTGACATCCGGGTGATATTTCCGGGCCAGCTTGCGGTAGGCCTTCTTGATTTCCTCGGGAGAGGCCGACTCGCTGACACCGAGTACCGCGTAGTAGTCCTTGAAGTCCATCGATTCTCCTCGCGCCTTATATAAAAAATCTCTACCTACCTATATTTGACGCGAACACCGAAATTACAAGTCAGTCAGGTTCGATCGGTAACCGGCGTTTGTGAGCGGTGGCCCGCCAGGTTTCCAGGATAATTGCCCGGCCCCGGTCAGTAACCGGTCTGCCTTCCAGAAAATCGTCAATTTCATCGTAACTGACCCCCAGGGCCTCTTCATCGGTCTTGCCGGGGTCCAGTGATTCCAGGTCAGCGGCAGGCACCTTGTCCACCAGCCTGGCCGGTACCCCCAGGGCCTGCCCCAGCTGACGCACCTGGCGCTTGTTCAGTCCGGTCAGCGGTACCAGGTCACAGGCGCCGTCACCGTACTTGGTAAAGAAGCCCATCATGGCCTCAGCGGCCTGGTCAGTGCCCACCACCAGCCCGGACCTCGCGCCGGCGACGGCGTACTGGGCGATCATCCGTTGCCGGGCCTTGATATTTCCCATCACGAAATCCCGGTGACCGGCGTCCCGGAACTGCAGGCCACCCTGGTCAAGGGATTCGAGTATGGCATCACTGGCAGGCTTTATATCCACCTCAAGCAGCTCATCCGGATCGATAAACCTAAGGGCCGTGCGGGCGTCTTCCTCGTCGTGCTGCACCCCATAGGGCAGCCTCATCGCCACGAACCGGGCAGCGTCCATGCCCTGTGCCCTGGCGGACTCAACGGCAAGCTGGGCAAGGCGCCCGGCAACGGTGGAATCAACACCACCACTGATTCCCAGTACCAGGGAGTGCTGTCCGGAGGCGGCCATATGCTCCCTGAGGAATGCCACCCGCCGCTCGATTTCCTGGTCCGGGTCTATCGCCGCCCGTACCTTCAGCTCGCGGATGATCTGTTGTTGAACGTCATCGCCTGATGGGGCATCCATCCGTCGTCTCCTCTGACTGTCAGCTTTCGTTCAAGGCCCTTCGGTGATAATAGGGGAGCCGCTCCAGGGCATAGTGGGTGCCCGCCAGGCGGACTTCGTTCCGGCTCCCGTCGAAGCGCCGGGTCTCTGTGTAGCTGAAGGTCTGCTCACCGCAGCGCACCGCCCAGGCAAAGCACACGGTACCCACCGGCGTACCGTCATCACCGGGTGCCGGGCCGGCAATACCGGTATTGGAAAGTGCAATGCTGGCGTTGTTACGGTTCAGGGCACCGATGGCCATCTCCGCTGCCACCTGCTCGCTGGTCAGCCCATACTGCTCAATGGTATCGAAGCTCACCTTCAGGTAGCGATTCTTGGATTCCGGCGAGTAGACCGCCAGGCCACAGTCCATGCAACTGCCGCTGCCAGGAATTCGCGCAAGTTCCGAGGCGACCAGGCCCGCCGTGCAGGACTCGGCGGTGGCCAGTTTGAGGTCATTATCCTGAAGGTAGTCGGCAATCTGCTCCAGCATATCCATGATGCGTCTCCTGAAGTTCCATACACCTCCAGACTATAGACGCTGTGACGGGGCCTGAGCCCGCTACCGCCACAGCATTGCGCAAACGTAACGTCTGACCGCCCCACAGAAACAAAAAAGCCCCGGTGCAAAATACCGGGGCTTGTCAGGGCTACCGCGTCACAGCCTTACTGCTGTTGCTCCCTGCGGCGGTTGCGGTAGGCCACGCCACCGATGGCTGCCAGGGCCAGCAGCAACAGGGTCGGGTCGAAGGGTGCACCCGGCTTGTAGCTACAGCCACCAGAACCTGAGGAAGGCTCTGCGGGCGGGACATAGATTTCAGGAGTATCGTCGATCCTTACAGTCACCAGGGCCGCGTTGGACTCCTTACCATTTACCGTGACGCGATAGGTGAACCGGGCCGGCACATCGAACGCCGTGTACGCTTCGTTCGGTGTAAAGACGATCTTGTTATCTTCAACCACTGCAGTGCCCTGCGACGACGAAGGATCGTCCAGGATTTCGACGGTGGGCGTACCGGTTGGCAATGTGTCATTGGCCAGCACATCGATGGTTACCGGGGTGTCGAAGAAGGTTACCGCAGAGTCGTTGGCTGCAACCGGAGCATCCGGATCAGGCGGGGTGTCAACCCGGACCGTTACAGTGGCAGTGTTCGACTCAGTGTCAGTGCCATAATCAAAACCATCAGTACCATCATCATCAGTGGTTCGGACCACATAGGTAAAGGTATCTGCCCCGGCAAAGTCCGCGTCTGCTGTATACGTTGCTATGCCAGAGGCATCCACGGTCACGGTTCCATTGGCAGGTTGCGTTTCTACCACTGTGGCTGTCACGGCCCCGTCGGAGATACGCGTGCTTAGGAGCGCCTGGTTGAGAATGTCATTCTCCAACAGATTAATCTCCACCGGATTGGTGCCGATGGTGGTAGCCAGATCGTTCAGGGCCACCGGTGTTGTGCTCTCAGGCAAGTAGGAGGCTAGCAGTGGTGCTTCGTTGCCAGCTTGTGTCCATAGCGGATCAGTAGCTCCGTCCGCCCCCGTCAGGCCGGCTTCGGCCACAGATACCGCCTCCACCCGCAGGGTGAGGGTGTCGTACCGTGGGGCCCCGGTCTCATCCAGGATTTCCTCGCCGATATAGATGAAAACGTCCATATTCTGTGTGGCCAGGTCATCACTCAGATCGACCTGGTAACGCTCCGGCGTTGCCCCGTCGATATCCAGACCCAGAGGCTTGGCAGCCCACTGTTCAAGCTGATCCAGGGGCACAGCTCCAAACGGGTTCAGGCCACTCTCGTCACCAGCCTGGCCGTAGCGCCAGTTCTGGCCATCCCACCACGCCTCGATAGCATCTGACTCACCTTCCGGGTTGCCGTCTTCATAGATTGCGACAACTGACGGTGCCAGTGAGTCGGACAGCATATAACCAAAGACAAACTGGTTTAGGCTTGAGCCGGCGGCCTGGTTATCCAGCATGCTGAAATGGTTGCCGGTAATGGCACCAGTCGCCCCGGTGTCCGGATTGGTGGCTGTACCACTGAAAATAAACGGGCTCTTGTCATCCGACCCGCTTGCCTGCTGGGGAGGGAACATGCCGCCCGCCTGGGCATCGAAGAAGCCCGGATCAAAGCGCTCGCGGGAGCCGTCGTCATACAGTTTCGGCGAGAAGGTGGCATACCGGTCAGGGTTCCAGACTTCGATGTCCGGCGCGCCGGTTTCCCCTTCGAAGAATTCCCGGGGAACAAAGTTACGCAATTCGAACGCAACACCGTCATCCGCGAAGTTGAAACGCTGGAAACCATCACCGACCCCTCGGCCGATTTCAACATTAATGGCGGCCCAGCGCTCATCGGAGTTATTGATGACTTTCTGGATGGCCCGGTAAATACGACCAATGCCATATTCCTGACGGAAGGCTTCCAACGCCTCACCACCATCATCCTCGGGATCCTTGACGCCGCCGTAGCGGATGTCTTTCACACCGAAATCAAACACCAGGTCGACAGGGACATCCGCCTCACGGATCTCCAGGAAATAGCGCTTGGAACTGCTTGGGGGATCACTACACAGTTTCGGCACAACGGTACCGGGGAACTCGGTGGACTCACGCTCACCCGAGGCCATAATGCAGTTGTTGGTGGGAAAGTCGAAATCGTCAGTGACGACCTGGATGCCCGGAGGACGGCCACTACCATCGTCGAGTTCCCAGTAGACTGCGGCGGGACTGTCAGTCCATAGCAGATCCTCGATGTTTGACTCGCTCCCATCGGGGTCAGCCGCCAGGGCATCTGCTGCAGCCTGTTTGGCTGTTTCACTGGTGTAAATCTGCGTGCGGGCCGAAGCGCCGGTATAGCCATCAATACCGGGCTGAACCGTCAACCGGTTAACTTCGTTCCAGCCTGTCAGCTGGGGCACAGGCACATCCACATAAGTGTTAGGTGTAGGCTCCTGGGCGACCACTGCTCCTGCCACCAGCCCCGTTCCCAACAATCCGGCCAACAAGGCCTTCCTGTAGCAGGAAGTGCCCGTCTTGGGTCTCCCGGATTTCCACGCTTTCCGGCTTCTTTTTGAGATCATATCCACAACCCCTTGAACTGAAAATGACAAACGACCCATCTGCTCAGAAGTGGCCCGATCCGTGCCACACTCCACTGAGATTTCTTTCACAAAATTCATGATAGATCAGTTTCTGTCCAGTGAAAGCTTCTTTCGTCAATTTTATGGTGAAATGGACTAAGCTAATTCCATCAAACATTCGCGGAGTTACTGCTATGAACGCTGGCCGGGGTATGCGGCTTTTTGCCGCACTGGTTATTACCTCAGTATCCGGGTGTGGAGGCGGGGGTGGCGGTGATTCCGACAGCACTGCGGGCGAGGATCCCGCTACGGTCATTCACCTGTCGCTTTCACAAACCGCCGTAGTGGAATCATCAGGATCGCTTGACGGCAAGCTGACGCTCTCGCAACCCCAACCGGTGGATCAACATTTTGAGGTTTCAATCACACCGGTTTCAGACGATGTCACCCCGCCCCGAAGCCTGGTGATCCCGGCCGGTGAGGTGACTGTTGGCTTCCAACTGCAACTATCAGACAACCCGGATGTCAACGGGCTTGAGCGCTACACTCTGACCGCCACGGCCGTGTCAGACCCGACACTGGCAGACAGCGCCATAATCGATGTGGTGGATGATGAAGACCTGCCCACCCTGACAGACCAGCCAGCGCACTGGGACCAGACCGGCAATTTCCTGGCCGCTGCGGACTGCGGGAGCTGTCACCGGGCAAGCGAACCCGGAGCGGACCCGGCAGTGCTGCGAGCCCCGACCACCCCCGGGGATCCCGTCCCCGCCCCTGATGGCGAGGACGTCAGCCCAATCACCGGCTGGAAGAGTTCAGTCATGGCCAATGCCTTTACCGACCCCTATTTCCGCGCCGCGGTCGCCCACGAAACGGAACAGTTCCCGGAGCTCGCCGGCTTTATTGAGGACAAGTGCCTCACCTGCCACTCCCCCATGGCAAGGACCCACGCTCACAAGACCGGAGTTGGCCTGAATAACGACTTCTACCCGATGGCTTCAGCACTGACGGACCCTCATGCCCGGGAGGGAATCAGTTGCTCCCTCTGTCACCAGATCACTGACGATATACTCAGTGGAGACGTCCATTCCGGCGACTTTGACGTGGACTACGACCAGGCCATGCCCTTGATTTACGGCCCTTACCAGAGTCCCGTCAAGAATGCGATGCAGAATGCCATCGGCTTCGAGCCGGAATTCGGTCTGCAGATGAGCGATGCCCGCCATTGCGCCAGCTGTCACGAGCTGTTCACACCGGTTATCGACAACGTCACCGACCAGCCCACGGGCGCCTATTTCCCGGAGCAGGCGCCGTATACGGAATGGACCCTGAGTGATTTCGGGCCTTCGGGCAGTAATCAGACATCCTGCCAGGACTGTCACATGGCCAGGGACGACATCAGCGACAACTTCCTGACGAGACTGGCGGTAAACCGCTACGACGGCAGCGTAAACCTCAGCTGGCCGGAGCGCGGGCCCTACTCACCTCACCTGTTCCTGGGGGGCAATACCTGGCTGCTGGAGACGCTGGAAATGTTCCGGGAAGAGCTGGGGCGGGGCACCATCAATGAGGCGGGAGAGTTCGCCCGCAACGCCGAGCGTACCCGGGCGTTTCTGGGAACCGCTGCCAGCCTGTCGGCTTCCGGCCCGGCCCTCAGCGACGACCGGCTCGCCTTCCGGATAACGGTACAGAACCGAACAGGCCACAAGCTGCCCACGAGTTTCCCCTCACGGCGGGTCTGGCTGGCCACACGGGTAATGGATGCCCGCGGTACCACCATATTCGAGAGCGGCATTCCGGACGATCAACACCGGCTGGTCAGTGATAGCACCTTTACCCGAACCGAATGCCTGACCGCGCGAAAGCCGGAAGGGTTCGATTCATCGACGTGCTTCAGTCCCCACGTCAACCTGGTGACCTCCGCAGATCAGGTGCCCGTGTACGAAACCGTGCTGCAAGCCACCACGGGGGACATTACCCATATCCTGCTGTATGCGTCCGACGCGCTGAAGGACAACCGGATACCGCCGGCAGGATTCGACAACAAGGCAGCGCCCGGGCATGTAGCGCCGGCCGGCATAGAGGGGGATGAGGACTTCAATGCGGAGGCAGGAGGAACCGACACCATCAGTTACGAGCTACCGTTACCGGAGGGTCTGGAGCTACCCCTGACAGTGGAGAACACCCTGTATTACCAGAGCGTTCGCCCGACCTTCGTGCACGCCATCCATGGCGACCATGAGGCCATCAGCCAGTTCCGCACGGCAGCGGCACTGAACCCACCGCCGGCGGAGGTGCTGAGCACTCTAACCTTTACGGTCAACTGAGTGCTCCTGGGGTAGCCGGTTACCGGACCTTCGGGTCCAGCTCACCAGCCTCGTAACGCTCGTACATCCGTTCCAGGTTGATCGGATTGATCTTGCTGGCGTTACCGGCCGTACCGAATGCCTCATAACGGGCGACACAGACCTCGGTCATGGCCTTCATGGTTTCCTTGAGGAACTTGCGGGGGTCAAATTCGGCCTTGTTCTCAGCCAGGAAGCGACGGACCGCACCGGTGCTGGCCAGGCGCAGGTCGGTATCGATGTTGACCTTGCGAACACCGTGCTTGATGCCCTCGACGATTTCCTCAACCGGCACCCCGTAGGTTTCCGGAATCTCGCCGCCGTACTGGTTGATGATCTCCAGCCACTCCTGAGGCACGGAACTGGAGCCATGCATGACCAGGTGGGTGTCCGGGATGCGGGCGTGGATTTCCTTGATCCGCTCGATGGCCAGGATGTCGCCGGTGGGCGGACGGGTAAACTTGTAGGCGCCGTGGCTGGTGCCGATGGCAATGGCCAGGGCATCCACGTGGGTCTTCTTGACGAAGTCAGCGGCTTCTTCCGGATCCGTCAGCAGCTTGTCGTGGTCCAGCTTGCCTTCCGCGCCGATCCCGTCTTCCTCGCCGGCCATGCCGGTTTCCAGGGAGCCGAGGCAGCCCAGCTCACCTTCCACGGACACACCACAAGCGTGGGCCATGTCCACAGTACGACGGGTCACATCCACGTTGTACTCATAGTCTGTGGGGGTCTTGCCGTCTTCACCCAGGGAGCCGTCCATCATCACCGAGCTGAAGCCCAGCTGGATGGAGCGCTGACAAACCGCCGGGCTGGTGCCGTGGTCCTGGTGCATTACCACGGGAATGTGGGGAAACTCTTCCACTGCCGCCAGGATCAGGTGGCGCAGGAAGGGGGCACCTGCGTATTTGCGGGCACCGGCGGAGGCCTGGACAATCACCGGGGAATCGGTCTTGTCCGCCGCTTCCATGATGGCGCGCATCTGCTCCAGGTTGTTCACGTTGAAAGCGGGCACACCGTAACCATGCTCGGCGGCATGATCCAGAAGTTGCCGCATCGAAATCAGGGCCATGGGTTTTCTCCTTGCTTGAAATTTTGTTGAGGCAGACTTGGGAGTCTGCTACGGCAGGCCGGGAACGCTTTCCGGGACACGCCGTAGATACATCCATGTAGGCTCTTCGAAAACGTCCATGTTTTCGAAGGTCCCGGAAAGCGTTCCCGGCCCACCTCGCGATCTGGTTTGGGAGTTACTCCCCTCGCTCTTCCAATACCGCTACTGCAGGCAACGTCTTGCCTTCCACGAACTCCAGGAAGGCACCGCCGCCGGTGGAGATATACGAAATCTTGTCAGCTACGCCATACTTGTCAACCGCCGCCACGGTATCGCCACCGCCGGCCAGCGAGAACGCGTCGCTCTCAGCAATAGCATGGGCCAGGGCCTTGGTGCCATTACCAAACTGATCGAATTCGAATACGCCGACCGGGCCATTCCACAGAATGGTCTTTGCATTCTTGAGTAACTGGGCAAATTCGCCGGCAGTTTCCGGGCCGACGTCAAGGATCATATCGTCCTCGGCCACGTCGGAAATGTTCTTCACCGTCGCGGTGGCATTTTCCGAAAACTCCGGAGCAACCACGACATCGACCGGAAGCGGAATTTCCACCCGGGAGGCGATATCCTTGGCGGTATCGATCAAGTCGTGCTCACACAGGGACTTGCCCACCGGGTGCCCGGCGGCCGCCAGGAAGGTGTTGGCGATACCACCACCCACGATAATCTGGTCGCAAACCTTTTCCAGGGCGTTCAGCACATCCAGCTTGGTGGAGACCTTGGAGCCGCCAACAATAGCAACCACGGGCTTCGCCGGGTTGTCCAGCGCCTTGCCCAGGGCATCCAGTTCCGCCGCCAGCAGCGGGCCGGCGCACGCTTCCGGAGCGAACTTCGCCACACCGTGGGTGGAGGCCTGGGCCCGGTGGGCGGTGCCGAAGGCGTCCATGACATAGACGTCACACAGGGCGGCGTACTGCTTTGCCAGCGCCTCGTTGTCTTTTTTCTCACCCTTGTTGAAGCGCACGTTCTCGAACAGCACCACCTCACCGTCGGCCACCTCGACACCGTCCAGGTAGTCCTTGACCAGGCGAACGTCCTGCCCCAGCAGACCGGTCAGGTGCTCGGCCACCGGCTTCATGGAGGAGGCCTCGTCGTAAACGCCCTCTTCCGGGCGCCCCAGGTGGGACATCAGCATGACCTTCGCACCGGCATCCCGCGCCGCCTTGATGGTGGGCAGTGAGGCACGGATACGCGCGTCGCTGCTGACCTTGCCGTCCTTTACCGGTACGTTCAGATCTTCACGAATCAGAACCCGCTTGCCCGCGAGGTTCAGGTCAGTCATTTTCTTGATGGCCATAATCGCAGTTCCATTTTCCTGAGAGTTCAAATACTTGTTTTGCCACGGAATCCACAGCCCTTCGACAAGCTCAGGGCGAGCGGGAAAACATGAAGAAAGAAAAGATTGAATGATTTTTTAGCCACTAAACCCGCGAAACAACACGAAAGTTAAAACAGACAGATTTTTAGAGCAGTCCAGTTTTTCGTGTTCTTTCGTGATTTTCGTGGCAAGTATCTTTATCTTCTTTCCGTGTTCTTCCGTGGATTCCGTGGCCAATCAATCGTTTTTACCCAACCAGCACCGGGCTACGTCCAGCATCCGGTTGGCAAAGCCCCATTCATTATCAAACCAGCACAGCACCTTCACCATTCGCCCGCCGGTGACCCGGGTCTGGCCGCCATCGACGACGCCGGAGTGGGCATCGTGGTTGAAGTCGGAGCTGGCCAGCAGTTCGTCGGTATAGCCCAATACACCCTTGAGGCCGTTCCCGGAGGCGTCCGCCAGCAGGCGGTTCACTTCGTCAACGGAGGTTTCACGGCGAACGTTCACCACCATATCGATGGCCGAGACGTTCAACGTGGGCACCCTCATGGCGACTGAGCTGAACCGGTCTTTCATATCCGGTAACAGCCGCTCGATACCCCGGGCCAGGCCTGTGTCCACCGGCACGATATTGTGCAGGGCGCTACGGGTACGACGCAGGTCCTGGTGATGGTAGGCGTCGATAACCGGCTGGTCGTTCATGGCCGCGTGAATGGTCGTGGTACTGCCCTGCTCCACGCCCAGCGCCTCATCCAGTACCTTTATCACAGGCACCAGGCAGTTGGTGGTGCAGGAGGCCGCCGACACGATACGGTCTGCGGCTTCCAGGCTGTTGTCGTTCACGCCGAAAACCACCGTGCGATCCACATCAGGCCCTGCCGGCTGGGAGAAAAGCAGCCGGCGGGCACCTGATGCCAGGTGTCGCTCCGCCGTTGGCCGATCACTGAACGAACCTGAGCACTCCAGCACCAGGTCCACGCCCAGATTACCCCAGGGCAGGCCATCGGGTTCGGCGCTTCGCAGCACCCGGATGGCATCGCCGTTCACGACCAGTTGGTCACCCTGTGCCTGCACGTCCCCACGAAAGCGTCCGTGGGTTGAGTCATAGCGGGTCAGGTGGGCGATGGTGTCCAGGTCTGCCAGCTCGTTGATGGCCACCACCTGCAGCCGGTCACGGTAGCCATTTTCATAGAGCGCACGCAGCACGCACTGACCAATGCGGCCATAGCCGTTAATGGCAATGCGGGCAGGGGCTCCGTTGCTCATCAGTTATCCAGCAGCTCAAGGGCGGTGTCGACGATGTTATCGACCGTGAACCCGAACTCCCGGAACAGCTCACCGGCGGGCGCGGACTCACCGAAGGTGCTCATGCCGATCACCCGGCCATCAAGGCCCACATACTTGTACCAGTAGTCCTCGATGGCCGCCTCAATGGCGATGCGGTTGGTGACATCCAGCGGCAGCACCTTCTGTTTGTATTGAGCGCTCTGGGCATCGAATACCTCGGTGGACGGCATGGAAACCACCCGCACCTTATGACCTTTCTCCCGCAGGGCGGCGGCGGCATCCTGGGCCAGACCAACTTCAGAGCCGGTGGCGATCAGGATCAGGTCCGGTGTGCCGCCGTCGTCAGAGAGGATATACCCCCCCTTGGCCACGTCAGCCAACTGCTTGTCATCACGGTCCTGGTGGGGCAGGCCCTGGCGTGAGAATACCAGGGCAGAAGGACCATCCTTGCGCTGGAGGGCCGCTTTCCAGGCCACGGCGGATTCAACCGCATCCGCCGGGCGCCAGGTGTTCATGTTCGGGGTGGTACGCAGGCTGGCCAGTTGCTCGATGGGCTGGTGGGTCGGGCCGTCTTCGCCCAGGCCGATGGAGTCGTGGGTGAACACGTAGATGGAGCGCTGCTTCATCAGTGCAGCCATACGCACGGCGTTACGGCAGTACTCCATGAAGATCAGGAAGGTGGCGCCGTAAGGCACAAAGCCACCGTGCAGGGCAATGCCGTTCATGATGGCGGCCATGCCGAACTCCCGCACACCGTAATAGATGTAGTTGCCGGAAGCGTCATCCCTGGTCAGGCCCTTGCTGTCACTCCAGATCGTCAGGTTGGAGCCGGC
Organism: Marinobacter sp.; assembly: GCF_041690615.1. Taxonomy (GTDB): domain Bacteria; phylum Pseudomonadota; class Gammaproteobacteria; order Pseudomonadales; family Oleiphilaceae; genus Marinobacter. The sequence continues at coordinate 42,789 of NZ_JAWLGY010000017.1, forward strand.
CAGGTCCGCGGAGCCGCCCAGCAACTCGGGCAGCAGCGGGCCATAGGCGTTCAGGGTGTTCTGCGAGGCCTTGCGGCTGGCAACGGTCTCGCCCTTTTGCTGGCACTCACGGATATAGGCATCCGCCTTTTCCGCAAAGTCCGCCGGCAGGTCGCCGTTCATGCGGCGCTTGAACTCCGCAGCCAACCCAGGCTCGGCCTTCTCGTAGGCAGCGAAGGCTTCATCCCAGGCTTGTTGGGCCGCGGCACCTTTCTCCTTGGCGTTCCAGGCCGCATAGATGTCCTCGGGCACTTCAAAAGGCCCATGGTTCCAGCCCAGTTTTTCACGGGTCAGCTGGATTTCATCATCGCCCAGCGGTGCGCCATGGCAACTCTCGGTGCCCTGCTTGTTGGGAGAGCCAAAGCCGATGATGGTCTTGCAGCAGATCAGCGTAGGCTGGTCGGTATTGGCGCGGGCACTTTCGATGGCGGCGCGGATGGCGTTGGCGTCATGGCCATCCACCGCCGGGATCACGTGCCAGCCATAGGATTCGAAGCGCTTGGGAGTATCGTCGGTGAACCAGCCGTCCACTTCGCCGTCAATGGAAATGCCGTTGTCGTCATAGAAGAAGATGAGCTTGCCAAGGCCCAGGGTTCCGGCCAGGGACGCCACCTCGTGGGAGATGCCTTCCATCAGGCAGCCGTCGCCCAGGAAGGCGTAGGTGTAGTGGTCGACAATGTTATGGCCGGGGCGGTTGAACTGGGCGCCCAGGGCCTTCTCGGCCAGTGCAAAACCAACGGCGTTGGCAATACCCTGCCCCAGAGGGCCGGTAGTGGTTTCAACGCCCGGGGTGTAGCCGTATTCCGGATGACCAGGCGTCTTGGAGTGCAGCTGACGGAAGTTCTTGATGTCGTCAATGGAAACGTCGTACCCGCTCAGGTGCAGCAGGGAATACTGCAGCATGGAGCCATGCCCGTTGGACAGCACAAAACGGTCACGGTTGGCCCACTGGGGGTTGGCCGGGTTGTGGCTGAGGTAATCATTCCACAGCACCTCGGCGATATCCGCCATACCCATGGGCGCACCCGGGTGGCCGGACTTGGCTTTCTGAACCGCATCCATGCTCAGCGCGCGAATGGCGTTGGCGAGATCGTTACGGGACGGCATTGACGTTTCTCCAGTATTTGTCAGGAAACATAAGCGATCGAAAAAAGAAGGCGCGTATTTTCGCCGATTAGTGGCCATCGGGGCAAATCGGCGTGGCTGCGACAGAGGCAGGGATTACCGAATCCGGCCAACCCACCACCAAAGCTATATCAATTTTTTTTGATATAGATATTGCCCAATCCGCAACCAACCACTAGACTTGCCGCCATGACCAATATGAAAGCACCTGCCCTGCCAGTTGGCCTCGATGCCCTCGCCCCGCTCTACAAGGCTTGCGGTGATTCCCTGCGCCTGGAAATCCTGCGCGTGCTGCGCCGGGATACCTTCGGGGTGCTGGAGCTGAGCCAGTTGTTCGATGTACGCCAGTCAGGCATGAGCCACCACCTGAAAGTGCTGCACAAGGCCGGGCTGATCGAACCCCAGCGGGAAGGCAACGCCATCTTCTATCGCCGCCCGCTTCACCTGACTCCGGGCCAGCTCGGCGTTGTCGACTCTGCGGCACAACAGGTATTCAGTACCATCGACCGGGTATCGGTGGCCGGCCATCTGCAGGAAAAGATCGAAGCCATACGCAGCCAGCGGGCGGACCAGTCACAGGCGTTCTTCGCCCGCCATGCGGACCAGTTCCGTGAGCAACAGGAGCTGATTGCCGCCTTTGACCTTTACGCGGAGCCCGCAGCAGACCTGATACGGGCCCGGGCCACCCAGCACAACTGGCAAACAGCCCTGGAAATCGGCCCCGGGGAGGGTGCCTTCCTGCCGGTACTGGCAGGTATCTGTCCTCGAGTAGTGGCGGTAGATAACTCTGCCGACATGCTGCGCAAGGCGCAGCAGACCTGCGCCGACGAGAAGCTGGATAACGTGGAGCTGATTGAGGGCACCACCGCCACCCTGCTCCCGAAGAACGAGCGCTTCGACCTGGTGGTGGCCAACATGGTGCTACACCACGTGCCGAGCCCGGCGGATATCTTCCTGGAGGCCAGCGAACTGATGTCGCCCGGCGGTTATCTGGTGATCAGCGACCTGCGTCGGCATGACCAGGACTGGGCGCGGGAAAACTGCGGCGACCTCTGGCTGGGTTTCGAGCCGGAGGAGCTGAACGTCTGGGCCGGCGCCGCGGGGTTGGAAACCGGAGAAACCCTGTTCATTGGCCTGCGTAACGGCTTCCAGATACAGGTAAGGGAATTCCGCAAGCCGGAAAGCCAAACACAACAATGAATATCAAAATTCTTTGATATAAAATCCGTTACCAATCTGAACCGTATTGGTTAACAGCCAAGCAAAGCGAACATCACACTGAAAACAGGGCAGCAAACTGCCCGCCAGCTCAAGAGGAGCCTGTGCTATGTCTGACTACAGCATCTTTACTTCCGAGTCGGTCTCCGAAGGCCATCCGGACAAACTGGCCGACCAGATCTCCGATGCCGTACTGGACGCCATCCTGAAAGACGACCCCCACGCCCGCGTAGCCTGTGAAACCATGGTCAAAACCGGCGTGGCCATTGTTGGGGGTGAAATCACCACCAGCGCCTGGGTCGACCTGGAAGACCTGGTCCGTGGCGTCATCAAGGACATCGGCTACACCTCCTCGGATGTGGGCTACGACGGCGATACCTGCGGCGTTATCAACATCATCGGCAAGCAGTCTGTCGACATCGCCCAGGGCGTGGACCGGCAGAAACCGGAAGACCAGGGTGCCGGCGACCAGGGCCTGATGTTCGGCTTCGCCAGCAATGAAACCGATGTACTGATGCCTGCGCCGATTACGTTCTCTCACCGTTTGGTACAGCGCCAGGCCGAAGCCCGCAAGAGCGGCCTGCTGCCATGGCTGCGCCCGGACGCCAAGAGCCAGGTCACCTGCCGCTACGAAGACGGCAAGGTGGTGGGCATCGACGCGGTGGTCCTGTCTACCCAGCACGACCCGGACGTCACCCAGGCGGATCTCAAGGAAGCGGTAATGGAACTGATCGTCAAGAACACCCTGCCGGCGGAACTGCTGCACAAGGACACCCAGTTCCACATCAACCCCACTGGCAAGTTCGTGATTGGCGGCCCGGTTGGCGACTGTGGCCTGACCGGCCGCAAGATCATCGTTGACACCTACGGCGGCATGGCACGCCACGGCGGCGGTGCCTTCTCCGGCAAGGACCCGTCCAAGGTGGACCGTTCCGCGGCCTACGCCGGCCGTTACGTGGCCAAGAACATCGTCGCCGCCGGCCTGGCCGAAAAGTGTGAGATCCAGGTGTCCTACGCCATCGGCGTGGCGCAGCCCACCTCCATCTCCCTGAACACCTTCGGCACCGGCAAGATCAGCGACGACAAGATCGTCCAGCTGGTGAGGGAACACTTCGACCTGCGCCCCTACGCCATCACCAACATGCTGGACCTGCTGCACCCCATGTACCAGCAGACCGCCGCCTACGGGCACTTTGGCCGTGAGGCGTACGAGATGACGGTTGGGGGCAAGACGTTTACCGCCTTCCCCTGGGAGAAAACAGATCGGGCGGCTGCATTGAAGGATGCGGCAGGCGTTTAAAGACCCTTTTTAGCCACGGAATCGACGGCCCTTCGACAAGCTCAGGGCGAACGGAGAAGTACAGAAAGCACGGAAAAAAGAACAGGCATAGATTATTTGCCACGAAATCCACTAAAGAACACGAAATCAGGACCTTCTGAAGTGCAGGTTTTTGTCTTTTTCGCGGATTTAGTGGATATAGTGGCTGAAAATCTTTTGTTTTCCCGTTCACTCTGAGCTTGTCGAAGGGCCGTGGATTCCGTGGCAAACCATTCTTTTTAGTGAACAGGAGAACACCATGAGCACTCCGGCAGAACAGCTGAACAGCTTCGACGACTACAAAGTCCGCGATATCACCCTGGCCGACTGGGGCCGCAAGGAAATCAACATTGCCGAGGGCGAAATGCCCGCGCTGATGGCCCTGCGTAACAAGTACAAGGGTGAGCAGCCCCTCAAGGGTGCCAACATCATGGGCTGCATCCACATGACCATTCAGACCGCGGTGCTGATCGAAACTCTGATCGAACTGGGCGCCAACGTGCGCTGGTCCTCCTGCAACATCTTTTCCACCCAGGACCAGGCCGCAGCCGCCATCGCTGCCAGCGGTATTCCCGTATTTGCCTGGAAAGGTGAAACAGAGGAAGAGTACGAATGGTGCCTGGAGCGCACGGTCGGCGCCGATGTGGAAGGCTGGGAGCCCAACCTGATCCTGGACGATGGTGGTGACCTCACCGCTCTGCTCCACGACAAATACCCGGACGTCCTGGCCAGGTGCCATGGCGTAACGGAGGAAACCACTACCGGTGTGCACCGCCTCCAGGAAATGCTGCGCGAGAAGACACTGAAAGTGCCGGCCATCAACGTCAATGATGCCGTTACCAAGTCCAAGAACGACAACAAGTACGGTTGCCGTCACAGCCTCAATGATGCCATCAAACGTGCCACCGACCACCTGCTGGCCGGCAAGAAAGCGCTGGTGATCGGCTATGGTGACGTGGGCAAGGGCTCTGCCGCCTCCCTGCGCCAGGAAGGCATGATCGTCAAGATTACCGAGGCGGACCCCATCTGTGCCATGCAGGCCTGCATGGACGGTTTTGAAGTGGTCTCCCCGTACATCAACGGTGAGAACACCGGCACTGATCAAGGTATCGACAAGGCCCTGCTGGGCACCACAGACCTGCTGGTAACCACCACCGGCAACATGAACGTCTGCGACGAGCATATGCTCAAGGCCCTCAAGAGCGGTGCTGTGGTGTGCAACATCGGCCACTTCGACAACGAGATTGATACTGCCTACATGCGCAAGAACTGGGAGTGGGACGAGGTCAAACCGCAAGTACACGTGGTTTACCGCGACAAGGCCGCCAATGATCACCTGATCCTGCTGTCCGAAGGTCGCCTGGTGAACCTGGGCAACGCCACAGGGCACCCGTCACGGATCATGGATGGCTCCTTTGCCAACCAGGTCCTGGCCCAGATGTATCTGTTCGAGCGCCGCTTTGCGGAACTGCCCACCGCTGAAAAAGCCAATGGCGTCTACGTCAAGGTGCTGCCCAAGAAACTGGACGAGGAAGTGGCGCGGGCCATGGTGGAAGGCTTCGGTGGAGTGATCACAAAGATGACTGCAGAGCAGGCGAAATACATCGGCGTGCCCGTTGAAGGTCCCTACAAGCCGGAAAGCTACAAGTACTGATTGGAAACAGACATGGAATCCCAGAAGCAATTCAAACGACGCTTCAGTTTCGAGTTTTTCCCGCCCAAGACGGATCAGGGCCGGGAAAAGCTCCAGACCGTGCGCGACCGCCTGGCGGAGGTGCACCCGGACTTCTTCTCGGTCACCTTCGGGGCCGGTGGCTCAACCCGGGATCGCACCATTGAAACGGTGCTGAACCTCCACAGCCAGGGCATCTCCACCGCGCCCCACCTGTCCTGCGTGGGGGGCACCCGGGAGAGCATTGCCGAGCTGCTGGATATCTACCGGGAAAGCGGCGTCAACCGCATCGTCGCCCTGCGGGGCGACCTGCCCTCGGGCATGGGTGCTTCCGGTGAGCTGCGCTACGCCAACGAGCTGGTAGCCTTCATCCGCGAGCACAGCGGTGACACCTTCAACCTGGAAGTGGCCGCCTACCCGGAGTTCCACCCACAGGCCCGCAATGCCGAGGAAGACCTTAAGAACTTCGCCCGCAAGGTGGAAGCCGGCGCCAACAGCGCCATCACCCAGTACTTCTTCAATGCGGACAGCTACTTCTACTTCATCGACCGGCTGGAAAAGATGAACATCACCATTCCGGTGGTGCCGGGCATCATGCCCATCGTCAACTTCTCCAGCCTGGTGCGCTTCTCTGATATGTGCGGCGCGGAAATCCCCCGCTGGATCCGCAAGCAGCTGGAAGCCTACGGTGACGATTCCGACAGCATCAGAAAGTTCGGCGAGGACGTGGTAACCCGCATGTGCGAACGCCTGCTGGCCGCCGGTGCCCCCGGCCTGCACTTCTATACCCTGAACCAGGCCGAGGCCAGCCTGAATATCTGGAACAACCTGGGTTTGGCCAACTGGGACAAGATTTCGTTCTGAGTTAGTTCAGCAGTCAGCCACGACGTATTTGTGGCTGACTGATTTCACCGGGCAGTAGCCCTGCGCCTGAACCACATCGTTCCCCAGAACACCAAGGCATTCACGAAAAAAGAGAACGCGATTTCGTAGCCCCGCAACGGATCAAACTCAAGCCTGGGAATCAGGCTCGCCAGAATCTGGAAGAGGTAAAGATAGAGTATAGCGCTGAAACCGGCGACGACCGAGAATCCCACTATCACCGTGTAGCCCGGGACGCTTCCATCCCAACGGTACCTGACTAGCGCCAGTCCGGCCAGAACTGTGGCAAGGGCATGGCCAGACACACCTTCGTAAGAGGTTGTAAGCAGATTCACTGCGAGGATGGTCACCGACAATCCCAGGAAGACCAGAAAAAAGAACAGAAGGTCGCGAGACCACACATGTTGCCTCATCTACCAAGACCCGTTTGGCTCAAGCACATATTTACAACCTGTTAGTTTACAGGAGACGCGGAGTTAATCGGCTCTCTTCTTGTTCGTCTCTCCAGCTCCCCTTGTGCCGCTTCACCTGTTGAATGGGATGCCTCTCCAATACCTACGAGTATTGTTGAAGCTGCGAACCCGACAACATTCCCTTTCGTGGCACCATGAACGATCATCTGCCAGACGCTGGCACCAACTCCGTAAGCCCCCGGATTGATACCCGCTAACGTGCTGAAACGACCAAAGCTACGGTGAAACTCTACAATATCCTCCAACTCCTCAGTCGTTAATGACCACCTCTCCCATCGTGGCTGGGCTATGACCAGAGCAATCTTCCCCTGCAATTGTCCGTAAAAAGAACGGTGAGAATTCTTGAACTGATCGATAGTCAGCATAACCTCACGCCTTTGGTGAGTTTCAAGATGTCGATATAAAACCAGGCCGGCCATTGCAGCAACGACCTGATTGTAATCAGTATCTTTAGGTACTACACGCTCTGGAAGGTCAATTACTTCGGCCAACATTAGAGCCGCTTCCTTTTGGCTTTCCGGCGTCTCGTAAGGAAGCAAATTCAAATAATCAGACATTCCCTTATCTCCTTTCCTATTTGAAGGTACAGCGCTCCGTCAGCTTCTGGAGCGCATCTTTTACTGCCGTCACGTCCAGCATATCCTCCGCTGAATCGACCAAAGTTGGCAGGAACTGAATACTGTTTAACCACAGACCGTCTTGAGCAAGCCAATAGGCATGTAGCTGAACCTGCTTAGCCATCTGAACACGTAAGACCTCGCTACGCCCCCCCAACGGCTCAAGTGTCGCCACGCTCTCTATTTCGTACGGTAGTTCGCTGTAGAAATAGGGTATAAAAGAGGCGTTATCGACGGCGAACCCGCCTTTCCCTATTGGGGTAAATTCCACTCTTCCTGCTCGTTGTCTGCGGATCGTCCACAACTCAAAATAACTCCCTGCGTCCCAGCCGAAACTAAGTGTTTCTGACTCACCAGAGTCATACGCTTCGTTAACGAAAAATCCAGGAGAGGAAACAAAATCATCGAGGTCACATCGCAACTTACCGGAAGGGCTCGTATAGGTACTTTCAACCAACGGAACTATCACCGGCGGGCCAGCTTTCGTTAACGCCGGCCCTTGAAAAATAAGAAAAGCGATGAAGAAAAACAATAGAAGCGTATGCGCACTATTCCTTTGCACTGGGGCCCCTCCTTGGGTTGACGCGCCGATAATAAGAGATTTCCTTGAGGCACTCAACCCACCTATACACAAAGCAATTCAGTCAGTTCGCCGGTAACTGCTCCCTGTATCGACACTCCGAAAACAAGCCACCTTCTATTTACCTGAAAATCCAGGTGACATGGTCTATCCTGATACAGGTATGTCCCTAATCTGAAAGGAGATCCCATGAACACCAACTGGATGAAACCCCTCGGCGTGGCTGCTGCGCTGTCGCTGACCACGACCCTCGCGTCCGCAGAAACCCTGAAAGTGGTCACCGACCCGAGCTTTGTTCCCTTCGAGATGATGGACCAGGAAACCGGCGAGATGATCGGTTTCGATATGGAGATCATTGCAGAAGTAGCCGAGCGGGCCGGGTTCGAATACGACCTGCAGACCATGGACTTCAATGGCATTATTCCAGCCCTGCAGACCGGTAATGTGGACATTGCCATTGCCGGCATCACCATCACTGAAGAGCGCAAGGAAATCGTCGACTTTTCGGATCCCTACTATGATTCCGGCCTGCGCATTCTGGTACGCGCAGACAATGACTCGGTGGAAGCCCTGGAGGATCTGGAAGGACTGGAGGTCGGCACAAAGATCGGCAGTACCAGCTATGACTTCCTGACCCGCGAACTGGAAGATGACGACGGCGTTACCCCCTACCCTGGCAGCTCGGATATGTACATGGCCCTGATGAGCCGCTCCATTGATGCGGTTTTCTATGACGCCCCCAACGTTGGCTACTTTGCCCAGACCAAGGGCGAAGGCCGGGTCAAGACCGTCGGGCCGTTGTACGAAGGCCAGCAGTACGGCATCGCGCTGAAGAAAGGCAGCGAATGGGTGGATGAGGTCAACGAGGCCCTCGCCTCCATGCAGGAAGATGGCACCTACGACGAGATCTACAAGAAATGGTTCGGTGAGCTGCCGGAAGACGAGTAAGCCTTCACTCTCATGACAACCCGCGCCGGAGCCCGTGTGCTCCGGCGCTTTTCATTGGGCTGAACGGAGAAACAGAACGTGGAGTTTCAGTTCCAGTTCGACTGGCAGGCAGCGATTCATTCCATTCCCTACCTGCTCAAGGGCGTCCCCTACACCCTGCTGATTTCTTTCGGCGGCCTGGCCATCGGCTTTGTTCTCGGCATTATTTTCGGCTTGCTGAGCATCAACAAACACTGGTTCCTGCGCTGGCCTGCCACGGCCTATATTGAGATCTTCCGTGGTACCCCTATCCTGGTGCAAGTATTGTTCATTTTCTATGGTCTGCCGGACCTGGTTGGCGGGCCCATTGACCCGCTGACTGCCGGTATTGCCGCAATTGCGCTGAACTCCGGCGCCTACATCTCGGAAGTGGTCCGTGGTGGTGTCCAGTCCATCGACAAGGGCCAGACTGAGGCAGGCCTGTCCCTGGGCCTGTCCCGCACCCAGACCTTCTGGGCCATCGTCTGGCCCCAGGCCTTCCGCCGCATGATTCCGCCCCTGGGTAACCAGGCCATCGTTTCCATCAAGGACACCTCGCTGTTCTCGGTGATCGGCGTTGGCGAACTGGTGCGTCAGGGTCAGGTATATATCGCCAACACCTTCACCGCCTTCGAAGTTTACTTCATGGTGGCGATACTCTACCTGATGATCACCCTGTCACTGTCACTGATCCTGCGCCTGGTTGAGCGGCGCGGGCTGACGTCGGTTTAAGGAGCGGAAGTATGAGCCAGATAGTCAAGATGCAGGGCATGAACAAGTACTTCGGCAAGCTCCATGTGCTGAAGGACATCAACCTCACCGTGGAAGCCGGCGAGGTGGTGGTGATTATCGGGGCCAGCGGGTCCGGCAAGTCAACCCTGATTCGCTGCGTGAACGGGCTGGAGCCTTTCGAGTCCGGCAAGCTGGAGGTGGACGGTCACCCGCTGGCGCCCAAGGGTGGCAACCAGAAATCCCTGGCGGAGATCCGCAAGGAAGTGGGCATGGTGTTCCAGCAGTTCAACCTGTTCCCCCACCTGACGGTGAAGAAGAACATCATGCTGGCCCCGATGAAGGTGAAGAACACACCCCAGGTTGTGGCCAACGGGACGGCGGAGCGGCTGCTTCAGCGGGTGGGCATTGCGGACCAGGCCAGCAAGTACCCCAGCCATCTCTCAGGCGGCCAGCAACAGCGGGTGGCTATTGCCCGCGCGCTGGCCATGGAACCCCGGCTGATGCTGTTCGATGAGCCGACCTCGGCCCTGGACCCGGAGATGATCGGTGAGGTTCTCGATGTGATGCGGGAGCTGGCCAAGGAAGGCATGACGATGATGGTGGTGACCCATGAGATGGGCTTCGCCCGGGAGGTGGCTGACCGGGTGATCTATATCCACGAGGGTCAGATTGTTGAAGAAGGCAAGCCTGAGGATGTGTTTGATAACCCGCAGAATGAGCGGACCCAGTCGTTTCTTTCCCGGGTGCTTAAGCACTAAGCAGGTGACCAAATAGGCCCTTGCGGTTTGGGGGCTGGACCGGGGGTGGTGGTAGCGCTTTCTCCGCCGCAATTCAGGGGCCATCCCTGGCACCCGCCTTGCTCCGCGCCATCCATGGCGCTGCTGCGAAAGCGCTACCACCACCCCCGATCCGCTCTAGCAATAGAGTTACCTCTACTAAAATCCGTTGGAATAACCAGCTCACTCCGTTTTTTGTTCAGCTGATCAGTAAGTTCCCGAATACTGCTGGCGCCCGATGGGGGCCAAAAATAACTCCAGTCGCGTTATCGAAAAGGCCCGTCGGACGTGTGGTGTAGGGGGGATTTCGTAACAGCGCCAGGGATGGCGCGGAGCAAGGCCGGCCCAGGGACGGGCCGTGAATTGCGGTGAAGAAATCCCCCCTACACCATGCGGCCAGCCACCAGACCAGCCAGGCTACCAACAAAAAACAGCCCCTTCCTACCAATCGCCGTTAACTGTATTATCCGTTCTGGTTAACAGCCAACATCCACCAATAAGCAAACAGAACCGGAGCCAAACATGCGCAATGCCGACCTGGTCGCCCGTGACCTGAAATCCGTCTGGCACCCCTGTACCCAGATGAAGGACCACGAATCCCTGCCGCTGATCCCCATCAAGAAAGGCGAAGGCGTCTGGCTGGAAGACTTCGAAGGCAACCGCTACATCGACGCCGTCAGCTCCTGGTGGGTTAACCTGTTCGGCCACGCCAACCCCCGCATCAACGGTGCCATCCGCGACCAGATCGAGAAACTGGAGCACGTTATCCTCGCCGGCTTCAGTCATGAACCCGTAGTGGAACTGTCCGAAAGGCTGATTGAAGTAACGCCGGAAGGCCTGAACAAATGCTTCTACGCCGACAACGGCTCATCCGCCATCGAGGCGGCCCTGAAAATGAGCTACCACTACTGGAAAAACCACGGCAAGCCCGGCAAGAAAAACTTCGTCAACCTGTCCAACAGCTACCATGGTGAAACCCTCGGTGCCCTGGCCCTTGGCGACGTAGCGCTCTACAAGGACACCTACCAGCCACTGCTGATGGAAGTGCTCACTGCCCCCTCGCCCGATGCCTACAACAAGGAGCCGGGAGAGACCGACGAAGAGTACGCACTGCGCCAGTTCGAGGCCATGGACAAACTGCTGGCCGAGAAGCATGACGAGATCTGTGCCGTTGTCGTCGAGCCACTGATCCAGTGCGCCGGGGGCATGCGCATGCACCACCCCATCTACCACACTAAGTTGCGGGAAGCCTGCGACCGTTACGGCGTGCACCTGATTGCCGACGAGATCGCCGTCGGCTTTGGTCGCACCGGCACCCTGTTTGCTTGCGAGCAGGCGGGCATTACCCCGGACTTCATGTGCCTGTCCAAGGGCCTGACCGCCGGTTACCTGCCCCTGTCAGTGGTGCTGACCACCGACAATGTCTACAACGCGTTCTACGACGACTACGAAACCCTGAGGGCCTTCCTGCACAGCCACAGCTATACCGGCAACCCCATCGGGTGTGCCGTCGCCCTGGCCACCCTGGATATCTTCCGGGATGACGATGTAATCAATGCCAACAGGGCCCTGGCCCGCTGCATGACGGAGTCGGTCGCCCACCTGGCCGATCACCCCAACGTAGGTGACATCCGCCAGCACGGCATGACCATGGCTATCGAAATGGTCAAAGACCGTAAAACGAAAGAGCCCTTCCCCTGGCAGGAACGCCGTGGAATCCGGGTCTATCAGCACTCACTTACCCGGGAAGCCCTGCTGCGCCCCCTGGGCAACGTAGTCTACTTCATGCCCCCCTACGTGATCACCGAAGAGCAGATTCGCCACCTGGCACAGGTGGCCACCGAAGGTATCGACGTCGCTGTTCGCGACTGACCCTGACGTAACTGACTGGCGCAAGGGCCCGGGTTTTCGGTAACCTGACGCCCTTGTATCCGTTCCAGGCAGGTTCACTCTGTGCGTAACCCCAGAATCCACACCAGCGCTCCCTTGCAAGCGGGCCAGACGGTCATCCTCGATGATAACGCCGCCCACCATGTGGGCAAGGTGCTGCGGATGCAGCCTGGCCAGCCGCTGGAGCTGTTCAACGGCGATGGCAGTAACTACCCGGCCGAACTCAACGAGGTTGGCAAGAAACAGGTCACGGCCCGCGTGCTTCGGGAAGAGCCCAGTACCTGCGAACACCGGCTGAGGATCGTACTCGGCCAGGTAATTTCCAAGGGCGACCGGATGGACTACGCCGTTCAGAAAAGCACCGAACTGGGAGTGGATACCATTGTGCCCCTGACCAGCGAGCGCTGCGATGTCCGTCTCAAGGGCGACCGGGAAGACAAGCGCATCCGCCACTGGCAGCAGGTGGCCATCAGCGCCGCCGAACAGTGCGGCCGTGCCACGGTACCCGTCATTGCCCCGCTTGCGTCCCTGGGTGACTGGTTCGGACAGAGCCACAGCTGTGATCTGCGGCTGGTGCTGCACCACCGGACCGAGCAGGCACTTGACCAGCTGCCCCCGCCGGCGAAGGGTATCGCCCTGCTGGTTGGCCCGGAAGGCGGGCTGACCCCGGCAGAGATCGCCATGGCACAGGAGCACGGCTTCCGTCCGACTGCACTCGGCCCCCGGGTACTGAGAACAGAAACCGCCCCTGTGGCAGCGCTTACCCTGTGCCAGTGGCTCTGGGGTGACTTCCGGGAATGAGATTACGACCTGCAGCCAGGGCGCAGGCAACGGCAACAGGACTGTACTATACTGCGACAGCAGATTCGGGACCGTAACCTCGTGAAAACCCAGATATCTTCAAGGAGAAACACCGGATGCCGGGTATTCTATCCTGGATAATGGACAGGCTGTTCCAGGGCCACGGTGCCGCGGACTCCCGAAATCCCGCCAGTAACGGGTTTTCCACCCGAAAACGGCCATCGGACAGCCTGCAACCCGATCCGGACCGTTCCGCCAGGGACCGGCTGGACGACCACCTGTTCTGCTGGTTGCTGGACTGCAGCCCGAGACAACTGACCACACCTTCACCGTTCACCGGCAAGATCCTGCGGGAAATCGAAAACCGGCTGGATAGCAACCGGCTGGAAGAACTGCCCCGGCAGCCCCTGACACTGCCGACCCTGATGCGAACCCTGGCCAGCGAGTCCACCACCCGCAAGGATGTCACGGGTATCATACTCAGTGACGCCGCGCTGACCGACCAGGTGCTGCAGGTAGCTAACAGCCCCTTTTTCAAGGCCGGGGACCAGACAGTGGAAACCGTTGACCAGGCGGTCTTTCTGCTTGGCCTTGATGGCATCCGCAATGTGGCTTCAGCCTCGGTGATGCGCCCCATGCTGGCAGCGCGCAACTCCACCGAGTCCACCTTTACCCAACGGGTCTGGCGCTGGGGCCTGAGCTGTGCGCGGGCGTCTGAACTGATTGCGCTGAACCGCAAGGAAGAAAGCACCAGTTATTTCATGACCGGCCTGTTGCCGGCACTGGCTTACCTCACCCTGAGGCGAGAGGTGCAGTCCATTATCCGTCGGCGCTATCCGGACCAGCATGCCACGCCCCAGATGTATTACGAGGCCATGCACCGGTTTGCCTGGGCCACCGCCCAGAAAGTGGCCAGGGCCTGGAACCTGCCGCCCCGCTACCATGCACTGCTACTGACCGCCGAGCGTCCCGTGCCAGGCAATGACCATTCACCGCTGAATGACGGCCTGGTACTTGGCACCCGGGAAGTCCTGCGTGACGCTCACCAGCGCAACCTGGCCGACGATGAGCTCCAGGCCCTTATATCCCTCGAAACCCGCCAGCTCGATAAAGTCCGCCAGATCCTGTCACGCTTTCTCGCCGAGGGACTCTCCAGCCGTTGAGACCATCGCAGGGCGAAGCAGCTCGGCGAAGGAGCGTGTCTTGTCGGCGCTGACGGTGGGATACATCTCGGGGGGCAGCACGTTCGGAAGCCGTGCCATCACTCCCTCCTCGTCCTCACGCACGGCTTCCAGCACGTCCCCTACCCGGATCAGTTCCAACGCACGCCCCGGCACCAGGTAGTCACCGGATGAGCCCGCAAGATTCAGCAGCCCCTTGCGAATCAGCTTGTCGGAAATGCGGCGGGTAATCTCCCCGGGAACCCGCATTTCCTGCTCCAGGGTTTCCTGCTGGGGTGCGGGGCGACCCTCGCTGAAGGGCTTGCAGACCCGCCACATCAATACCAGCGCCACCTTCTCCTGTAACTCGGGCGACGGGTCCACATCACGACGCCGGGACACGTTACCGGGGTTCTGCAAATAGAATGAAATGCTCGAACCCGCCAACAGGATCATCCAGTTGATATAGATCCAGATCAGCAAAATGATGCCGATGGCAAAGCTTGAATAAATAGCCGCATACCGGGTAGAGCCCGCCACAAATGAGGCGAAGATCATGCCAGCGGCCTGCCAGGTCACCCCCGCGATCAGACCGCCAATAAATGCATACCGCAGCTTCACCCGGGTATTGGGGATAAAGATATACACGAAGGTAAACGCCGCCACCACCAGCATGAAGGGCGTCATCCGGCTGGCGACAAGAACGGCGGTACCGAGGGGTTCTATCTCGATCAGCCGCTGCACAAACTCCGATGAGAAAATCGTGGCGGTAATACCGATAGCCGAAACCATCAACAGGGGGCCGATCATGATCACGCTCAGATAGTTACTGAAGCGTTGGGCCAGGGAGCGCATCTCCGGCACCCGCCAGATCATGTTGAAGGAACGCTCGATTTTCTGCACCAGGGCAATCACGGTGTAGACCAGCAGCGCCAGGCCCACTGAGCCCAGTACGCCCACCTTCATGTTGTCCACGAACCCCAGGATCTGCTCGGCCAGTTCCGTGCCCTGATCGCCCAACGGCTGAAAGAACTGGTACAGGAACGGCTCAATGCGCTGATGCACGCCCATGGCCTTGAGCACCGAGAAACTCAGCGCCAGCAGCGGCACGATGCTGAGCAGGGTGGTATAGACCAGGCTCATCGCATGGAGGGTCAACTGCCCGCTGAGAATATCCCGCGCCACCGCATAGGCAACCCGCCCCGCCTTGTACAGCCATGTCCAGGGCCATCTCTCGGGCGGATTCGGATTGGACAGTATCCACCGTTCGGCGGCGTTGAAACGCTCTTTGAACTGGAATGAAGCCACGCAACGTCCTTAGTAAAAGCCAGCGGCATCGCACAACGGGTTATAACCATCCAGAGGGACAGCATAAACGCGGGACTGCCTTTATTTTCCGGGATATAGGGGAGAGTATGGCTTAAAACGCGGCGGGGGAAAAATGCCGGTGGGGGCTGGACCCCACCGGCGTGGACGTATCACTCCCTGGTAGCGAGGGTACGCAGGTTTTCATTGATCTTGAAAATCACGATGAGCAGCTCACAGTAAACCCGTGTCAGCAGTACACCACCGACGATAATGCCGAGGCCCATCAGAAAGCTGGCGAAGGTGAATCCGCGATAACCGGAAAACATGCTCGCAATGCCGCCAAGCGCGACTGCAACAATCGAGAGCCAGTAAATCACTGTGATGATTTTCGGCGTAATCATGGAATCAAAGTTCAGAAAAGACTTAAACATTCTACTTTTTCCTAGGTTATTAACGACTGAGTAAACTCACTGCTGCCTGATCCCTGCCCTGTGCTAACAGGGATCAATGGGCAGGCAGGTACGCTTACGGGTTCCCCGAATCGCTTCGTTCGGATCCTCTGCCTCGGCCCAGGCAGGGCGGCGGAGCACCTGCCCCTTCCCCTGCACTTCGCCATCGACTACCCGCGCGTAGGCCAGCTTGGGCGTACTACGGGTAACCTCCACCGTGGCCACCGGGCGCTCGGAGCGCCCCAGACCGCTGCCGGTGTGGCTGTTACGTACCTGATCCCCGAGGGCAAACACTTCCCATTGCTGCCCCGCTTTCATCAGGTGTCCGCCCATGTTGATGACCAGTTCATCACCCTCATGGGCTTCAACCAGCGGCGGCCAGACAACGTCGATGACCGCCAGGGCCACTTCCTCACCCGCTTTCCCGAACAGGGACTGCAGTGAGCCGGGAGAGCCGTCCAGCTCAATGCCCAGCCGGGCCGGCGAAAGGTTCATGGTCTGCGTCCAGACAATAGTGCCGGTAGCCGGCACCACTACCCGTGCCTCGAGCACCAGGCCGCCGGACTGCCGGCGACTCCGCTCACCGGTCAGGCCGGAAACCTTCTCTTCAACATTCAGCGTCAGGTCAGTCACCTGTGCAGTCACCAGGTACTCGGCTCCCAGCTCGTTACCGAGCATGGCCTTTTCCTGCACCGGAACGTCTTCACCGCGCATCCGGTCCCGCTCTGAGAGAATCGCGTTTTCCTTGTCACGGGCGAGCATCGCAAATCGCCGGGACTGTACCAGCGCTTCGGTAATGGACTGGGTCATCCGGTCCGAAACTTCCTCTCTGGACAAGCGGCGGCCATCCACCTCGTAGAAGGGGCGTGCCGGCCAGACCGGGTAAACTGCCATGCGCCAGCGCCCGTCATTGGGGTTTCCCGGCGACCGGTAGACCGGTACGTCAACGGTCAGGCGAGCCAGCTTCCCACCGCCAGGGGCATCGGTAATGGAGCGGATGCGATAGCCACTGATCAGGCCTTCACTGGCAACGCTGGTCTGGCTACTGGAGCCGGACTGGATTTCCACGCTGGCCTCGCGACCGTCCCCGGTGCGCACTGACATGCGGCTCAGGGCTGACTGCACCTGCCTGCTGGCACTGATCTGGGCGCCCCGAACCTGGCGTACCGCGTCCCCGAGGGCGTTGAAAATGGCCTGTTCCCGGTTGATGCCGGTGGCTTCCGCCTGGACAGTCCGCGTCTCGGTGGCCGCCATGGCCAGCCCGGGAACCAGCATCAGCAGCAGGATCGCCAGCTTGTGCCTTACCATGAGCCAAACGATCCTGTGCTGCGAGTGGATTTCTGTGTTGCGGGCTGTCCCTGGCTTTCGGTATTTTCGGCCGCTGCTTTCTCAGGCTTTTTGTCCAGCCCCTGGGCTTTCGCGGAGGTGCCCGGTGACCAGTACTTCACATACCCCAGGTAGGGGTGTTGCGTGGCAGGATCTACCGCATCCCATTGCCCCACGGTCTGGACACCGGTCAGACGGGCATTGGCCTCGGATTTGAGGATGTTATTGACCATCCGTCCGATACCTTCAGAGGTCTTGATCTCGGTACGACCGTCACCCCGGGTTTCACGCACCTTCTGCTTGAGCTTGCGGCGGGTGGTTTCCTTCTGCCCCTGCACCGTCATGGAGGCAAACTGGGCGAGCCAGCCGTCAGCCATTGTCATGGCTTCTTCGCGGGCCGCTTCCATCTCTGCTGCAATTTCAAATTCTTCCATATTGCCGCGGGTCAGTTGCGGACCGGAGGTGCCAAATGACAACAGTCCGTAGCGCCCGTTGGCATCAACCACTGGCTGAACACCGAAGTAACCCAGCATGGGCTCCCCTTCCCGCAGCTGCGGGTCCAGGCGCTCGCGAATCTCGTCAAGGGAGATGGCCTGGGCGGAATTCACATCACCGGTACGAAGCTGGCGACCGAACTCACTGAAACGGTCAGAGCGAACCACCACCACACTCATCCGGCCGTTGTTGACCGGGCCGTCACCGCCCACTTCCTCAATGACGCCAAAGATCCCGACCCCACTCAGGCGCCCCATGGCACGCCAGGTGGTTTCACTGACGAATTCGTCGTAGATCAGGTCTTTGCGCTCGGCGACGGTCATTTCCGGAAGGCCTGACGGGTCTGCCCCAAGCTCTTCCAGAAGGGCATTCATGCTCTGTACAGTCAGTTCGGCGGCGCGACCGGCTACCGCCTTGCCCAGCGCATCCATACTGGTGGTGTCGCGCACGTCCTCAGGCAGGTCGTCTTTCATGAACCGGTCTGCCAGGGACACGCCGATATCCACGGAATCCTGCGATACCAATTCCCCCATGGCTTTCAGGAAGGCCTCCTCAGTCGCAATGACCCGGGCCTGGCTGAACTGGATTGTGGACGGGTCCGCAGCAATAGCCTGACTGGCAACCACCAGGGTGCCACCGGCCGGGTTCTTGTCGGACTCACCACGCACCCAGCCGCGGGCATCCAGGAACTCCTGGATTTTCTTGTCACCAGGATCCACTTCGGAAACTGCCATGAACGGAGACGGTGGGGTCTTGCTGGCCTCCTGATCGGCCGCCTGGGCCTGGTCAGCGAGATCACCTTCCTGGGCCAGCGTGGGGGCGGGCACTGCTGACAGCAGGCCGGCAATAACAACCGAGAGAGCCGTATTACGAATATCCATCATCATTTCCCCGTTTTTTACCAGCTGACCGACTTGTCAGAGCCACGCTTGATAATGGGCGTTTCGCCTTCCCAGAACGCCAGCCCCGTACCAAGCTCGGTGACGGTAAGCTGAATGTAGTATTCCACCTGCTGTTCACGGCCTACCTTATGGTTACGCTGGATCAGCTTGCCGGACAGGCTGAGGTCCGGAGCCTGTAAAGTGCCCTTGCGCTGCACGCCGGATTGGTCAAACTCCTCGGAATCGCGAAGCTCACGGGCACGCATGGACATCTCATCCTCGGCGCCGTTGAGACCCACGGCGGTGGTGGTAACTACTTTCCCGGAACGCAGGAGGGACACACGAATCTTCTTGATGAGCTGGTCAGTGTCGATCCGTTGCATGGTGTCGTTGGTGATCCGGCTGACCACCAGGATGTAGCGCCCACCGTCGGGGTTATCCACCGCACCGCTGGCCAGCATGTCTTCGACCGCCTCGGTAGCCGCCCGCTCAAAATCGCGATAGTCCAGTGACATGGATACGGGGCCGTCATCTGCCGCCGGGTCAACATACCGTGTCTGGGTGGCGCAACCGGAGACCAGTACCGTTGCAAGGATCAATAGAAAGGCTTTCCTGAACATTGTTTTTCCTCTGAGTTATCGCATTTCACGGAGATGAAGCTGGAACGAATCCACCGACGGGTGGGGGGCGGTAGCCTTGAAATATCGATGCTGACCTGGCAGTACACGGGCTTCCCGGTAGCCCTTGCCAACACCAGGCACTTCCATGCCACTGGCGTTGAACCAGGTTACCTTCCAGCCAAAGCGGGTATCGGCCCTGCCTTCTACAGCGAACGCCACCTGCAACAATGAGTTGCCGGATGGCTGGCGCAGACGTTCCTGAAACAGCTCCGTCACCACCAGCCCAAACTGAACCTCCGGGTCAACGCTCAGCTCTTCGCGGTCGTAAAGTTCGCTCCTGGGCGGCTGCGTCGCGCATCCGGACAACACCAGGCTCAGCAACGCCAACAAAATCACGCGCGTTATCATTCAGTATCTCCCGACATTACTGGGCTGAGGCCGAAGTCACTTCGGTGGTCTCAGGGGCTTCCGGCAGACGCGCCAGCAGGCCAGGCGACGCTCCGTTGAGATCCAGGGTCATCACCGTGGCCGGGGCCTGCAGGCTGGGACGTTTGACGTAGAGCAGGGTGAAAGGCTGGTCAGGAATCTGCACTGTGCCCAGGGTGGTGCCGTCGTTCTGTGCGAGGGTCAGCTGGCCATCCTCCGGCCGTGCAATACGTGTGGCCTGCCAATGATCCGGCAAAGCCTGCCATCCGCGCAGATCAGCCTGGGTTGTCGCGGCAGTGAGAACGGCACTGCCCAGCTGGCCCCAGATACCCAGGCGCTCGGTTGCTTCGTTCTGGATAACGGCCTTCACCACAGCGGAAGCAACAGCACGGGTCAGAACACCGGGAAAACGGGCTTTCATCTCGGTCTGGAACACCTTGTCCATTTCAGAGAGCAGCTCCGTCTCAACCGTTTCACCATCGCCGGTGATAGCCATGAGATTGCCGCTTACGGATGACCGCCGGGCATATTTCGGCAGGGCAATACCGGTGTAAGCCGGTGCCTGCTGGTTACCATGGAACAGCAGCAGTGGTACATCAAAGCGCATCTCTTCCAGCACCGGACCCAGGCCGTTCTCATAGACGATCCAGACCTGGGGGCCGATGTCGCCGGAGGTGAGCCGGCCCGCGGCCAGGTCCTCGGCCAGCTTTACATCGCGGGCCAGGTGCTCGTTCTCATCATTCATCTGGGCAACGCGACGCAGGGAGGTCACGGCCTTGTCGTAATCTGACGAGACCGATCCGTTGGCCAGGAAATAGATCCCGTGCAGGTAGGTGCTGGTGGGTACCAGGAACTCGGAATAGGCAGCCCATTCGGATGGGCCACCGTAATTTTCAGCAACCGCTTGCTGGAGCCCCTCGCTTTGCAGACTCTGACTGGCAAACAGGGCGCTGCTGGCGCGCCCGCCAGTCTCCTCCTCGGCGTCAGCTGCTTCAAGCTCTGCCTCACGAGCCTCTTCCGCCAGCTTTTCCTTCTGCTCGGCAATTTCGTCAGCGAAGAAGCCCACCGCCCGACGTGTGCGGTCATCGGCCCGGTTAAACTCGATGCGGGCATACTCATTGTTGCCCTCGGCAAGAAACGCCAGCGCCTTGTAGGTATTGACCAGCACCGCCTCTGACATCAGGGCCTCGTAGTCCCGGGCCGAGTCGTTGATCATCACGGCCATGAAGGTCTCACCGGTTTCTTCCGCAACACTTTCGGTATCGAGGTATTTCATCCCCTGCTCGGCAAGGTCGTAATACTCGGCGGCCTTCACAAAGTCGCCTTTCAATCGGTACAGCTCGGCCTGGTGCAGGATTTCGAGGAGGCGACCCTCCGTATCGATCTCTTTTTCCGGGTCAAGCTTGAACGACATACTGGAAAGTGCGGCCTCATAGTCACCGCTCGCGTAGGCGGAATTGAAGTCCGTCATCTGGGCGCGATGCTGGAAAGAGGCACATCCTGAAATGGTGGTCGCTGCCAGGGTGGCAACGGCGATACGTATGATAGGTCTCACGCAGACTCCCTTTGTTGTCTTGCAGGCTCTTGGCCGTAAAGGGAGTCATGCGCTGCGATAACTCCCTTTATCACATCAGCAAGGAACCACATTACCGATTCCTTAACGGGAGTTAACAATAAGCGAGAGGGAGGTCACATAAACAGCGTAGGAAGTAATCTATTGCATCATTTCACATTAGCGACACATCTTTCCCGGTCACCGTTACACAATGTTACAAGATGATCATTTCATAGCCAGATCAATCGGTTAAGCGTCTGATTTTTGATCAGCCCGGGCCTTACTCAGAGAGGACGCGCTCAAGATTCGTTGCCGTAATTTCCACAATCCTCTGTCGGGCTTCCAGACTCGCCCACGCGGAATGGGGGGTGACGATCAGGTTGGGAATATCCTCCGCCAGCAAAGGATTGCCGTTTCGCGGGGGCTCTTCAGTGAGCACGTCGAAACCGGCGCCGCCGATAGTGCCATCCCGGAGGGCGTCGGCCAGGGCCTGCTCATCCACCAGGCCGCCGCGACTGGTGTTGACCAGCAGCGAGGTGCGTTTCATTTTTTGCAGCTCGGCGGCGCCGATCAGATTCCGGGTGTCATCCGTGAGCAGGCAATGCAGCGACAGCACATCCACCTGGGGCAGCAGCTCGTCCAACGGGATGCGTTGATAACCATCAACCTCTCCGGGCGCCGGGCCGGGACGACAACCCAGCAGGATGTTCATGCCGAACGCCCGGGCCCGTTCCGCCAAACCCTGCCCAAGGTCGCCATAGCCGATGATCCCCAGGGTCTTGCCCTCCAGCTCCATGATGGGGTGGTCCATCAAACAGAACATGTCACTCTGCGCCCAGCGCCCCTGGCGGACATCCCGGTGGTAATCCAGCAGCCGGGTCGCAAGCGCAAGTATCAGGGCCATGGTGTGCTGGGCCACGGTTGAGCGGCCATAGCGGGTGACATTGAGCACCTGGATTCCGTGATCCCTGGCTGCCTCCAGGTCGATGTTGTTCAGGCCCGTGGCCACCACAGCGATGGTTTTCAGCTCCGGGCAGGCTTCGAAATGCCTGCGCCCCAGCACAACCTTGTTAACCAGCACCGTATCGAAGCCCTGCAACCGTTCAGTCACCTGTTCAGGTGCGGTACGGGGGTGGCAGGTCAATGGCCCGGTAACGGCCTCGATCGGATCAAGGGAGACATCCTCACCGAGGGTGCTGGCGTCGAGGAATACGGCTTTCACTGTTCTGACTCCTGTTTTATGCTCCGGGATGTTCACTACAAGAGGGCAAACGGCATGGAACATGAATTCTGGCACACACGCTGGGCAAAGGGCGAAATAGGCTTTCATGAAGGGTCAGTCAACAAGTACCTCCATGACCACTGGCCGGAGTTTGCCGGTGATCGCACCGATGCCGTGTTCGTCCCTCTCTGCGGCAAGGCCCATGACATGTGGTGGCTACACGACCGCGGTCACCCGGTCATCGGCGTGGAACTGAGTGATGTAGCCTGCAAGGATTTCTTCGAGGAGGCCGAGGAAAAAGCAAAGGTGCACCCGGGCGAGCCTTTCACGAAATTTCGCCATGACGACCTGGAACTCTGGTGTGGCGACTTCTTCCAGCTGGTACCGGAAGACCTCAGCCATATCCGCATGGTGTATGACCGGGCCGCGCTGATCGCCCTGCCACCGGAAATGCGGCGCGACTACGTCGAGCATCTTACCGCGGTTATTCCGGACGGCACCCACATGCTGCTGATCACCCTCAATTACGACAGCACTGAAATGAAAGGCCCTCCGTTCAATGTCAGTGACCAGGAAGTTCACAACCTCTATGGCCAGGACTACGACATCAACCACGTCCTGACCAGGGAAATGGGCCGGGATAATCCTTTTGCCAAACGCCGGGGCCTGCGGAACGGAGCTACCGAGAGCGTCTTTTATCTCAAAAAATACTAAAGCGACTGGCGGACAAATTCTGACGGTTTTTCAGAATATTAAAGACGTCTGCCATGCATACTTATGCCTGGGCGGCTCGTTTTTCAGCCCGACCGTTTGTTTTTTGTACATGTTTGACCATGCTGGTGAAGGCACCCCTGTAACAAAAACTTACAAAGAGGGATCTTCACCATGCTTCCAAAGAGAATGCTTCAGCCCCTGATCGTCCTGTTGTTCCTGACAGGGCTCGCTGCCACTGGCCATGCTGCCAACCCCCACTATGACCTGAAGGTACTTTCCAGCGCCCCGGACCAGGTGTCCGGTGATGATGTGCTGGTGCAGGTACTGTTCAAGGATCGCCCCATCAAGTCCACGCCTGCCGTAAAATCGCGCCTGCGGCAACTGGAGTTCTGGCTGAACGGCCAGCCCATAGAGCCGGAAATCCGTGCCGGCGGCGATGGCCATGAGGTGCTGGTTTCCGGTCTGGTCGAAGGCGAGAACCAGCTTGAACTGCACCACCGCCGGCAGGGCCCCCTGGCCTCTGTCATGCTGACTGCCCACCCGGTCACCGGGCCAATCTTCTCCGGGCCGCAACAATATCCGTTCGTTTGCACGGTCACCACAGAGTTGGGCAAGCAGCCGCTGGTGGACACTGAAGGCGATACCGGCTTTCCGGTACTGGATGCGTCCGGCAGCCAGGTTGGGCTAAGCAAGGATTGCTCCATCGAACCCTATGTCACCTTTATCTACCGTACTACAGATGGTAGCTGGGCTCCCCTGCCCGACGATGGCTCCCGACCTGCCAATATGGCCACCACCACCCTGACGGACGGCCGCACCGTGGACTTTGTCGTCCGGCAGGAGCGGGGAACCATCAACCGCTTCATCTACAGCTTTGCCACCCTGGCCGAGCCTGGAGACGGGCCCTGGGAAGCCTCAACCACCAACTGGAACGGCCGTCTGCTGTTCCACTTTGAAGGCGGCGTTGCCATTGGCCACAGCCAGGGTCGCATCAGCGGCCGCTCGCTGGAGCCCGAGGTGCTGAAGAAAGGCTACGCAGTGATCTACTCCACCGGCACCCGCACCAGCAGCCACTATAACCTGCAGGTGGGCGGTGAAACCGCTCTGATGGTGAAAGAGCACTTTATCAAGCGCTTCGGAGTGCCAGAATACACCGTGGCCATTGGCGGCTCCGGTGGCGGTATCCAGCAGTATGTCTATTCCCAGAACCACCCGGACCTGCTTGACGGCGGTGTACCCCAGTATTCCTACCCGGACATGATCACCCAGGTGATACACATCGGTGACTGTGAACTGCTCGAGCACTACATGGACGTCACCGACGGCACCAACCCGAAATGGCAGACCACCAGCAATCGCAGCTGGCTGGTGGGGCTCAATGCCACCGACAACTACCTGGACCCGTTTGCTGATGCCAAGCGCGCCCTGGGCTACGGCACCGCTCCGGGCATGACCGAATGCATACCGGCCTGGCGCGGTCTCACCGCCCTGGTGCTCAACCCCAACTACGGCCAGGCCCGCAACCAGCAACTGATGCAGCCTCCCGGGGTCATGGATGACGTGCAGTGGACCCATTACGATGACGCCCGCAACATCTACGGCCTGGACGAGAACGGCAATCCCCGCACTGTCTACGACAACGTGGGTGTGCAATACGGGCTCAATGCGCTGGTGGAGGGCAATATCACCACGGACGAGTTCCTGAAGCTGAACGCCCAGATTGGCGGCTGGAAACACCCCAATGACATGGTGCAGGAGGGCTTCCCCTTCCTGGGTGATTTCACGCCAGCCAGCTTCGACCCCTGGAGCCGCCGCAACATGATGCTCAGTCCGGACGGCGTCACCCCGGCGCCCCGCACCGAAGCGGATATCGAAGCCATCAATGCGGCCTACACCTCGGGCCTGGTGTTTGATGGTGAGCTGAACATGCCGGTCATCGACTGGCGCCATTACCTGGAGGAAGTACTGGACATGCACAACAGTCACCAGTCCTTCTCAGCGCGCCAGCGCATCATCAACCGCATGGGGGATGCCGGCAACCAGGTGATATGGTTCACCGATACCCGTCCCACGGATCTGTCAGACCCGACCAGGCCGAGGCCCCGGGAGGAATACAATCAGACCTGGATGGCGCTGGAAGTACTTCATGACTGGATCACCAATATCCAGCAGAACCCGGACAGAAGCATCGCCGAGAACCGGCCTGCAGAAGCCGTGGATGCCTGTTTCAATACCGACGGTTCGCTGATCGAGGCGGGCGACGATGTATGGAATGGTATCCTGGACAACAATTCCGCAGGCGAATGTACGGAACAGTTCGAGACCTACACCACCTCACGGATCGAGTCCGGTGGCCCCATTGAAGGCAGCATCTTCAAATGCAGCCTGAAGCCGGTGAGCGAGGCGCTTGCCGACGGCACCTACGGCAACGTCAGCTTCAGTGCCGGCGAAATTGAACGCCTGGAAGAGATCTACCCACAGGGCGTCTGCGACTACCAGGCTCCGGACCAGGGTCGCCCGGCAGGCTGACCACAACCCTTCTGACGGCGGTGCCACCACCGCCGTCAGCCCCTCCCCGGCCATATTCGTCGCCTTTCACAACACTTCTGTTGCCAACCTCACAAGTTTTCACCTGCTGTCACGAACCCACAACATTTTGTCCTGTCAAAGCTGCAAACCTGGACTAAGCTGAAATTGAAAGGGCCCGGAACAGGGCCCGCTGGAAACCGGGGCTTGAGTCCCGTCGTATATCCGGCAGACAGCAGTCATGACTTCCATCCAACCTTAACCACAAACGCCCGCCCGCGGCGTCCAACAACGGGGAATTTTGCGTGTAGTCGAGGAATCATTAGCAAGCGAGGGTCACCCATGAGCATCCTGCAACACTTTAAAGACCGGTATGACCAGACCCAGGAAGAAGAATACTCCCTGGAGGAATACCTGGAGATCTGCAAGAACGATCCAGCCGCCTACGCCACCGCAGCCGAGCGCATGCTGCTGGCCATTGGCGAACCAGAATTTATTGACACGTCCAGAGACCCGCGCCTGTCGCGCATCTTTTCCAACAAGGTTATCAAGCGATACCCGGAATTCTCCGAGTTCTATGGCATGGAAGAGGCGGTGGAAAACATCGTGTCCTTCTTCCGCCATGCGGCCCAGGGCCTGGAAGAGAAAAAGCAGATTCTCTACCTGCTGGGTCCGGTGGGGGGCGGCAAGTCTTCCCTGGCGGAGAAGCTCAAGTTCCTGATGCAGAAAGTGCCCTTCTACGCCATCAAGGGCTCCCCGGTGAACGAGTCACCACTGGGGTTGTTCGATCCGCTTGAGGATGGCCAGATCCTGGAAGAGGAATACGGCATTCCCCAGCGCTACCTCAAACCCATCATGTCTCCCTGGGCGGTCAAGCGCCTGCACGAATATGGTGGCGATATCAGCCAGTTCCGGGTGGTGAAGAAGTACCCATCGGTACTGGACCAGGTGGCCGTATCCAAGACCGAGCCCGGCGATGACAACAACCAGGACATCTCGGCCCTCGTGGGCAAGGTCAACATCCGTATGCTGGAGGACTTCTCCCAGGACGACCCGGACGCCTACAGTTTCAGCGGCGGCCTGTGCAAGGCCAACCAGGGGCTGATGGAGTTCGTGGAGATGTTCAAGGCGCCCATCAAGGTGCTCCATCCGCTGCTGACCGCCACCCAGGAAGGCAACTACAACACCACTGAGGGCATGGGTTCGGTGCCCTTTGACGGCATCATCCTCGCCCACTCCAACGAGTCCGAGTGGCAGACCTTCCGCAACAACAAGCACAACGAGGCCTTCCTCGACCGGGTCTACATCGTCAAGGTGCCCTACTGTGTGCGGGTCACCGAGGAAATCGAAATCTACCGGAAGCTCCTCAAGCACAGCTCACTGTCCGGCGCCCCCTGTGCACCGGATACCCTGGATATGCTGGCCCAGTTCTCGGTGCTGTCCCGTATCAAGGAGCCGGAAAACTCCAGCATCTACTCCAAGATGAAGGTGTACGACGGCCAGAACATCAAGGATACCGACCCCAAGGCCAAGTCCATTCAGGAGTACCGGGACTCTGCGGGCGTTAATGAAGGCATGGACGGGCTGTCCACCCGCTTTGCGTTCAAGATCCTGTCCAAGGTGTTCAACTTCGATACCACCGAGGTGGCAGCCAACCCGGTGCACCTGCTCTACGTACTGGAAAAACAGATCGAACAGGAGCAGTTCCCGGCGGAAATCCAGGAGCGCTACCTGCGTTACATCAAGGAGTTCCTGGCTCCCCACTATGTGCAGTTTATTGGCAAGGAGATCCAGACCGCCTACCTGGAAAGCTACAGCGAGTACGGCCAGAACCTGTTCGACCGCTACGTGACCTACGCCGACCTGTGGATCCAGGACCAGGAGTTCCGGGATCCCGAAACGGGCGAAATCCTGGACAGATCCGCTATCAACGACGAACTGGAGAAAATCGAGAAGCCTGCGGGCATCAGCAACCCGAAGGACTTCCGCAACGAGGTTGTCAACTTCGTGCTGCGGGCCCGGGCCAACAACCAGGGGGAGAATCCCTCCTGGCTCAGCTACGAAAAACTGCGCAGCGTGATCGAGAAGAAGATGTTCTCCAACACCGAAGACCTGCTGCCGGTGATTTCCTTCAATCCGAAGGCCAGCCAGGAAGACCAGAAGAAGCACAAGCAGTTCGTGGAGCGGATGGTGGACCGTGGCTACACCGAGAAACAGGTCCGGCTGCTGGCGGAGTGGTACCTCAGAGTCAGAAAGTCGCATTAACCGTTTTCTGACCTGAAGGAGTTGCACTATGGGCATGACCCACATCGTTGATCGCCGTCTTAACGGCAAGAACAAGAGCGCGGTGAACCGGGAGCGGTTCCTGCGCCGCTATCGCCAGCACATCAAGAAAGCCGTGGCGGATGCGGTGCAGAAGCGCTCCATCACGGATATCGAGCGGGGGGAAAGCGTCAGCATTCCCTCCCGGGATATCCATGAACCAACGTTCCATCACGGCCAGGGCGGCAAGCGCGAGGTGGTCCACCCGGGCAACCAGGAGTTTGTTGCCGGTGATGAAATTCCCAAGCCGGAAGGTGGCGGCGGGGGTGGTTCCGGCTCCGGCCAGGCCAGCCCGGATGGCGAGGGCATGGACGAATTTGCCTTCCAGATCACCCAGGACGAGTTCCTGGACTTCCTGTTCGATGACCTGGAACTGCCCAACCTCGCCCGCAAGAAACTCAAGGACACCGAGGCGTTCACGTATCATCGCTCCGGTTTCACCACCCAGGGTGTTCCCGCTAAGCTGGATGTGGTGCGCTCCCTGCGGGGTGCCCACGCCCGGAGACTGGGCCTGGGCGGCGCCCGACGCAAAAAGATACGCGAACTGGAAGAGCAGCTTGCCGCTCTGAAGAGTGCCCCGGATGAGCTGGACCCGGCCTTCAGCCACGTGGACCAGATCGAGGCACTGGAGGGTGAAATCGCCAGGCTCAAGGCCAATGTGCGCCGAATCCCTTTCATTGACGAAATCGATCTCCGCTACCGGCAGCACATCAAGAAGCCGAAACCCGCCACCAGCGCCGTCATGTTCTGCCTGATGGACGTCTCCGGGTCCATGACCCAGACTCACAAGGACATTGCCAAGCGCTTCTTTATCCTGCTGTACCTGTTCCTGAAGAAAAACTACAAGAAGATCGATGTGGTCTTCATCCGCCACCACACCAGCGCCAAGGAGGTGGACGAGGAAGAGTTCTTCTATAGCCGGGAAACCGGGGGCACCATCGTCTCCAGTGCGCTGAAGCTGATGCACAAGATCATCGAATCCCGCTATTCCCCGGATGAGTGGAACATCTACGCTGCCCAGGCATCAGACGGTGATAACTGGAACGACGACTCTCCCATCTGCGGCAAGATCCTGGCCGACCGGATTATCCCCCTGGTGCAGTACTACGCCTATGTGGAGATCACCCCCCAGGATCACCAGATGCTGTGGTACGAGTACGAGAAGATCATGGAGCGTTTCCCGCAAAGCTTTGCCATGCAGCAGATCGCCGACCCGGGTGAAATCTACCCGGTGTTCCGCCAGCTGTTCGAGAGGAAAGCCGCATGACTGACATTATTGACCGCCCCAACCTGCCGGATTCAGCACCGGCCAGGCGGGAGCCCATTTCCACCGGCTCCGAATGGACCTTTGAGCTGATCCAGCAGTACGACGATGAAATCGCCAGGTGCGCCGAGGAATTTGGCCTCGACACCTACCCCAACCAGATCGAGGTGATCAGCGCGGAGCAGATGATGGACGCCTACAGCTCCGTGGGCATGCCTGTGGG
Organism: Marinobacter sp.; assembly: GCF_041690615.1. GTDB lineage: Bacteria > Pseudomonadota > Gammaproteobacteria > Pseudomonadales > Oleiphilaceae > Marinobacter. The sequence goes on from NZ_JAWLGY010000017.1 coordinate 72,369, forward strand.
CTATCACCACTGGTCCTTCGGCAAGCAGTTCCTCAATACTTCGAAAGGCTATCAGCGGGGGCAGATGGGGCTGGCCTATGAGATCGTGATCAACTCCAACCCCTGTATCGCCTACCTGATGGAAGAGAACACCCTGCCCATGCAGGCGCTGGTTATCGCACACGCCTGCTACGGTCATAACTCCTTCTTCAAGGGCAACTACCTGTTCCGCACCTGGACGGATGCCAGCGCCATTATCGACTACCTGGTGTTCGCCCGGAATTACGTGGCCGAGTGTGAGGAACGCCACGGCGTGGAGGCGGTGGAAGAGATCCTCGACTCCTGCCATGCACTGATGAACTACGGGGTGGACCGCTACAAGCGCCCCGCGCCCATCTCCGCAGCCGAGGAGCGACGCCGTCAGAAGGAGCGGGAGGAATACCTGCAGCGCCAGCTCAATGATCTGTGGCGCACCATCCCCAGGCCGGACGAAACGGACGAGGACAAGGCCCGGCGCAAGCAGCGTTACCCGTCCGAGCCCCAGGAAAACATCCTCTACTTTATCGAGAAGAACGCCCCGCTGCTGGAAACCTGGCAGCGGGAAATCATCCGCATCGTGCGCAAGCTGGGGCAGTACTTCTACCCCCAGCGCCAGACCCAGGTCATGAACGAGGGCTGGGCCTCGTTCTGGCATTACACCCTGCTACACCGCATGTATGAGAAGGGCCTGGTGACCGATGGTTTCATGCTGGAGTTCCTGCAGAGCCACACCGCAGTGGTCTATCAGCCCCCGTTCAACAGTCCGTGGTACTCCGGCATCAACCCCTACACCCTGGGTTTCAACATCTTCTCGGACCTGCGACGGATGTGTGAGAACCCCACCGACGAGGACCGTGAGTGGTTCCCGGATATTGCCGGCGGGGACTGGCTGGAAACGGTTCACTTCGCGATGCGCAACTTCAAGGACGAGAGCTTTATCCAACAGTTCCTGTCACCAAAGGTGATGCGGGACATGAAGTTTTTCGCCATCCAGAACGACGATCAGGAAGAGGTCTACCGGGTCACCGCCATCCATGACGACCCTGGCTACCGGCCGCTGCGGGAGAAGCTGGCCCGTCAGTACAACCTCAGCTACCGGGAGCCCAATATCCAGGTGTGGAACGTGGATGTGCGCGGTGACCGGTCACTGACCCTGCGGCATATCCCGGTAGACCGGGTGCCGCTGGGCGGCGAGGATGCCGAGGAAGTGCTCCGGCATGTACACCGGCTGTGGGGCTTTGATGTGCACCTGGAGAGTGTGGATGAAGGCACGGTAGTGGACGAGTACCACTGCCCCCCCTGGGAAGACCAGGACCACTGAGGTTTAATCGGGTTCAATGTGCAGGCACCCGGTTATACTCAGGCCGGCTCGTCCACGCAGCTTATCCGGCTCTGGGCACCGTCGCCGGAAATGGCCCAGGTGTTCTTGCCCTTTTCCTTGGCCACGTACATAGCCAGGTCGGCCGCCTTCATCAGCTCCCGCTGATGGCAGCCATGGTCAGGGTAGAGGCTGATGCCGATGCTGAAGGTGATTTCAAAGGCATGGTTCTCGACCTTTATCGGCTGCTTCGACGCCTGCAGTAGTTTTTCTGCCACGCGAACCGCGTGGGCTCGCCGGTCAATGTTCTGCACCAGCACCACGAACTCATCACCACCAAGCCGGGCCAGTACGTCGTGGTCACGCAGCAAACCCCGCAAGCGGCTGGCCACCTGTTCCAGCACCCGGTCACCGGTGTCGTGACCCCAGGTGTCGTTCACTTCCTTGAAGTGGTCCAGGTCGATAAACATGATGGCCGGCTTGTGGCCGGTGCGGTCCACTGACGCAATAGCCTGTTCCAGGAGATCCGCCAGCAGGTTGCGGTTAGGGAGGCCGGTGAGGCTGCAGTGGGTTGCCAGGTAGTGGGCTCGCTCTTCCGCCTGCCGACGCTCCTCTTCCCTCTCGAACGTCTGCAAGGCAAAGGAGACGTTATCCGCCATGCGCAAGAGCAGATTGATAATCTCCTCATCGAACGCTCCCCGTTCGCGGGAACAAAGGTAAAGTGTCCCGATAGCCCGCCCGGCCCTGAGGATGGGGACCGACGCAGCAGACTTCAGGCGAGTCTTGCTTCGGACCATACCGTGCCAGTGGCGCGTACGGTCATCCCTGAGAAAGTCACCCGTGACTTCGGGCTCGCAACTACGGAAAGCCGTGCCGTTAAGCCCTCGCCCTTCAGGTCGACCCGGATCAGTGGAAATGACCGTTTCGTCCATAGCATCGCGCCCATAGCCAGCCATCGCCCTCGGTACCAGGAGATCCGAACCGGGATCCGGCATCAGGACGACCGCCGTCGTCATCCCACCACTTTCGATGGCGGCATCACATACAGCCTGGAAAAGCTCATCAGGGGAAGAACTGCGAATGATCGCTTCGTTGGTAGCGCTCAAGGCTGCATAGATTTTCTTGGCGCGCAGTGCCGCTCTTTCAGCAAGGACCTGCGGTGTGACCTCACGGGAAACGATCACCACCACTTCCCTGCCGTGAACGATGGTGTAGCGGAAATGCGGCTCCCACCAGCCCCTTCGCGAACGGTCCTTGCTCTCCATAAGCCGGGGCTCATCGGTAAAGCCAGCATCGCCCGCCTCCCGGGCTTTCTGATAGATTTCGGAGACAAGGTCACGATCCTGAAGAGTCAGCGCAGACGCTTCCATCTCCAGCAGCTCATGGCGACTGTAACCGGTCATCGTGCAGGTGGTTTCGTTAACGTACAGGTAACGATGGGTGTCGAAGTCGCTGACCAGCAAACAATCCGGTGAGGAATCCAGAAACTCCTGTAAGTTATTCAGCAGAGCCTCAGCAAAACTGTCATCCCTCATCCGCGCCTCCTGACTACGGGCATTTTTTATACGGTTAAACGCCGCCCATTCCTAAAGATTAGCCTGTTTGTATCTTGAGTAAAATACTGGGAATTGGTTTTGACACCTTTTCACATCTTTTTGCGACAGGTTGTCGACGCAGCCTGGTTTGCCCTCAGTTCCGCGGAGACCGGAAGCCTGGCCAACAGGGTGCCCCTGTTACAAAACGCCCTCGATCCAGTCTACGAGCCAGGGGACCAGCATGGCGGTGGCGAACGCTGACAGCGCCATGGCCAGCCCGGAGAAGGCGCCCATCTGCTTGCTCACCTGGAATGCGCGGGCGGTTCCGATACCATGGGCCGCCACCCCCATGGCAATGCCCTTTACGCTGTCATCACGGATACCAGACCACTGGAATAGCCGGGTGCCCAATACCGCGCCCACTATTCCGGTCACCACCACCAGCACGGCCGTCAGCGAGGGCAATCCGCCAATGGCCTCGGAAATACCCATCGCTACCGGTGCTGTAGCGGACTTGGGGGCCAGTGACAACTGGGTCTGGCTGGTCGCCCCCAGGACCCTGGCCAGGAGCACAGAACTGACAGCGGCAAAGACAACGCCGGCCACAATGGCAAGGCTGACAGGCAGCCACAACCGGCGAAGGCGGGAGAGCTGTTCGTAAAGAGGCACCGCAAGGGCGACCGTCGCCGGCCCCAGCAGGAAGTGAACGAACTGGGCACCCTCGAAATAGTCCTGGTACGGAATACCGCTCACCGTCAGAACCAGGATGATCATGACCATCGCGATCAGCACCGGGTTCAACAGGGGCGAACCACCGGCTCGCTGATAGAGCGAGAATGCCGCCAGATAGGCGACCAGAGTCATGGTCAGCCCCAGCAAGGGTGAGGCCGACAGGTAAACCCAGATCTCGACCAGGTTCGGCTCAGTCATCGCTTTGCTCCTGCTCCCGGTAGCCGGGCACCAGGTAGCGGGTTGCGAGGACCATCACGCCGGCGGTCACCAGCATGGTAAGTAACGTGGTGACCAACAGCACGGCGACCACTGGCAACCACTCGGCCATCAGCCGGTCGCCATGAACCATCACACCCACTCCCGCAGGCACGAACAGCAGCGACAGGTGAGTGAGCAGCCCGCTACTGGCCGTAGCAAGGGAACCCGGCACGCCTTTGCGCAGCAGCAGGATCAGAAACAGCACGATCATGCCCAACACTGGCCCGGGAACCGGCCATGCCAGCAGTCGCACTACCACCTCACCTGCCAGCTGCAAAACCAGCAGCAGCGTTACCCCCACAAGGAACGTCATTCCCCTGCTTGCTCCGTTTTCAAAGGGTTGTTGTCTCAGTCAGGCGGCACCCCGGGATGCCTGGCTACTGCGGAGTAGGGGCGAGAACCCGCCTGTTCACACTTGTACAGAGTGCCCTGACAGAAAACCCGCCGGTTTTGGCGGGTTTTCGTTACTCGGCAGAATTACCCGGACAGCGCATTACACCGAAGGAAGGCCAGACAACGCCATACCCAGCTCGGCATCATCATACTCATAGTCCCCCAGCTCACCGGCGAAGTACGAGGTATAGGCGGCCATATCAAAGTGACCGTGACCACACAGGTTGAACAGGATCACCTCGGAAGTGCCTTCGCGCTTGCACCGCAGGGCCTCCTCTATAGCGCCTTTCACCGCATGGTTGGCTTCCGGCGCTGGCACAATGCCCTCTGCACGGGCAAACATTACACCTGCCTCGAAACACTCCCTCTGGGTATAGGCGGTTGCCTCAAACAGCCCCAGCTCCTTCGCGTGGGAAACCATCGGCGCCATGCCATGGTAGCGCAGACCACCGGCATGGAAGCCCGGCGGAGTGAACTGGGAGCCCAGGGTATGCATCTTGGTGAGCGGCGTCATATGGGCAGTATCGCCATAGTCGTAGGCGAACTTGCCCCGGGTCAGGGTCGGACAGGCGGACGGCTCTACGGCCACGATCCGGGGGTTCTCACCACCACGCAGGGCATGGCCCATAAACGGGAACGCAATGCCGGCAAAATTGGAGCCACCGCCAGTGCAACCCACAATCACGTCCGGCCAGGCGTCGGCCATTTCCATCTGCTCCATGGCTTCCAGGCCGATGATGGACTGGTGCACCAGCACATGGTTGAGTACCGAGCCCAGGGCATACTTGGTGTTCGGGTCCTGAACCGCCAGCTCGACGGCTTCGGAAATCGCAATGCCCAGGCTGCCGGTATGGTCCGGATTTTCCGCCAGCACCTTGCGCCCGAATTCGGTCAGGTTGGAGGGCGACGCAACGCACTTGGCGCCGTAGGTTTCCATAACCGCCCTGCGGTAAGGCTTCTGATCGTAGGAAACCCGTACCTGGAAGACGTTGACATCCATATCGAACAGGGAGCCGGCAAAGGCCAGTGAGGTTCCCCACTGGCCGGCACCGGTTTCAGTGGTCAGCCGGTTGATGCCTTCCTGCTTGTTGTAGAACGCCTGGGGAATCGCCGTATTGGGCTTGTGGCTGCCGGCGGGGCTGACGCCCTCATACTTGTAGAAGATCTTTGCGGTGGTACCCAGCGCTTTCTCCAGGCCATGGGCGCGATAGAGGGGAGCAGGACGCCACAGGCGGTAAACCTCACGCACCGGCTCGGGAATCTCGATGTCCCGTTCGGTGCTCACCTCCTGTTCGATCAGCGCCCTGGCAAACAGAGGCTCCAGATCCGCCGGCCCCACCGGCTCTTTGGTAACCGGGTGAAGCACCGGGGCCATGGGCTCGGGAAAATCTGCCTGGATGTTGTACCAGGTCTTTGGCATGCGGGTTTCATCAAGGAGGTACTTTGTTGTCATTGGTTTGGGTTCCTTACGACACGATTGCAGAGATGCCCACATTACCATATCGGCCCGTTCCGGGAACTGCTCCATAGGCATAACCCGGGTGCCCGGTGACTGAAAGGAGAGGGGTCAATGGCAACCAGTCGTCATCCCGCCTCAAGCCAGGGCGAGATGCCCTCCCAGAGTGCCAGCGCTTTCAGGCCATCCAGATTGCGATAACGTATCCCTGCGGAAGAGTCCTCGATCAGTCCCTCTTCCTTGAGCTTGCTCAGGGTCCGGCTGACATGGACGATGCTGAGCCCGAGGGTGTCGGCAATGATTGCCTGGGGCAGCTTCAGGTTAAAGTCGCCACCGGCCGTGATCAGCGCCCGGTTTCTGGTGCCCTCACTGACGGGGTGGAGCTTGCTGGATTGCAGGGCCCGGCTCCGTATCTCGAGGAGAAAGTGGGCGATACGCTGGTCGGCCGGGCTGTGGGCCACACCCACCAATCGTTTGGTGAGAATGGCGTGCTCTTTGGCAATACACTCAACCAGTGCGCGAGAGAGTGCCGGCTCGTCATAGCACTGGCGGGTAAAGTCATCGACCGAATAGGCAACCAGTTCGGCCTGGGTCAAAGCCGAGACACTGCTGACAAACCGGGCCTGGGTGAGAGCCTCCAGTCCTATAAAATCGCCCGGAAAGGCCAGGTCGATAATCTGCCGGCGACCGTCCTCGTCATAACGGAACGAAAAACACAAGCCGCTCCTTACCACATAGACGTGATCGGCGGAGTTCCCTTCCGAGTAAAGGTTTTCTGATTTAAAAACACTCACTGGCGAAGAAGAAATATTACAAATACTGAACGGGTCAATGGATTTACCGGCATCCGCCTGTCCACTTCTTTCTTTCAGGGCTTCAGGAATTCTCCAACCCATAACTACCTCGATGTTTTTTTCAGGGGCACAGTGACTCCACACAGGCGACGTTCAAGGCACCTTATCCAGGAAAAATAAAACCGCATTTCATACAGCGGGTTAGCGAACTACCAATGAAGGCGAATCAAGTAACACACCCGACCCATGGCGCCAACATGACCAACGTTAGCGTATTAACGATAATTATCAACGATTATTTTATGCCGCCAGATACGGCACAATCTATGTTAATGCGAACCAGGTTTTCCCCGGATATGATTGTAGAATTATTTATTTTTTTTATATGTATCGACGTTAAATAAGCGTGTCGCGCCAGCATTAACCCCGCCATGAGACAGCCTCAGGCCACCCGTCTTTCTCCACCAGACGCTGTAACCGATTGTCCACAGAACCGGACGTCAGACCGTGCAGTACCAGGTACCGCTCCGCCACCGCCAGGAAGTTCCCGAGCTCCCGCTGATCCTGTGGCCGAACCCCGTCCTGTTCCAGGTACTTCAGGGCAAGACTCACGGCGTTCGCCAGCTGCCAGGGCAGGGAAAATTCCCTGGCGCGGGTGAAGTAGAGATCCAGCATCGGATAGGCCATTCGCTGTTCCGTACAATGCATCAGGTCACGTCGTACCGACTTCAGGCCCTCTGTCAGGCTGGGCAACGGGGAGCTCCCTTCTGCCCGGGCGGCGCTGTTCACCAGACTCAGTTCAAAGGCCAGCTCCCTGCGCTGCACGGCACCGCTCACCAGTGGCACGGCATAAGTGATACCCAGCGTAATCAGTATCAATCCGTTGAACGAGGCCACCGCTGTCAGAACCCGGGACAAGGTACCGGCGGGGACCAGATCGCCAACCCCCAGTGTCGACAGGGTAAAGCCGACAAAGTAGACAAGGTCACCCGCAGCGGTGGCAGGCATCATCGTGGAAGACTGCTGCACCGCCCCCGGAATGGCAGCAAACATCAGCACCCAGCCTGCCCAGAGGCCCGTTACCCATACCAGCCCCATCAGGGTGATCGCCAACGGCCCTGCGGCCACCAGGAAAGCACGCCGGCCGGCATTCCGGGAAAGCGTTATTGCGCACCAGCGCACCGTATTCGTCACCATGCCCGTGAAGACGCCCGCTCCACGGGTGGTAAGGGTGGTCCAGCAGGCATCCACCATAACCAGCACCACCAGGGCGGCGCCGGCAACAAAGTTCAACCAGTCCATTCCGATCCCCTATTGATATTCCCGCAGCCATTGTTTGATGCGTCTCCGGTACCGCCAGGAGGTCCGGCGGGAGGTGTCCAGCGAGGTCGGTTGCAGCTCTACCTGACGGGTTTCGTCATTGGCACATATCCGGAACTTGCGAACAGCGCCAAAGGCCTTGTCATCCGAGCCGTAGATGCAGATTACGTGGATTTCCAGCCATTCCAGTTCCACATCGGTGTCACAGGGGTAACCGTGGTCGGTTTCGATGCCCTCCCGCCCGGCAATGGTCGAGATCATGTTACGGAAACTGATGAACTCCAGGCACTGGCCGGAGTCCAGCGGGCCCTGCCGGGTGCGCTCCCACAGAGCCGGTTTCTCGTCGCCGGCACCCGGGGCTATGTCGGTCATCGGGGCGGTCAGCACTCCCTTGGACGTGTTCAGGCGAACCACCACGAAAAACACAAACACCGCCTCCTGGCTCATATTGCAGACCAGACAGGGGGAATCGATGTATTCGTGCCCCACCCCCTTGTTGATCAGCATCCTGGGCCGCCGTTGCCGGCTGAATCCCAGGTACAGCAATTGGGCATAGAACAACCAGATAAGCAGGGTGCCGATACTGGTAAGCGAGTTCACCAGGGTACTGTTCTGATGTATCCACTCAAGCATTTGCTCCTCCGTGACCTGTTCGCCGGGGAGTCTGCAAAGGACTCATGAAAAAGCCAAGCACATGCCCTGTGAAAAACCATACATTTTGATGAAGGTTATTTAAGGTCCCTCACCCCCATCTGCCAGGTACAGACCCTTTTCCATGTACGTTATGTACCTATTAAGTACAGTTTTTCGCCCCGTTATTAACCCATGTTATGAGGCGCTGGCAGCCCGGCCGTTTTTATTCACGATCATGAGACCCTTCCGCAAGATGCGTTAATAAAGCCATTTGCCTCCCTGACCAGGTTGTTCGACGCTGAACGGGTTATCAGCATCAGTGAAACGGCAACTCACAAGGAGCAGAACATGGCTGAGCGATTTACTTTCACGAACAAGGGCAAGGGCGGCGAGACTCACCAGCAGGCCGGCCAGGGCACCCCGACCATGACCACCCCGCAGGGCGTGCCCATCGCCGACAACCAGAATTCGCTCAGGGGCGGCACCCGCGGCCCGACCCTTATGGAGGATCACGTTCTCCGGGAAAAGCTCTTCAAATTCGACCATGAACGGATCCCCGAGCGGGTCGTGCATGCCCGTGGCATGGGTGCCAAGGGCTATTTCGAGAACTACGGTGACCTCTCGGATATTACCTGTGCCGACCTGTTCCAGCGGGCCGGGGAACAGACCGAGGTCTTCGTGCGTTTCTCGACGGTGGCAGGCAACAAGGGGTCGGCCGACCTGCCCCGGGACGTCCGTGGTTTTGCCACCAAGTTCTACACCCGGGAAGGCAACTGGGATCTGGTGGGTAATAATATTCCGGTGTTCTTTATCCAGGATGCCATGAAGTTCCCCGACCTGGTCCACGCCGCCAAGCAGGAGCCGGACCGGGGCTTCCCGCAGGCCCAGACCGCCCACGACAATTTCTGGGACTTTGTCTCTCTCACACCCGAGAGTGTTCACATGCTGATGTGGGCCATGTCTGACCGGGCGATTCCCCGCTCCTTCCGTTTCATGGAAGGGTTCGGCGTTCACAGTTTCCGCTTTGTGAACAGCAGCGGGGCGTCAAAATTCGTCAAGTTCCACTGGAAGCCCCTGCAGGGCCTCCAGTCGGTGGTCTGGAACGAGGCACTGAAGATCAATGGCGCGGACCCCGACTTCCATCGCCGGGACCTGTGGGAGTCCATCCAGATCGGCGATTTCCCGGAATGGGAGCTCGGCGTTCAGATCTTTGACGACGAGTTTGCCGACCAGTTCGAGTTCGACATTCTCGACGCCACCAAGATCATTCCCGAGGAACAGGTGCCGGTGCGCCCCATCGGCAAGATGGTGCTGAACCGCGTGGTGGACAACTTCTTCGCGGAAACCGAGCAGGTGGCCTTCTGTACCCAGAACATTGTTCGCGGCATTGACCATTCCAACGACCCGCTGCTTCAGGGACGCAACTTCTCCTACCTGGACACCCAGCTTAAACGTCTCGGCAGCCCCAACTTCACCAACATTCCCGTAAACGCCCCCCGGTGCCCTGTCCACCACCTGATGCAGGACGGTCACATGACCATGAAGAACCCCACCGGGCGAGTGAACTACGAGCCCAACAGCTGGGACCAGGAAGCCGCCGGCCCCAGGGAGTGCCCGGGAACCGGGTTCCAGTCACACCCAACACCGATGGAAGGGGTCAAGGAGCGGGTCCGCTCGGAAACCTTTGCGGATCATTACAGCCAGGCCCGCCAGTTCTATATCAGCCAGACAGACATCGAGAAGCGTCACATCAAGAACGCCTTTGTGTTCGAGCTGAGCAAATGTGAGCGCCTGGATATCCGGGAGCGGATGGTGTCTCACCTGCTGAACGTGGACAGGCAGCTGGCCACCGAAGTGAGCGAGGGGCTGGGACTGAAAGAGATACCTGAAGCCGCGGAAGCCGCAATGGCTCCCCGCACCGACCTGCCGGAATCCCCGGCCCTCAGCATCCTGCTCAACGGCCCGAAAACCTTCCGGGGCCGCAAGGTGGGCGTTCTGGTGAGCGAAGGGGTTGATGCGGCCCTGTTCAAAAAGCTCCGGGAAACCGTGGAGGCAGAAGGTGCCCGGCTCGCCGTAGTGGCCCCCACCATCGGCGGGGTCAGGGACAGCGACGGCAACCCGCTGGCTGCCGATGAAAAGGTGGATGGCGGCCCATCCGTGGTATTCGATGCCATTGCCCTGCTGCCCTCCGAAGACAACGTGGATGACCTGGCGAAGGATGCCACCGCCCGGGACTTCGTGGACGATGCCTTTGCCCACTGCAAGTTCATCGGCTACACCCCGGCGGCACGCAAGCTGTTTGACAGCGTTGGCCTTACAGCGATGCTCGATGATGGCTGCATTCCCTTCCATGGCCCGGACGACACTGGCAGGTTCATCGAGGCCTGCCGCGACGTTCGCTTCTGGCCCAGGGAAGAGAAAGTCGATCAGTTCTGAGGGGTACCCTGTCCCGTCCATCCCCGGCGGGGCAGTATTTCCCTTGTCGCGGGTGCAACCGGTTCGCTATAGTGATTCTAAACAACGACAACAATGTCTGCTGATGAGGGTTCTGTTATGAACGATATGACCGCAGGCGCCCGTGATCGCGCCAGTTTCTCTGACATGAAAGAAGGTACCCGGGAAGACTGGGAAGTGATCGGTGGCTGCTTCCGGGAATTCGCCAAGGGGCATCCTGACCGTATCCTGGAACACCTGAAACTGCTGGGCGGGGATTTCGGCGGCTTCAAGGTGGACCGCCTCACTCACTGCCTGCAGACCGCCACCCTGGCCCACCGGGACGGCAAGGATGAGGAATACGTGGTCTGTGCCCTGCTCCACGACATTGGAGATACCCTGGGCACCTTTAACCACGCGGATATCGCAGCTGCAATCGTCGAGCCGTTTGTGTCCGAGGAAAATCACTGGATGGTCAAGCACCACGCCATCTTCCAGGGCTATTATTTCTTCCACCACCTCGGCATGGACCGCAACCTGAGGGAGCAGTACCGGGACCACCCCTATTACGAGCGTACCCTGGAGTTTGTCAGCAAGTACGACTCCCCGGCATTTAATCCGGACGGTGAAATCCTGCCGCTGGAGTTCTTCGAACCCATGGTGCATCGCGTGATGGCCAAGCCGAAGCGCTCACTGTACAAGGCGGTTTCCGAATAACCCGGAACAGCGAGTCTGCGACTCCTCACCGCGCAGACAGCTGGAATGGAAAAGGCCCGGTCAGAGCTTCTGGCCGGGCCTTTCCTGGCTCAGGAGACGTGTTCAGGCGATCTGCAATAACCGCAATAACTGCGGACGATGCCGGTCCGGCAACACATCTTCCAGTGTGTACTCATCCAGCGCTTCGAGGAAGGCCTTCAGGGCGTGGGCAAAGGCGCCCTTGAGTCCGCACACCGGTGTAATGACGCAGTGGCCTTCCGAGGAAAAACACTCCACCAGGTCCAGGTCCTGCTCGGTTTCCCTCACCAGCACGCCTATGTTGATGGTGTTCGGTTCACGGTGCAGGCGCATGCCACCACTCTTGCCCCGGACCGTTTCGATATAGCCTTTCTTGTTGAGCTGGTGCACCACCTTCATCAGGTGGTTCTTGGAGATCTGGTAGCTATCGGCGATCTCCTGGATCGTGGCGAGCCGATCCCGCTGCATGGACAGGTAGATCAGCACTCGCAATGAGTAATCGGTGTAACGGGTAATGTGCATCTGGGACTCCTGAACCCTTGTTTTTCAGGGAATAATCCCTGACATTTCATGCTGTCGGCCGGGTAAAGAGAAAAATGACCAGGCCGGAAAAAAACAGTCCTGTGATTACCAGGACCACTGGCGGTGACTGCCACCACCACAAGAACGCCCAGCTGGACGCCAGTAGTATTGTCGCCAGCCACTTTGCCGAAAGAGGCACCGCCTGTCTCTCGTGCCAGTCACGAATCAGCGGGCCAAACCGTGCATGGTTATGAAGCCAGCTTTCAAACGCCGGTGAGCCCCGGCTCGCGCTCCAGGCCGCCAGCAGCACAAAAGGCGTCGTGGGGAGCAGGGGCAAGACGATGCCCGCAACTCCCAGACTCAGACTGATATACGCAAGCAACCGGTAACCGGTTTTGCCCATATTGGTTATCTCCGTCCCCTGCCCTGACAACATCATCGTGCCACTACCAGATATACACACAAGGTTGACCGAGGATGCCTGTATCGGAAGGAACATGCCTGTGACATTCCGTCGCAAAAGCAACCAGTTTACCGCAACTCAATGGACGGGTCTGCCCAGAGAATAAAGAGAAACCAGCCTTGTGACATAGGAGAGCTTCAGCGTGGTCGCAATAATCAGTGTGCCGATATGGGCCCCGATCTGGGCCGGCATTGGCAAACTGCTCGCCAGTGGGTACGCGAGCACAACGGTGACAACCACCGCCAGCACACTGGCCAGCAGTGCCCCGTTAGCGAACTTCAGAAGACGCTCCATCAGTTGACTGTCTGCCATGCTGCCCCCTCTTTAACATTTATTTTCAATGAATGTATTAAAGCCCATTCTTCAGTAATCTTCAAATTAAATACATCTTATCGCAAGCAGGACGGTTTTCGCCCGCCCAACACTGTCCGGTCGCTGAGGCTATCACCACGAACGCAGGCCGACCCTTCAGGCAAGGGAATACTCCCGGGGGGGTATCGGATTCGGGCCCCAGGTTTGCCATACTTGGGCTACGCTTGTTGATACACCTCGATTTACCACAGGACAGGAAAGCAGACATGCCCGAATCCAGGTTGACCGACCGCTTTGGCCGCACCGTGAATTACGTGCGCCTGTCTGTCACTGACCGGTGTGATTTCCGCTGTGTGTACTGCATGGCGGAGGACATGACTTTCCTGCCCCGCCAGCAGGTGCTGACCCTCGAAGAAATCGCCCGGGTCGCCCGCACCTTCTCTGACCTGGGCACGGAAAAGATCCGCCTTACCGGTGGCGAACCACTGGTCCGCAAGGATATTCTCGAACTGGTGAAAGAGATTGGCAGCTATGGTCTGCGGGACTTTGCCATGACCACCAACGGCAGCCAGCTGCCGACCATGGCGGAAGACCTGCGTCGCGCCGGGCTGCACCGCCTCAATATCAGCCTGGATTCCCTGGACGAGGACAAGTTCCGCCGCATTACCCGTACCGGTCGCCTGTCACAGGTAATGGATGGCATTGACGCCGCCCGGGAAGCGGGCTTCCGGGGCATCAAGCTCAACACCGTGGTACTCAAGGGCCGTAATGACGAGGAAGTGCCGGAACTGGTCGACTTCGCCCGTCGCAAGGGTGTGGATATTACGTTTATCGAGGAAATGCCCCTGGGCCAGATCACCGAGCACGACCGGGGTGAAGCCTTCTGCAGCAGTGACGAAGTCCGGGACGTGATCCGCCAGCACCACGACCTGGTGCCAGCCACAGAGGACTCCGGTGGTCCGGCGCGCTATTACCGCATGCCTGGCAGCAAGACGCGGGTTGGCTTTATTTCACCCCACTCCCATAACTTCTGCGCCACCTGCAACCGGGTACGTGTCACCGTGGAAGGCCGGCTGCTCCTGTGCCTGGGTAACGAGCACTCTGTCGACCTGCGCCGTGTCCTGCGCGGCAACCCGGTCAGCGATGACAAGCTGCAACAGACCATCATCGACGCCATGGACCTGAAGCCCGAGAAGCACCACTTCGACCTCAACGGCGATGTCCAGATCCTTCGTTTCATGAACATGACCGGCGGCTGAACGTTCACGCCGCCCGGTTTTCCCATCGCAGTGCCACCGCCCGGGCATCATCCAGCGTGCGGGCGTAGGTCAGCGCCCCAGTCTGCTTACGCACCCCGGCTCGCCGCAACTTCACGATAATCCTTGCCGGCAGCCCGGCGAAAATCAGGCTGACACCCTCGCGCTGCATTTCTTCCATCAGTGACCGCATGGCCACAAGGGCCGTGCCGTCCATGCTGGGCACATCGTGCATATCCAGAATCACAGTACGAACGTGTGGGTCCACCACATGCAGGGAACGCAGTGCTGTCTCCGCGACCCCGAAAAACAGGGGACCATTGATATCGTAGACCACTACCGAGTCCGGTAGGCCGTTCAGCGAGGGGTGGTGCTCCGCACCGGCGGGCTCGGTGTGCGTGAGCAGGGCCATGCGCCGGATAAACAGGGCCGCCGCCAGCCCGACGCCTACCGCCACCGCCAGCACCATGTCGAACAAGACTGTCAGGCCGAAGCAGGTAATCAGGATAACCACATCCCCCGCCGGTGCCGACCGCAGGGTATGGACGAAGTGCCTCGCCTCACTCATATTCCAGGCAACGATGAACAGCAGTGCCGCCAATGCCGCCATGGGCACCAGGCCAAGCACCCCCGCCAGCACCACCACCGATAGCAGTACTACGACGGCGTGCACCAGTGCGGCCACCGGCGACCGCGCCCCACTGCGAATGCTCGTGGCGGTACGGGCCAGCGCCGCGGTCGCGGTAATACCACCAAACAGGGGCGCGGCAATATTCCCCAGGCCCTGCCCAATCAGCTCCGCATCCGGGTCATGACGGGTCCGGGTCAGCCCGTCAGCTACCACCGCGCACAGCAGGGACTCAATGGCTCCCAACATGGCAATGGCAAAGGCTGGCCCCGTCAGAGACCGGAACAGGTCAAAACTCAGTACAAGGGGCTGTCCGTCCGGCCCCGGCAACTGCCAGGGAGCCATCAACGTGGGCAACACCGGCGGAATACCCTGGCCGGACTCGCCCCCGGCCTCCCAGGTGAAGCGGGAAGCAATGGTCTCCACAGCCTGCGTACCCTCGCCACCAAACACGGCGTTCACTCCCCACGCCGCAAAGCCGCCGACAACCAGCCCCACCAACGGTGCCGGCACCGGTACACCCAGTTTGGGCCAGAGCAGCATAACGCCCAGAGTGAATACCCCGATGCCAAATTCAAACGGTTCCAGTGTCGGAAAGGACGACAGGATAATCCCGATGTTCTCGGTAAAATGCTCCCCCATGGGCCCGGTACTCAGACCGAGGAAATCCGGCACCTGCAGCATGGCAATCACCACGGCAATGCCGGCAGTAAAGCCCAGCACCACCGGATAGGGAACAAACTGGATCAATCGTCCCATACGGGCCAGCCCGAGGGCCACGAGCAGCAACCCTGCCATCATGGTGGCAATCAGCAGCCCACCCAATCCGTACTGCTGGACAATGGGAAAGAGAATAACCACAAAGGCAGCGGTCGGACCGGACACGTTAAACCGTGCCCCCCCGGTCAGCGCGATGATGGCGCCGGCAACAATCGCCGTATACAGACCGTGCTGGGGCGGCACGCCGGTGGCGATGGCCAGCGCCATGGACAGGGGCACCGCTACCGTTCCCACCGTCATCCCGGCCATCACATCCTGCCGCAGCTCCGCCGCCCCGTAGCCTTCCCGCCATGCCCCACGAAGCCCGGTGGCGATACCGGGGAGACTGACCGGAAACCGTTGACGCGCCATGGCAACCCCCCTGTCAGATGCAGGCACCCGGCATAAGCGGGCCGGACACCCAGTAATTCGAAAGCAAACTATGTTAATAACATTAACATATGGTTATTATGGCTCGCAAATGAATCGGCTGGACTCCGTATTGCCGGAATTAGCCAAAAATATTAACATTTAATGTTAATAGAACAGACAGGAGACGAGTAGTGGAAAAGAAGACGGCGCGGCTGACCCTGCTGATCGACCCGAACAAGAAGAAGGCGTTCGAGCAACTCTGCGCCTCACAGGACCTGACCCCGTCACAGGTGGTGCGGCAAATGATCCGTGAGTACCTGCGGGAGCATGGCGTAAGTTATGACACGGAAGGGAAGAATTCGGAATCTTGAGCAGTTTGGTTCAAACGTGATTAACCATTGCTCAATGCCAAACGAGGCAACCTAGCCCAGCCCGAATACGGACAGCACTGAGGCCCGGGCTCAGTGTCCCTGGGGGCTTTCAGAGCAGGGGCATGGATGCCCCGGAAGCGTTGGGGTGGCAGGACGCCCCTCCAACGCGGCGGCGAAAGCCCCCAGGGGCAATGAGCCGCCACCCAAACCCGCAGGCCTGAAAAAACAGGCCCGCGAATCAACCCTCAAAACAAACACTACATGGAATGAGAACCACCCATCCCGGACGACACCCCACCCCCGGAACTCAGATGCTCCATAGTCACATCCGCAAAGGCCACAACCTCCCCCCCGAACTCCGAGGCAAACGCCTCAGCTGCTGACTCCTCAGCAAAGGACGCCAGGGTAGGCCCCATGGCACCGGTACGCTCCGACCCGACCACATAGAACGCCTCGCGAGCATCAATCAGGGCGGTATCGTCAGGGTGATCCCAGTCTGTCTCGGCCATGTCATGCACATACAGCACATGGTCACGTTTAACGTTCTCCGGCTGCAGAACCCAGGAAAACATATCCTTGGTGGAGCAGAATTTGCGAACCTGCTGCTCCTTGCCGGAAATTGACTCCCCCTTGGGCCCCGGGAACCGGGTAATCACCATACCGCAAACATGGCACTCATCCCCGGACTCGAAATGAACCGCATCAGGCTTCGCCTGGGCGGTTTCCTCCGACCCGGAACAGGCCGCCAGAGCAAGGGAAAAAGCCAGAACC
>NZ_JAWLGY010000018.1:0-82017 GCF_041690615.1 Marinobacter sp.
TCATCTTCCATCACCTTGCCCACCGCCAGCGGCATATACCCGGTTACCGGGATATTCAGCTGCTGGGCATGCTCCACCACCTTACGGTTGGCCAGGAAGGGATGCACCTCCACCTGGTTGGTGAAGATCGGCGTATCCCCCAGTATTTCCCTGGCCTGGTCCATCTGGGCGCAGGTGAAGTTGGAAATACCGATGTGATCGGTGAGGCCTTCCTTCTGGGCCTCTCTCAGCGCCCCCAGGTACTCCTCCATGGGCACTTCATCGCCGGGGGACGGCCAGTGGATCAGGGTCAGGTCCACATGGTCGGTTTTCAGCTGCTGCAGGCTGGTTTGCAGGCTATTGATCAGGTCACTGCGGTGGTAACTGTCGAACCAGATCTTGGTGGTAATGAAGATTTCCCGGCGGGGAATGCCGCTGGTGGTAATACCGTCGCCAACTGCCGCCTCGTTGCGATAGATCTGGGCGGTGTCGATGTGGCGGTAGCCCAGGGACAGGGCACTGCGGACCGCCTCCCGGGCGTCATCACCTTTCAGGCGAAAGGTTCCCATACCGATGGGGGGTAGTGCGTCAAAGGCCATAGTGTCCTCCTGTCGCGAATCCGGTTGTCGCAATGGAACCTTGTGCTGACCGGACCGTGGAAGTGTTGTGGGTAAGGTCATTAGGATGGGGCTGGGGGAGTGGTTCTGCAAGTGCCCGGACACACGCCAGGCATTCCACAGGGTTACGTAACGGCAATGGCCGGGCGGAGCAAATCACTGACTCAGCAGCAGGAACACACCTCCCAGGTAGAGCAGCAGGATGGCAACGCTTTCAACACCGATTCGTCCGGGGCCCTGCCGCTCCCGACGGATCAGCCCCATCATCAGGATGCCGGACATGAGAATGGTCAGCGCCACCCAGAAGCGGGCATCGTTGCTCATGGCGTGGTAGATCGAACCATCCCGGTAGGCCAGGTCAGACGCTGCCGTAAACAGGGTGTCAAAGGCATTGCCGCCGATAATGCCCCCTACCGCCAGGGTAAGCGCACCACGGCGTACCGCCGCTACCGAGGTGACCAGTTCGGGAATGGAGGTACTGATGGCCGTCAGCATGACGCCAACGACGGTCTGGCCCAGACCGGTTTCCCGGGCGATGGTGGTCGCCGATGGCTCCAGTGCCCAGCCAGCCACACCCAGTACCGCCATCAGGCCGAGGAATTCCGACCACAGCCGCACCATGGAGGGCATCAGTGTGGTGTCGTCGGGTTTGTCTTCACGGGTTTCGACCGTCATGGCCGGGCGCCACATCGGCGATTCAGTCGCGCCCTGAACCAGTTTGAGGCCGTAAAGGTAGAACCCGAACAGGGCCGGTGTGACCGGGTGAATGCCGAACACGGTAATATCCGGCAGCATCGGTGCCAGCATGATCACGGTCAGCAGGCAGATCAGCAGCCCGTTCTGCATCATGTTAGGGGCGGAAGCGGCAGCGTGTTCCAGGTTGGCGCGGCGGTAAACCATATCCGCCACGGCCAGGAAGAAGGTCTGCACGGCAATACCGCCCAGGGCGTTACTGACCGCCAGTTCCGCATGGCCGTTCCAGGCCGCGGTCACGGAAAGGACCGAACCGCCAAGGGACGTGGCTGCGCCCAGCAGCACCGCACCGGCCGCGGCTTCACCGATGCCGGTACGGTCAGCCAGCTGATCCACCACCCGGGTAATCCGGGTGCCGGCAATGGCAATAACCAGCGCACAGACACCGAAAACAATCAGCGCCTGGACGAGACTCCAGTCAGACGGCTCCAGCAGGAACACCGGGGGAGGTGGCCCTACTGCCCGCGTTTGCGGCGCTCAGTCACCGGCTCGCCGGCAATGCCCCAGTTATCGGTGTTCACTTCGTCGATCACCACAACCGTTGTGGCCGGGTTCTTGCCCAGCACATCCTGAAGCAGCCTGGTCGCGCCTTCAATCAGGGCTTTCTTGTCCTCGGCGGACACGTTCTCGTCGGTGATCTTGATGTTTACGTAGGGCATGGACCGGTTTCCTCACAGGGTTGGAAAGAGCACTCATCCTGCACCCTCCTCCTTGCCTTGGCAACACATCAACGATCACGGCATAACGGCATCAGCGCCAGCAGCCCCAGCACCGGGCCGATGACCAACAGCCAGGTAACGCCGGTGCCCAGGGACTGCCAGTAGCTGGCGGTCAGTTCGATGGCAAACACCGTCAGCAGAAAGCCGATGCTGTTCATGATGGCCAGGGAACTGCCGACAGCATGGCCGGGGGCCGCTTCCGCCGCCAGTGCCGAAAACTGCGGCGAGTCCGCAATCACCGCCATGCCCCAGACCAGCAGAAGGATCACGGCCAGCCAGGTGGGAACCGCTCCGAACCACGGCCACAACAGGCACATCAGCCCGGACACCCACAGGGCGCCGAACGCCACCCGGGCACTACCGACCCGACGGCTGAGCATGCCGCCGAGAACGCACCCCACGGTACCCGCAGCGATAAAGGCAAAGGAGGTGATCGATACCAGGGCCGGATCATTCCCGTGCTGGCCCAGGCTTGCGGCCACCAGCAAGGGTGCCAGTGCCCACACCGCATACAGTTCCCACATGTGGCCGAAATACCCCAGGGCCGCCGCCCGGAAACGGGGCTCGGCAAATGACCGGACCACACCGCCCCAGTCGAAGCATCCCGTCGCAGGCAGGCCCGGACCATCTCCCAGCCTGGCTATCATCAGTCCGGCTGAAACCGCCAGTACGGAAGAGGCCAGAATCACCGGCTGCCAGCCCCAGCCAGGGCTGATGGCACGCACCAGGTGCGGGAAGGCCGTGCCGAGGGTCAGCATGCCCACCAGCCAGCCAAGGGCCAGACCCTTTTTCTCGGGGGCCCAGCTGGCCACCAGCTTCATGCCCACCGGGTAGATGCCCGCTAGACAAAGCCCGGTGGCAAACCGCAAGGCCAGACCGGTTTCCAGGGAGGGGGACAACGCGAACAGGCCGTTGGCCAGGGCGCCGGTGACCGCACTGACCAGAAAAATTCGACTTGCCCGCCAGCGGTCCGCCAGCCCGGACAGGGCAAAGGCAAGGGTACCGATGATAAAACCCAGCTGCACCGAGCCGGTCAGGCGGCCCAGATCTTCCGCGGTCACGCCCCAGGCGTCTGCCAGGCCGGGCATAACAGCGTTGGGTGTGAACCACAGCGAGGTTCCGAAAAACTGGGCGACAACAATCACCCAAAGGGCAGTTCGCGTATTGGCCATGACTGAACAACTCGTCGGTGGCAACGCCCGGCTGACCCTGCAACTCCGGCGGGGCAACCACACAGGCGAAACGATCAGAGCATGTTAACAGCAATCAGGCCGGCAATGGTCACCGTGTAGATCAGCCCCAGAATTGCCAGTAATCCGTCCAGCGAGACCATGGCGAGGCCAAATACGGCGATGGCAAACCCGGCACCGGTGGCAGAGAAAGGAATGATCTCCATCAATGGCATGGCGCAGGCGATCAGCACACACACGCCTCCGAGCAGGTAACTGCCCGGACGTCTTACCACCAGTTCCAGGCGAGGATGAAGCCGTGCATCGATATAGGCCGCCGCCGGTTCGATAAAGCGGATGCCACGGAGGAGTTTTTCCGTGGGCAGGGAGCGGTTCATGAGCAGCTCTGGCAGCCAGAAGCCACCGCTGAGCACCAGCATCTGGACAGAGATAAACAGGATTAGCAGTCCGCTGAGGGTCGGCACCCCGGGAATGCCACTTAACGGTGAGAACAGCAGGATACCGATGATCATCAGCACCGGGCCATAGGAGCGGCGCCCCACGGTGTCGATAATCGCACCCAGGGTCACCCGAGGCCGGCCGGTGGCGGTTTCGGTAATACGATCGAGGACTTCCTGGAGATTGGCGGGGTCGGTCATGGGCTTGTCGTGACCATCAGGCTGGCCAACTGCTGTTCCTTCCGTCTCTGTTTGATAAACCAAGATACCGGCTCAGCATCCCGTCGAAAAATGAACGCTTATTCATCTTCCTTTGTCTGACTCCAGCCTCCACCAACCGCCCTGTATAGATCTACGGTGGCCTGCAGACGGGTCAGTCGCAGTTGCACCAGCTGCTCCCGGGTCTGGAACAGGGTGCGCTGGGCATCCAGCAGGGTCAGCAGTTCATCACTGCCGGCGCGATAACGCAAATCGGTCAGCTCCAGGGTACGCCCGGCCCGCTCACTCACCGTCTGCTGCAGGGCCTCCCGACGCTC
The DNA here is from genome assembly GCF_041690615.1 of Marinobacter sp. Lineage (GTDB taxonomy): Bacteria > Pseudomonadota > Gammaproteobacteria > Pseudomonadales > Oleiphilaceae > Marinobacter. Next base: position 4,232 of record NZ_JAWLGY010000018.1, read on the forward strand.
ACTGGTCTGTAGTCGGTCAAGCGCATCATCAGTTTCCTGCAGGGCGGAGAGTATCGCGCCACGGTAGTCTTCCACCAGGGCACGGCGGCGGGACTCGCTGATAGCAGTTTGAGCATCCCGCTCGCCGCCGTCAAACAGGCTCTGGGCCAGGGTGATGGTCCAGCCCAGGGTTTCCACCGGATTGGCCAGACTCGCCAGGTTCGCGGTGCTGGCCCCGGCGTTCAGGCCAAGGGATACCGACGGCAGCCAGGCGGCCCGGGCCCGGGCCAGGTTGGCGTCCGCTGCCTGCAGTTGCGCCTCGGCACTGGCCAGGTCCGGCCGCCGTGTGAGCAGGTCGGATGGCAACCCGGCATCCACGGCAGGGAGTGTCAGGTCCATCAGTGATTGGGTCCCCGCGTCGGCCTCGAAATCCAGGGGCGAGACCCCAACCAGTACCGCCAGCGCGGACCGGGTTTGCCGGTATTCCAACGCGACAGGTTCCAGGCTGGCCCGCTGGTTGAGCACTTCCGTCTGTTGGCGCAGCAGCTCGGCGCGACTGGCCGCCCCGTTGCGGTAGCGGGCATCCACAATGTCCTCAGTGCGCTCGGCGATGGCCAGGTTTTCCCGGGCCACCCGTAACTGCTCCTCCAGGGCCATCAGCCGGAACCAGGTAGTGGCGACGCTGCTGGCCAGGGACAGGCGGGCACTGTCGTATTCGAACACCGTGGCCCGGTACCCCGCTTCCGATTCATCCCGTGACGCCGCCAGCCGGCCCCAGAGATCCAGCTCGTAACTCACATTAAGGTTGGCGGAGGTGGACTCACTGCGGCTTTCGGAGCCACCATCATCCGTGGCTCGCTCCCCGGTGCTGGCATTAAGATTCAGGGACGGGAACAGACTACTGCCGGCGACCCGGACCTGCTGCTCTGCCTGGAACACCCGCTCGGCCGTCGCCGCCAGGTCCGGGCTGCCGGCAAAGGCCTGCTCGATCAGGCCATTGAGCTGCTCCGAACCGAAGGCCTGCCACCACTGTTGATCCGGCGCCTGGGCACTTTCCATCGGCGGTGCGTTCCATTGATCTGCCGCCGGCAGGTCCGGTTGCTCAACCGGCACGGTGGTGGCACAACCGGCAAGGGCGAGGATAATTCCCGTAACCACTACCGTTCTGATGCAAGCGTTGAGCATATGCCCCCCTATTCCGTCGCCAGTGCCGTGACCGGATCCAGCCGCGACGCCTTGCGGGCGGGCAGGAAACCGAACAGCAGGCCGGTACCGAAGGCGCAGCCAAAGGCCAGCACCACCGGCAACAGTGAATAACTGACCGGTGTTCCCAGCCCGTTAATGGTGGCGGCCGCCCCCAGACCCAGCGCGACACCGATCAGCCCGCCAAGCGCCGACACCGCCAGGGCCTCCAGCAGGAATTGCTGCAGGATATGGCGGGTGCGGGTGCCGGTGGCCATGCGGACACCGATTTCCCGGGTACGTTCGGTGACACTCACCAGCATGATGTTCATAACGCCAATGCCCCCCACCAGCAGCGATATGGCCGCCACCGACCCGAGCAGCCAGGTGAAGGTATCCTGGGTTTCGGAGACGGTATCGATCAGCGAGGCCATATTGCGAATCTGGAAATCCTCCACGCCGTGGCGCTGGAGTAGCAGCTGATGCACCTGGGCCTGCACCTCGTCCATCAGGGTGGTATCGTCCACGGCGATGGTCACGTTGCGCAGATGGCGCTGGCCGAACAGGCGCATGCTTCCGGTTGTGTAGGGCACGAAAACCACATCATCCTGGTCCTGGCCCATGGGTGAGGCGCCCCGCTCGTCCATCACACCGACAACCTGGAACAATACGTTGTTCATCATGATGTAATGGCCCAGCGGATCCTGCTGGCCAAACAGGGCCTCTGCGGTGGTCTTGCCCAGCACGGCCACCGGCGCGTATTCGCTCTCATCGAACTGGTCAAAGAAGCTGCCCCGTGCCACCGGCCACTGACGGGCGACAGGAAACTGCCAGGAGGTGGCGTTCACTTCCGCCTGGTGGTCGGCGTTGTCATATCGCAGGGTCTGGCTGCCCGTGAGCTCAGGAATCGCCGCGGTGATATTGGGAAGGGTGTTGATGGCATCCACGTCCTCCGGAACCAGGGTGGCGATGTTCCAACTGCCCCGCCGTTGCCCCGGGGCCCCCGGCCGGACCAGCAACAGGTTGCTGCCCATGGCACTGATGCGCTCTACCACCTGCTCCCGTGCGCCGTCACCGATGGCGAGCATGGTGATCACCGACGCCACCCCGATGACAATGCCCAACAGCGTCAGCGCCGTGCGAAACAGGTTGCCGGTCATGGATCGCATCGCGGTGCGGGCGCCCTGGTAGAGCTCCCGGAGCAGTGATGGCGAGTGCTGCAGGGGTTCCCGTTGCAGCGGTTTTGGCTGGCGGGAGAGATCAGGGCCGGGGTCACTGATGATCTGGCCGTCGGCAATCTCGATGCGCCGGTGGGCGTGGTCCGCCACCTTGCTGTCATGGGTAATCAGGACAATGGTGTAGCCTTCGTCGGAGAGCTCCTGCAGCAGGGCCATGACTTCCCGGCCACTCTGGCTGTCAAGGGCCCCGGTGGGCTCGTCAGCCAGGATGATCTCGCCGCCATTCATAAGCGCCCGGGCGATGGACACCCGCTGCTGCTGACCGCCGGAAAGCTGGCCCGGCCGGTGGCCCATGCGCTCGTCCAGGCCCAGTCGCGCCAGCAAGGCCCTTGCCCGGGCATGGCGCTCGCGGGCCTTGAGGCTGGCGTAGCTGGCCGGCATTTCCACATTTTCGGCGGCGGAGGCACCGGGCAACAGGTTGTAGCTCTGGAAGACAAAGCCGAACGCCTCCCGGCGCAGGCGGGCCAGGCCGTCACTGTCCAGGGCGGATACGTCCTCGCCATCAAACCGGTACTGTCCGCTGCTGGGCCGGTCCAGGCACCCGAGGATGTTCATCAGCGTGGACTTGCCGGACCCCGAGGCGCCCATAATGGCCACGAACTCTCCCCGGCGGATGGCCAGGTTGATGCCCCGCAGCACCGGTACCGCCACTTCACCATTGTAATAGGTGCGGGTGATGTCCCGTAGCTCGATCAGCGGTGTGGTCACGGTCAGAACCTCATACCGACCATGCGGCGGTCCCGGTTACCGTCACTTTTGGCGCCGGCAGACCGGGGGCTGCTGACTACCTCTTCGCCCTCCTCCAGGCCGTCGCGGATTTCTGCCTGTACCCGGTTGGTAACGCCCACAGTAACCTCCCGCTGCTGCGCCTGACCGTCAGCACCCACTACCTGAACCGTGGCCCTCTGCCCGCTCCGTTGTATGGCAGTGACCGGCACAAGCAGGGTATTCCTGGCGGCATTGTTAATGAAGAAAACCTGGGCCGTCATCTGCGTCATCAGGCGCCCCTCCGGATTGGGCACCTCGAATACCGCGTTGTACAGCACGACGTTGTTTTCCACCGTGGGGGTTGGCTCCAGCCGGTCGAGGGTGCTCTCCCAGCGCCGCTGCTGACTGCCCAGGGTGGTGAAGTACACCGGCATACCGGTTCGCAACTTGCCAATATCCGCTTCGGACACCTGGGCTTCCACGGTCATGGTGGACAGGTCGGCGATGCGCAATAGCACCGGGGCCTGCTGGTTGGTATTGAGGGTCTGGCCCTGACGGGCCTCGATGGAGACAACAGTGCCGTCCATGGGGGCATAGATCTTCGCGTACTCCAGGTTGGCCTCTTCCGCCCGCAGGGTGGATTCGGTCTGCTGGATCTGGGCGCTGATGGCTTCGATCTGGGCACGGGCAGAACGCAGTGTGGCTTCCGCCACCTGGGCAGCTTCGCGGCTGGTGGCTTCCTCTTTCAGCAGGTTCTGCTGGCGGCGGTGCTGGATCTGGGCGAGGGTGAGCTGGGCTTCACGCTCCATCAGCTGGGCCTGCTGATTACGCAGCTGGGCACGGGTGGCGTCAACCCGGGCCACGTAGACAGTCGGGTCGATTTCCGCCAGCAGATCACCCTTGCGAACCCGGTCACCGGTACGCACATGGATGGTGTCGAGCTGGCCCGATACCTGGGCGCCCACGTCCACATAATCCCGGGGCTGGAGTACACCGGTGGCTGTGACCAGGTCTTCCAGGTCACCCCGTTCAACCGGTACGGTCAGAACCGCTGCCTCCGCAACCGGACGGCTGAGGTACCACCAACCCGCTACCAGGCCCGCTGCCACCAGTACCAGCAGCAGAAAGCCGCCAAGGCCCCTGTGAAATCCGCCCTTTACCGGCGTTGCCATGTCCATCCTCACTCACGGTCAGTCAAGTCAGGATGGATTATCGGTAATGCGATGGCCGCAGAGTAGGTCAAGTGGCCATGTTTACAAGGCTTTTACACCCTGGTGACAACCGTCCCCCGGAAACATCCCGATCGATCCAGCGGAAACCAGTCCCGTTTGCCAGAAATGACGTATGGAACTACTGTCAGAAGTTCTCGTCTTAACAGAACCACACCATCCTGTAGAGTGAGCAGACAATGAAAAAAACCACCCTGAGCCTTCTGTTGTGTGCCCTGACCCTGCCGGTATACAGCCAGGATCATACCCAGCATGATGCCCACGGCGGGAGTCATTCCTCTGCCATGAAGCAGCCAGCGCTGACCGAGCCGGGCAACGCGATCTTTGGAACCATCCAGGAGGTCATCCAACACCTTCAGCAGAACCCGGATACCGACTGGAGCAAGGTTGACCTGGAAGCACTGCGCCAGCACCTGCTGGATATGAAGGACATCGCCGAGAACGTCGAGGTCCTCGAAAAACGGCCAATAAACCAAGGCGTTACATTGCTGGTTGCCCCATTAACCTCCCGCGCCGAAGAGGCACTGGAACGGGTACTGGCCGCACACCCCGAACAGCTACGCCGGGAAACCGGCTGGGAGATGATTGTCGGGAGCCAGGGCGACCGATACAGGATCACGACCACCAGCGAAGACCCGGAAGACACGGCCATACTCAACGGGTTGGGCTATATCGGCCTGATGGCCTACGGGAACCATCACCAACCTCATCACTGGGCCATGGGCTCTGGCCAGAATCCGCATCAGGGCCGCCACTGACAGAATCGTAATCGTTACGTCCCTTCACCCCCTGCTGATGTGTGCTACCCCTGTTACATGGCTATCAACATCAGCAGGAGGCTCCAATGTTTGTTCACAAGGTCAAATCGGAAGGACTGTCCCACCTCTCCTACCTGGTGGGCAATGACGGGCAGGCCTTTGTTGTCGACCCCCGCCGGGACTGCGAGATCTATGTGGAGGAAGCGGCCAGGGCCGGCTGCCGCATCACCCATATTTTCGAGACCCACAGGAACGAGGACCTGATATCCGGGGCACCCATACTGGCCAGCCTCACCGGCGCTCGGGTTCTGCATGGCCCCAATGCCGCCGGTGACGTTGCCTACGCGGACACCACACGGGACGGAGACACCTTCGAGTTCGGCAACCTGAGGGTCCGGGTACTGGAAACTCCGGGCCATACCGACGACAGCCTGTCCTTCGCCATATACGACACAGACTTCGGCGAGGACGCGATAGGCGTGTTCACCGGGGATGCCCTTTTTATCGGTGACGTGGGCCGCACGGACTTCTACCCGGACCGGGCCGGGGAGGTGGCCGGCATGCTCTGTGACAGCCTGCAGAAAATCCTGAAACTCGGCGATCAGGCCCTGGTCTATCCCGCCCATGGCGCGGGCTCGGTATGCGGTGACAACATGGCTGACAGGGAGTTTTCTTCCCTGGGGTACGAGCGCAAGCACAACGACATGCTTGGATTGTCCCGCAACGATTTTATCGACGCCAAGCTCGCCGAACATCATTACCAGCCCCCGTACTTCCGGCTGATGGAAAAGCTCAATCTGACCGGAGCCGAGCCGGCCCCAGTAGTCGTAACGCCACGCCCCCTGTCACCGGCGGAATTCCGGAAGCTGCCCGCAGAGACTGCCATCGTGGATGTGCGCACGGTCAGTGCCTTTCTCGGGGCTCACCTGCCCGGCAGCCTGGCCATTCCAGCGCCGATGATCCCCGCCTTCGCCGGCTGGTATATCGAGCCCGGCCAGCCAGTGGTACTCGTGGCTTCAGACCCCGGACAAGCCCGTGAAGCAGCGCAGCACCTGATACGAATCGGCCTGGACAACCTGACCGGTTTCCTCACCACCGACATGCCGGAATGGTCAGCCCGCGGGCTTCCATTTCACTCTCTGCCTGTTATGCACGTGGACGATATCCGGGAACGCTTCCGGAACCCGCCGGAGAACTGGCAATTACTGGATGTACGCAGCAAGACAGAGTACGAGGAGGAAGCAATTGAAGGGTCGGTGCACATCTATGCGGGGGAACTGGCAGACAACACAGACCAGCTGGACAAGGCCCGGCACTACACGGTCATGTGCGCCAGCGGTGCCCGGGCGACGATTGCCGCCTCGGTGCTGGAACGGGCCGGGTTCAGCAAGGTGGATGTCTTCCTGGGCTCATTTGGCGCCTGGAAGTCCACGGACTGAATCCGGCCAGCTGAAAACAGCGGCACCCGTTCAGAAAGAGCGGGTGCCGTAATGCACGGCGCTCAGTAAAGCTCACCCAGAGACGCCTTGCGGAAAGGCTCTACCTCTTCGGCGCGGCCTTCCTTCACCTTGATCAGCCATTCAGGATCCTGCAGCAGGGCCCGGCCAACAGCGATCAGGTCGAACTCGTCGTTGTTCATGCGCTCGATCAGCTCGTCGATACCGGCGTCTTCAACCGCTTCCTTCTTGCTGGCAAAGGTGCCGGCGATGAAGTCCTCGGTCAGGCCAACGCTGCCGACAGACATGGTGGGCAGTCCGGTCAGCTTCTTCACCCAGCCGGCCAGGTTGAGGCTGGAACCTTCAAACTCCGGCTCCCAGAAGCGACGGGTGGAGGCGTGGAAGATATCCACACCGGCATCCGCCAGGGGCTTGAGGAAAGCCTCCAGCTCTTCAGGGGTCTGGCACAACCTGGCGTCGTAGTCCTGCATCTTCCACTGGGAGAAACGCAGCATGATGGGGAAGTCCGGGCCGACTTTTTCACGGATGGCTTCGATGATCTTGATGGCAAAACGCTGGCGGTTGGCCATGCTGCCGCCGTATTCATCGTCCCGCTGGTTGGTGCCTTCCCAGAAAAACTGGTCGATCAGGTAACCGTGTGCACCGTGGACTTCCACGCCGTCGCAGCCGATGGCCTTGGCGTCAGCGGCCGCATCGGCAAAGGCCCTGACCACGTCCTGGATGTCTTCCCTGGTCATGACCTTGCAGACCACCTTGCCCGGACGATTCATGCCGGAAGGCGCATAGCCCGGCACCGAAGGATCCGGCTCCATGCCTTCCTTGCGCACCGCACCCACGTGCCAGAGCTGGGGGAAGATCTTTCCGCCAGCCTCATGGACTGCGTCCACTACCTTTTTCCAGCCGGCCAGCGCCTTCTCACCATGGAAGAAAGGCACATTCTCGTAGCCGTTGGCGGCTGGATGATTGACAGTGGTACCCTCGGTAATGATCAGTCCGACGCCGCCTTCAGCGCGACGCTTGTAGTAGGCCACCACATCATCCGTGGGCACGTTGCCCGGGGAAAAATTCCGGGTCATGGGCGCCATGGCCACTCGGTTGGCCAGTTTCAGGGATTTCACTTCGAACGGTTCGAACAGGGGGCCAAGATTCATGGACATGGGGGTATCACTCCTGCGTTATAGGTGATCGGGACGGGCCCGGAAATCTGGTTTCATTAAGCAACCTTATTAAATCCGGTTTCAGTTTGCAACCCTGTTGGGTACAATTTAACCATGGCCAGAAAACGTTTTGACGATTCAAGTTGTTCAGTTGCGCGTGCACTCAATGAGGTGGGTGACTGGTGGTCGCTACTGATTGTGCTGCAGGCCATGTACGGCACCCGCCGGTTTGTGGACTTCCAGCAGGAGCTGGGCATTGCCCGCAATATCCTGGTGGACCGCCTGTGCCGCCTTGTGGACAACGACGTACTGCGCAAGGTGGATGTGGGGGAGCACGGCCCCCGTTTCGAGTACCGCCTGACCGACAAGGGCCGCGACCTGTTCCCGGTGGTTATTGCCCTGCGCCAGTGGGGCGACAAGTACAACCCCTGTCCTGAAAAGCCCCCCCTGGACCTGCGTGACCGGCGCACCGGGCAGCCCATCCGCCAGCTGGAAGTGCAGGATGCCGAGGGCCATCCCCTGTCCGTGCGGGACGTTTTCGTTCAGCAAGATCCGCAGGACGACACGAAGCAGGCCTGACCCAATCCCCCCTCCGGCCTGTTGGGTCCAATCCGGACCTTTTGAGCTGGATCAATGTTCCGATCGCATTCCCTGCAGCCTCTGGTATCACTTGCGTTAGATCAATTTTCTTTGTCACCACCGGTGTAGCCTTGGCCCATCATTAACTTTTGGTCAAGGAGTCATTTCTATGTCCCGTAAACTCACTCTGGGCATCCTCGCAGCCGGCTTGCTTGCAGCAGGCTCCGCACAGGCTTATCAGGCTGGTGACATAATCGTCCGCGCCGGCGCTGTTACTGTCGATCCGAACGAGTCCAGTGATAACGTCGGTCTGGCCGGGACTGGTCTCGCTGATGAAGGCTGGAAAGTAGGCGTCGACTCTGACACCCAGCTGGGGCTGTCCGGCACCTGGATGATGACCGATTCTTTCGGCCTGAGCCTGCTCGCTGCTACTCCGTTCCAACACAATCTGTATGGGTCAGGCAGCCTGCCCAAGGCTGCGGATCTCGGCAGCACAAAGCATCTGCCCCCCACTCTGACCGTACAGTATTACCCGTTGCACAGCAGTCATAAGGTCCAGCCTTACGTTGGCGTGGGTGTGAACTACACCGTGTTCTTTGAGGAAAAAACCAGCGACACACTGACTGGTGCGGTAGACAACTACCTCGGTGGTGGCGTGGTCAGCTCGACCGACATGGACCTGGATGACAGCTTTGGTGTTGCTGCTGAAATTGGTGTGGATATCCGCCTGGATGATCGCTTTGGTATCAACGCGGGCATCTGGTACGCGGACATTGACACTACCGCCAAAATCAACGCCTACGATGCTGCTGGCACCAAACTTGGCACCGCCAAGGTAGATGTCGACATCGACCCCATGGTCTACATGGTGGGCTTCACCTACAGCTTCTGATTTGCAGTGTGAGACGACCGTGCCCGGTACCCTGGACTGGTGGTGCCGGTCGCGTTCTCCCTTTGCGGGGGCCGGTATTCCGGTACCCCGCTTTTTTTCGGCCCCACAAGACACAAAAAAAAGCCGCTTCCGGTTACCCGGAAGCGGCTTTTTAGCCTGGCTATGGTTCAGGTCACATCAGGCAGACTGTCGCTGGCCTGAACGACCCTGGCCCTGACCACGACCACGTCCGCGACCACCCGCACCCGGGCTGGCCTGGCGCTGACCACCGGGGCGACCTGCGCCGCTGCGACCATTGCCACCGCCGCCACTGCGGTTACGGGCCCGGCTCGGGTCAGCCTTGGCCTTCGGTTTGAGCGGCAGGTTGTTCTGGGGCTCGAAACCCTCCACTTCCTGGCGGGGCAGCTGCTTCTTGATCAGCTTCTCGATACCCGCCAGCAGTTTGCCTTCGTCTGCGCTTACCAGCGACAGGGCATGGCCACTTTCACCGGCGCGGCCGGTACGGCCGATACGGTGAACATAGTCCTCCGGCACGTTGGGCAGCTCGAAGTTGACCACCTGGGGCAACTGTTTGATGTCCAGGCCACGGGCCGCAATGTCAGTCGCGACCAGCACGCGGATGTCCCCCTGCTTGAACTCCGCCAGGGCACGAGTACGGGCGCCCTGGGATTTGTTGCCGTGGATCGCAGCAGCGGTAATGCCGTCGCTTTCCAGCTTCTTGGTCAGGCGGTTGGCGCCATGCTTGGTGCGGGTGAATACCAGCACCTGGTCCCAGTCATTGTCCCGTACCAGCTTGCTCAGCAGCGCACTTTTCTGGCTCTGATCCACCGGATAGACCGACTGTTTGACCTTTTCAGCGGTGGTATTACGGGCGGCGACTTCTACCTGCACCGGGTTGTTCAGCAGGCCCTGGGCCAGGGTCCGGATCTCATTGGAGAAGGTCGCCGAGAACAGCAGGTTCTGCCGCTTGGCCGGCAGCAACGCCAGGATCTTGCGGATGTCGCGAATGAAGCCCATGTCGAGCATGCGGTCCGCTTCGTCCAGCACCAGAATTTCCACTTCGTTGAAGCGTACGGCGTTCTGCTGATACAGATCCATCAAACGGCCGGGGGTCGCTACCAGCACGTCCAGACCCTTGCGCAGCTTCATCATCTGCGGGTTGATCTTGACGCCACCGAATACCACGGCAGCCTTGGTGGGCACGTATTTGCTGTAGAGGTTCACGCTGTCGTGTACCTGGGCCGCCAGTTCACGGGTCGGCGTCAGGATCAGGGCCCGTGGACCCTTGCCATCGCGGGGATTTTCACTGAGCCGCTGCAGCAACGGCAGTGTAAAACCGGCGGTCTTGCCGGTGCCGGTCTGGGCGGCTGCCATCACATCCTTGCCGGACAGTACGGCAGGAATCGCCTGGAGCTGGATGGGAGACGGGGTTTCATAACCCTGGTCGGTAGTTGCACGGACCAGTTGCTCGGAAAGACCGAGGGAAGAAAAACTCATATTGGGTAAACTCTTGATTGTTCTGCCTCCACGAACGCCGGGATAAACCGGTAATCAACGCGGGCAGATGCCATGACGATGCATGGGAATAAGACGACTACAGTCGCTCACCGGTAACGGGAGGACGTCCTCTGGCGGGTCGTATGAAGTATTCGCTAGCAGGCTGTACGCCAAAAACTGCGGATCCTTAGAGGCAGGATGCGGGCACATTAACAGGTTGCCTGGGGGATAGCCACCGCAAATCCACCTATATACCCACGGAACTCCACGCCTGCTCCCCGGTCAGGAGCCACTGACCACAAAAGGAGCTATATCGATATGCCAATTCGTTTACATGCAAACCGCGCGCGAGGAAACGCCGCAGCCCTGGCCGGCGCTCTGCTGACACTGACCGCCACCACCGCTATTGCAGAAGACTATCCGCGGGCCATTGCGCAGCTGGAGTCCCGGGGCGCAGAGATCGTCGGGGAATTCGACGCCCCGGGAGGTATGAAAGGCTATGTGGGGGAAATGCAGGGCCGCCCCATGTCGGCATTCCTGACCGCCGACGGCAAGCATGTGATCATCGGCACGCTGCTGGCAGAAGATGGCACCAACATCTCCCAGGAGCAGGTGGAAAAGCTGTTGATGGAGCCACGCTTTGCGGAAGCCTGGGGCCAGCTGGAAGACAGCGACTGGGTTGCCGATGGTTCCGATGATGCCGACGTTGTGCTGTACACCTTCACCGATCCGAACTGCCCCTACTGCTACCGGTTCCGGGAGATGGCCGACCCCTGGATCCAGGCCGGCAAGGTACAGTTGCGCCATATTATGGTGGGTATTCTGAAGGAAGACAGTGCACCCAAGGCCGCCACCATCCTGGCAGCGGACGACCCTGAAAAGGCCCTCCGGGAACACCATGAAAATTACGAGAACGGGGGCATCGAGGTGGACAGGTCCGTGGTCAGCCAGACCTATAACGACGTAATGGCCAACGGCGAACTGATGAGCAGCCTCGGCCTGCAAGCCACCCCCAGCACCTTTTACAGGAATCCGGAGGGCAAGATCGCCATGAAGCCCGGCGTGCCGAATCCGAAGGACCTGGAAACCATGATGGGGGGCCCGAAGCCCTGATCAGCCCCCACGAAGCCTGGCTGGCAGCGCTATACCGCCAGCCAGGCTGTCAGCGCAGCGGCGAGCAGGCCGCCAATCAGCAGGCTGAGAATGGAATGGGCCAGGTTCCAGCGGTAGGCCGCTACCTTGGCGGAGTATCCGGTCACCCGCTCCATCAGCAACGAGTTGGCTGAATACGGCGTACCCCCGGTGGTGATGCCCCAGCCTGAGACCATGCCAACACCAAGTCCGAGCACCGCTTCCGGCAACCAGATCGGCCCCAGTACGCCACCGGTCAGCGTCCCGATGACGATGGGATTGAGACCAATCATGCCCCCCAGAAAGAAGACCCAGGGCACGAGAGCCGCCACCACCGGATAACCCCAGCCCGGAAGGCTGAATCCGGCCCCCAGCCATTTCAGTGCAAAACTGCTGATCAGCGCCCCGAGAAACGCAGAGCCTCCCACGATGACCAGTTCATTGCTCACCGGTGCCATGGATGGCAGCGGGTTACCCCGGCTGCAGGAGGACCCGCTCACGGCGTGAGCGAACAGCACCCCGACGGCGCCCAGGCAGCTGAGCGTCACAGCCTTGGAATAACTGAGGCCAAAAGGCCCACTGAGTACAAAAGCCCCGAGGCAGATGGCACCAATGATCGCCATGAAACGTAACCAGGGCAGGTACTTTTGCAGACCACTCTCGCCCTGACTATCTCCGGTGGGCCCTCCGGGTTCCCGTTCTGAGAATATCAGACCGCTAAGCAGGTACACGGTGGCGAGGGGCAGACTGACCGAGATCAGCTGCCAGCTGTGCAGCCCCGGCAGGAACGTAACTGTCATGACGACGGATATGGACAGCGGGGAACAGGTCGGTGACGCCCCGAATCCCCTCAGGGTACCCCGGGCGGCATTGCGGGCCATGGCGGAGTCCCCGTGGCGCCTCACTTGTCCGGCAATCATTGATGACACAACGCCGACAGAGCCGAAGTTCAACGGCACGGAAAGCACCGTGGTGCCAAACGTCACACTCAGGTAGCGGACTGTGGGCCGGCCGGCGAACAGGCTGGCGGAAATTCGCTCAAGATCGCGGGAGCGGCCCAGCAGTGTGGACAGCAGCATGACGGTCAGAATCAGTGCGGTCAGCCGTGTCATGTTGACGGCCCCGTCCATCAGGGCACCAGGCTCATCCACCAGGGCCAGCAGGGACATAACCACCAACAGTCCGAAAATGACCCGGGCTACCAGGCGCAGGTCACGCCACCCCAGCAGAATCGCGAGCACGATGGCAGATGCACCGACCACGGCCATACCGGGAATCAGCGATAACACACCGCATAACAATGCCAAATAGGCCAGCGCTGACCGTATCAGGGTCAGCGGGCCGGCGGGAGTTGTCTGTGTCATGGAGGACTCGTTCAGGGCCGGGTGGAACAGTCTGCCTGCACCAGCCACGGCCCATGTTTACAGCAGCGGTGCGAATCAGGCCAGGGGTGGCAGAAGTCTGGCGCCCGTCACTGCCTGAACCTGCTCCAGGGTGTTGTCACCAGCCAGCTCTACGACCCGCAACCCTTCGTCGGTAACCTCAAGCACGGCCAGATCGGTGTAGATCCTGTTGACCACGCCCTTGCCGGTGAGGGGGTAGTCACACTCACCCAGAATCTTGGGTTCACCATCACGGGTGCAATGTTTCATCAGTACATAAAGCTGTCGGGCACCAACAGCCAGGTCCATGGCGCCACCAACTGCAGGTGGTTCACTGAGGTCATTGGTCGCCCAACTGGCCAGGTCGCCGGTGGCGGACACCTGGAAAGCACCCAGCACGGCAATATCCAGGTGACCACCCCGCATCATGGCGAAGGAATCCGCATTATCGAAATAACAGCCCCCCGGCAACAAGGTAACGAACTGCTTGCCGGCATTGATCAGGTCCGGATTTTCCTCACCAGGCGCCGGTGCGGGCCCCACCCCAAGGATGCCGTTCTCGCTATGGTATATCACATGCCGGTCATCAGATACATAGTTTGCTACCTGCGTCGGCATGCCAATCCCCAGGTTTACATAGGCGCCATCAGGGATGTCGCGGGCTACCCGGCGGGCCATATCTTCTTTACTAAGCGATTGCATCGAGCAGCCCCTCCTGCAGGACAACAGTGTCCACAAAGATACCCGGCGTAACGACGGCCTCCGGGTCCAGATCACCAACTTCGACGATTTGCTTTACCTCGGCGATGGTGGTTTTCGCGGCCATGGCCATGGACGGATTGAAGTTGCGACCGGCGGTGTTGTAGGTCAGATTGCCCCAGGCATCGCCCTTCTCCCCGCGGATCAGTGCGACATCGGCGTGCAGGGCGGTCTCAAGCACATAGCCCTTACCGTTGAACTCACGGGTTTCCTTGCCTTCAGCCAGCAGGGTGCCGTAGGCGGTCGGCGTATAGAACGCCGCCAGCCCGGCGCCGGCGGCCCGGATACGCTCACCCAGCGTCCCCTGGGGCACCAACTCAAAGTCTATGGAGCCTTCCTTGTAACGCTTTTGCAGCCATACCGACCCTTTCGACCGTGGGAAGGAGCACACCATCTTGCGCACCAGGCCGTCCCGCAGCAGGGAGGCAATGCCCTCTTCCGCTACACCGGCGTTGTTGGAGATGATGGTCAGGTCCTTTGGAGCATGACGACGCAGCGCCTCGATCAGCTCCAGCGGGATACCGGAACTGCCGAAGCCGCCGATCATGACGACATCACCATCCCTGACGACGGAGACTGCCTCCGCCATGGAGTTACCGATTTTATTGATCACGATGTATTCACCAACTGCGTTGAAACGTGTTTAACGGCTGCTGCCAATGGTCACAGCCGGGTAGTTAAGAAAACGACTGCTCAGATAAATCACCGCGATCAGGCCAAAACCGATCAGATCCGTCATCAGTTCCGGGTAGATCAGCGCACCACCAGCAGCCAGTACCAGTATCCGCGATGGCCAGGCGAGCACACCGATGCGGTACAGGTATCCCTCCATGGCCGAAGACAGTAACCAGATAGCAGTGATTGCCGTGAAGGCCGAGGTCAGGATCTTGCTGATCTCCCCCTGCAGGATCAGCGACGGGTTGATCACGAACAGGAAAGGCAGGATGAACAGGATGCCCCCCAGACGCATGGCGTAAACACCGGTCCGGCCGGCCTTGGCATTGGCGACGCCAGCGGCGGTAATCGCCGCCAGTGAAACCGGAGGCGTGATGTAGGAAAGCATGCCCCAGTACAGAATGAACAGGTGACTGGCGAGCGGATTGAGCCCGGCGTTGACCAGTGCCGGTGCCAGCAGGATCGACAGGAAGATGTAACAGGCACTGACGGTCATGCCCATACCCAGTACAAAGCTGGTCACCGCACCCGCAATCAGCATCAGCGGAATACTGCCGTCAGCGTAGAGCAACAGTTCCCGGGAGAAGGCCCCCGCTACCCCGGTGTAGGAAAGACCGCCCACCACCAGGCCGATACCTGCCAGAATCGCCACCAGGTTGGCCACACTGGTGGTCAGATCCTGCATGAACGCCAGCGCCCTTTTTAGGTTCAGGCGATGGTTGCGCTTGAACATGGAAATACCCAGCAGCACCACGGTGGCATAGTAGGGGGCATAGGCCTCAAGGCGCATCACCAGCAACATGTAGATCAGCATGAACAGGGCCAGCAGGTAGGGCCAGCCGTCCTTGAGGGTCTCCCACAGGTTCGGAATCTCGGATTCCGGCAGCCCTTTCAGGCCTCGCCGGGCCGCGTAGATATCCACCTGGAAGATCAGTGCCAGATAGAACAGCAGCGCCGGCAGGAACGCAGCAATCATGATCTCGGCATAGGGTACGCCGAGGAAGGAGGCCATGATGAAGGCCACCGCCCCCATCACGGGAGGCATCAGCGTGCCGCCCGTGGAGGCACAGGCTTCCACGGCCCCGGCATAATGCGCCGGGTAACCGGTTTTTTTCATGGTCGGAATGGTGATCGGGCCGGTCGTCAGGATGTTGGAGATAACACTTCCGGACAGGCTGCCCATGATACCGCTGGACAGCACTGACACCTTGGCCGGACCACCCCGGCTCTTGCCCATCAGGGAGGTGGCGAACTGCATGAAGAACTCACCGCCACCGGTGGCAGTCAGCGCCGCACCGAATACCACAAAGCCAATCACCAGCTGGGCAACGACCTGCATCGGAATGCCAATAACACTTTCCACACCAATAACATGGGCGCGGATGATCTCCGGCAGGGTGTACTGGTTACCCCACAGGAAGCCGGGCATGGAGTCGGCATACAGGGGGTAGGTTCCGAAGAACAGGGCCACGAAGAGCAGGGGCCACCCACCACAGCGCCGCACACCCTCGAGAATCAGCACCAGAAGGATACCCGACAGCACCGTCGCTTCCACGGGTGCCTCGAACTCCCAGCCAAAATTGATCATGGTGAGGCCATGGTAGCCCAGGTAACCGGCGCAGATCAGCGCTAGCCCGGCAAGGGGCCAGTCGTACCAGGAAACCTTGTCTGTCGCTCCCTTCCAGGCCGGAAACGCTATGTAGGCCGCTGCCAGAAAGATACCGATCAGGTAATAGAGATAGGCATTACCAAGGGGCTCGAAGCCCAGCAGCTTCAGGTTGAAGGTCTGGTTGATGGCCATAAGCAGACCGAGGCTGCCCAGCAGGATAATGGCCCAGTACCCGGCCCCCCTGAGACGGCCGGCCTTGGGTTCAACCGCAGGCGCCGCCTGCTCAGCGGAAGTGGAAGCACTCATGACGTGGTTTCTCCGGAAAACAGGCAGCCACCCGGGCGGGTGGCTGCCCTTGCGAGGGAATCGCAGGGTTACTTGACGGACTCTAGGGCGCGGGTACGGTGAGCTTCCCAGATTTCGGCGAACTCCTCGTCGCTCTTGCCGTCAGCTTCGGCCAGCGCTTCAGGCCAGGCATCCATCAGTGCATTGAGGCGCTCGGTGCGCTGGTCGTTCCAGGCCTGGTGTTCCTCGGTCCAGATACCCTTTTCCTTCAGGTAGCGGATGGCACCATCGTGGAAAGGAACATCGATCGCCGGGGTTCCTGCTTCTTCAAGGTCCCAGCGATGCATGGCTGCCGTGGCATCCTTGTACATGCCGTAGGTCTCATCCAGCGCCTTGATGTAGTTGTAGACCGCTTCCTCATCCATGTCGGCGCGCACTGTCAGCACCGGATACCGGTACGCGAAGATATCCACCGGGTTTTCTTCACTGATGCCCGCGCCGATGGTCTCAGTGTAGGGCTGGAAAAACGGCGCCACTTCACGCAGGCGCTTCCAGCCTTCCTCATCGTCTTTCGGTACGTCAAGCCAGCGGATACCCCGGGGCGATTCCGCCAGTTCATAGACGTGACTCGGGGTAGTGGTGGTGCACGAAGCATCAGCCTCGCCACGGGCCAGAGAGCTCATGGTACTGGCATAGGTAGGGAACATGATGGCTT
Organism: Marinobacter sp.; assembly: GCF_041690615.1. Lineage (GTDB taxonomy): Bacteria > Pseudomonadota > Gammaproteobacteria > Pseudomonadales > Oleiphilaceae > Marinobacter. Next base: position 21,464 of record NZ_JAWLGY010000018.1, read on the forward strand.
CAACGTCGTCACGGGTCAGACCGACAAACGCCAGGAAGGCGTCACACTTGACGTTGATGGACGGGTTACCCGCTACATAGGCAAACCGGGACCCTTTCAGGTCTTCCAGCTTCATGATGTTGGCGTCAGCCGCCGTGAAAATACCAAAAGAGGACGGCCTGCCGGCGACAGCGCGCAGATCCTGCGGCCCCCAACGGCGAGTCGAGAAATCGTGGATGCCTTCTGCAGCAAAGAAGGTTTCAGTAGCCAGGAAAGCATAGTCAGCACGGCCATTGAGCAACGGCTGCAGTCGCCCGATGGCAGAGCCGGACGGCTGAATGCGGACACGGGTACCGTATTTCTTGCCAAAGGCATCGGCAATGGCAGACGCTTCGGCGTAGCCCGCAGACCCTACATCATAGGACGACCAGGTCATGGTATCCGGCAACTCCTGGGCGGCTGCGGATCCGGCAAACAGAACAGACGCCCCGAGGGCGGCTGCAGACAGTGTTTTAGTCACGAAAGAGCTGGCAAAAGGCATAGGGATCTCCATAGGCTTTTTGTTGTTTGGTTGGCTTTCAAACATAGTTCACATTTCAGACCCGTAAACAAATTAGCCGCTGGCAACCTCCCCAGTCAAATTTTTATCAATATGCTGTAAGTTTTTACCGCATAGTGAGAAGAAAGACTCGGGCCTATTCCTGCCCCCGACGCCAGTTACCCACCTCTTCCCGAATAATCGCCAATACCTCTCGCCGTCGCGCCTCGCTCATCCGTGAAGTGACAGACGCAACACTGATGGCCGCGTAATCGGCGGAGCCCGGTTCTGAGAAAGCCACGCCTACCGCAGATACCTCGGGCACGATACGCCCTTCATTAACCGAGTAGCCCTGCTCCCGGGCCTGGTCCAACCATTGTTCGACTTCTTCACGGGTAATACCTGAATACCGGGGATAACGGGGGGCGTTCAACTCCATGACGCGGCTCGCCTCCCGCTCAGGCAAGGCTGCAAGCAGGGCGACAGCCGCCGCTCCGATACCCAGGGGCCTTCGTGAACCGGCCACCAGCGTATTGGCCGTGACCGGGTAGGTGCCTTCGGCCACATCAATGCACACTGCATCCCGGTTCGCCCGTATGCTCAGGTAGGTGTAATCTTCAGTTCTGGCAGCGATCCGACCCAGCACTGGTTGCAGGGCATGTCGCAACCTCAGGTCAGGCGCAACCTCCTGGGCCGACTCTGCCATGCGCAGCAGGTCGAATCCGATGTGATAGGTTTTGGCATAGGGGTCGAAAGTAAGCAGACCTTCGCCGGCCAGAGCCGTCAGCAGACGGTGTGCTGTTGCGGTGTTCATGCCCACTTCCCGGGCGATATTGGACAGGCTGCCGCCGGTGGGGAAGACGGTGGACACAGCCCTGAGTAACACACAGGCTCTGGTCAGGGTAGTGCTCCCGGTGGCCGATTTACGGGCATTACCCGAGGATTCTCCTGCTGCTGACATGCTGTCTGACCCCTTATTTTCTCATAATGTATAAAAATATTATCGTATTTCGATAAAAATAACGACGAGACTGGCCATGAAACCCAGATTCAGCCTGGTAGGACGTTATTCGCTACTCTCCCTGACCCTGATTGTCGGGTCGGTGGCCATTCTCAGCAGCCTGTACGCCACTGTTGCCGACTCCGTGACCGAGCGGCTGGCCGGGGAACGGCTGGAAGCCCAGGTGGCCGGTACCGCCAACCGGCTGACCAACTTCATCGAGAATCGCATCTACCAGCTGGAAACCCTGTCTACCCATCCCTCCATGCCCCTGTACCTGGCGTTCAGTGACGGGGTGCCGGAAGGCGTGCGGGAACTGGTGAGGGTGGAGGCGGACTCGCCGGATCTGTACGGCATCCTGTTCTTCAATAACCGCGACGAACTCACCGAGGTAGTGCCGGGCCAGGCAGCGTCCGGGGCACCCTACTGGGACCGTGCCAACTGGACCGTGCGCGGACTGCCGCTGATCACGCTGGGCAACAGTGAGATTATCGGCCCTCGCAGGGCCAGCGATTCAGGCCCCGGCTGGCTGCTGATCCGCCAGCCACTGCGCGATTCGGGCCGGCAGGAGGTAGCCGGCGCCGTCGGGCTGCATGTGCGGCTGGCTTCCCTGACTGAACTCATGCGCACCGAGAACCTGGCAGGGGTACTGCGCCCCTACCTGAGAACCCCGGCGGGCGACCTGCTGGAACCCACGGGAAACCCGGTGCAGGCAACACCGGACGACCTGCAGCAGGGCCCGGAGGTGCTACCGGGCTGGCGGATTGATTACCAGGTGGCCGCCGGCGATATCCTCAGCCCCCTGCGCAGCGCCCAGTGGGGGCTTTATGCCCTCGCCGGGGTCATGGCCCTGGGTACGGTGGCCCTGTTCTGGGCACTGGCCCGCAGTCTGCGGCGCCGGGTTACACGACTGGTGGACGGAGCCGAGACCCTCGCCAGTGGTGACCTGCACTTCCGGCTGCAAACCCCCAGGAACGACAAGGACGAAATCGACGTACTCGCCCACGCCTTCAACGCCATGGCTGACCGGCTTCAGGACATGATTGGTCGCACGGTGCAGGCGGAGAAGATGGCGGTGCTGGGGGAGTTCGCCACTGGCGTGGCCCATGAGGTCCGCAACCCCCTGGCCACCATCAAGCTCACGGTGCAGGCCCTGGAAAAAGGCGAACCCAATGACCAGCGACGGGGCCTGCTGGTGGCCGTGGAGGAGGAAATCGATCGCCTGAACCGGGTGGTTGGAGACCTGCTGGATTACGGACGCCCCGTGGCCGGCGAGCCCCAGGCCGTGGATATCCGGCGGGTATTTCGCCACGCAACGGTACTGACCTCCGGCCTGGCGGACAAGCACCAGGTCACCATCTCCGCCACCGGCGACTCACGGCTGGCCGTATACGCCAGCCCGGACCAGATCATTCAGTGCCTGGTTAACCTGCTGGCCAATGCCATTGAGGCCTGCAGCCAGGGTGGGACCGTGCACCTGCGGGCCTTTCGCAATGGGGACCGGATCAATGTGGATATCACTGATACCGGTTGCGGCATGGACGCCGAAACCCTGCAACGGGTGACCGAGCCCTTCTTCACCACGCGGCAGGAAGGCACCGGTCTGGGCCTGAGCATCACCCGCCAGCTGATCGAGCTCAACGGCGGGGACCTGCAGATCCACAGTGTTCCGGGCGAGGGCACCACCGTCTCGGTCACCCTGCCGGTGGCAAACAGTGATAAGCTGGGGAAGAGTGGACAGCCAAAAGAACAATCACCAGACAAGCACCATGATGCGCTCACAGATCCTGATCGTTGACGATGAGAAGAGTTTCGTCCGTTCCATGGCCTTCGCCCTCGGCGAAGCCGGTTTCCGCACTCGCAGCGCCCACACCGGCGAAGCCGCCCTGACGATGCTGGCGGATGAACCGGCAGACCTGGTCTTGCTGGACCTGCGGCTGCCGGGTATGGATGGCATGGACGTGCTGGCGGAAGTCACCCGCCTCTATCCAGGGCTACCGGTCATCATGATCTCCGCCCACGGCGATACCCGCGCCGCCGTCCAGGCCGTAAAGGCCGGCGCTACCGACTACCTCACCAAGCCCTTCGCCCTGGACGAACTGCTGCACATCATTCACGCTGTGACCGACCGCACCCGCATGCGGGAGGAGCTGGATTACCACCGCAACCGCAGCGCCAACGCCTCCGGCCTGGTGGGCTCCAGCCAGGCCATGCAGAACCTGTGGGAAACGGTGCAGCGGGTCGCCGCCAGCAGCACTGGCCGGGTCTTGTTGCTGGGCGAATCCGGCACCGGCAAGGCTGTGGTCGCCCGCGCCATTCACCAGCAAAGCCCCCGTTCAGACGGTGCGTTTGTGGAAATCAACTGCGCTGCGCTGCCGGAACAGCTGATTGAGGCGGAGCTGTTTGGCGCTGAAAAGGGCGCCTACACCGGGGCCCATCAGAAGCGGGCCGGCCTGGTGAGCCTGGCCCATGGCGGCACCCTGTTCCTTGACGAGATCGGCGAACTGCCACTGCCACTGCAGGCCAAGTTCCTGCACTTCCTGGAAAACGGGGACTACCGGGCAGTGGGCGCCACCGTCAGCCATACGGCGGATGTCCGGGTGGTCGCCGCCACCAACCGGTCCCTGGAAGAGGAAGTCCGCGCCGGACGCTTCCGGGAAGACCTGTACTTCCGCCTTAATGTGATTGAACTGACCATTCCGCCATTACGGGAACGGGGCGAAGACCTGCAGGAACTGCTGGACAGGTTTATCGAAGCCCAGGCCCGGGAGGAAGGCTGCCGGCCGGTGACCATTCCCCCGGAGACCCTGGAACGGCTGCAGGCCTATGGCTGGCCGGGCAACGTACGTGAGCTGCGCAACCTGGTGGAGCGGCTCACCATATTGCACCCTGGCCAGCGCATCCGTCCTGAGCAGCTGCCCAACGAGTTTCATGCGGGCCCGGGTCTCATCACCGGCTCCGACACCCGTCCTTCCGTTCCCGCCTCGCTGGAGCAGCAGCTTGAGGATACGGAGCGCCAGATGATCCGCCAGGCCCTGAACCAGACGGGCGGCCACAAGGGCAAGGCCGCGGAACAGCTGGGCATGTCCCGCCATGCTTTCAAGCGCCGCCTGCAACGCCTGGGCCTTCTGCAGACCTGACTGAGCGGAAACCGCTCTAACCAGCCGGCAAAAACGAGCGGAAACCGCTCAGACTACCGCTCATACTCTCCCGTAGCCGCTGAGAATGCCACCCGAGTGGTTGGTCCCTGTTTTGCTACAGGTTTCCCGGATCAGGACAATAACAATCGATCATCCGATACCGGGCCGACCCGGATCAGGAGGCCGACGTGCCGGGAACCCTCACCCGCCATCGTCATAACGACACCAGAACATTCCTTGCCTGTATCGGCCGCCTCGGTGGCGGTGCGATCGCCTTGCTGTGTCTTCTGGCCTCACTGCCAGCCATGGCGGTGCCTGCCGATGCGCCGGTGGGTCGTGTGGAGCTGGGCGCCCCCGCAGACCAGGCAGACGCCACCGTGGCGTGCATGTACCCCATGACCGGGCGATCCGCCAGCTATGGCCGGGACAGCATTGTGGCCATTCGTCTGGCACTGCAGGAACTGGCCAGCGACCCCCGAAGCCCCAGTCTCCGCGTCATCGTCGATGACTCCCGCTCCAAGGCCTCTTTTGCCGTAAGAATGGCCGAGGACTTCCTTCGCAACGACAACGCTGACATCCTCTGCGGCATCGTCAGCTCCGGTGTGGGCATGGCGGTCAGCCGATTGGCCCGGCAAAGGCAGGTGATCCTGATCGGCACTGACCATGCCTCCTCCCGTGCGGCGCTGGAAGAAGGCCACGATTACTACTTCCGGGTGTCCAGCGATACCTGGACCTCCCATGCCGCCGGTGCCCGCTACCTGAAAGAGCTGCAGACGGAAAACAACTGGCGGAAGCTGGCGTTCCTGGGGCCGGACTACGAGTACGGCCGGGTTGCCTGGCGGGACCTGCAGCAGGCCCTGGCCCTTGAAGGTGTCCGTTTTGAACAGACCGGCACCTACTGGCCACGGCTGTACGAGCCGGACTACTCCCTCTATATCCAGTCTCTGCTGGAGAACCCGCCGGATATCCTGGTGGTAGGCCTGTGGGGTGGAGATTTTACCGCCTTTCTCGAGCAGGCCCGCACCACCCGCCTGTTCCGTCATATGAGGGTCGCCAACTTCGATACCGGGGGTGACTATGAAACCCTGGTGGCCCTGGGGTCGGAGCCGCCATCCGGACTGATCCTGTCGGCACGCCATCATGTCAACTGGCCGGACACTGACCGCAACCATCAGTTTGTGCAGGGCTTCCATGACCTTTCCGGCCGCTACCCCAGTTATTCCGCCCAGGGGGCCTATGCAGGCATCGTGGCCATTGCCCGGGCGATCCGGCTGGCCGGAGACGTCAGCGATACCCGGGCAATGATCACGGCCCTGGAGGGGCTGGAAGTGCCCCTGCCCAAAGACCCTGCAGGCTTTACCTCCTACATTGATCCGCAAACCCACCAGATCGTGCAGGCCCAGGCCATCGGCACCCCCGTGCCCGATGACCGCTATCCGCCGGCACAGGTCCTGCTGGGGGAGTGGCGGGTTTACGATGCAGAATCCCTCAAACCCTCGCCCGCTTTGATCCGAAAGCGACGTGGAGAAACCGGCGGCTAGCCGCCGAAAACCCCGAAACCCATGCAGCATCCGTAAGCGCACAAAAACAACCAAGGAGCACGCAATGAAAACAACCCAACAACGAAACATCTGGCAAAAAACCCTGTTGAGCACGGCAACTTCTGTCGCCCTCGCCTCCGCAGGCATGGTGGGCCTGGCCACAACTGCCCACGCCGAGGACAGCTTCAAGGTAGGCTTTGTCACCTTTCTCTCCGGCGGCGCGTCCGGTCCCTTCGGTGTACCCGCCTCCCAGGGCGCCAAGCTGGTGGTGGAAGCCATCAACGAAGGCACCCTGCCCGCCCCCTATGACTCCAAAGGGGTGAACGGTCTGACCCTGGAAATGGTGGAAGTGGACGAAGCCGGCGGCCCCACCAAGCAGGTAGAGGAGTACCGTAACCTGGTGGAGCGTCAGGAGGTCAACGCGGTTATCGGCTATATCTCGTCTGGTGACTGCCTGGCCGTTGGCCCGGTGGCGGAAGAAATGAAGACGTTCACCATTGCCTTCGACTGCGGTACCTCCCGCATGTTTGAGGAACTGGAGGACCCGCAGTACGTCTTCCGTACCGGCCTGGACGCGGTGGCCGATAACGTGGGGGCAGCCCGCTACCTGGCGGATACCCGTCCGGACGCCAGCCGCATCGCCGGCATCCAGCAGAACTACGCCTGGGGCCAGGACTCCTGGCAGGACTTCGAGCTGGCCATGGAACAGCTGATGCCCGAAGCGGAAATGGTCAACAACCAGACACCACAACTGTTCCAGGGCAGTTATGGCAGCGAAATTTCAGCACTGCAGACCAACCGCCCGGAAATCATCCATTCGTCCATGTGGGGTGGCGATATGGAATCCTTTGTTGCCCAGGCCAATGCCCGTGGCCTTCTGGCCCAGGCTACCGCCCTGCTGACCACCGGCGAGTCCGGCCTGCACCGGTTTGACGGACAGGCGCCCAACGGCACCATCCTTGGCGGCCGTGGACCTTTCGGCGGCTTCATGCCGGAAAACGACCTCAGTGAGTGGTTCAACAAGGCCTACGAGGAAGAACATGGCACACCGCCGAGCTACCCGGCTTCCAAGGCCGCCCAGGCCATCCTGGCGCTGAAGTTCGCCGCGGACAACTCCGGCGCCGATGGCGTACCCACGTCGGAAGAACTGGCTGCGGCCCTCAAGGGTGCCGAGTTCGAATCCGTCAGCGGCACCGTCAGCATGTCGCTGGCCAACGGTCACCAGGCCGTTCAGCCCATGCTCTATGGTGAATACCACTTCGAGAATGGCCAGGGCGAACTGCGCAACGTCAAATCCTACCCGGGCGACTGCGTGTCCGCACCGGACGGCTATAACGCCCAGGAGTGGATCAAGGAGGGGTTCCCGGGCTCCAGCTGCGACTGATCCATTCACTCAATTGATCACCGGTGGCGTTCGCGCCACCGGTGCACTCACACACAGGAGTAACCCTTGATGTTAACCGTCTGGGCGATACTGATTGACGGGCTGATCTATGCCTCCTGGCTGTTCCTGGTAGCCGCCGGGCTGACCGTCATTTACGGTGTTATGCGCATTCTCAACATGGCCCACGGCAGCCTCTATGCCCTGGGTGCCTATGCCGCCGCCTCGGCCCTGGGCTGGTACTACGCCGGCGGGGGCGACCAGTTGTGGATGGCCTTTGCCATCATTGCGGTGTGTGCCGTGACTATCGGTGCAATAACCGGCCTCGCCATAGAGAGAGGCCTGCTGCGCCTGATGTATGGCCGCGATGAAATTCTGATGCTGATCATCACCTTTGCGGTACTGCTGATCCTTGAAGACGTCATGAAGCTGGTCTGGGGCACGACACCCTACTTCGCCTACCAGCCATACGCCGCCATGGGGCGAATCAATATCGACGTACTGACGGTGTCCCGCTATGACCTGATGGTCCTGGTGGTATCCATCGTAATCGGCGCTGGCCTGTGGTTCTGGCTGGAGCGGACCCGCATCGGCAAGATCCTGCGCTCCATCATCCATGACCGGGAAGTGTCGAAAGCCATGGGTGTGAACGTGGGCCGCATGTTCACCGTGACTTTCATGATCGGCGCCACCCTCGGCGCGATTGCCGGCGGAATCACCGCCCCTATCATTTCCGTGGTACCGGGTATCGGTATCGAAGTCATTGTCCTGGCCTTTGCCGTCGTCGTCACCGGCGGGCTCGGCAGCATTACCGGTGCCGCCATTGGCGCCATCATTGTGGGTCTGGCCAGGGCCACTTCCATTCACACCATGCCCCAGCTTGAGCTGTTCATCATCTATGCCGTCATGGCTGGCGTTCTGATTTTCCGGCCCAACGGGCTCTTTGGGCAGGCGGTCGCGAGGAAAATATGATGAAGCTGGACAAAACCGAGTTGTCACTGATCGGCGTAGCCATCGCCGTTGCCGTCGTTGCCCAGTTCAGTCCCAACTGGCTGGTATTTACCCTGACCCTGGCCATTTCCACCGCTCTCGTGGTGATGGGTGTCGTGATGCTGATGCGAGCCGGGCTGGTATCGTTCGGGCAGGGGCTGTTCTATTGCCTGGGCGGCTACGCCGTCGGCCTTGGCGGACGTTTCCTGGGCATTACCGATGCCTTGTTGCTTATCGGTCTTGGTGTTGTGGTCACGGTTGCCGTTGCCATGCTGCTTGGCCTGCTGGTTACCCGGTACCGGGAGATATTCTTCGCCATGCTGTCGCTGGCATTTTCCATGATTCTCTATGGCATTCTCGTCAAGAGCCACGGCCTGGGAAGCACCGACGGCTTCGGGGTGAAGGACTGGACATTGCTCTGGATCGACCCGAAAGGTGGTGAAGGCAGTACCACCGCGCTGATGCTGGCCATTGCCCTGGGGCTGGCTGCGGCGCTGTTTCTTAACCGGTATTTCCGGTCAAGCATCGGCCTGGCCTGCGAAGCCATCCGCGAGAACGAAGTGCGGGTGGAGTACATGGGCATCTCCCGCCAGCAGGTGCTGTATATCAACTATGTGCTGGCCGCAGCCATCGGCTCGGTAGGCGGTTCCATGGCGGCACTGGCGGCCGGCCACGTGGACCCCACCATGGCCTACTGGACCATTTCCGGCGAGTTCGTGTTCATCGCCATCCTCGGTGGCACCGGCCATGTGGCAGCACCGTTCATTGCGGCACTGATCTTCACCATGGTACGAACCTACGCCGTTGAGCTGGCCCCCAACGCCTGGCAGATGATCCTGGGCATTGTGTTGCTGCTGATCATCCTGTTCCTGCCAAAAGGCATCTGGAGTCTGTTCACCCGCAAGAAAAGGGCTGCCTCATGACCGAGATTCTGAAAACCGAGGGACTGTCCCGCTATTTCGGTGCCGTGACAGCCGCCGAAGACATCAACGTCACCATTACCGAAGGGGAAATTGTCGGGGTAATCGGGTCCAACGGGGCCGGCAAGACCACGTTTATCAACATGGTCACCGGCTACCTGCCACCCTCGAAAGGTACTATTTCCTTTGATGGCAGCCCCATCAAGGGCCTTGGCCCCCGCAAGCTGATGCGCAAGGGCCTGACCCGTTCGTTCCAGATTCCCCAGCTGTTCCTCGAGCTGTCAGTGATCGACAACCTGGCCATTGCCCTGGCGGCGGCGGAGCACAAGCAGTTCCAGATGCTGCGTCCGGTGCATACCCCCGAGCGCCTGAAGGCGGCAGAAGACATACTCACGCAGATGAACATCACCCAGTACCGGGACGAAATGGTGACGGCCATGCCCCAGGGGGCCCGCAAGCTGCTGGACATTGCCATCGCCATGCTGGGTAACCCACGGATGCTGCTGCTGGATGAACCCACCAGCGGGGTGAGCATGGAAGAAAAGTACACGCTGATGGACACCGTTATGGAAGCCGTGCGGGCCCGCGGGCTGACGGTTCTGTTCGTGGAACACGATATGGAGATCGTGCAGCGCTATGTCACCAGGGTACTGGCCTTTGCCAGTGGTGTGGTGATCAAGGATGGCCCGGTGGCAGAGGTACTGGCCGATGAGCAGGTCCAGGAGCTGGTCACCGGCAAACAGAAAACGCCTGCAGAACCCGAAGGAGACGCCTGATATGAGTCTTGAAATATCCAATCTCGACGTCTCCATCGAGGGCATCAGTATCCTGCGAGACGTCAACCTGACCATCCCCACGGGTAAGATGGCCGGCCTGATAGGCCACAACGGGGCCGGCAAGACCACCCTGATCCGCGCCATCATGGGGCTGCTGCCTGCCGACAAGGGCACCATTGTGTTCAAGGGCGAAGATATCACCCGAATGCCGTCCCACCGCCGGGCCCGAATGCGTATCAGCTACATGCCGGAAGACCGGCGCCTGATCCCGGAACTGACAGTCACCGAGAACATGCTGATGCCGGCCTGGGCCAACAAGATCCGGGATGGCGAAGACCGCCTGAAATGGGTCTATTCCCTGATGCCGGAAATTGCCGACTTTGGCGAGCGCAAGGCGCTGCAGCTCTCCGGTGGTCAGCAGAAACTGGTGGCCCTGGGCCGGGCCCTGATCCCGGGCCGGGAGCTGATCCTGCTGGACGAGCCTTTTGAGGGGGTGGCGCCGGTACTGGCAAAGCGGCTGTCGTCGGTGATTGCCGACCTGCGGGGCGAAGGCCTTACCGTGCTGATCGCCGAATCCGACGACAGCCATTCGGCCGACCTGGTGGACACCACCTCGCGTATCGAGCGGGGTGCTGTTTCACAAGGTCGCGGGGATAGGTCAGAATCATCGGGACTGACCGACTACTGACCAATCCGAACAAGGAGAACAACCATGAAAATTCGTGCTGCCGTACTTCATGCCATTGGCACCGAGCGGCCCTACACGGAAACAAAGCCCCTGGTCATCGAGGAACTGGAACTCGATCCGCCCGGTGACAGCGAGGTGCTGATACAGATAAAGGCTGCCGGCCTGTGTCACTCGGACCTGTCGGTGATTGATGGCAATCGTCCACGACCGGTGCCCATGGCGCTGGGGCACGAGGCTGCCGGCATCGTCAAGGAAGTAGGCAACGGGGTTCGCGACCTCAAGCCCGGTGACCACGTAGTCGCAGTTTTTGTACCCAGCTGTGGTCACTGTGAGCCCTGCGCCGAAGGTCGTCCGGCCCTGTGCGAACCTGCCGCAAAGACCAACAACGCCGGCACCCTGGTGAGCGGCGAACATCGCCTGCACCGGCCTGATGGCACCGCGATCAACCATCACCTTGGGGTTTCGGCCTTTGCGGACCATGCGGTGGTGTCCCGGGATTCCCTGGTGAAAGTGGACCCGGAACTGCCCCTGCACCACGCGGCCCTGTTTGGCTGTGCCGTACTGACCGGCGTGGGCGCATCCATCAACTCCGCTGATATCAAGGCCGGCCAGACCGTGGCCGTTGTGGGTCTGGGTGGTGTGGGCCTGAACAGTGTACTGGGTGCCCTGGTGGCCGGCGCCAGCGAGGTGATCGCCATCGACCTGGACGACAACAAGCTGGCCCTGGCCAAGGAACTGGGCGCGACCCACGCCTTTAACTCCGGTGAAGAAGGCGTTGTGGAGAAGATCAAGCAACTCACCAACGGCGGGGTCAACTGCGCCATCGAAATGGCCGGCTCCGAGAAAGCCCTGGAGTTTGCCTATCAGATCACCCGCCGCGGCGGCACCACGGTGACCGGAGGCCTGGCCCATCCGGAGAAGAAGGTGGCGTTGCAGCAGGTCAGCCTGGTGGCGGAGGAACGCACGCTCAAGGGCAGTTACGTGGGCAGTTGCGTGCCGGTGCGGGACGTGGCCCGTTACGTGAGCCTGTTCCGTCAGGGCAAGCTGCCGGTGGACAAACTGCTGAGTGACACCCTGACCCTGGACCAGATCAACGAAGGATTCGAGAAACTGGCTGCCGGTAAGGCAGTGCGACAGGTGGTTCTGTTCGACTGACATTCCGTAAATAACAACTACACTCAGGCTACCACTTTCTCCCTTGCACCACCCACCGGCGGTAACGACTGCCGGTGGTTAATCACAACAACAAACAAGCAACAAGGAGAACAACCATGCCCTTCAAACCATCCATCCTGGCCCTGTGCACAGGAACCCTCATTGCCGGTCTGTCGACCGTGGCGATCGCCCAACAAACGGCCATGGAGAAGCTGCAAGGCGAGGCTCCCACCAACTGGGGCAAATGGGGTGAAGACGATCAGGTCGGCGCCCTCAACTACCTCGGTGAAACCGAAGTCAAAAACGGTGCCGGCACCATCAAAAGCGGCAAGACCTTCACGCTGCAGATTCCCATGACCTCAGGCTCCGGCCCGGTATTCCCCGGACGGGTGCCAACCCAGCACTTCATGGCAACCGATGCGGGCGTCTATATGGCCGGCAAGGCTGAGCCTGCACCGGGTGGCATGAAATACTCCGATGACGTGGCCTTCATGTACCTGCAGGGCACCACCCACGTGGATGGCCTGGCCCATGCCTGGTATGGCGACCAGATCTACGGCGGCAAGAGTGAAAAGACCTCTGTGCATGGCCATACCCACGCGGATGTCGGTGAAATCGGTGAGAAAGGTATTGTCGGGCGGGCCGTGTTGCTCGATGTGGGTCGGCATATGGGCAGCGATGATCTGCACCGCCTGCCAACGGACACCTGCATCAATCTGGAAGACCTGGAAGCCACGGCCGAAGCCCAGGGTACCACCATCAACAAGCGGGACATCCTGGTGATCCGTACCGGCTCCATTGCACGCTTCTGGGAGGAAGAGCCCGACGAGGAATGGAACGCCATGAACGAACCGGGCCTTTGCCACAGCAATGAATTGCTGAGTTGGCTGGACCAGATGGAAACTCCAATGATCGCCACTGACAACATTGCGGTGGAGAAGGTGGTCCAGGAAATCGACGGTGAAACCTATATCATCCCGCTGCACGGCGCACTGATGCGTGATATGGGCGTGGTACTGTCGGAAATCTGGTGGCTGGATGACCTGGCGGCAGACAGCGCCGAGGATGGTCAGTACAGCTTCATGCTGGTGGCTGCGCCCCTGAAAGTGGAGCAGGGAACCGGCTCCCCGGTGAACCCGGTAGCCATCAAATAGAACGGTAGCGGATAATCAATGTGGCCTGCGGCACAGGGGTAACCCTGTGCCACTCAGGACGCTTTATTCGGCATCCTCGTCTTCACGATCTTCATAGGGGGAGGTTCCGGCCGTGGAGCCTGACTGGCCCGGACTGGTCCCTTGCTGGTCACCACTCATGCCACCCTGCTGGCCACCTGCCTGTTGGCCACTCTGCTGACCTCCCATGGAACCCTGACCACTGCCGGCCTGACCGCCGGCTGAGCCCTGGGAGTCGCCCATTGCGCCGGAGGACTGACCCGTCGCGCCTCCCTGCCGGGCCCCTTGCTGCTGTTGCTCATAGCGCTGATCTTCACTCTGGGCGCCGGCCTGCCCACTCTGCCCTGCCTGGGGGTTTGCCTGGGCCAGTGAAGCGGCAAAAATCAGTGAAGCACCTGCGATGGAAAGTCTGGTCAATGTCTTCATATTGAACTCCTGCTGTCTGTCATTGAATGACTTGCAGGGTTCACTCTGCCAGCTATCCGCCGGTCAGAACATTGCGAGAAAATTAGGATTAAATGACCACTAAGTCATTATTACTTTTTGTTTTTTTCTCGTTTCATATCATGGCGTTCATCCTTCCGGGCACGATCTTCACGCTGCTCCTGGCGCTCCTGGCGATGCTCTTCTTTCATGCGCTCGCCCCGCTGGCCGGCCCGGCTCTCTTCGTCACGATTGTCACGCTGGGCATCAGCCTGTTCCTCCGGGCTCTTCTCCGGCATATTGTCGCCCGTGGGACGGATAGACTGGCCTTCGGGAGAGGCAGCCCAGGCCGACGACGTGATCAGCAACATGGTGGTAATGGCAGCGGATAGTGATTTTTTCATGGTGCCTCCCTGGGAATGGCTGAGCATATCCGGGGGCACCGATACCATCGGCTCCGAATCGAAGCCGTGGCCTGGAGAATCCGCCCCCCGGGCAAAGTATCTCAAGTAATATTGCACCGGGAAGGCAAGACTTAAAGGGTTGTAGAATTACCGATGAGACATACAGGGCTCCGTTCTATTGCCTGACCACCACCTCAAAACCACCGTAGATCAGGCGCTTGCCATCAAATGGCATGGGATTGGTGTCCGGTTGAAGGCGCGGATCTTCCATCACCTGCTGCATGCCCCGATCCCGGGCGGCCTTGTCGGGCCACACGATCCACGAGAACACCACGGTCTCGTCCGGCTTGCATTTTACGGCCATGGGAAAGGACGTCACTTCGCCATCAGGCACGTCGTCGCCCCAGCATTCCACGAACTCCGTCGCGCCGTATTCCCTGAACACCACACCGGCATCGCTGGCGTGGTCCACGTACTTGTCCCGGTTGGCTGTGGGTACAGCCGCGACAAAACCATCGATGTAACTCATGACTCAGTCTCCTCGTCTTTGGGCGGCAACTCCCGCACTGGTCGCACCTCGATACTGCCCAGGCGCGCCGGCGGGATGTGGCTGGCCAGTTGCAGGGCCTCGTTAAGGTCCCGGGCATCCAGCAGGTAGAAACCCGCCAGCTGCTCCTTGGTTTCAGCGAAGGGCCCATCCGAAAGCAGCACTTCACCATCGCGGACCCTCAGCGTTGTGGCCGTTTCCACCGGCTGCAGCGCCTGTCCGGCCAGGTAATGGCCTCCCTCCGTCAGTTTCTCCACACAGCCCAGGCATTCCTGGTTCAGGTCATGCCAGGCCTGCTCGCTCATGTCATTGATGGTGCTTTCCTGGTAGTACACCAGGGCCACGTATTTCATAGGCATCTCCCACTGGCAGGTCATTATCCCGACTCAACTTACGCTGGTCGGTGGTCCGCAGTCCCCGTCTTTGGTACCACAATTGATCATCCAGCCAATGCCGTACCGGTCGGTGAGCATGCCGAATCGCACCGCCCAGAACGTCTCCGCAAACGGCATATCCACTACTCTACCCTCCGCCAGCCGGCCGAAGACCGTTTCTGCGGCAGCAATGTCGTCGTACTCCAGCTGGATACGGGTACCGGCGGGCCGGGTGTAGCACTCTCCGGTCATGTCTGCACCCATAAGGCGACGACCACTGATATTCACCGCGCCGTGAATGATCCGGTCACGAAAACTTTCCGGCACGTCATCTGCTGCCGGGGTCCCGGCGAAAGGCAGCATCGCCTCCACCTCGCCTCCGAGCACGTCAGCATAGAAATTCAGTGCGTCCCGGCACTGGCCGTTGAAGACCAGGTGGGTGTTAAGCTGGCTGGGCTGGCGCGCCAACCGTTCTCCCAGCTGGCGGTGGCTCTCCAGCGCCGGACCTGTCTGGAAATCCTCCAGCTCATAGAAGCGTCGCAGCTCCAGCCGGGTATTCCCGTCCCGATCCATGGTGGGCCACTGGCAGGCCCATTCGATGGCCTCTTCAAGGGAGTCGGCTTCAATAATGGAGAAACCGGCAATCAGTTCATCCGGCGTTGCAAAGGTGCCGCGACGGACTTCCGGCCGGCCATCGTGGAAATCGATGCGGCAGCCCTCACGGCTGGGTTTCAGCCCTTCCCCGAAGACAAAAACACCGGCCCGGGCCATCCTCTGGTTATAGTCCGACATGGTCTGCAGCATATCCTCCGATGGCAGCTTGCCGGCCTCGGTGTCTTCGTCACCCCGTCTGATCAGCATGAATTTCATTGTCTGGCCTCCCTGGTTGTCGTTCGTCTGAAAGTTAACCGGGCACTGTTCCAGCCCCGGATTATCTTCAAGTCGAACCACAACACCGGATTTCGACAGTACCGATCATTTTTTAAGACAGAGACAGTTCGTCCAGGCGCCGTTGCAGGAAACGGCGCTCCGGCTCCTGCCGGGCCAGGGTCAGGGCTTGCTGATAGGCTTGCCGGGCCCTGCCCCGGTCGCCGCTTCGCCGGTAGAGATTGGCCCGGGCAGCATGGAACAGGTGATAGCTCTGCAGGACCTTGTCGGCGGCCAGCTGATCCAGCAGCGCCAGCCCATGCGCCGGGCCATCCCGCATGGCGATAGCCACGGCCCGGTTGAGGGCCACCACCGGCGTTGGCCACTTCTGGTAGAGCAGACCATATAGCGCGGCGATTTCGGCCCAGTCCGTGGAGGCGGCGTCTTTCGCATCGACATGGGACGCGGCGATGGCAGCCTGGAGCGTATAAGGTCCCGGGTCAGGATGGGCCAGAGCCCGCATCAGCCAGTGGCGCCCCTGATCGATCTGACCCTGGTCCCAGAGGGAGCGGTCCTGTTCTTCCAGGGGAACAAGGTTGCCAGTGTCGTCTTGGCGGGCGACCCGCCGGGCATCCTGCAGCAACAGCAGGGCCAGAAGCCCGTATACCTCCGGCCGGGGCAACAGGCGGGACATCATCGCGCCGAGCCGTATGGCTTCCGCTGCCAGGCTGACATCCACCACCCTGGCCCCCTCGGTAGCACTGTAACCCTCGTTGAACATCAGATAGATCACCTGCAGTACCGGTGGCAGGCGGGTCGGCAATTCCCGCTGATCCGGCACTTCGTAGGGTATCCCGGCTTCACGGATCTTGCGCTTGGCCCGGACAATGCGCTGGGCAAGGGTTGCTGGTTTCTGCAGCAACGCACGGGCGACCTGCTCAGTGGTGAGGCCGCAGACTTCCCGCAGGGTGAGGGCCAACTGGGCCTCACGGCCCAGGGCCGGATGGCAGCAGGTGAAAACCAGGCGCAGCAAGTCATCCTGGTAAATGGCCGCCCCGTGGTCGGCTTCATTCTGCGGCTCCTGGATCAGCTGTTCACTGTGACGCCGGGCGGTCTGTTGCCGGCGAATGTGATCAATGGCCTTGTGGTGCCCGGTACGCACCAGCCAGGCGACCGGGTTGCCAGGTACGCCTTCGGCAGGCCATTGGGTGAGGGCTGCTGCAAAGGCCTCCTGAAGGCACTCTTCCGCCAGTTCAAACTCGCCGGTCAGGCGTATCAATGTTGCCAGAACCTGCCGCGAATGCTGCTGATAAAGCTGCTCCAGATCCACCGTTGAGCTCCTTCTCAGGGGCGAGGAAAAAACACGCAATCCAGCTACGGATTATCCCGAAAAATTGCGCACAAATTCGTCAGACCTGTCCTATACTGGGACACTTGAACCGCGGGAATGCGGTATTTCATATCCGGATTGTAGTGGAAGCAGGCCGTATTGCTCATGTCCGTCAGCCGTCACACCCCCAGCCCCCAGCCTCACTGGGTCGTCAACATGAACCGGCGCAACCGGAGCCTGTCCTTTGTGGCGGCGTTCCTGACCCTCGCCAGTCATGTCTGGCTGCAGGGTCTTTCGCCCTGGCTCTATCCGACCCTGGCTGTCAGCTTTCTGGTGTGGCCCCAGCTGGCTTACCTCCGAGCCCGGCAGTCTGCCGACTCCATGCACTCGGAATTCAACAACCTGGTGATCGACTCGATCATTTTCGGCCTGTGGATCGCCGGCCTTGGCTTCCCGGTCTGGATCACTTTCATTCTTGCCATCAGCATCACCATGAACCTGACCGTGTTCCGGGGTTTGCCTGGCATGTTCCAGGCCCTGGCCGGCCTTGCCGGGGGCATCGTGGCCGGCGGGCTGTTCGCCGGTTTCTGGTGGCAGCCCGCGACACACTGGCTAACCACACTGATGGCTATCAGCTCCATTTCCATGTACCTGTTGATGGTGGGCCATGTATCGTTCAGCCGGAATCACTCCCTGCATGGTGCCCGTGAACGACAGCGCCAGACGGAGCAGGAGCTTAAACAGCAAATCGAGGAAAACCGGCAGCTGCAGGAACAGTTGCAGGAGCAGGCCAACCGGGATCCGCTGACAGGGCTGTACAACCGCCGCTACCTGGAGGACAGCCTGCACAGGGAAATGACCCGCTGCCTGCGGCAGAGCGACCCCCTGAGCCTGGTACTGATCGACCTGGACCACTTCAAGGCGGTGAATGATCGCTACGGCCACAGCACCGGGGACCTGGTGATCAACCAGCTGGCCGCCGTACTGAGCACCCTGTCGCGGGCCAGCGATATCGTCTGCCGTTTCGGCGGTGAGGAATTCCTGGTGGTGCTGCCGGGCACGGGGCTGGAGGCCGCCGAAGCTCGTGCGGAGGACTACCGGCGCATGTTCGAGAAGACGCCAGTGGCGGTGGGGGACAACCTGCTGTCGGTGACCCTGTCCGCCGGAGTGGCCTGCAGCTACTGTGAGGTTCCCCCCGACGACCTGATCCGCCAGGCAGATCTGGCCATGTATGAGGCCAAGGATGCAGGCCGAAACCGGGTGGCCAGCCGGGCGCCCTGGACCAGCGAGCCGCAAAGCGCCTGAACGGGACCCGGGGCTGCGGGCTTAGTCTCTGGTGGTCGGCGCCCCTACCGCCACTTCGGCGGGAAAGCGTCGGATACGCAGGGTCAGGTAGACACCCGCCAGCAGCACCACAAAGGTAAAGCCGAACGCCACCCGGAAGCCCCCGCTGAATTCAATCAGCCAGCCGGCCACCGCCGGCCCCACCAACTGACCGGAAGCGAAGAATACCGTCACAAAGCTGAACGCGATGGGAATGTACCTGGGCGCCACCTGGTCCGTGGCACTGGCCTGGATCAGGGCAAACATGCCGTTTACCGACAGCCCCATGACCAGGAAGTGCAGGAAGAAGGTCGCCAGTGACTGGTCAATCAGCGGCAGACCCATGGCCAGGGTTACCAGGGCCAGCGAGGCGGTCAGCGCGTTGCCACGACCCCAGTGGTCCGACAGCCAGCCCCACAGGGGGCCCGCGGCAATGGACATCAGCCCCATCATGGCCATGAAGGCACCGGCAGTGGACTCAGCATGGCCTTCCTCCACCATGAAGCTGATCATGAAGATGGCCTGAACGATGTAGGTCACGCCAATAATGCCATAAACGGTCGCCACGGTGACTACCCGATGATTCCGGTAAATCAACCACTTGTCGTCCGAGGGTGGTGTCTCTCCAGAGCTGGCAGCCAATCGCGGCGGGTCCTTGGCGAAGACGGTAATCAGCACCGCTACGATGACCGCCACGCAACCAAACAGGCCCCAGCTGACCCGCCAGCCATTATCACCGAACAGGCTGGTCATCAGGGGAACCAGCGCTCCCACCAGCAACATCCCCATACCCACGCCGCTGGTCATCAGGCCAATCACCAGCCCCCGTTTTTCCGGGTACCAGGTGGCCAGCAGTGACACCATTGGCGCAAAGCTGAAAGCGGTACCGAAACCCAGCAAGGCCATCAGCCCCAGCAACAGCCAGTAATGGGACGCCAGTGTCAGCCCGGCAAACCCCAACGCTACCGAAATCAAACCAAACACGATGGTGGGCTTCGCCCCGAAACGGGCGGCAGCCACACCCCCGGCAAGCACGAACAACAGATAGCCCAGGGCGGTGATAGTGCCGAGTATTCCTGCCTGCTGGTAACTGAGACCGAGGTCTGCGCGCATGGGCGGCAGGATGACCCCATAGGCCATACGGGCAAAGGCAATGACCACCAGGCTGGTGAGCAGCCCGCAGGTCACCATGATCAGCAGATTCGGGCGTTCCGGTGTCGGAGACATCTTGGCTTCCAGTAAAAGGGTTCAGAACAGCCTGTCCGGCGGAAACCGGGAGGCCGGTGAAATATCGATACAATCAATGGAGTTTTCCACCCCTGAGAGACTCCGGGCTCCCGGGGTGGGGGGGCAGTACCAGGTGCTCAGTGGCTGGCCGCGGTTCCGCCTTGACCGTTATGGACTGGACCTGCGCGACGGTCGATCTCCTGTTGCAGGGATTTGCAGAGCCCGAACCCGAAGGCCGCCTCCGCCACCACAAACAGAGGACCGATCAGCAGTCCCACAATATCGTCCACAAAGGCCGGTTTGCGGCCTTCGTAGTAGTGGCCGATGAACTGGGCCACCCAGCCCACCACAAACAGCCCGATGCCCCAGGTCAGCCAGGCGGCAGTGGACATCGCCCCCACCTGCATGCCAGCCCAGACCGCCAGGGCCATAAGCACGCCCATGACAATACCAAAGCGAAGGTCAAGGACCAGGTAGTAGAGCACGCTTGCCAGGGCAATGAACCAGATGGGTGCCATGGTGATGCCAGCGACCTCGAATGCGGGACGGGCCAGCAGTATGGCAATGGCCACCACAATCATGGGGATGCCAATGAAATGGGTGATGATGTTGCGTCTGTCGCGGTGGTAGCTGGCATAGTTGGCCAGCTGATCTGTTATTGTTTTCATTATGAGGCTCCTGTTCAGCAAGCCCACGGACGCTTATCCGTGGACTCTCGCATCTGTGAAGATAGCTGCCTACAGGAATAATTACCAGAGGCGCGCAGGCTGGTCTTGCGTCCACACGCCGCGCTGACCAACTGTCGCTATTTGCGCACCCAGCGTCCGTCTACCTGGATAAACTGACCTGAAGGCGTCTTCTCCAGGGCCTTCTTGCCGGCCACGGCCTCGACCTGGGTGACAGGGATATCATGCTTGTCCGCAATGCGTGCGTACTCAGCGCGACGGGCTTCGTTGATCGCCTCAACGATGGCTTCCGCCTCACCACCCTCGGATACCACGCCCAGATAGCCTGTCGGCATCTCACCCACCTGCCCTTCGCTCTTGGCGCTTTCAAGGCGGCTCTTGGCCTCATCCAGGGACAGGGCAGCCGCCGGCAGTGCCAGCATCAGCGCCATCAGTACGGCTGTAGCGTATTTGAACAATGTCATCATGCAGCTCCTTGAAACCATGCTGACCGGGCTCAGAACAGGCCCTGGTCGGTAAAGAGTTCGTCCACTTCCCGGTCCACTTTCACGTAGATCTCATGCTGGATCTTCACGTTCAGGTTGACTGTAATCGGCTCCTTGGGCGCCGCCATCTGCACGGTTGGTGTGCAGGCGGCCATCAGACTGCCCAGCAACACCGCGGCCACTGCCGCTCCCGCTCGGGTTCTTGCCATCATGGTCTCTCCTTGCCTGTTCCGGCCTCGCCCCATGGCGAAGACCTGACTATTGGGTATCGACACCGTCCTGCTGCAAACGTTCGCGGACCCTTTCGGTGACTGCCTCGTTGACCCGACCGCTCAGCTGCAGGCTGGTCAGCAATGCCGGTATATCTTCCTCAAGGTTGATATTGAGCACCACCGGGCGGTCGCTGTCCACCCCGGGGCTGTTGCCACGAAGCTGCAGGTCCAGTACCAGGGTGCCGTCTTCGGAGTAGCTGATCCCGCTCTCCAGCCGTTCATAGTGAAAGTCTTCCATGGCACGGGTGACCAGGGCCATGGCTTCGTTGCTGGCCGCCATGGCCTGCAGCTTGTCCGCGGGCAGTTGCAGCCGCCCTCCGGGGGGCAGCGCCGACAGCTGTCCACGTTCAATGCGTATGCCCCGGTCACTGATGATCAGTGGCAGCTCACCTTCCAGCGTGCCCTCGCCGGCCAGACCCTCGGTGGGGTAGAGGTCCATCAGGTCCGACAACTGCAACCCCTGCACCGTGACCGGTACCCTGACGGGCATTCGCTCCAGCTGCCAGCTTTGCGGTGCAATACTCAGAGTGCCCCCGGAAAACCCGGCCTCGGCCCTGTCCAGAACCAGTTGGCCAGTCATGGGCACGGCAAGGTCGGCACCATAGCTACCGGCCAGGTGGACCGGGCCGATGGGCATACCCGGGTTAAGCTCCCCCAATTCAAGATCCGATGTGCTGATGGTTAGCCGGTCATTCGCCAGGTTCACCTGAACCTGCCCCGAAAGCGCCCGCCAGGCCATTTCCTCATACAGGCCCGAAGCCCCTGCGAAGTCCAGGGTAGCACCTGCAGCAAGTGGGCTTTCGGGACGCCAGGTCAGCTCACCGGCAAGTCGCGCCTCGCCCTCCTCAAGGGTCAGGGAGTCCGGCCAGGCCTCCAGGGTTTTAGCCAACTGATTGGCCCGGTTACCGGCGTTCAGCGTCATGGACACACCAGCCTGCACTCCATCCGTTGGCAGGTAGCGAACCCACAGAGGCAGTTTCGCGCCGACGTCGTTTGTCAGCGTACCCTCTGTGTTCAGTTCACCGGCCAACGTCAGGGCAGCCGCAAGCTGCCAGCCCTGGGTAATCAGGGCGTCATGGCGGACTTGGCCGGCGCTGAGCCTGACCGGGCCTTCCGCCCGCAACCGGCCGTTCTGCTGAACCAGCGCCAGCCCCTCTCCGGATAACACCAGATCGTCCAGCCACATCAGGTCATCGGTGGACAGCGGGTCCAGGTGCTGCACGCGGATAACAGCCCCGGGCCGCAATTCCATACGGCTACTATCCGGCGCCAACTGGCCACTGAGCGGCAGGTCCACCCGCAAACCGTCCAGAACCCAGCCGGCCTGCTGCCACCGCTCCACCGCCGCGGTGAGTCGGCCCCGGTTCACTTCCAGGCGCCAGTCGTCACCGGTGTGCAGCGCCAGCTCACCCTCGAACGCTGGCGTGGCCCCGCCTTCGGTCGTCAGTGTCACCGCCATGGGCCATTTTCCCTCAGCGGCGGGCTGTCCTGAAGGGGAAAACCGGAGTGCAGCGGATCGGGGAAGCAGCGGCTGCCACTGCTTGCTGACCAGTCCGGCCAACCAGGGGGAAAGGCCGCTGATCTGCAGGTCACCGCCCGGGGTGGTTGCAGCGCCGTCACCCAGCCGGACATCGCCCTGTATTGTCAGGGTCTGTGCCCCACGGGCCAGGGTGGCATCCACCTGTGCCGTGGCGGAATGGTCATCGCGGTCAAACTGCAAGGTGCCCCTGAACCGGCACTGGTCCCCCTGACAGGGAAAGTTCGCCTCAAGGTTATTCACCGACAAATGGCGGGGTAACCAGAACGGTACCGAGTCCGGCAGGGTCAGCCGGAGCGCGTCAGCGCCCCGGGGCGCCGTGGACGATTCCGGGCCTGCCGCCGCCAACTGATGGATACTGGCGGAACGGGCTACCAGCCGGTCCAGCTGCCAGTGGGCCCAATCCATGGTCAAGGCCGGTCCCAGAGTTTCGAGGACTACCGAACGGCCATCCCCTGTCCAGGTCAGGTTGACCGAATCGAAGGCGAGGCGGTTCCAGCCCACGTCCATGCCCGACACCTCGAACTGCTCCACGCCCAGGGCTTCCAGCTGCGACCTGGCCAGCCACCAGGCGGCCAGTAACAGCAGGGCAAGTAATCCCAGCCCCCAAAGCAACCGCTTCAGGCTTCGACGGATGCGCACGCCAGCCTCCATGCAAAAAATTTAAGAATGACAGAAGCATAGCTTCAGGGGCAGGTCATGGAAAATGCTTTATGATGAGTGTTGACGGCCAACCCCGAACGGATCAAGGAGACCCGATGAATATTCAGCGCCTCAACAACACCCACAGCGTGGTTATGGGCTATCTGCTCTGGATCTTCGGATTCCTGGGGGCCCACCGTTTCTACTACGGCAAGCCGGTCACCGGCACCATCTGGTTTTTTACCCTGGGGTTACTGTTTATCGGCTGGATCATTGATCTGGTGCTGATACCCGGCATGGACCGGGAGGCTGACCTGCGTTACCAGCAGGGACCGGTGAGCTACAACATCAGCTGGATTTTGCTGACTTTCCTCGGAGTATTCGGTCTCCACCGGATGTACATGGGCAAGTGGATTACCGGGATCATTTACCTGTTTACCGGGGGACTTTTCTTCGTCGGGGTACTGTACGACTTCTGGACCCTGAACGAGCAGATTACCCTCAAGAACTCAGAGCGGTTCTGACGAGGAGCCCCGGCGCCAGGCAGTGCGCCGGGGCAATGGCTGACCTATTGGGTTGCCACTTCCGCAAAGTTCTCCAGCACCTTGCCAACGTTCTCCAGGGGCTCGTCACAGTCTTCCATTCCGTGCCGCTCCTTCAGATACTCCGGGTCGTTATAGCCCAACCACACCTCGCCATCTTCATCCTCCCAGATCAGCGCCTTCTGGGGCAGGTCAATACCGACGCTCTGGGCACATTGCATCAACGGTGTACCCGCCTTCGGGTTGCCAAAGATGATGAGTTCGGTAGGACGTAATTCCATACCCGCTTCTTCAGCGCCTTCGGTGTGGTTCACCCGTGCAAAGATGTTCAGGCCCTTGCCGGTAATTGCATTAGCCAGTTTGTCGGCCGTGGCAGCTACCGGGTGCTCGCTTTTCACCTTGACCAATCCGTCTGCGGCCGCCGCTGAGAGAGGGAATGTCAGGGCAACGGTCGGCATCAGTGCAAGCATCAGTTTACGCATCATGGACTCCTTTTTTTCGGTCGGTTTGTTGGGTGGCGCCTCAATGGCTACGGCCCAACCTGCCGTTGAGATGACCCAACGGGCCTGACCACAAGCCTAGTCCACAACCGGCCCCGCACGGCGGCGGGAATACCACCGAATATTAAATATTCGCAATCTCAACCATCCAGCCCCACAAAAGCACCGTAAATTATCCCAGCATCGATGCAACAACTACCAAACACAACACACAGTGGTGTCCGTGAGGGATACCCTGAAAGGAGTGAGAAATGATTCTGCCCAAGTTTGCGATTGCATTGGTTGCTTCTGTCGGCCTGATGGCTGCCGCCCAAGCGGACCACCATGGCGGTATGAAAGACAAGCCTACGGTGACCGACATCGTGGTCAATTCCGACGATCACACCACCCTCGAAACCGCCGTGGTCGAAGCCGGCCTTGCCGAAACCCTTGCCGGGGAAGGTCCGTTCACCGTCTTTGCACCCACCGACGACGCCTTTGCGGCGTTGCCCGAGGGTACGGTGGAGTCTTTGCTGAAACCCGAGAACCTGGAGAAACTGCAGGGCATTCTCACCAATCACGTGGTCGAGGGTAAGGTTTCCTCCCAGGAACTGCTGGGTCTGATCGAGACAGGTGAGACCATGTACACCATCGAAACCATGAACGGTGACGTGATCGCCCGCACCGAATCCGGCGCCGTAACCCTGGAAGACGCCCAGGGCAACAAGGCCACGGTTACCGCCACTGACATTGAAGCCAGCAACGGCGTGGTCCATGTGATCGACGGTGTTCTGCTGCCCTGACCGATAACTTTGCAAGCGTTTACCGAACGGCATACTGAATGTTCGGCTTGCCCCGGCTCCCCCAGGATGCCGGGGCTTTTTTATGGCTGGTTCAACTACAAACGAATCCCGCCTATTGCTGCGCTGCCACCCGGAAACCGTAACGGGGGAAATGCACGTGCACATGTCCGGCACGCTCGTCTTCACGGCTTATCACGACTTCCTCAGCGTCCTGGTATACCAGGGTGCCAGCGACGGGATCCACACCGTAATCCACGGCAGCAACGGTAACGGACTGTCCCAGGGCAAGGCCATTGGGATCGACAAAGCTGGCTTCTCGCAGAGGTGCCGGATCTGCCTCCCGGGCTATGCGAATGGCTTCCTCGGAGGCCAGCTCCGAGCGCTCGCCATGACCACAGGCGGCCACTGCGTCCAGCCAGCCACGCACCTGCGGATAGGGTTCCAGCGCGGGGGCGGAGGCCTTGTTACTGGCCACGAACCATAGCGGGTGGTACCAGGCAAAGTCGGCAATGCAGGGCTCTTCGCCCAGCAGGAAGGTGCCGCTATCCTCCAGTTGCTGTTCCAGGCGGCCCAGCAGGGTGGGCCACTGGGACAAGGCCTGGGCGGGATGCAGCCGGGCGGCGTTACCGCCTTCGAACAGTTTTTTCCGGTCAGCCAGGAAGGCATTCATCACCGATTCCGGCATCCCCTTGAAGCGCTCGGCGACGGCATGGGGCTGAAAGTTCAGGGCGACGCCGTGCTGGAACATCACCTGATCGGCAAAGTGGGCCGAGCTGGCGGCAATGGCCTCCTTGCCTTCCGGATAGAGCGCCGGCATGGGCTGGATGCGATCCAGCTGGCGGGCCATCATGGCGGTATCGCAATAGATGTCGGCACCAATCTGCATGACCGGCGTTCTACGGTACCCGCCAGTCAGGGCCGTCAGGTCCGGTTTGGGCATGACCGGGGGTATATCCACCGAATGCCACGCCAGGCCCTTGAAGCCCAGCATGATGCGGGCTTTCTCGGCAAACGGGGAGGCGGGGTAATGGTGCAGGATGATGTCGTTCATGGCGGCTCCTGGGTTGTTATGGTTGCGTAATGAAACCAGCTTAACCGGAGACAGGGATAACCGCCAGCCTGCCAGCCCTGAGAGGGGCGCTCAGGTCCATTTGCGGACAGGCGGCTGGTAACTTCTCAGCGCCCGCAGCATGGCCTCCGGCTTATCCTCCACCACCAGCATTCGTTGATGTTCAGGTTTCAGGAAGCCGCTGGCGGCCATGTTCTCGATAAACGCAAGCAGGTGGTCGTAATACCCGAAAGCGTTGTAGAGGGCGCAGGGCTTGTCGTGGTAACCCAGCTGCGCCCAGGTCCAGGCCTCGAAAAGCTCATCCATGGTGCCCGGGCCACCGGGGAGGGCCACAAAGGCGTCGGCCCGGTCTGCCATCAGCGCCTTACGCTCATGCATGCCCCCCACAACCTTCAGTTCAGTCAGTCCCTGATGGGCCAGTTCCCGATCCCGGAGCGCTTCCGGAATCACACCGAATACCTGTCGGCCACCGGCCAGTACGGCGTCGGCCATCTCACCCATCAGTCCCACGTTGCCACCGCCAAACACCAGATCAACCCCCTGGCTGGCGAGATAATCCCCAAACTCCCGCGCGCACCGGGCAAACTTCGGATCATTGCCATGGCTGGAACCACAGAATACGGCGACTTTCATGGGTATGGATACTCCGGCTGATGGTGAATGGCACGCCCGGATCAGGACCTCACAGGCACGGGGCCATTATCAGCCCAGGCATCGCCGGGAGCAACGATGCCACCGCCGAACAGGCTGACACCATTGCGGACGTCCGGGGTATAAAGCCCGTCTCTGCGGGGCTTCGCCACGCCGTCCACGCGGCTGCCATCAGTACCATGGCCACCAGTAGCCCGACCCCGGCCAGTACAAGATTGATGGCAGCGGGATGATCACCACCGTTCACCAGCCAGCCCTGAAGGCAAGCGAGTGAGAGTACCGCATAGAGCACCACAAACCAGATGGACCAGACCACCGGCCCCAGCAGCAGACTGGCCGGGTGCTGCCAGAACCCACGCCGGGTCATGCGCCACCTCCGAAGGCCGCCGGCATCGCCAGAAACACCGCGATACTGATCCAGTAGACCCCCACCGTATAACCCCAGAGCGGGTCCAGCACCCGTAGCTCATAG
The DNA here is from genome assembly GCF_041690615.1 of Marinobacter sp. Classification (GTDB taxonomy): domain Bacteria; phylum Pseudomonadota; class Gammaproteobacteria; order Pseudomonadales; family Oleiphilaceae; genus Marinobacter. The sequence continues at coordinate 48,877 of NZ_JAWLGY010000018.1, forward strand.
GGCAGGGTCCGACTGGTATAACCGTACCTCACTCGCATTACCTGCAGCCCTGTCAGCAGTGTGGTGAGGCCACTATGGAAGATCAGATAGGCCAGGACGACCGCAAGGATCGAATCGTGGGCGGTATGTCCGGGCCTGAGTCCCGCATCAAAGGTCGTCACCACCAGTGCGACACAGTGCGCCAGGCCGACACCCGCTACCAGCAACAGCCCTCCCATGGATACAGCACCACGTGCCTGGCGCCACCAGAGTCCCGTTGCGGCAGCAAGCAGCAGGCCGCTGCCAAGCAGGCCCCAGACACTGAGCGGAGACTGTTCCGGCATCCGCCAGTCCGGGGCCACGGGCCAAAGGTAAAGCCAGCCGAAGATCAGTGAGGCGAACAGGGTGCCATCGGCCATCAGCGCCACGATCATGCCCCAGCGCCCCGGACCATCGATGGTGCGGGAATGCAAAGGCAATCCGCCGGTCCGGTCACGGGGGGCCATTCGCGGGTGCAGCCCGTTGACCCAGCTCCATCGCAGGCAGGCCACCAGTACCAGTAAGGTGAAAATGATCGCCAGGCTGTAGGTCTTCAGTAACAGCGAAAGACACACTCCGGCCAGCAAGGCAGCGGTGACCAGCGGTTCCCAGGCGTTACCCGGCAGATGCATGACCTCCCTCGCCTCGCCGGAGATGGCGTCACTGCCGATGGTGTCCCGGCGCCCGTCCTCAATCATGCCGAGCCGGTGCTCGCCCGCGGGAATAGTCTGCATCAGTTCCGGCTGGTCCCAGAGGGGGTGGCGGGAACGTATCTCGGGAATACTGGCAAAGTTGTAGGCGTTCACCGGCATCGGTATGGCCCACTCCAGGGTATCCGCCTGCCAGGGGTTGGGGTCTGCTTTGCGGCCGAAGCGGAAATGCAGGACGATATCGAGAATGACCGTTGCGACGCCAATGGCCATGACAAACCCGCCCAAAGAAGACAAGAGGTTAAGCCAGTCCCAGCCCAGCCCTGCCTCGTAGGTATAGACCCGTCTTGGCATGCCGAGCAGACCGGTCAGGTGCATCAGCAGGAAGGTCATGTTGAAGCCGGCAAAGAACAGCCAGAAGCCCCACCGGCCCATGCTGTCGGACGGCATGCGGCCGGATACGTGGGGTAACCAGTAATACAGCCCGGCCACCAGCGGGAACAGCATGCCGCCCACCAGCACATAGTGCATATGCGCCACCACGAAGTGTGTGTCGTGCACCTGCCAGTTGAAGGGCACCAGCGCCAGCATCACGCCGGTCAGCCCCCCACACACGAACACGATCAGAAACCCCATGATCCACAACATGGGCAGGTGGAACCGCACCTTGCCGGCCCAAAGGGTCGCCAGCCACACGAAGATCTGGATGGCCGTGGGAATGGCCACCAGCATGCTCGCCACCGAGAAAAACGCCTGCGCCATCTGGGGGATACCCACGGTGAACATATGGTGCACCCACAGCCCGAAACTGACGAATCCCATCATGATGATGGCCACCACGACCCAGCGATACCCGATGATGGGCCGACCGGCGAACACGGGAATCAGGGTGGAGACGATGCCCGCCGCCGGCAGGAAGATGATGTACACCTCCGGGTGGCCGAACAGCCAGAACAGGTGTTGCCACAGCAGCGGGTCGCCACCGCCCTCCACCGAGAAGAACACCCAGCCGGCGGCCCGCTCCAGCTCCAGCAGTACACTGCCGAGAATCAGCGGCGGAAAGCCGAAAATGATCATCAGCGCCATCGCCAGGATATACCAGGCGAAAAGCGGCATCCGCTGCAGGCTTATGCCCGGCGCCCGGGAGCGCAGAATGGATACCACCAGCTCCACGCCGGCGGAAATGGCGGAAATTTCCACGAAGGTGATGCCCAGCAGCCAGAAGTCCGACCCCATGCCCGGGGAAAATTCACTGCTGCTCAGCGGCGTGTACATGAACCATCCGGAGGCCGGAGCAATCTGCAGGAACAGGCTGGAAAGTATGATCAGCCCGCCGAACAGGTAGCAGAAGTAACCCAGCGCACTGAGCCTCGGAAACACCAGGTCCCGGGCGCCAATCATCTTGGGGATCAGGTACATGGCCGCCCCTTCCAGCACCGGAATGGCGAACAGGAACATCATCACCGTGCCGTGCATGGTGAACAACTGGTTGTACAGGTCGGCGCCGATAATCTCCTGCCCAGGCAGGGCCAGCTGAGTGCGGATCAGCATGGCCAACAGTCCGCCTATCAGGAAAAAGACCAGCCCGGTGACGAGGAAGCGAAGACCAACGGTGGTGTGATTGACGGCAGACAGGGCGCCCCAGCCGGGCCGGTTGCCCCACACCCGCTCAAACCGCTCGTGGCGTGTCTGCTGCTCCGCTGAGGGCGCCGGACTCATTACCTGGCCTCCTGTCGCCAGCGCCGGAACCCGGCCTGGTCATGCACCACCACCCGGAACCGCATATGCGCGTGCCCGGTTCCGCAAAACTCGGCGCACTGCCCCCGGTAGGTGCCGGGTTCGTCCGCCTGCAGCCGCAAAACGTTGGTGTGCCCGGGAATCATGTCCAGCTTGCCTCCGAGCCTGGGCACCCAGAAGGAATGAACCACATCCTCGCTGGACAGATGGAGGTCCACGGGAGTGTTCGCCGGTATGTGGACCTCGTCGGTCAGGCGAATTCCGGTATCCGGGTAGCTCACTTGCCATTGCCACTGACGGGCAGTCACGTTGATCTGTAGCGGCTCGCCACCGGCAACAGGTAGCGGCAGCATGCGCTGTCCCAGGGGAATGCCGAACGCCAGGATCAGCACAATGACGGTCATTGGCAACACCAGTCCGCCGCCGATAATCCACCACCTGGCGGCCCGCCCGGCAGCCGCTTCCGTCTGTGCCGGTGCACGACGCAGGGCAATGAACCAGAGAATAAACACCACCAGCATGATGGTGCCCAACAATCCCAGCATGCCCCACCACAGCCAGGCGGCTGAGTGGGCACTATCGCCGGCAGGGTCAAGCACCGACAGCGGTCCGCTGCAACCGGACAGCAGAAGCGGAGTGGTAATCGCCGTCAGCTTTGCTAACGTTTGATAAAGTCTTGTCCCTTGCCGGAAGGAGTCGGTAACTCCATGGATGTCGCCCCGATTCGCAGCCGGATGGCGCTGTTCGGCCACCCCATTCACCCAATGCTGATCCATTTCCCGGTGGCTGCCCTGCTGGGCCTGATTGGTACGGATATCGGCTATGCCATCTCCGGAGATGCGTTCTGGGCCCGGGCGGGTACCTGGCTGGCGGCTATCGGCATGCTGGGTGGGTGGTTTTCCGGTGCCATCGGGTTGCTGGACCTGGTACTGGTGAAAGCCATACGCCGGCTCGTGATCGCCTGGTGCCATGGCATCATGGCCGTGATGTTGCTGTCGCTGGCCACCCTGAACTGGCTGCTTCGCCTGGGCGACGCGCAGGCCCTGATCGTACCCTGGGGATTGTATGTCAGCCTGCTCAGCGGGGTAATGATCAGTATCACCAGTTTTCTCGGAGGTCAGCTGGTATACGACCATGCCGTCGGGGTGGCATCGGAAAAAAGCGTAGACCGGGCCCGTCGCAACGAGGAAATCCGGAAGATGGAGGAAGACCGGCCGGTGGACTGACCAGCTCATAGCCAATCCTCCACCGGCGGCTTGGCCAGCACCAGCCAGAGAATGATCAGTACCGCAGCGACACTGCCCGCCATCAGCACGCCGCTCCAGAGGGCTACCGGCGCCTCCGGTTTGTTTTCCGCCCGCACGACCAGCACGCCGGTCAAGGTATGCAGAACCACCAACAGGCATACCACCGTCAGCTTCGCGATCAGCCAGGGGTGGAAGGTGATATCGATAACAAACACCGCCGTGCCGGCAATGATCGCCACCAGCGCAGACGGAGTCGCAAGCCGGGTAAATAGTAGCCGGGAAAGGGAATCGTAGGGATGGGGGCGTTCTTCCAGGGAGTGACTGCTGCCCATATGGCTGGCGATCAGAGCCGGCAGGTAGACCAGACACCCGATCCACACCACCAGGGCCGAGATGTGCACTACCAGAAATCCCTTCAAGATCGGACAACCTCCCTCTTACCCCATGCCGCGGCTGATCGGGCTGTCTTCAGTCTAGACGCGGTAAGAGGGTCATAGTGGTCAGATTAGGAATTGGTAATGCGTGGCCCCTCAGTCTGATATGACGGCAGCAGCCAGCTCGCCCAGGGTACGAACAGCCTCCTCGATCCGGGGTGTCCAGGGATTGGCCGCATTCAGGCGCAGGCAGTTTTCGTATTTTCCTGTGGTGGAAAACATGATTCCGGGCGCCACGTTAATGCCGGGAAAGTGGCATTTTATATGGCCGGCGAGGTAACGATCCCCTGAGCGGTGCTCAGGGCAGAATCACCAGATGGTTGGGTAACTGGTTACGCTCGTGGGTTGCCGGGACCTGTTCCTTGAGATGCTGGCCGCAGGCCTGGATACAGTCGAGGAAACCCTGGCATGTGTGTCCCTGACGCACCTGTCGGGTGAAGGTCTGCACGATGTCTTCCCATACGCTGTTGTCGACCCGGGCGGAAATACCCTGGTCCACCAGGATTTCCACATAACGCTCCGCTTCCGACACGAAGATCAGCATGCCGGTGCTGTCTTTCGTATGGTGCAGGTTCTGCTCCAGAAACTGTCGGCGGGCCAGGTTGGACGCGCGCCAGTACCGCACGTGGCGGGGGATCAGCATGGTATTGACCCTGGGTATGCGGAACAGCGCACCGAGCACAAGGAAAACAGCCCACTGCACCAGCACCAGGAAATGGGCACCAAACCACTCGGTGAAATAATTCACCAGCCCGGGCAGCAGCAACGCCAGGATGCCGGCCCACAGCAGCGGGATATAACTATAGTTGTCGGCCTGGCGGGCCAGGACGGTCACCAGCTCGGCATCGGTTTCCTGCTCCACCGCATGGATGGCGGCGGCGACCTGGTCCTGTTCAGTACTGGTCAATAGCGTCATAGACTGATCTTGCTCTCAGGGAAATTGTCGTCGTACCCGGCTACCATCCACCGGAGGCGCCACCGCCGCCGAAGCCGCCACCTCCTCCACTGAAGCCGCCGCCCCCAAATCCACCGCCGCGGCCACCCATACCGGCACCCATCAGCGCGCCGGCAGCCAGGATCCCCCGGCCTCGGCCACCCCGACCGCCACCGACCAGGGAAATAAACGACACGATGATGATAAAGAAGACAATGACCGCAAACAGATTGGGTTTTTCCTCAGGATCGGACGCGGCCTGACCTTCGGGCACCGGTGCACCCCCAAGCACCCGGACCATGGCTCCGGCACCATTGATAATACCCTGGGAGAACTCTCCCTTGCGGAATGCGGGGGTAATGACCTGGTTGATGATGGCGGATGAGGCCGCGTCGGTCAGCTGTCCCTCAAGGCCATAGCCTACCTCGATCCGGATCGCCCGTTCGTCCTCGGCAATGATCAGCAGGGCGCCATTATCCCTGCCTTCCTGGCCAATACCCCAGTGCCGGCCAAGTTGATACCCGAACTCCTCGATCTCGTAGCCCTGCAGGTCCGGCAGGGTCACAACCACCACCTGGTTGGTGGTAGCTTCTTCATGGGCAGCCAGCAGTTCAGTGAGTGCGGACTCGTCATCCGGCGAGAGCATTCCGGCCTCATCCACCACGCGCCCCGTAAGTTCCGGAAATTCAGGCGCGGCCTGCCCCCAGGCCGGGGCCTGCAGTAAAGATAACGCGATCACAGCAAGGATCGGACGCAACCAGGCCATCAGAACTGGACCCGCGGCGCTTCATCGGCGTTTTCGGTGGTCGCCTCAAAGTTCTCCCGCAGTTCCATATCCCCATAGAGCAGGCTGTGCCAGATGCGCCCGGGAAAGGTGCGGAGTTCCGTGTTATAGCGTTCGACGGCCTGGATAAAGTCCCGCCGGGCGACCGCAATGCGGTTCTCGGTGCCCTCAAGCTGGGATTGCAATGTCAGGAAGTTCTGGTTGGATCTCAGTTCGGGATAGCGCTCCGAGACAGCCATCAACCGGCTCAGGGCACTGGTCAGCTGGCCCTGGGCCTGCTCGAACTGCTGCAGCTTTTGGGGATCGTTGAGAATGCTCTCGTCCACCTGGATAGATGTCGCCCGGGAGCGCGCCTCGACCACTTCGGTCAGGGTCTCCTGTTCCTGGGCGGCAAAGCCCTTGACGGTTTCCACCAGGTTCGGGACCAGGTCGGCACGGCGCTGATACTGGTTTTCAACCTGGGACCAGGCCGCCTTGACCTGCTCGTCGTAGGTGGGAATGTTGTTGATACCGCAACCGCTCAACAGTGACACCAGGGCCACCACCAGGGTCAGTTGCAGGAACGTCCGGTGTCCGGGCCACCTTGGCATATTGCTCATGGTTTGTTACTTCCTGTTGATGGCGTGGGTGCCTTCCCGGGGTCAGCCGGGCTCGCTTCCATTCCGGGCAAAGCTACGATAACACCTCAGCTTCGCCCCGTCCCTGAAAAGGCCCGGGGCGCTCACTTCTGCCGGTAGTCAGCATCTGTCCAGCACAGCGGCAACGGCTCGCCGGATGGAAAGGCCAGGCTGGTCTTGGCCATGGGTTCCGGGTCCTGGGCCTCTTCGCCGTAATGCACGCTGCCGGTAACCGTCGTTTCGTTGGGATCGAACAGGGCCTTGATATCACTGATCTCCACCAGGTGCCCGGTGGATTTCTCGGCCAGCAGCATATTCACCTCCTCTTTCATCCGGAACAATCCGCTACCTTCCAATGTGGTCCGCAAGCCCTGGTTGTGCAACCCCTACCCGGAAACATCTTCCTCCCGTCGCTGGCATTACCAAGGCGTAATCGGCCAGGCGGTTTAATCGGTCCACCCAGCCCACAAATCTGAAGAGTAGTCATTCACACGCAGAACACATCCGAGGAAGACCCTCAGGAGGTTTCATCATGACGGCATCACTGAAAGGCAAGAAGATCGCAGTGCTCGCCACCGACGGCGTCGAACAGGTTGAACTGACCGACCCCAGAAAAACCCTGGAAGAGGCCGGGGCGGATACTGAGCTGGTCTCGATCAAAGAAGGCAACATCGACGGTTATCATCACCTGGACAAGGGTGACGCTTTCAAGGTGGACCGGCTGGTGGGCGATGTGGACTTCAATGACTATGACGCCCTGGTGCTGCCAGGGGGCGTGGCCAACCCTGACGAGCTCAGGCAAGACCGGTCTGCCGTGGCCTTTGTACGCAGCTTCGTGGAAGCGGGCAAACCCGTGGCCGCCATTTGCCACGCTCCCTGGCTGTTGGTGGAGGCCAACGTGGTTCGGGGCAGAACACTGACGTCTTTCCCCAGCGTCAAAACCGATATCGTGAATGCCGGAGGCCATTGGGTTGACGAACAGGTCTGCCATGACGCGCCGCTGATCACCAGCCGTAACCCGGACGACCTGGCAGCGTTTTCAGACAAGATCATCGAGGTGCTTGGTCGGTAGTTTCCGCCGGACCGGCCGCATCCACCGGCACACGCCCGGGTAGCGCTTCTTTGCCCGGGCCATCCGGATAATGGTGATGACATTGGTTACAAAGATCATGCCCTCGGCCAGGGTGCCGCCGACAGAGCCAATAGCAAGGTTATTCAGCATCCAGGCAAGGGCTGCCAAACCCAGCATGATGCGCATGGGAATGCCCCTCAGCAGGAACATGGCGATGGTGCCCAGGGTCGCCGCTGTCAGCGGCAGTACGTCCACCCAGTCCCGCCAGGTGAGCGCCGCTGCCACCAGGTTCGCCACCAGTACCACCCACATTACCCACTGGCTACCCAGATAGCGGCGTGCCAGTACGATCCGCACGATAACCAGCACCGTCAGAACCGCGGCCGTCCAGCTGCCAAAGAATGCAAACTGCAGCGCAAACGCCACGTTGGCGGAAATCAGCAAGACCAGCAACCGGTCATCATTCTTGCTGGCGAAGGCCACCAGGCATATGGCTAGCGCCACCAGGCCGAAGAACTGGCCAGCCAGGCTGGCCAGGGTCAGGCTCTCAAGTTCAGGCATGGGTCCCCACGGCCGGATGATTTATTGCACAACTGTCATGCAGCTTCCAACAGGGTGCAAGTCGTTTACTGCTACGCTTTCTGAAACTGTCGTACCTTATGGTATGCCATCCGAACGAGAAAACCCGCAACAAGGAGATTCGCGCATGTTTTCCCGTGTCCTGCCGCTACTGGTATCCGGTGCCTTGCTCACCGGCTGTGCCACTGACCCGGGCCAGAAGCCGGATGACCAGCTGGCATCAGCTCAATCCGCCCTGCAATCCGCCGCCAATGCGGGTGGCGAAGACGTCGAACCCAGCATGGTCGCTTCGGCCCGCGAGAAGGTGGCCACCGCAGAATCCATGATGACAGAGGAGCGTTATGCGGAAGCCCGGCGACTGCTCGAACAGGCCGAGGTGGATGCCCGCCTGGCCGAGGCCCGGGCCGAAACCCAGCAGGTACGTGACGAACTGGGCGATGTAAGGGCCAGTATCGATTCCCTGCGCCGAAACCTGGAAAACCAGGACTGACCACAAGGAGGCGATATGAAACGGCACTACTTTGGCACGGTTCCGCTGATCACTGCGGCGGCTCTGCTTTCGGCCTGCGCCAGTACGCCGCCGGAAAACCCGGCCCTGAACGAAGCGCAGGCAGCCTACGACGAGGCCGTGGAAGACTCGGAGATTGCACGCAACGGCCTGTCCCATTTGCGGGATGCTGAAAACGCACTGGACGAGGCTGAAACCCTGAGGACGGAGGGTGGCGACGAGGAAGCTTTGGGGCACCAGATCTACCTGGCCAACCGTCACCTGGACCTGGCCCGGGAGAAAGCACAACGCGCCGGTCTGCAGGACGAACTGAGCGAAGCCGAGCGGCAGCGGGATGATCTGCGCATACGTATCGGTGAACGCCGCGCCCAGGAGGCGGAACTCCAGGCCCGCATGCTGCGGGAACAGATGGACCGCCTGCAGGCGGAACAGACCGACCGGGGCATGGTTATGACCCTGGGGGATGTGTTGTTCGACATTGACGAGGCCGAACTCAAACCTGAAGGTGAGCGGACCGTTCGCAAACTGTCGGAATTCATGCAGGAGTACCCCAACTACCGGGTCCGGGTTGAAGGCTATACGGACAGTACCGGTGAGGAAGCGTACAACCAGGAATTGTCCCTGAGCCGCGCACAGGCCGTCGAGAACAAATTGCTCTCCGATGGCATCGCACCCGACCGGGTGGAGACGCAGGGCTTTGGCGAGGAATACCCCAAGGCCACCAACACCACCTCCGAGGGGCGTCAGGAGAACCGTCGGGTGGAGATCGTCATCTCCGACCGGGACGGAAATATCGGCTCACGCTGATCAGTCCCCCAAAACAGAAAAGGCCCCGCAACCATACGGCTGCGGGGCCTTTTGGGTTATGACCTGATGGATCAGGCCACTTCAGCCTTCGCCTCTTCCGGCACTTCGTGACGGATCAGGAAGTCAAAGGCGCTCAGTGCGGCCTTGGACCCCTCACCCATGGAGATCACGATCTGCTTGTAGGGCACGGTAGTGGCATCGCCAGCGCCAAACACACCCGGGATGGAGGTTTCACCGCGCTCGTTGACAATGATCTCGCCGTGCTGGCTCAGTTCGATATCGCCCTTGAGCCACTCGGTGTTCGGCACCAGGCCGATCTGGACGAACACACCTTCCAGGGCCACGTGGTGGTTGTCGCCACTGTTGCGGTCGCGATAGGTCAGACCGTTCACCTTGCCGCCTTCACCGGTGATCTCGGTGGTCTGGGCAGAGGTCAGGATCTCCACGTTCTTCAGGCTGCGCAGCTTCTTCTGCAGCACCTCGTCCGCCCGCATTTCGTCGGCGAATTCCAGCAGGGTCACATGGCCCACGATACCAGCCAGGTCGATCGCTGCCTCCACACCAGAGTTACCGCCACCGATAACCGCAACACGCTTGCCCTTGAACAGGGGACCGTCGCAATGCGGGCAGTAGGCTACACCCTTGTTGCGATACTCCTCCTCACCCGGCACACCCAGCTGGCGCCAGCGGGCACCGGTGGACAGCACCAGGCTACGGGCCTTCAGTGAGGCGCCGTTGGCCAGCCGGATCTCGTGGTAGCCGCCGGCTTGGGCAGCCGGAATCAGTTTCTCGGCGCGCTGCATGTTCATGATGTCCACGTCGTATTCCTTGACGTGTTGCTCCATGGCCGCCACCAGCTTGGGGCCTTCGGTGTAGGGTACGGAGATCAGGTTTTCGATACCCATGGTGTCCGATACCTGGCCACCAAAGCGCTCGGCGGCAATACCGGTGCGGATTCCCTTACGGGCGGCATAGATAGCTGCTGAGGCGCCGGCAGGACCACCACCGATCACCAGCACTTCATAGGGGTCTTTCTGGTTGAGCTTCTCGGCCTCTTTGGCACCGGCATTCTCATCCAGATTCGCCACGATCTCTTCCAGGGTCATACGGCCCTGGCCCCAAGGCTCACCGTTCATGAATACTGCAGGTACGGCCATGATTTCCTTCTGCTCCACTTCATCCTGGAACAGGGCGCCGTCGATGGCGGTGTGGCGGATCTTCGGGTTGATGATACTCATCAGGTTCAGCGCCTGAACCACGTCCGGACAGTTCTGGCACGACAGTGAGAAGAAGGTCTCGAACTCGTACTCGCCATCCAGGGATTCGATCTGCTCGATCACCTCTTGCGAGGCCTTGGACGGGTGACCGCCCACCTGCAACAGGGCCAGCACCAGGGAGGTGAACTCATGGCCCATGGGAATACCAGCAAAGCGCACGCCGATATCCGTACCTACCCGGTTGATGGTGAACGACGGACGACGCACATCCGGATCTGTCTCGGTGCGCAGACCAATCTTTTCGGACAGCGGCTCGATTTCTTCCAGCAGGTCTTTCAGCTCCTGGGACTTCTTGCTGTCGTCATAGGCTGCCACCAGCTCGATCGGCTGCTGCAGCTTTTCCATGTAGGCTTTCAGCTGTTGCTTGATATTGGCATCCAACATGAACTGTTTTCCCCTTGTGACAAAATATGAACGGTGACAATAGTGAACGGTTACCGTAGCCGTTAAAGCGGCTGGATAGCCTGGATGTGGGTCAAGATAAGGTCACAAGCTAACAGGCTCAAATTAATTGACCTTAAAACTTTGATAGCTGCTTGCTATGCATAGGCAAAAATACCAACGTGGACCTGCCAGATACAACAAACCCCGGCAGTGCCGGGGTCTGAGGAATGCATGGAGCCTGCCATGCAGGCTCCAGATCAGCCACCGGGGTGGATCAGATCTTGCCTACCAGGTCCAGGGACGGAGACAGGGTCTCGTCGCCTTCCTTCCACTTGGCCGGGCAGACTTCGCCAGGATGCTTGCGAACGTACTGGGCAGCCTTGACCTTGCGCAGCAGGTCGTCAGCGTCACGGCCAATGCCTTCAGCGGTGATTTCCATGGCCTGGATAACGCCATCCGGATCTACCAGGAAGGTAGCGCGGTCTGCCAGGCCCTGGCCTTCACGCATCACACCGAAGTTGTTGGTGATGGTGCCAGTCTGGTCGCCAACCATGTAGTACTGGATCTTGCCGATGGTCTCGGAGCTGTCGTGCCACGCCTTGTGGGTGAAGTGGGTGTCGGTGGACACGGAGAACACCTCTACGCCCAGCTTCTGCAGCTCTTCGTACTTGTCAGCCACGTCGCCCAGCTCGGTCGGGCAAACGAAGGTGAAGTCGGCCGGGTAGAAGAAGAAGATGGCCCACTTGCCCTTTACGTCGGCATCGGAAATTTCAACGAATTCGCCCTGTTTGAATGCAGTTGCGTTGAACGGTTTGATCTCGGTGTTTACCAGAGTTGTCATTGATTTAATCTCCTTCAAGTTGGTTGGGAGGCCCAAGGTAGTCGGTCTGACCCAATTCCTCAAATTGATTAACTTTAAATGAGCAATAGGACAAACCTATAAAAATTCGCTTCCGGCAGGCCGGACAGGTCGCGGAAGCACCGTAATAAGTGACTTCACAGGCTTTATTGGGTAACCAGCCCCGGATTTCAACAGGACGACGTTACCAACCGGTCATGATGCGGCACCATTCACTGTACGCGCCATATTCGCTAATCTGTGTGACCGTTCTGATACATCCTCCGGGAGCTGCCTGACCATGTACGAATTCCCTATCCACTACGTCGAGCCTGTGTTTCGCCCACCCAGCGAGGCCAACTCCCTGATCCTGCCGGTGACCAACGGCTGTTCCTGGAACAAGTGCACCTTCTGCGAGATGTACACCGCTCCCCAGAAGAAATTCCGCGCCCGTGACGAAGAGCAGGTACTGGAGGAAATCCGCAAATGCGGCGAACGCATGATCGTTCAGCGGGTATTCCTGGCTGATGGCGATGCAATGATCCTGCCTACTCATCGCCTGCTGAAGATTCTTGAGGCTATTCGCGAACATCTCCCGGATGTTCATCGGGTTACCTCCTATTGCCTGCCCCGCAATCTCAAGCGCAAGTCAGTGTCGGAACTGAAAGAATTGCACGATGCGGGGCTGCACATGCTCTATATCGGTGCAGAGTCCGGTGATGATGAAGTGCTGCGCCGGGTCAACAAGGGGGAAAGCTACGAGTCCACGAAGGACGCCCTGCTCAAGATCGGAGAGGCGGGCATCAAGCGCTCGGTGATGATCCTCAACGGCCTGGGAGGCAAGAGCCTGAGCGACCAGCATGCGGTCAACTCCGCCCGTCTGATGAACGACACCCAGCCGGAGTTTCTTTCTACCCTGGTGGTCAGCTTCCCCCAGGGCATGGAGCGCTACAAGGAACAATTCCCGGACTTCGAGCCCCTGGACCAGCAGGAGCTCTTCCTGGAGGCCAAAAAGCTTCTGGAGAACCTTGAGCTGGACCAGACAGTCTTCCGCAGCGACCACGCGTCCAACTACCTGGTACTCAAGGGCACCCTGGGCCGGGACAAGGAACGCATGCTGGAACAGGTACGTACGGCTATCCATACCCCGGAGCGGGCAAGACTGAGGCCGGAGTGGATGCGTGGGCTGTAAGACTGAGGAATGAGAGCGGCCGCCGCCTGCTGGCAGCAAGCCAGGACGCTAATCAGTAAAAAATAAGTCGCAACAGGATCGCGGCGACCATGACCAGGGTGAGCCATTTGATCCACTGGGCGCCCCCTGGTCCCATATTCACTTTCACCGCCATCATGGCACCAGCCATGTTGCCCAGGGCGAGGACGAGTCCGGTGATCCACAGCACCTGGCCCTTGCCTGCGAAAATTGCCAGGGCAGGCAACGTATAGACCAGGATGATAAACACCTTGATGACGTTCACCTGGGGCAGGTCGATTTTCAGCATGCGGTAAAGCACGACAATAAACAGCGCTCCCACCCCCACCTGGATAAAACCGCCGTACAGGCCAATCAGGAACAACGCCAGGTATTCCACCAGGCCCAGTCGATCCGGGGTCAGTGGACGCGTGTCCAGATGCGGCTGAGGCAGAAGCATGAAGACCGAGGCGCCGATCATGGCGGCAATCAGTACCCCTTCGAAGATCGCCTCGGGAATCCAGGTGGCAGTCCACGCGCCCAGCAGCGAGCCGGCCACCGCGGGAATGGCCAGGCGGATACTGACAGCCAGGTTACTGTGGCCCGCCCGGAAGAAGCTGCCCACGGCAGTCACGCTCTGCAGGGTAATCGCCACACGGTTGGTGCCATTGGCCACCTGGGCCGGCAGGCCAAGAAACATCAGCAATGGCAGGGTCAGCATGGAGCCGCCCGCGGAAAGTACGTTGATGAAGCCTGCGACCCCACCAATAGCCACCAGGGCCATAGCCTCCATGAGGGTCATTCTCTGTCCTTAAACGTGTCATAAATCCAGGCAGGATTGCCGTGATAACTATACTCGAAGGTATAAGCGAAGGTCTGTAGGGCTCGCAAACCCTCGGGGACAATAACCGGTGGTTTTTGATGGCGGCGGCACGCTACAGGAAGCAGTCTATAACCAGAGCAGGAACCTTGCATGTGGAGCATCCTACAGGAACAGCTTTTAAACAATCTTCGTGACACGGCGCAAGCGCTCGGACTCAGCGGAACCAGCTGGGAGCAAACACTGGGCTGGGTCATGGGGCAGTTACTGGTGACGGCGATACTGATTGCCCTGGCCGCGATGCTTTACTGGTTTGCCAGCCTGGGCCTGAGACTGATCCTGGGCAGGGTTGATCGCCTCGGCGCCGTACACCATGCCATCAGGACCGGCTTACGATACGTTGTGGCCCTGGTGGCCATTGTTGCTGTGGTTGCCCAGTATGGTGGCGATGGGACCCTGCTCAAGGGCATAGCCCAGGCCGGGGTGATCGCGCTGGGGTTTTATCTGGCCTGGGTACTGCTGTCCCGTGCCGTCGAGGTTACCCATGCCCGCCATCAGATTGATCCCTCGCTGAAACAACTTCTCAGGAACTCCCTGTTGGTGCTGGTCCTGGTGATGGGTTCAGTTACCGTGCTGGCGCAGTTCGGATTCGATGTCTGGTCGGTTATTGCGGGCCTGGGCATTGTCGGCATTGCGGTTGGCTTTGCCGCCCAGTCCACCCTGTCCAACTTTATCGCCGGAGTGACCCTGCTGATCGAACGCCCCTTCCGCATTGGCGACTGGGTCAGGATCAATGACCAGGAAGGCAAGGTTCTGAAAATTGCCTTCCGGACCACCTGGCTCCGGACCCGTGACAATATCTTCACCATGATCCCCAATGACAGCGTGGCATCGTCCGAGATCGTCAACTACAGCGCTGAAGGCCCCACCCGGGTACGCATCCAGCTTGGCATCGCCTACAAGGAGTCCGCCAGGGAAGCCCGGCAGGTAATCCTCCCCATCCTGGAGGCCCACCCAAAGGTGCTCAAAACCGGCGACATGATGCCCCGGGTTGCCATGGAAGGACTTGGCGATTCCTCGGTCAACCTGGTGGTGCTCGTCTGGATCCTGCCGGAGGATATTGATATTCAGCCACGGATTACTGCCGAGATCCTGGAGGACATCAAGGAACACCTGGATGAAGCGGGAATCGAGATTCCCTTCCCCCACCTTCAGCTGTTTATCGACGATGCCAAGGGACTGGCACCCTTGTTCTCGCCACTGAGGATCAACGGCGAATCAAATCCGGCAGCCAACAATTCCTGAGGCGGGGGTGCCGGAAATCAGCGGGGAGTAGGCAAACAGCAGGGGGCACGATGTACAGGCCCTTGGCGATCTTCCAGGCGGTCAGGCCTGTTCGCATTGCAGGGGTGCCGGTAATGGCCGCCGCTGCGAAGGCCGTAAGGCAGACTGGCGGGGTCACGTTGGAGTCCTGGGACAGCCAGAAGATGATCATATGGGCCGCTACCAGCGCCATGGTCAGCGCATGGGGCGACAAGGCAAAGTGCAGTGCCGAGGTCCACAGCTCCGATAACGTGGAAAAGGTATTGAGCCAGAGGTGGACCAGGGCAATGCCGATGGCCAGCGCAAAAATCACCCGGCCAATGGCCAGGTCAGTTATCGACCGCGTCCTTTGCGCGATCTGACATTTTATCAGCGCCTTCCTTCACGTTATGCCAAGCGGAAGAGGTAGCCTGCTTGGTGTCTTCCCAGGCACTGCGGCTGGTTTCCTTGGTATTCTCCCAGGCCTGCCTCAGCCCCTGGCGAGTCTGGTTCCACCAGCTTTCGTCGTACTCCGGCAACGACTTCACCTCTTCCTTGGTGGACGCCATGTGGACTTCGTAGTCCTGATCGTCGAAATCATCGTCATCCGTATCGTCCTGCTCCAGGCGAACGGTAAAGCTGCCACGCTCGGCAACCACGTCACGACCGCCGAGGCCCAGCACATCACCGGTCTTGATGACCAGTGAATGGACGGACATATCATCACTCATGAGGATGTCCTCCACTTCGCCGATTTCCTCGCCGTTACTGTCATAAACGTCGGCATCCATCAATTCATCCGCGGAGTAGAGCCCCTGGGCTGCCTGTGCGGACAGACCAAATGCCATTGAACCGGCGATCAGGGAAATGCCCATTGCGCGAACCAGACGTGTGCGTTTCATAGTGAACTCCTTATTCCATAAACTCCTGGTAATGGCCGGCCACATCGGGCCGAGCCAGACAACGTGATATGTGATGCCGATCACGTTACTAATAAAGCTAGCAACGGGGTCGCAACAGTCCAAGTGACGGAATGGCAATAAAATGCGCAGGAAATACTGATGAAAATTCAGGAATTTCGGCTAGCAATCCGGTTTCGGCTAACCAAAGAACCAGTAACAGACGCCAATGGCAGTCACGATTCCCGCCAGGTCGGCCAGCAGTGCACAGGCCAGGCCATGACGGATACGCCGGATACCCACCGCGCCGAAGTAAACAGCCAGTACGTAGAAGGTCGTCTCGGTACTGCCCTGCATGGTGGCTGCCATCAGGGCCGGGAAGCTGTCTACGCCAAACGTGTCCATGGTTTCGATCATCATGGCCCGGGCACCACTGCCGGACAGCGGCTTTATAAACGCCGTGGGCAGGGCGTCCACGAACCGGGTGTCCCAACCCAGTACCTCTGCCAGCCAGCGGAAGCCATCCAGCCCCGCCTCCAGCACCCCACTGGCCCGTAAAACGCCTACCGCTACCAGCATGGCCACGAGATAGGGCAGCAGGCTGAGGGCCACCTGAAGCCCCTCCCTGGCGCCTTCGACAAAGGCGTCGTACACGTTCACCCGGCGCAGCGCCGCGATGGCCAGGAAGCCCACCACAATCCCGAACAGGGTCAGGTTGCCCACCAGGGTCGACGTCGCCTCCAGGGCCTGGGCAGACATGCCTGCCAGTGTGGTCAGCAGCAGGCCAAGGGCGGCAGCGCCCCCTACCAGGTAGGCCAGCACTACCGGGTGCCAGAGCTTCAGCCTTTGCACCAGGGACACAGTCAGCAACCCCACCAGGCTGGAGGCCGACGTGGCCAGCAGAATGGGCAGGAAGACGGCCGTGGGTTCAGCCGCGCCCTGCTGGGCCCGGTACATGAAAATGGTCACCGGCAGCAGGGTCAGGGAGGAGGTGTTCAACACCAGGAACAGGATCTGGGCGTTGCTGGCGGTATCCTTGCTGGGGTTTAGCTCCTGAAGGGAATGCATGGCCTTGATGCCGATGGGCGTGGCGGCGTTGTCCAGGCCCAGCACATTGGCCGCGAAGTTCATGGTGATGTGGCCCATGGCCGGGTGTCCGCTGGGCACTTCCGGCATCAGCCGCCGGAACAGGGGGTCCAGCAAACGGGCGAGCACGTCCACCAGGCCGGCTTTTTCAGCAATGGCGAGAATCCCCAGCCACAGGGTCATGGTGCCGGCCAGAACCAGCACGATTTCCACGCTGAGTTCGGCCATATCGAACAGCGCGGTCACCAGCCTGCTGAACACTTCCGGGTCGTTATTGCCCAGCCACTGCCAAAGCGCGGCCGCAAAGGCCGCCAGGAAAAAGCCGAGCCAGATTCCGTTCAGCATGGACTGTTGGCCTCCCTGTCCGTCCGCCGGCACACCGCGGAGCCACTGTTCCCTATGCTATTCGCCATCCTCACCAGGCCCGTTCGCGCAGGCCACCAGCCCGGCGCGCCCGGCCGCCAAGCCACAGCAATACGGGTACCAGCGCCCGCAACAGTGCCGCCAGTGGCAACATCAGCCAGCGGAGCAGGATCAGTACCGGCAACAGAATCAGCGTCCAGCCTGCCCACTGCACCAGCCAGGTGGGCAGGCCCGCAACCCGGGCAACGTCCGCCAGCACATCACTGATCACCACCGGATGGCGGATCACCAGGTAGCCGGCGCCGATGACCAGCGGCCAGCGGGCATAGCGAGCGCTGCGCAGGACCATCCGCCCCGCACCGGTCACCCGCGCCGCCAGCGCGGCGGAGCGGGTCGATAACCCGGCCCCTCGTGTGGTGGCTGCCGCGGCCCGGCCGACGCGTAGTACCTTTACTGCGCTGGCAAAGACCAGCACATCCACCGATGCCCAGCCAATATCAGACAGCCGGATTTCCTCGCCGGTGCGTTGACGAGTCTCCAGGGTACGGACGCCACTGGTAAAGAAATCAGTGACGCCTTCGGTGATGCGCTCGGTCTGGATCCAGTGAACGGAACCGTCATCCGACACTTCAAACTGACCGAGAAAGCCGTGGCCCTCGGCGTCAATAAAGTTAACGGCATACCAGCCACGCTGTTCCGGGGTCAGTTCCGGAGCGGGTTCATCCTGTTCTGGCGCACCAGGCGTAGCGGCACTCTCGTCCCGGGAAGGCTGGAAGCTCTCCACAAATTCCCGTATCCGGTCATACTGGCGGGACAGGGCATTCATTGATTCAATCGTCGCCACCGGGTTGTCGATAAAGTAGTTCACCGGTGGTAATACCGCTTCACCATAACGGCCCAGGATATCCCGGAACTCAGGTTCCGAGGCATAAAGTGGCAAAACCCGGGCTGCCATATCCGGATAGCGCATGACGGCCGCCCGGGCCTTCAGGGACACCAGGGGGTCGTCCGACAGGTCCAGC
Source organism: Marinobacter sp. (assembly GCF_041690615.1). Taxonomy (GTDB): domain Bacteria; phylum Pseudomonadota; class Gammaproteobacteria; order Pseudomonadales; family Oleiphilaceae; genus Marinobacter. Next base: position 67,444 of record NZ_JAWLGY010000018.1, read on the forward strand.
AAGGCCGCCTGTAGCTCCACGGGCAGATCCTCCACCCGGGTCACATCGGGCAGGGATTCCTGCGCCTGAATCCGGACAAGTCTTTCTTCCAGGGGCTCGGGCTCATGCCACCCGGCTACGCCGGCGGCCAACACGCCGGCCAGTACCATCAGCACCACCGCAGTTTTCAACCGGGACACCTCGCGCTTTGGTCAGCAACAGATGCCCTCCAGCTTATACCATCCCTGTCAGATTCTCCTATGGCTGCACGACCGGCACCACGGACGATTCACATCACGTACATCCGGAACGGCATCCATAACCCCATGGCCACCATGATCAGGTTTTCCGTCAGCGAGACAAAGCCCAGGGGCACGTTGCTGTTGCCGCCCACGCAGGCGCACTTCAGTTCCCGCCGGTCAATATAGACCGCCTTGAAAACCGAGAAGGCCCCAACCGTGCCGATAAACAGGGCAACAGGAGAAGCCAGCCAGATCAGTGCGCCCGCGAGCATGAGGATGCCCGCCAGGGTTTCGCCAAACGGATACAGGTACCCGTAGGCCACCTGCCGCTGGGCCAGCAGATCATAGTTGAGGAACATGGTGCTGAAGCTTTCCACGTCCTGCAGTTTCTGCAACCCCAGCAGGATCATCGCGATGGCGACAAATTTCTCGACGGTCATCAGGGAAAAAACGGCATGGTCGAAGAACCACATAATGCCAACGGCCATCAGCAGCGCAGTTCCAAATACCGCGATGACGGGCTGATAGCTGGTGTCGTCGTCCGGATCGTCCAGGTCAAAGTGGACCCTCAGTTCGTCATAGCCGCCGATACGCTGGCCATCGATAAAGGTCTGGGGCGTGGTATCCACGTTATGCTCGTCCTGGAACCGGTCCACTTCATCCCGGCTGGTGAGATGGTGGTCTTCCACCGTATAGCCTTTTCGTTCGAGCAGGAACTTGCTTTTCATCCCGAACGGGCAGAGATGTTCCGACATCACCATGCGATAGAGCTGGGCTGTCTTGCCTGGATTTGCATTCTCCACTCGAGCTGCCTCCCCGGCGTTGCACGCCGATACCGGATAAACCAATCACGCTCTCCTGTTCAGCCTAGCAGTAGCCATGGCGCGTTTGTGCCCAGCGCCCTTACGGTTGCGTAATACCGGCCACTGCCACGATTCGTTTTCGCCGAACGACCAAAAGGCTTGCGCAATGCCTCCCGTCGCGTTAGATTGAGGTCTACTGTCAAACAGATCGATTTCTACCCATGAATCTGAACGCCGTTGTCGTAATCGTGAAGCTAGTCCTGGTGGTCGTGGTGCCATCCGGGGGCTTTTGCGTGGACAGACGGTTGACTGACTGACAGACCAGACGAACACCAAGGCCCCCGGCACCGAAAGGTTCCGGGGGCTTTTTTTTTGCACCTGAAAAAGCAAAGGGAAAACACCATGAACGGCGCACAGCACATCCTGGAGGCATTCCATCGCCACCACATCGACACGGTTTTCGGCTACCCCGGCGGCTGTATCATGCCGCTATACGATGCCCTGCTGGACGATGCAGTGGTGGAGCATGTGCTGTGCCGCCACGAACAGGCCTGCGCCCTCGCCGCCGACGGCTATGCCCGCGCCAGCGGCAAAACCGGCGTCTGCATTGCCACCTCGGGCCCCGGCGCCACCAACCTCATCACTGGCGTGGCCAATGCCCACCGGGACTCGGTTCCCATGGTGGTGATCACCGGGCAGGTGCCTTCCGCCCTGATTGGCACCGATGCCTTCCAGGAAACGGACATGCTGGGCATGGCACTGGGTATCGTGAAACACAGCTACCTGGTGGATCAGGCCGACGAACTGCCGGGCATTCTGGAGCAAGCCTTCCGCCTGGCCAGCGAAGGCCGTCCCGGTCCGGTCTGGATCGACATTCCGAAGGACATCCTGCTGGCAGAGGTCATCGCCAAGCCGGTCGTTCAGGAAACCGAGACCGGCAACGAAGCCGTTGATGTCTCCGGCGTAATGGCTATGCTCAAGGCCAGTCAGCGACCCCTGTTATACAGCGGGGGCGGTCTCTCACTGGCCCATGCGGAGGAAGCCTTCCGGGCCTTTGCGGATGCTTCAGGTATACCCGGTGTGACCACCCTCAAGGGGCTGGGTAACGCCGGCAAGCGGGCACCGAACGATCTGGGCATGCTGGGCATGCACGGCTCCCGGGCGGCCAATCGGGCAGTCGCTGAGTGCGATCTCCTGTTGGTGATCGGCGCCCGCCTGGATGACCGGGCCACAGGCAAGCTGGAGGCCTTTGCTCCCAACGCCCGGACTATTCATATCGACGCCGATGCCGCCGAGTTCAACAAACTGCGGCCTGCGGATCTTACCCTAAAGGGTGATCTGGCAACGATTCTGCGGGCTCTCACGGGGGAAGTCCAAACGTCACCCCTGGCCATCAGCGACTGGCAGCAAACCTGCCGTCAGTGGCATACCACCGGCGGCTTCCATGCAGCGGATAACGACGACCCCTACGCCCCCATCCATGGCCCGGCGTTTATCCGTCAGCTCTCCCGCATCGCCCCCGACGACACCGTCATTGCCTGCGACGTTGGCCAGCACCAGATGTGGGTCGCCCAGTACTATGACTTTGACCATCCCCGCCACCACCTGACCAGCGGCGGCCTGGGCACCATGGGGTTCGGCCTGCCGGCAGCCATCGGTGCACAGTTCGCCGACCGGGACAGTACGGTGATCAACGTGACCGGTGATGGCTCGTTCATGATGAACGCCCAGGAGCTGGCCACCATCCGCCGTTACCGGCTACCGGTGAAGATCATCATCCTGGATAACCAGTGCCTGGGCATGGTCCGCCAGCAACAGGAGCTGTTCTACAACAACCGGGAAAGCCAGATCGACCTGGACGACAACCCGGACTTCCTGACCATGGCAAAGGCGTTCGATATACACGCCCTGCACATCAACCGCAGCGACCAGGTCCGCCGTGGCATCGAAACCCTGCTGGCGTACCGGGGCCCGATGCTGCTGCACGTAGCCATCGCCCGGGAAGAAAACGTCTGGCCCATCGTGAAACCTGGCGCCGGCAACACCGACATGATCGACGAAACCCACCGCCCACGAAGCAACAAGGAGCACGTAGCATGAACCCGCAATCACAGGCCGCCAGCTACCAGATACGCTGCCGCATGACCCCGGAAGCCGCCGCCCTTGAGCGCCTGTGTCAGGTGGTGCGGGTTCGCGGTTTCCGCATTGCAAGGATGGCCATGGAGCATGTCGGCGATTCGCTGGATATCGACCTCACCCTGGAAGGCACGCGGCCTATCGGAATGCTGCAAAGCCAGTTGGAGAAGTTGCAGACGGTCGTTGGGGTAGAGCTCAAAGACCAGGCGCTGCCGGCCATTGAGCGATTTGCCTCAGGCTAGGAAAACTGCTGGAACTGGCGTTCGGGGACAAGCCGGGGCAAAGCGATCGAGTCCCGGCGAGTACACTCCGAAAACGTGGCAGCGTTCAGCTAGCCTCGGGCTTCTTCAGTTGTGCCTCCAGCTCATGGCGCTTGATCTTGCCCGTCGTACTGCGAGGCAGGTCAGCGTCGGTCACGAAGCGGACACCCTTGGGCATCTTGTAACCAGCAATCTGGCCACGACAGCATGCCAGCACGTCGTCCTCCGTGAGATTGTCGACGGCTGGCACGACGAAGGCGACCGGCACCTCTCCCCAACGTGCATCCGGCGTGCGCACCACTACCGCGTCGGCGATGCGGGCATCGGCGAGCAGAACACGTTCAATTTCGGCCGGATAGATGTTCTCACCGCCGGACTTGATCAGGTACTTGCGTCGGTCCACGAAGTCCAGCGTCCCGTCCGGATTGCGCACAAACATGTCGCCCATATGAAACCAGCCACCGCGAAAATCCCTGGCGTTCACCTCCGGAGCTTGCCAGTAACCGCTGAACAGCGATGGACCGCGGATGGCCAGTTCCCCGGGTTCACCATCCGGCACTTCCCGATCCTCGGCATCAACCAGGCGAACCTCACAGTAAGAACTCTGCACCTTGGACAGGTTCTTCGCGACCGTGCCCGGGGCAATGAGTCCAGCGGTGGCCGGGCCCGAGCCGGTTTCTGTGGAACCAAAACTGTTAACGTAAGGTGCGTCCAGAAGCCGGGTGACGTCGGCGATCTGGTGCAGTGGCACCAGGTCTGCCATACAGCCGCAGGACTTCACACCCGACGGGTGTATACCGCCACGCTTCATGGCTTCGATGAACGACTCGATCATGCCCGGCATCAGCACCAACCAGCCGATTCGTTCCCGACCGACCACGGCAGCCAGGGCATCCGGATCGTAGCCGTCCTGCACGATCACCTTGCTACCGCGGCACAGCGCGGCCAACGACAGGTCAGTCGACACCATGTGGAACAGCGGCGCCCAGGCGACGAAAGCGTCCTCCCGTTCGATTTCATGATCAATGTAGAACGTCTGGCCGCGGGCAATCTCAGCACGGTGACTGATCAACGCACCCTTGGGCAGCCCGGTGGTTCCGCTGGTGTACAGGATCAACAGACCGTCCTCCCCCTGAGCGGCGTTCGGCGGCTCTGCAGTGGATGCCCCTGCCAGCGCCGACTCGTAATCCTGGCCAAAGCGCAGAATGTTGGGCACATCGTGATTTACGTCTGCCAGCACCGGTTCATGCCGCTCAGAGACCAACATTACTCGCGGCTCGGTAAGCCGGATGCAGTGCTCAAGCTCGCCTGCAGCCAAGCGCCAGTTCTGGGCCGCGACGATGGCGCCCAGCTTGGCCGCAGCCAGCATCGTTTCCAGGTATTCGATACGGTTCTCGGACAGTACCGCAACACGTTCCCCACGTCTCAACCCGCGATCCGCCAGCCAGTTTGCCAGGCGGTTCACACGCTCGTTGACCTCCCCGTAGGTGTACTCGCCATTGGGGTCCTGCAGGGCCACACGTCGGGGGTGGTAGCGAGCCTGGTGGCAAAAAAGCCCACCGATGGTAAGCGAGGCTGCACTGGCGACCGCGGTGGTATCGTTCTGACTGTCTGACATCGCTTCACTCCGGCCTTCCGGGGCGGCCTCATACCGCCTCCGGGGGCTTCGCAGTTTTCCTGCGCTTCCATGCAGCACTTGATCGTCTCGGCATCCGACAAACTGGATCTGGTCTTGAAAACTAGTTCACATCTGTTATTTGAGCAAGTGATTGGTCAGAAACTTTGCCCAGGAGTTGCCGAAATCACACAGTGACAGGGCCGGCTGCCTCACTCACCTCTTCAGGCATTAATGCGCGCCGCCCCTGGCACCGCTGCCGGCAGCCCGCCCGGTGGCGCCGGCGTAATGGATCGCAGCCTTACCGATAGCGGTCAACAGGCCGCCAGCAACTGTTCAGCGTGCCTGCGCAACGCCTCCCTCAGGCCGTCCGGCGCCAGGATGGTGAAGCGCACGGGCAGGTGGGACAGCCAGCCGGCGAACCACTCCAGACTGTCGGTTTCGGTCCGGAGCAGCAGCCCATTCCCATGGGCATCAAACTGTCCGGCACATTCCGGCATGAAGGTCCCCAGGGCGGCCAGGCTCTTGTGGTCGGTGTGCAGCAGCACCCGGACCTCATGGGCCTGACCCCAGGAAGACAGGCTGTCCTGCAGGAACCGGGCCGGATCAAAGCGCTCCGGGCGTTGGAAGGTGTCCGGCAGTGCCTGGACCTGGTCTATCCGGTCCAGCCGGAAAGACCGCATGGCCTGGCGCAAGTGGCAGTAGCCAACCACATACCAGCGGCCCTGACGGAAGACTACACCATAGGGGTCGATGGTCCGTGCCATCCGGCCCTGGTCCGGTGAATGATAGTGGAAGGCCACGCGGCGACTGTCCTCCGTGGCCCCGGTGAGGGTCAGTAGGGCATGGTCATCCAGGCTGGGCTCGCCCCTGGGCAGGATCACCCGGGTGGTGTCACGTACGCCCCGCACCCGGCGTTTCAGGTTGTCCGGCATAACCCGTTCCAGCTTGGCCTCCACCCCGGCGATGGCGGGAGCATAGGACGCCAGCCCCAGTTGCCGGGCCGCCAGCAACCCCAGGGCAATGGCCAGGGTTTCCTCATCAGTGAACATCATTGGCGGCAGTTTGAACCCGGCCACCAGCCGATAACCCCCATAGCGTCCCTGCTCGGTGGTGACGGGAATGCCCAGCTCTTCCAGCACCGAGATATAGCGCCGTACCGTGCGGCGGTCTACCTCAAGGCGCTCGGCCAATTCGGCGCCACTGATCTGGCGGCGGGATTGCAGCAGCTCCAAAGCAGCCAGTATGCGGGTGGTCGGTCCTGACATGGTGGCTATCCTTCCTGCATCCGCAGGCCGATGATTAAATTTTCACTGTGCCGCTTATATAGGACGTCTTCTCGCCTATATCCACCCTACTCTGGTCCTGCAGGCAGTAAAACCCAACAAGGAAGAGGAACAACACCATGTCAGAGCTCACGTTCTACACCAACCCCATGTCCCGCGGCCGTGTCGTGCGATGGATGCTGGAAGAGCTGGCCATCCCCTATGACCTCAAGGTGATGGCCTTCGGCCCTGGAATGAAAACCCCTGAATACCTGGCTATTAACCCCATGGGCAAGGTACCCGCCATTCGGCACGGTGACATGGTGGTCACCGAAGTCGCCGCCATCTGTGCCTACCTGGCGGACCGCTTTCCTGAAAAACAGCTGGCACCGGCGGTTAACAGCCCGGAGCGGGGGCCATACTACCGCTGGCTGTTCTTCATGGCCGGCCCGTTCGAGATGGCCACCAGCGCGAAAGCCTACGACTGGCGGATTGATGATGACAATGTTCAGGCGGTCGGTAGCGGACGCCTGGACGACGTCATCCAGACGCTGGAACAGACCCTCGCGAAGGGGCCGTATATCTGCGGGGAGCAATTCACCGCCGCCGACGTACTGGTCAGCAGCTACCTGTGGTGGGAGATGATGCAAAAGAACCTGCCATCCAGGCAGGTGTTCCAGGATTACGTCAACCACATGGAGAGCCGTCCTGCGGCGAAGAGAGCGAATCAACTGGATGATGAACTGGCGGAACAGATGAACGTCGCCACCGCGTAGGCAAAGGCGTGTCATCCATGGCCCGCTCGCGGGGTGTGGATGACACGCTTTACGGGCGACAGCGGCACTCCCCTTGCGCTTGATCTGACATCACAGCCATAGCATTCTTCCAGAGCAGCATCATTCGTTCACGGGGATACCACCATGCACCTGCCGTTTTGGCTGACCACCGCTGGCCTGTCACCTGTGCTGATCTATCAGGGCAAACAGACGCGACGCAATACCGTGCGGCTACCGGAGGCGAGCGGCGAACCTTTCGGGCAGTACGGCGAAGGCATTCCGCAACGGCGGATACTGGTGATCGGCGAATCCACCGCCGCCGGGGTCGGCGTGGAAACCCACGACCAGGGGCTGGCCAGCCAGCTGGCCAGGCGCCTGTATGAGCGGACCGGCCAGGTAACAGCGTGGCACACCTTTGGCATCAATGGCGCCACCCTCGCCGAACTGATGGCACAGCTGGACATCGACACCCTGCCCGAGGCGGACCTGGTCCTGCTGAGCATGGGAGTGAATGACACCACCGGCCTGACGCCCCGCAACCGGTTCCGGCAGCAATTAGTCACCCTGGGCGAGCAGTTGCGCACCCATTATGACTCACCACTGGGATTATTAAGCGTACCGCCCATGCATCGCTTCACGGCGCTGCCATCTCCGTTGCGGCAGGTCATGGGCTGGCGGGCACGGCAGCTGGACCGCGTCTATCGGGAGCTGGCCCGGACACAGCCGGAAGCCTTTGTTCACCTGTGCTATCCGGCCGTCACCGATTCCGGGTTGTTGGCGGCCGACGGTTATCATCCGGGTGAAAGCGGCTACCGGCTTATGGGTGAAACCCTGGCCGACCTGTTGGATCAGTGAATCCGGAAGGGCGGGCCAGTACTAGCCCGGCGCTTTCATGGTAATAACCGCCTGCAGTATCTTGCCCACCGGCCCCTGGCTGTCGAAGAGGGTCGTCTCCACCAGGCCAACGCCGGTGTCCTGCATCCGGCTGCGGGCATCCAGCCCCAGCCATTCGCCCACCGGGCTCCGGTGAAGGTAGAGGGTGACGTCTGTATTGATACAGCCCAGCTCGCTGGACAGGTTCAGCTGACCGACGCCGTTGCCGAAATCACAGAGTGTGGCTGCCATGACGGTGGGGCTGGTTGCCACGCCCTGTACCAGCGGCAGTGGCAGTTTTAGCCAGGCCACGCCCTGCCCGCTGCCATCAACGCCTTCTATAACGACCGCCTTGGCCGTACTGTGCAGACCCACTGGTGAATACCGGTTCTGCCAGCCGCCGGCTTCGGCAATGCTGGCCTCCACCGGCCAGGAAGGAGGCTCCAGCCCTGTCGCCGGGAAACGTCCGTGTTCCGGTACGGTAACTGGCCGGTTCTCCAGAAACAGCGCACTTGCCCGGGTGACCTCGGCCTCCCCGGCGAAGAGCGATGCCTCCAGTATCTGCAGCCGCTTGCCGCCGCGCACCAGGCGCGTAGCCACCGTCAATGGAGCATTGGGTACGGCTCGCAACAGATCCACGGTGAGCCGTGAGAGGTGCAGGTCGTTATTGTCCGACGCCTGTTCCACGGCATGGGCCATCAGCCCGACCACTGGCCCACCGTGCAGCTGCCCCGGGCTCCAGGGGCTGCCGCAGGCGGGCGTTGGCAGATAAAGATCGCCGTCTCGCTGAAAAAGCGCTTCAGTCATGGGTTGTCCTTGTTATTGTGGAGGTCTGGTAAAACAACAGATTACCAGAAACCAACGGGACGTCCCGATCGGGAATTACTTCTTCGCCATGGATTCCAGCATGCGGTTCACTGCGTCCAGGTGTTCCGGTTCGTTGTGGCACATGCCCTGGAAGACGGAACACAGGTCCAGGAAGTCCTTCAGCTCCATACGCTGGGCCATTTTCATCAGGCGCTTGGTCAGACGGGTGGCTTTCGGTGGCTGGCTGGCGATGCGGGTGGCCATCTTCATGGTCGTGGGCATCAACTCGTCAGCAGACACCACGTCCAGCGCGATACCCAGCTCCTTGGCCTCTTTTGCTTCCACCACACGCCCCGTGAGGGTCAACTCGAAGGCACGCTGGTAGCCAATCAGTCGCTGCATAAACCAGGCACCGCCGTCGCCCGGGATGATCCCGAGGTTAAGGAAGGTCTCGCCGAACTTCGCCTTTTCGGAAGCAATGCGCACGTCCGCCATGTTGGCCAGGTCAAAGCCGGCGCCGATGGCCGGTCCATTCACCGCAGCAATAATGGGCACTTCCACCGCCTGCAGGGCCAGGGGAATACGCTGGATACCCTTGCGATAACGGTCCGAGCACTCGGCCACATCACCGGCAAAGTCGCCGCCCCGCTCCGCCATATCGCGGACGTTGCCACCGGCACTGAAGGCCGAGCCCGCACCGGTGATCACCAGCACAGAGACATCGTCACAATGGTTTACCCAATCGGCGGTGGCGACGATATCGTCAATCAGGTTGGAACCGGTCAGTGCGTTGCGCAGGTCATGACGGTTCAGGGTCAGCACCGCGACACGGTCTTCCAGGTTCAGCAGGGCATCAGTCAGTTGGGGGAGGTTGCTCATCGGGAATGGCTCCTTGGTAGTCTTGGGGGAGCACTAGGATAAACCACCAGTTATGAATTTGCTTGCGGGAGGGAAGTCTGCTCTCCGACGTGACAGCGTTGCTCTGAGCAACTTCGGTGATCAGGCAAGCCTACGGGTCTTTCGAAGCGTGATCCAAGAGGTTTTGAAAGAATCCACAACCCTCCAAAACCGCCATTGACGTTCGGCTTTCAAGCAACAACAATTACACGACTTAATGGATTAAGCACACCAACTGATATGGAGATCACCCATGCCTTCCCCTCGCATGCGACGCGCACGCGAACTTGTCCAAGAGCGTCAGTTACGAACCGATCTGAAAGAACAGCTCGTCAGTAATCGGCCTGACATCCATGTTCTGAATGCCCGGGAATTGACCGGCGTGTGGGTTAATATACAGAAGTCCAAAAACGTCTCTGAAGAGGATATCGCTGCTACGTTCAGAGAGTTAACCGAATTCTCACTGGATATGGTCCGGGATCATACGGGGACTGTTTCCTCCGCTATCGTCCTCTCAAAACTTGGTGCGGATATGCATCGCTCAGGTTCGATTTTCGGCACATACAAAGTGATACAAAAAGAAGGTAAGCATTTCATCGTATTATCGGGCTATGCCGGCCTCAGAAAGCACCTGAACGCACCGGTTTACGGTCTCAGTAACCCCAAGGTTGTCCGGATGGGAGTAGGTATCTCAGCGGCCAATGCCGCCTTAAAAAGCGGAGCTGCACTGACTCTTGTCCTCAGCCCCACTATCCGAACTCTAGAGTGGCTGTTTGTCGACCAAAAGAAAACGTTAGAGTCCGTTTTGGCTCATATCGCTACAGACATAGTCAAAGGCTTTGTTGCTGCGGGAGCGGCATATTTTATTGGTGGAATGCTCCCAGCAGTAGCCAGCATGGCGGGATTCGCCATAACCGCAGTGATCCCTGTAGGTGTCGGCATTGCTGTCGCGATTGCTGCCGGGTTTGCGCTGAATGAACTAGACGAACGCTACCAAATCACGGAAAAACTAACCGAAGCACTGGTCGATTGTCGCAAAGATTGGGTCATAGCAACGGAAAAGGTTAGCCGAGACCTCCACTACTACTTCGATACACCGCAAGGCAACCTGGAATTCATCCGGCGATTTATGGGAGCGGGCGGCGGTTATGGCTACTAGCCAAGTAGCGTCTGACGGGCTGAACCCGAAGGGCGCCCTGGTTGGCGGACTTGGGTTCGCTGCTCTGGCCCTGATACTGGTTGCGGTCTCGATATGGTTCGTCAGCCTTATACATGGCGACTACGGAGAAGCGCTCGAATCCCGGGATCCGATCTTCCTTGAAAAAACAGGCTACACCCTCTTCTATTTCGCCCCCCTTGTGTTTACAGGGCTCTTGATCTTTGGCCTCGCCTGTATGGCAGTTGGCATTCGCGGCAAACCCTACCCGAAAGCCATATCCGACCGGCTCAATAGAACCGTGGGCTCGCTTGTGCTCGTTGGGTTGCTTGGTATGTTCGCGGGCTCCTGGGTCGCCAACAAGATGTGGGCTGAGGTTTTCCGAAGCCATGGATATAACGAATGCCCTGGGTCTTTCACTATTACCAGTAAATGGTTCAGCACCGTATGGGTCGACCAGCCCGACCTCTGCCATGACGAAAACGTCCTGACAATGTTCAGGGAAGGTGAACAAGTGTCCACGATCAACCGCTTCGTTTTGGAGCAGCACCCATAGGGTAGATATTCCTGGTACCCCCTCTATCAGGCGCTTACCCGTGCCGTCACTTCAATGTCCAGCTTCATGCCATCATTCAGCAGTCCTGCCGCAAACACGGCGACGGGGTACGATTCGCCCGGATACTTCTGGAAGACCAGGCAGCAGGGCTCGAAGTCGGCCAAGGACACATGAGCGCCGCTCCAACTCCGGGTCAAACCCCCAGCCGGTCCCGCATAGCATAGTACCAGGCACCGATGGCGGTGAACGGTACCCGGAACAGGCGCCCCCCCGGGAACGGGTAATGGGGAAGGCTGGCGAAGGCATCAAAACGATCCGCCTGGCCCTGGATCGCCAGCGCCAGGGCCCTGCCCGCCACATGGGTGAAGGTCACGCCATGGCCGGAACAGCCCTGGGAATAGAATACATTGTCACGCAGGCGGCCCATCTGGGGCAGCCGTGACAGGGTCAGCAGGAAGTTGCCGGTCCAGGCATAGTCCACCTTCACGCTCGCCAGTTCCGGAAAGGTTTTGAGCATATTGGGCCGAATCAGCCGTTCGATATTGGCCGGGTCGCGGGCACCGTAGATCACTCCGCCGCCGTAGATCAGGCGCTTGTCACCGGAAAGACGGAAATAGTCCAGCAGGTAGTTGCAGTCTTCCACGCAGTTATCCTCGGGGAGTAGCCGTTTGGCGACGGCATCATCCAGCGGCTCGGTCGCGATGATCTGGGAGCCACAGGGCATGGACCTGGCAGCCAGTTCCGGCACCAGGCCGCCCAGGTAGGCGTTACCGGCCAGCACCACAAACCGTGCACTCACTTCTCCCTGGTCGGTTTTCACCGTGGCGGGTTGGCCCTGCAGGAGTTCGGTAACGGGCGAATGTTCGTGAATTACGCCACCGAGCGACTCCAGCGCCGCCGCTTCGCCCAACGCCAGGTTCAGTGGATGGATATGCCCGCCGCTATGGTCGATGGCACCGCCAATGTAGCGCTCGCTGCCGACCCGCGCGCGAATGCCTTCCTTGTCCAGCAGTTCCAGCTGGTCATGGCCAAACCAGCGCCACAGGGCCTGCTGGGACTCGAGGTGCTTTTGCTGGCGCGGGTTGAGGGCCGCGAAGATGCCGCCTTCCTTGAGGTCACACTGGATGTCGTAATCATGCACCCGCTGGCGAATGATCTGGCCACCTTCAAAGGCCATCTCCGCCAATAACCGGGTATGGTCCGGGGTGGTCTGGCGCTCAATGGTGTCCAGGTCACGGCTGTAACTGTTAACGATCTGGCCACCGTTACGGCCGGAGGCACCCCAGCCCACCGTCGTGGCTTCCAGCACGACCACCCTGAACCCGGCCTCGGCCAGGAAGAGCGCCGTAGACAAGCCAGTGTACCCGGCACCCACTACGCAGACATCGGCTTCACAGGGCCCCTGCAGCGGCGGACGGGCCGATGTCTGGTTGGCAGAAGCGGCATAATAGGAAGGCACCGGGGGATACTGGGTCATGGATAACGCCATCTGAGTCAGGACAGACAGCCGCGGGCGCGGCTATCGGGCTCAGTCTATGCCAGCGCCCGGAACTCGGGAAGACACGTTCTTCTACCTATAGCGGCGTGCGCCTGGAATCCTGATAGTGCGCCTGATAATGGCCGATTCCCTTGCCTGCGAGGCACCCATGACCGAACGCCACACCCCTTCCGCACCCATCAGCGTCAATACGCCGAGTACCCAGTCCCAGTGGCAGTCCCTGGCCGAAAAACTGACCATTGAAGGCCGTGCCTATATCAATGGCGCTTACCAGTGGGCCTGCGAGGGCGAGACCTTCCCCTGTATCAGCCCGGTGGATGGCCGTGAACTGCTTCAGCTAGCCAGTTGCCAGCAAGCCGACGCGGACCAGGCGGTCATCGCGGCACGCCGCACCTTTGAAGAGGGCGCCTGGAGTCGATTGGCACCGACCGAGAGAAAGCGTGTGTTGATCCGTTTCGCTGAACTGATCGAGACCCATGGCGACGAGCTGGCCCTGCTGGAAACCCTGGATATGGGCAAGCCCATCAACCACGCCCGCACCATCGATGTGCCTGCCACGGCCCGGGCCATCCGCTGGACCGCTGAAGCCATCGACAAGGTCTACGGTGAGCTGGCCGCTACTCCCCATGACCAGATCGGCATGATCTCCCGGGAGCCCATGGGTGTGGTAGCCGCCATCGTGCCCTGGAACTTCCCGATGATCATGGCGTCCTGGAAGATCGCACCGGCCCTGGCTACGGGAAACTCGGTGATCCTCAAGCCTTCGGAGAAATCGCCCCTGACGGCCATTCGTCTCGCAGCACTGGCCGAAGAGGCCGGCATTCCGCCAGGCGTATTCAACGTGCTGCCCGGTTTTGGTCATACCGTGGGCAAGGCCCTGGCGTTGCATATGGATGTGGACTGCCTGGTCTTCACCGGCTCCACCAACGTCGCCAAACAACTGATGATCTACGCCGGCCAGTCCAACATGAAGCGGGTCTGGCTGGAAGCCGGCGGCAAGAGCCCCAACATTGTCTTCGCCGACGCGCCGGACCTGAAGAAGGCCGCCGCCGAGGCCGCTGGCGCCATCGCCTTCAACCAGGGCGAAGTGTGCACCGCCGGCAGTCGGCTGCTGGTGGAGGAGAGCATCCGCAGTGAGTTTATCGACCTGGTCTGCGACGCCCTGAAAGGCTGGCGCCCCGGCCATCCGCTGGACCCGGCAACCACCTGTGGAGCCATCGTGGACCAGGCCCAGCTGGACCGCATTATTGACTACATCAGCATTGGCCAGGCCGAGGGTGCAAGGCTGGTGCAGGGGGGCCAACGATTGATGGAAGAGACCGGCGGCCTGTTTGTCGAGCCCACGGTCTTTGACGGCGTGCTGAACCCCATGCGCATTGCGACCGAGGAAATCTTCGGGCCGGTGCTGTCGGTGATCGGGTTCAACACCGCGGAGGAGGCTATTGCCATCGCCAACGACTCCATCTACGGACTGGCGGCCGCAGTGTGGACCGCTAACCTCAATACCGCCCACAAAGTGGCTAAGGCTCTACGGGCGGGCAGCGTGTGGATCAACAACTATGATGGTGGCGATATGACCGCACCCTTCGGCGGCTTCAAACAGTCCGGTAACGGCCGCGACAAGTCACTTCATGCCTTTGACAAGTACACCGAACTGAAAGCCACCTGGATAGCCCTGGACTGAAGTCCGGACGAAAAACGGCGCCTCAAG
>NZ_JAWLGY010000019.1:0-77655 GCF_041690615.1 Marinobacter sp.
AGGGTTCGAATCCCTCCCTCTCCGCCAATAACAAACCCCAGCAGAAATGCTGGGTTTTTTTATTGCCGGCTCGGTCGGTGACCGTCCAGGGACCGGCCAGAGGCCAGCCCCGTTCGACGGGGCCCGAGCAGTGCTCGGGCCGGGAACCCGTCTCACCCCTCTCCGCCAATATCAAACCCCAGCAGAAATGCTGGGGTTTTTTATTGGCCGTGAGGGCGGATGAGAAGCCTCGCGGGTTCGAGTGCCGCCATTCAGGGCTCCCGCTCCAGAATCTTCTCAGCTGCCGCAGGCAACGGTTTCCTCAGGTACTGCGTAAGAAACTCAAGACCGCGCACCAGGCTCGGACGCCAGACCCCCCAGGTGTGCCCCCCCGGCAGCACCTCCCTGGTGACCAGCCCTGGCTGGTGGGGTTCCAGCCGGCTCTTGAGCAGGGCTGCGTTACCCGTTGCATTGAGTGGATCCCGGTCGCCCACGGTGAGGTACAGCGGCACCACCCGATTCTGGGACAGGTAATCGTCAAGATGGGCTGTGTACATGTTCTGCCGCCAGATTTCCCGGTCGAATATGGCATTGTCGAGAAACGCCGGGTGCCGCCAGGCGGTGGAATTGGAGGGCGGCAACGGGTCATAGATTGCAGGGCTGAACGCGGCCGCGGCAACAAAGCGCTCAGGGTGTAACATCATGAAGTTGATCGCACCATACCCCCCCGCAGAGAGTCCCGCCACAGCACGCCATTCCCGCTCCGGCACCACCCGGTAAGTTTGCTCGATATGAGGTATCAGATCCTCAATAAACGCCGACCCGGCATCTTCATTGTGGCCGTCAATCCACCAGGACCGGCTCCCGGGCGTAACGATAACCATCGGTTTGATGATTCCCTCCTCAACGAGCCGATCAACGGTTCGCTTCAGCCGCCCTTTCTTTACCCAGTCCTGGTGGTTGCCGAAAGAACCGTGCAATAAATAGACGACAGGATAATGCTGTGCCCCTGACTGGTAACCGTCGGGCAGATAGATCATGTAGGGATAGTTGCGGCTGAGACGGTCGGAGTGGAAAGCCCCCTCAGCAACAACCCCGTCACCCAATGCGGGTCTGCCCGGAAACATGAGTAGCAGGATTGGAAGTACAACAGCGAGGTAGCGTATCATTTCAATGCTCTCCGGCAGGTGTCACCCTCTCAATATCTTCCGTTGCCCGGGGTTACGCGCTTTGTCGTCTGATGGACCAGTGGATTCATCGGTTATTCCTTCAGGGAATCCGGCTATACGTTGTACCAAGAGGACTCCATGAAGCAAATCCAGGAAATCTACTGGCTACGGTTTTACGGCTGCCTGGCTGTGTTTACCTTTCACCTGATTGATCGTATCGAACGCAACTATCTCGAGCACCCCATCCTCGACCTGGCCTATATACCAACGGTTCTCGGGACCCCGATCTTTATCTTCATCTCCATTTTTCTTTTCTCGGCCCGTTACGGCGATCAGATTCCCCACAATTTCCTGGCGAGGCGGTTGAAGTACGTGATGATTCCCTATGCCGTGTACGGGGTCATATACTGCGTTGCGGAGTATGTGCGGCTGTGGATGTCCGGTGAGCCGGTGCCCTTGCTGCCCCACCTGATGGAATACCTGGTCTTCGCCGGCTGGCACGGTTATTTCCTGATCGTTGCCATGCAGTTCTATGTGCTTTTCTGGTGCTACAACCGTTTCCGTCTCTGGCGCTGGCTGCCAGCCGGGCCATCACTGGTGGCCGGTGCCCTGGTAAGCATCGCCTGGTGGGGCTTTTTCCGCTGGCATTCTGTGGAGCCACCGGGGTATCTGCACTGGATTGCGCCGCTGGGATGGATTTACCTGTTCTTTCTTGCACTCCTGCTGGTCCGGCACTATCCGGACCTTCAGTCGCAGGGTTGGTTCCGCTGGCTGTCCAACCCCCTCCTGCTGTTACTTTTTCTGGCGGGCGTAGTAGCCTTCACGCTGGCAGGAACGCTGGAGTATTCATCCAAGGAAACCTGGGTCGTCCCCCTGTTTATCCTTGCCCTGCTCTGGTCCCTTCCGCGTCTGGCAGGACGTACTGCCACGCCGTTGGTAAAGAAGGTCAATCAGGCATCCTTCGGAATCTACCTGGCCCATCCGCTGTTCTTTTCCGTCGTGGATTTCGTGACCTGGCAGGTGGATGTGCCACTGTGGGCTTACGTCATCGCATTGCTGGTGGTTGGCATGACGGGCTCGCTGGCACTCAATTACCTTGCGAACCGGAGCGACTGGAGCGCAATGATGTTCGGGCGGCAACTGAAGGTAGCCTGACAAACCTATAGGCGATTGATCAGCGCAAACCCCTTCTCACAGGGACCCAGATACCAACCGCCGAACAGGTTGTAGTGATTCAGGAAGTGATAGAGGTTGTAGATTTCCCGCTTACTCCCATACTCATCACTCAGTGGCCGGGCGTGGCGGTATGCTTCATAGAAGGCTGGTCCGAAGCCGCCGAACATCTCGGTCATGGCCAGGTCCGCCTCACTGTCGCCGTAGTAGACCGCCGGGTCGATCAGCCAGGCGGTATCATCATCGAACATCGCGTTACCGGACCACAGGTCACCATGAAGCAGGCTGGGGCCCAGGCTATGTTCGTTGAGCCAGTCCACCAGTATCTGGCGGCGGCTCTCAAGCACTTTCATGAACCGGGTACGTGTGGACGCATCTTTGATCAGGCTTACCTGGTAGGCGAGGCGATAGTCCACAAAGAACGCGCCCCAGTTGTCGGTTTCACGGTTTTTCTGGGGGTTCAGTCCGATATAGTTATCCATCGCCAGGCCATAGCAAGTTTGCGGAAGGCCGTGCACGGCAGCGAGTCCGTCACCAAGCCTGGCCAGCAGCTCGTCCGTCTGCCGGTGTGGCGCTATGGCGGTCATTTCCATCCGCTCCTCACTGACCGAATAGACCCGGGGGACACGGACACCCGTTACCCCGGCCGTCTCCAGTGCGTCGCGGAGTAGCTCAAGACCTTCAGCCTCGCGGATCAGCGCATCAGCATAGCCGGTTTCATTTTTCTTGGTGTACACAGCAACCACCCCTGAGTCTATTTGGAGGACCATCCTCAACACATGCTACGGGAATCGTCCGGGGCAGAACGTGATAGCATTCAACGATCTCTGCCTGGCACGCCGGTGTCCCGTCCGGGTAACTCGCTACAGGCCGGCGAAATACATTAATGGCACACCTGCCCATTTAACGCCGTTCCCTGGGTCGGTGAGAAGTTAAGGAATCTTCAGTTTGTATACGGTTATCGAGATTTTCCTGCAAACGCTGGCCACGACACTTCCGGTTTTTGCCATGGTGTTTATCGGATTGGGCCTGCGCAAACTCGGCTGGATCGACGCGGCTTTTGTAAACACGGCCTCCGCCCTGGTCTTCAAGGCGACACTGCCAACCCTGATCTTTCTCAGCATTCTGCGGGCGGACCTGGACACTGCCTTTAACCCGAAACTGCTGGCCTTCTTTGCACTGGCTACAGCAGGCAGCTTTGCGATGGTATGGGCCTGGGCGGTGTGGCGCGTATCCCGGTCGGACCGGGGGGTCTATGTGCAGGGCGCCTTCCGCGGCAACTGCGGTATCGTCGGCCTGGCGCTTGCAGCCAGTCTGTATGGCGACTATGGCCTGTCTGCAGGAGGGATTCTGCTGGGGCTGGTGATCATCTGCTACAACATTCTGTCGGTCGTCGTGCTACTGACCTACCAGTCTGACCAGAAGCTCCGGTGGGGTAAAATTCTGGTGGATATTGCCCGCAACCCGCTGATTCTCTCCGTGCTCGTTTCCGTGCCTTTCGCGTGGTGGGAGGTTTCTTTTCCGGAATGGGTGATGACCAGTGGCGACTATTTCGCGTCTCTCACGCTGCCGCTGGCGCTGCTCTGCATCGGCGCAACGGTTTCCCTGAGCTCGATTCGCAAGGAAAGTGGTCCCGCCATGGGGGCCAGCATCTTCAAGATGGTCACCCTGCCGGCGCTTTGCACCCTGGCGGCCTGGGCTGTCGGATTCGAGGGCCGGGAACTGGGACTGATGTTCCTGTACTTTGCGAGTCCCACTGCGGCGGCCAGTTTCGTAATGGTCAAGGCGCTTGGCGGAAATGCGCGCATGGCGGCCAATATCGTTGCCATTACCACCCTGCTGGCCAGCGTGACGGTCACCCTGGGGGTATTCGTGTTGCAAAGTGCCGGATTGATCTGATCCGCGTCAGACGTTCGCCCGGGCCAGCCAGGCGGCCCCACGCACTCCACTGGAATCACCGTGCCACGCCCGGATCACGGGGGTGTCGCACTCGCCCCCGAACACCCGGGCCGGCAGGCGTTCAGGCAATTGCTGGTAGATTGCCCCCACGTTGGACAGACCTCCACCCAGCACAATGACATCCGGGTCGATCAGGTTGATCACCGATGCCAGCCCCCGGGCCAGCTGGTCCAGATAGAGATCCAGCGTCTGCCGGGCCCGGCAGTCACCAGCATCAGCCGCTGATGCAATCTCCAGGCTGGTGAGGGTTTCCTGCCACAATAACTGATGGGTCAACGCCAGACCGGTACCGGACAGGAAGGTTTCGTTGCAACCCCGGCGCCCGCAGAAACAGGGACGCTGGTCCAGTTCCGCCTGGCTGGCCCAGGGCAAGGGATTATGGCCCCACTCCCCCGCTACGCCATTGGGACCAGTGAGAGGCTGCCCCTTGACGCTGATACCTGCCCCGCATCCGGTACCAAGGATGGCCGCAAACACCACCCCATAACCGGCGCCTGCACCGTCGGTGGCTTCAGACAGGGCCAGGCAATTGGCGTCGTTGGTGAGGGTGACCGGGCGCCCCAGTAAACCGGCAAGGTCATCCGCCATTGGATTGCCGTTCAGCCATGTGGAATTGCCGTTTTTAACCCGCCCCGTGAGTCGGGACACTGACCCGGGAATGCCAACACCCACCGACAGGCCACTGCAGCCAGCACGGAATTCCGCCTCCTGCACCAGCTTCACGATGGTTGTCAGAGTGCCCTGGTAGTCCCCTTTCGGTGTTGCCAGGCGCATCCGGAAATGCTCCCGACTGCCTGAATCCAACAGGATCACCTCGGTCTTGGTCCCGCCCAGGTCGACGCCGATCAGCCAGTCTGAATTCATGGGGCTACCGGTTGAAGAGATTAAGCAAAATGGTCAGCACAATGCTGACAACGATCATCGAAGTGATGGGCACGAACACCTGGGTTCGCTCGGAACGCCAGTGTAAATCGCCGGGCAGCTTGCCAAACCACTGCACCAGCCCCGGTGCGAAGTGGAGTATCAGGCCAATGATCAGTAAAACGATGCCGGCAATGATAAACCAACGTGCCATATCAACTCCGTTCATTCATTACGGCTCTGTTCCACGATGATCAGCTCGTCCAGGTCAAAGCCATTGGCCCGGGCGGTCTCCCGGAAATCCTCCATGGCCTGCTCACTGACAGTGGGTGTCCTGGCCAGGAACCAGAGATAGTCCCGGTCGTAGCCGGTAACATAGGCGTACTGGTACTGGTCGTGATCCAGGCCAAAGACCACGTAGGAGGCATAGAACGGCCCGAAGAACGACACTTTCAGGTGTGCCTTATCCTCGTCTTCCACAAATCGGGCCTTGCCTTCTGCCTCCTGCCATTCACCATCCTCCGGTGAATAGCCGCGGTTGATAACCTTGAGGCTGCCATCGCTGTTCAGCTCGTACTCTGCGGTAACGTTCTCCAGGCCCTCCTCGAAGGAGTGGTCATAGCGGGCAATCTCATACCAGGTACCCAGGTAGCGATCGGCACTGAAGCCGCTGACCGGTTCGATGCCCTCGGGTATTCCGGTGCAGCCGGCCCCGGCTGCAACAAGAGCGGTAATAGTCAAAGCGCGCAGGACGGATTTCGGTTTCATGATTACTCCCGACATTGTCTGACTCAGGCTGAGTGATACGCTGCTCCCGGGCGTCAGGTTTCCTGCTCCCGTACCTTGCCTTCGCGTATGGTTGCCCGGGCGGTATCGCGATCGTCGGCATCAGCTTCTGGCGTGTCGTGTTCATCAGCACGGGATGGCCGGTAACACAGGGTAACCAGTATCGGGAAATGATCGGAACCGAAATAGTCCAGCCTCTCCATCCGGCGCAGGGTAAAGTGCTCGCTGGTGAAAACATGGTCCAGCGGCCACCGCAGGTACCAGTGCCCGGCGTGAAAGGTGCTGAACATGCCCCGCCCCCGCCTCGGATCCAGCATACCGCTGACCTTGCAGAACAACCGTGTTGTGCGGGACCACGCCACATCGTTGAGATCTCCGGCCACAATCGAAGGAGCTCCTTTCTGGCGGATAGTCTCACCCACCAGCAACAGTTCCGCGTCCCGCCACAGGGACTCCTCGCTCTCGCTCGGCGCTGGTGGCCGGGGATGAAGGGCATGAAAGCGGACACGGTGATCACTGCGCAGGCGCAGCCAGCCATGAATTGAGGGAATATCGTCCTGTATCAGGTACTTTACCTCGGACTCCTCAAGAGGCAGCCGGGAGTACAGGTGCATCCCGTACAGATTGTCCAGGGGAATCCGGATAATGCAGGGCCAGTCACCGAACGCTTCGTCCAGGCGACTTTCCCACCACTGGTCAGACTCAAGTGTCAGGAGAATATCCGGCTGCCGCTCACGCACCTGATGAATCAGACCGTCGCTGTCGCGGTTACTGGTCAGCACGTTGGCTACCATCAGGGTGAAGCAGCGCTCTTCGAAGCCCGGCTCCGCAGACTGGACCTGATATGGCCAGAGGCGGGTCCAGGGCAGAATTCTCGCAGCCTGCACCACAACTACCAATAGGGCCAGTGCCAGAATCCACCAGCGCCAGGTCCCCTCCGCCAGCAGAGAGAGGCAGGCCAGCACCAGGCCGGCGGCCGCAATCTGGAGGCGGGGAAATTCGCAGGCTCGTACCCACCAGTCGTGGACCGGGACTTTTCCCAGTACCGTCACCACGACGAGGACCGTGGCGAATACAGCGAGAATGATTTCGGTCATGAACACTCCTGCCCTGGATTCCGGTCGACATACTGGACGACCTGCGCCATTACCGCGCTTTTTCCAGATTAACCTGCCCGGTCCACGAAACACCAGAGCGGGACACTAACCATGGCTGACAGCGTCCGGTTTGTCACCCCACCAACTGGCTGGCGAAGTAACCATACAGGGGGATGCCCACCATCACGTTGAAGGGGAAGGTAACGCCCAGCGATGCCAGCATCGCCAGGCCGATATCCGCCTCCGGAATGGCGTGCCTGACAGCGACAGGGGCCGCAATATAGGACGCACTGGCCGTCAACGTTGCCAGGATCACGATATTGCCGGCTTCCAGCCCGATCCAGGCCCCCACGAGTAATCCCGGCAGCGCCAGTATGGGCGGGGCCAGGAGAGCAAACGCCAGCAGGCGCCAGTGTTCCCAGCGCAACCGACGCAGGGTTTCCGAGGCAACGAGCCCCATCTCCAGCAGAAACAGAGCCAGGATGACAGCAAAGGCTTCGGTCAACGGCGCGGTGACTTTCTCACCCTCAAACTGACCGTACAACATGCCGATAACAACGCCACCCACGAGCAGGATGACACTTCGGTTAGTGAGGGTTTCCTGCCAGATCGGGGTGGTCTTCCGGCCAGGGCTTTGCCCGTCGGAGAACTTCTGGAAGAACCACAGTCCCACAAGAATCGCCGGCAACTCCAGCAATACCAGGTACAAGGTGACCTCGCCCCCGGTAGGCAATGCCCGTGCCTCCACCCAGGCCAGCGAGACAGCAAAGGTACCCGCGCTTACTGAACCATAATGGCAACAAAGACTGGCAGCGTTGGGCACGTTGAGCCCGATCACAAACCGCAATACCGGATAAAGAGCAAAAGGCAGCACAAAACCAAGAGCCGCCACCGAGGCCAGCTGAATAAGCAGGGTCGCATCCAGGTTGCCGTACAGTGCCATACCCCCTTTCAGGCCGATGGTCAGCATCAGCAGCAGGCTGAGAATATCGTAGGCCGCCTTGGGTATTTCGAGGTCTGATTTCAGGGCACCGGCTATCAGGCCAAGCAGAAAAAACATGACAACAATATCTGGCATAAACGACCCTCTTGTCGGTGTGGTAGCGGCTAGGGATGTAAGCAGGAATCGGAGCAAAAAAAAGGCCCCGGAGGGCCCAAAGGGGTGCACAACTGTGCAGTCAGTTGGCTGTAGCGCGATGGTACCTGGCTTCGCCGAGGAGCGCGGAGCTTACTTCATTCTTTACGTGGCTACCCAACAACGGTGTGCCGGAGTCCGCAGGCACCGCGAAAACGTGATAGGCCTCTGGTCCGAAGGGGTCAAGGGCAGTGTCCAGGTAGCTGAAGCTGTCTGGCACGGGGTCACCAGAGAAGGCCACCGCGAATTGACGCTCCACGGTAGGGGTGGTTACATTCAGCGGCTGTTCAACCCACAGGTAAACACCCTTGTCCGGAACCAGGTACTCGCAGCGGACCACCCGGAAGCCCTGCTTCAGCGTCAGGCGGGTCGGCTCCCGGGACATGTCGATACGGAATTTGTGGATGGTTTTCATGGCAGGTCCTCCTCTGTGGACTACGCTGCCAGTGTCTCCCGACCAGGTTTGGCAATGAATCAACTTTCACAACGCAGAAAGTTCGGTTTTATCGAACTATCCGGCCACCTGCCGGGTCATCCCTGATCCACGCTCTCTCTGGGCCTGATAATCGCATCGACGGCGGGATGGTGTATCCGTCCGGCGCGGGTAACCGCATAGAGCACGTCACGGACATCGTCGATACTGCCGATAGATTCCACCTGGTACTGCCGGGAAACCTCGGCCCCGATAACCGTCGGCGCGGCGAAGTACCCGAGGCCCTGGCGCCCGAATACCTTGATCAGCGCGCTGTCGTCTACCTGGGCGGTTACCCTCACCCGCACCCGGTTACCGGAAAACCAGTTCATCAACTCGGTAAAGTAGGGCGCGTCCAGGGAGGTAGCCAGGAAGGGTGCGCCGTCCAGGCTGTCCGGGAAGCCCTCGCGAAGGGTTTTCGCCAGCTCGGGCGCTGCAAAAAGGGAGATGGACGAGCTCGCCAGCCGATAGGCCCGGAACGCGCCTGCCCGCTCAGATGGAGGCTGCCGGTCGGTCAGCACTACATCCAGCTCCTTGCGGGCCAGCCTGTCGAGAAGACTATCCGTATCCCCGGTCTGGCAATGCAGGCGTACCTCCCGGCTCAGACCGAGTGCCGGCTCCAGCAGGTAATATCCGATGAGCTTGTGAATAGAGGCGGACAGACCGGCTGACAGGCTCAGGGGGCGGTGTTCGGGGGGCTGTTGCAGCAATTCCGACAACGACTCTGCGGTGGTGAACATCTCGTCGGCATACCGGAAAACGGTCTCACCGAAGTCCGTAAGAGTCAGCCGGCGGTTACGGCGCTGGAACAGGGCCCCACCCAGCTGGTTCTCCAGCGAAGCCAGCTGCCCGCTAAGGGTCTGCGGAGTGAGCCCCAGCTGTTCAGCAGCACGGTTGAGACCGCCTTCCCGGGCTATCATCCAGAAATAGTAGAGATGGCGGAAGTTCAGGTCCTTCATTGCGTTACCTCAGCCGCGCCCTGGTACGGAGGCCGACGGTTACCGTGATACCGGCACCCGGTAAGCCAGGCCCCACAGGCGTCTATTTCTTGCGGTAAATGATACCCGGATGGCACTGGACCATCTCGTACAGATGGGACAGGCCATTCAGGGATTCCGACGCCCCCAGAATCAGGTAGCCTCCGGGGTTCAGGCAGGCGTGCATGCGGGTGAGGATATCTTTCTTGTGTTCAGCCGAGAAATAGATCAGTACGTTACGGCAGAAAACCAGGTCGAACTTGCCCAACATGTAACGATCCAGCAGGTTCAGCTCCCGGAACTCCACCATGCGCTGCACCTGGGGCTTCACTTTCCAGCCACCACCGGGCAGTGCTGTGAAAAAGTGGCGCTGACGCTCCGGAGACAGTCCCCTTCCCAGGGCGAGCATTTCATACTCACCCCGTTTGGCAGTATCCAGTACCGACCGGGAAATATCAGTGGCGACGATCCTGGCCTCACCCTTCAGGCGCCCGGGCTGGAAGCGCTTGTACTCCTCGATGGCCATGGCAATGGAATAGGGCTCCTGACCTGTCGAACAGGCCGCTGACCAGATTCGCAAAGGCTGGGCACTATTGCGGGCAGCCAGCTCCGGCAACAGCTTTTCCGACAGGATACGAAACGGATGGGTATCGCGGAACCACAGGGTCTCGTTGGTGGTCATAGCATCGATGACGGTTTCCCTGAGCTGTGCAGAGCCAGGCCGCTGCATGCGGGTCAGCAGGTCGCCGAGGGAGTCGAGGCTGTTGTCTTCCAGCAGGCGACGCAGGCGGCTCTTGACCAGGTACTGCTTGTTCTCCCCCAACAAAATGCCGGACGCATCCTGCAGGAACTTTTTGAAGGCCTCGTATTCCTGTGGCGTAATATCAGCTTTCATCGATTCTCTGCAGTTACCCGAAAGGTGAAACAGCGGCGCCGGCTGCCGGCCTTATTCACGGTCCAGTACTTCCATAACCCGTTCAGCCAGTTCGTCCGGGCTGAACTTGGCCATAAAGTCATCGGCTCCCACTTTCTGTACCATCGCCCGGTTGAAAATACCGCTCAGGGAGGTGTGCAGCATAATGTACAGGTCTTTCAGGGCGGGGTCATTCTTCAGCCGCGCCACCAGCGTATAGCCGTCCATTTCGGGCATTTCCACGTCCGATATCACCATGGAGACATGGTCGGTGATACGGCTGCCATCGGCGACCAGCCCTTTCAGGTAGTCCAGTGCCTGCTTACCGTCGTTCTTCGACTCAACCTCCAGCCCGATGGCGGTCAGGCAGCGAATCATCTGGCGACGGGCAACGGACGAGTCGTCGACCACCAGCACTGGTCTGGAAGCACTGCGATCCTGGGTGTTTTTGGAGAGCACCGCCTCGGTAACGTCTTCGCTGAGTGGTGAGACCTCCGACAGGATTTTTTCCACGTCAATCACTTCCACCAGCGCGTCGTCCATGCGGGTGACGGCGGTCAGGTAGACATCCTTACCGGCTCCCTTGGGCGGCGGGAGGATATCTTCCCAGTTCATGTTCACGATACGATCCACGCCGGTGACCAGGAACCCCTGGGTCCGCCGATTGTATTCGGTAATGATCACGAAACTGGTGGCCAGCTCTTCAGCCGGTATGCCCGGACCCCGGATCGCCATGGACAGGTCGATAATGGGGATGGTTTCTCCCCGGATATGGGCAACGCCACGAACCACCGACCGGCTGTTGGGGATGGATGTCAGCCTGGGGCACTGCAGTACTTCCTTGACCTTGAAGACGTTGATGCCGTACATCTGCCGCCCCCGCAGCCGGAAGAGCAGCAGTTCCAGGCGATTTTCACCCACCAGCTGGGTGCGTTGGTTAACACTGTCAAGGACGCCTGCCATCGCAATAGTCTCCGAAAACGGTACTGCCCATCCACCGGGTTATGTCAGAAACCGGGCGGGCACGGTAGTTGCATTATTGTCTTGAAGCGACAGTCTGGACCAGTCCAGCGACGAGATTCCGTCGCCCTACTGGCAACCATGGTTTCTCCAGCATTGTACCGCCGCTTTGTCATGGCGTATGTAACGGCTGGTATCCGGATAAGTTTAACGGGCCGCGCGATCAATCACACAACCCCTGCAGAACAGGTCACAGATCTGCCTGCTCATCAACAGCATAGGACAACGTCGGGCAAATGCGCATTCTGATACCGCTCATGCTCACACTATTCAGCAGCACTGCCGCCCTGGCGTCGGAAAAGACCGGCGCCGAGGACATCCTCGGGGCCGGTCGCCAGTTCATGGAGGCGTTTGCTGAAACACAGGCTGGCAAGGGCTTTGACGCCGACTATACCCTTGGCAGCCTGGACCCGAGACTGGCGCTCGCACCCTGCCCTGACGGCGGCATCGACGTCGCTTTCAGCAGCGACCCCTGGAAAACCACCCAGCCTTCCCTGATGGTCTCCTGCCAGGGCGAGCGCCCATGGCGAATGTACCTGTCGGTAGCGCTGGATATCTACGGCGACGCCCTGGTGGCAGCCCGCCCCCTGAGCCGCGGTGACCGGGTCACGGAAGCCATGGTGGCCACCGACCGGGTGGTGGTGAATGCCATTCGACGGGGCGCCATAACCGATACGGATAATCTGTTGGGACTGGAGATGAAGCGTCCGGTGAACGCTGGTACTCCCTTCACGCCGGACCTGGTAACCGCACCGGATGCCGTCGCCCGGGGGGACCATGTTATGATCACCGCCAGAAACGGCTCCTTTGCGGTCAAGACCCGGGGCAAGGCGCTCGCCAATGCCCGCGTGGGTGAACAGGTGCTGGTGGAGAACCTTTCTTCAGCACGCAAGATACGCGCACGGGTAACGGGGCCGGGGCAGGTTGAAATCACCATGTGAAGGTCCGGCAGAGCCTTGCCGGCGGAAGGCAGCGGTTTGCCGCCCTGGTTCACCGGAACCACCGCAAGATGAACAAAGTTTTAACTAAAGTAAGGGCCAGCCCGGCCGATAAACGGGTCAGAGACACATTTTGACCGCCATGGAGCGGCATGAGACACAGAAGGTAATCGTCATGACAGTTGACTTCAACGGAATCGGCAACAGTCAGGTTAACAACCCGAGAACGTCCACCGACAAGGGCGCTGCCAGCAAGCAGCCGGCCCAGCAGCCTCCCGCAGAGCAGGCAAAAAGCCAGGCGCCTGCAGCCCGTGGCGAGAACGTCAACCTCAGCAAGCAGGCCCGGGAAATCCGTCAGATGGGTGAAAAGCTTGAAAGCGCCCCTGAGGTGGATGACAGTCGGGTTGAGCAGATCCGTGCGGCCCTCGCCGATGGTTCCTATAAAGTAGACGCCGAGAAAGTGGCCCAGAAAATGCTTGAGATGGATAAAAGCATTTTCGGGTGAGGTAGTCCATGTCCGCCACAGACAAACTTCAGGCGTTACTGAATCACGATCTGGAACAACTCCGGCAGCTTAAAGACCTGCTGGAAGAAGAGAAGGCCCTGCTGGGCAATGCTGATGTGCGGGCCATCGAGCCCCTCACCAGTCGCAAGAATGCCCTGCTCGGGGATATCCGCGAGCGGGCCCGCCAGAAGGTCCACCTGCTGGTTGAAATGGGGTTTCGCCCCGACCAGGGCCACCCTTCCCGCTTTATCCGCAGCGCCGGGCTGACCGAGCTGTATCATAGCTGGGAGGCTGCCCAGGCTGTGCTGGCCGACTGTCACTCGATCAATCAGCAGAACAGCAAGGTGGTAAGCCACCTGCAAAGCCGTCTGTCCCGCCTTACCGATATCTTCCGGGGCAGCTCGGGGCAGCAAAAGCTCTACGGCGCAACCGGCCAGCAAACCTCGGTCGGACAAAGGAACATCCTCGCCAGCGCCTGAGGCTGGCCCATCCCTGACCGGGACTAACCGCGCCCGCCCTGGCACCGGCCACTGCTGATACAATACAGACTGTTAATCCACGACGGTGGCCGGTCCCCTTCCGCGCAGGTTCTGTTAGACTCCGCACAACCAAACACGAACCGGAGTCTTTCATGGATTTCTGCCCGCGCATCAAACTGTTTCCCCTGTTTTCCGGGGCCTTGCCCGTGGTTCTCGGCGCGATTCTCACCTTCTCGGCAATGTTTCCCGCCCATGCTCAGTCTTCCGGTGCCAGCGACGAACCGATGCCGCAGGTTCGGGTATCCACTACCGAAGGGGCCTTCAACATCCGCCTGCGTCCGGATATTGCCCCAAAGACCGTGGCAAATTTCCTCCAGTACGTGGATGACGGTTTCTACGACGGCACCCTGTTTCATCGTGTGATTCCCGGCTTCATGGCGCAGGCCGGTGGTTTTGATCAGAACATGAACCGCAAGGATACCCGCGACCCGATCGAGAACGAGTCAAGCCAGACCGCCAGGAACCTGCGGGGCACGATCGCCATGGCCCGCACCGCCGACCCGGACTCCGCCACGGCCCAGTTCTTCATCAACCTGGTTGACAATCCCCACCTGGACGCCACCCGGGCCCGCACCGGTTACACCGTTTTCGGGTCGGTGACCGAGGGCATGGGCGTAATCGATGCCATAGGCAAGGTCGAAACCACGCGGCGCAACGGCATGGGCGACGTCCCTGTCAAGCCGGTTGTCATTGAGTCCATAAAGCGTGTCGAAACCGGTCAGTAGATCATGGCGAACAACCCTACCCATGAGCCATCCATAAAAACCGCCAGACTGATCTGGCGGGATGGCCAGCCGGTATCCGAACAGTTTGGCGACGTCTATTTCAGTCGCGAAAACGGCCTCGAGGAAACCCGCTACGTTTTCCTGCGCCATAACCACCTCCCGGAGCGGTTCCGCCAGCTCAGCAGCAACGACGCCTTCGTGATTGCCGAAACCGGCTTCGGCACCGGCCTCAACTTTCTCACGGCCTGGCAGGCTTTCTGTCAGGAGGCACCCGCGAACGCCCGCTTGCACTTTGTTTCTGTTGAACGCTACCCCCTTGGTACCCAAGACCTCGAACGGGCCCTGGCACTCTGGCCAGAACTGGCACCCTATGCCCGGCAACTGGTGAACAACTATCCTCAGCCGGTCACAGGATGCCACCGCCTGGTGCTCAATGAGGGCCGCGTACGCCTGACCCTGTATTTCGGTGATGCAGTGGAAGGCTTCGATGCGATGGACTTCCACGCCGATGCCTGGTTCCTTGACGGCTTTGCTCCGGCATGTAACCCCGGCCTTTGGCAGGACCAGCTGATCCGGCAGGTACGCGAACACAGCCACCAGGGCACAACGCTGGCGACGTTTACTGCGGCAGGCAGAGTCCGGCGGGCACTGGCTGAAACGGGCTTCCGCATGGAGCGGGTGGACGGGTTTGGCCCCAAGCGGGATATGATACGGGGTGTTCTGGAACACGGGGCAGACCGGGCAGCCACAGAGCCCGGCCACGTACTGGTGGTGGGAGCTGGCATTGCCGGGGCTTCCATCGCCCGTAACCTTGCCGTGCGCGGGTACCAGGTCACGGTGGCTGACCAGGGAGAAGGCCCGGGCGCCGGTGCCTCCGGTAATCCACAAGGCGCCCTGTATGCCAAGCTGGGAGTACAGCTTAACGACCAGACCCGACTGGCACTCGCCGCCTTACTCCACGCCCAACGATTTTACCCGGCACAAACCCCGGACGCCTGGCACCAAACCGGCTTGCTGATGATGGGCTTTTCGGAACAGGAACGGGAACGACAACAAAAATTCCTGGCAGCCCAACATTACCCGGAGAGCGTGCTGCGCCCCTTGGTCAAGGAAGAAGCCAGCACCCTCACCGGCGTTCCATGTCCTCAGGGCGGATTGTGGTTTCCCGGTTCCGGCTGGCTGGAACCTGCCCTGCTGTGCAGCCAGCTTCTGGACCACCCTCGTATACAGACCGAGTTCGGCTTCCGTGCCACCCGCCTGTTACCCTGCAACAATCACTGGTGCCTGTCAGGGAACGGGCGCCAGGACCTGGTGGCAGACACCGTCATCCTCGCCGCCGGCCACCTGACCCGCCAGCTCATGCCGGTAAACGGCGAGTTCCGCATGAAAGCCATCCGGGGCCAGATCACCCGCTTGCCAGCAACTCACCTGACCCGCACGCCGAGGGCAGTTATTACAGGGGCCCGCTACCTGAACCCACCCAATGATGGGCAGATCGTCACTGGCGCAACCTTCGACCTGCGAGACACGGATCCCGAAGTACGGCCGGACAGCCACCGGGAGAACCTTTCTGGCCTCGATTCCATGCTGCCGGGCCTGCTGGACACCCCG
This sequence comes from Marinobacter sp., assembly GCF_041690615.1. Taxonomy (GTDB): domain Bacteria; phylum Pseudomonadota; class Gammaproteobacteria; order Pseudomonadales; family Oleiphilaceae; genus Marinobacter. Next base: position 15,860 of record NZ_JAWLGY010000019.1, read on the forward strand.
ATCGACCTGACTGGCGATATTACCGGCCGGGTGGCCTTCCGCTGTACCACCCACGATTACCAGCCCGTCGCCGGACCGCTGGTCAACGGTGAGGGCCACACCCTCGGCGGTGCCTGGCTGCTTACTGGCCTTGGAAGTAAGGGGCTGATGTGGGCGCCCTTGATGGCGGAGTACCTGGCCGACCTCATCACCGGAGAGCCCCTGGCCCTGCCCCACGCCCTGGCCCGCCGGGTCAGCCCCGAACGATGCCTTGCCACGACACAGAAACAACCCCGAACACCTGCCTGATTTGCGGTACAGTTTTTACACAATCGGCCGATAAATGGGTATAACTGGTATACCCTTGTTATCGAGCCCCTGGAGCAGTCATGGCCATACACGTAAGCGAACCCGGAAGACCCACCGGAACCCGGCTACCGGAAATCTTCCGTAACCGGCGCGTGGGCGGCCTTGACGAAATGGCGGAATCCCACGCTCTGCGAAAAAGCAGCGAGGAAATATCCGACGGCGAATTCCAGCAGGCACGGGAAGTCACTGCCCGACGCGCGGTTGCTCGGTACAGCCAGGCAGAGGAGGCCAGGCCCGAACCGGAGCGGGCCTACCTGCCAGTAAGCCGCGTTTGCAGCCCCTGGATTCATTCCCTTCCGGCAGAAGCTTCCCTGGCGGAAGCGCTGGCAACGATGGACGAGCACGGTGTCCATCACCTGGTGATCACGTCAGACGGCGTGGTCGGTGGCCTGGTGGATATGCGCTGGATTCTGAACTGGCTCCACGAAAACCGCGACCAGCATGCCTCCCGCAGCTTCCTGAACATCGAGCTGCCCGCCTTCCTGACCGCATCCCCGGAAACTGACGCCCACCAGCTGGCCCGGTTAATGCTGGCCCACCAGCTTGATGCTGCGTTGGTGGTAGGGGCTGACAGCACTCCTGCGGGGATTATTACAAGTACCGATTATTTACGGCTCTATGCGAGCCTGAGCAAACAGGAAGGCGAGGTTTAGGCAAGTCAACCAAGCGAGATCTTTTTGCGCGAACGGCAACCAGGTTCCGGCACGAGGGGCGGGGGCCTTTTTCGGGGCACGCCGTGAATCCATCCATGGAGGCTCTTCAAAAACGTCCCTGTTTTTGAAGGTCCCGAAAAAGGCCCCCACCCCACGTGCTTCCATCTCTCTACGTGCCCGCAAGTCGTGTCGACTTTAACTCGTTTAACTGGTTTGATACTTAACCAAGAAAGCCCACAAACTCTTCTTCGCTCATAACGCGGACACCCAGTGACTCGGCCTTGGCCAGTTTTGACCCCGCTGCCTCACCGGCTACCACACAAGTGGTCTTCTTCGAGACACTTCCGGCCACCTTCGCCCCCAGGCGCTCCAGCTTCTCCTTCGCCTCCTCCCGGGTCATCTCAGACAGAGTGCCTGTCAACACCCAGGTTTCACCCTTTAACGGCATCTCCTCCGGCTCGGGAACATCCACCGACTGCCAGCGAACGCCCCGCTCCCGCAACTCATCGATGGTTTCCTGGTTATGAGGCTGCCGGAAAAAGCTGTAGATATGCCCCGCCACAATCGGCCCCACATCAGGAACCTCCTGCAAGGCCTCTTGCGAAGCCTCGGCAATCCTTTCAAGGGTGCCGAAGTGCATCGCCAGCGCCTTTGCAGTGGCCTCTCCCACTTCCCGGATGCCCAGGGCATAGAGGAAACGCCAGAGCTCCGGTTTCCGGGAGTCATCGATGGCCTTCAGCAGATTATCTGCCGACTTGTCACCCATTCGGTCGAGCCGCACCAGGTCAGCCTTGCGGAGCTGGTACAGGTCCGCCACCGTGCGGACCATCTCCCGCTCCACCAGCATATCAATCCATTTTTCTCCCAGACCCTCGATATCCATGGCCTTGCGGGACGCGTAGTGACGGATAGCCTCCTTGCGCTGGGCCGGGCAGTAAAGACCACCACTGCAACGGGCCACCGCCTCACCTTCGATCTGGATTACATCCGAGCCACAGACCGGGCAGTGTTCCGGCATCTTAACTTCGGGAGCCTTGTCCGGGCGCTTGTCCCGGACAACCTTGACCACCTGGGGTATGACGTCCCCTGCCCTGCGAACAAAAACCGTATCGCCAATGCGTACATCCAGGCGACGAATTTCGTCCATGTTGTGCAGTGTGGCATTGCTGACAGTAACCCCGCCGACAAAGACCGGTTTCAGGCGCGCAACCGGGGTGACCGCGCCCGTGCGACCCACCTGCCACTCCACCGACTCCAGTACCGTCAATTCTTCCTGGGCAGGAAACTTGTGGGCGATGGCCCAGCGCGGTGCGCGTGAAACGAAGCCCAACTGCTGCTGGAGGCCGATCTGGTTGACCTTGAAGACGATCCCGTCGATCTCATAGGGCAGGCTATCACGCTTTTCCAGCAGGCTCTGATAGGCTTCCAGGCACTCGTCCGGCCCGGTGGCCAGGCTCATTTCCGGGTTGATACGAAACCCCCAGCCGTGAACCATCTGCAGCGATTCGTAATGAGTGTCCGGGAGTATGCCTTCATCGGGAACCGCGACACTGTAGGCGCACATTTCCAATGGACGTTTCGCGGTAATGCGGGGATTTTTCTGACGCAGGCTGCCAGCTGCGGCATTACGGGGGTTCACAAACGTCTTTTCCCCCTGGTCAGCCAGCTTGCGGTTCAGGGTTTCAAAGCCGGCCCGGGGCATGTAAACCTCGCCCCGGATCTCCACCATCTCCGGAACACTCCTGCCCCGCAGCCGCAACGGCACCGACTCGATGGTGCGGATATTGGCGGTGATGTCCTCACCACTGTACCCGTCACCCCGGGTAGCGGCCTGGGTCAGCAGGCCCTTTTCGTAATGCAGGCTGACCGCGAGACCGTCCAGCTTCGGCTCACAGACGTACTCTACCGGATCCTCACGGCCCAGCCGCTCCCTGACCCGTCGATCGAAATCCCTCAGCTCATCGTCGGAGAACGCATTATCCAGCGACAGCATGGGCAGACGATGGACCACTTCGGCGAAGGTGTTGTCGCCGCCCGCCCCTACCCGCTGGGTGGGCGAATCCGGCGTTACCAGTTCCGGGTGTTCCAATTCCAGTGTCTGGAGCTCCCGCATCAGACGATCATATTCCGCATCCGGAACGGCGGGTTCGTCCAGCACGTAATACCGATAGTTATGGTCGTCAATGACCTGGCGGAGTTCCTGGATACGACGTTCAGGGGAAGGGGTCTGGCTCATGTTCTCCGGTTCCGGGAGTCAGGGCTCTGAGCCAACGCCCGGACAGGCACCGGGCGCGGGCTCACCAGCCTGCATTCAGCGTTTGAAGCGGCGCTTGCGCTCGTATTCACGGATGCGCTGGCGACAGTGCTCGATGGTCTGGGCGGTCATCACACTGCGGCGCTCGTCCTTCAGTTCTCCGCCAAGATTGCGCACAACAGCCTGTGCTGTCTCCAGCATGAAATCGAAGGCCTGCATGGAGTTGGTGGGACCAGGCAGACTCATGAAAAAGCTGATGCCCGGCGTTGACATTTTTTCCATCTCACCGGGCACGAACGTACCGGGCTCCACGGCACTGGCTACACTGAACTGGACCGGACTGGTGGGGTCCACTGTTTCATGGCGATGGTAGATATCCAGGTCCCCGTGTTCCAGACCGCAGGCCTCAAACAGTTTCTTCAGTGCGGTTCCGGAGAAGTCCCCCTGCTCCCTGGAGGCCAGCACGTTGATAACGATAACCTCCTCCGCCGGCGGACGGTTGGCGCCGGCCTTGGGTTGCTGAGCATCGGTGACTTCAGGGCGATCACCACGGCTGGCTGTGTCTTCCTCAACTTCGGTAACGGTGGGCGGCTCCGACTTCTTGCGAAACAAGGATTTTTTCTTCGCGGGGCGCTGCGGAGCGCGGACCGGCCTCGCTTCGCCGGGCAGTTCTTCATGAACCTGATCCGCCGGATCTCCGGTCAGTGCTTCCGGCCCGGGCTCACGGAAAGCTTCCGGTTCCGGCTCAGGATCCGGCTCAGCGGTGAAAGACGGCATCTCCGGTTCGGGCCCGGGCTCTCTTTCGGGCACGGGTTCTGCAGCCACGGCACGGGGCCGGGGCTCGCCGGGCTCGCTTTCCGCCTCTGGCATTGCCCGTTCATCGGCCACCGGTGCAGACTTGAAGTAGCCCCGCTCTTCCAGGGTGTCCCGGGATACAGGGCGGGCCCCGCCGTTGGGGAGTTCAGGGTTGAAGTCGTCGTCCAGCGGGGAGCCTTCAATATCGTCGGCACCCATCCCCTTCGAGATGGTGATGGCATCCTTGCGGGCTCGGCGCATCCGCCGCAGGCCATCCAGAACGATGGCGATGATAATCAGGGCACCAATGGCAAGCAACCATTCCCGAAGTGACATAACAACCTGATCCTGTCTGTGGTCCTTAAAGCGGTAACTCTATGAAAAGACCGGCTTGAATACAACGCAATGGACGACCAGGTGGCAGATTTTTCATGTCGGGCAACGGAACAGCGGCGCGATCAGGCCTCTGCCAGGGCCGCTGCTTCATCCACATCCACCGACACCAGCCTTGAACAGCCCGGCTCGTGCATGGTGACGCCCATCAGCTGGTCGGCCATTTCCATGGCGATCTTGTTATGGGTAATGTAGATGAACTGAACCTGAGATGACATCTCTTTCACCATATTGGCGTAACGGCCAACGTTGGCATCGTCCAGCGGCGCGTCCACTTCGTCGAGCATGCAGAACGGCGCCGGGTTCAGCTGGAAAATGGAAAACACCAGGGCAATGGCGGTCAGGGCTTTCTCGCCACCGGACAGCAGGTGGATGGTACTGTTCTTCTTGCCCGGGGGACGGGCCATGATGGTTACACCAGTTTCCAACAGGTCTTCCCCGGTAAGCTCAAGGCAGGCGTTACCCCCGCCGAACACCTTCGGGAAAAGGGCCTGCAGCCCGCCGTTGACCTTGTCGAAGGTTTCCTTGAAACGCTGACGGGTCTCCCGGTCGATACGGCGAATGGCACTGTCGAGGGTTTCCAGGGCTTCCATCAGGTCTTCGTGCTGACTGTCCAGATAGGTCTTGCGTTCGCTCTGGACCTGGTACTCCTCGATGGCCGCCAGGTTGATGGCACCCAGGCGCTGGATGCGGTTGCCGATTTTTTCCAGCTCCTCTGACCAGCCCTGCTCGGTGGCTTCCTCCGGCAGCTGGCCCAGAATGTCAGCAAGCTTCACATCCAGCTCTTCAAGCTGTTCAAGGTGGTTGGCAGAGCGGATTTCCAGTGCCTGGGACTCCATCCTCAGTTTCTCCAGCTGGCCGCGGATTTCCTGGGCACGATGTTCAGCCTGGCTACGAAACTGTTCTTTCTCCCGGACCTGGCGATCGATATCTTCCAGGGCATCCCTCGCCAGCGAGAGTTTTTCCTCTTCGGCCAGGCGCCGGTCCAGCAATCCTTCCAGCTGCATTTCCAGGTCTTCAATCGGCGCTTCGGCACTTTCCCGGTTCTCCCGGAGAATCTCGAGCCTTTCCTCCAGCCGCTGGTCCTGCTGCCGGGTGCGCTCGAGTGTCTGGCGCAGACCATCCTGCTGACTGCTCAGGGACTGGATCTGCAGTTGCAGCTGATGGGCATGGTCACGATCACTGCGGGCCTGGTGGCGAAGATGATCCAGGCGGCCACGCAGGTCATCCCGCTGACCCAGCAGGCGCTCCTTTTCTTCTTCGGTGTCCTCATTCTCGGCAAGGGACTGGTCCCAGCGCATCCGCGCCTCTTCCAGCTCCTCCTGCTTCATGGCGAGCTGCTCACGCAATTCGGCCGCATCTTCCTCAATCCGCTGCAGACGTTCATTGATCTGTTCAGCCCGGGCTTTCAGGCCGCTGACGCGGGAGGTCAGTGACGACAGTTCCCCCTGGATATCATTGGCGGTCTGCTGAGCCTGGTCACGCTGGAGCTCGGCTTCCGAAGTCTGCTCCTGTAGTTCGGCAAGTCTCTCGCGACCTTCGGCCAGACGGGTTCCGGCGTCATCCAGAGCTGCCGCCAGTTCTTCCACCTTCTGCTGGCGTTCAATCACTCCGGTGCGGGAACGGTCCGACGCCGGCATTTTCAGCCAGCCACGGCCCAGCCAGATACCATCCGGGGTAATCACGGAGTGATGCTCTGCGAGGCCATCCTGCATCGCCAGGGCCTCGGCGAGCGTCCCGGCAGTACGAATCTGGCCAAGCCAGTGTGTGAGCCCACCGGCATTACTGACCCTGGCGGCGAGACTGTCTGTCGCAGGGCTACCGGAGGCAGAGCCAGCCTGCACCAATGCCAGCCCTGTGGGGGCCTCGCCCAGTTCGCGGGCCAGTACCGCCAGGCTGTCCACCTGGACCCCCTGCAGCAGGTTGCCCAGCACCTCTTCCACGGCGAATTCCCAGCCGGGTTCTGTCTGTAGCTGACGGGCAATACGAGGCGCCTGGTCCAGGCCTGACTGGCCCAGCCATTGTTGCAGGGCCTGGTCATCCGCCCCCAACTGCTCGTCCAGCATGGCCTGCTGGGATTCCAGCGAAGCCCGCAGGGACTGGTCCCGCTGGCTCAGCTCACTGACCTGCTGCTCCTGTTCCCGCAGATCCCCCCGAAGCGCCTGGAGCCGGTCCCCGGCGTCCTCGATGGCTTCGGCGGCCTCTTCCCGGCGCAGATTCAGCACTTCTTCCATGGCCAGGAGTTCATCCAGCTCAGCCCGGTCCAGCTGCCCGTCAAGTAACGCCTGTTCATCCTGCAGACGCCGCTGGCGGGCGATCAGGTTTTCGATCTCCTGCTCCAGGTTCCGGATACGGTTCTGGGCCAGTTCCGCCTCCCGCTTGGTATCCGAGGAACGGGCGCTGAAGGCCTCCCACTGGTGTTGCCAGTCGCTCATGGCCTCTTCGGCGGATTGCAGCTGCATGGCGGACTCTTCCGCCTGGGCCGCAAGGCTTTCCTGCTCAGGCTCAATGGCTGCCAGCTCTTCGTTGATGGCGGCCAGCCTGTCTTCGTCCTGGGCCAGCTCCCGGGCAGTCTCCGAACGGCTGGCCAGGGCCTGTTCAAGCTCTGTGGCCACCTGGCGACTGCGCTCCCGCTGGTGCTCCAGGCTCTGTTCCACCCGGGCGATATCCGCACCCGCCTCGTAATACCGTGCCTGGTTCCGGTTGAACTCATCGGTGCGCTGCTGGTGATCATCCCGCAGTCGTTCCAGGGCGGTCTCGAGGTTCACCCGGTCGGTGAGGTGCTTTTCCAGTTCCAGCTCGGTCTCCCGGAGCTGCTCGCGACGCTGGGCCAGCTCCTGGTCAAGCCCCTGCCACTTCAGGGCGGTCAGTTCCGCCCGGTACTGGCGTTCGCTGGCCTTGAGTTCCTTATAACGTTCAGCGGACTGGGCCTGACGCTGAAGATGCTGGAGCTGGCGGCCGAGTTCGTCACGCAGGTCGGTCAGCCGTTCCAGGTTTTCCTGGGTCCGGCGAATGCGGTTCTCGGTTTCCCGGCGGCGCTCCTTATACCTGGAGATCCCTGCGGCTTCCTCGATATAGACCCGCAACTCTTCCGGCTTGGCCTCGATCAGACGGGAGATCATGCCCTGCTCGATAATGGCGTAACTGCGCGGGCCCAGCCCGGTACCCAAAAAGAGATCGGTAATGTCCCGCCGGCGGCACTTGGCGCCATTCATGAAGTAGTCGGACTGCCCCTCCCGGGACACACGGCGCCGCACGGAGATTTCATTGAAGCGGGCGAACTCACCCGGTGCCGAACCGTCGGAATTGTCAAAGATCAGCTCGATGGACGCCTGGCCTACGGGCTTGCGGGCGCTGGAGCCATTAAAGATAACGTCGGTCATGGACTCGCCCCGCAGGTACTTGGCGGAACTCTCCCCCATGACCCAGCGAACGGCGTCGATGATATTGGACTTGCCACAACCATTGGGGCCAACCACTGCCGTCATGTTGGAGGGGAACGGCACGGTGGTCGGGTCAACGAAGGACTTGAAACCCGCGAGTTTGATGGACTTCAGGCGCATGTTCTTCTGTATCTACCTCTGGCCCTGTTGGCGTGGGTTACAAGCGGCGAAGTGTACCATACCCCTGACCGGTGCCCAGCGCGATTACCTCCCATTTCCGGCCGGATCCGCCGACCGGCAATCCCGGTGACGGAAAATTGCCGATTCAGGCTACACACCTGCAAACCAGTCCCACCATGATACTTTATCCTGTTGTTTAATATCACATTTATAAGAGTGGCATGAAGCCTGCTTAACCATGGAAAATATCCCGGAAAGGCATACCTATGGCAGGAAATAACCGCACCTACCTTGATACCCGGTCGGCACACCCGGACCGCATCATCGCCCTGCGACAGGCCCGGGAAGCCTGGACCCAGGCGGATGACCCGGTTGCGCGCCTCTATCGCCGGGTCAGCATGACCCTGTCACTGGAGCATCTGCTGGGCATCTTCGCCGAAGAGCTGGGCCAGGTTCTGCCATTCGGCCAACTGGTCTACCGCCACCGGCTGGGACACCAGGACTTTGTCTACACCTCCGGCATGGGGGGTGCTCACCGCTGTGACTACCAGCTCAATCTGGAGGGAACCAATTACGGTGCCCTGTCACTGACCCGCCGCACCCGCTTCAGCCAGGATGAACTCGAAGCCATTGAGTTCCTGCTGGGAATACTAATCTGTCCGCTTCGCAACGCCTGCCAGTATGCCCTGGTGGAACAGGCGGCACTGACTGATTCACTGACAGAAATCCCCAACAAGCGGGCGCTGGACATGGCCCTGACCAGGGACTGCAGTATCGGTGACCGGCACGGGGACGCCTTTACCCTGATTCTCTGCGACCTGGACTACTTCAAGGACGTTAACGACACCTTCGGTCATGTGGTCGGTGACCATATTCTCAAAGCCACGGCGAAGGCGTTAAGGGAAGCGACCCGGGACGGCGACAGCATTTTCCGGTTCGGAGGCGAGGAATTTGCGGCGCTGCTGCCCCACGCGGACTCCCGCGACGGCCAACAGGTGGCGGACCGCATCCGGGCCGCCATTCACGATATCTGCATTCCCTGCGGTGACCGCCAGGTACGGGTAACTGCCAGCGCCGGCGTAGCGACCCGCCGCAAGGCAGAAACTCCGGACCAGTGGCTGGCCCGGGCGGATGATGCCCTTTACCGGGCAAAGGATGCAGGTCGTAACCGCACCCATATCGCACGGGTTATTGCCTGATCGGCGGCCAGGAGTCAGGATTTACCACGGGGCGGATGGGTACGGCGACTGCCGGGGGACGGTTTGCTGTCGTCCACCTGCCATTTTCTTCCGCCCGACGGCTTCTTGTTCCCCCTGGAGGGCGCCTTGCGACGACGACGTTCGTGTTCCGCCTGCTCGCCGGGGGTCTTGACCGGCACATCCACCGGGGTCATGCCGACCGAACGGCTCAGGGTATCCACGGCTTTCTGGTCCAGCTCTTCCCAACGGCCCACGCTCAGCCTGCTGGGGAGGAAGATCGGTCCGTAGCGAACCCGCTTGAGGCGACTGACCCGCACGCCCTGGGATTCCCAGAGGCGCCGCACTTCCCGGTTCCGGCCTTCCAGCAGGGTGACATGGAACCACTGGTTATGACCCTTGCCACCGGCCGGGGATATGTCAGAAAACGACGCCGAACCATCCTCCAGCAACACGCCGTCCAGCAGGCGCTGAATCATTTCGTCGTTGACTTCACCGAAGATTCGCACCGCGTATTCCCGGTCGATCTCACTGGACGGGTGCATCAGCCTGTTTGCCAGCTCACCATCGGTCGTGAAAAGCATGAGGCCGGTGGTGTTGATGTCCAGCCGCCCTACCGCGACCCAGCGCTGGTCTTTCAGGCGTGGCAGGCTGTCAAATACCGTCGGGCGCCCTTCCGGGTCATTGCGGGTGGTCACCTCACCCTCGGGTTTGTTGTAAATCAGCACCCGGCGCACGACGGCGTCCGCTGACCGGCTTTCCACCGGCTTGCCATCCACGGCAATGCGGTCCGTGGACAGGGCGCGGTCACCCGGCTGGGCCACCTCGCCATTGACGGTAACGCGACCGGCCTGAATCCAGGCATCCACTTCACGCCGGGAACCCACCCCGGCACGGGACAGGAGTTTCTGCAGGCGTTCGGGTTCTCCGGAAACCGGACCCGCGCCCTGTCGGGACTGCTTTGGGGGGCGTTGAGACGCCATGATGAATCCTTGTTGGCTTAATGAAGTGTGGTATTACTTTGCGACGGGTCATCGTCTGGTGGTGTCAGCGGCGATGACTCATCGTGGCTAACCGGTGTTTGCTGGCTGCCGGCCTCAGCGCCTTCGTCTGCCCCCGCAGATTCGGGCGCATCGAACTGTATCTCGGCCTGAATCTCCTGCTCGATCTCGCGGCCGATTTCCTCCAGGTCGCGGATTTCCGCCAGGGGCGGCAGTTCATCGAGACTGGTCAGGTTGAAATAGTCCAGGAACTGCCGGGTTGTGGCGTACATGGCGGGACGACCAGGTACGTCCTTATGCCCGACCACGCGCACCCATTCTCGTTCCTGCAACGTGCGAATGATATTGCTGCTTACCGTAACGCCCCGGATATCCTCGATTTCACCCCGGGTGATGGGTTGACGGTAGGCAATCAGCGCCAGGGTTTCCAGCAAGGCCCGGGAGTACCGCTGCGGCTTCTCCTCGAACAGGCGACCTACCCAGGGAGCAACGTCCTGGCGAACCTGGAAACGATAGCCACTGGCCACCCTTTTCAGTTCGAAGCCGCGGCCAATGCAGGCTTCGTCCAACAGCATCAGGACATGCTCCATCACCTGCCGCGCCGGCCGTTCATGTTCCTCAAACAGATCCCTGAGCTGGTCCAGGGTAAGCGGACGTCCTGCCGCCAGCAGGGCCGCCTCGACAATGTTCTGCACACGCCTGAGATTTTCTTCGTTCATGGATTCCCGCCTCAGTTGCTGGTTCGCGCCCGCACATGGATGGCACCCAGGGTCTCTGCCTGTACGATCTCGATCAGCTCCTCCTTGACCAGCTCCAGCATGGCCAGGAACGTGACGACCACGCCGAGGCGTCCCTCTTCCCGGGTAAACAGGGCTTCAAAAGGCATGAAACGGTCTGTCGGTAACATTGCCAGTATCGACGACATGCGCTCCCGGGTGGAAAGGCGCTCCCTCTCCACATGGTGGCTGGTAAACAGGTCGGCACGCTGCAGTACGCCCTGCAGCGCCAGCAGCACCTCTCTCAGTTCCACCGACGGGTGGGCGTCGCCCCGGGGAAGATCCGGCAACGCCGCGGAACCGGGGAACGTATCCCGTTCCATACGGGGCAGCGAGTCCACATCCTCAGCCGCCTTCTTGAAGCGCTCATACTGCTGCAGACGGCGAATCAGTTCCGCCCTGGGATCGTCTTCCTCGTCTTCCTCCACCTCCTGCCTGGGCAGCAGCATGCGTGACTTGATCTCGGCCAGGGTGGCGGCCATCACCAGGTACTCTGCGGCCAGTTCGAAGCGCATGGCCTCTGCGGCGCTGATGTATTCCATGTACTGACGGGTGATTTCGCTGACGTCAATGTCCAGAATATTCATATTCTGGCGACGGATCAGATACAGCAGCAGGTCCAGCGGACCTTCAAAAGCTTCCAGGAAGACCGCCAGGGCATCCGGGGGAATGTACAGGTCCTGTGGCAGGTCAGAAACCGGTTTGCCTTCCACCCGGGCAACCGGCGCTGGTGCCGCGTCCTGCGCTACCGCTGGCTGTTCCTGCAATTCTTCCGAGCCGGTTTCCGGTTCAGTCACACATCACCCCCGGGGTGTTTTCAACGGTAGACCATGCCCATGGCGTCCCGGACATCCTCCAGGGTGTCCCGGGCGGCGTCACGGGCCTGGTCCGCCCCTTCCTGGATAATGGCATGGATCAGGTCCGGGCTTGACTCGTACTCCCTGGCCCGCTCATGCAGAGGCCTTTGTTCTTCTACGATGGCGTCAATGACCGGCTTCTTGCAGTCGAGGCAGCCAATCCCGGCGCTACGGCAGCCGGTCTGCACCCATTCGCGGGTAGCCTCATCAGAGTAGACCTTATGGAATTCCCACACGGGGCATTTTTCCGGCTCCCCCGGATCGGTCCGGCGTACCCGCTGCGGGTCAGTGGGCATGGTCCGGATTTTCTGCGCCACCATATCCGGCGACTCCCGCAGCCCGATGAAATTACCATAGGACTTGGACATCTTCTGCCCATCGAGGCCGGGCATTTTCGAAGCGTCCGTCAGCAGCGCCTGGGGCTCGGGCAACAGGACCTTCCCACCCCCCTCGATGTAGCCGTAAAGGCGCTCACGGTCGCCAAGGGAGATATTCTGCTGCTCACCCAGCAAGGCCCGGGCCGTTTCCAGCGCTTCCATATCACCCTCTTCCTGATACCGGCGCTTCAGGGACCGGTACAGGCGGGCATTTTTCTTGCCCATCTTGACGATGGCGGCCTCGGCCTGCTCCTCAAAGCCCGGTTCACGTCCGTATAGGTGGTTGAAGCGACGGGCAATTTCCCGGGTGATCTCCACATGGGAGACCTGGTCAGCTCCCACCGGTACCTTGCCGGCCCGGTACAGCAGGATATCCGCGCTCTGGAGCAATGGATATCCAAGAAATCCGTAAGTTGCGAGATCTTTCTCACGTAATTTCTCTTGCTGGTCCTTATACGTTGGCGCCCTTTCCAGCCACCCCAGCGGTGTGATCATGGACAACAGGAGGTGCAACTCAGCATGCTCTGGCACATGGGACTGCACGAACAGCGTCGCAGATCCGGGGTTGACGCCGGCCGCCAGCCAGTCGATGAGCATTTCCCAGACGTTCTCGCGAATATGGAAAGGATCATCATAGGTAGTGGTCAGCGCGTGCCAGTCTGCCACAAAGAAAAAGCACTCGAATTCATGCTGCAGTTTCACCCAGTTCTTCAGTACACCGTGGTAGTGCCCCAGGTGCAGACGCCCTGTGGGCCGCATGCCGGACAACACCCGTTGCTGGGAATCAACAGAACCCAAAGCATGAACTCCTTATGGTCATAATTGACCGGTCATGATAAATCAGACCGTTCCCGGATGACAGAATTAGCCACCCTCAAAACGCAAAACCCCCGCGCCGGTCACACCGGGCGGGGGTTCTGGACTGATCAGCCGGAAACGCGGGGGTTACCAGCCAGTCACTTCCTTCAGGGCCTTGCCGATTTCGGCCAGGCTACGCACGGTTTTCACACCGGCGTCCTGCAGGGCAGCAAACTTCTCGTCCGCGGTACCCTTGCCACCGGAGATGATGGCACCAGCGTGGCCCATCCGCTTGCCCGGAGGCGCGGTAACACCAGCGATGTAAGAAACAACCGGCTTGGTCACGTTGTCCTTGATGAAGGCGGCGGCTTCTTCCTCGGCGGTACCGCCGATTTCACCAATCATTACGATGGCCTCGGTTTCCGGATCTTCCTGCAGCAGCTTCAGGATGTCGATGAAGCTGGAGCCAGGGATCGGGTCACCACCGATGCCCACACAGGTGGACTGACCATAGCCGTAGTCAGTGGTCTGCTTGACCGCTTCGTAGGTCAGGGTACCAGAGCGGGAAACGATGCCCACCTTGCCCTTCTTGTGGATATGGCCGGGCATGATGCCAATCTTGCACTCGTCCGGCGTGATCACACCCGGGCAGTTAGGACCGATCATGCGGGCGCCTTTCTTGTCGACATACTCCTTGGCGTACAGCATGTCGATTGTCGGGATACCCTCAGTGATACAGACGATCAGCTGAATGCCGGCATCGGCTGCTTCAATAATGGCATCCTTACAGAACGGGGCCGGCACGTAGATCACGGTGGCCTCTGCGCCGGTCTTCTCGACCGCCTCGCGCACGGTGTTGAACACCGGCAGGCCCAGGTGCTCGGTGCCGCCCTTGCCGGGGCTTACACCACCAACCAGCTTGGTGCCATATTCAAGGGCCTGCTCGGAGTGGAAGGTACCCTGGGCACCGGTAAAGCCCTGACAGATAACCTTGGTGTCTTTGTTAATCAGGATGCTCATTACTTACCCCCTGCGGCTTTAACGACCTGCTCTGCAGCATTGGACAGGCTGGTTGCAGCGATGATGTTGAGGCCACTCTCTTCGAGGACCTTGGTGCCCAGTTCAGCGTTGTTGCCTTCCAGGCGTACCACCACAGGAACTTTAACGCCCACTTCCTTGACGGCACCGATGATGCCCTCGGCGATCATGTCGCAGCGAACGATACCACCGAAGATGTTCACCAGAACCGCCTTCACGTTGTCATCGGACAGGATGATCTTGAACGCCTCGGAGACGCGCTCCTTGGTCGCACCACCACCAACGTCCAGGAAGTTGGCCGGCTGGCCACCAGACAGCTTGATGATGTCCATGGTACCCATGGCCAGGCCGGCACCGTTGACCATACAGCCAATGTTGCCATCCAGTGCCACGTAGTTCAGTTCCCACTTGGCCGCTTCCGCTTCGCGGGCGTCTTCCTGGGAAGGATCGTGCATTTCCTGGATCTGCTTCTGGCGGTACAGGGCGTTGCCATCGACGTTGATCTTGGCGTCCAGGCAGTGCAGGTTACCTTCACTGGTGATTACCAGCGGGTTGATTTCCAGCAGGGCCAGGTCCTTGTCTTCGAACAACTTGGCCAGGCCAACGAAGATCTTGGCAAACTGACCGATCTGCGCACCCTTCAGGCCCAGCTTGAAGGCCAGCTCACGGCCCTGGTAAGGCTGTGCGCCGACCAGCGGGTCTATTTCGGCCTTGAGGATCTTCTCGGGAGTCTCCTCGGCGACGGTCTCGATTTCAACACCACCTTCGGTGGACGCCATGAAAACGATACGACGGGTAGCACGGTCAACCACAGCACCCAGGTACAGCTCCTGATCGATATCAGTCAGGGACTCGACCAGAATCTTCGTGACCGGCTGGCCCTTCTCGTCGGTCTGAAAGGTCACCAGGTTCTTGCCCAGCCACTGCTCGGCAAACGCCTTGATCTCGTCCTTGCTCTTGACGAGCTTGACGCCGCCGGCCTTGCCGCGGCCACCGGCGTGTACCTGGGCCTTCACGACCCAACCGTCACCGCCGATCTTGTCCGCCGCCGCAGCGGCCTCTTCAGGAGTATCACAGGCATAGCCCTTGGATACAGGCAGACCGTATTCAGCAAACAGCTGCTTGGCCTGATATTCGTGCAAATTCATAGTCAAGTGTCCCGCTTTTTGATGGAGGATAACCACATACGGAAATGAACCCGCCGGAATCCATCGGAATGAAGCCTGCGCAGTACGCCTGCAGCCTGACTCCGATGCACTCCTTCATGCGAATTCGCTACGGCACGCCGGGGATCGCCTCAGCGCGCCTAAACGCCGGGTGTCGACACGGCACGTGTACGCCGCACTGGCAGGTCCTCCTGACCTGCCCCGCCGACACCACCGGCGCTATTTCTTCTTGCGACGGTTGGCCTTGTGGATGGCGCCACCGTCGACAGCCAGGGCTGCCTCGTGCACAGACTCCGACAGGGTCGGGTGCGCGAAGCAGGTCAGTGCCAGGTCTTCGGCGCTGGAGCCGAATTCCAGGGCAATCACACCCTGCGCCACGATCTCGGATGCCTGGGGACCCACCACATGGAAGCCCAGAACCCGGTCGGTTTTCTCGTCGGCTATGATCTTCACCAGGCCGCCGGTGGAGTTCGCCGCCATGGCGCGACCATTGGCAGCGAACGGGAAGGTGCCCACCTTGTAGGCCTCACCTTCGGACTTCAACTGCTCTTCGGTCTTGCCAACCCAGGCCACTTCCGGGGAGGTGTAGATCACGTTGGGAATGGCGTCGTAATTGACCTGGGGCTTATGGCCGGCAATACGCTCGGCGACCATGATGCCCTCTTCCGAGGCCTTGTGGGCCAGCATCGGCCCGCGGACCACGTCGCCAACAGCCCAGACGCCAGGTACATCGGTCTTGCACTGGTCATCCACATAGATGAACCCGCGCTCATCCATGTTGATGCCGGCATCCGCCGCCAGCAGGTTTTCGGTGTTCGGACGACGGCCAACGGCTACGATCAGCTTGTCGAACTTGACCTGCTCCTTGCTCTTGCCGTCTTCATAGTCCACATACACCAGCTTGCGCTTGATTTCCGCATTGGTCATGCGGGCGCCAAGCTTGATGTCCAGCCCCTGCTTCCTGAAATGCTTGAGGGCGTCCTTCGCCACCTGCTGGTCCACCGCCGGCAGGAAGGTATCCATGGCTTCGAGCACGGTCACCTCGGACCCCAGACGGGCCCATACAGAGCCCAGTTCAAGGCCGATGACACCAGCACCGATCACACCCAGGCGCTTGGGCACTTCATCAAACGCCAGTGCGCCCTCGGAGTCGACAATATAGTCACCATCAAAAGGCGCCGGCGGAATCTCGATGGGCTTGGATCCGCTGGCGAGGATGACGTTGTCCGCCTCGTAGGTTTTGGTGTTGCCGTCGGGGTCGGTGACTTCCACCTGCTTGTTGGCCAGCAGCTTGCCGTGACCATGGATAGAGGTGACACCGTTGGACTTGAACAGGCCGGCAATACCGCCGGTAAGCTGCTGGACGATACCTTCCTTGCGTTCCATCATCTTGCCGACATTGATCTTCAGATCTTTCAGCTCGATGCCCTGGTCCGCATAGCCGTGCTGGGCTTCCTCATACTTGTGGGAAATCTCCAGCAGCGCCTTGGACGGAATACAGCCAACATTCAGGCAGGTGCCGCCGAGCACTTGCTGTTTGCCGTCCGCGGAGGTCCAGGATTCCACACAGGCCGTCTTCAGACCCAGCTGAGCCGCCTTGATGGCAGCCACATAGCCGCCGGGGCCGGCGCCAATGACGATCACATCGTACTTGTCAGACATGTTCTATCCCGTTATCTGGCGGAAGCCCCGGAAGGCGTGACGCCTCCGGGGCTCCGGAATGAGTTTGATAGGTTCAGACGTCCAGCAGGATGCGGGTCGGATCCTCGATCATTTCCTTGATGGCGACGAGGAACTGTACCGCTTCCTTGCCATCGATCATACGATGGTCATAGGACAGCGCCAGGTACATCATTGGCAGGATCTCGACCTGACCGTTCACCGCCATCGGGCGTTCCTGGATCTTGTGCATGCCCAGGATAGCTGTCTGCGGCGGGTTCAGGATCGGCGTGGAAATCAGTGAGCCGAAAATACCACCATTGGTGATGGTAAAGGTGCCGCCGGTCATCTCGTCGATGCCCAGCTTGCCGCCCTTGGCCTTCTGGCCGTACTCGATGATCTTCTTCTCGATATCCGCCAGGCCCATGGCGTCAACATCACGCAGAACCGGAACCACCAGGCCGCGATCGGTGGAAACCGCCACACCGATATCCTGGTAGCCATGGTAGACCATGTCATTGCCGTCGATAGAGGCGTTCACCGCCGGGAAGCGCTTGAGGGCCTCGGTGGCAGCCTTGGCGAAGAAGGACATGAAGCCCAGCTTGACGCCGTGACGCTTCTCGAAGGACTCTTTGTACTGCTTGCGCAGCTCCATTACCGGCTTCATGTTCACTTCGTTGAACGTGGTGAGCATGGCGGCATCGGTCTGCGCCTGCACCAGGCGCTTGGCGATGCTGGCACGCAGACGGGTCATGGGCACCCGCTTCTCCGGGCGCTCGCCGGCAGGTATGTCTGCGGCGGGAGCTGCGGCCTGCTGGGGAGCGCTCTGGCTGCCAGCAGATGACTTGCCACCCTCGATATGAGCCTGCACGTCTTCCTTGGTAACGCGACCACCCTTGCCTGTTCCCTTGACGGAATCCGGGTCAACGCTGTTTTCCTCAGCCAGCTTGCGGGCTGCCGGGCTCAGGATGGCATCGCCGGACGCTGCAGCACTGCCCTTGTCGGAGTCATCAGAGGAAGCGGCTTCATCCTTCTGTTCAGCCTGTTTTTCCTCGCCGGAATCCGCCTTGGCGTCAGACTTGCTTTCACCGGCAGCGCCTTCCTTGAACTTGCCAATCACTTCACCACTCTCAACGGTGTCGCCCTCGTCCTTGATAATTTCCTCGACCACGCCATCCGCGGGCGCGACGACTTCCAGGACTACCTTGTCGGTCTCGATGTCGACAATCAGTTCGTCGCGTTCGCAGGCTTCGCCTGGCTTCTTGTGCCAGGTGGCAACGGTGCCCTCAGCGACCGACTCAGGGAAAACGGGGGCTTTTATTTCTATTGACATTTCAATTCCTTACGTTCGGTAGCTCGTCACAGTTCAAAGGCGTCATTTACCAGCTTCTTCTGCTGCTCGACATGCACGGACATGTAGCCCGCTGCCGGCGCTGCAGAGGCGTCGCGACCTGCGTAATCCAGATACAGCTTCGGGTTCAGGCGGTGCAACGCAGCACGCATATGATGCTGACTGCAATACCAGGCACCCTGGTTCATCGGCTCTTCCTGACACCAGACGGCATGCTTGAGTTTGGTGTAGGGAGCCAGCAGTTCGTCCAGGTCGTCACCGGGGAACGGGTAAAGCTGCTCGATCCGGAAGATGACAACGTCGTCACGACCGTCGGCTTTCTTCTTCTCCAGCAAATCGTAGTACACCTTGCCGCTGCAAAGGATCAGCCGGGTAACTTTTTTCGGGTCAGAAGGCTCTTTCTCGGGCAACACGGTCTGGAAGGTACCTGATGTCAGGTCATCCAGATCGGACGTCGCTTCCTTATGGCGCAGGAGGCTCTTGGGGGTGATGGCTACCAGAGGCTTCCGCAGCGGGCGTTTCACCTGGCGGCGCAGCATGTGGAACACCTGAGACGGCGTGGTGGGCACACAGACCTGGATATTATGCTCTGCACACAACTGCAGGAAACGCTCCAGACGCGCGGAGGAGTGCTCCGGTCCCTGCCCTTCATAACCATGGGGCAGCAGCAGGGTCAGCCCACACAGGCGGCCCCACTTGTGCTCACCACTGGTGAGGAACTGGTCAATGACCACCTGGGCGCCGTTGGCAAAATCACCGAACTGGGCTTCCCAGACGATCAGCGCATTCGGGGTGGTGGTGGAGTAGCCATACTCGAACGCCATCACCGCTTCTTCAGACAGCAGTGAGTCGTAGATCTCGAACGAGGGTTGCTTCTCGGAGAGGTTGGCCAGGGAAGTCCAGGTATCGCCGCCTTTCTGGTTATGCAGCACCGCATGGCGGTGAGAGAAGGTGCCACGACCCACGTCCTGCCCGGTAATGCGGATCGGATGACCTTCATCCAGCAGGGAGGCATAGGCCATCATCTCGCCGTAACCCCAGTTCAGACCGAGGGCACCAGCGGTCATCTTCTTGCGGTCCTCGACAATTTTCTGGACCTGGCGCTGGATAGAGAAGCCCTCCGGCACCCAGGTCAGTTTCTTGCCGAGACGCTGGATATTCTTCAGGGTCACGCTGGTCTTGCACTTGGCGGTCCACTCGTGGCCCAGGTACGGCGTCCAGTCCACGTAAAGTTCGGTGTTCGGCTCCTTGACCAGGGACTTCACCACGTGTTCACCGTTATCGAGGGCATCCCGATACTCGGTCTCCATCTTCTTGGCGTCGTCCTCCGAGAGAACACCCTCGTCGACCAGCTGGCCGGCATAGAGGTGACGGGTGCTCTTGAGCTTGCGGATCTTGTCGTACATCACCGGCTGGGTCGCGGACGGCTCATCGGCCTCGTTATGCCCACGGCGACGGTAACAGACCAGGTCAATCACCACGTCCTGCTTGAACTCATTGCGGTAGTCCATGGCCATCTGGGTGACAAACATGACCGCTTCTGGATCGTCGGCGTTCACGTGCAGGATGGGGGCCTGGATCATCTTGGCCACATCGGTGCAGTATTCGGTGGACCGGGCGTCTTCCTGCTTGCTGGTGGTGAAGCCGACCTGGTTATTGATCACGATGTGGATGGTGCCGCCCACACCAAAGCCCCGGGTCTGGGACATCTGGAAGGTTTCCATTACCACGCCCTGACCGGCAAAAGCGGCGTCACCGTGCATGATAATCGGGACCACCTGACTGCCGTCGGTATCATTACGACGGGTCTGCCGTGCACGAACAGAGCCAACCACAACCGGAGAGACGATCTCCAGGTGTGACGGGTTAAAGGCCAGTGCCAGGTGAACCTCACCACCCTCGGTCATCACGTTGGAGGAGAAGCCCTGGTGATACTTGACGTCACCGGAGCCGGAGTCCGCCATCTTCTTGCCTTCGAACTCGTCGAACAGGTCTTTCGGATTCTTGCCCAGGGTGTTGACCAGCACGTTCAGGCGACCCCGGTGGGCCATGCCCAGAACGATTTCCTTGGCGCCGTAGCTGCCGGCACGCTGGATCAGTTCGTCGAGACAGGGGATCAGTGCTTCGCCACCTTCAAGACCGAAACGCTTGACCCCCGGGTAGCGGGAGCCCAGGTACTTTTCAAGGCCTTCCGCAGCGGTAAGCCGCTCCAGCAGGTGCTTGCGGGTCTTCGCTTCATAGGCCGGGCGGGACCTTACGGGCTCCATGCGTTGCTGGAACCACCGCTTGATGCGGGTATCCACCACATGCATGTATTCGGCACCGATGCTGCTGCAGTAGGTCTTGCGCAGTTCATCGACGATGTCTCCGAGTTTCATTTTCTCGGAGCCGAAGTTCAGGGAACCGGTCTGGAACTC
The DNA here is from genome assembly GCF_041690615.1 of Marinobacter sp. Classification (GTDB taxonomy): domain Bacteria; phylum Pseudomonadota; class Gammaproteobacteria; order Pseudomonadales; family Oleiphilaceae; genus Marinobacter. Next base: position 36,502 of record NZ_JAWLGY010000019.1, read on the forward strand.
CAGGTCACGATCCGCATCTGACAGTTCATGGAAGCCCGGATCCAGATCTTCCACCTTCGGCCGCTGCCATACGCCCAGAGGGTCAAGCTGCGCTTCCTGGTGTCCGCGGAAACGGTAGGCATTGATCATCTGGAGCACACGGATCTGTTTACGATCAGCGTCAGACGTGGCGGAGGCGGGAACACCGGCGCCACTATAGACGCGCTGGTTTCGGGAGATGTGTTCGAACTGTTCGCGGATGGTGGAATGGGCAATGTCACGGGTATTGCCGTCGACGCCCGGAAGCTTGTCAAAATAGCTCCGCCACTCTTCTGGAATGGCATTCGGATCGGTCAGGTAGGTTTCAAAAAGCTGCTCAACATAGGCCAGATTCCCACCCTGTAGATGGGAGGTCTGCCATAACTGCTCCATTATGCTTTCATGCATTTTGAATAGCTCACCTTGGACTGGTGCGGGGGAGCTCATCATGGTCGGCCAGGGGTATTTCTCAGTCAATACGGGTTTTTACGGGATCGACTGTAGCCACCACAATGCACACGGATGTTTTCCGTTCCCCGGTGGTTTTTTATACTGAATCGGGCCGCAGCAGCGCTTTTTGGGCACTTGCTGCGGCTCGATAGCTTGCCTTACCGGCCCCCGCCTGCCAATGCGCCTTTGGTAGAAGGCTATTCAGTCAGGCGGAATACAGGCCGGCGGCCTGACACTTCCAGAACAGTATAGCGGTCTTGCAGAAAACCGCAGATCAGGTGGCCCGCTGCAGCAACAGGTCGCGGATATGCCCGATCGCCCGGGTCGGATTCAGACCCTTGGGACATACGCTGACACAGTTCATAATGCCTCGGCAACGGAAGACACTGAATGGATCGTCCAGGTTGGACAGGCGCTCGGCCTGCGCCGTGTCACGGGAGTCTGCCAGGAAGCGGTAGGCCTGCAACAGACCGGCCGGGCCGATGAACTTGTCCGGATTCCACCAGAACGACGGACAGGACGTGGAACAACAGGCGCACAGGATACATTCGTACAGACCGTCCAGCTTTTCCCGGTCTTCCGGACTCTGCAAACGCTCGATGGCCGGCTCCGGCGTATTATTGATCAGGTAAGGCTGTACCTTCTCGTACTGCTGGTAGAACAGGTTCATGTCCACCACCAGGTCACGGATGACGGGCAGGCCCGGCAGCGGACGCAACACAAGCTTGCCGTGCTTGACCACGTCGGATGCCGGAGTGATGCAGGCCAGGCCATTCTTGCCGTTCATATTCATGCCGTCGGAGCCACAAACCCCCTCGCGGCAGGAGCGACGGTACGCCAGTGACGGATCCTTCTCCTTGAGAAGATTGAGCACGTCCAGCACCATAAGGTCCTTGCCTTCCGGAAGCTCCAGCTCAACATCCTGCATGTAAGGGGCGTTGTCAGTTTCCGGGTTATAACGGTAAAGGCTTACCAACATCTTGATCTATCCCCCTTAGTAAGTCCGGATTTTCGGCTCGAAGGTCGGAACCGTCTTTGGCGCGAAGTTGACGTCACGCTTGCCCACCCGCTTCTCGAGCGGGAAGTAGACAGAGTGCTTGAGCCAGTTTTCGTCATCACGCTCGGTAAAGTCGTTGCGGGCGTGGGCACCGCGGCTTTCCTTGCGCTCTACCGCGGAAACCGCTGTCGCATAGGCAACCTCATAAAGGTTGTCCAGTTCCAGCGCCTCGATGCGGGCGGTATTGAAGGCGTTGCTACGGTCGGCAAGCTTGGTGCGGCGCACCCTTTCACCAATTTCGTCCAGCAGTTTCAGACCCTTCTCCATGCTTTCGCCGTCACGGAACACACCGAAGTACAGCTGCATGCAGTTCTGCAGGTCCTTGCGGACCTTGGCCACCTCTTCACCTTCGTCGGTGTTGTTCAGGCGATCCAGGCGGGCCATGGCCTTCTGGATTTCCTCGTCGGTGGCAGCGTCAATCTCGAAGCCATCGCGAATCATCTTCTCGATATGCAGGCCGGCCGCACGACCGAAGACCACCAGGTCCAGCAGGGAGTTACCACCCAGGCGGTTGGCGCCGTGGACGGATACACAGGCGGCTTCGCCACAGGCAAACAGGCCTTCGATCGGCTTGTCATTGCCATTTTCGTCCTGGGTAAGCGCCTGGCCACCCACATTGGTGGGAATACCACCCATCATATAGTGGCAGGTCGGAACCACCGGAATCGGCTCTTTAACCGGGTCCACATGGGCGAAAGTGCGGGACAGCTCACAGATACCCGGCAGACGGAGGTTGAGGGTCTCTTCACCCAGGTGATCCAGCTTCAGCAGAACATGGTCCTTGTCGGGACCACAACCGCGGCCTTCGAGAATCTCCAGTACCATGGAACGGGCGACAACGTCACGACCCGCCAGGTCTTTGGCATTGGGCGCGTAACGCTCCATGAAGCGCTCGCCCTCCGAGTTGATCAGGTAACCACCCTCACCCCGGCAGCCTTCAGTCACCAGGGTACCGGCACCGTGGATACCGGTGGGGTGGAACTGCCACATTTCCATGTCCTGAACCGGGAAGCCAGCGCGCAGCGCCATGCCGATGCCGTCACCGGTATTGATCAGGGCATTGGTGGTCGAGGCGTAGATACGGCCTGCACCACCGGTGGCCAGAACGGTCGCCTTGGCCTTGATGTAGGCTACTTCGCCGGTTTCAATCTCAATAGCAACAACACCCACTACCTGGTTCTTGCTGTTCTTCACCAGATCGACGGCGTACCACTCATTCAGGAAGGTGGTGCCTCCCTTCAGGTTGGCCTGGTACAGGGTGTGCAACAGGGCGTGGCCGGTACGGTCCGCAGCGGCGCAGGTACGCGCTGCCTGGGTGGGGTTATCCGGGCCCTTGGACTGGCCACCGAACGGGCGCTGATAGATACGACCCTGCTCGGTGCGGGAGAACGGCAGACCCATGTGCTCAAGCTCGAATACCGCCTGGGGCCCCACGGAACACATATACTCGATCGCGTCCTGGTCACCGATGTAGTCGGAGCCCTTGACGGTGTCATACATATGCCAGCGCCAGTCATCGTTCGGATCCGCACTGGCGATCGCGCAGGTGATGCCACCCTGGGCAGAGACGGTGTGGGAGCGCGTCGGAAATACCTTGGTGATACAGGCGGTGTTCAGCCCTGACTCGGTGAGCTGCAGCGCAGCACGCATGCCGGAACCGCCACCACCGATAACAATCGCGTCGTAGGAAATGGTCTTGATATTAGCCATCTATTAAAGCCCCCAAAGAATCTGAATGCCCCAGACAACATATACGAACATCACAGTGCCGCAGATAGCCTGGAACAGGAACCGCGGCAGCGTTGCCTTGATGTAGTCGGTGGAAACCGTCCACAAGCCGACCCAGGCATGTCCGCCAAGCGCAATCAGGGTGCCGAGACTGAAGATACGGAACCAGGTCTGGCTGAACAGCCCGGCCCACGCCTCGTAATCCAGGTCGGTTGTCAGCATGAAACCGAGCAGGAAGATTGTATAAAGTGCAAGCAGGTACGCGCTGACACGCTGGACCATCCAGTCATAAACGCCGCTGCGGCCGAGATTCGTTACGCTGTTCACTGCCATACCCATACCCCCGCAAGAACAATCAGGATCACCGAAATAACGATCGTGAGCTTCGCCGCCAGACGACCGCTCTTGAGCTCCTCACCAATACCCATGTCCATCAGCAGATGCTTGATGCCGGCTACCAGGTGATACAGCAGGGCGGACAGGATGCCCCAGATGATCAGCTTCGCCAGGAAGCTGTCCAGCAGTTCATTGACGCGAGCAAAGCCCTCTTCCCCGGACAATGACAAGTCCAGCCCGTACAACAGGAAGGCAACACCAACAAACATGATGACGCCGCTGATGCGGTGCAATATGGAAGTAATGGCAGGTAGCGGAAAATGAAACTTGCCGAGATCGAGATTAACTGGTCGTTTGCTATTCACAGCGCTCTCACACTCTCTCGTTGCTCCGCTTTTCCGGACGGACCGGAGCGGATGGTTGGTATGAAGGATGACCTTGTCGGCACACCGTTGTGGCCGCACAGGTTATTCGGGAGGGAGAACATAACCGCCGACGTCGTTGCCGGCGTTCCGGCTTGGCATGTCCCCGTTTCCGGGCTACGGATTATAAGGAGTGCCCCCCGGAATTACAAACCGGCAAGTCTGGAAAACCCTGATACATCAGGCCGCGGACTCAGCTATTGGGATGATTGACAAATGCAATTTGAGACTGAAAAAACAACAGTCTCATCAAGCCTTCGGGACGGAAAACAACCGCCTCGGGAGGACCGGTGCCTGCCATTCTCCGAACAATCGGGTATCATGCCCGGATTGATTCACAATGTTTTATCTCGCCGCGCATTGACAAAAAAAGCCAACACCCTATATTTTGCCGCCGGTTTACCAATAATACGCGCCTTCCCGCGCTACTAACGCTGATAACAGGAGAGCACCATGACCGACAGGAAAGCAACGCTCTCGGTGGGTGACAAATCCATTGAGCTTCCGGTTTATTCAGGCACCGTCGGCCCTGACGTCATCGACGTTCGCGGCCTCGTCCAGGAAGGCGTTTTCACTTACGATCCAGGCTTTGTATCCACAGCAGCCTGTGAGTCTGCCATCACCTATATTGATGGCGCCAAGGGCACCCTCCTGCATCGCGGCTACCCAATCGACCAGCTGGCCGAGCATTCCGACTACCTGGAAGTGTGCTACCTGCTGCTGAACGGCGAACTGCCCACACCGGAACAGAACAAGCAGTTCCACACCACTATCAAGAACCACACCATGCTGCACGACCAGATGCGCAACTTTTTCCACGGCTTCCGCCGGGATGCGCATCCGATGGCTATCATGTGCGGCGTAGTGGGCGCCCTGTCCGCCTTCTACCATGACCAGATGGATGTGGCCGACCCCCGTCAGCGTGAAATTACCGCCCACCGCCTGATCGCCAAGATGCCGACCATTGCGGCCTGGTGCTACAAGTACTCCATCGGTCAACCGTTCATGTATCCCCGCAACGACCTGAACTATGCAGAGAACTTCCTGCAGATGATGTTTGGTGTGCCCTGCGAGGAGTACAAGCCGAACCCGGTTCTGGCGAAGGCCATGGACAAGATCTTCATTCTGCACGCTGACCATGAGCAGAATGCGTCCACCTCTACTGTACGCCTTGCCGGCTCCACTGGCGCCAATCCCTATGCCTGTATCGCTTCCGGTATCGCTGCCCTGTGGGGCCCGGCTCACGGTGGCGCCAACGAGGCGGTGCTGGATATGCTGGCCGAGATCGGTGACGAGAAGAACATCGAGCAGTTTATCGCCAAGGCAAAGGACAAGGACGACCCCTTCCGTCTGATGGGCTTTGGCCACCGGGTCTACAAGAACTTCGACCCCCGTGCCAAGGTTATGCGTGAGACTGCCCACGAGGTACTGCAGGAGCTTGGCCTGGAGAACGACCCCCTGCTCAAGATTGCCCAGCGCCTGGAGAAGATTGCCCTGGAAGACGAGTACTTCGTGGAGCGCAAGCTGTACCCGAACGTGGACTTCTACTCCGGCATCATCCTGAAGGCCATTGGCATTCCGACTTCCATGTTTACGGTAATCTTTGCCCTGGCCCGCACCATTGGCTGGTACAGCCACTGGAACGAGATGGTTTCCGGCAACTACCGCATCGGTCGTCCCCGTCAGCTGTATACCGGCTCCGACAAGCGGGATTATCCGAAGAAGTAACGATCCCTGCCCTTTCGGGCATGTGTCACTCGAAGGCCGTCGGGGTTTCCCTGACGGCCTTTTTGTTTGCCTGAACTCAGACTTTTCCGTGTGTCACGGCTGAAAGGCTCGTTGGCCAGGTTGCGGTGTTCGTTCCGCCCGGGCCTGCTTGTTCGGGTAGAAGGCGGCCGGCCAGTGGGGTGGTCTTTCGCCGCCGCAATTCACGGCCCCTCCCTGGACCGGCCTTGCTCCGGGCCATCCATGGCCCTGCTCTGAAAGACCACCCCACTACCCGCCCACCCCAGTCCTCTTGGTAGCGCCAACCCCAATCCACTGAATTAGGCGATAAATACCACCGACATTGAATCGCTCCCGCCTTTGACATCCTGAATACATCTGTAATCATCGATGCCTGAACCGAACAACAAGCTGTATATCAGGAGAACGGCGGATGAAGAACATTGCGTTTATAGGCCTTGGAGTGATGGGCTACCCCATGGCCGGGCACCTGGCTAACGCCGGGCTGACTGTGAATGTGTGGAACCGCAGTCCCGAGAAGGCCAGTCAGTGGGCTAACGAGTATGACGGTGAGGCCTGTATCACCATTGCAGACGCCGTCCATGGCGCCGATGTGGTGTTGACCTGCGTGGGCGCCGACCCGGACCTTCGGGAGGTGTATCTGGGTGATCATGGCATTATCGCCAACGCTCCGAAAGGCGCCGTACTGGTGGATCACACCACGGCGTCCGCCGGCATCGCGGAGGAACTCAGCGAAGCGGCCTCTGCCGCAGGCCAGCACTTTATCGATGCGCCTGTGTCAGGTGGCCAGCAAGGGGCGGAGAACGGGCAACTCACTATCATGTGCGGCGGCGAGGAGGATGCCTTTACCCGGGTCAGCAAGACGTTGAGCCTGTATGCCAGGGCCCTGAACCTGATGGGACCCGCTGGCAGCGGCCAGAAGACCAAGATGGTGAACCAGATTGCCATTGCCGGGCTGGTGCAGAGCCTGTCAGAGGCCATTCACTTTGCTGAACAGGCAGACCTGGACGTTTCGAAGGTCATTGACGTGATCTCCAAGGGTGCCGCCCAGTCCTGGCAGATGGAGAATCGTTCAGCCACCATGATCGCCGGCAAGTTCGACCATGGATTTGCCGTAGACTGGATGCGCAAGGACCTGGCCATCTGCCTGGAAGAGGCCCGCCGCAACGGCGCCAAGCTGCCAGTGGCGGCGCTGGTGGACCAGTTCTACGGAGATGTACAGGAGATGGGCGGACGGCGCTGGGATACCTCGTCACTGGTACAAAGACTGCGGAAGAACTGATTTTTAGCCACAGAATCCACGGCCCTTCGACAAGCTCAGGGCGAACGGAAAAAAGGTCTTTAGTCGCTAAAGCCGCGAGCAGGCATCTTTGGACCGATCACCCTGACCCTGTCGAAGGGAGCCTCCCACAAACTACCGAACGCCCTGAGCCTGTCGAAGGGAACCTCTCACAAACTACCGATCGCCCTGAGCCTGTCGAAGGGAACCTCTCACAAACTACCGATCGCCCTGAGCCTGTCGAAGGGAACCTCTCACAAACTACCGATCGCCCTGAGCCTGTCGAAGGGCGTCTGTCGGAGGGGCCGTGCCTCCAGCGGCAATACGACCTACTTCTTCTTGTCCCGAGGCACCCAGCGGCCGTTCTCGTACCAGGCTGACCAGCCGGTTGCCTTGCCGTCCTTCTCGGACATGACGTACTGCTCCTTGCTCTTGCGGCTATAGCGGATCACGGTGGGGTTGCCCTCGGGGTCCTTCTCCGGCGCGTCCATCAGGTAATCGTACTTGGGGTCGATTTCCTTGCGATGGGGCTTGAGCTCCATCACCAGGGGCGGACGGGTTTCCCGGTTCTTGGGGAACTTGCTGGCCGCCAGGAACAGGCCGGAGGCCCCGTCCCTCAGCACATAGGTGTCGTCCACCTTCTGGCACTTAAGTTCCGGCATGGGCACCGGGTCCATCTTGGGGGGCGCCGGCTCGCCGCTCTTGAGCAGCTTGCGGGTATTCTTGCAATCCGGGTTGGTGCAGCCAAAGTACTTGCCGAAACGACCGGTCTTCAGCTGCATTTCAGAACCACACTTGTCGCATTCGAGGGTGGGTCCGTCATAGCCCTTGATGCGGAACGTGCCCTCTTCCACCTCGTAGCCGGGGCAATCCGGATTGTTACCACAGATGTGCAGCTTGCGCTTCTCATCGATCAGGTAGCTGTCCATGGCCGTACCGCATTTCGGGCACCTGCGCTTCTTGCGCAGCAGACGGCTCTCGCCCTCACCTTCCACATCATCATCGGCGCTGACCACTTCGTCCCCGGAAACCAGGTTGATGGTGGTCTTGCAGCGTTCCTTCGGTGGCAATGAGTAGCCGGAGCAGCCCAGGAAGACCCCGGTGCTGGCCACCCGGATCTGCATATTGCGACCACAGGTTGGACAGGGAATATCCGTCTCCGTGGGCGCATTGGTGCGCATACCACCATCAGGCTTTTCCGCCTCTTCCAGCTGCTTGCGGAAGCGGGCGTAGAAGTCGTTGAGGACTTTTTTCCAGTCCTCTTCGCCCTCGGCAATGTCATCCAGCTCGTCTTCCATGCGGGCCGTGAAATCGAAGTCCATCAGATTCGGGAAGGACTCGGTCAACCGCTCGGTGACGATGTCACCCATTTTCTCCGCGTAGAAACGACGATTCTGCAGCCGGACATACCCACGGTCCTGAATGGTGGAAATAATAGACGCGTATGTAGACGGCCGGCCGATACCCTGCTTCTCCAGCTCCTTGACTAGGCTCGCTTCCGTATATCGGGGGGCCGGCTTGGTGAAGTGCTGGGTCGGGTCCAGTTTCGCGAGGTCCAGCACCTCGTCCACCTTGATGTCGGGCAGGGCCACGTCTTCGTCTTTCTTGGCAGACTGGGGCGCCGCCTTCAGGAAACCCTCAAACTTGATAATACGACCACGGGTGCGCAGCTCGTAGTCGCCATTGGCGACCACGATGGACGTGCTCAGGAACTCTGCGTCAGCCATCTGGCAGGCCAGGAACTGCCGCCAGATCAGTTCATACAACTTCTCAGCATCCTTCTCCAGACCACTGATATCACTTGGCTTCCGGGTAACCTCAGTAGGCCGGATAGCCTCGTGGGCCTCCTGGGCGCCTTCCTTGCTGCCGTACACCCGCGGCGAGTCAGGCAGGTACCGGTCACCAAACTGTTTGGCGATATAGTCCCGGGCACCACTGACCGCATCCTGACTCAGGTTGGTGGAGTCAGTCCGCATATAGGTGATGTAGCCGGCCTCGTACAGGCGTTGTGCCAGCATCATGGTTTTCTTGACACTGAAGCCCATGCGGTTACTGGCCGCCTGCTGCAGGGTCGAGGTAATAAAAGGGGCAGACGGCCGCGAGCGGGTGGGCTTGTCTTCACGCTTCGCCACCCGGAACTCGCCCTGCTTCAGGCGGGCGACATGCTCACTACTCTGCTTTTCGTTTTCCGGTCGGTAGGCCTTGTCCTGGTAGCGGGTGACCTCGAACCGGACCGGAGTGTCCTTTTTCTTCAGGTCCGCATGCAGCTGCCAGTACTCTTCCGGTACAAAGCTGCGAATCTCTTTCTCCCGCTCCACGATCAGGCGCACGGCGACCGACTGGACCCGGCCCGCAGAAAGTCCACGGGCAATCTTGGACCACAGCAAGGGCGAGACCATGTAACCCACTACCCGGTCCAGGAACCGGCGCGCCTGCTGGGCATTTACACGGTTGGTGTCGAGGCTGCCGGGGTCTTCAAAGGCTGCCTGGATGGCCCGCTTGGTGATCTCGTTGAACACCACGCGACGGTATTTGTCTGGCTCTCCGCCAATGGTTTCCCGCAGGTGCCAGGCAATGGCCTCCCCTTCGCGGTCCAGATCCGTTGCGAGGTAGACGTGGTCGGCATTCTTCGCCAGCCGCTTGAGCTCGCTCACCACCTTTTCCTTGCCCGGCAGGATCTCGTAGCGGGCCTGCCAGTCATGGTCGGGGTCGACGCCCATACGGGCAATCAGCTGTTCCCGGGCCTTACGCTTCTTGTAGGCAGCCTTTTCGTCCGGATTCATCTTCCGGGTCTGGGCGGCCTGGCGGGCACGCTCCTTGGGGTCTGAGGTGGAGCCACTGCCACTGACGGGCAGGTCGCGAATATGACCAACACTGGACTTTACAATGAAATCGTTGCCCAGATACTTGTTGATGGTCTTCGCTTTGGCTGGCGACTCGACGATAACGAGACTTTTACCCATATCAGAGACATTACCCCTGGAAACAGTTCAATAAACAGCCAGACTTCAAACCGCAAGAAAAATCAGCCAACTGGAGTGCCTGCGGTGGCTGGCCGGAGCGCATAGGTGCACTGTTTTACAGTGTCAGCAAAGTCAAGACAACCCATACTTTGATTTTTGGTAAAGCTATAGCATATCTCGAAAGATCGCCCTGGCAGCACCACCATCAAAAAAGCCCGGCACTGGGCCGGGCTCTATCGGGCTTGCTTTCAGTGCGGGGTTATACCCGTTCCCAGACCGTTGCGATGCCCTGGCCGAGGCCGATACACATGGTGGAAACGCCCAGGTTACCGCCACGGGCCTGCATGATGTTCAGCAGGGTGGTGGAAATCCGCGCACCGGAACAACCCAGTGGGTGGCCTAGGGCGATAGCACCGCCATTAAGGTTGACCTTCTGGTCCATCACATCCAGCAGCTTGAGATCCTTCAGCACCGGCAGGGACTGCCCGGCGAAGGCTTCGTTGAGCTCCCAGAAATCGATGTCATCGACGGTCAGGCCGGCACGCTTCAGGGCCTTTTTGGTAGCCGGTACCGGGCCATAGCCCATAATGGCCGGATCCACACCGGCCACCGCCATACCACGAATCTTCGCGATCGGGGTCAGCCCCAGTGACTGGGCCTTCTCGGCAGACATCATCAGCATGGCGGAAGCGCCATCCGTGAGCTGAGAGGAAGTACCCGCGGTCACGGTGCCGTTTTTCGGATCAAACGCCGGCTTCAGCTGGCCCAGGGACTCCGCGGTGGTTTCCGGGCGAATGGTCTCGTCCTCTTCGATCAGCTTGACGAAGCCGTTCTCGTCGTGGCCTTCGATGGGCACAATTTCATTCTTGAACCGGCCTTCCTGGGTCGCTTCATGGGCCAGGCGGTGAGACCGGGCACCAAACTCGTCCTGCTGCTCGCGGCTGATGCCGTGCATCTTGGCAAGCATTTCCGCAGTCAGACCCATCATATTGGAGGCCTTGGCGGAATACTTGGACGACGCCGGGTTATGGTCAAAACCTTCGGTCATGGGGATGTGGCCCATGTGTTCGACACCACCAATCACGAACACGTCACCGTTGCCGGTCTGAATGGCCTGGGCGGCGGTATGGATCGCGGTCATGGAAGAACCGCACAGGCGGTTCACCGTCTGGGCGCCAGCTTCGTGGGGCACGCGGGTCAACAGCGAAATGTGACGGGCCACGTTGAAGCCCTGCTCCTTGGTCTGGTTGACCGCGCCCCAGATCACGTCTTCCACGTCCTTGGGGTTCAGCTTGGGATTACGGTCCAGCAGTGCATCAATCAGCGCGGCAGACAGGTTCTCGGCGCGAACGTTGCGGAAGCAGCCGTTCTTGGCACGACCCATCGGAGTCCGCACGCAATCCACTACGACAACGTCTCTCGGATTAAGGCTCATAGATCTTTCTCCGTTCGGAAATCTCGTTCAGGTGCCTCTGAACCCGCGCCGGATAATGTCTGGCGCTCAGAGGCTACCGGGTTCAGCCGAAGAACTTGTCGCCGTTCTTCGCCATTTCACGCAGCTTCTTGGTCGGGTGGTAGAGCGGACCCAGGTCTGCATACTTGTCTGCCAGCTCGACGAACTTGTCGACGCCCATGTCATCGATGTAGCGCAGGGCACCACCACGGAACGGCGGGAAGCCGATACCATAGATCAGGCCCATATCCGCATCTGCAGGCTCTTCGACAATGCCGTCTTCCAGGCAGCGAACGGTTTCCATGCACAGGGGAATCATCATGCGGGCAATGATGTCCTCGTCGGTAAACTCCTTCTTGCCCTGGACGACCGGCTCAAGCAGCTTGTAGGCCTCTTCGTCGACCACCTTCTTCTGCTTGCCCTTGCGGTCTTCCTCGTAGGCGTAGAAGCCCTTGCCGTTCTTCTGACCGTAACGGTTGTTCTCGTACATCACGTCGATGCCGGATTTCCAGTCGGTCTTCATACGGTCCGGGAAACCTTCTGCCATCACCTCATTGGCATGCTTGCCGGTGTCCATGCCCACCACGTCCAGCAGGTAGGCCGGGCCCATGGGCCAGCCAAAATTTTCCATTACCTTGTCGACGCGCTGGAAGTCGGCGCCATCGCGAACCAGGCCGGCAAAGCCACCGAAGTACGGGAACAGCACACGGTTCACCAGGAAGCCCGGGCAGTTGTTGACCACGATGGGGGTCTTGCCCATGGCCTTGGCGTAGGCCACGGTGGTGGCGATAGCGCGGTCACTGGACTTCTCACCACGGATAACCTCCACCAGCGGCATCATCGGTACCGGGTTGAAGAAGTGCATACCGCAGAAATTTTCCGGGCGCTTGAGGTTCTGTGCCAGGGTATCGATGGAAATGGTCGAGGTGTTGGAGGTGATGATTGCATCCTCAGCCACCTGGTCTTCCACTTCACGCAGCACCGAATCCTTGACCTTGACGTTCTCCACCACGGCTTCCACAACGATGTCCACGTTGCCGAAATCGCCATAGCTCAGGGTCGGACGGATGTTGTTGAGGGCGTCAGCCATCTGCTCGGGCTTCATCTTGCCCTTGGCAACACGCTTGGACAGCAGCTTCTTGGCCTCTTTCAGACCCAGGCTGATGCCGTCTTCATTAATATCCTTCATCAGGATGGGTGTGCCTTTATAGGCAGACTGGTAGGCAATACCGCCACCCATAATGCCCGCACCCAGCACGGCTGCCTGTTTTACGTCTGCGGCCTCCTTTTCCCACTGCTTGGACTTGGCCTTGAGCTTCTGATCGTTCAGGAAGAGACCCACCAGGCAGGCCGCTACATTGGTCTTGGCCATTTTGGCGAAGCCTTTCGCTTCCACTTCAATGGCCTTGTCACGGGGCAGGCTGGCATGTTTCTGCATGACCTTGATGGCTTCTACCGGTGCCGGGTAGTTCTTGCCGGCCTGGCCAGCCACGAAACCCTTGGCGGTCTCGAAGGCCATCATGCTTTCCATATTGTTCAGCTGGATCTTGCCCTTCTTTTCTTCACGGCGGGCCTGGTAGTCCAGCTTGCCTTCATTGCACTGGTCGATAATGGCACGGGCGGCGTCAACCAGCTTGTCCGCTTCCACGACCGCATCTACAGCGCCCACATTCAGGGCCTTGTCAGCACGGTTCTCGGAGCCCATGCAGATCCATTCGATGGCGTAGTCCACACCCACCAGGCGGGACAGGCGAACGGTACCGCCGAAACCCGGGAAAATACCCAGCTTCACTTCCGGCAGGCCAACCTTTGCCTTGCTGTCCATGACCCGGTAATCGGTGGCCAGGCCCATCTCGAAGCCGCCACCCAGGGCCATGCCGTTAATGCAGGTGACCGTCGGGAACGGCAGATCCTCAATGTCGTTGAAAACGGCGTTGGCCGTGAGGTTATTGTTGATCAGCTCTTCCTCAGGGCCGGCGAACAGGTCGGTAAACTCGGTGATATCTGCACCGACGATGAAACTGTCCTTGCTGCTGGTGACCACCAGCCCCTTGAGGTTGTCCTGCGCCTTCAGCTTGTCGGTGGCAGCACGCAGTTCCTCAATGGTGAGGCGATTGAACTTGTTGACTGACTCGCCCTGCAAGTCAAAGTTCAGCTGCGCAATTCCGCCTTCGATCTCTTTTACGGTGATGGCTTTACCTTCGTAAATCATCAACTGATCTCCAGTCTGTGTTGATTGCTGTGCCCTGCTCCGCAGTCCGCGGAACCGGTCTGACAGCGGATTGTCGGTCACTGCCCTGACACCCCTGTGACAGCAGGGCGTCAGCGTCAGGACCAAAAATTCATACAGTCGTTTGAATCCCGAGGGCACACCTTGTGAAAAAACGGCGATTTTGTCAATGAGTTTGTGACGACGGCCCGTCACGCCGGCCTTGGGGCCGGGCTGAAACCCAATGGGGAAACTGCAAAATTCCGTAAAATCGCGGAACAGCGTCGCAATCTGTAACGTAGCGCTTGATCGGCCGTAAGCCTTAATTTAGCTTTGTGAACCGGATCCAGTCCATTCCAACAAGAAAGCGCATCGCCATGGAGTACTGCCCCGATGAATAACACTCACCTCCGCTTACCTTCTGTGCTGGCAGCGCTGGTTCTGCTGCTGGCCAGCTCGTTCCCGGTCCATGCCGACGAAGGTGCTGCCTTTCTGCGTAACCTCCACGAGTTCCGCGTGAACAACTTTATGGCGCTCAGTAACTACTACCGTTACAGCGCGACAAATGACTCCGCCGCCAGGGACACCATCAGGGAACTCATGGGTGAAGCCACCCGTAACCTGCAGGCCGTTTCCGAAAGCGGTGCCAACGTACTGACCGACGAGCAGATTGCCTCCCTGCGCTCCGAGTTCGGCACCTTTAGTGAACTGATGGCCCAGAACGTCAGCGACGTTACCGAAATCGGCTACCCGGACCTGCGTCTGGTGGGTGAGATGGCCAACCAGGCGGTCGCCCTGAGCAACGTTGCCCAGGAGCTTTACGCCCAGGCCCGCGACAGTTCCCAGACCCCGGTCAAGCCGGAAGTGGAAACCGCCCGCTCAGCATCCGTGCTCATGGCCCAGATGCTTTCGCGCTATGCCGCACGCTCATACAGCCCTGTTACCCAGACGTTCCAAGGCGCCTCCGGCCTTGCGCCACTGGATGAGCAGGCCCGCGAACTCGACGACCTGCTCGGCGACTTCGTCATGTCCACCGGTGAAGGAGACCTGAGGGGCACCGCCGTAGAAATCAAGACCAAGTGGGGTTTTATCCGCGATTCCTACATCAATTACAACAAACAGAACGTGGTATTCGTGATCGAACGGTACTCCCGGTCCATCCTGGACGAACTGGATTCAGCCGTTTCGTCGCTGGAAAACGCCTGACCACGCTCTTTGCCGGCACAGTTTGATGATAAACGGGCCATCTTCGGGTGGCCCGTTTTTCGTTATTTGACCCCAGTCAGTTTACAGTGGTGTAAACTTGCCTAAAGTGTTGGTAATTATCCCGGAGTGAGCAACGCTAAACCCGTGCCCCACTCCCCAGTGAACAAGGAGTAGTGTCTATGTCTGTCTACAGCAAAATCATGGTAGCGATCGACCTTACCGAGGAAGCTCCCCAGGTGCTCAAGAAAGCCGTCGCCCTGAGTGAACAGCACAATGCCCAACTGTTGTTGGCTCACGTGGTGGAACCGGTTGGCTATGCCTATGGGGGCGATATCCCGATGGACCTGAGCGAACTGCAGGACCAGCTCGACAAGGCCGCACGGGAACAACTGGCTGCCTACGGCAAGGAGTACGGTATCTCCGAGGAAAACCAGATCGTGACCGTGGGCCGGCCCGAGTCCGAGATTCACCACCTGTCTGAAGACAAGGAGGTGGACCTTGTTGTGGTAGGCAGCCATGGCCGCAGCGGCATCCAGTTACTGCTCGGCTCCACGGCCAATGGCGTGCTGCACGGCGCCAAGTGTGACGTACTGGCAGTGCGCATTCACTGACGCTCCGGTTGCCAGCCTCTTGCCGGCGTCCGGAACCAAGCTGTTCCGGGCGCCGGTGGCCTGATCCCGGCTCAGTGGCTGAACTTCGGAATGGCGTCAGCGGAGGTCAGCCACCGTTCTGCATTTCTTCGAGTTCCATCCAGCGTTCCATGGCCTGCTCCAGGCTCGCCTCCGTATCCGCCAACTCCTTCAGCACCGCGTTTACCCCATCGGTGCCCTGCTGATAGAAATCCGGTGCCGAAACCCTCTCGTTCAGGGATTCCAGCCTCGATTCCAGTTCCTCAATCTGCCCTGGCAGCTGCTCGAGCTCACGCTTGTGCTTGTAACTGAGCTTGACCGCGCGCTTGTCAGCAGATGCTGGCGGCTGTGCGGCGGCCTTGCCGGAGTCCGGAGCGGTGGCCGTCCGTGCACCGCCACCCTTGCTGTCGCCCTTTTTTCCGGCGTCCCGAGAACCTGCCGGTTCCACTTCTGCCGGAAAACGACCGCCCTGCCGGCGCCAGTCCGAATACCCGCCAACGTATTCCCGCACCCGTCCGGAGCCGTCCAGGAACAGGGTGTCGGTCGCGATGTTATCGAGGAATTCCCGGTCGTGGCTGATGACGATCACCGTGCCGGCGAACTCCACCAGGCGGGCTTCAAGAAGCTCCAGGGTTTCCACGTCCAGGTCGTTGGTCGGCTCATCAAGCACCAGGATGTTGGCAGGCTTGCTGAACAGCTTTGCCAGTAGCAGGCGGGCCCGTTCGCCGCCCGAGAAAACCCGCACCGGAGACCGGGCCCGTTCCGGGGAGAACAGAAACTCCTGCAGATAACCCAGCACATGCTTCTGCTGGCCATTGATCTCGATAAACTCCCGGCCCTCCGAGAGGTTATCCAGCGCGTTCCGGTCCAGGTCCAGTTCACCACGAAGCTGGTCAAAGTAGGCTACCTGGCGGTTTGTGCCCAGACGAATGCGCCCCACCGTGGGTTCGAGATCGCCAAGCAGAAGTCGAACCAGTGTGGTCTTGCCGGTGCCGTTTTCACCCACCAGACCGATTTTGTCGCCCCGGAGGATGGTCAGGGTAAGGTCGCGGATAACTTCCTTGCCATCCTGGTACCGGAAACCGGCATGGGCGGCGTCGACCACCAGTTTGCCGGATCGGGATGCATCTTCCACCGAGAAGCTCGCGGTACCAACCCGCTCACGGCGTTGGCGACGCTCCTCCCGCATGGCCCTGAGCGCCCTCACCCGACCCATGTTGCGGGTACGGCGAGCCTTGATGCCCTGGCGAATCCAGGCTTCTTCCTGTTTCAGGCGCTTGTCAAACAGGGCGTTCTGGCGTTCTTCCTCCTCCAGGGCCTTCTCTTTAAGTTCCAGATACTTGTCGTAGCTGGCCGCAAAGCTGACCAGGTGCCCCCGGTCCAGCTCCACCACCCGGGTAGCCATGCGACGGATAAAGGCGCGGTCATGGGAGACAAACACAATGGCGCCGCGGAACTGGGCCAGTGCATCCTCAAGCCAGGCAATGGCCGGTACATCCAGGTGGTTCGTGGGCTCGTCCAGTAACAGGATATCAGGCTCGGCCACCAATGCCTTTGCCAGCAGTACCCGGCGCTGCCAGCCACCCGACAATGTGTCCAGGGTCTGGTCGGGATCGATGCGATACTGTTGCAGAATCGCCGTTACTTTCTGGTCCAGGCGCCAGCCATCCAGAGCTTCCAGTCGTTCCTGCACCTTCATCATCTCATCGAGGGAGGCTTCATCCGCCTGATGGGAAAGGTGGTGAAACCTCGCCAGGAGTTCGCCGGTTTCCGGAAAGGCACCGGAAACCACGTCGTAGGCCGTACGGGTATCATCCGAGGGCAGCATCTGGGGCAGTACCGCTAGCTTCGCACCGCTGTCGAGACGTACCACCCCGCCATCGGGAGTCACGTCACCGGCTATGATCTTCAGCAGCGTGGACTTGCCTTCACCGTTGCGCCCCAGCAGGCAGACTCGCTCGCCGGGCTCGATAACCAGGGACGCCTGGTCCAGCAGTGGCTGCATGCCGAACGCCAGGGAGATATTTTCAAGGGTCAGCAATGGCATCGCCGGTGTTACTCCTTTGAATCAATTAGCGTAACCGGATCCCCGACACGCAGGGTACCCGTGTTATCGTGCACACCATTAACGCCGAACATCACGCCGTCACCGGTGCGCCGGAAGCCTGCCAGGGTTTTCAGGGGCTCGCCGCCAGAACAGCGTTCACCGGTGTCCGGGTCCACCGTTGTCATGATGCAGCGGCTACAGGGCTTGACCATGCGAACCCTGACCTCGCCCAGCAGCAGCGTCTGCCAGTCATCCTCTTGCCACGCTGCGGCGCCCTCGATCACCACATTCGGCCGGAAACGACGCATATCACCATAACCCGGCAATCGCAGGGCCAGGTCATCCAGCGACGCCTGATTGGTCACCAGAAACGGGAAACCGTCGGCGAAGCTGACTGGATGAATCCCGGCAAGGTCCTGGTGCCTGGTCGGTCGGGTGACGCTCTCAGGCATGTAAACCAGCGAAACCGGCTTTCCAAGGAATGCCGATATCGCTGCAGATGCGCCGCCCTGAGCCTCCAGCACGCCGGCCACATGGTCACGCCAGACAGTCACTTCCCGCTCACGGCTACCCGCAGTAACGGCGACAGCTCCATGCCCGGGTATATCCAGCAGCAGCTGATCACCAGCAAGGGACGGCCTGATGCGCACGAGGGCCGGGTGTTTCCGCTGGGTTACAAACTGGCCCTGATCATCCACCAGCATCCAGCGACGGTCGGCTGCCGGCCCGAAACGGTCCAGCGGCAGGGTATCGGTGGCGATGCCGGCCAGGGATTTGACGGGATAGTAAAACAGGGATCTGATCTTCATGGGCTTCCGGGCCTGGGTACAGGAACCGCGCCAGTATACTGAAGTTCGGCCACAGTGAGGGGCCTGAGACGAAAAAACCCGGTCGTTTCGGACCGGGTTTTCGGAATCTGGAGCGGGAAACGAGATTCGAACTCGCGACCCCAACCTTGGCAAGGTTGTGCTCTACCAACTGAGCTATTCCCGCTTGTCAAAGGCACTTGGCCTCTCAACGGCTGCGTATTCTACTGATCGGACCGGAACCGTCAACCGTTTTGTGAAAAAATTTCGAAGCCTCACCGGCGCTGGCGGCTCACCCCTGACCATAGGTCTTGCCGCCGCCTCCCAGATAGGCTTCCTCTTCCGGGGTCGGGCGACGCTTCAGTGCCCGATTTCGATGGGGAAAGCGGCCAAACCGGCCGATAACCGATCGGTGATCCCGGGCTGACTCAAGGAAGCTGGCCAGGAATTCTCCCAATGGACCATCCCCGGTTGCGGCGAGTTGCTCGTAGAGCGCCACGGAACGATCCTGGTGTACCAGCTTTTCTGAGTGCTGCAGAGGCATATAGAAGAACGCGCGGTGAATCGGCACCAGCCTTGTATCGGCCCCCGCTTCGAGGCCCTCAAGGCATAGCGTGACCGCCTGACGATCGTTAGAGAAAGCCAGCTCGCCGCCCCGGTGAATATGACGGGTAAACTGGTCCAACAGGATAATTTCCGCGAGCCGCCCACCGGGCTCCTGGCGCCAGTGATCCAGTCCGTTCTCGGAGGCGAACAGGACCATGGAAATAAAACGTCGCCGGATCTCCTGGTCGAAGGCCCTGGAAGAACGGAACCATCGCTCCCGGTGGTCCCTGTCAGGCAGTCCATGTTCATCCAGCGGGCCAAACCAGAAATCCAGAAGTTCATGCCAAGCGAACATAACGTCTCCGGCTGTTGAGATTCGCAGTCAGGATTGCGCAGTTATACACTGATTCTGATCATACCCAAAGGAGCCTTGATCCATGACGGCCAAAACACGGATTCTGTTACTCGCCCACGGCAGTAGTGACCGCCGCTGGTGTGAAACCTTCGAAGCCCTCGCCCGGCCGACCCTGAACAGCCTTCCGGAGGCCAGGGTGGCCTATATGGAGCTGGCCGAGCCATCACTGGAAGCGGAAGTGGAACAGGCCGCTGAGGACGGAATAACCGATATTCGGGTAGTACCCCTGTTCCTGGCCGCCGGTCGCCACCTCCGCAAGGACGTGCCCGCCATGCTCGATGCCTACCGGGAACGGTTTGGTGTGGAAGTCACCCTGTTGCCACCGATCGGTGAAGACCCTCGTCTGGGTCAGGCACTGAAGGAGATTGTCACGGATTCACTGGAGGCGTCCCATGGCCGATAAATCCATACTGGTAACCGGTGGTACCGGATTTATCGGCCAGGTGCTATGTCCGGAGTTGCTGCAGGCGGGGTACAAGCTGGACGTACTGAGCCGGCAAAGCCCGGAAGCTGTTCGCGCGCTGTGTGGCCGGGTCACGCCCATTGGTGATCTGACGGCCATCAGCGGTGGCCCGGGGTATGACATGGTCATCAACCTGGCCGGCGAAGGTATTGCGGAGAAGCGCTGGACCGAGGCGCGCAAACAGGCGCTACGGGACAGCCGGATCGCCCTGACCCGGGAACTGGTTACCAGCCTTCTGAGCTGCGAGCGACTGCCGGAAGTGATGGTCTCCGGTTCAGCCGTTGGCTTTTACGGGGACCAGGGAGACCAGCCGGTTACGGAAACCACACCACCGAACGACGAATTCAGTCACCGGCTCTGTGCCGACTGGGAGAAAGCGGCTTCGCCCCTCGCCGAAAAGGGGGTCCGGGTCTGCTATTCCCGCACCGGCGTTGTAGCCGGTCGTGACGGCGGTTTCCTGGAGCGGATGGTTTTGCCTTTCCGCCTCGGTCTTGGCGGCCGGATCGGCTCTGGCCAACAGTATATGCCCTGGGTACACCGGCGGGATGTGGTGAGGGCCATCCGGTGGATGGCAGAGAACGGCAACGCCCGTGGAGCCTACAACGTGGTCAGCCCCAATCCGGTCACCAACCGGGAGTTCACCCGGACCCTGGCGAAGGTACTGGGACGGCCGGCACTGTTCCCGGTACCCGCTCCCGTCCTCAAACTGGCCCTGGGGGAAATGTCCCGCTTGCTGCTGACAGGCCAGAGGGCCCTGCCAGAGCGGCTGCAGACAGAAGGCTTTGAATTCGATCTCCCGGATCTCGAGGAAGCACTTCGGGAGGCGCTGGCCCGGCCGGCCTGAACGTTACCGGATATCCGGCAGAATTTTTTTGCAGGCAACAGTTGACACCCGCAGGGCGCATTCTTAATATACGCGCCACCTCGACGAGGCAAGGTTTTCGAGAAATGCGTCCCCTTCGTCTAGTGGCCTAGGACTCCGCCCTTTCACGGCGGCAACAGGGGTTCGAACCCCCTAGGGGACGCCACTCTTTCTCAATGGCTGTGATGTTTTCTGTCACCCGCCTTGACCGCCTTGTTCTTCGCGTCACGCATGACGAAATACCCTACCGCAGCCATAAAGCCCACCATCAGCAGCACAGTTCCGACACCAGCAATTACGACTGCGTCCATATACATGGCAGTTTCTCCTGTGAATTACACGTTCAGTCATCTTCTGTTTTCAGATTACGCCTGCCCCGCCCGGCTGATATTGACGTGTATCAATAGCGTGTACGGGTGCTCCGGGGTTTTTCCGCACCATGACCTGCCACCCCGAACACGCACTCATGGCTACAGACTGCTATAGTTTCCACAAGCGCCTGCAGGGCTGCTCACCAGGACAGCGCAGCCAGGCAGGTCGTTCGGCCGACTCATCAGGGCTCGGGACTTCTTCACCCGCAAAGCAGCACAGACGAACGGGATGGCCAGATTGATATCGCGTATTCAGCAGTTTCGCCGCGGCTCGCCCCTGTCGTTCCGTTTGCTGGCGTATATCCTGCTGTTCAGTACTGTTTTCAGCCTTATAGCTTCAGGCCTGCAGATCTACACCGACTTTCGCAAGGACGTTTCGGTGATCGATGACCGGTTCCGGGTTATCGAGACCAGTTACCAGTCCAGCCTGTCCCGCAGCCTGTGGGCGCTGGACCAGAACCTCCTGCAGATCCAGCTGGAAGGCATCCTGTCGCTGCCGGACATTGTCCACCTGCGCCTGCGGATCTACCCGGACTCGGAGCTCGTGCTCGGCAATCAGCCCGATAACGGCACCCCCACCCGCCA
This sequence comes from Marinobacter sp., assembly GCF_041690615.1. GTDB lineage: Bacteria > Pseudomonadota > Gammaproteobacteria > Pseudomonadales > Oleiphilaceae > Marinobacter. The sequence goes on from NZ_JAWLGY010000019.1 coordinate 58,093, forward strand.
GCACAGCTTCGAAATAGCCCACGAAGGTACCCCGGAGACACAGCTGGGCAGGCTGACGGTTACCGCCTCGCTGGAACGCAGTTACTCCGATCTGCGGCAGCGTTTCTGGGTAATCGTGACCACCCAGTTCTTCAAGACCTTCCTGCTGGCAATCGTGATCCTGTGGATTCTGCGGCAGGTGGTGATACGCCACCTGACCAATATGGCGTCCTATGCGAGAGATTTTTCCCTCGACAACCTCGACACCCCGCTGAGGCTTGACCGCCCGGATAACCAGCGCCACCGGGCCGACGAACTCGGCCAGGTCACCGATGCCATCAACCAGATGCGGGAACGACTGGCCCAGGACCTGGAGCGGCGCAAGCGGGATGAGTCCGAGATTCGCAAATTGTCGATGGCGGTGGAGCAGAGTCCTTCATCGGTGATGATCTGTGATCGCCAGTGGCGGATTGAATTCGTCAACCAGAAATTCAGCCAGCTGACCGGTTATCCTGCGAGCCAGGTTATCGGGCAGCGCCCGGGCGACCTCGCTCTTGGCGGACGCAGTACCAGCAGCACCCAGCAACTCTGGCAGACCATTCGGGTGCAGGTGCAGCGGGTCGGTGTCTGGCAGGGAGAGGTGAACAGCGTCCGCCGGAACGGCGATCGCTTCTGGGAGCAGATCGTTGTCACGTCCATCAAGGACCCCGAAGGCCGGGTGACCAACTTTCTGGTGGTCGGAGAGGACATCTCTATCCGCAAACGCTACGAACAGCAGCTTCTGCGCCAGGCCAACTACGACATCCTCACCGGCCTGCCCAACCGGATGCTCGCCCTGGATCGCCTGAAGCTCGCCCTCGCCCAGGCCCAGCGTGAAAAGGCCCTGGTGGGGGTGATGTTCCTCGATCTGGATAACTTCAAACACATCAACGACACCCTGGGCCATGATGCCGGGGACACGCTTCTGGTGGAAGCCGCCCGCAGGGTCTCGGCCAGCCTCCGTGGCACCAGCACCGTCGCGCGCCTGGGCGGCGACGAATTCCTGGTGGTACTGCCGGGATTGAAAGAGGCCAGCGGCGCCGAGCAGGTCGCCGACCGTATTCTGGCAGGGTTCAGTACACCCTTTATCCTCGGTGGACAGGAAGTCTTCGTCACCACCAGTATCGGGATCGCCATCTACCCCACTGACTGCGATAACACGGGTACCCTTCTGCAGAATGCCGATGCGGCCATGTATGAGGCCAAGCACAAGGGCAAGAGTGCATGGGAACGGTTTGCCCCGGAGATGAAGGAAGTGTCCCACGAACGCCTGCAGATGGAATCCCGCATGCGCCGCGCCCAGGAACTGGACGAATTTGAGCTGTGGTTCCAGCCCATTGTGGAGACCGCAACCGGTAAGGTAACCGGCGCCGAAGCCCTGTTGCGCTGGAACAACCCCGTTATGGGCCTGATCATGCCGGACCGGTTTATTCCCCTGGCGGAAGAAACCGGCATGATCATCCCGATTGGGCGCTGGGTGCTGGAGCAGGCCTGCCTGGCCGCCAGGGGGTGGCAGGAAGCCACGGGCCGCGAGTTGCGCATCGCAGTGAACGTGTCCCCACGCCAGTTCCGCGACCCGGAGTTTGTCCAGTCCACCCTGCAGATACTGGCTGACTGCGACATGCCACCGGATCGCGTGGAGCTGGAAATCACCGAGCGCCTGATACTGGACAACAGTATTGAAACCGCTACCATCCTGCAGGAACTGGATCAGGCGGGTATCCGGCTGTCCGTGGATGACTTTGGAACCGGGTTCTCAGCCCTCAGTTACCTGAAGAGTTACCCCTTTGATACGCTCAAGATCGACAAGTCGTTCGTCTCCGATGTGCTCGTGTCCGAGGACAACGCGTCCCTGGTGCGGGCCATAATCAATATGGCCCACAGCCTGAACCTGAAAGTGGTGGCCGAAGGCGTTGAAGAGGCTGCCCAGGGTGACTTTCTCCAGAGCCATCAGTGTGACTTTGCCCAGGGCTATCATTACAGCCGGCCGGCGCCGGACGCGGATTTCCTGGCCTGGCTTCGGGATCACTGAATCATTCCATGGATCCGGAATCAATCACAGGGACCATCAACAACCCATCTAGCCAAGGATTTTGTTACCCATGGATGATCAGATACTGGTCATAAACTGCGGCAGCTCCTCCGTGAAGATTGCGGTATTCGATGCAGAGGGCACCGCGCTGGTCAGCGCCCTCGCCGAAAAACTGGGCCAGCCGGGTGCCAGGCTGGTTCCAGATAACACCGACCCGGTGCCCCTCCCGGACAAGTCCAGCCACCATCAGGCCCTGAGCGCATCGATCCAGTGGCTGCAGGACAACGGTCACCTGGATGGTCAGCCCACCGCCATCGGTCACCGGGTGGTACACGGCGGGGAAACCTTCCACCGGGCCGCCCTGCTCGACGATGAGGCGATCCGTGCCATCAAGGCCTGTGCGGATCTTGCGCCGCTCCATAATCCGGTGAACCTGGAAGGCATCGAGGCCGCGCGGGAACTTTTCCCTGCGGTGCCCCAGGTAGCGGTTTTTGACACCGCCTTCCACCAGACGCTGCCCCGGCATGCCTGGCTATACGCCCTGCCACGACGCTTCTACGAGGAGTTCGGGGTACGCCGGTACGGCTTCCATGGTACCAGCCACCAGTACATGGCAGAGGAAGCGGCGCGCCGGCTGGGAAAACGCCCTGACCAGACGTCCATTATTTCCGCTCACCTGGGTAACGGCTGCAGTATTACCGCTATTAGCAAGGGCCGCAGCGTCGACACCAGCATGGGCCTCACACCCCTTGAGGGGCTGGTCATGGGCACCCGCAGTGGCGATGTGGACCCGGGCCTGTTCGATTTCCTGTCCGCCAAGGGCCTGGACGCCGGGGAAACCCATCGTATCCTGAACCGGGAAAGTGGATTGCTGGGTCTGTCCGGCCATACCAGTGATATGCGCAACCTGGTCAGCGCGGCCAGAGACGGCAACGATTATTGCCGAGACGCCTTCGAAGTGTTCTGTTTCCGCCTCGCCCGTTACATCGGCGCCATGATGGTGTCCCTGGACCAGCTTGACGCGCTGGTATTTACCGGCGGCATCGGTGAGAACAGTACCGACGTCCGTGCCCGCACCCTGGAGCACCTCACCCTGCCGGGTTTTCGTATCGACGCTGATGCCAACCGTGACCACGGGCGCCGGCGCGGCGGCCATATCGAGGCAGCCGAAAGCCGCTTCCCGGTGATGGTGATCCCCACCCGCGAGGAAGCAATGATTGCCCGGGAAGCGAGGGCACTGGTACGGGCAGATATCCACCCACGGCCAAACCGGCACCACTGAAGGAACTGACCATGGCAAAGAGTCTCTTTATCGCACCCACGGAACTGGACAGCGGCCTCACGTCGGTATGCCTGGGCCTGCTCCGTGCCCTGGACCGTGTCGGCGTTCGCGTCGGGTTCTACAAACCGGTGAGCCAGCCGGCCCGTTCGGCCGGGGAAAGCTCCCAGGAAGACTTCTCGGTGCCGTTTGTCCGTGCCCGTTCGGACCTCAACCCGCCAAACCCGATACCCCTCAAGGAAGCCCAGAACCTGCTCAACCGGGGCAAGACCGATGAGTTCATGGAAAACATGGTGGGGCGCTTCCAGCAGGTAGCCCGGGACGTGGACGTGGTGATCGTCGAAGGCCTGGTACCGGACCGCAGTGAGGCCTATACCGCCCGCATGAACGTGGAAATGGCCCGTAACCTCGGCGCCGACGTGATTCTCGTATGCAGCCCGAACGGCCGGGCGTGCCAGGAACTGGACGAATGGCTGGACTTTTCCGCCAGGCTGTTCGCCGATCCGGAAGACCCGGACGTGATCGGCGTGGTTCTCAACAAGGTAGGCAAACCGGAACAGACCGGCTTCCTGCCCACCTTCAACCAGCGGGAGCCGGAACCCGGCCCGGATTACGAAAGCCAGTGCCGGGTATTCAGCTCAGGCCGGCTGCGCCTGCTGGCGACCATCCCCTGGCAGCCGGACCTGCTTTCTCCTCGCATGTCAGATATCGCCCGGGACCTGCCAGCGGAAATCCTCCACGAAGGGGACCTCGATACCCGCCGGGTGCAGAAGGTTTCAGTCTGCGCCCGCACCATACCGAACATGATCGACACCTTGCGGCCGGGCACACTGATGGTCACTCCCGGGGATCGGGAAGACATCCTGGTAGCCACTGCCGTGGCCGCTCTCAATGGGGTCCCCCTGGCCGGCCTGCTGCTCACCGGCGGCCTGATGCCGGACCAGCGCACCATTGAACTGTGTCGCCGTGCCCTGGCCACGGGCCTGCCGGTACTGAAGGCGGAAACCAACACCTACGAGACGGCCCACCAACTGGCCGAACTGCCGGGCGCCGTACCAGCGGATGACCCGGACCGTATTGAGAAGGTAATGGAGGCCGTAGCGTCCCGCCTGGATGCCGACTGGCTGCAGCAGCATCTGAAGGTCGAGCGCCTGCGTCGCCTGTCGCCCCCGGCCTTCCGTTACCAGCTATCACGGCTGGCCCGGGAAGCGGGTAAACGCATCGTACTGCCGGAGGGCAATGAGCCCCGCACCGTCCAGGCCGCCATCATCTGCACCCAACGGGAACTTGCCCATTGCATCCTGCTGGGCGATCGCGAAGAAATCGGAGCCGTTGCAGAATCCCAGGGACTCTCGCTGCCAGAAGAACTGGAGATCATCAACCCGGCGGACGTCCGTGGTCGTTATGTGGACCCCATGGTCAAACTGCGCCAGCATAAGGGACTCGCGCCGGACATGGCGGAAGCCATGCTGGAGGACAACGTCGTACTGGGCACCATGATGGTGGCACTGGACGAGGCCGACGGCCTGGTTTCCGGCGCCATTCACACAACCGCCAACACCGTGCGCCCAGCCCTGCAGCTGATCAAGACCGCAGACCATGCCAAGGTGGTTTCATCCGTGTTTTTCATGCTGCTGCCCGAACAGGTGCTGGTCTACGGCGACTGCGCCATCAACCCGGACCCGAACGCCGAGGAACTGGCGGACATCGCCATCCAGAGCGCGGACTCCGCAAAGGCATTCGGTGTCGAGCCTGTGGTGGCCATGATCAGTTACAGCACCGGCAGCTCCGGCAGCGGTGCCGACGTGGAGAAGGTGCGGGAGGCTACCCGCATTGCCCGCAAACAACGCCCCGACCTGGTGATCGACGGCCCGCTGCAGTATGACGCGGCGGCCATTGCGGACGTGGGCCGGAGCAAGGCCCCTGACAGTCCGGTTGCAGGCAAGGCGACGGTGTTTATCTTCCCGGATCTTAACACTGGCAACACCACCTACAAGGCGGTCCAGCGCAGCGCCAACGTGGTCAGTATCGGCCCCATGCTGCAGGGCCTGCGCAAGCCGGTTAACGATCTGTCACGGGGTGCCCTGGTGGACGACATCGTGTTTACCATCGCCCTGACAGCGGTACAGGCGGCCCAGGCGGAAGCCGCCGGATAGAACAGGAAAGGGGCTAGGCAGGGTTCAGCCCTTTTTCTTGCTCTTCATGCGGGTCTTCTTGACGTGGCGGCCTTTCCTGAGGTCATTGTCCTGTTTGACCTTCTGTCGCGGCGTACGCCGGTCCACCTTGTCAGCAAACGGGTTTTCACCGGAGCGGAACTCGAAGCGGATGGGCGAACCGTTAACCTTCAGAACCTTGCGGAACGTGTTCTCCAGGTAGCGCTTATAGGCACCGGGAAGTGCATCGGTCTGGTTTCCATGCACCACCACAACCGGCGGGTTCGAGCCACCCTGGTGGGCGTAACGCAACTTGATCCTGCGTCCCCTGACCATGGGCGGCTGATGCTGGGCCACCGCGTCCTGCAGGATGGCGGTCAGCCGGTTGGTGGACCATTTCGCCATGGCTGACTCGTAGCAGTCGCCAATGGAATCGTAAAGCAGCCCTACCCCGGAGCCATGTAACGCTGAAATATAGTGCTTGTCAGCGTAGTCCAGAAAGTCCAGCCGGCGCCGGACCTGTTCCTTGACACGGTCCCGCTCTTCCGGGTCCATGCCGTCCCACTTGTTGACAGCAATAACCAGGGAGCGTCCGGCATCCAGTACAAACCCGATCAGGTGCAGGTCCTGGTCCACCAATCCCTCCCTGGCATCAATCACCAGGATCACCACGTGGGCATCCTCAATGGCCTTGAGGGTCTTGATGATGGAGAACTTCTCCACCACTTCCCGCACATTCTTGCGGCGCCGTACTCCCGCGGTGTCAATCAGGGTGTATTGCTCGCCCTGGCGCTCATAGGGAATATAAACGCTGTCCCGGGTGGTGCCGGGCATGTCATAGACCACCACCCGGTCTTCTCCCAGCAGGCGATTCACCAGGGTTGATTTACCCACATTGGGGCGACCAACCACACCGATACGGATGCCGGGGTATTTGTCAGCACGGTCCTCTTCCTCCTCGGCAAGTTCACCAAGCAGGTGCTCCAGCATGGAGCGGATACCGCGGTTATGGGCTGCGGCGATCTGATAGACCGACTCGAACCCCAGGGAATAGAAGTCGGCCGCCGCTACTTCCGGATCCTGGCCGTCGGTCTTGTTGACCACCAGGTGGGCCGGCTTTCCGGAACGACGAAGGTGATCCGCAATCATTTCATCGCCGGCGGTCAGGCCGGAGCGTCCGTCCACCAGGAACAGAACAATATCGGCCTCCTCCACCGCCTGCATGGACTGGCGCGCCATTTCCGCATCCAGTCCTGCCTCATCACCGGTCAGCCCGCCGGTATCAATGACAATAAAGCGACGACCCTCATAGTTACCGTCACCGTACTTGCGATCGCGGGTCAGGCCGGGAAAGTCCGCCACCAACGCATCGCGGGAACGGGTCATCTGGTTGAACAGGGTGGATTTGCCTACGTTGGGGCGGCCCACCAGAGCGATTACGGGTGTCATTGAGGATTGCCTGGGGTTAAAAAGTAAGTATGGGAAATGTCCCTGCGCCTGCGGCCCGGTCGTACCAGGCCACAGGACAATACGTCAGTCGCGGTTCTCAAGGGTAAACACCGCGAGGCGACCACCATTGCCATAGACAATCAGGCGGTCCTCCCAGCGCAGCATCGGTGCGCGGATGCCCTCACCATCAAACTTGATCTGGCCCTGGAACTGGCCATCTTCCTGGGAAAGCAGGTGAAGGTAACCCTCGAAGTCACCGACGACCACCTGGTCACCAAGCACAGTCGGGGCCGACAAGCGCCGCCATGATAGTCCGTCCTGGGCCCACACCTCTTCAAGGCTGCGGGCGTCCAGTCCTGTCACATCGCCGTTGTCCCGAACCACAAATACCCGCTCAGGACCCAGCGCGGGGCTATGGAAGGTGGATGTGGAACGGCTCCAGATTTCCTCACCATTGCGCAGGTCCACCAGGGCCAGCTTGCCCTGGTAACCGGCGAGCAGGGCCGCGCCCTCGACAATAACCGGCTGGGCGGTCACATCCACCAGACGCTCCAGTTCGGTGCGGCCGGCCGGCTCACCAACCACGTATTGCCAGGCCGGCTGACCGTTGGCCAGGGCCAGGGCCACCACACGCCCATTCGCCAGGGAAACCAGCGCCAGCTCACCACCAACTACCGGGGATGCGGTGGCACGAACAGACAGCGATGGCGAAGGCGCATCGTACTGCCAGAGGCGTTCGCCGCTACGGGCGTCGGCCGCAACTACCTTGCCGTCAATGGTCTGGGTCAATACCAGGTTGCCATTGGACTGGGGTGGCGCCAGAACCTCGTTCGGCAGGCGCAGGCGCCAGTTCTCTTCCCCCTCCCGCCGGTCGAGGGCGATCAGTTCAGCGTTCCGGTTCACCACATAGAGTTGACGGCTGTCGCCGCCGACGCCCGCCATGATGCGATCGTCAAGATTCTTACGCCAGCGCACCTTACCGGTAGCCGGACCTACCGCAGCCAGTTCGCCGTCCGCCGAGACGGCATAAAGGCTGCCGCCGACGATCGCCGGTTCCAGGTGAAGGTATTCGCCGTCATGACCGTCACCCACCTTCAGGGACCACTGCTCTTTCAGCGTGACCGAGGAAACAACCTCTGGCACAGGATCCGGCTTTTCCAGATTTTCCGACGAGCTGCACCCCACCATCGCCGAGACCAGGCCGGCAAGGGCCAGGGGCATGGCAAACGATTTCAGGCCGCGGCTGAAACCCATCACGCATCACCTCCGACACCGAGGCTGGCAAGCTTTTGCCGCAGCAATCCGACGCCACCATCACCGCCGACATCGCGGGCCCTCAGGTAGGCTTCCTCGGCACCGGCCTGGTCGCCCCGTGCCAGCAGGATGTCACCTTCAAGCTCTGCCAGCAGGCCTTCAAACTCACCAGCGTTGTCAGCACCGCGCACCGTTGCCAGGGCTTCATCGTAATTTCCCGCACCATACTGGGCCCGGGCAAGCCGGGTACGCACTACCAGAGACAGCGCCTCGCTGGAGCCTGACTGGTCCAGGGCCCACTGCAGGGATTCGGCCGCTGCTGACGGATCGTTATCCGCCATCATCTGCTGGTTTGCCAGAATCAGCATGGCGTAAACGGCATAGGCGGTATCACCGTGATCATCCCGGACCTGGTTAGCCAGGTAGGCTACAGATTCACGGTCCTCGTCAGAGGAAGCCTCGGTGGCTTGCTGCATAAGCTGGCCGAAATCCGAGGCAGCCTGTGCCTGCTTGTTGGCCTGGTGGTTCTGCCAGGCCTGCCAGCCAAAGACAATGGCAAGGGCAAGGGCAATACCAATCAGCAGTGAACTGCCATTTTTCTTCCACCATTGTTTGATGGCTTCTACCTGTTCTTCTTCGGTCCGCATTTCGGCCATGGTGACTCCTGAGTGTCCTTTCCGGTTCTGATTATGGTTTACTCTGGTGCTGTGAGAAGGCGAAGGTCAGGTGCCAAACTGACTGGCCAGGTGACTGCCAACCTGCTCCAGCGCCACCTGTTCCTGGTCCCGTTCCTCGCGAAGATACTTGACGCCAACCGCACCATCGCGGACTTCGTTCTCGCCGATGATGATCGCCACCCGGGCACCGCTGCGGTCGGCCTTTTTCATCTGACTCTTGAAGCTGCCACCACCACAATGGGTGACGACAGTCAGGCCCGGAAGGGCCGAGCGCACTGCCTCACTAATCCGAAAGGCTTCTGTGACAGCCGCTTCTCCCATGGCAGTAACGTAGACATCGGCTTCGTTATTGACCTCGGGTGGCACCAGCTCGAGGGTCTCGAGCAACAGAATGAGTCGCTCCATGCCCATGGCAAAGCCTACCGCCGTTGTGGGTCGCCCCCCAAGCTGCTCAACCAGTCCGTCGTAACGGCCCCCGGCACAAATGGTGCCCTGGGCGCCGAGACTGTCGGTGACCCACTCGAACACGGTCTTGCCGTAGTAGTCCAGGCCCCGCACCAGCCGGTTGTTCACGGTGTACGCCACCCTGGCCGCGTCAAGCATGTCGGTAAGCTGCTCGAAATGCTCGCGGGACTCATCATCAAGGAAGTCGTCGAGGGATGGCGCATTCTCGAGGATGCGCTGGGTCTCGGGATTCTTGGAATCCAGAATTCTCAGCGGATTGGTCAGCAGGCGGCGCTGGCTGTCCGGATCCAGGTCGGACCGGTAATCCCCCAGGTAATCCACCAGCGCCTGGCGGTATTCAGCCCTGGCCTCGGCGGTACCAATACTGTTGATCTCCAGCCGGGCATGGTCTTGCAGACCCAGCGCCTGCCACAACCGGGCCGTGAGAATCAGCAGCTCGGCATCAATATCCGGCCCTTCCATGCCAAAGCATTCCACGCCAATCTGGTGGAACTGCCGATAGCGCCCCTTCTGGGGACGTTCATGGCGGAACATGGGTCCCGTGTACCACAGGCGCCGGGTCTGATTGAACAACAGACCATGCTCCTCGGCCGCACGCACGCAACCGGCGGTGCCTTCAGGCCGCAGAGTCAGGCTGTCACCATTGCGATCGTCGAAGGTGTACATTTCCTTTTCGACAATGTCGGTAACCTCGCCGATGGAACGGCGGAACAGTTCGGTATGTTCCACCACCGGCATACGGATTTCCTGGTAGCCATAAGACTGCAGCACCCCACGCACCCTTGACTCAAGGTACTGCCAGACGGGGGTTTGCTCGGGCAGGATATCGTTCATCCCGCGGATTGCCTGAATCTTAGCCAAAGTAGAACCTTTTTCTGTTGGTCAGAAGCCCGTGCCGTTACTGGCCGGACTTCGCAATAATCGAGTCTTCCTGCTCCTGGCGCCGGGCGACCTCTTCACGGATCAGCCGCTCCAGGTCGTCCGTGAGCGTGGCATTGTCCAGTTTCTGGTTGGGTTTGCCAGCGGCGTAGAACAGGTTTTTCGGCGAACCACCGGTCAGGCCCAGGTCTGCTACCTTGGCTTCCCCCGGACCGTTCACAATGCACCCAATAATGGCCACGTCCAGCGGAACATTGACGTCTTCCAGGCGGGCTTCCAGGTCATTCATGGTCTGGATGACGTCGAAGTTCTGCCGTGAACAGCTCGGACAGGCCACGAAGTTGATGCCATGGCTACGCAGGCGCAGACTCTTGAGGATATCGAAGCCCACCTTGATTTCCTGCACCGGGTCCGCCGCCAGCGACACCCGGATGGTGTCCCCGATGCCGTCCATCAGCAGCATGCCCAGGCCAATGGAGGACTTCACAGTGCCGGAGCGGAAGCCGCCGGCCTCAGTGATGCCCAGATGCAGGGGTTGCTCGATCTGACTGGCAATCTTGCGGTAGGCGTCCACGGTCATGAAGACCTCGGACGCCTTCAGGCTGACCTTGAAATCCTGGAAATCATACCTGTCCAGAATATCGATGTGCCGCATGGCGGACTCCACCAACGCATCGGCTGTGGGCTCGCCATACTTGCGCTGGAGGCTCTTTTCCAGGGAGCCGGCGTTCACCCCGATCCTCATGGGAATGCCACGATCCCGTGCAGCCTGGATAACAGCGCTGACCCGATCTTCCCGACCGATATTGCCGGGATTGATCCGCAGGCAGTCAACGCCCAGCTCGGCAACCCGAAGGGCAATCTTGTGATCAAAGTGGATATCGGCCACCAGCGGCAGGGACACCCTGGCGCGAATCCTGCCAAAGGCCTCCGCAGCGTCCATTGAGGGCACAGAAACCCTTACAATATCGGCACCAGCCAGCTGCAGCGCCTCGATCTGGGCGACCGTAGCGTCCACGTCGCAGGTTTCCGTGTTGGTCATGCTCTGCACCGCAATAGGCGCATCACCACCAACGGGAACGTTTCCAACATGGATCTGACGGGATTTACGTCTTTTGATGGGGGATTCGAGTTTCATAAACGGCCAAACCGATGTGAAAAATGAAATCGTCGCTGGGACGGCAACGGGATAAAACCGCGTACCTGTGCCCGTTACGGCAGGTTAAGCACCAGCCGGTTGTTCCTTACCCGGCGATCAGTCAGGTCGACCGTTTCGCCACTATAGCGCACCGACTGAACACCACTGACCGCTCCGAGAACCACTCTCAGGGGCGGCTCACCGGTCAGTTCCAGGGTGTCGCCGGCCGAACGCAGCGAAGCCTCCAGGGTTTGTCCGGAGCCGTCCTGCACTTCGATCCAGCAATCGCCGGAAAATTCCACCTGCAGCCGCCCTTCTTCGGTTACATCCATTGTCGGGGTCGACTGATCCAGGGGTTCGGATCGTACTGCCGGCTCTTCACCGTCGTCCATCGACGCCACCGTTATCTCGGACCCGGTAGCGGAGGCTGACGGCCCACCACCATCCCCCGAGCCGGCCCCGCCGTCTGCCATCGCACGGGTTTCAACCACCGGTTCCGGGGCAGTGTCTTCAATGGTTGTATCTTCAGGGCCGGACAGGTTATCAGACAAGGAAGCGAGGTCCTGGTCACCCCCTTCCGGGGAAGTGTCGTCGGTCAACCCGTCGTCGGCCTCATCACCGGATTCTTCGGGTATTACGGTTTCCTCCTCACCTGCCGGTGCTTCTGCCGGTTCAGCCGGGGAGTCGGACGTGGTTGCCTGTTGCCGGGCCAGGTACAGGGAGGCGCCATAGAAGACGGCTGCCAGTATTACCAGTACCACGACGATGCGCGCAATCTGCCGCTTACGGCGCTTGCGGCGCTCAATGGTGATCAGGGGGTTGGCTTCAACCCGCGCCTTCTGCTCTTCACGCAGGGGTTCCAGTTCCCGGTCCAGTTGCCGAATCACGCTTTCCGGATCAAGGCCTACCTGGGACGCATAGGTCCGCACATACCCCTTGAGAAACAGCTCGCTGTCAATCTGGCGGTAATCACCGTTCTCGATGGCCGAAATCACCGCCGGGCGCAAATGCTGCCGATCGGCCACTTCGGTAACAGTCAGCCCGGCAGCTTCACGGGCTTTTCTGAGGCGCTCGCCGACACCTGGCTGGCGGCTTTCCTGCTTGGCGTTATCCGTTGTCATCGGCCGTTAACACCTTGTATTGTCTGTATTCTTCGGAGTCCGGGAATTCATTGCGCAGCAGCAGTGCGAGGCTGGACTCCTGATCGTAATTGCGGAAATGTCGGGCAATCCGGATACCCACCAACAGACTCTCCGGGGTGTGGTTCAGCTGGGGGCTGCGCTGCATCATGGTAGTAAGGCGACTGTAATACTGTGAGGCCGCAGTGTAGTCACCGGTTTCCACCAGGGCTCGGGACAACGCCAGCAACCAGCGAGGATTGCCACGCCCGAGCTCCAGTGCCCGACGGTACGCCTCAATCGCGGCATCCAGTTCTCCGGTACGTTCGTTGGCGCGCCCTAGGTTGTAGAAAACCGAAGCCCGGTCCTCATAACCGGTGTCACGGGAGGCCTGACGGAACTGTTCCCGGGCCTCCTCGAAGCGTTCCTGACGGTAGAGGAACGCACCATAGAACACCCGGCCACGGGTATAACCCGAGTCACTGCGAAGGGCCTTGCGATAGGATTCCTCAGCCAGCTCAGGCTCGCCCTCCCGCTGCATCAGCAGGCCCTGGGTCGCGAGGGCGGCCGGGTCGTCAGCCTTCAGATCGAGTGCCCTTTCCAGATGTTTCCGGGCACGGTCAGGGTTGCCCTGAGACAGATAGGCCGTGGCCAGTTGAACGTAGTTGGCAACTGCCTTCTCCTGGTCTTCCTCCCGGGCGAAACGACTGTCGGTGGTGGTGACACAGCCAACAAACAGACTCATGAGGAGGAGCATGCATAAAGACAGGATGAAACGGTTACTACTACTGGCACCTGGTAACAACACTGAACGCATGGTCTCTTCCTGAAGCCTGTAACGGAATTAGGGTGTCATCTGGTGCACCGGGATATAGCGCTGACTGCGCCGGGTCCGGTCTTCCACACGACCTACGAGCTGACCGCAAGCGGCGTCAATATCATCGCCTCTTGTGGTGCGAATGGTTGTGATGTAACCCGCTTCATTGAGAATTTTCTGGAACCGGCGCGTCGCATTCATGCTCGGACGACGGAAATCGCTTTCCGGAAACGGATTAAACGGAATCAGGTTGATCTTGCACGGAAGGCCGCGCAAGACTTCGGCCAGCTGGTGGGCATGTTCCGGCTGGTCGTTGGTATTCTCGATTACCGTATACTCAATGGTTGCCTTGCGCTTGTCCGGCAACCTGGCCAGGTAACGGCGGGTGGCTGCGAGCAGCTCGGCAATAGGGTATTTCTTGTTCAGGGGAACCAGCTGATTACGCAATTCATCATTCGGCGCATGCAGGGAAATGGCCAGGGAGACGTCGGTCACCTCCCCCAGACGGTCCAGCGCAGGCACCACCCCTGACGTGCTCACGGTCACCCGGCGCTTGGAAATACCATAGGCCAGATCTTCCATCATCAGATTCATGGCATCAACGACATTGTCGAAGTTCAGCAGCGGCTCGCCCATGCCCATCATGACCACGTTGGTGATGGGGCGGTCGGCATTGGGTTCAAAGGGCATGAAGGCCTTGCGGGCCACCCATACCTGGCCGATGATCTCGGCGGCGGTCAGGTTACGGTTGAACCCACGCTTGCCGGTAGAGCAGAAAGTACAATCCAGGCTGCACCCGATCTGCGAAGACACACACAGAGTGCCCCGCTCGCCATCCGGTATCAGCACGGTTTCCACGCTGTTGCCGGAATCCATGCGCATGACCCACTTGCGAGTGCCATCCCGGGAAGTTTCGTCATAGACCACTTCCGGTCCACGCACCTCAGCCACTTCCTTGAGCTTTTCACGCAGGGCCTTGCTCATGTTGGTCATCTGATCGAAGTCGTCCACACCCCGCTGGTGGATCCACTGCAACACCTGGGTGGCGCGGAAACGCTTCTCTCCCAGGGTTTCAAAGAATGCCTCCAGCCTGGCCTTGGGCATTCCCAGCAGATTGGTTTTCTCAACAACAGCAGTCATGGTCAGTCTCAATCAGATAACAGGCGGGGCGGCCGTAGCCACCCCGGACAGCATCAGCCGCGGGGGCAGATCTCGCTGTCATTGAAGAAATAGGCAATTTCCCGCTCGGCGGAAGCCGCAGAGTCGGAACCGTGAACGGCATTCGCATCGATGGTGTCAGCGAAGTCGGCACGGATGGTCCCGGCTTCAGCTTCCTTCGGGTTGGTTGCACCCATCAGGTCACGGTTCTTTGCGATGGCGCCTTCGCCTTCCAGAACCTGGACCACAACCGGGCCGGAGGTCATGAAAGCCACCAGGTCACCAAAGAACGGACGCTCCTTGTGCTCGGCATAGAAGCCTTCAGCCTGCTCCTGGGACAGGTGCATCATCTTCGCAGCCACGATTTTCAGACCGGCTTTTTCGAAGCGGGAGTAGATCTCACCGATGACGTTCTTGGCAACAGCATCCGGCTTGATGATGGAGAGCGTGCGCTCATTGGACATAATCTTTGCTCCAGTTGGTTTTCAGGTGAAAATTCCGGCCTGAGATTATACGCAGTAAGGGGCCGGCTGCCTACCGACAGCGGCCCCTTCCCGTGACAGATCAACGACGTCAGGCAGAGGTGCGACGACGCTCACGCAAACGTTCGACCACCGACACCACCTGGCCGGCGGCGAAATCCACTTCTTCGCTGGTGGAAAAACGGCCCAGAGAGAACCGCAGGCCTGAATGGGCCCGGGCCTCACTCAGGCCAATGGCCGTGAGCACATAGGACGGTTCCATGGTCGCCGAAGCGCAGGCCGAACCGGAAGAGACTGCCAGCTCCCTAAGGCCCAGCATGAGAGACTCGGCCTCTATGCCATCAAAGGAGAGGTTGATGATGCCCGGCACCCGATCCGACTCATTGCCGTTGAGGTTCACACCTTCAAGCTCGCCGATCGCCTGCAGGAACCGGCTGCGCAATGTCTCCAGCCGCTCCATTTCACCTTCAAGCACCTCGGCGGCCAGCTCGAAGGCCCTGCCCATTCCGGCAATCTGATGGGTTGGCAGGGTGCCCGAGCGCATGCCCCGCTCGTGTCCGCCGCCGTGAATCTGCGCCTCGATGCGGACATCCGGTGACCGCCGCACATACAACGCGCCCACGCCCTTGGGCCCATATACCTTGTGGGCCGACAGTGCAACCAGATCGGCTTTCAGATCAGTTACGCGCACCGGCATCTTGCCGGCCGCCTGGGCGGCGTCCACATGGAACAGCACGCCGCGCTCGCGCAGCATTGCGCCAATGCTGCCAATATCGTTGATGGTGCCCAGCTCATTGTTGACCAGCATCAGGCTGACCAGCACAGTCTCGGGCCGCAGTGCCTGCTCCACCTGGGACGGCTGGATCCGGCCAGTGGCATCGGGCGTCAGCCGGGTAATGTCGCACCCTCGCCCCTCCAGCCAGCTGCAGGTATCCAGGACTGCCTTGTGCTCAATGGCGGAAGTGACAATATGGGGGCGCACATCCGGCTTGCGGTTGGCGTCAACGGCCCCCTTGATGGCCAGGTTGTCTGACTCTGTGGCGCCCGAGGTCCAGACAACCTCCCGGGGATCAGCGCCAATCAGCTGCGCCACCTGCCGCCGGGCATTTTCTACAGCGGCTTCCGCCTGCCAGCCATAACCATGGGAACGACTGGCCGGGTTACCAAACACGCCATCCAGGGTCAGGTAACCTGCCATGACCTCGGCAACGGCAGGGTCAACAGGCGTTGTCGCTGCGTAATCAAGATAAACCGGTTTTTTCATGCTCTGTTTCAGGTCAGGCGGGCGCCTGGTCTTCCAGACGCTCGGTGTTGATGGTATCGGCCAGCTGGTCGTCCCGGACCTGACCATCCTGGCGGGTAGCCACCGCCTGGATCTCACGCTTGTTCATCAGATCCGCAAGACTGATACGGCTGAGGAACTGATGGATCTGGTCGCTCAGATCGGACCAGAGGTGGTGGGTCAGGCACATTTCGCCGTTCTGGCAGTCGCCCTTGTGGCTGCAGCGGGTGGTATCCAGGGATTCATTGACCGCGTCCACCACATCGGCGATAAACACCTGGTCACTGGGCCGGCTCAGGCGATACCCGCCCCCGGGACCACGGACACTGCTGACCAGCTTTTCCCGACGAAGACGGGAAAAGAGCTGCTCAAGATACGACAGCGAAATACCCTGGCGCCTGGAAATATCCGCCAGGCTGACAGGCCCCTCGTCACCATGCAGGGCAAGGTCCAGCATGGCAGTTACGGCGTAGCGGCCCTTGGTTGTCAATCGCATAACGGCAGTCCCGGCTCAGTAGTTCAGCAATTCCAGCCCCGAGTATGAATTGACCAACTGTTTTGGTCAAGTATTCAGCGACTCTCTGCGCCGCTCTCGGCCCGCTGTCCCTCGTCAGGGGTCTCGGCGGATTCGACGGGCTCCACCGAATCATCCCGCACGCAGTCAAACTCTTCAGCGTCCAGCGGCGGCAGCTTGCCATTATCCACATAGTCCTGGTTGACCTTATGGATAGCAACACACATCTTCTCGATCCGCTCATCCACCGCGTGCATGTGATCCAGCAGGCTGCGCATGGCCCGGGCCACAGGGTCCGGCATTTCCTCGGTAACCCCATAGGCATCGAAGCCCATACGCTCTTCCATTTCCTTGCGGCGGTCGTCCTTGTCCCGGGACTTTACCACCACCCGGCCGGGGATACCCACCACGGTGGCGCCGGCAGGAACGGCCTTGGTCACCACCGAGTTGGAGCCTACCTTGGCGCCCTCACCCACTTCAAACGGGCCGAGAATCTTGGCGCCGGCACCCACAACCACGCCGTTGCCGATGGTGGGATGCCGTTTGCCCTTGTTCCAGCTGGTCCCACCCAGGGTGACGCCCTGGTAGAGGGTAACGTCATCGCCAATCACCGTAGTTTCCCCGATAACCACACCCATGCCATGGTCAATAAAGAAGCGCCGGCCAATGGTTGCTCCCGGGTGAATTTCGATGCCGGTCAGCCAGCGCGAGAAAGTGGAGATGCTGCGGGCCAGCCATTTGAAGTCGGCCCTCCAGATACGATGCGCAAGGCGATGCAACAACAGGGCATGCAACCCGGGATAATTGGTCAGAACCTCAAACGTGTTACGGGCGGCAGGATCCCGGTGAAAGACGCTGCCGATATCTTCTTTGAGTCGCTCAAACATCTGTCTGGTCCTGTTTGCGTGCCCCCTCACCCCTGCCTGTGGCGGAGGTGGATTTCTGTACCGCTGTCAGTATGCCCCGGAGGATATTCACCTCCATCTGGTCCGGCCTTGCACGTTGGTAAAGCCGACGCAGCCGGGTCATAAGCTGGCGGGGATTGTCCCTGCGGTGAAAGTCAATCTCTGCGAGTGTCGTCTCCAGATGGGCGAAAAAGCCCTCCAGCTCCGACACAGTGGCGGCAGGCACATCCCAGCCCGCATCTCCAGGTGCAGTAATAGGCTTGAGTTGCGGGTTATTATCGCTGTTTTCAAGCCCCCGCAGGTATTCCATGCGGATTTCATAGCACATGACCTGTACCGCCATGGCCACATTCAGTGAACTGTAGTCCGGATTGGAAGGAATGTGGATGTGAACATGGCAGCGCTGCAGCTCGTCATTGCTCAGGCCATTGCTTTCCCGCCCGAACACCAGCGCCACCTGACCCTGGTCCCGGTACTCACCCACCTGGCGGGCCGCATCGGTGGGAGACATGACCGGCCAGGGCACCTTGCGCCCCCGGGCGCTGGTACCCATGACCAGTACACAGTCCTCGATCGCCTCGTCCAGCGTGGAAACCACCCTGGCATGATCCAGCACATCCGATGCACCGGACGAGCGGGCATAGGAGGTCTCGTCCGGAAAGGACGAGGGGTTCACCAGCCACAGGTTACCCAGCCCCATGTTTTTCATGGCGCGGGCCACCGCGCCGATATTGCCGGAGTGAGAGGTTTCCACCATAACCACGCGGACATAGTCCCGGGCAGGAAGGTCAAACGTACTGGGCAGTGCGGGTTTGTGCATGGGCGATCGGGTTCCGGGTGCGGAGAAAAGGGATCAGAATCAGGCCGCCATGTTACCAGAAGGCAGCCGCATTTTAACGAGCCAGGCACACACTGGTCCTGAGGATCACTGCCATGGGTGTCTTTACGGACCGGAAAAAGTTTCAAGGGTCGACGGCGATTTGCTATGATCGCGCCTTTGATCACTCCTGAAACTGAAGAATCCGATGCAACCAGCCATAAAAATGGCCCTGCGTGTCGCGCGCCAGGGTGCCGATTATCTGAAAGCCCATTTCGAACGCCAGGATATCACCGGCAACGCCGCGGATGAACGCCAGCGTCAGCTGGACCGGGTCACCGGCAACATGTTCGAGAACTTTGCCGAACAGCTGCAGAAGGCCTACAAGGATCATTACATTGCACCCGCCGGTGACGGCAATGCTGACGGACGTCACCTGAGCTGGCACATCTTCCCGGTGATCGGTGCCGATAACCTTTTGCGGGGCATTCCCGACTTTGTGGTCGCCCTGGTACAGAAAAAGGACGGCCGCACCGAGAACCTGCTGGTGATCAATCCGGTCACCGGCGAGGAGTATTCTGCCAGCCGGGGCCGGGGCGCCGCCCTGAACAGCCGCCGTATGCGGGTCAGCGAAACCCGTCACCTGAACGAAGCGGTTGTGGTATCCAACCTGCTGGACCAGGCCCGGAGCACCGATGAGCCACTGGTCTGGGGCGAATTGTCCGCAGAGCTGGCCGCCCAGTCACAGCAGGTCCGCAGCACCGGCTGCAGTGTGCTGGACATTGCGCGGGTCGCAGCTGGACACCTGGATGCCGCCGTACTGTTCCGCCCGTCCCAGGAAGATCTGGATATCGGCCTGGCGCTGGCCAACGAAGCCGGCGTATTGAGCAGCGACTTCTCCGGTAACCCGTCTACCGGTGACACCCGGCAACTGGCCATCGCCAACCCCAAGCTGATCCGGGAAGTACTCCGCACCCTGCGGCCGTTCCAGGCGAGATTGCCACGCTGATCCGGAAACACGGACCGCAATCGAGTAGGAGGGGGAGTTGCCTCCCCCGTCCTCTCACACCACCGGGCATACGGTTCCGTACCACGGCGGTTCATGATTGGCTCTGAAGCCGAACCA
>NZ_JAWLGY010000020.1:0-71786 GCF_041690615.1 Marinobacter sp.
TATAAGGCAAAGTCGTGGTTATATCCGCGACAGAGTGAAGGCGGGTGCCGGGCTGTGGGTTTGCCGCCGGTCGTGGTATATAGACGACCTGAAACCATCCGGTATTGAGAGGATTACATGCCAAAAGCGAGCGAGATCAAAAAGAACCAGGCCATCGAGTACGACGGAAGTGTCTATTTCGTAAAGGATATCGAGCGTTCTGTGCCCCAGGGCCGGGCCGGCGGAAGCCTTTACCGCATGCGGATGTACGACGTGGTGACCGGGGCCAAGCTGGATGAGACCTTCAGGGATTCCGACATGCTCAACCTGGCAGACCTGGTACGTCGGCCTGCGACCTTTTCCTACTCTGATGGTGACGAATTTGTCTTCATGGATTCCGAGGACTACACCCAGTACAGCCTGAACCGCGAAGCCATTGCTGACGAGTTGCTGTTTATCACCGAGGATACCCAGGGTGTCATGGTGATCCTGCTCAATGAAGCCCCGGTGGCGCTGGACCTGCCGCCGACGGTGGATCTGCCTATCGAGGAAACGGACCCGTCCGTCAAGGGCGGCTCCGCGACGGCCCGAACCAAGCCGGCAAGGCTGACCACAGGCCTGGTGGTGCAGGTGCCGGAGCATATTTCCACTGGCGACCGTATCCGCATCAATGTGGAAGAGCGCCGATTCCTGGGCCGGGCCTGATAACGGAAGGGAATGAAAAGGGCCATGGCGTACCATGGCCCCGGAGGAAGGCCGGTTCAGGTACCGGCTCGTCTCTGACAAGTGCGGGTCTCAGTAGGGACAGGTGCCCCGGTATTCCGAGATGTCCCAGTCGCGTTCGTGATTGGGGCCACACAGGAACTGGTTGTAGCGCTGGTCATTGTCCAGGTGCAGCTTCATCCAGGATACCCCGAAACGGCTCAGAACGTCGTTATAGCTGTTGCCTCCATTGCCACAGTAGTGGCTGCCATTGTTAATCTCCACAAACGCCTTGTCAGTGGACGAGGGGATGGCGTCATAGAAGGGGTCAGCATGGCTACGCACCGGGGCGATGATGTCGGACTCGCAGGCGATGATCAGCGTAGGCGTCTCGATATCCCGGAACCGGAAGCTGGACGTGTCCCAGGGAGCAAGCGGTATGGCGGCCTGGATGCGGCCCTCGGACGCGACGCGAAGAGTGCCGCCACCCCCCATGGACCAGCCGATCACGCCAAGACGGTTGGTATCGATCATGCCGGAAACCGGACTTGAACTGCTGCCATTCTGTTCGATCAGGTAGTCCAGGGCATTGTTGATCTGGGTTGCCCTGCTGGGGGGCTGGTCAAAGCCGCTGTTGGTATCGATGGTCATGACCACGAAACCATGGGAAGCCAGCTTCGGTCCCCACCACTCTATGGAAGATTCCGCGGAGACAAACCCCGGGATGACCACGACCGCGGCCATGGTACCGCTGGTGCCGGTGGGATAATGGATGGTGCCGCCTCCGAAGCCGCCCACGAAGCTTGAGACCCTCTCGGTGCGGACGCTAAAGGGCCCGCGGGAGGCTTCGAGGAATGACTCGGTGGGATCCGGGCCGCGTTCGTAACCACAGTCGCTGGTACAGCCGTCATCCCCTCCGTCGGAACCGCCTCCGCCAGCGGCGAACACTGAAGCGGAGAGAAGCAATGACGCTGCGGCCAGCAGAGACCGCAATGGGTTGTTGGCAAATTGATCTGACATATTGTTATTTCCTGTTGCAGTGCTTTTTTGTGAATTGTTGTCGGGTACTGCTTACTCCCCCGGTCACAGTAGTCCGCAGGGGTGGAGGGGGCTTTCACAAATTGGCACCTCAACGGAACCGGGTCACGAATCGATCCCCGGGGCTTGTCTGAGCTTCGAAAAATCGCTCAGAGAGACAGGTCAGGTATCGTATTTCCGGGGCGGGTGTAGAAATTGTAATCAGACTCCCAAGTCGTGGGAGACTCAGGTCGCATCCCGGGCTCAGCGCCCGGGTAGATACCGGAGCTGTTCCAGCCAGCGCTGGCCTCGCGCCGAAGCAACACCGTCAGCCCAGCGGGTGGTTTCGGGCAGGCGGTAACGGGTCACACAGGCCATGACGTAGCGAATAGCCGTTGGCAGGCTGATCCGGTGGCCCGGGGAGATGTAAAGGGGTTTTACACCAACCCGGGTCCGCAGTACCGCGCCAATCACTTCCTCCTGGTCTTTCAGCGGCACCCAGGCGCCCTTTTCTTCCGGTACCGGGCCGTGGTTTCCGGTCAGGCGGCTTTTCCCGACCCCGATGGTCGGTAAGCCGGTGAGGATGCCGGTATGGGATGCCACGCCAAGCCGGCGCGGGTGGGCGATGCCCTGACCGTCGCACAGTAACAGGTCCGGCTGCACCCTGAGTTCGGCGAGGGCCTCCAGGATTACCGGGCACTCACGGAACGACAGCAGGCCGGGAATATAGGGCATGGTGACGGGTAGTCGGGCGATGGCGTAGTCCAGTGGCTCCAGGTCCGTCAGGCGGAGCACCACGATGGCAGCTCGTGCCGTATCCCGGTTTTCGAAGCCCACATCCACCCCTGCTACCGTCGTTACTTCCGGCAGGTCGTCCTGCAGGATCACCTGGCTGGCCATCTGCTTCTGTAACTCGATGGCCTGACGTGGACTGAGTTCGCTCCAGTTTTCCGTGGGATTTGGCACCGTTCCTCCCTCTCCTTAAACCGCAACCTCAGAATAGCAGGCTCAGCCAGGATCTGTAGAGCGCCGCTTATGCCCTCAGGTGACTGCTTGACCTTCCAGCAGTGGGGCGACCAGGTCCGTGGCCGATTCACTCAGTAACGGGTCCAGGCAGGGTGGATGGAGGAACGTGGACGAAGGGGACAGGCCGTTCACCTGGCGATAACACCGTGACAGATGGGCCGAGTTCGCGAACCCTGCCAGCAGGGCGGCCTCTGTGACCGAATACCCCAGTGCCATGATGATGGTACTGATAAAGACCCGGTAACGGACCCGGTACTGGGTGATGGGTAGTCCGGCCTGTTCCTTGAAAAGCTTCTCCAGCCGGGATTCTGAGAGCTGCACCTCCCGGGCCAGGTCAGCCAGGGTGGGGGTATCAGGGAGCGAGGTCCGGATACGACGCGCCACCGCCAGGACCCGCGGATCGAATTCCCGGAAAACAAGCCCTTGAAGCCTCTCCGGTATGAGGCTGTTATGGATCATTGTGCTTGCGGTCCCGGCGGTAATGTCTGCCCGGTTACGGGCATCCTTCATGGTCTCGATCACCCTGGTTTCTTCCGGGTGGTGGCAGTACATACCTTCGCCCAGGGAGGTCATGAGGCTGGCCAGTGCCGGGTAGGTCTGGGAGAAGGGCGGCAGAAAACAGATACCCATGACGGCGTTGCGCATGTCGATCCGGTGCCGGTCCAGCAGAACCCCCGGCGGAATCAGGCAGCTTCTGGTGATAACCGGGCTGCCTTCCCGTGGCTGGACAGTCATGGTGCCCTGAAGGCACACCAGCATCTGCTCCTGGGTGGTGCGATAGACCTCCTGGCGACTGCAGCAGGTGCCGAGGAAGATCACCTCCCGGGCGCCGAGCAGCATTCGGGGCGCTCTCCGGCAGGGACTGGCTGGGTTACTCTTGTTGGTCATGGTGTTCCTGTGCCGACGGACGCCTTCTGGATTGCCACTTGACCGCTGTAACCGGACTCTAGACCACCACCGCTGAACCGGCTTTCACGATCTGGCACTCAGGTGTAACTGGATCACAGTGGTGCCCGGATGCAAAGATAGCGACATGCGATTCATCACCTCATTTGGCGTGTCGCGTTACCTTTTCTGGCGTGGTTGCCATCACGGTGACGGTGCCTTGCCCCGG
The DNA here is from genome assembly GCF_041690615.1 of Marinobacter sp. Lineage (GTDB taxonomy): Bacteria > Pseudomonadota > Gammaproteobacteria > Pseudomonadales > Oleiphilaceae > Marinobacter. The sequence goes on from NZ_JAWLGY010000020.1 coordinate 3,839, forward strand.
ACCATTGGCGTGGGAGTGCTTTGCGGATAGAATCCCGCCATGTCCATTCAACATGCCCTGCTCACCTCGCTTCTCGAGAAACCGTCAACCGGATATCAGCTTGCCCGTCGCTTTGACCGCTCGATCGGTCATTTCTGGCAGGCAACCCATCAGCAGATCTACCGGGAGCTGCGCCGTATGGCCGATTCCGGCTGGGTAGAGGTTGAGGAGAAGGGCGACGATGGCAGCCGCAAACGCAAGGTCTACCATGTCCTGGCTGCCGGTCGGGAGGAGTTACAGCGCTGGGTTGCGGAACCAGGCAGTTCCGGCGAGAGCAACGAGGCATTGATGGTCAAGCTGAGGGCTGAAGCCGTCCTGGGGCCGATCGGTGTCCGCCAGGAACTGGAACGGCTGATTCGCTGGCACGAGGATCGGCTGGCGACCTACCAGGCTATTGAGGCCAGGGACTTTGCAACAGACAACCCGACCAGGGGGCAGCGCCTGCAGCACCAGGTTCTGCGCAAGGGCATATCCGCCGAAGAGGACTGGCTGAACTGGGCCCGGGAAACCCTGGGCGTCCTCTGAGCTCCCCGTGAGGTGAGACCCCCGTTGTCCGGTATCTTGGCGGATGCGGATACTGAACCGGGGATCTGTGGCCGGTGCCGTGCGCAACCGGTCGGGGGCCAGGGCCCCCGAATGGGCTATCAGGCGGGTTCGGTTACCGGTTGGCGGGCAGTTTCCGTCAGGCCGAGCCGCTGCCGCGCGTCACGGTATTCGCCGATCAGGCGGCTCACCAGGGCATCGACGTTGCCGACAGTCTTGACGGCACCAACGCCCTGGCCGGCACCCCAGATATCACGCCACGCCTTGCTCTTGGACTCGCTGCCGGAGCCGAAATTCATCTTTGAAGGATCTGATTCCGGCAGGGCGGCGGGGTCCAGCCCGGCATTCTCGATGCTCTTTTTCAGGTAGTTGCCGTGTACGCCGGTAAACAGGTTGGAGTAGACGATGTCCTCCGCCGTGCTGTCCACGATCATCTGCTTGTAGGCCTGGTCTGCATTGGCCTCCTCGGTGGCGATGAAGGCGGAACCGATATAGGCCAGATCGGCACCGGCTGCCTGGGCGGCCAGTACCGCGTTGCCGTTGGCAATGGATCCGGAGAGCAGCAGAGGGCCGTCAAACCATTCGCGGATTTCCTGAACCAGGGCGAAGGGAGACTGGGTGCCGGCGTGGCCACCCGCACCCGCAGCTACTGCGATCAGCCCGTCGGCACCCTTCTCGATGGCCTTGCGGGCAAACCGGTCGTTGATGACGTCGTGGAGGGTAATGCCGCCCCATGCGTGGACCTTCTGGTTCAGGTCCTCACGGGCACCCAGGGAGGTGATGATGATGGGCACCTTGTACTTGGCGCAGAGGTCCAGGTCGTGTTCGAGCCGGTCATTGGAACGGTGAACAATCTGGTTGACGGCAAAGGGAGCCGCTGGCTTGTCTGGGTTCCTGGCATTGTAGTCCGCCAGCTCGGTGGTGATCCGGTCAAGCCACTCTTCCAGCACATGGGCCGGGCGGGCATTGAGCGAGGGGAAAGACCCCACAATACCCGCCTTGCACTGAGCAATAACCAGGTCCGGGTTGGAAATAATAAACAGGGGGGAGGCAACGGCCGGTAGCGACAGGCCCTTGAGAATATCGGGTAACGACATAACAGCTCCTGACTGAAATCGCCGGCGAGGGTCACGCATGGTTCTCCGGCGGTAACTTGAATAAGGGGTACAGGTGGCTGAAGGCGTTCACCCGGATGGGTGCGCCCTAATGCAACCAGTTGCACAAAATTACCAGTGGTCCGGCAAGTGTGCAACTGGTTTCATAGATGTCGGGAGAAGCCGGATCAGTTTTCGCCGCTGGCCGAGGCAGCCTTGCGAAGATACTGGACCAGCGTGTCCGGCTCCTGGGCGCCGGGCACCATGTAGCGACGGTTCAGCACGAACGCCGGAACCGCGCTGACCCCGGCTTGCTGCCAGTAGGCCTCATCCTCGCGGACTGCCTCGCCGTAACGGTCAGACGTCAGTACATCGTTGGCTTGCTGGCCGTCCAGGCCGATGCTTTCGGCCCGTGAGCGAAGCACATCCGGGTCGGCAATATTCTCGGCGTGGCCGAAATAGGCGTCGAACAGGGCGAGCTTCATCTCGGTTTGCTTGCCATGTTCGGCGGCCCACTTCACCAGCCGGTGTCCGTCGAATGTATTGCGGGTGTAACGTTCCTGCATACGGCTGAAGTTCAGTCCCAGACCGGAGGCAATCCTCATCATGTCTGTCTGGGCCGCTTCCATTTCAGCCGGGCTGCGGCCGTATTTGCTGGCCAGTGCCTCAAGAATCGGCCTGCCGTCTGCGGAGGGGTCCGGGTTCAGTTCAAAAGCATGCCAGTGAACGTCAAAGGTCATCTCGCCGGCCAGGGCTTCCATGGCCTGTTTCAGGCGGGCGTAGCCGATGGCACACCAGGGGCAGGCGATGTCAGACACAATGTCGATAGTCAGATGGCTCATGGATTATTTCTTCGCGATGACCCACACCGCGTGCACGATGCCGGGAATGTAGCCGAGTAGTGTCAGCAGAATGTTGATCCAGAAATGCTTGCCGATGCCCACCTGCAGAAAAACACCCAGCGGGGGTAGCAGGATGGCGATCAGAATGCGAATCAGATCCATGTGTCAGCTCCTTGTCACGATTTGGTTCATCTGGCTTCCTGCCCGTTGATAGCTGTCCCTGACGTTACCTATCTTGTAGTGAAGGTTAGCAATAAAACCCCGGGGGGTAATTAAAATTCCGAAACACCCGTGACAATAACCGATTTCATGGTCAACCATGAGGCATGACGGTGTGTCGGGTCATGCCCGTGTAGGGCGTCCGGATTCATCACGGCCAGAGGAGGACAGGTAATGGCAATCAGGCTTGAGCGTGTTTACGACGAGTCCGGCAGCAAGGGTTACCGGGTGCTTGTGGACAGGGTCTGGCCCCGGGGAATCTCGAAGGAAGCCCTGGCAGCCGACGAGTGGCTGAAGGACGTGGCGCCTTCCACGCAACTGCGCAAGGACTTTCATGCCGGGGAGTTGTCGTGGGATGAGTTCCGGCGCGGTTACCTGGCGGAGCTGAAAGACCACCGGGATACCCTGCGCCCGCTGGCAGAGCGGGCGAACCGTGAGACGGTCACCTTGCTGTACAGCGCAAAGGACGACGAGCACAACAATGCCGTGGTGCTGAAACAGTATCTGAACATGCTGGATTAGAGCCCCGCGGGAGCCACCTGGTCTCAGGCTTTCAGAATCCCGGCCACCAGCCGGCCCGCCAGGGCGATAAGCAGTACGCCAAAAAACCGCTCCAGCCACACCACGTTTCGCTTCAGGCTGGCCAGCAGGCGGGGGCTGGAGAACAGCCAGGCAACGATCGTATACCAGCCGATGTCGATCACCATGGCGGTGGCTGCATAGGCCAGCTTGGCTAACAGGGGGGTGCCGGGGCCCACCACCTGACTGAACAGCGCTATAAAGAATACCGCTACCTTGGGGTTCAGGAAGGCCAGCATGAATCCGTCCCGGGCGGCGCTGGCGGTCGTCGGTATTTCTGGCAGGTCGCCGGTTTCACCCCGCTTTGCCGTCAGGCCCCTGAAACCGATCCAGGCCAGGTAGGCCGCACCGCTCCACTGGAGGACCGCAAACAGCGTGGGCGAGGTAGTGATCACGGCGGCCAGGCCGATAATGCTCAAAAAGGCATAGAGGCCAATACCAATGCCGTGACTCAGGGCCACGATCATGCCGTTGCCCCGGCCCCCGGCCAGGGTCTGTTTGAGCACCAGGGCCAGGGAAGGCCCCGGGGACATGGCACCGAGCGTACAGATCGTCACCACCGCAAGCCAGGTCGTCAGGGTCATCGTGTCTTACCTTTTGGTCTCAGTGGCGCGCCGGGCGCCCAGCAGGGTCTGGAAAACAGCGACGCCGAGCCCCCAGAAGCCGTTCAGGATCAGGCCGCCCACCCAGCTCTGCGCGGTAACCTCGATTTCCTTGACGGGGAACACAAACAGCATCGCGACGGCTGTGGGTCCTGCGGCCCCGAGCAGAACCATCAGGCCCCAGAACGCCGGAGTGGCCAGCCGCCCCACCTGGGCCCACAATGCCACGCCCCAGAGTCCGCCGAAGAAGGCAAGGGATATGACCGCAGGAACACCGAGTGGCGGCACCGGAGAAAGGTTAAAGGGGGCAACCGGAGCCATGCCGGCAAACCAGAACAGGGTAAAAAGACCCTGGTGGAATACCAGTGTCGCGAGAAAACCGCTGATGAAGGCCTTGATCCAGGGCATGGGAACTCCTTGGTAAAAAGCACAGTTTACTGATTTGGCGAAGCCGGTGCACCGCCCCGGTGACCGACTGCCGGTGGGCCTGCCCGGAAAAGAAAAAGGGCCACGCCGGGTGGCGGTGGCCCTTTGCACTACCTGCTTTGCCGCTGGTTAGTCGACCCGGCTCAGGGTGACGTCGATGTTGCCCCTGGTGGCATTGGAGTAAGGGCAAACCTGGTGGGCCTGTTCGATCAGCTGGTTTGCCTGGTCGTTATCCATTCCCGGCAGTGAGATCCGCAGTTCCACCTGAATGCCGAAACCACCATTGCTGGGCCCGATGCCTACCTGGCCTTCCACAGAGGCATCCTGCGGCATGGGGAGCTTCGCCTTGCCGGCAACCACTTTCATGGCACCGATAAAACATGCCGAGTAACCGGCTGCGAACAGCTGTTCCGGGTTGGTACCTTCGCCGCCGGCTCCGCCCAGTTCGCGGGGCGTGGTCAGCGCGACATCAAGAACGCCATCAGAGGAAATGGCGCGGCCATCTCGACCGCCAGTGGCTTCAGCGGAAGCGGTATAAAGCACTTTGTCCAGAGACATGGAACCTATCCTTTTGCGTGTCGGAATATGAAGTTGTCTGGCTCGTGCCCGGTGGCTTGCCAGATAAAAAACACCATAACGGCCAAATAAGGTGTGTGCAAGTATATTGTGCACAAGTTAAATGACGGTGAACTTTCATGGTCCGCCAGCAGGTCTGCCTGTCAGTCCTGCTGGCGGCTGAACAACCGGATCATATCGGTATTTCCCCCGGCGCGGGCCAGGTCCCCGGCGGTATTGCCGCGGGCGTCCCTGAGTTCCGGGTTGGCGCCGCTTTCCAGCAACAGGTTTGCGGTATCCGTATGGCCGTTGCGCACCGCGAGCATCAGCAGGCTTTCGCCCTCACTGGTGCGAACATCAACCGGCACGCCCGCATCGAGCAGGGTGGCCAGTACCCCGGTACCACCGTTGCGGGCGAGTTCGAAAATACCCTGGGCGAAGGCAATGGCGTCTTCATCCAGTTCATTCTGTGGTTTCTCTGGTCTGGCTGGTTTATCACTGCTCATGGTGTCTCCCGTCATCGGTGGTTATGGCGATCCGTTACCCAGCATGGACATGCTCCAGGCGAGCACCACCAGCAGGGTAATCACCACCATGGTTTTCAGTTTGTGCCGCTCGAACAACGCCTGGGCCTTGTTGCCGGCTATCCACACCAACAGCGCCAGTCCAAAGTAGCGGATCGCCCGTGAGATGGCCGAGGCAAGCAGGAACAGGGCGAAAGGGAAGCCGGTGGCGCCTGCGGCCAGCATGGCGATCTGGAAGGGAACGGGAATGACGCCAACGCTGAGCACGAACCAGAAGCCCCGGGTTTCCATGCTCTGGCGCACCTGCTCGAACTGTTCCGGTGTCGATACCCACTCCACCAGCTGCTGGCCGACAGCTTCGAACACAAAATAACCCACAGCATACCCTACGGTAGCGCCCAGAAGACAACCAAGCAGGGCGATACCCGCCAGCAGTAATAGCTGGTGGCGGCGCGCCTGCATCAGCGGTATGAGGATCGTCTCAAGGGGAATCGGGACGATAATGGATTCAAGGAACGACGCAAGCCCCAGCCCCCAGAGCACATGCTTCGAATGAATGAGACGACGTCCAAGTTGATAAAGACGGGATGTTCTCGCGGGCTTCCTGTCGGGCGATTCACTCATTTGCCGGCATCCTGTCTGGCGTCATGTGTGGGGGCGGCCCCTGCCAGCGCAGGAGAATCCCTGTATCATTTCCACCCGTTTCGCCGAGTATAACCCGGGAGCTGTATCGGATGTCGTCGCTGGTCGCGTACCAATATGTCCTTATTGCGCTGATTTTTGTCTGGAGCGGGTTTGTGCGCTCCGGTCTGGGTTTCGGCGGTGCGGTCCTGTCCCTGCCGTTTCTCCTGCTGGTACATGATCGCCCTTTGGTGTTTCTGCCGATTATCGCCATTCACCTGCTGGTTTTTTCGTCGCTGACCATCTGGCTAAACAACCGACGCACCGGCGCCGAGCGCAGGGCCGGTGAACGCCGTGAAAGCACCGTTGACTGGCGCTACCTGTGGTACCTGCTGGCGGTGATGATCGTGCCGAAGCTGATTGGCGTATTCGGCCTGATCACCCTGCCATCCCGGGTGCTCAGCGCGATTATCTTCGTGATTGTGGCGATCTATGCCCTGTCCTATATATTCAACCGGCCATTTCGCAGCAACAACCGCGTGGTGGACATTATTTTCCTTATGGTGGGCGGCTATATCAGTGGAACATCACTGATCGGTGCGCCGCTGATCATCGCTGTGGCAGCCCAACAGGTGGCGAAGGAGAAGCTCAGGGATACCCTGTTCGCACTCTGGTTTATCCTGGTGTTCATCAAACTGGCGGCCTTTATCCTGGCTGGTGTGGACCTGCAGCTGATCCACCATCTCTGGTTGTTGCCTTGCGCTGCTGTCGGCCATGTTATCGGACTGAAGGTACACCAGAGGATGCTTCAGGCCGAGACTCCGGTGTTTTTCCGGGTGCTGGGGGTGGTCTTGCTCACGGTAAGCGCGGCGGGCCTGGTGCAGGCCTTTCTGTAACAGCCGCTTTCATCGGGTCAGAACAGGCCCATCTGCTCTCCGGCGGGGCGCCGGAACAAGTCGGTCCGAAGGGCCGGTTCCGGCTGTTGGTTCAGTCCTGTTGCCCGGGCCTGCCGGTTGAACCGCTGGCGGATCAGGTCGGCATACGGGCCCGAGCCGGTCATCCGCTGGCCGAAGGTACCCTGATAGCTCTTGCCACCCCGCAGGTCACGGATGCGGTTCATGACGTGTTCCGCCCGCTGGGGAACATGGCGTTGCAGCCAGTCCTGAAAGAGCTCGTCCAGCTCCAGCGGCAGCCTCAGCATGATCCAGCTCGCCCGTGTCGCACCGGCCCCGGCTGCTGCGTCCAGAATCCGCTCCAGTTCATGGTCGTTCACGAAGGGGATGACCGGCCCCATGATAATCCCGGTGGGAATCCCGGCTGCGGAAAGTTCCCGCAGGACTTTCAGGCGGGTGGCGGGGGCGGCAGTGCGGGGTTCCATGATCCGTTTCAGGCCGTTGTCGAGGGTGGTCAGACTGACCCGTACCGAGCATAGCCCCTGGGCGGCCAGTTCCGACAACAGGTCCAGGTCCCGCAGGATCAGTCCGCCCTTGGTAATAATGGATACCGGGTGCTGGTATTCAAGCAGTACCTGCAGCACCTGCCGGGTAATACCCCGTACGCGCTCGATGGGCTGGTAGGCGTCGGTGTTGACACCCAGGGCGATAGGAGCGGGTTCATAGCCCGGCTTGTCCAGTTCCCTTCGTAACTGGTCGGCGGCGTTGGGCTTGGCAATAAGCCGGGTTTCAAAGTCCAGCCCCGGTGACATGTCCCAGTAGGCGTGGGTGGGACGGGCGAAGCAGTAGATGCAGGCGTGCTCACAGCCACGGTAGGGGTTGATGGACCGGTCAAAGGGCACATCCGGTGACCGGTTTCGGCTTATGATGGTGCGCACCTTTTCGTCCACCACTTCGGTGGCCAGCGAATCCGGGCAGAGTTCATCCTCGGGGTCTCGGTACCAGCCATCGTCCGTCTGGCGGTCAGTCACAATGGGCTGAAAGCGGTTCTGTGGGTTGAGCGCCGTGCCACGGGTTTTCATGGAGATCACCAATACTGGTTTAATATACAGTACTGATAATCATAGCATGCCCTGAGGTATGCGTAACCCGGGTCAGCGAGCCTGCTGCTGCTTGAGGAACAGAACGATGGCAGGGGGCAGGTGGGCTACTCCGATGGCCGCTACGAAGGCGGCGATACCACCGCCCTCCTCAGCGCCCATATAGACGCTGGTCACCGCCCACCCGAAGGCCACGGCTACTAACGCCAGCAATCCATGACCCAGCCACCGGCGGGGGCTGGGGGGAACCTGGCGCGCCAGTTGCCGGTGGGCGTAACCGACGACAGCGATCGCCAGAACCATCAGAACCAGTGTAAAAACAAGTCGCATGGGCTTCTCCCGCAGGCCGCTATCGCATAAGCTGGCCCATCTGAAGACTTCTGTCAAAAACAATGAAGCCGGTGGCGGAAAGTTCAAGGCGGGTCAATGGTATGGTGCCCGGGACTGGCCAGCCGGCCACAATCAGCAGGATTACCCCCATGTCAGAATCCAATGTTGTTGCTGGTCTGTCCCTGGACCGTCTTGAGAATATCAGCCGTCATCTGGATGAACGTTACATTCGCCCGGGCAGGTTCCCCGGAGCGGTAACGCTGGTGGCCCGCCGTGGCGAGATCGCCTGGGTAAAGGCCCAGGGCCTGATGGACATTGAACGCAACAAGGCCGCGCAGCGGGATACGGTGTTCCGGATCTATTCCATGACCAAGCCGGTCACTTCCATTGCCATGATGCAGCTGTATGAGCAGGGCCGGTTCCTGCTGGATGATCCCGTCCACAAGTACATTCCCTCCTGGAAGCATCTGCGGGTCTACGACAGCGGTATCTACCCGAACTTCATCACCCGGCCGGCCATCACCACCATGACGATCCGGGATCTGTTCACCCATATGTCCGGCCTCACCTACGGGTTTCTGTGCCGTAGTAACGTGGATGCTGCCTATCGGGCCCTGAAGCTGGATGGCAGTCGGGACCTGACCCTGGACAGATTGGTCGAGCAGCTCGCTGAACTGCCCCTGGAATTCGATCCGGGAACAGCGTGGAACTATTCAGTGGCCACGGATGTGCTGGGCTACCTGGTGCAACTGCTCTCCGGCCAGCCACTGGATGACTATTTCCGGGAACACATCCTTGCGCCGCTGGGTATGAAAGATACCGGCTTCCAGCTAAGGGACGATCAGCTGGACCGTTTCGCGGCCTGCTACCTTTATCAGCCAGGGGACCGGATGACGCTGCAGGACGATCCGGAAACCTCCCGCTATCGCGAGCGGCCGAACTTCCTGGCGGGAGGGGCGGGGCTGGTGTCCACTGTAGATGACTATTTCCGCTTCGCCCAGGCGTTGTGCCAGGGCGGAGAGCTGGACGGTCAGCGTATAATTGGCCGCAAGACCCTGGAGTTCATGCGCCTGAACCACCTGCCCGATAATCAGGACCTGCCGGGCTTCTCCACCGGGGCATTCAGTGAGACGCCGTACGCAGGTAGCGGGTTCGGTCTCGGCTTCTCCGTGAAGACGGATGTGGCCAGGTCCCGCACCAATGGCTCCGTGGGTGAGTACGGCTGGGGTGGCCTGGCCAGCACCAACTTCTTCGTTGATCCCGTGGAAGAGCTGGTAATGGTGTTCATGACCCAGCTGATTCCGTCGTCGTCCTACCCGGTGCGGGAGGAACTGCGGGCGATGATCAACGGGGCTCTGGTTTCGTAGCGGGCCGGGGCCGGGGCCGGGGCCGGGCAGGATCGCTCTGATGGCGGATGTGCTCCGCCAGACTGAAACCCGCCACACCGTCCGGCAAGGCCCGGCGGATAGTGTAGGTCACACCCTCGTCATCGTCCGGGCTCTCGCCCAGGTTCAGGACCCGGGACCGGCAGGGGTGACCGTGACGGTCCACAACCACCTCCACCAGCGGGTGTAACTTGTTACGGGGACTGGTGGCCAGCACCACCGCAATCTCTCCGGTGTGCAGCTCCACCAGGGACCCTGGCGGGTAGATGCCGATCATGCGGATAAACGCCTCCACCAGAAGGTCGTCGAACTGGCCGCCCCGGTTCTTGTAGATGATTCTCAGGGCCTCGGAGGTGGGGATACCTTTACGGTAGGTCCGGTCCGAGGTCATGGCGTCATAGGCGTCCACGATCGACACCATGCGGGTGAACTGACTGATGGCAGGCGCGGAAAGTGCCTGTGGATACCCCTTGCCGTCAAGCCGCTCATGGTGAGACAGGGCTGCCTGTTGGACATCTGGCTCCACCTGGTGGTCCGAGGTCAGCAGTTTAAACCCGTATTCGGCGTGGCGGCGCATAACCTGCCATTCCTCAGGGCTCAGTGCTCCCGGTTTATTGAGAATTTCGGGGGGCACCCGCATCTTGCCAACATCATGGAGCATGCCGCTGAGACCGACGGTTTCCAGTTGCTGTTCGCTCAGCCCGATAAAACGGCCGAAGGTAATGGATAGAATTCCCACCCTTACACAGTGCTCCGCTGTATAGGCGTCCCGGTGACGTATGCGGGTCAGCCAGAACATGGCGTTGGGGTTACTGCTGATGCTGTTGATACAGTTGCGCACAATGGTACGCGCCTGTTCCAGAGGCAGCTCCCGGCCGTCTGCGACCCTGTCCAACAGGTCGTCGATGTAGGTCTGGGCGTCACGGTAACGGCGTATCGCGTGGGGTAATTCTTCTGCAAGGGGGCGCTTTGCTTCAAAGTCGGAGCCTGCCGCGGTGGCCTTCAGATGTGCCAGGGCCTCCCGGGCGACCTGTTCGGTCCAGGCGGTTCGCTCCACAGTGATCCACTGGCAGTGGGTACGAAGTATCTCCACCTGTTCGGGGTTATGAATCACAAAGCTCTGGAACAGAACCGGAACCTGCTCCCAGGGACGGTCCAGGCCTACCACGTGCATGCCTATGCGGGCCCGTGAGGCGGGGATGTCGACCTGTCGCTGGGTGGCGACCACTTTCGACAGGCGTTTCCGGTTTGGCGGCTTGCGGAAAAACAGCGGCATGCAGGACCAGTCGGCAGCTCAAGATGTATCTGCAGTATACGTTTGATCCCGTTACCGAGCTGCCAACAAATGTTAAAAGGTCCTGTTTTTGATGCGGATATCACAGTTTTACTGACGGAAGAGCCGGCTTAACTGGCCCTTCCGAGCATGCGCTCCAGAAAACCTGCCTCGCGTACCGCGGGTACAGGAAGTTGTCCCAGTGATTCCATGGCTTCCCTCCAGAAGCGGCTCGGCTGGTCCAGGCTGGCCACCTGGTCTTTTTCTTTCTGGCTGAAGGAGTTGTGGTCCCCAGCCAGGCCGGAGTCGATAATTGCTGTAGTCCAAAGGTACAGGGTGCCGCGAATGGTGCCGATAACGTCGCAGTAGGTGCTGCGGCTGACGTTGATGGCGAGTTCGGCGGTCAGGTTGATCTTCTGCTGCAGGTCCCGTAGCTGTTCGGGCGGCAGTGCGATACGGTTACCATTCCCCTTTTTGCAATGCATACAGGTTTTCTCAAGCTCGGACACGCCTTCGCGCAGGTCGAGGTGCCCGAACTGCTCCAGCTGGTGCTTGTCCACCGGTGCCGGAATCCAGCCATATTGGGGCGAGCGGGCAACGATGTGTCCGCTGACGTCATGACGATAGCCGGGCAGCTCGGTTTCAGGGGCGTACCCCTCGAATTCGCGACGCAGCCAGGAGGCCATGGAACGATGGCGGAGCATCATCGCCAGGGTAATGGCGGAGGGCATGATGTCAGTAATGGATTCACTGGCATCGTGAAGGCGTTCCTGAAGATGATCGACGGGTGCTGACATGATCGACGACTCCCATTCCGGATCAGTTGTTATCCGGGATTTTGTTGTTGTTGATGGGTAATGCCTGGTTTGTATAGCCGGGCTGGTCATTAACCAGCCGATACTATGACATTAGACCCGGATGACACCGGTGTCTGTTCCAGAAAGTAAGGGCTGGGTAACAATTTGTACAGTCGTTGATCACCCTGGATGATCCGAGTGTTGCGGGTCACTCCCTGTCACTGGCCTCGGCCGACACTATCACGCTTGCTGGCCGGGAGCCCTGGCGCCGATGCTTCTGAGCAGGCTCTCGACGTCTTCGTCCAGATACTCCGGGTCAAAACCGGCGACTTCCTTGAGGCCGTCCCGGTCCAGCAGGGAAATGCCATCCGGGCCGAGGGCAGTGAGCGATTCCTGCTTGAGCTCGTTGAGGGTTCGGTTGACGTGCACCGTACTCAGGCCCAGGGCGTCGGCCAGCAGTACCTGGGTCAGTGGCAGGTGGTTACAGTCATGAACGTCCACACACGCCTTGTCCAGCCGGTGCGCCATCTCCAGCAGGAAGTGGGCGACCTTGTCACGGGCGGAGCGACGCCCCAGGTTGGTCAGACGCTCCACCAGGATGGCCTGGTCCCGGGCAGCGATCAGGAAGAACAGGTTGCACAGCAGTCGCGATGAGGCGAACACGTCGGTCAGGCGGCGCTTGGGGAAGGGGCACAAGCTGGCGTCGGTGACCGTCAGCAGGTTGGAAGCACGCCGGCGAAAGGCAAAATCCCGCAGTCCCACGACGTCCCCTGGTACGTAAAGATCCACCACCTGACGGGAGCCGTCTTCCATGTTCCGGAGGCTGCAGGCCCAGCCGCTGCGCACGGTGTAGAAATGGTCGGCATCCATGCCCTCCTGCCAGATGAGTGTGCCCTTGGAGTAGTCCTTCGGGGTTTTTTCCAGGGAAGCGAGCAGTTCCCTGTCTTTTTCGCCTAGCTCAGCATAGTGCTCGAAGTGGCGAATGATGCAGCTGGCAGTCATGGTTACTCCTCTCACTTCCTGTTGGTCGGATTTTTTCGTGCCGGCTTCATGATTCTGTAGGCTTTGTCTTTCACTCTCTATTACGAAAGGTCCATAATTCGGTAAAGGAACATCCTCTGGTACCTGTCATAACCTATGTTATGTCGTCGCTTGTGGCAGGGTGTTAGTTTTAGTGGACCAAAATTCATGGTTTGGACAGGTTGTCTTGCCAGAAGAGTGGCGTGGTTCCAGTCGGTTCACCTGACCGACAGACATCTGCTGCTTTCAGTCTCCGGTTCAGAAGGCACCTCCGGTTTTTTGGGTCGAAAAAGGTATCTTCCGTATGCCTCATGACCGTCTTGGAGGAACGCAATGGGAATTGCTCGCAGAAAAACAGTATTTGATTCAGCCCGCTGGTTCTCGGTGGCGAGTGGCCTGAAACGCTTCCTGACGGCCATCCCCGGGCTTCAGGACGCACGTGGATTCCGCCTGGTCAGCTACTTGGTGGTGGTGGCCGCTGCTGTCGTGCCAGCCCTCGTGTGGAACAGTCTCAGTGCGCCCGGTGGTGCCGGTTCGGAGCCGTCATTGCCGGTCTATGGCCCCTTTGTACTGGTGGGCGGCATTCTGGTGCTTGAGGCTGCGCTCATTCTCTGGGTCAAGATGCTGCAATTCGGCAATGAACGGGTGCGGCGGCGTCGTGAGCGTCGGACCGCGGCTAATCCCCCCGCAGGAGAAATCACTGTAGATCCCTGGCAGCAGGACAGGGACCAGGCCTCCGGCGCCCCGGTCATCCCCCGGGTGCTGGTGGTGGATGACGACCCCATCAACCGGATGATCCTCCGCAAGCAGTTAATGCGCCTGAACATCGAGCCGGTCAGTGCCGCCGACGGCATGGAGGCACTGGGCACTGTGCAGGAAGGGCACTGGGACATGATCCTTATGGACGGTCAGATGCCAAGGCTGGATGGTCCTGAAACGGCCCATGAAATCCGCTTGCGCGAACTCCTGCCGCCGGACGTTCCTATTATCGGTATCTCCACCAATGACACCCCCGAGTTCCGCGAGCGTTGCCTCAAGGCGGGCATGCAGGCCTGTTATCACAAGCCGATCCGTCGTTTCGTGCTCGAGAAGCTGGTGGATGTCTACGTCCGGCGCCGGGTGGCCGAGTCACCGGACCACATTGTCGGCCGTGCCCTCTCTTCCGAGCCCGCCCGGTTCTGAATCCTCCTCCCTTATCGCTTCGGCCTGACCTGTCGGGAACACTGCCTCCCGGTTAAGGTTTGGTCACAAGCACCGTGTCAGCGCGCCAGTCCGCTCAGTTATAACCTGTGTTATATCTGCCTCAAAAAGCCGGTGTTACGTTTCTTTACATTCCGACGGAGGCTCCGCTGGCGCTCAGGTCCACCGGAGTTCTTCTGACATTCAGCAGGACATGTGGAGAACGCAATCATGTTACAGAGAACTGACTTTTATCCGACCCGGGACGATTTCGTACCCGATATGTTTCCGCGTCAGGAGCCGGTCATTCACAGCACCGGTCCTGCCCGCGAGATCGGTCCCCTGGGTCGGGAACAACTGGAACGGTTCGAGAGAGACGGCTTTCTGTGGATGGAGGGCTTCTTTCCGGAAACCGCCGTCTCGCCTTTCCTGGAAGAGCTGCGGGATATGGCCAGCCGCTCCGACATCACCGATCTGGAGCAGGTGGTGATGGACAGCGAGCGGAAGGAGATCCGCTCGGTGTTCGCCATGCACGAGCTGTCTGAGGCCTTTGACCGCATGACCCGGGACCCGCGGCTGCTGGATATGGTGCGGCAGATTCTGGGGTCCGAGGTCTATATTCACCAGTCCCGGATCAACAGCAAGGCTGGCTTCTGTGGCAACGGGTTCGAGTGGCACTCGGACTTCGAAACCTGGCACAGCGAGGATGGCATGCCGGGTATGAGAGCGGTGAGCGCCTCTATCATGCTCACCGAGAACAACGCCTTCAACGGTCCGCTTATGCTGATTCCCGGATCTCATCAGCAATTTGTGCCCTGCGTCGGGCGGACGCCGGATGAGAACTGGACCAGTTCACTCAAGCACCAGCAGGTAGGCCTGCCGTCGCGGGCGGATATCGAACAGCTCGCTGGTACCGATGGTATCCAGGCACCCACAGGGCCGGCTGGTTCCCTGTTGCTGTTCGAGTGCAATACGTTGCACGCATCGAACCGCAACATGTCGCCCTGGCCCCGGGCCAATCTGTTCTTTGTCTATAACAGTGTCGAAAACCGCCTGGCACAGCCGTTTGCTGGCACTCGCCCCCGGCCCTGGTACCTGGCTGAGCGAGAAAACACCCGGCCGCTGATTGACTGCCGTCCTTAACGGATTGTCACCTCCGGGGAGGGTGGCGGATGGGTTAACCTGAGTACTCACCCTGTAGCGGGCCATCCGGCTCCGGAGGATCATGATGACAGACTGGTTGCTGGCGAACCCCGACGCCGGAGACGGCGAACGAAACGGGGCGTTCTGGAAGGCACACCTGGCAGACGCAGGCATAGTCAACCCCACAGTATGCGATCTCAGGGATCAGGGGTGGGTGGCTTCCCTGACCCCCGAAGACCGCCTGCTCGCCGCCGGTGGTGACGGCTCCGTCAACGCCGCTGCAAAAATCTGCCTGGATACTGGTGCGACCCTGGCGGTGCTGCCTTCCGGTACTGCCAATGACTTCTTCCGCAACCTGGGTATCGAGGAGACGCCGGAAGCCATCTGTGAGGCCGTGGCCCGGAACCATGCCCAGTGGGTGGATGTGGCGGAATACGAAGATGGCATATTTCTGAATGTGGCCCACGTCGGGCTGGGCACAATGCCGGCACGGGACGCCAACTCCGACGAGGCCTCCAAGCAGCGTCTCGGTCAGGTCAGCTACGGCCTGTCGCTGATACGGAGGGTCTTTTCCAGGCGGGGCTTCCGCGCCACCATACACACCGATCAGGCAATGCTCACAGGGCGGTGGTTGTCGATTGCCGTCGCTAACGGTGCCTATTTTGGCGGGGGCAGCGAGATACCCCGCGCGGGCATTACCACCGGAGAACTGGCTGTCATGGCCATCCGGCCTGCGTCGATACCGAATCTCATGATGGCCTTTGTACTGACCCGCCTTCTGGGCAGGCCACCGAAAAATAACGGCACGGTGGTCGAAGTGCTCAGCCCCTGGTGTCGCATTATTACCCGCCACCTTAAAACGGTGACAGTGGATGGCGACGTGGCTGGGCAAACGCCACTCAATGCCTCCTGCAATGCCGGAAGACTGAGAGTGGTCAGCGGCGAGATCAGTAGCTCGAGTAGGCCTCAGGACGCCAGTGGGCAAACTGCCCGCTGATGGTGTCTGGTTCTGTCCCGATATCGGTTGCCCTCAGTTCCGCAGTCAGGCGATGGTCCCGCAGCTCCTGAACCAGCAGGTCAAAATTGTCTTCCAGTCTGGGACGCTGGTTGGCCCTGGGCTGATTGTCCTTGCGCAGCACGGGCCAGGTTTCGGCAAGGGCTCCGGCGACCTTCAGTAACTGCACCTCGTGGGCACCATGGTGCAGCCAGGCGGTTTCACGCAGCCGCTTCCAGTCGGTTGGTGCACGGTCGTGCAGGCGATAGATGATACCCGTGTTGGCCAGGGCATTCACCGGAACCACCAGCACCCGGGCGGTGGGTATGCGACGCTGGTCAAACAGGGAGCCGCTCCCGAACCGGGGTTTGACCGTAAGGCCAAGTTCCGGAAAAGCCAGGTTAAGGTGCTCCATCTGGGCGAGGAAGAAAGCCCCGATGCCGGGCTCGATAAACAGGTGACCGTAAAGGGGGGCCTGGTCTAGAAACCGGTTGTCGCCGGTTTCCCGATAACACTGCCGCCCCAGCATCGGAATCATCTCCCGCACAAGGATGCTGCGCAGGGCCAGGGGGTGATCCTTCAGCCGGGCGCTCAGGTCCATTGCGCAGGGCGTATGCGTTCCGGGGCCGATGCGCAGCCTCGCCAGCGAGTGACCAGTGTTGCCGTAGCGGACGGTAAAGTTATCTCCGGGGCGCAATGCCTGATTGAAATAGCGCTCATTGCACAGGTCGAAGAGTGCCCTGAGGTTATTGCAGGCGATGGGGTCGGCGCCGAATGACATGGCCGGCGTCCTCCGTATTGAGGCTGGCTTGTTCTGAGTATAGTGGAGTGTAGTTAATCTTCAGTGCAGGTGCCGTAACGGGGCGTAACGCTTTGTGACGACGGGCGTCAGTCGGGTCCCGGCCGGGGTCGCTCGGAAAGAAAGTGCCGGGGCGGGTGTCGCGGATACAGCCCCCGGGTCCCGCAGGCCCCGGGGGCTGGCGAAAGGTTTACAGGTAGGCTTTCAGTACTTCCTTGGCAATGGCGTTGCGGTGGACCTCATCAGGGCCATCTGCTGTGCGCAAATGACGGGCATATACCCACATGTCCGCCAGCGGGAAGTCCTCGGTATAGCCACCGGCGCCGTGGGCCTGGATGGCCCAGTCAATCACCCGCAGGGCCATGGCCGGCGCCGCCACCTTGATCATTGCGATCTGCTGCTTCGCCACCTTGTTGCCCACCAGGTCCATCATCTGGGCTGCCTGCAGCACCATCAGGCGAGTCTGGTCGATATCGATGCGGCAATCGGCAATGCGTTCGCGCCAGACGCCCTGGTCAGACAGGCGCTTGTGGAAGGCCTCCCGGGACACCAGCCGCTGACACATGGTCTCGAAGGCACGTTCGGCCTGTCCGATCACCCGCATGCAGTGGTGAATCCGGCCTGGCCCCAGGCGCCCCTGGGCAATCTCGAACCCGCGGCCTTCACCGAGAATCAGGTTGCTGGCCGGTACACGCACGTTCTCGAACAGGATCTCCGGGTGGCCCTTGGGGGCATGGTAGTAACCATACACCGGCATGTCGCGGACGATGGTTACCCCGGGGGTATCCTTGGGCACGATAATCATCGACTGCTGCTTGTGGCGGTCAGCATTGTCCGGGTCTGACTTGCCCATCACGATAAAGAATTTTGTTTCCTCACCACAGCCGCCGGTGATGAACCACTTGCGGCCATTGACGACGTACTCGTCACCGTCCCGCTGGATACGGGTTTCAATATTGGTGGCGTCGCTGGAGGCCACGGCGGGCTCCGTCATGGCAAAGGAGGAGCGGATCTTGCCGTCGAGCAGCGGCTGCAGCCAGGTGG
The DNA here is from genome assembly GCF_041690615.1 of Marinobacter sp. Taxonomy (GTDB): domain Bacteria; phylum Pseudomonadota; class Gammaproteobacteria; order Pseudomonadales; family Oleiphilaceae; genus Marinobacter. Next base: position 21,840 of record NZ_JAWLGY010000020.1, read on the forward strand.
CTTTCTGCTCGTCACTGCCGTAACGGGCCAGTACTTCCATATTGCCGGTATCCGGTGCGGCACAGTTGAACACCTCCGAAGACCAGAGCACCCGGCCCATGATCTCTGCCAGCGGAGCGTATTCCAGGTTGGTCAGACCGGGACCGTATTCTTCTTCCGGCAGGAACAGGTTCCACAGGCCCTGGGCCCGGGCCTTTTCCTTCAGTTCATCGACGATGGGTACCTTGGCGTAGGCCCGGCCCCGCTCGCGGTTCTCTTCTTTCTGCTGCTGGTACAGCGCTTCGTTGGGATAGATATGCTCATCCATAAAAGCCGTTAACTGCTTGCGCAGGGACTCGACCTTGTCGGAATACTGAAAATCCATAGATGCCTCCGGGCAGTGGATGTTGGTTGAGTAGGAACCACTATGAAAGCGGATCATGAATCAATCAACTGAATTGTTCTGATTGGATGGCATTAGCAATATTTATGTAGCCGGGGCCTGTGCGGTTTTCCGGGGGCCGGGGTGGCAAGGAAGGCCTTCCTTCGACCATACTGAGGTAACATCAACCCCTGAACAGATCCGAGGCGAAGCATGACTAACGAAGAACTGCAAAAGCTGAAAGAACGGTACGTGGCTGCCGGAGCCGCCAGCCCGAACGAACAGTTTGCGGATCACGCCCGCAACGCCGAACTCTGGGATGCCAATGGCAAGCGGATGATCGACTTCGCCGGCGGTATCGGTGTCCTCAATATCGGCCATCGTCACCCCAAAGTAGTGGAAGCGGTCAAGGCCCAGCTGGACAAGCTGATGCACACCTGCCAGACCGTCATGCCCTATGAAGGGTATGTCCGTGTGGCCGAGAAGCTCAGCCAGGTTGTACCGGTTCGTGGCCACGCCAAGGTCATGCTGGCCAACTCAGGCGCCGAAGCCCTGGAAAACGCCGTCAAGGTGGCCCGGGCGGCAACTGGCAAGACCAACGTGATCTGTTTTGATGGTGGTTATCATGGTCGTACCTTTATGACCATGGCCATGAATGGCAAGGTGAATCCCTACGCGACCGATTTCGGCCCCATGCCCGGCACGGTGTTCCGGGCACCGTTCCCGGTGCCCTATCACGGGGTATCCGAGGATGAGGCCATCCGCGGTCTGAAAATGGCGCTGAAGACCGACGCCAACCCGAAAGACACTGCTGCCATTGTGCTCGAGCCTGTGCTGGGTGAGGGGGGGTTCTATCCGGCCCCGGCCAGCTTCCTGAAGAAAATCCGCGAGATCTGCGACGAGCACGGCATATTGATGATCGTGGACGAAGTTCAGAGCGGGTTTGGTCGGACCGGCAAGCTGTTCGCCATTGAGCACAGCGGGGTCGAGCCGGACATCATTACCATGGCCAAGAGTATGGCCGACGGCATGCCCATCTCTGCCATCGTCGGGACCGACAAGGTCATGGATGCCTCCGGCCCCAACTCCCTGGGCGGCACCTACACCGGCAGCCCCACCGCCTGCGCCGCTGCCCTGGCAGTCATGGAAGTCTTCGAGGAAGAGGACATTCTCGGCAAGAGTCAGGCACTGGGCGAGAAACTCGGCAAGCGCTTCGCACAGTGGCAGGAGAAGTTCGGGCATGTGGACAACGTACGCAACCTGGGCGCCATGGCCGCTATCGAGCTGGTGACCGACAAGCAGAGCTGCGAACCCCGCGCCGACCTGGCGGCCAAGGTGACTGCCTACGCCAAGGAGCACGGACTGATCCTGCTCAGCTGCGGCCTCTACGGCAACACCATCCGCTTCCTGATGCCGGTGACCATCGAGGACGAGGTGCTCGAGGAAGGGCTGCAGATTGTCGAGGATGCGCTGGCTAGTCTTTGAGCTGTCTTTCTGTGAAAACAGGAAGGGGCGCCTGCGGGCGCCCCTTCTTTGCGTTTGGGCCCCGTCCCGTGCAGTGGTATAAAGAGATAACTGATCCAGACAGACTGAGTGAGACAACATGAGTGAGATTGCTGCGGACTCCGTGTTCGTCCGCGACGGAGACCTGTTTGTTCCCTCCGAACTGGGCCGTGGCCCCTGGAGCCCTGATGCGCTGCATGGCGGGGCACCTGCGGCTTTGCTGGCAGGCTATGCCGAGCAGATGGTGGGTGATCCGGACATGCTGCTGGCCCGGCTGACCCTGGAGTTGGTGCGTCCTGTACCACTGGCACCCCTGAAGGTGGCCGCCACCACGGGCAAGGGGCGTTCCGTGCGCCGGGTGGAGCTGACGCTGAGCCATGATGACGTTGTGGTGGCGCGGGCGGTCGCGCTGTTCCTGCGGGGTGAGCAACAGGATATCGAGCCGCGGCTGGACGGCCATCCGCTGGCCGGACCGGAACGCTGCCACGAGCCATTCCTGGTGCCTGGTATGGAACAGGTGACCTCTTTCCACTACACCGCCATGGACATTCGCGTGGCTCATGGCCAGACCGTGGGGCCGGGGCCTGCTGCTGCCTGGTTCCGCCTGAAGTGCCCGGTGGTGGCCGGCGAGTCAGTAACCCCGGCAATGCGGGCTGTGGCGGCGTCAGATTTCGGTAACGGCCTGAGCTGGATCCTGCCTGTCGAGGAGTACACCTTTGTCAACACGGATCTGACGGTGTACCTGACTCGCCACCCCAGAAGCGAATGGGTCGCCCTGGACAGTTGCATGACTGTGGAGCCGAACGGCATTGGCCTGGCACGCTCGGAGATTTACGACGAACAGGGGTTGATCGGGGTGGCCCAGCAGAACCTGTTTGTGCGGGCGCGGCAGGGCTGACCGGAGCCGGGCTCCCGCACCTTTCCGGACCCTGTCCAAACTGTCACCGAAACAGACGTTTCTGTCCTTGTCCGGACAGCAGGGCCATGGCATAAACGTGGCTCACTACTCTGGCGGGGCAGGCATATGCAAAGTAAAGGTGTATCAACGGTGGCTTCTGATACAGCAAAGGGATTCCGGGCCGTGCTGGTCCTGGTCGCACTGATCGCCTCGATCAGTGTCCCGTTTGCCCATGCATCTCCTCAGGCAGAGTCCATTGTCCGGCTGTCCCCCCTTGGCACCATTGCTGAACAGTCCCGGGCCATGATCCGGGCAGGAATCCGTGACGGCCTCGTGGCCACCGGGCAGGTGGATCCGCTGGTGGCGGAAACCATCGCGGGATTCGGTGCCAGTGCGTTCGACACCCGGCGTATCCGGGCCCGCCTGGTCAACGACCTGGATGCTGACCTGACTGGCGGCGAGTTACAGGCGGTGGAGGACTGGTACGGGTCCGGTCTCGGGCAGCGACTGGCGCAGTCGGAATCCGACGCCGCCCTGCCAGCTGCCTGGAAAGCCATGGCCGCAGAGGAGGCAGCGCTGCGCGAACAATATGAAGGCAGCCGCCGGCAACAGCTTTACGACCGCTATGATCGGGCGGTGGGCGCCAATGAGCGTGCCGTCGAAACAGCCATCGCCGTCCAGCTGCAGCTGGCGGAGGCACTGGCAGCGCTCAGCGAAGGAGATACCACCCAATCGGTGCAGGACCAGGTACGCGCGGGCCGGCCGATGATTGAACGTGAGATCGGCGAACAGACCTACCTGGCGTACCTGTATATGTACCGGTCGTTCTCAGACCAGGAGCTGGAAACCTACACGGATTTTCTGGAATCGCCGGCAGGGCAGGCTTTCACTGACAGTGCCAGCGAATCCATCCATGCCGCGATTATGGAGCCGGTGTCCACCGTGGGCACACAGCTGGTTCGGCTACTGGGTCCCGGGGGCGAATGAGGCTGCTGAAATCCATTCTCCGGTGGGGCGCTTTGCTGCTGGCAGCGGGCCTTCTGCTTGCTGTATTGACGGTATTCCTGTTCCGTTATGTGAATCCACCCACCACCGCGTTCATGCTGGCCTGGCAGGTCGAGAACCGTTCCGGCGTACGACATGACTGGGTGCCGCTGGAGCAAATATCACCCTGGATGCCTCTGGCGGTAATTGCCAGCGAGGACCAGCGGTTCCTGACCCATTGGGGACTGGATATAGACGCTATCGCCTCGGCGGTCACGGCCTTCCAGGAAGGGGAGGGCCTGCGGGGCGCCAGCACCATCACCCAGCAGACGGCCAAGAATCTGTTTCTCTGGAAGGGGCGCAGCTTTATACGCAAGGGGCTGGAGGCGGGCCTGGCTCTTGGACTGGAGGGACTCTGGTCCAAGCGGCGCATCATGGAGGTCTACCTGAACGTGGCCGAATTCGGGCCCGGCATCTACGGTGTGGAAGCTGCCAGTCAGGCCCATTTTGGTGTGGAGGCGGCGCAGCTGGGCCCCGAGCAGGCTGCCAGGCTGGCGGCGGTGTTGCCGAATCCCCACATCTATGACGCCTCAGCGCCTTCCGGCTACATCAGGCAGCGGGTGGCCTGGATTCGCGGGCAAATGGGGCAGTTGGGCGGGACAGAGCTGGTGCGGCCCTTCTACTGAGGTCTGTTACCCCCCGCGGGGAGGCTGGTCGTCCAGTACTTCTTTCTCGAAATGCCCCAGCACGGCGATAGTGATCAGTGCAAAGGCCGACAACAGTCCCGCCAGCGGCAGGTTACCGATGCCGCTGGCAACCCCCACAGCCCCCGCGATCCAGATGGAGGCTCCGGTGGTAATTCCCTGTACGCTGCCCCGGGCCTGGATAATGCAGCCGGCACCCAGAAAGCCGATGCCGCCAATCACCCCCTCTACGATGCGGGTGGGATCTATACGCGCGGAGGGGTCGCCGGTCGCGGTGTCGGAGAGAATATGCATACCCACCATGACGAATGCCGCTGCCCCCATGGCGACCAGCATATGGGAGCGCAGTCCTGCGGGCTTGCCTCTCAGTTCCCGTTCGAGCCCCAGCAGGAACCCTAAGCCGGTGGCGACCGACAAGCGGATCAGCATGTCCAGGAATGGCAGTTCCGATGACTCCATGTCGTTCTCCCGGTTGGCCGCACAAAAACGGCCCGACGTCCGGAGACTGTCGGGCCCGAAAAACCTGAGTCAATCATAGTCGCTCTGCGGCACGCTGCACGTTGACAGCGAAAGCGGAAGTAGCAAAGAGGTCCCTGCTCAGTGACTCTGCATTGTGCCGCAGCGATGCTGCACCTGGCGTCCTGCCGTGCAGGTCGGTGTGTCAGAACGTGTAGCGGAGGCCGACACGGGCAGTATCGAATTCGGGGCCGTCGTTGGTTACCTGGCCGTTGAAGTCATCCTCGTCGATATCCACGTTGTAGCGGTTGTATTCCGCAAACGCGGTGAGCGAGTGGGTCATCATGAAGTCGACACCAGCCCCGACAAACGGACTGACTTCGTCGTAGGTCTCGTCTTCATCAAAGGCGCTGACCTCCATGTCGGAGGCGAAGGCACCTACCTTGCCGTAGACGCCAAAGGCCTCGGTGAGGGGCAGGCGGCCCTTGGCAGACAGGGACAGGCCCTTGAGATCCGAGCGCACTTCATCATCACCGAACTTGCCAAAGTCGATATAGTCCGCCTCCAGGGCGAAGAAGGGGTTGAACTGGTAACCGGCGGATACGCCGTAAAGATCCCGATCATCGTCGAACTCCCCACCATGGGCTTTGTAGCCACCATAACTGCCGCTGATAAAGAAACCGGAATTGTCCCGCTCACCGGCGCTCTGGGCCATGGCTACCGGCGTGGCAGCTGCTGCAGCGGTAAAGAGAGTCAAACAGGCAACACTGGATTTGATGCGCATAACACAGACCTCCTGGGCCATCTGTTGAATTCGTGCTTCCGTTGCGTGTCGGTGTGCTCGACATCACATTATCCAGCGTAAATGAAAATCGGTAGCATCCAAGTTAAAACCTGAATACGCTTTGGTAATGGAGCCTTAATTTTCAACTCACTGAAATTAAGGCGTTTTAAGGCCTGGGTTTAGCGGCGGCTCATCACGTCGATGGCATCAGAAGGACGGTAATGGGTGTATAGTGACCCTGTGCGTCACAGAGGAGGCAACCGATGCCGGATCTGTTTTCTGACCTGGACAACAACCCGGAATCCCTGGGTCCGGGTACATGGCTGTTCCGTGGTTATGCCCTGGACGTGGCTACTGAGCTTCTGAGAGCCATTAGCCGTGTCGCGGAACACTCACCGTTCCGGCGCATGAAGACCCCCGGGGGGCGGCAGATGTCGGCTGCTATGACCGGTTGTGGCAACCGTAACTGGGTCACCGACCGTCAGGGCTATCGCTATAGTGAGCTGGACCCTGAGATGGGGCAGCCCTGGCCGGCGATGCCACCCCTGTTAACCCGGCTGGCAGGTGATGTAGCTGCCAGGGCTGGTTACCCGGGGTTCGAGCCGGATGTGTGTCTGATTAATTGCTATCAGCCGGGCGCACGAATGGGGCTGCACCAGGATCGGGATGAACAGGATTTTCGCTGGCCCGTGGTGTCGGTATCCCTTGGGCTGCCCGCGGTATTTCTGTGGGGTGGACTGCATCGCAGGGGTTCACCGGCGAGGCTTGTCCTCGAACACGGGGATGTACTGGTATGGGGTGGGGAGGACCGGCTCCGATACCATGGCATCGCGCCGGTCACCGATGGCCGGTGTGAGGCCACCGGCCATGTACGTTACAACCTTACCTTCCGCAGGGCGCGGTAATCAGGTGCGGCTGGTCACTTCCAGCAGGTGGTAGCCGAACTGGGTTTTAACCGGACCGATAACGGTGTTCAGTTCGCTGTTGAAAACAGCCTTGTCGAACTCCGGCACCATCTGGCCGGGGCCAAAGGATCCAAGATCACCGCCGTTGCGGCCTGACGGGCAACGGGAATGCTCTTTGGCAACGTCAGCAAAGTCCTGGCCGTTCTCGATGGCCTGCTTGAGTTCTTCGCATTTTGCTTCGGTTTCCACCAGGATGTGGCGGGCAGTAGCCTGGGTCATGTTTAGTATGCCTGTTCCGTGAATGAATCCGGAATGCTGCCCTTCCAAAACCCTTCTGGCAAGTCTTTTCGGAGATTCCTGCCGCTCGCGATACCGCTCTCAGGCGTTAGCGCGGGTACTGGCGTGTCCGCCCCGTTTATCCCGCCGCCGGCCGGTTCGGGCCGATGTGCAGGATGATCCATTGCTGGGCGTGACGAATCCAGCGGGCCACCGCCTTTGCAGTATTCCTGGCGGCCATCCGGGTATAAGCCCGGCGAAGCTCCACGGCGTTATGCAGTACGGTGGAGGGGACGGGGTTAACTCTTGCGCGATCTTGCATACGTCTTACCTCCTGGTTGCATGGGTGTATTGCCTGATCGGGGCTGTGCAGCGGAGAAGGTAGCTTCCTGTCCGTCAGCACATGGGTATTGTCCGGTTTCTTATGCGCAGTTTAAATACGTTAAACTGCATAGTTCCGTTGCAAATATGCAGTAACAAAAATCAATGACAGGACACCATCAATGGATTGGGATTACCTGAGATATGTACATGCCCTCGCCAATGGCGGGACCCTGGCCCGGGCCGGGGAGTTGCTCGGTGTGCACCAGACTACGGTACTGAGACGGCTGGACCAGATGGAGGCAGACCTGGGCACGCAGTTGTTCGAGCGTAACCGTGACGGCCTCGCCCTGACACCAGCGGGCGAGCTGACCTACCGGGAAGCGGAACGGCTGGCGGTGGATGTGGAAAACCTGGAGCGTCGGCTCGCAGGCCAGCAGACGGATCCGGAGGGGCGGGTGCGTCTGGCCACCACTGACAGCCTGCTCAGTGGACTGCTGGCGCCCCTTCTGGGCGAGCTGGTGGCGACCTACCCGGGCCTTGATATCGAAGCCATTACCAGTACCGATGTGGCGGGGCTGACCCTGAGAGATGCCGACCTGGTCTTGCGCCCCACCAACCAACCCCAGGAAACCCTGATCGGGCACCGGGTAGGCAGTATCGAGTCGGCTATCTATGGCAGCCAGGCCTATGTCGACAAGCACCCTTTCGATGAATCTGAACTGCCAGGTGACCACGTATGGGTTATACCGGATGAAAGTTTTGTGCACCTGGCGACCGGGCGCTGGTACCGGCGTCACTTGCGCCGGGCCGGTTCCACCCTGAGGTGCAACAGCCTCTATGGTATGTTCAGCCTGATTCGCAATGGCGGAGGCCTTGGTGTGTTGCCCTGTTACCTGGGTGATGCGGCACCGGAGCTGAAACGGCTTTCGGCACCCCTGGAAGGTGAGAGTATCGACCTGTGGTTGCTTGCCCACCAGGACCTCCGCAAGATGGCCAGGGTGCGGGTAGCGATGGATTTCCTCGCGCAGCGACTCAGGGACCGGCAACGGCAACTTGAAGGACAGCCCTGACGGCCACATGGTTATGGTTACCTGCCGTGGCGTCTCCGTTGTTCCGGTAGTCAGCGGAGGTCGACGGCGATACGAATTGACAGGACAGAGTGATGACACCCTTGCGCCCCTCGACCAGGTCCGTGCCCATGCCCCGCAGCGGTCCGGAGCCCGTGCCGGCTTCTCCGGAGGAGGCGGCCACCGGGTTGGCCGAATTTATTCGCAACCATCCGCGCCTCATGGTACTTACCGGTGCGGGCATCAGTACCGACTCGGGCATTCCCGATTACCGGGATGCCGCCGGCGCCTGGAAGCGCCGTCAGCCGGTTCAGCACCAGGCTTTCCTGGCCGATGAAGGATTGCGGCAGCGATACTGGGGGCGCAGCCTGGTGGGCTGGCCGGTGATACGCAACGCCACCCCGAATCCTGCCCATGGTTACCTGGCGGAACTGGAGGGCAGGGGGCACGTGGGCTTGCTGGTAACACAAAATGTGGACCGCCTGCATCAGAAAGCAGGCAGCAGGGCGGTGGTGGACCTCCATGGCCGTGCCGACGAAGTGGTCTGCCTGGAATGTGGCTACCGTTGTGAGCGCGATCAGGTCCATGACTGGTGTGCACAACTGAACCCGGATTTCCTCCGGTTCAGCGCGGACGTGGCCCCCGATGGTGATGCCGACCTGGAGGTGGACTTCAGTGGATTCCGGATCGCAGACTGCCCGGACTGCAGCGGTATTCTGAAGCCGGATGTGGTCTTCTTTGGTGACTTCGTGCCCAGGGAGCGGGTCAGCCGGGCCATGGACTACCTGCGGTCCGCGGATGCGCTACTGGTGGTGGGTTCGTCTCTCATGGTGTATTCCGGCCTGCGCTTCTGCCGTTATGGGCGGGACTGGGGCAAACCCATGGCTGCGCTGAACCTTGGGCGAACCCGGGCTGATGACATGCTGGACCTGCGCCTTAACGCACGCATTACAGAAACCCTGGAGCGCTGCCTCCGACAACTGGGTCCTGCCTGAAAGCAAAAAAAGGCCCGGCAGAAACTGCCGGGCCAAGACGACACTCTGCAAGCAGAGTGTTACCCCCAAAGGTCGCCGGACTCCGTTCCGGCTTGAGCGACCGGCTCCTGGTCGCTTTTTTTCCTAGAGGCCCCGGTCAATAACCGCCTGGGTTACCACGTCATCGATGGAGCAGATCGGGCTCTCCCGGTCGACCCATGGGTCGCCGCCGAAGTACTGCTGGAAGATCTTCTCGGCGGTACGGGTGGCCAGCGCCTGCGTGCTAAGGGTTGGGTTGGGGCCGCCCAGGGAGTTGGGCAGGGCCGAGTTGTCGGCAATGAACAGACCCTGCACCGCCCGTGCCTCGCAGTTTTCATCCAGCACAGAGTTGCGGGCGCTGTCACCCATGCGCATGGAAGACTGCAGGTGCAGCAAGACGGGGGCCCAGTCGTTGCGGACAATCTTCTTTGCACCGGCCGCCCGGAGGATTTCCGCTGCCCGGGTGGCCAGGTAGTCCCGATTACGCCGGGTGCGGCGGGAGCGACGACGCTTGTCGATATCGACCCGGGCCACCGGACCGTGGTCGTCCCGGAAGACACGTGACACATCTACCTTGTTCCGGTATTCCACGTCGTCGTCGGTCAGCACCAGGATACTCATCTGGCGGTTGATGTCAGACATCATCTCCTTGAGCTCGGTGCCATAGACGCGGCCGGCGTCACCGTCCCACGCACCCTGGCCGCCGACGCCACTGGTGTAGGCACCACGGATGCCGCTGTCGCTGTTGGTCAGGTTGTTGGCCTGTACCCCCGGAGTGTTTGCGGTGTTCTGGATGGCGCCATAACCCGGGAAGTCTGCCCGGGACGAGCAGGAGGTGCCCCTGGCGCCACCTACGTCGTGGTCGAAAATGCCGGTCACCCAGTCCAGGGCGTGGTCGGTCAGGCCCCGGCCAACCCAGCCATTGGGGTCAGGCAGGTCGCTGTTCATCCACAGTCTCGGATTCTCGATGCAGCCGCCGGCCATCACCACCACCCTGGCATCTTCCGAATGAACCTCACCGGTGTTGACGTCCCGCCACTCAACGCCCGTGGCCTTCTGCAGGCGACGGCCCCACTGGCGGTCGGAAAGGATGCGGGTCACGTAGGCATCACTGATCAGAGTGATGGCCTTGCCGCCGGACTTCCACAGATCCGCCGTCAGGGCCATGGGCATGTAACTGTTGTCGGTGGAGCGGCGGGCCTTCAGGTTTCGGGGCGCTCCCTTGGGCAGCATGCAGCCCTGGAAGCAGTGACCACACAGGGTACAGCCCCTGGCGTCGGGGTAGTTCAGCTGGGACGGGTCGCTGGTGCGCCCTGCGTTGCCACCCGGCTGCAGGATAGCGTTCTCCTGGGGGCGGAAGCCGGCGTGGGAGATGTCCTTGCCGGTAATAGGGCTCAGCCCGGCTGCCTCGGCAGCCTGGAAGAAGGCCTGCTCCTTGGTGCCCATGGCGGCCGTCTGTACCGGCAGGGTCGCCTCGGTCCATTCATAGTAACGACGCATTTCGTCATAACTGAACGGGAACTTGTGGCGATTATCGTACATGCCACGATCCTGGCCGCGATAGCCAGCGAACACGCCCGGCATGGCCCGGGGGCTGTTGCCATAATAATGCAGGGTGGTACCGCCGACGCCGGCAACCTGGGAGAAGCTGCCAGGGGTGACCAGCTCCCGGAACCAGGCCGGCTTGGCGGGATCGGCCGGGCCGAAACGCAGCTTGCCGGTGAGGGAGCTGTTCATGTGGTTTTCCAGGGCGGACCATTCCTGCTCCGGGTTGGCGTGCCGGGCCCCTGCTTCCAGTACCAGTACGTCCAGGCCGCGCTCGGCCAGTTCCTTTGCGACTACAGGGCCACCGCCACCGGCGCCAATAATGATTACATCACGCATCAGACACTCCTCCGTCCCTGGTAATAACCGATAAAGTCATCGCTGCCGATACCGCTGGGGGGCGCATCAGGAGCGTACTGGCTGAGCACCCAGCCCAATGGACGCTGGGCCACTTCGCGGGTCTCGGGGTTGAATACGGCAAACTCGCAGTAGCTGCCAAAGCCGGCAATACGCAGCATGAAGGCAACCATGGACGAGAGCACGCCCGGGGTGGCTTCCCGGTAATCCCGGTCCGGGATGTTCCAGGTGATAGCACGCTTGAGCCAGGATGATTCACTTTCCAGCTCTTCGAACACCTTTGCCTTCTGCTCCCAGCTCAGGTTGGCGAACGGTGAGGGGAACGGCCCGTCGATGCTGCCGGCAACCCTTGTGGCTGCCAGGTTGATCAGCAATGCCACCAGTACCGAGTTGGACGCCTCACCTTCCAGGTAGTCGGTGAAGGAGCTGTTGAGGTTCTCGAGGAGGTACTCGCCGTTTTCGCCCACGTCTTCTGCGGCCATTCCGGGAATATCCATGGGCTGGATGGCCAGGTAGGTTGCAACAGAGGCCAGCAGCTGGTGCATGTATTCGGTGGGCATGGGAACCAGCAGGTCGGTACCACCTGACAGATAAAGGTCCGCCCGGGTGGTGATCCCGCCGGGATAGGGTGTGCTTACCCCCTGGTATTCGGAGTAGGGGTCATCGCCCGGTACGCCAAAGGCGATCATGGCGAAGAACGTATCATCCCGCAGCCGGTCCAGGGCAGTTCGCAGCTGCTCGACGGTCCATTCGACGGGCTCCACGTTTTCCTGTGAATGGTCGCGGCCCCAACGGCCTTTTCCTCTGCCGCGTCCCCAGTGGGCAAAGGCCATGCCCGGATTCACGGCTGCGGCTGCGCCGAGTACGCCGGATCCGATCAGCAGCTGGCGCCTCCCGGAACTGATCGACGAATTCGTCGGTTTGGTTTCAGACACAAGCACCTCCCTCGCGGTTTTATTCGGAGCCACTGGCTGTGCCTGCCAGTGCATCCTGTTTTTATTGGAGAAACCCTGTTTCTCTCTGCTGCGGAAAAACAGCGTTTCTCCGGGGCCGTTTTCCGGACCGGCCAGGGTTGGTCAGTCAGGTAACGACTTGAGAAATGTTAATGCCTTATTAAGACAAAACCAGTAAATGTCTCGAAAAATAAGACACGTCTAACACTAATTATTCGCAGTTGAGACACAGTTTGCATTTGGCCTGCGCAGACCGGCAGGTGGAGCAACCCGGATTTCCGGAAACAGGGCGTCATGTCGGCCTGGTCAGTAGAAGGGGGTCTTTACGGAAATTTTACCGCTTGCCAAACATGGGTTTACATCACCGGCGCTAAGGTGGGGGCAAGGCTGTAAAGGCCGGGTACGACCTGACCAGGAGAAGGAGATCAACCATGAAAAGCCTGCTGATTGCCCTGATGACCATTGGCCTTCTGGGCGCAAGCCCGTTGGCGCTGGCCGACCCTGACCGCAACGAGTCCGGGTTCCTCAAGGCTCATGACCGTCACGACGGCCACCTTTCCAGGGGCACGTACCGGGAGCATCCGGGCCACCGGGGACGTGGGCACCACAAGCATCGTCGCCACCACAAGAAGGGACCTAAATGGCACCACCGGGATCGTCACCATGATCACCGTTACCGGGGTGACAGGCGTCGCCACCATGACGGGTACAACAAACACCGCCACTACCGGGACCGTGACCGTCATGGCTCGTTTTTCGGTATTGCCGATGGCGACCGTGGCGTCCTGATCTGGAAAAAGTAAGGTGCCACCAGGAGGGCTTTCCCGGGACTCGCCGCCACGTTATCGGTAGCGGATGCCGGGTCAGCCTGTCGCTATTGACGTCATAGATAGTGCCTTTACCCACGATTGATTGCCTCTAATTTAAAAAATCCTCCATGTCGGTCTATTTTTATACAGATGAAGGCCGGCGTTGGGTCCGCCGTTGAGTAAACGGGTTTCAGGAGGCACAGATTCATGGAACTGGCAAAACAGTCTGGCAAGGCGTCATTATCCGGGCGCGGCTCGCTGCAGGCGTATCTGCAAGAGCTGCTGGCAAAGGCAGATATCCAGGTCGGGGGTGACCGGCCCTGGGACATGCAGCTGAACAGTCCCGGCGTGGCGGAACGGATATTTACCGAAGGCAGTCTCGGCCTCGGGGAAAGTTACATGGATGGTGACTGGGAGGTCCAGGCGCTGGATGAATTCATCCACCGGTTGCTCAGGGCAAGGCTGCACCAGCAGGTGAGGCCCATGCGGGTGTTACTGCATTACCTGAAGGCACGGTTACTGAATCGCCAGACCATCTCCCGTGCCAGAGAGGTGGGCGAGCAGCACTATGATCTGGGTAACGAATTCTACCGGGCCATGCTGGATTCCCGTATGACCTACACCTGCGGCTACTGGAAAGAGGCCACTACGCTGGAGCAGGCGCAGGAAGCCAAGCTCGATCTGATCTGTCGCAAACTTCGGCTGGAGCCCGGCATGCGCGTTCTGGACATCGGGTGTGGCTGGGGCAGCTTTATGTCTTACGCGGCCGAACATTATGGTGTGGAGTGCGTGGGGGTGACCATCTCCCGGGAACAGGCAGACCTGGCCCGCCAGAAGTATCCGGACCTGCCGCTGGAGTTCCGGCTGCAGGACTATCGTGACGTCAATGAGACCTTCGACCGGATCGTCAGTATCGGCATGTTCGAGCACGTGGGAAACAAGAACTACCGGACCTATATGGAAGTGGCTCACCAGTGCCTGAAAGAGGGCGGTCTGTTCCTGCTGCATACCATTGGCAAGAACGAACGGGCACCCCAGTCCGATCCCTGGATGGACAAGTACATCTTCCCCAATGGCGAGCTGCCCTCCATCGGGCAAATCGGTGACGCCGTGGACAATCTGTTTGTGGTGGAAGACCTGCACAATTTCGGTGCCGACTATGACCGCACCCTGATGGCCTGGTACCGCAACTTCGAGTCGGCCTGGCCCCGTTTTGCGGAGGAGCTGGGGGATCGCTTTTTCCGCATGTGGCGGTTCTACCTGCTGTCCTGTGCCGGCGCCTTCCGTGCCCGGGACCTTCAACTGTGGCAGTGGGTTCTGTCCAGGGGGGGACCCGAGGGGGTTTATCCGCGAGTAACCTGACCGGAAATCCATCCACATTCTGCGAATTTGCGCTGTTCTATGGAACTGTGATCCGCCCTGTGCGAGTCTGTGGCGCGATTCGGGGTAACCTTTGCCTGTGCGGTACAGCCAACCAGGCATCGACCTTCAGGCTGCCCCTTCCCCAGACGTGAGTGTTCAAGGAGTATCGTTTAATGGTGGCTGGTCCGGCGGAGTCACGGGAATTCCTGTTTCAGTTGTTTGACGTGCTGGATACCGGCACCCTGGTGGCCAGACCCCGGTACCAGGAGCATTCCGGCAACTCCCTGCGGGCGGTGGTGGCAACCTTCACCCGTCTGGCCGAGGGTCGCAGTGGTGCCGGCGACGGCCAGGCGGAAGCTCTGGCCGACGGCTCCGTCGGCGTCGTCCCTGAAGTCATTCTCACCCTGGGCAATGGGCTGTACCAGGCTGATGGTCAGCAGAACCGGCTGTTCAGAACCCGCTCGGAAGACCTGGCGGCAGGGCCCATGGCGGTGACTCTCGCCGCCTGGCAGCGTTTCCGCCATAGCCTGTCTGTTACCGATTCGTTGCAACTGGATGCGCCGGAATCCGCCGACTTCCGCGGTCGACTGCTCAATGCCAAGACCCGTTGCGAAGCGGGCCTGGGCATGGTGCTCTATGGCGCCTCGCTGGCCGAGGACACCCTCAGCCATCCGGACCCCGATCGCAGGGAAACCAGTGAGCGCCTGCTGACGTTTCTGGAACCGGTACTGGCCTGGTGGCCCCTGCAGGCCGCCTGGCAGGCTTCCGTATCGCTCGGAGAGGCCCCGGCGATGGTGCCGGACCCGGCCACCGCGAGTCACAATGCCCGGGAGTTTCTGGGTCAGCGGGTGTGGGCCCATCAGAGCCACGGTCTGCAGCTGTTCCTGCAAGCCTTGCAGAAAGACCTTGAAGCCGCCGTCACCGGAGATACCCGGCAATGGGCGCTGTCACTGAGCGAGACCCTGCAGAGGGCGGTAAAGGTGACGCAGTCACTGGGCAAGGACCTGCAAGCCGGCTCCCGGCAGCGGGTACTGGCCAACGCGGGGCGGTATCTTCACCTGTTTGGAGAAATGCTCGCGGGCTGGATGTGGCTACGGCAGGCCAATGCCGCCACCCTCAGGCTACCGGAGGCAGAACCGGGAGATGAAGCCTTCCTGCGCGGCAAGCTGCAGGCAGCCCGTTACTTCTTCCACTGGACTCTGCCGGAAGTGGCCCAGGACCTGGTATTGCTGCAGAATCAGGATACCACCTGTCTGGATATGCGGGCGGCCTGGTACTGAACCCTGCCAGTGAGGCCGGCGGCTCAATCAGGCAAAGACGCCGATCAGAACCACACCCAGAATGATGCGGTAGGCCACGAACGGCATCATGCCGATGCGTTTGATGAACGCCAGGAAGTAATGGATGCACAGATAGGCTGATATGCCAGACAGGGCGATGCCGGCGGCCATGGCGCCCCACTGGATGGGCTCCGGCGTTTCCACCAGTGATTTGATCTGCAGGCCGCTGGCCAGCACGATTACCGGTATCGACAGCAGGAATGAAAAACGGGAAGCGGCTTCCCGGTTCATGCCCATGAACAGCGCGGCGGTAATGGTGATGCCGGACCGGGATGTGCCGGGGAACAGGGCGAGCGCCTGGGCGCAGCCGATGACCAGTACGTCTTTCCAGTTGATCTGGGCTTCAGTGCGGTTGCCCCGGTGGCGCAGGTCGGCCCACGCCAGCACAATGCCGAACAGAATCAGGCCGGCCGCCAGGTACAGGGGTGACCTCAATACGGTTTCAATGGTGTCCTTGAAGGCGAGCCCCGCAAGTCCCACCGGAATGGTGCCGAACAGCACAGCCCACGCAAGCCTGGCGTCTTCATCCGGCTGACGGGTTTTCAGCGAACGGAACCAGCTGCCGGTCATGACTGCCAGATCGCGGCGAAAGTAAAGCACCACCGCCAACAGACTGCCGAGGTGCAGGGCGACATCGAAGGCCAGGCCCTGGTCCTGCCAGTCGGTCAGCACCGGCACCAGGATCAGGTGGGCCGAAGAGGATACCGGCAGAAACTCGGAAACGCCCTGTACCAGGGCGAGTATGACAACCTGAAGCCAGTCCATGGTGAATCCTGTTGTTGGAACGATCGGGTGGTAGTCTGTCGAAAGCCGGCTATTCTAAACAAAAAGCGTTAACAACGAACAGTGAACCTAAGGAAACAGGCAAGGGTATGGCCAATCCGAGACCGGTACTGGAAACCTCTCTCCGCGCAAAACTTACCCACTTCATGCTTCAGCAGCACATTGTTGAACTGGTGTACCGGGACTCCTCCGGGCAGGTGCAGGTGGTACATTCACGTATAAGGGATCTTTTCACCCGCCCGGGTGGCGACTTTGTGGCGCTGGACAAGGGTGTGCTGCTGGCTGTCGACCATATTCTGATCATCGATGGTCATAACCTGAACGGTTATTGATAAGCGTTAATTCCGAGGCAATGCAAAATATACATATCCTGCCCTAGTATCGTCGGTGAACACACGGTCTCGTGAACCACGTCTCGAAATGGAGTCGTGACGCCGTGTTCTCACCAACCAAAAGGGATGACCAATGAAAAAGCTGACGCTGAGTTTCTTCACACTGATGTTACTACTGGGGCTGGCGGGCTGCAGCGATGACAATGACGAAGGTGCCGACTTTGACCAGGCAGCCGATAATGCTGGAGAAATGGCAGAAGACGCCGCCGATTCCACCGAGGAAACCTTTGAGGATGCCACCGGCACCCAGGAAGGCCCGGTAGAGGGCGCCGCCGAGTCTGCGTCTGACACCGCCGACGAAATGGGTGAGGAAATGGAGGAAGCCGGTGAAGAGGTCGATGAGTCCATGGACGAGGCCGGCGAGGAGATGGAAGAAGGTTCGGACGAAATGGTTCAGTAAAGCGCTCTTGCATCTCCAGCTACTGAAAAGGCAGGCACCGATAGGCGCCTGCCTTTTCAGTTATTCACGCCGGGGATAGCCCGGCTGACATACCCCGATCCGAACTCATCCCTTTAAACGGCGATTTCGCCACCATCTTCACGGGTAATCACGACAGTGGCTGATCTGGGCCGGCTTCCCGCTGCTCCCACTTCGGTCGCATCCCTCGACGCTGCCGGCCAGGTACTGACATCCGTATTGAACTGGTCCGCATCGCCTCCCTCGCCGGGGTGCTGCACATTGACGAACAGGGTTTTCGCATCTGGTGTCAAAAAAATTCCGGTAATCTCACAGCCGCGAGGCCCTACGAAAAACCGCTTGAGCTCGACATCGGTTGCGCTTTGCCCAATCCAGGATTCGACGGTGGCAGTCACACCATCGTCGTCCGTTGTCATGACAGTCTTGCGTTCGCCATCACGCACCGAACCGGGAATGGCCACCAGCATCTGGTTGTTGGTCACGTCCGTCAGCGCACCGTCATCCGTCTGGATCCAGATAACGCCCCGGTGGTCGATGTAGAGGCCGTCCGGGCTCGAGAACTGATTGTCCACTGTCAGACCGGACAGGTTGTAATCGGTGTCACTGTCCGCTCCAGAACCGAACAGGAAAATATCCCACTCGAAGGTGGTAGCGGTGTTGTCTTTGCTGCCCTCTTTCCAGCGAATGATATGGCCGTTCGAGTTCACGGCGCGCGGGTTGGCCGGATCGGTTTCTTCGGCTGGTCGATTACTCTGGTTGCCGTTGGTCAGGGTCAGGTACACCTCGCGGTTGATGGGGTGTACGGCAGCCCATTCGGGGCGGTCCATCTTCGTGGCGCCCACGTGGTCTGCGGCGAGGCGGGTGGCCACCATGACGTCGCCCTGGTTGCGGAACGGGTAGAGAGGGTTGTTCTCGTCAAGGCCGTTGACGCCATAGCTCAGTTCTTTCCATTCGCCAGTGCCGTCTTCACTGAATACGGCGACGTAGAGTTTGCCGTCGTCCAGGTACTTGTCCCCGGCAGCCAACCCGAGCTCAGCGTCTGCAGGATCCCAGCTGGCGTTGGAAACATACTTGTAAACGTATTCGCCCCGGGAGTCGTCACCCGAGTAGAAAACGAGGGGCTTGCCTTCCTCGGCCGGTGCCGCCCAGACACCTTCATGGGAAAACCGGCCGAAAGCGGTACGCACACGGGGTTTCTGGGCAGGACGGAACGGGTCTATTTCAGTGGCGAAGCCGTGCAGGTTGGCCTCGTTGCGGTAATCATCCAGCGGGGAGCCGGAGGTAGCGGTCACATCGAAACGGGCATAGACATCATTGCTGCTTGCCGTATTCCACTCGCGATAATTCCAGCCCGGACCGATTACGCCGCGGTTCAGGCCGATGGCGTAGCGGCTTGCCAGGGCATTCTCCGCGTCAGTGCGGTTTGCTGTGTCATCAGTGCGGGTAAAGTAGGCGTACCAGTTCTCTTCTGCAGCGATGTAGGTGCCCCACGGCGTGTAGCCGTGGGCGCAGTTATTCATGGTGCCCCAGCGTTTTAAACCCTCGGGAGAGCTCTTTGTGCGCAAGAGGTCCGAGCCGGCAGCAGGCCCTTTGACGTCCATCTCGGTGAAGATGGTTACCCGACGGTTGTATTGGGAGTTGCGAACCACTTCCCAGTGGCCATCGACCTTGCGGACTTCAATGCAGGAGACGCCATGGCCATTCATCTCACGGTCCACTTCAATCAGAGGACGGCTGCCGCCATTATCGGCCGCGCTGGTGACCCCGTTCTCGTGCAGCGTGGCGTCTTCCAGGTTTTCGTGGTTGATGCACAGAATCCCCCGGTCCGAGCGATCCGGGTCGTAACGGCCGTCATCGGAAATGCCAAAGAACCACATGCCGTCATGCTCGTCTCCCGAACGGCGGTCAAAATCGACATCTGTGCCGTTGTTGAGGTATTCGGACACATCGGCTTCTATCGGGTCGCCCTTGGCGAACAGCACGTCAGCACGATAGCCCTGCGGTACGATAACCCGGTCTTCCAAGGACGTCGGGACCGCATCGAAACCCAGGCTCTCGGGGGTGACTGTGCCTGTGTCTCCGGAGGGCGTGGTGCCTGATGAAGAGCTGTCACTACCACAGGCTGACAGCCCCAGTGCGCTCACAACACCAAGCGTGGCGGCTGAAGCAGAGCCCTTCAGCAGGGTGCGGCGGGAAAGCCGCGCGGATACAATGGCGTCGAAGCCGGGGTTCTGGCTTTTGTTACTGTCTTCAACGGGGTGGTGTCCCATAGTGCGCTCCTTGGTCTCTCGCTAATGACAGCGCTACCCGGAAGGGGCAGGGCTGGTAGACATCACGTGTCTTATGTCAGAGAAAGCTTGGCGGGACTTGGTGACATTTCGTTGACCAGCCAATGACAGGAACATAAAAGTTCCCGGGGCTTCAGTCCGCTTGTAATGAGTCAGGGGCGTCGGGATATGTGTCAATTGATGTAAATTTTATGCGTCGTTTCACTAAAGTCGGATTCCCTCCCGGTTACTTTGTCGTATGCTGAACTGACCATAATATGATCATAACAAGAATAGTGGGGTCACCATGGGTGTTTCGAACCGGTTTGCAGTGCCGGCCGGACTTGCGTTTTTACTGGTCACCTGCGCCGCAGCAGGTCTGACGGTATGGATGGCAGACGGGAGTCCCTGGCTGGTGTTTCTGGTCACGATGGTCGCAGGTCTGTTCTCGGGGCTGGGCTGGTGGCACTGGTTTGCCGCCCCGGGTCAGCGGGCACTACAGCAACTCTCCCGGGGGGAGCTGGCTGACAATCATCCTTTTCATCCCTGTTTTCGCACGCTCCTGGAAAATGCCGCCGCCGGCCGCGCCCTCACTGAGACGCTGTCAGGTTCGGCAGACCAGAATGCCGTTTCCGCGGCCGAGGTCTCCTGGGCGGCCGATCAGCTCAAACAGCGCCTGGACCGGCAGGTCAGTGAAATCCGGCAGATGGCCGACTATGCCAGCCAGGTGACCGAAACCGTCCGTGAAAGTGCCCGCAAGGCGGGCGAAGCGTCGGAGGTGGCCCGGGGCGCCAGCCGCCTGAGTGGCGAGGGACGTACGGCCCTGGGTTCAGCCCTGGGGGATATTCGCGAGGTTTATCAGCAATCCGAGCAGAATTTGAACCTGATCCGTGACCTGGATGGCAAGTCAGACAGGATTCAGGGAGTAACGTCGGTGATTGAGGCCATTGCCGAGCAGACCAATCTGCTTGCCCTGAACGCAGCCATTGAAGCCGCCCGTGCCGGTGAACAGGGCCGGGGCTTTGCGGTTGTTGCGGATGAGGTACGCCACCTGGCCGCCCGAACGACGGAAGCCACTACGGAGGTGGCCAGTGTGCTGGCGGATATCCGGGAGTCTACGGCCCGCATACTGGCGGGCGTGGAAGAGCTGGCCTATACCGTTGACCGGGGGCTGGAGTCGGTCCAGTCCGTGTCTGGTAACCTTGAGCAGATCGGGCAGCAGGCTGACCTGCTGGAAAGTGAAGTGGACGGCATCGCCGAGGGAGACCGGGAAAACGAGCGCAACCTGGAGCAGATTCTCAGGGGCGTCGAAACCCTGCGGGATGAAATGGCGGAAAGCGACCGTGGGGTGGGGGACCTGGCTACCCAGGCCACCCGCCTGATGGACCTGGCGGAGCAGGCCAACGCAGCCTTTGCCGCCAACAGCAGCGCCAGCTATCACCGGTTCTTCTATGACCAGGCCTCCAGCGCCGCCGCCGCTATCGGCAAGCGGTTCGAGGAAGCACTGAGGCTGGGCGAGCTGACTGAAGCCCAGTTGTTCGACCGCAACCGTCAACCGGTTCCGAATACTGCGCCCACCAAGTATCACAGCGGCTTTGATGCGTTTACGGACAAGGTGCTGCCGGCCTTTCAGGAGCCTGTGGCGGCGTCCAATGAGGCCCTGGTCTTTGCCATCGCCACCGCACCGGATGGTTATGTACCCACCCACAACCGGGCGTTTGCCCATGAGCCAACCGGCGATCCTCAGCAGGACCTGGTTCGCAGCCGCAGCAAACGGTTGTTCAATGATCGCACCGGCGCCCGATGCGGCAGCCACACCGATACCATGCTGCTGCAGACCTACCGTCGCGACACCGGTGAAATCATGCATGACCTGTCGGTACCGATCTTCGTTAACGGCCGCCACTGGGGTGGCTTCCGCCTGGGGTATCGTCCTGCCGGTCATTGAGCGGCTTTTGGTCCGGGCTGCAGGGATGTCCCGTCCGGGCCATGGCCTCCGGCGGCATCAGCCCCTATACTGGCTGCACACGGACAATGACAGGATCGGCCCTTGAGTGATCAGGAGAGCAGTCACCAGTACATTCCCGCCCGCCGTAGCGAGCAGCCTTACCCTGACGACCCGCTCTGGAAGATTGTCGTGGTTGTCTACCTGCTGCAGGCACTGGCCATACCCACCAGCGGCCTGATGGCGGTCGCCGGTGTCATCATCAACTACCTGAAGCAGGACGAGGCACGCACCAGCCCTCTGGAGCCTCATTTCCGCTGGCAGATCCGTACTTTCTGGATTGCCCTGTTATGGGCGGTGATCGGCACCGTCACCACTTTCCTGATCATTGGCTGGTTTATCCTGGTGGGACTGGCCATCTGGTACATCTATCGGGTAGTCCGGGGCGCGCTGGCCCTGAACGATGGCAGGGCGCCCTGATGGCTGGTTCCGGTGCCCCGCGCGGTTAATCCGCTGAGACCTCTTTCAGGCGCAGGGCACTTAGGGTGCCGGCCAGTCCCATCAGGCCCAGGGCCAGAATCACGGCCACATCGGAGATCAGGGAGATCAGCGCGGTCAGGCCACCGGTGACGAGCAGCAACAGCCCGATCACCGAGTTACTGACCGAGGTATAGTCGGTCCGTTTGTTACCCCCCGCCATGTCCACAAGATAGGTTTTCCTGCCCAGGCGCACGCCGGCATGGGCGATGCTGAGCACGAAGAAGGCGATCGGGTAGAACCACATTCCGCCAACATCATCCCCGGCCACCAGGGCGGTAACGCCCACCAGCAGACAGATTCCGCTGGCAATGCTGGCACCGCGAATCATCACCTGCCGGCTGCTGGCATCGGCCATCCACCCCCAGACACTGGCACTGATGGAACTGGCCAGGCTGCTGGCCAGCAGGAAAACCCCGAGCAGCCAGGCAGAGTCTGCCTGGTTCTGGGCCAGCAATACAAAGTAGGGTGAGGCCAGGGCAGAGCACAGCAGGAGCGCCCGGGTAATTACGAAATGGCGGAACGGCGGGTCATCCCGCAACAGCCCCAGGTTACTGACAGCATCCTTGAGGGCGTTACCTCCGCCGCTGGTTTCTCCCTCGTATTCATCGACACTGGCAAACAGCAGCCCGGCTATCACCCAGAGTACGCCGGCCAGAAGCAGCAGTAGGCTGTAGAACAGCATGGACGGGTCTCCGCGGTCCCAGAACAGCAACACCGTCAGGATCACCGTGGTGGTCCCGCCCAGGGTCGTGGCCAGGCCGGACAGGCGGCCCCGACGGCCCTTGGGAATGCATTTGCCCTGCACGTCCTTCATGGAGACCGAGCAGAAGCCCCGGGCCAGAGAGAACACAACCAGGGCGGCGACGACCGCGCCGCCGGCCCCATAACCTTCCAGGAACCAGACGCTGGCGGCCATTGCCATCACGCTGACGGCCTGTCCAAAGGCACCCAGGGTCCAGAACCACTTGCGCACCGGCTTTCGGCGCACCCAGGCGCCGATGAGCATCTGGGGCAGCATGGAACCGGATTCCCGGATCGGAACCAGCCAGGCCACCAGCGCCGGAGCCCCCACAGCATTGAGGAGCCAGGCCAGCACCGTTTTGGGGCTGATAAGCAGGTCGCCAAGCTTGGTGAGGACATTGCTGGCCAGGATCAGGAAAAAGTTCCGGGGGACCTCGCGGCAGGCATCCTCGGGCAGGTCGGTGCAGGTACGGGCGTCTTCCTCGTTGGCAATCAGCGCGTACAACTGTTCGGTGGGGCGGCTGGCGTCCGCTTGTCTGCTCAAGGGCAACCTCTCGTATTGGTGGGTGTTGAGTAACGGAGACATAGGGTACCAGCCCCTGTGGGACTTTCGTATCGGTCCCCGGGCTTGCCTGGCGGTGGTGGCCTGGGGCCTAATGACCAGCCCTATGGTACGAATCCCGGAGCGTGTCCGATGCTCAGTTATCTCCACGAATTCCACGCCGGTAATTTTGCCGATGTGCACAAGCATGCGTCATTGATGCTGGCGCTCGCCATGATGCAGGCGAAGTCTTCAGCCATTGCCGGTTTCGATACCCACGCTGGCAGTGCGGTATACGACCTGGCCGGCGACCGGGCGGGCAAGACCGGTGAGGCGGACAGCGGCATTCAGCGCGTCTGGCAGTTGCGTGACCGGCTGCAGGCACCGGACTGGTCGCCCATGTTGGCAGAGCTGGCAAGGCTGAATCCGGGGGAAGGGCGACTGTCCCGTTATCCGGGGTCGCCGGCGTGGTTCAGCTGCCTGCAGCGGGAACAGGATACGCTCACAGCCTTCGAGCTGCATTCCGGCGAGTCATCGCGGCTGCAGGACTGGGCACGGAAGCAGCGCACTAACGTGGTGGCCGGGGATGGCTTTGACGGGTTGCTGCTTGCGCTGCCACCGAAGGCGCCCCGGCTGCTGGTGCTGATTGACCCGTCCTATGAAATCAAGGATGACTATCAGCGGGTGGTCAAGACATTGGTGCAAGCCTGGACTCGATGCCGCCACGGCGTCTTCCTGGTCTGGTATCCCATGCTGACCAGCGGGCTGCACCGGGTGCTGCCCGAGCAGCTTGCCGGCTCGGGCCTGCGCAAGGTCTGGCACAGCGAGTTGATACTCAGGCAACCACCAGGGCGGGGTATGACCGGTTCCGGTATGGTGGTGGTTAATCCGCCCTGGGGTTTCAGTGAGCGCCTCGATGCCATGATGGCCGAGGTGTCCGATGCGCAGGGACTGAATGCCGCTCACCGGCAGGCGTGGCTGATTCCCGAATAATTCCGATAACGAATCGCGGTGTCACAGTCCCGTCGCCGCGGCAGGTGTGTAGAGCGGTTACCGGTCAGCCTCTCGCGCAGCGTCGCTCAGCAGCTCTATCCGCTCGAGAATCCGCTCCCCCCGCTCTCCGGCCTGCGCCCGGTAGGCGTCGTTTGCCGGTCCGGCCGCCGCATGAAAAGCCGCCTTCTGGTCCTGGCTCAGTTCGTGAACGACGATCTGCCCGTTCTCCCGCAGTTGCTGAAGGCTGCGCTGGTTGTATTCCTGCTGAACGTCGTCGATAAATTCCGGCATGCCCTTGTGCGCTTCATCAAGCCACTGCCGGTGCTTGCTGTCGAGGTTCTGATACCACTCGCGGTTGCTGACCAGGCTGGCGACAAACCGGGTTGCCCCGGGCAGCGTTATGTGGGACTGGAACTCCTGGAACTGCATTTCGGTGACGGCAAAGGCCGGGTTGCTCTGGCCGTCTACCTGACCAAGTTGCAGTGCTTCATGCACGTCGCCATAGGGCAGGGCGATAGCCTCGGCCCCCCAGGCCTCGACCACGGCCTGGTGTATGGGAGCCGTCATGGTTCGCATGCGCAGCCCGGAAAAGTCTTCCGGATGAAGTAATGGCCGGTTGGCGGTCCACGTCATCCATCCCTCCGGCACCAGTGACAGCAAGTGCAACCCGGCATCGGCCCAGGCTTCCTCCAGTAATGTCGCCAATTCGGGGTCGGCGAGCATGTTGCGGGTGGCCTGGTCACTCTCCGGGAACAGGTAGGGCAGCA
Organism: Marinobacter sp.; assembly: GCF_041690615.1. Classification (GTDB taxonomy): domain Bacteria; phylum Pseudomonadota; class Gammaproteobacteria; order Pseudomonadales; family Oleiphilaceae; genus Marinobacter. Next base: position 46,868 of record NZ_JAWLGY010000020.1, read on the forward strand.
GGAAAACGCCGGCTTCGGGGATGTCATCGGCAACATGTCCGGGGGACGCAAAGGCCAGGTGTACACGACCATCCTGGGCCAGGCGGGTCAGATGGGGGGAATTTCCGATCGAGCCGTAGGGGTAGATTTCCACCTGAACCTCGCCATCGGAGAGTGCCTGCATCCGGCGGCGGAATTCCTGTGCCCAGGCATCCTGGACACTGCCGCCGACTTCCTCCAGTGCGAACCGCCAGGTTTCCGGTTCCTCTTCTTCCGGGAACAGTCCTGTCAGCGCATCGTCGTTGTCACTGCAGGCACCCAGAAGCAGGCTGCTGGCCAGAATCAGCGTCAGTGACCGGTTGGATACGGCTTTCATCGGGTAAACGTCTCCGCCAGAGCATCGTCGGGGTAGTGTTGTACAGGTTATCCCAGGAGGCTGTGTGGAGGAAATTGCAGAAGCGGCAAGCTCCGGTTTCACGGGCGTCCGGACCCAAAAAAGCCCCGCTCAGGGCGGGGCAAGATCTGGCAGGAACTTCTGCATTGCCAGCTTGCTGGTTACATCAGTGCATCGACGCGGTTACGAACGCTGGGCTCACTGTTATAGGCAGTGGCGATGGCGTTGTAGGTCGGGATGTCGAGGCCGGCATCCTCGATAACGGAAACCATCTCGTCGTTGGCTTCCATCTGCAGCTCCTGGGCTTCTTCCTGTGAGTCTGCGTCTTCAATCTTCGCCATGTATTCATCACGGATGTCGTTGATGCCGCTTTGCGCTTCCACGAACTTGCGCAGTTCCGCATCATCGAAGTTGGTTTCTGCTTCACCCGAAGCCGCCGGGTTGGTGTAGGTGCTCTGGTCAGTTTCGGCAGGCTCGCTCTGGGACTGGGCAAAAGCGGCGGGCGCAGCGACCAGCAGCGCAATGGATACAGCTGCGGATGTAAACAACTTGTTCATGTTCAATCTCCTTGTTCGACGATCGGGGCGCGGCCCCATGAGATTCCAGTATTTGGATGGTCAGTCCAGAATAATCAAACATCGTGCCATTATTGCGGGGCTCTTTAAAGGTCTTTTATATCAGTAATTTATGGTATTTTGTTCGTGACGGTGCGTTAATCTCTGTTGAGGCAAAATGCCACATGTGACAACCTGCTGTGACATTTGTGCATGACGGAGTTCGCATATGGGGCGCCTTCTGGGCAGTGCAGGTGAGGTGTTTCACTCGGTACGGCTGACCCTCCTGTTGAGTATTGTGGTACCCCTGATGCTGGTGGTCGGCGCTGGTATTTTTTTTGCGGTCAGTGCCATTGAAGATAACCTTGACGAGCGCTTGCGGGAAGATCTCGAACTGGTAGCCCGGGCCGCCAGCGGACCGCTGGCGCGGGCCATGGAGGACGGCAACGATATCGTCCTGGATGAAACCCTGCAGTCCATTTTCCGGATCGGGCGTGTGTACGGAGCGTCGGTGTTTGATGCAAACGGGCTCCAGGTTGCCAGTCTCGGCGTGGCCGATACCAGCATCCGCACCAGTCGCAGTGCCAACCAGGTTATCCAGAGTGGTGAACGGGGAGGCACCTTTCGCAGGGTCGATGGCGTGTCGGTGTTTTCCCAGTTTACTCCGCTGATTTCCGAGGACGGGCGCATCAACGGCCTGTTACAGGTCACCCGCAAGCGCAGTGATTTCCACCGGCTGGTGTCCTCGGCGAGGATCTGGGCGGTGGCGCTCTGGTGCGCGGTACTGGTGGTGGTCAGCCTGGTAGTGGTGCTTGGGCACTATGGCGCGGTGGGGCGTTACGTCAGCCGACTGGTGGCCACGATGCAGGGTATGGGGCCCGCCAACTGGCCCATCCACTCCCGGGCCTCAGGCCCCAGTGAAATTCGGCAGCTGCACGAGGGCCTTCGGGACCTTGGTAACCGTATGGCCCGGGCGGAGGAGGAAATCCGCGAGCGGGTCGCCCGGGAACGGGAGCTGGGGGAGCAGCTGGAGTACCAGGAAAAAGTCGCCATGATCGGCCGGGTGGCCGGTGGGGTTGCCCATGAGCTGGGGGCACCCCTAAACGTTATTCAGGGGCGGGCGTCCATTCTCGCCCGGCACGATCTGGGGCCGGACAGCCAGCGGCACCTGGATGACATCAATCACCAGGTGCAGCGGATGACGCGCATTATCGAACAGTTACTGGACTGTTTCCGGCATGTGCCTGATGCCCGCCGGCCGGTGGATCTGGTGCCCATGCTCCGGGAACTGGCGGCCGGCCTACGGGACGACCCCCGGGCCGGAGACGTTCCGGTAACCCTGAACCTGCCGGAGGGTGACGCTCTGGTGAATGCCGAGCCCACCCGGCTGGAACTGGCCTGCCTAAATGTGATCCGCAACGCCTGTGAAGCGGCCAGCAGCCAGGTGGTGGTGACCGTTAACAGGTCCGGCGGGTACTGGGATGTCCAGGTTGATGATGATGGCCCGGGCATTTCCGAGGCGCTTCGGGAGCGTATATTCGAGCCGTTTTACAGTACGCGTCCCGCCGGCGAGGGCACCGGCCTTGGCCTGGCCATGGTGAAGAGTGTCATCAAGGAACACCAGGGGCGCCTGGTGGTTGCTGACAGCGAACTGGGCGGATGCCGCATGACCCTGTCATGGCCAGTTGCAGAGCCTTCCGCGACAACATCTGAGGTAGCCCCATGAACGATGCATCGGAAACCCTGCTGCTGATTGAAGACGACGCCAGCCTGCGTACCTTGCTACAGGAGGAGCTGGCACTGGACGGTTACCGCATGCTTGCGGCGGCCAACTGTGCCGAGGGTGCTGCCATGGCACTGGCGGAGTCGCCCGACCTGATCATATCAGACCTGCGCCTGCCCGACGGCGATGGCCTTGATGTACTGCGCAAGTTACAGGCCGAAGGGCGTGTGGTGCCGTTTATCATCATCACAGCCTTCGGTACTGTCGACCAGGCCGTGGACGCACTGCAGGCGGGCGCGGATGACTTTCTCACCAAGCCGCTGTCCACCGAACACCTTCGGCTCAAAGTCCGGCGATTGCTGGCCCATGCGGCCCTGAGCCTGGAGCTGGCCCGATACCGCTCGGCCTCTGGTGAGCCCGCAAACCTGGGACTGGTGGGTGAAAGCCCCGCCATGGACCGGCTGCGCCAGGAAATCCGACAGGTGGCCCGCAGCGAGGCTGCGGTGCTGGTCAACGGTGAGAGTGGCACCGGCAAGGAACTGGTTGCCCGGGCCATCCACCGGGAAAGCGACCGCCGGGACGGTCCCTTTATTCCGGTCAATTGCGCCGGTATTCCTCCAGAATTGATGGAAAGCGAGTTCTTCGGCCACGCAGCGGGCGCGTTTACCGGTGCACGCCAAACCCGCAAGGGTCTGTTCGCGGAAGCCAGCGGTGGCACCCTGCTGCTGGATGAGATCGGGGAGATGCCCCTGGCACTGCAGGCCAAGCTGCTGAGGGTGCTGCAGGAGGGCCGGGTCAAACCGGTGGGCGCGGAGCGGGAAGAGCCAGTGGATGTGCGCATCGTCGCCGCTACCCACGTGGACCTGATGGAGGCGGTGCGCCAGGGGGACTTCCGGGAGGATCTCTATTACCGGCTGGAAACGCTGATGCTGACGGTGCCGCCGTTGCGTCAGCGTGGCGATGACGTGGAGCTTCTGGCCATGCATTTTCTCAGGCAGTCCGCGGACCGGCACAAACGGGGCTTTCTCCGCCTCGGGGAAGCAACCCTTACCACGCTCGCCGACTACCCCTTTCCGGGCAATGTCAGGGAGCTGGCCAGTGCCATGGAACGCGCCGTTACCTTCTGTGATGGAGAGGTGGTGCAGCCGGAACATCTGCCTGCCCGCATCCGCAAGCGTCAGGCCAGCCTTCCCGGGCTGGACCGGCAGAGCCGGTTGCCCGCCGGAGTGGAGGGAGAGCCGACGGCCAGCTGGCCTACTCTGGAAACGCTGCAACAACAATACGTCCGTCAGGTGATGGAAAGGGTGGAGGGAAACAAGCGGCGTGCGGCGCAGATACTCGGGATCAACCGGCGTACCCTCTACCGGTGGCTGGAACAGCGGGATGACGCCCCATGAAAGACCAGCGTCAGGCCATGGTGTCCGGCCTGGGGGCGGTACTGCTATGGTCGACTGTGGCTACGGCCTTCAAGCTGACCCTGGGCTTTTACACGCCCCTGCAAATGTTACTGGTGGCCTGCATGGCCTCCATTGTGGTGCTGGCGGTTCTGCTGGCCGCCAGAGGGAAGCTGGCCGATGCGTTCCGGCTGCCGCCCGCCCGCTATCTGCAGTCGGTGGGGCTTGGGCTGATCAACCCGTGCCTGTACTACCTGTTGCTGTTCGGAGCGTTTGACCGCCTGCCGGCCCAGGAGGCCCAGCCCATCAACTACACCTGGGCGCTGGTGCTGGCCTATCTGTCGGTACCCTTTCTGGGGCACCGGCTGAAGGTGACCGATATCCTGGCCGGGCTGGTCTGTTACGGGGGCGTGGTGGTTATTGCCACCCGTGGTAATTTCTCGGCACTGTCGTTCTCCGATCCCCTTGGCGTATCCCTGGCCATCGCCAGCACCCTGGTGTGGGCTGGCTACTGGATTCTGGCGACCCGCGACCGGCGGGATCCGGTGACCGGCCTGTTCCTGAACTTCCTGTTCGGACTGCCGTTTATCGCAGCGCTGACCTGGTGGCAAGACGGGTTGCCACCGATTGTCAGTGGCGGATTTGCGGGCAGCCTCTACGTTGGCGTGTTCGAGATGGGTATTGCCTTTGCGCTCTGGTCCCGGGCCATGAAGCTCGCCACCAATACCGCCCGTGTCAGTAACCTGATCTTTATCTCTCCCTTCCTGTCGCTGGTGTTTATCTACTTCATTGTCGGGGAGGTGATCCTGGTCTCCACCTGGGCCGGGCTGGTACTGATTGTGGCCGGACTCTGGCTGCAGCAGCTGGGCGCACGCAAGGCTGTGGAGCCGGCCCATGGCTGACTGGCATCTGTACATGGTCCGCACGGCGGGTAATACGCTCTACACGGGCGTAACCACGGACGTAAACCGCCGCTTTACAGAGCACTGCAGCGGAGGCCCCCGCTGCGCCCGCAGTCTGAGGGGCAGGGGGCCGCTGGAGTTGGTGTTCAGCCAGTCCGTTGGCAACCGTTCCCGGGCGCTGAAACTTGAATGGCACGTCAAGCGCTGGCCCCGGCGGCACAAGGATGAATTGATTGCCGGAGAGCGGTTACTTGAACTGTAAGGCAGACAGTCGGGCAGGTAAAAAACCCGTAAATTCCGCGACAAAGGCGGTCCCCCGGGAGGAGTATGTTATTCTGGGACGATCGAAAGTCGGCCTGGCCGGCCCCAGACGACCTCTGACAACAGGCGCATAGATCCACGTGTACTGGAAAAGCGACAAGATCGGCCTTCCGGAATGGGAAAGTGATGCCGTCCGGGATGCACTGCCGGCCTTCGCACCCGATGACGCTCACACCCTGAGTGAAGACACCAGGGCCTACTGTCGCTTCTACGGGCTGGATCTCTGGGTGGAATACCCGGAGGTACGTTATACGCTGGGGCTGGTGGAAGCCGGGGGCCACTCCGTGGCGGTGCACTTCTATCGTCAGCCGGAAGCTACCGGCACCAGGGGGACTGTCTTTGTCCTCCATGGCTATTTCGACCATGTAGGTTTGTACAGTCAGCTGATCGAGCGTTGCCTGGGGGCTGGCTACGATGTGCTCACCTGGGATCAGCCTGGTCATGGCCTGTCCAGCGGCACACCGGCGGCGATCGGCAGTTTTATGGAGTATCAGGCGGTGCTGAGTGATCTGCTGGCAAGGGTTCGCCCCTATGCGGTCAAGCCATGGTATGCCGTCGGGCAGAGCACGGGAGGGGGCATACTGATCGATTACCTGCTGTCCAATCACCATGACCGGCACACATCAGCGTTCAGTGCGGTTGTGTTGCTGGCGCCACTGGTTCGCCCGTTTGGCTGGTTGGGGGCCCGCGCCCTGCATACCGTGGCACGGCCCTTTCTGAGACGCTGGAAGCGGGCATTTTCCGAGAACAGTGCCAATGCGCGCTTTCTGACGTTCCTGCGGGAGCATGACCCCCTGCAGGCCCGGGCTGTCCATGTGGACTGGGTGAGCGCGCTGCGGCAATGGGTGCCCCATATTGAATCTTCGCGGCCGGTGGACTTCCCGGTGACCGTGATTCAGGGTGAAAAGGACCGTACTGTCGACTGGCCGCACAATCTGCGGATTATCAGAAACAAATTCGCCTCGGTGGAGGAACTGAAACTTCGCGACGGTCGTCATCACCTGGTAAACGAAGCCCAGGATTTGCAGGCCGCCGTGTTCAACAGCATCATCGATGCCTTTGACCGCGCCTGGGAGGTGCACAGCGCGGCCCGGCAGAAAAAACGGTTAACAAAACAGGAGAGCTGACCGTGAAAAGAACTCTGATCGCATTTTCCGTGGCTGCATTCGGCCTGTCCGGCTGTATGACCTATGACCCTTATACCGGCGAGGAGAAGACCTCCAGCGCTACCAAGGGCAGCATCATTGGTGCCATCGGTGGTGCCGCTGTGGGGGCAGCCACCTCCAGCAGCAGTGACCGCGGCAAGGGTGCCCTGATTGGCGCAGCCGGTGGTGCCGCCGTCGGTGGTGGTATCGGTTACTACATGGACCGCCAGGAAGCCCAGCTGCGACAAAAACTGGAAGGTACCGGTGTGCGGGTGGTTCGTAACGGCGACCAGATCGAGCTGGTCATGCCGGGTAATATCACCTTCGATACCGACCAGGCCACCATTCGTTCCTCTTTCACGGGCGTTCTGGAATCCGTTGGCCTGGTACTGAAGGAATTCGACAAGACGGTCATCCAGATCGATGGCCACACTGACAGCACCGGCTCTGACAGCTACAACCAGCTGCTGTCAGAGCGCCGTGCCAGCTCGGTTCGTGACTTCCTGCTGAACCAGGGCATCGCCCCGGCCCGTACCCGTGCCACCGGCTACGGCGAGCGTTACCCGGTCGCCAGCAACGACACGCCGGCTGGCCGCGAGCAGAACCGTCGCGTAGAGCTGACACTAGTGCCGATGGAGCAGTAAGCGTCAGCGTAAAGTGCAATCTGGCGGGCTTGCCCGCTCGCCACAAAAAAGGGGTGCCACGGGGCACCCCTTTCTGATGACAGAGCAGTCGCTCAGAAGAGTACGCGACAGCGAATGGTACCCTTCACCTTGCGCAGCTTCTCCAGCGCCAGCTCGCCGTAGTCCTTGTCCACGTCGATGACCACGTAGCCGATCTCTTCCTTGGTCTGCAGGTACTGACCACAAACGTTGATCCCGTTCTCGGAAAACACCTGGTTGATCTCGGACATGACGCCGGGCACGTTCTCGTGGATGTGCAGCAGGCGGTGCTGATTCGGGTGCGACGGCAGGGCCACTTCCGGGAAGTTGACGGACGAGACCGAGGTGCCGTTGTCGCTGTACATGGCCAGCTTTTCCGCCACTTCCCTGCCGATGTTTTCCTGGGCCTCGATGGTGGAACCACCAACGTGAGGGGTCAGGATAACGTTGTCGAATTCCCGCAGGGGTGAAACGAACTCCTCGTCATTGGACTTTGGCTCAACCGGGAACACGTCGATGGCCGCCCCCAGCAGCTTGCCACTGCGAACCGCTTCCGCCAGGGCATCGATATCCACCACCGTGCCCCGGGAGGCATTCATCAGAATGCTGCCCGGCTTCATCTGGGCGAACTGCTCGGGACCGAACATGTAACGGGTGGACGGCGTCTCAGGCACATGCAGGCTGACCACGTCGGCCAGGTTCAGCAGTTCCTTGAGGGATCCAACCTGTTTGGCGTTGCCGATAGGCAGTTTGGACACCACGTCATAGAAATAGACGTCCATGCCCAGACCTTCCGCCAGTACCGAAAACTGGGTGCCGATGTTGCCATAGCCGATAATGCCCAGCTTCTTGCCGCGAATTTCGTAGCTGTTCTTTGCGGTTTTCTGCCAGCCGCCACGATGGGCCTCGGCGTTTTTCTCCGGAATGCCGCGCAGCAGCAGGATGGCCTGGGCCAGCACCAGTTCCGCCACACTGCGGGTGTTGGAGAAAGGCGCATTGAACACAGCCACGCCGCGACGGGTGGCGGCCTGAAGGTCCACCTGGTTGGTACCAATACAGAAACAGCCCACCGCAACGAGCTTCTTCGCGGCTTCGAACACCTTCTCCGTGAGCTGGGTGCGGGAGCGGATGCCGATAAAGTGCGCGTCGGCGATCTTCTCGATCAGCTCTTCTTCCCCGAGGGAGTGGGTCAGGTATTCGATATTGGTGTAGCCCGCGGCGTTCAGGGTATCCAGTGCAGACTGGTGAACACCTTCGAGCAACAGGATGCGGATCTTGCTCTTTTCAAGAGACGTTTCTGACATGGGTAAGCTTCCAGACCTTCTATTGCGTGGTATGAAGCGCCGGATTTCCGGGCTCCCTGGACCAGAAAATACCTGTGTCCGCGGTTGCGCAGATACCGCTGCACAGCCCCGGTGCCGGGCCTTCCGTTGCCGGTGCGGGCTCGGGCTCACAGAACAGGGGCGGTATGATACCATAACCGCAGATTTTCACAGCCGGCCCGTTCACCTGAATCAACTGGCATTCCGGTGTTCCGGCCTCCTGTCTGGCCCGTTTGAGAGACCCCGTAAATCATGAATCCGGAACAGATCATCGCTGCCCTGAAAACCCTGGTGGATGACGGCAAGGTATTGACCGACCCCGCCGACCTGGACGCCTACGGCAAGGACTGGACCAAACAGTACGCGCCCCGGCCACTGGCCATTGTGCTTCCGAAAACCACCGAGCAGGTGCAGGCCATTGTGCAGTTTGCCAATGACAACCAGGTGGCCCTGGTGCCCTCCGGCGGACGTACCGGTCTGAGTGCCGGCGCCGTCGCCGCCAACGGTGAAGTGGTTGTGGCCTTCGATAACATGAACCGGATCCTCGACTTCAACGCCAGCGACCGTACCGTGCGGTGCCAGGCGGGGGTCGTCACGGAACAGCTGCAGACCTTCGCTGAAGACAATGGCCTGTTCTATCCGGTGGATTTCGCCTCCGCCGGCTCCAGCCAGCTGGGTGGCAACCTGTCCACCAATGCCGGTGGTATCAAGGTAATCCGCTATGGCATGAGCCGTGACTGGGTGGCGGGCCTGAAAGTGGTCACCGGCAAGGGGGATATCCTTGAGCTGAACCTGGACCTGGAAAAGAACAACACCGGTTACGACCTGCGTCATCTGTTCATCGGTGCCGAGGGCACGCTGGGTTTCATCACCGAAGCCACCATGAAGCTCACCCGTCAGCCCACCAACCTGACAGTGATGGTGCTGGGGCTGGCGGACCTGACCAACACCATGGATGTGTTGCAGACCTTCCTGAAAAATATCGACCTGACCGCCTACGAGTTTTTCTCCCACCAGGCCATGACCCATGTTCTGGACCACGGCCAGGTCCAGGCGCCATTTGACACCGAAGCGCCTTACTACGCGCTGCTGGAATTCGAGGCGGTCTCCGATCAGGTCATGGAAGAAGCCATGGCCCTGTTCGAGCAATGCGTGGAGAACGGCTGGGTGCTCGATGGTGTCATCAGCCAGAGCGAAACCCAGGCCAATAACCTGTGGCAGCTGCGTGAGCGTATCTCGGAATCCATTGCGCCGCGTACCCCCTACAAGAACGACATCTCGGTGGTGGTGTCAAAAGTGCCGGAGTTCCTCACCGAGATCGACCAGGTGGTCACCGAGCATTACCCGGACTTCGAGATCATCTGGTTCGGCCACATCGGCGACGGCAACCTGCACCTGAATATCCTCAAGCCGGAAGATATGGCAAAGGAGGAATTCTTCGACAAGTGCCAGCAGGTAAACAAATGGGTGTTCGACATTGTGCAGCGCCACCGGGGCAGTGTATCCGCCGAGCATGGGGTGGGGCTGGTGAAGAAAGACTATCTTCAGTACACCCGCAGCCCGGTGGAAATCGAGTATCTGCGGGGCATCAAGCAGGTGTTTGACCCCAATGGCATCATGAATCCCGGGAAGATATTCGATATCGGGGGTTAGTGTGAAAGACCATGTGGTAGTTCTGACCGGTGCCGGCATCAGTGCTGAAAGCGGCCTCTCCACCTTTCGGGATGCCGGGGGGCTATGGGAACGCTATCGCATTGAGGATGTCGCAACGCCGGAAGCCTTTGCCCGCAACCCGGAGCTGGTACTGGATTTCTACAACCAGCGTCGCCGGCAACTGGCCGACGTCGAACCCAACGCTGCACACCGTGCGCTGGCGGAGCTGGAGCAGACCCACAGGGTGACGATCATCACCCAGAACGTCGATGACCTGCATGAGCGTGCGGGCTCCACCAATGTGGTGCACCTTCATGGCGAACTCACCAAGGTTCGCAGCTCTGAACACCTGCACCTGGTCTATGACCGGGGCTATGATGAGATTCGCCTGGGCGATACCTGTGAGCAGGGTACTCAGCTGCGCCCCCATGTAGTCTGGTTCGGCGAGGCGGTACCCATGATCGAGCAGGCGGCCGAAGTGGTTCCGCTGGCCGACCATCTGCTGATCGTTGGCACTTCGCTGCAGGTGTACCCGGCTGCCGGGCTCGTGGAACTGGTGGATTTTGACGTTCCGGTCACTGTCATCGACCCCGGTGAGGTTCCGGCCATGACCCGGGCGAAGGTGTTTCGTGAACCCGCCAGTGTAGGTGTTCCGCGCTGGGTGCAGGACATGATAAGCCGGTAAGTTGCCGGAATTGAGCGTTTTGTGATCAGCGGCGCCGCCGCCTGGGCACGTCAGATCGCTGCCGGTCTTTATGGCCGCACTATTAAAGATTGTTAGCGCCCCTCCATGGCCCTCTTTTCGTTCGCTAGACTGGCACTGAGTCTCCGCTTTATGAGCGGTTGAGCCAGCCATCAGACCGAATCGAAAAGGGGGCTGTCATGAAAACCACCATGCATATGTCCGGTGAGGTTGTTGATCACAAGCTCGCGGCTGAATGTGGCACCGAGACAGAGGCCCGGAAGGTGGCGGAAGATCTTTGCCGTTCCACCAGCCTGAGCCGTCAGCAGGTTCGCGTCATTCGCCCCGGTGACTCCCATCAGGGGACTGATCTGGAGCCGGAAGACCAGGGAATCTGGCACACGGCGGTGCGCTCTCACCTCTGGCTGGGATTGGCAGGCATGGGCGGTGGCCTGGTGCTGTTTCTGGTATTGATGGCGTCTGGCATTCCGTTCATCGCCCAGAACCCGATCTGGGCCGGAGCGCTTTTCGTGGTATTCGGTGGGGTAGCGGGACTGCTGCTTGGCGGCTTGTTCACGCTCCGCCCCGATCACACCGTCTACGCCTCCAGGGCCCGGTCGGCGCTTCGCAAGGGCCAGTTTGTCGTGTCTGTGCACGCCCGGGGACGCGAACAGCTAAGTGAGGCAAAGCGCTACCTTGACGCGCGCCACATCCACACGGTGCAGACGTTCTAGGCCAGGCGGCGCCCGCGCAACGGACGCTCAGTGATCCCTGAGATAGCTGTCCAGGTGCTTGCGAAAGGCTGCCTGCACGCCCAGTTGCCGAAGAATCCAGTAATGTCCGGCTACCATGCGGTCGATAAACATGCTGTCCACGGCGGGCTGAAGCCGGTCCAGGTACCGGAAGACCGTGTGGGTGTGGGCGGCGATCTGCCGATGCAGATCTGACTGGCCAAAGTCGTAGGGCTCGTCTCCCTCGAATGGTTCAATCAGCAGGTTGCGCCACATGGCGTAGTAGTCCGGACTGATGGCCGGTTTTTCCGCCACCCTGGCCCCCAGATCCACCAGGTGCCGGTCCAGGGCCTGGTAATCTTCCGCCAGTGCTGCAATCAGCGCCTGCCGGTAAAAGGCGACGACCGCCGGTTTGAGTGACTTTACACAGCCGAAATCGTACAGAATCAATGTGCCATCTGGCCGGAACGCAAAATTGCCCGCGTGGGGGTCACCATGGATGCACTGGAAGTCGAACAGCTCATCCGCCATGGTGATAAAGAGCCGCTCACCCAGCAGGTTAATGGTGGCCTGGTCGTAGCGCCCGGGCGTCACCTGGCTGACGTGATCGCCCTCGGCCAGTTCCATGGTGAGGATATGGCGGGTGGAATGGCTGTCGATCACGCGGGGAATGATCACCCAGGGGTGGCGTTCGTGATAGGCGCGAAAGCGCCGGATGTTGCCCGCTTCGTTTTCATAGTCCAGTTCTTCCTTGAGCCGGACCCGTATTTCCTCGAACAGCCGGTCAGCGCTCTCTTTGGGCATTCGCAGCAGCCCCCCCAGCCGCAAGGCCATGCGCAGCTGTTTGAGGTCGGAATCGCAGGATTCATCCACCCCGGGGTATTGCACCTTGACGATGACCTCGGTGCCATCCTTCAGGCGCGCCTTGTGGACCTGGCCAATGGATGCCGCTGCGTAGGGCTCTGTTTGCAGCTCGTCGAAGAGCGCTCCCACCGGTGCACCCAGCTCCGCCTCAATCTGCTGCTGGATAACCTCGAAGGGCATGGGGGGCGCTTCTTTCTGCAGTCGTTGCAAGGCTTCGGAAAACTCTTTCGGCAGGAAATCCTGGGTCTGGGACGCCACCTGTCCCACCTTCATCACCGCACCCTTGAGTTCACCAAGGGTATCCACGATCTCGTCCGCCATACGGGCGTACTGGCGGGACCGTTCTTCTTCAGACTCGCGGCCGAGGAACTGGCGGGCACGGGAGCCTGCAAACTGGCCGGCCACCGAGGCGGTCATGCCGGCGAGTTTGAAGAAGCGGCCACGGCGGGATGTGACGGGTTTCTTGGTCATACCTGAGAGGGTGCCAGCGAAGTGATGTTGGCTGCTTACTCTACGCTGGTTTGAACCTGAAGCCTACCGTCCAGTTCCATGGTCAGATGCTGGCCGCTGTGCAGGGTGCCTACGCCCGCGGGGGTGCCGGTGAGCACCACGTCCCCCGGTTGCAGGGTGAAGGTTTCGGAGATATGGGCGAGCAGGGGCAGTATCGGGGTGATCATGTCTCCGGTATGGCCACGCTGACGTTGTTCACTGTCGATGGTGAGGGAAAACTGCAGGTTCTCCAGATCATCGTCACTGCCCAGGGGTACGAAGCGGGAGAGGGGGCAGGCGCCGTCGAAGGCCTTGGCCCGCTCCCAGGGGTGGCCCCTGGCCTTGAGCTCGGACTGGAGGTCCCGCAGGGTAAGGTCCAGGGCCAGGCCGATGCCGGCTATGGCTGCGCGGGCCTGCTGCTGGCCTGCCCGGGTGAGGGGGCAGCCCACCAGGATGGCCAGCTCGGTTTCGTAGTGAACGTCGCTCCGGCCCACCGGCAACCGGACCGGATCGGTGAGGGGTACAAGGGCCGTGGCAGGTTTCATGAACAACAGGGGCTGTTCCGGCACCGGGTTGTTCAGCTCGGCGGCATGGGCGGCGTAGTTGCGCCCCACACAGACCACCTTGCCCGGCGGCCAGTCTGTCGGGCTGCCATCGTGCCACTGATGCTGATAGGCCATAACCCTCTACACCCTCCGGGGTATCAGTCGCCTGCAAACTCGCAGACGGTGTAAACGTTCAGACCCTCATCCCGCAGCCTGCGGGAACCGCCGAGATCCGGCAGATCGATCATCGCCGACACTTCGACAATCTCCGCGCCGATCTGGCGGATAAGGCGGCTCGCCGCCAGCATGGTGCCGCCGGTGGCGATCAGGTCATCCACCAGTACCACCTTGTCACCGGGGCGGAAGGCATCCTTGTGCAATTCCACCGACGCCGTGCCGTATTCCAGCTCGTAGTCTTCCACCAGGGTATCGAAGGGCAGCTTGCCCTTCTTGCGTACCAGCACCAGCCCGGCGTTGAGCTCATAGGCCAGGGGTGAGCCGATGATGAAACCCCGGGCATCAATGGCCGCTATGGCGTCAATCTTCTGGTCATGATAGCGGTGCACAAAGGCGTCTACCAGCTTGCGGAAGGCCGTGCGGTCCTGCAGTACGGTAGTGATATCCCGGAAGGATACCCCGGGTTTGGGCCAGTCCGGTACGGTGCGGATGGCTTTCTTGATGCTTTCGGAAAAATAGTCCATGGCGGGTCTCCGGCGCCCCTCAGGCGTCGAGGAAAATGAATTTCAGAACGAATACGATGGCAATCAGCACCACACTGACGTTCAGCTGTGACCAGCGCCCACTCAGCGCCTTAAGGGCGGCATAGGTAATGAAACCTGCGGCAATACCATCGGCGATGGAGAAGGTCAGTGGCATCATCAGGGCGGTCACCACAGCGGGTGCCGCGTCGGTAACATCGTCCCAGTCGATCAGCTTGAGCCCCCCGGTCATCAGTACCGCTACATAGAGCAGGGCCGGTGCCGTGGCGTAGGGTGGAATGATAGCGGCAATGGGCGAGAACAGCAGGCAGGCCAGGAACAGCAAGGCAACGACAACGGCGGTGAGGCCGGTGCGACCGCCGGCGGCGATACCGGCGGTGGACTCCACGTAGCTGGTGGTGGTTGAGGTTCCCAGTGCCGCGCCGGACATGGTAGCTATCGAGTCTGACATCAGCGCGCGGCCGAGGCGTGGCAGTCTGCCGTCCTTGTCCAGCAGTCCGCCCCGCTGAGCGGCGCCGATCAGGGTGCCGGAGGTATCAAACAGGTCGACGAACAGAAACGCGAAGATCACCGAGATCATGCCCACGTTCAGGGCGCCGGCAATGTCCAGTTGCATCAGGGTAGGTGCCAGGCTCGGCGGGGCGGACACCAGGCCGTCATACTCGACCATGCCCATCAGCATGGCAGCGACCGTGACCGCCAGAATGCCGATCATCACCGAGCCGGTGATGTTGCGATAGGCCATGGCACAGATGGCTACAAAGCCGGCAAAGAAGAGGACTGCCTCGGCCGTCTTGATATCGCCCATACTGACCAGGGTGGCGGGGTTATCCACCACGATGCCCGCATTCTTGAAGGCGATAAAGGCCAGGAAGAAACCAATGCCGGCGGAAATGCCGAACCGCAGGGAGAGCGGAATGCTGTTGATGATCCACTCCCTCACCTTGAAGATACTCAGCAGGAAAAACATCAGGCCGGACAGGAACACGGCCCCCAGGGCCACCTCCCAGCTGTAGCCCATGCTGCCCACCACCGTGAACGAGAAAAAGGCATTCAGCCCCATGCCGGGTGCCAGGGCAATGGGGTAGTTGGCCCAGAGCCCCATGATCAGGGTGCCGATCACCGCGGCAATGCAGGTGGCCACGAAAATGGCACCGAAGTCCATGCCCGTACTGGACAGGATGGAGGGGTTGACCACCACGATGTAGGCCATGGTCAGGAAGGTGGTGATGCCGGCAATCACTTCACGCTTGACGGTGGTACCGTGGGCCTGCAACTGGAACAACTTTTCGAGCATGGGGGCAGCCTCGATGCGGACGGAATTTGATCAATGGTTAAGGGGGCGCAATGATACCGCAGGATGTCCGGTCAGGCCACGGCCCGACGAGCTTTCGGTGACTCAGTGAGGGTCCCGCTGCAGCCGGATATCAAAGCGCACGGCGGCCATCCTGACGATGACGATGAACAGCAACCCGATGGTCAGGGCCAGGGTTTCGCTCTCCAGCAGCCACTGACAGACGAAGTAGAGCCAGCAGCCGGCAAAGGAAATGGACGCGTAGATCTGGTCCTTCCTGAAAATGAACGGCACCTCGTTACACAGCGTGTCCCGCAGTGCGCCGCCGAAGGTGCCGGTCATCACGCCCAGCAGTGAAGCGATAAACCACGAATGCCCCAGGTCGAGGGCCAGCTGGGCGCCCAGAATCGAGAAAATACCCAGGCCGATGGCATCCGGGAACACGATACGGGACTCACGGATGCGCTGGCCCAGCCCGGCGTAGCTGAACACTACCGCCATAACGAGGATCAGGATCGGCTGCTCCTGGTGCTTGATCCAGTACAGCGGGTGGTTATCCATCATCAGGTCCCGCAGGGTGCCGCCACCGAGGGCGGTAACAAACCCGATGGTAAAAACGCCCACCGGATCCATGTTCTTCTGCTGGGCGACGATCATGCCGGAAATGGCAAAGGCAATGACGCCAATCATTTCCAGGATATAGACGATATCGGGCATAGGGGTAGTCAGAACTGGACGAAGCGCGCAGGATAGCGGATTTCCGGTCAGGAATCATCCGCCCGCGCCGGCGCTGGTGACGCCGGACTGATCCGGTTTGCCCTTAACACGGTATCTCCCGGGAATCCGCATTTTATTGTTCCAGGAGAAGAGCGATGTCCCTGATCCGCCTGGCCTATGCCAGCGAAGCCAGCTTCAGCCCCAACCCCGACCACTCCGGTGTGGAGCCCCATGTCGCGCGTATTTTGCTCGCCTCCCGCCGCAATAACGCCAGGCAGGCGGTAGTGGGTGGTCTCTACTACGGAAACCAGCGCTTCTTTCAGTACCTGGAGGGCGAAGAGCAAGCGGTCAGGGCCGTCTATGACCGAATTCGCGTTGACGACCGCCACCATAACGTGAAAATCCTGCTGGAAGAGCCATTGCGGCAGCGCACCTTTGATAACTGGTCCATGAAATATGTACCTCTCGCCGACGACGTGCAGCGCATGCTGCAGCGTCATGGACTGACCGACTTCGAGCCTGACCGGTTTGACCGGCAGCTGTGTGAGGAAATGATCGCCGTGATTCGTGACAGCAACGCCGTGGACCGGCTGATCAATGGACAGGCGGGGCCCCGGGGTGGTAATGACGAAATCTTCACCCCTGGTATCCGCCGGGGACTGGTACTGGCGGGTGTCACCCTCGTGGCTGCCCTGGCGGTCGGCGGTACGCTGCTCTTGCCCTGATAAGTCGGGATGATGCTATTCCATAAGCTATCTTTATTTGATTCATGACCAGTGTCGGGTTAGCTTGATCCGTTACCTATACCAACCAACAACATCCATACGCGGATAAAGGATCGGAGCAACAACATGCGTGCAATTCTCTGCAAGGAGTACGGCCCGGCGGAAAAGCTGGTCATTGAGGACATCGAATGCCCGGCACCCACCGGCAACCAGGTGAAGGTCAAGGTGAAGGCTGCTGGCCTGAATTTCCCGGACACCCTCATTATCGAAGGCAAGTACCAGATCAAGCCGGAAATGCCCTTCTCTCCGGGCGGCGAAATGGCCGGTGAAGTGATCGCCGTGGGTGACAAGGTAACCCGCTTCAAGGCGGGGGACCGGGTGATCGGCATGACCGGTTACGGCGCCTTTGCCGAAGAGATGCTGGTGGAAGAAAACCGCCTGCTGCCCCTGGCCGAAGGCATGAGTGACGAGGAAGGCGCCGCCTTCACCATGGTTTACGGCACCTCCTACCATGCACTCAAGCAGCGGGCGAACATCCAGCCGGGGGAAAGCCTGCTGGTACTGGGCGCCAGCGGCGGTGTCGGCCTGGCAGCAGTGGAACTGGGCAAGGCCATGGGCGCCCACGTGATTGCTGCGGCCAGCACTGACGCCAAGCTTCAGGTTGCAAAGGAAGCCGGCGCCGACGAACTGCTGAACTACAGTAACACCGACAAGCCCCTGAAGGACATGATCAAGGAAATGACCGGCGGCAAGGGCGTGGATGTGATCTACGACCCGGTGGGCGGTGATTTCACCGAGCAGGCCCTGCGCGCCATGGCCTGGAACGGCCGTCACCTGATTATCGGCTTCGCCGCCGGCGAGATTCCGAAGATTCCCGCCAACCTGACCCTGCTCAAGAGCTGCTCGGTTGTCGGTGTGTTCTGGGGTGCCTTTACCCAGAAAGAGCCACAGAACCACGTGCAGAACATGAAAGAGCTGTTCCAGATGCACAGCGACGGCAAGATCAAGCCAAAAGTCAGCGAAGTCTTTGCCTTTGAAGACTACGTCAACGCACTGGCTGCACTGTCTGGCCGGACCGCCACCGGCAAGGTGGTGCTGAAAGTCAGCGACTGAGGTCCTGTCGCCGATTCAGATCTGACTTTCCTGAAGACGGGGTGCCCACAGGGCGCCCCGTTTCTCATTTTTATGTCATCCCTTCCTGCTATGATCGTCGTAATAATCACTGCTTTGCTCACACAGGGGCTGGCTTAACCCGGGTTATATCCCTGCGGACGGGTATGTGCCACGCTCTGCCGATCGTCCGCTTGAGCCTTCGGGCCAATGGTTATCGAAAAGGTAAATATGACTGACAGGAAACGGTTTCTGCCTGGCAAATTGATTTCTTCATCCGTTGGTATTGCGGTATTGCTGACCGGTTGTGGTGGTGGAGGCGGAGGGTCAGACGACGACCTGGGCCTGGGGGATGGCGTTGCCGATATCAGCGGAATCATCGAGATTGCGGCCGGCACCCGGGTGGATGGGGATTATGCTGACCTGTGGGCGGCTACGGGCTCAGGTTCTGATGCAACAGTATCGCTGCCGGTGCCCTCCACAACAGGTGGCTATCTCAGCGATCGTGCAGGGCAGTACGACAGTGGCCTCGAATATCCCGAAGACCCGGATGATACGTATCAGGTTCCACTGGTGGACGGGGACCGCTACTTCCTTCAATGTTTTTCCGCCACCGGAGCCGATGCCGACACCCTGAAGGCCACTCTGGTATTGAACCTGGACGGAAATCTGACCGAGATCGAAGATGCCTGTGGCGAAGGCGTTACGGTGAATACGTCCGGCAGTGCCACCTTCACGATTTCCGCCAATGACGGCGGCCCCTTCCGGTATGTGCTTTCCATCGCGCCGAAAACCTCCCTTTCTGCACTGGATGTGAGCTGGCCGGAGCCGCCGCTGCGTGTGGACCAGGCCATCGTCAGCGGTTCTGCCGCGGTCGCCAACACCCTGTCCTCCTCGGGCCTGCGGGCCAGCTCCGTTATGGAGCTGGAGCGCTCCATCGGACCGGACACCTGGCAGGTGCGCCGCAAGTCGGGTGCCAGTGCGCTCTCGGGGGTTGCAGGAGGGACACAGGATGCGCGGGCCGAGACCATTGAATGGATTCAGGGAATGCGGGAGGAATTCGGCATCGATGTGGAGCCGAACTATGAGTTTCGCTTGACTGCGCTCACAGGGAGCAACCCGTTCTATGCCGATCCTGATGACTGGAACCTCGCTGCAATTCGTATGGACGATGTATGGAGTTCAGGGGCTGCTCTAACCGGCGCCGGAGTGGGAGTGGCGGTCATGGACACAGGCATGTTCAGCACCACGCCGGACAGTTACAGCAACTGGCATGAGGACCTGGTCCACAATGTGGTGAAAAAGGGAGGGATCCTGGATTTCGTCAACCCCGACTATGACGTAGACGGCCAGGAGGGACGAGACGAGGTTCCCGGTACACCGATTACCCCCGCCAACCCGGCAGCCACCAGCTTCCATGGTACCCATGTGGCCGGCATCATTGCCGCCGAGGACAACTCTGTCGGCACGGTGGGCATTGCCCACCAGGCCACCATCATTCCGTACCGCGTTCTGGGGGTCGGGCCGGTGGATGGCGAGGACGGCACCGGTGCCGTTTCAGACCTGATCGCCGCCATCAACAACGCAGCAACCGACCGGACCGATGTTGATGTCATCAACCTCAGCCTTGGCGGCCTTCCCCCGGTTGAGGCCTTGCAGGATGCCACCGACCTTGCCTATGACAACGACATCCTGGTGGTGGCCGCCGGTGGCAACAGCGGCGACGCCTCCGCAGTCTATCCGGCGGCAAACCAGCGGGTGGTCGGTGTGGGGGCTACCAACCGGGAAGGAGAGCTGGCCAGCTACTCCAACTTTGGTCAGTCGGTGGATCTGCTTGCCCCCGGCGGAAGTTTGAATGATGGCATCGTCAATGCTTATGGCAAGGTGTCCGGCGAGTCATTGTCGGACGACTATGCCTACCTGGCTGGCTCATCCATGGCAGCGCCCCATGTAGCCGGTGTCTATGCCCTGATGAAAGGGGTTCAGGACATCACGCCAGTCCAGTTCCGGGCGCAACTGATTGCCGGCGACCTTACGACGACTGTCGGTCCGGACGGTACTTATGAGCTGGACAACTACACTCTCTATGGTGCGGGCTTGCTAGATGCTAACAGGGCAGTCAGCAATATCGATAGTTTCCCTACTGTCGTTTCAGCGTGGCCTCGGGTCGTAGAACTCAGCCCATCGGGCAGTGAGCGACAAGTGCTGCTCGAAGTTTTGAAACACTCCGCTGAGAATGATCCGAGAATCAGCGGCTCTCCGGATTTGCCCGCTGCTTTTACCCTTACAGACAACGAAGGCAATCCGATCAGTTCCGGTGATGCGATACCCGATGCTGTTCGCATTAGTGTAAACCCCGATGCGGTTTCCGGTGACCGCCCGCTGGTGGAGGAAATTCGCATTCCCTACAGCAATGGTACGGACAGCTTCGATCTTAAGATCCCGGTCTACGTGCAGGCCGCGGATACCTCCGGAGACCGGGACGCCGGCCGTCATTACGTGCTGCTGCTGGATGCGGACGACTTTGACTCCAGTCGTTCGCGACAGGTACTGGCCGATTACAGCAATGGCCAGTATCGGTTCGCCATCGACGATGTGGCGCCCGGCGACTATATACTGGTGGCGGGAACCGATCTGGACAACAACGGCTATGTCTGCGAAAGCGGTGAAGCCTGTGCCGAGTACCCGGAAACGGGGCGCCGGCAGGTGATCTCCATTGGTGAGGGGGACCTGCAGCTGGATATGAGCACCAGTTTCCGGCGGCCGGCCATCGCCGAGATGGGGCTGCCTCGATACGGTTTCCGCGGCTATCCGGTCCCCGGTCATCAGACCGGCACACGCCCGGACCGGTCGCTGGCTGAGTAACCACTAATACAGAGAGATAACGGCATGAGTCACGACGTAAGGTCGAAAGGCCTGATGATATCCATGCTGGTGATCGCCACCACCCTGACAGCCTGCGCCGGGAGCGGGGGCCAGCGTGTCGCAGATGGCCAGGCAGCCCGCCAGATCACCGCAGCCAGCCAGTGCGGGTTCACGGAACCGGGGCTGGTCTATATGGATTCCCGGGAGCGGCTGGAGGAAGTGACCGGCACCCGGGGCATGAATCTCACCGCCATGGGCGACCATGACTTCAGTCGCGAGCACCTGCTGCTGGTCGCGGCCGGGCGCAAGCCCAGCGGCGGCTATGGGGTAAGGCTGGAGAGCGGGCGTCTTGAGGGTAGCGTGCTGGCCCTGTCGATGACCCTGCGCACCCCCTCTCCGGATCAGATGGTCACCCAGGCGCTCACCAGCCCCTGTGCCGTGGTGGCGGTAGCGGCGGAAGGCTGGCAAACCGTACGCGTTACCGGCTCCGGCATGCCGGAGCTTTCCCTGGAGCGATAAGCGCAATGGCCGGCGGTCAGTGATGACGCCGGCCAGACGGTGCGCCATACCGCAAACCGGCACACTGCGACGTTGATCTTTGC
Source organism: Marinobacter sp. (assembly GCF_041690615.1). Lineage (GTDB taxonomy): Bacteria > Pseudomonadota > Gammaproteobacteria > Pseudomonadales > Oleiphilaceae > Marinobacter. Next base: position 68,260 of record NZ_JAWLGY010000020.1, read on the forward strand.
TTCAGATTCCCTAAGCTATGGGCTCACACGTCCCAGCACATCCGGAGCTGTACCCTTCCTATGAGCCAGAAAACCTATAACGCCGACTCCATTGAAGTCCTCAGCGGTCTGGACCCGGTGCGCAAACGCCCGGGCATGTACACCGATACCAGCCGGCCCAACCATCTGGCCCAGGAAGTGATCGACAACAGCGTGGACGAGGCCCTCGCCGGCCACGCCCGGAGACTGGATGTGGTGCTGTACGCCGACGGCTCCCTGGCTGTGGAGGATGACGGCCGGGGCATGCCGGTGGATATCCACAAGGAAGAGGGGTTGCCCGGGGTGGAGCTCATCCTCAGCCGGCTTCATGCCGGCGGCAAGTTCTCCCAGGGTAACTACAATTTTTCCGGGGGGCTCCACGGGGTGGGCGTTTCCGTGGTCAATGCGCTCTCCACGCACCTGGAAGTGTCCATCAAGCGGGACGGCAACCTCTACCGGATGACCTTTGCCGATGGCGAGAAGGCCTCGGAACTGCAGGTGGTGGACACGGTCGGCAAGCGTAATACCGGTACCCGCCTGCACTTCACACCGGATCCGAAATACTTCGACTCGCCAAAGTTCTCGGTTACCCGCCTGCGTCATAACCTCCGCGCCAAGGCGGTGCTGTGTCCCGGCCTGACGGTTACCTTTACCCAGGAGCAGACCGGCGAGAAAGACGAGTGGTACTACGAGGATGGCCTGCGGGACTACCTGCGCAGCGAGCTGGCGCAGGTGGAGGCGGTGCCGCTGGAGCCGTTCACGGGCCGCTTCTCCGGCAACAGCGAAGAGGTGGACTGGGCAGTACAATGGCTCCCGGAAGGGGGCGAGTCCGTCACCGAGAGCTACGTCAACCTGATTCCCACGGTGCAGGGGGGCACCCACGTCAATGGCTTCCGCACCGGCCTGCTGGAGGCCATGCGGGAGTTCTGTGAGTTCCGCAACCTGCTGCCCCGGGGCGTCAAGCTGAGCCCTGAGGATATCTGGGAGCGCTGTGCCTATGTGCTGTCGTTCAAGATGCAAGATCCCCAGTTTTCCGGCCAGACCAAGGAGCGGCTGTCTTCCCGTGAGGCGGCGGCCTTTATCTCCGGAGTGGTGAAGGACGCCTTCAGTCTCTGGCTGAACCAGCACACGGATGTGGCCGAGGCCCTGGCAGAGCTGTTTATCAGTAACGCCCAGCGGCGCCTGCGGGCCAGCCGCAAGGTGGCGCGAAAAAAAGTGACCTCCGGGCCGGCCTTGCCTGGCAAGCTGGCGGACTGTTCCGGCGCTGATGCCAGCCGTTCCGAGCTGTTCCTGGTGGAGGGTGACTCCGCCGGTGGCTCGGCCAAGCAGGCCCGCGACCGGGAGTTCCAGGCGGTCATGCCCCTGCGGGGCAAGATCCTGAACACCTGGGAGGTGGATTCGTCAGAGATCCTGGCGTCCCAGGAGGTTCATGATATTGCCGTGGCCATCGGCGTTGACCCGGGCTCCAACGAGCTCGCCGGGCTGCGCTACAACAAGGTCTGCATCCTTGCCGATGCGGACTCTGACGGGCTTCACATTGCCACCCTGCTGTGCGCTCTCTTTGTCCGGCATTTCCGCCCGGTGGTGGACGCCGGCCATGTGTTTGTGGCCATGCCGCCCCTGTACCGGGTGGATCTGGGCAAGGAAACCTTCTATGCACTGGATGAGCACGAAAAGCAGGGCATTATCGACCGGCTGGCGGCGGAGAAGCGCAAGGGCAAGATCCAGGTCACCCGCTTCAAGGGCCTCGGTGAGATGAACCCCCTGCAGCTGCGGGAAACCACCATGGCACCGGATACCCGCCGCCTGGTGATGCTGACCCTGGAAGAAGGCGACGACACCATCGAGCGTATGGATATGCTGCTGGGCAAGAAGCGGGCGGGGGATCGTCGTAACTGGCTTGAAGCCTACGGCAATATGGCGGACGTGGCAGTCTGAGTCAGGCGCTGGCCAGGGGCCCCTGGTCAGCAAGGATATCGCAGCAGAGTACCCGCAACTGCCCCTTGAACCGGTACCCCAGTGACAGGGTGACGCACATATAGACCCCGGTGATGGACAGGTACGGGCTGGTCACCTGCATCCGGTTGGGCTGGGCCAGGGCCTGCTTCAGGTAATGCTGGCGGTACCAGTCGGCGCTGCTGGTGTTTTCCAGCGGACGGTATTTCGGGTCAAGCTCACCACAGGCGCCCTGGCCTGAGGCGGTGTCATCGATCTGCACGCCCCGGTCGTCAATCAGGTAGCAGCGGGACACGGTGTGGTGGGCCAGTATATCGGCACAGGCATCCGCCAGCACATCCCCATGACGCATCCGCTCGATGGCTTTCAGGAAATGGCTGGTAAAGAACTCGGCCAGTTGCTGGGTCGGGTCCAGGCGGATACGGTGGCGGTTCTTGTAGTCGCCCAGCAGGCGCTCAAAATCCGTCACCTGGTTATCGATGCCTGCCAGCTCGACCCTCGGGTGGCAGAAGTAGAAACCCTGCACGAAGTCCACGCCGGCATCGATGGCAATCATGGCCTGGTCGTGGGTTTCCACACCTTCCAGTAACACCAGGCAGCCGGACTGGTGAAGCAGCCCCACAATACCGTTGAGAATCTGCCGGGCCTTGGGGTCGTTGCTGGCCCGCAACGCCAGGCTCCGGTCCAGCTTCACGATATCCGGGGACAGGTTCCAGATACGTTCAAAGTTGGAATGGCCCGCGCCAAAGTCGTCGATGGCGGTCAGACATCCCAGCTGTTTGTAATAGTCCACGGTTTCCCGCAGACGGTTGGAGTCGTCCGTGGGCTGTTCAACGATCTCCACCACCACGCGATGCGGTGGCAGGCCTGAGCGGCGCAACAGTTCCCCGAAGAAGGAATCGTAGCGATAGCCGGAGGCCACCACACGGGGCGACACGTTGAGAAACAGCCAGTTCACATCGTCCTGGAAGGCCGCGTAGTTGCGGATATGGAGCAGCCGGCAGAGCCGGTCCAGCAGCACGTTTTCCTGGTCGGTATCCGGCAACCCGAAAAGCTGGAAAGGGGGGACGCTGGCATTGTCCGGATCAAAGGCCCGGATCAGGGCTTCGTATCCGATAATGCGTTTGTGGGAAATGCTGAAGATGGGCTGAAGCGCCGTTTTCAGGGTAAGCCCATGGAAGCGGCCGGTCCAGAGATGATTCTCCTGGCTCAACAGGGGGTCTAGAAGTTCCAGGTCGGCACCTGACAGCTGTTCTGACAGATAATTCATAGTCCGCAATTCTGGGCGACTGTTATAACCCCGGGAGACAGTTACAGGAACCGTGGCTATGCTGCCGGAATAATGAAGTTTATCTCCGGAGCATGCCAGAACTTCTCAGGGGGCGCCAGTGAGGGATGTCAAACAATGTCATGCTGTGACCTGAGTGATCGGATTCAGGCGAATAACAGTGAGTCGGGTTTGGTTTCGTCTGGCGAGAGAATATGGAAAAGCATGACGCGCCAGTAGTGTTCTGGCACGCAAGAAAAAGGGCGGAAACCCGCCCTTCTGAATA
>NZ_JAWLGY010000021.1:0-57741 GCF_041690615.1 Marinobacter sp.
ATAACGGCTGACAATCAACAACAGAACCCTTCGGTGACTTGCTGAAGTTGCCTCCTTGACCTGGACCATCTCCCGGTTCAAGGCCTCGCCCCGATGCCGCTGGTACCGGGGCATTTTTTTAAGCACCACGCTTCACCTGATGCCCCGCCGCGGACAGCTATCGGATTTTGCCGATACTCACGCCTATTAATAACGCGTAAATTAGTGTGCTACTCATTTCACGCAAATTTCAGCACGAGGTACGCTCTGTGTCGAATGAAATCCCGCGTCAAAGACAGCCCGCCGTTCAGCCGGTGTTGTTCATACCCCATGGCGCCGGCCCCTGCTTCTTTATGGACTGGGAGCCCGCAGACGCCTGGAATGGTATGGCAGATTATCTGAGCAACATTCACTCATCGTTGCCAGAAAAACCACTGGCCATCCTCATGGTATCCGCTCACTGGCTGGCGGAGGATTTCACCGTGACCGCCGGCGAACAACCCGGGCTTATCTACGACTATTACGGCTTTCCCGAGCATACCTACGAGCTCACTTACCCCACACCGGGCAATCCGACGCTGGCACAAAGGGTTACTGATTTGCTGGGCCAGGCAGGACTGACCAGCCGTCAGGACAGGGAGCGGGGGTTTGACCATGGCATGTTCATCCCGCTGAAACTGATGTTTCCGGGCGCTGACATTCCGGTTGTGCAGTTGTCCCTGCGCGCTGACCTGGACCCCGCGGCCCACCAGCGGGCCGGCAAGGCCCTGGAGACGCTGCGCAGGGAGGGCGTACTGATCATCGCCAGCGGCATGAGTTTTCACAATATGCGTGGCTACGGCGACCCTCACTTCACCCCGCTCTCCGAGGCTTTTGACACCTGGCTGAGTGAGACCATGGAAGCACCACACGCGCAACGAGAGGACCGGCTTAACCACTGGAGCGAGGCACCCTACGCCCACCAGTGCCACCCGCCGGGGCACGAGGAACACCTGTTGCCACTGATGGTGGCCGCCGGCGCCGCAGGTGAGGACACCGGGCAGCAAGCTTGGTCCGGGCAGGTACTCGAAACACAACTCTCAGCCTTTCGATTTGACTGGCCAGGACACTAACACAACCAGGGAGACACCCATGATCCAAGATTCCAAAACCCAATACGGTACGCTCAGCAAGATCCTGCACTGGGGCATGGCACTGCTAATTGGCTGGCAATTGATGAAGTTCGGCGACCGGATCGCAGATGGAGAGCACTGGGTTGGCCAGACGCTGGTGCCATGGCATGTATCTGTTGGTTCGTTGCTGCTGGTGCTCATTGTCGCCCGGCTTATCTGGGCAGCGAGCCAGCGCAAGCACCGTCCGGAGCAGGATCCACAGACAGCCAGGCTGGTCAAGGCTGGTCACGGTCTGCTGTATGCCGGCACGCTGCTGATGCCACTTACCGGCATGATGGTGATGCTTGGGGGCGGTTACGGGGTGAATGCCTTTGGCCTTCAGATTATCGCAAAGGGCGAAGAGCTGGGCTGGGCCGCTACCCTGGGCAGCCTGCACTCGCCACTGGCCTGGGCCCTGACGGTCCTCATTATCGGCCACATCGGCATGGCCCTGATGCACCACTTCCGGGGCGAGGATGTGCTTAAACGAATGGTGTGAACTGTTTCGGCAACGCCTGATTCAGGTATACACGGCCCGTTTAAGCCACCTCAATCCCATCGCGCCCGGGAATAACTGAACACCGGCAGCGAAAGCTTCCAGCGAATGGCAGCCATACGCAGCAACAGACCAAGGCTGAACGCCGCCAGCAGGGTGATGTTTTCGCCCACCCCGTGGTTCAGCAGGGTGAGATAGAACAGCGCCACCAGCAGGGAAACGCTGGCGTAGAGCTCGTGGCGCAGTACCTGCGGGGTTCGGTTGCACATGATGTCCCGGATAATGCCGCCAAAAATCCCAGTGGTGATACCTGCCATCACCACCACGACCGTCTCATACCCCAGCCTGAGGGCAACATTGCAGCCAATCACGGTAAAGGCCACCAGGCCAATGGCATCCAGTACGAGAAACAGCTGATGAAGGTGGCGCATGAACCGGGCGATAACAATGGTTACCAGACCGCCGGTAATGGTCATATAAATGTAGAGGGGGTGCTGGGTCCAGGTAACCGGGAAGTTACCCAGCAGGATATCCCGAACGGTGCCACCGCCCAGGGCGGTGAAAAAGGCAATCACGGCGACACCGAACAGATCCATGTTCCGCCGGCCGGCAGCAAGCGCTCCGGACATGGCTTCGGCGGTAATGGCAATCATATAAATAGAGGTCAGCACACAGCACTCCTGCGTTTCTGTGGCCTCTCCCCCTGTCCCTGATACCTGAGAGTTTACAGGGCCTGGCCCTGCTTGCCCCTTCGGTGGGCTGCTGTGCAGCCTCTCTCCAGACGGCGTTGAAAAATGCCCGCAGTACCTGTGCCTGAGCGTTTATGGGAGTTTGCGCCTTCGGCGGGACCGGTCGTCCTCTCTCCTGCGGAAGCAGCGGATTATAAAGATGCCAACGTCGGGCGTCGAGTGGCGCGCACGCACAGCCCAACCGTCAAATTGGTTGAACATCTCTGCCAAAAAGCCCTGATATCTTTATGTCCCAGGCGAAACTACATTAATCATAGTAAGCAAATTATCCTGCCGCCTGCTGAAGCGGCCCCGCAAGGAGGATTGCCATCATGTCGCTCAAACTTCAAACCATCATCTGCAGCACCCGCCCCGGGCGTATCGGCCCATCTGTCGGCGAGTGGTTTCACCAGGTTGCCGGTACCCACGGAGCATTCGACAGCGAACTGGTCGACCTGGCCAGCTTCAACCTTCCGATTTATGACGAACCCAACCACCCGCGTACCCAGAAGTACGAGCACGCCCACACCAGGGCCTGGTCCGAAAGCGTGGCCAGTGCCGATGCCTATGTGTTTGTGATGCCGGAATACAACTTCAATCCGCCGTCCTCATTCATTAACGCTATCAGCTACGTATACAACGAATGGAACTACAAGCCCTGCGGCTTCGTCAGTTACGGCGGCGTATCCGGGGGCTTACGCTCTGCCCAGGCCGCCAAGAACCTGGTGACCACCGTAAAGATGATGCCCATGGTGGAAAGCGTGATGGTACAGATGCCTTGGGAAAAACTGGCCGATGACGGCGGCTTTACCGCGGCCGATATGCATACCAGCTCTGCCAACACCATGTTGGAAGAAATGACCAAATGGGCCAAGGCCCTCAAAACCATGCGTTAAGGCCATGTTCCGGCCTTCGCCGATGGCAGGCGTTGGCCGGGTGTGGAGAAGGTAGGCACCGGAAAACATGGTAGTGTGTTCCCAACCACCCCGCACAGGAAGGTTTCGGGAAAATGAAGAGCAACTACAAAATTGCCCTGCTGATTGATTGCGACAATGTCAGTCACCGCTCCATTGAAGGTGTCCTGCAGGAGCTGGCCAAGTACGGTGCCGTCAATGTCCGACACGCCCACGGCAACTGGAACGGACCGCAGCTCGGCGGCTGGATCGAGAAACTGCACGCCAACGCCATCCGCCCGGTCCAGCAATTTGCCTATACCACGGGCAAGAATGCCACCGATGCCTCCATGATCATCGACGCCATGGATCTGCTCTACAGCGGCAACGTGGATGCCTTCGCGCTGATGACCAGTGACAGCGATTTCACTCCCCTGGTCATGCGGATTCTGGAAGCCGGCCTGCCCGTTTTCGGCTTCGGGGAGCACAAAACCCCGATGCCGTTCGTCAACGCCTGCTCGCAGTTCATTTATACCGAGAACCTGCGGGAAGAGAGCGAGAGCAGCGAAGATAACCCGACCAATGGCGAGCCTGCCCCTCAAAAGCAGACCCGCTGGGAGCGCAACCAGCTGCGGGGCGACTCGGTACTGGTCAGAACGTTGCGCACGGCAGTGGAACAAACCGCTGACGATGACGGCTGGGCACACCTTGGCGCAGTCGGCCAGTACATCTCCAACAACAGCTCCTTCTCACCGGTGAACTACGGCTACAAGAAACTCAGTGATCTGGTGCGGGCCAGTGAGCTGTTCGAGGTCAGTGTGAGAGAGAAGAACGCGATGTATATCAAGAGTCCGGGGTAACTCCCGGGCCGGGCAAACAAGATCCCGCCGGATTATCACGACAAGCTATCGGGGCCAGCCACCACACCGAATCGCACCATTCGGCGGCACAGCGTGGTTGTAGATATACACCCAGGCCTCTCCCAGGGGCGTCTCCACAAGCTTGCGGTCATACAGGCCCATATCGGGCGACGCGGCATCATAACCTTCCAGAGCATCCAGCCGGGCAAAGGTCGTACCGTCGACCTCGTAAACCTCGGTCACGACACCCTGACTGCGCTCGAGCTTCGCCCCGGGGTATGGCCCCAGATCATAGAGCACAATGGAATTCAGCGAACACTCACCCACGAACCGGGCACCGGCGAGAACGCGGTGGTTTGAGTGATGCCGCTTCAGAGTGCCGTAGACGGCAACGCGGTAGGGCCGGAGCATCATTACACCCCCAGCCATTCGGCCAATTGAAGGTTGGTTTTCAGCCGCAGGCGTTGCTGAAGCATGCCCTCAAAAACCGAATCAACAGAACGGTTGTCGCCCAACAAGGGCAACGCTGCCTCAGCCTCGGCAAAGAACCGGGGCTCGATCTTGGTTCCGATCACGGCTCGTTCCCACCACTCGGTTACCCTGGGACGGGCCTGTTTCAGCAACGCATCGGACGGCAACTTCTCGGACTTGGCGGCATTGGCCGTCTGGGAGGCGGGCAGCAGGTTCCACAAATCATTATTGCTCCACCGCGACCAGGGAAAACAGTGGTCAATATCATACCGCTGCTGAGACAAGTTACGTGCCGTCCAGACGCACTCTACCCTGCCCGCCGCCAGTTGCTGCTCCACCAGCTTACGCACCAGCGAAGTATCACGCCGGCCTTCTGCCCACTGAAGGGCATTGCGGTAAATCTCGGTGGAGTAACGCACCTCCCAGCCGGACATCAGATTGACCCACTCGTTGACGATGGCCGGCTCCACCCAGCAGGCATAGCGACTGAAGGTATCCCAAAGCATGGCGGGCACCCGGAACACCCCGAACCGGGACAGGGTTTCCCGATTCAGGGCCACCGGCTCTTCACGAATACGTATGCGGTTGGCAGCCCCCTCAAACACGGGCCGATTAGTGCCGGGCCAGGTGGTAAAGTGGGCGGGGTTCTTGAGGATATTGGCAGCAGCCTGCCCGATTGCCCGCATGACCAGGGGCCCGTGTACAGCCGACAACGACAGCCCCGGCCTGAAATCCAGTGGCGAGAGCTGCTCCAGCGCATAGAAGTCCTCGCCCGCAAATCCATAACCCTTCGAGCCAGGCGCCTGCCGCAACCGGTGGCGCAAAACCAGCGGGTGATATTGCATCAGCCAGAACAGGCCCACAGCGCCCAACGGTAAATCGACCCAGTCGTCCGTCCGGTTGATCACCAGGCCCGGCGCACTGTCAGCCAACCGAACCAGGGTGCGCAAAAGACCCAGCTTGTAAGAGGAAGATTTGTCATCGTTAACAATGATATGCCGCAGCGTGGGCAGCGCCCCAGTGCCATCATCCGGCAGGCGATAAACTGCCGTCTCCCACCACACCTCCGGCCGCTTCAGCTGGTCTGCCGCAGTGCGGCTAACCACCGGCACAGGCACCACAGCCCGGTGTCGGGCAAAACCATCCAGCTCTGCCTTGCTGACTTCATGGAACACCCGTTCCCCATCGCCGGGACCATGCCGCAGAGTGATCACCAAAGTGCCCGACGGTGCCAGCAACTCAGTGAGAATCCGGAACGCCCGCTCCCGGGAAGATGGGGCAATGTGCATCCAAACCGCTGATACCAGAATCAGGTCAAAGCGGTAGCTGAGCTTACGGATTTCGGCCAGGTCCGGCAGGCTGTCCTCCACCCACTGAATACTCCTGTGGACGGTAGCCGCCTCCCCCAGGCGTCGTAACTCCTCCGCCGGCTCCACAGCGACGACATCCCAGCCCCGCTCAGCCAGCGCCAGCGCATCGCGTCCGCTGCCCGCACCGACATCCAGTGCCAGGCCGGAGCTTGTCTCCAACAGGGGAAGCCAGTCGCTGTGGACCTGTTCGAAGGTCAGGGACTGGTATTGATCAAAGAACTTCCGGGCGTTCCGGTTGTAGGGTGTGATGGACATAGCGACGACTTTTCTGCCCGGTCCGGAATGATGGATGAGAGCGCACCTGTTCCCTATTAAAGCTGCTCTCACTAACCCGTACAACAACCGAACGACTCCAGACTCCTGAGAAACCCGACGCGTGCTTTATGAACCAAGTACTTACCTGCACATCCTGAGCATGCCTAACGTGGCCACAGACCTGGAGGTTACGGGTGACGTCCAGTTCGCATAAATCACTGCTCCATGTCTATAGGAGGACCGGGAAAGACCTTTCCGCACTTCTAACCAGGAGCCGGACAATGACTGCGAGCTTGGACAGTACCTGCCCAGAAGTTCGAGAGAGCAAACCCGCTCCGGAAAAGAACACCTAGACGAAGTCAGGCGCATAAACTTCAAACGGGTAGGTTGCTTGGCTTCAGCCCAATTTGTAACTATCCTGGATTATCACTACAACGACCCAGATGGACAAAGCAGTATGGCAAATGGGGCAAGCTGGAGCGGGGACGAAATAGCGGCTACTGTTGCCGACTATATGAAGATGTTGACCCTTGAGCTTTCAGGTCAACATTATAATAAAACAGCCCATCGGCGCACTCTTATTGAAAAGCTGGACGGGCGCAGTGAGGGAGCGATAGAGCTCAAGCATCAGAATATCAGCGCAGTGCTTCGTGATCTGGACTGTATCTGGATTCCCGGCTATAAACCGCGCGGCAACTATCAAGCGTCACTGGCAGATTATGTTGAGCGCTGGATTAACTCGCACCCGGAATTTGACTGGGCATCCCAGGCTGCCGTTGAACAACCTGCCGTTGTACCGGACGAAGTCGACTATCACCGCCTCGTAGTAGACCCACCAGCAATATCCCATAGAACACGGGAAAACTCTGCAGCCTATGCCCCTACACGTCAGGCCTCTAAACGGGACTATGTCGCTCGCGAAGCTCGCAATACAGCACTTGGCAACGCTGGCGAACTACTAGTAATGCGCTATGAGGAGTTTAGGCTCCGCCAAGCAGGAAAGACCGCACTGGCAGAAAGGATCGAACATGTTTCAGCTACCCAGGGCGATGGTCTGGGTTACGACGTTCTGTCATTCGATGTTTCTGGGAAAGAGCGTTTTATCGAGGTTAAAACCACGGCATTCGCCAAGGAGACCCCTTTCTACGCATCACGAAACGAGGTCACGTTTTCGTCCGAGGCGAAAGATCAGTTTCATCTTTACCGGCTGTTTGAGTTCCGACGGTCCCCTAAACTTTTCTCCCTTGCGGGTAGAATCAATGACTACTGTGACCTGGATCCAGTCAGCTATATCTGTCGGTTTCGGTAATATATTGAGAGCCATACTTTCTCCAGACCAAAGCGGACTGAGGAAGGTGATGTTGCAGTCTTCTGCGCCGATCGAACCCGACACCCGGAAACCAATGTGGACCAATGTCGTTCTGAACTAGTCTAATGAACATCTTGCGAATCCCAACTGGGTCTGGCCAATTCCTACACTCGTTTATTGGGTGCAGTTAAGGGAAGCCGCAGGCCTGATCAGGCCCAGTTTCCCCTCCCAACCTGCTCCAAAACTTCGCAAAACAACCTTTCGCCTCCTTGCCGGATGTCGAGCCGCCATCTACGTTGTGAACTAGTGGGTGTTTTTTGCACGACCACCTCTGCCTCAGGGGTGGTTACCCCCAACCTCAATCAGTGAGGACACAACAATGAAAACGATACCCCCTCTCAAAACCATCGCGGGCGGCATTGCCATTGCCGGACTGGCCACCGCCAACATCGCAGACGCCACTCAACTCAGTTTTGCCTCCGGTACGCCATTGAACTCCATGGGTGCCAAGGCGGTGTACGTCTTCGCCGATGCAGTTGAAGAGCATTCGGAAGGTGACGTTACCGTCAAAGCCTATATACAGTCCCTGCTCAGCTTTATGGAAACACCGGCTGGACTGCGCGATGGCATGGCGGACCTGGGCACGGTGCTGACGCCCTATTTCCCCTCTGATTTCCCCAATACCATCATGCTCACAGAGCTGACCATGGCCCTTGAGCTTGCCGATGTGAGCCCGCAGGATGCGGTGTTTGCCTACACCGGGGCGGTGTCCGAGTACGTGATTAACCATTGTCCCGATTGTTTGCAGGAACACCATGACCGTAATCAGATATTCCTGGGGCTGGCCAGTTCTTCGCCCTACGGTCTGTTCTGCAATGGTGCGATTACCAGCAAGGAGGATATGGAAGGGAAGCGCATCCGTATCGGTGGTCCCCAGTGGTCACGGTGGGTGACGGAAATGGGAGGCTCCCCCGTGTCCATTCCGGTAAACGAGACCTATGAGGGGCTCGACCAGGGCGTCGTTGACTGTACGGCCCATAACCTGTCGGATTATCTCAATTTCAAGTTTATCGAGATCGCCAGCGACGTCACCATGGGCGTACCGGGCGGCACGTTCGGTGGGGTCGGCACCAGCATGAACGCCGATGCCTGGAAAGGCCTGTCTGAAAAAGATCGTACATCGGTACTGTATGGCGCAGCGACGATTTCAGCCGAGATAGCGAAACTTTACCTGGAGGACCATGAGGAGGCCCTGAGGAGGATCGACGAGCAGCCGGAACTGACGCTCCACGAGCCAGATGAAGAGTTTCGTCAGATGACCAGGGACTTTATCGAACAAGACCTCAAAACCGTGGCATCAAGCTACGCTGAGCGTTATGACGTGCAGCAGGCGGAAGCCAGGATGGAAGAGTTTCAGCAAATGCTGAACGAATGGGTCGACAAGGTCGAGGGTATCGAAACCCGGGAAGAGCTCCGCGACCTGTATTGGGACGAGGTTTTCTCCAAGGTTGATGTCAGTTCCTACGGCATCTGAGCAACGAGCCCCGGTGTCATGCCGGGGCTTGTACTCTGCGCTGTCGCCTGAACAGCAAGCTGACGCCTCCGTCGATTCGATCAAACCTGCCCGGCCTCACCGGCTGGCACCGGAATCACCTCCACTACCATCGGAGGATTAACCGGCCGGTACCGCTCATCGCAAGTACTGGCATTGATAAACCTTGTGCCCCACCGGGCGTACTCGCCGTAGCCTTCGTGGATATGGCCGTAGATATGTAGCTGCGGCTTTACCTGCTCAACCCTCTTCAGCAAGTCCTCACAGCCCACGCTTTCAAACCGCAGCCCGTTATCTACCTCATCACCGATACCATGGGGCGGACCGTGGGTGATGAGCACATCGGTGTCATAGGGAATGCGTTGCCAGTAGCGGTCGATGGCCTCGCCCCGGTCCCGCATGAACGCCCAATCCATAAAGGTGGGTGACCAGGGGGCACCCCAGAAGCGGATGCCGTCGATCTCAATGCCACGGTCTTCCAGGTAGATGGCATTGGTGAGCAATTCCCGGGCGTGCTCCGGCGCTTCCTGGAAGACCCAGTCGTGGTTACCGGCGATGACGATCTTGTGGCGATGGGGCAGCGTGCCCAGCCAGTCGTTCAGGTCAGTCACATCCTCCAGCGTGCCGGCACCGAGACAGTCGCCGGCGTGGATCAATACGTCACCATCGGGAATGTCGGGTATGCGGCGGTGCATGCTGTGGGTGTCGGAGATGCAGACGAGTTTCATGGGGTTCCTTTCAGCTCCCTTCGTACTCACCCAGTCTATCTGCTGTGCTGCGGCGTTTCTCGTCTGAATGGGGTTCCGGGCCGTATGTGGAATGTCACGGAAGTGCATGTTTGCTCACTTGCAGAATACTGTATAAATATATAGCCTTTCGGCATTTCGGAATGCAGCCAGGAGGCGATACATGACAAGGAATCATCATGACACCGGCTATAAGGAGCTGTTCAGCCACCCGGAGTTCGTTCAGCAACTGGTTGAGGGTTTTACTCCGCCTGAGCTGGCCAGGTTAATGGATTTCTCTACGCTTCAGAACCATAGCGGTAACTACATCACGCCGCTGTTCGAGGAGAAATTCGAAGATGTTGTCTGGTCAGTGCAGATGGTATGGGAAGGCTGCCGGCAGGAGGTTTACGTGTACATTCTGTTGGAGTTCCAGTCTTCCGTGGACCACACCATGCCGATCCGGCTAATGCATTACGTGGCTTGTTTCTACGACCACCTGCGGAAACAGAAGTCCGCCCGTCCCGCGCAGGGGTTGCCGCCCGTGTTTCCAGTAGTGTTATATAATGGATCAAGGCGTTGGACGGCCCGGCAAGATATCTACGAGATGGTAGTGCCGGAGCCACCGGAATTTCTCCGACCGTACCAGCCGCATCTTCGGTACTACCTGGTGGATGAAGGCGCATACAGTGAAGCGGAACTGCATGGGCGGCAGTCGGTGCTCAGCGGCATCTTCGAAATAGAGTTCGCCAGCAGTCGGCAGGCGTTGCAAGAGGCAGTCAACCGAATCGTTGCGATCATCGAAGCCGCACCAAACAAACGCCGCCTGGACAGGGTTATAACCCGTTGGCTCAAGCGGCACCTGGTACGGATGGGTGCAGACGTGAATCTGGATAACGTAAATAGCCTTGTGGAGGATCAAAGCATGTTAGCGGAAAACTTGCGGCACTGGTCGACGAAAGATCGTGAAGAGGGGCGGCAGGAAGCACGGCTGGAAACCGCGCGCAAACTAATCGAGCGCACTGACATGGATGACCAAATGATTGCTGAGATTTCTGGACTTACCGTGGAGCAGGTTACGCAGTTGCGTGCTGCGAAATAGGTCAAGTACAGCTGCGATTTTGAGGGGTACCTTATTGTTAATCCTTATCCCTCAATGCCTCAGCGACTTCCAGTGAAGTCCATCGGAGGGTCATCATGCTGTCGCTGATCGATACCACCCCCTGACCCGCGTTCGGCTGACCTTCCCGAACCCTGTAGGCAATCAGGTTGTCCAGTACGTCCATCAGTGCAAACTTTAACCCCAACTCCCGCAGAGTGGCATGGTCGGCATCATCAAACCTCCAGGTCGCATGGCTGAGGCGGTTGTCCTCGTCACTGAAGAAGATCACTTTGCCACTCACCGTGGTGCCCTGCAGATACTGGCTTGCCAGTCGATCAAGCTGCTGGCGGTCAAAATCCGGATCAAAGCTCATGAGCCTGCCCTACCGGAACGAATCCGGGACACTTGTTGAATAAACTGGTCTTTACCAGTGCCTCGTCTGGAAGCGCGGTTCCACCAGGCAGATGCGGGGTGCGGAACCGAGCTGTGAGGCACCCTCAGTTCCCCAGACAGGTGACGGGCAGCCTTACGGGATACAAAGATGATGCCATCGGGGCGAAGTATATCTATCACCGCCGCCAGGGTTTTCCGTCCCACTTCGATATCTTCAGGCGTCACGTTCAGCGACAACCGCTCTCTGGCCGGGCGCTGGAAGCCGTTCATGAATGCTATGTTTTCCAATGCAGAATCACCGGCCCGAAAACCTGCCTCGAATAATGCGCTATCGAGATTGCGATAAATGGCATGGCCCTGCTTTCGCCACTCGCCGGTGCTCTTGTTCAGGATTTCCCTGGTATGAATCCAGCCCAGTCCTTCACCAAGCCTGAAATCGCTTTCCTGCCCCTGATACCAGCCCTGCGCATCGAGGTGACGGGTTTGGTTCTCTGGCAAATAGTGACTCTCTCCAACCAACAGGATTCGGGCTTCTGCCTCAGAATACCGACAACCTACAAAAGGTCGCATTCGCGGATAGGCCAGGTAATGGGGCACCCTGCTGAAGGCTTCGTCAAAGGCCTCTGAGTAGTGATTCTTCTCCGGTTCAGTTACTGCCATAGGTTTAACAACTCTGTTTCGTATGTTCGCACCACCCGCGACGTACAAAAGGTATTCTGATTACCCGTTGCGACACAGTTCGTCGTCAAATCGCCGACTGTCGACGAAAAACCCGGCACGGGAGTTGTTGCTGACCACGAGCAATAGCGCCCTTGCTGCCACTCACTGGATCACGACACAATAGGTTCCTCAGCACGAGAAAGTCAGACACCCTTGGTCGCCGAGCTTACGTCAGCTCCCTGACCAGCGATAGCCCCACTGCTACCTCCGGAGTTCTTGATGAGTGATTCCTGCAACACCCCATGCAGTTGCGATAGTCCAGAGACACCAGCGCAGCACCTCACTGAGGGCTCTGGCGAATGGGTCAGCAGGTACTCAATCCCCAAAATGGACTGCCCGTCAGAAGAGCGGATGATCCGCATGGCGCTGGGCGGACTCGACAACATCCGGGGGCTTTCGTTTGATCTGGGCGGGCGCACGCTGGAGGTGCTTCACGATGACGATGCTGAGCCGATTACCGGCAAGCTGACTCCCCTGGGGCTGGGCGCCGAGCTGCGTGAAACCCGCAAGGCGGACGCAAGCGCCCGCCGGGCCGCCAGCGCCACAGAAGCGGAAGAGTCCAGCACGCTCTGGATACTGCTGGCCATCAACGGCCTGATGTTCCTGGTGGAAATGACCATGGGGATCATCGCCCAGTCCGCCGGGCTGATAGCCGACTCCCTGGATATGTTTGCGGATGCTGCGGTGTATGGCCTTGCCCTCTATGCGGTCGGTCACGGTGTGCGGATGCAGGTGCGGGCAGCCCGGGTGGCCGGTGTGCTTCAGCTGATCCTTGCCATCGGTGTGCTGGTGGAAGTGGGCAGGCGTTTTGTTTTCGGCAGCGAGCCGGAATCCACCATGATGATGGCCATAGCGTTCCTGGCGCTGATCGCCAATACCGCCTGCCTGTTGCTGATCTCCAAACACCGGGAAGGCGGCGCTCACATGAAAGCCAGCTGGATTTTCTCGGCCAATGACGTGGTGATCAACCTTGGCGTTATCCTCGCCGGCGCCCTGGTCGCCTGGACCGGCTCCAACTATCCGGACCTGGTGATCGGCACCATTGTGGGCCTGATCGTGCTGTCCGGCGCCAGGCGAATCCTGGCACTCAGGGGGTAACGCACCATGCCTTTCCCCATTGAACAGAAACTGGTCATCGCCGTTGCTTCCAGCGCCCTGTTTGACCTGACCGAGTCGGACCGGGTGTTCCAGGAAGAAGGCGCCGTCGCCTACCGGGACTACCAGGAGGCGCACCTGGACCAGCCGCTGGAGAAGGGTGTGGCGTTTCCGTTTGTGCGACGGTTTCTGAATATCAACAAGCGCTTCCCGGAGAAAAGCCCGGTGGAGGTGGTGCTGCTGTCCCGCAACTCGGCGATCACCGGCAAGCGGGTGTTCCGCTCCATCGCCCACCACGGCCTGGATATCAGCCGGGCGGCCTTCCTGGAAGGCAAGTCGCCCTACCCCTATATCCCTGCCTTTAATGCATCACTGTTCCTGTCGTCCAACGAACAGGATGTGCAGAAGGCGATCGACTATGAATACCCGGCGGGAACCGTGCTGCCTTCCCAGGTGGTCGACGAGGAAGACGACGTGGAGTTACGCATCGCCTTCGACTTTGACGGCGTGATCGCAGACGATGCCTCCGAGCGGGTTTACAAGAGCCAGGAACTGGAGGCTTTCCACGAACATGAAACCTCCCGGGCCGACGTCCCCCATAGCCCGGGCCCGTTGGCCGACCTGTTCCGCAAGCTGTCTGTACTGCAGCAACTGGAAGACGAGGCCAGCAACGCCGACCCGGACTACCAGCGCATCCTGCGTACCGCCATCGTCACCGCCCGCAGCGCCCCGGCCCACGAGCGGGTCATCACCACCCTGGAACACTGGGGCGTGGACGCCAACGAGGTGTTCTTCCTTGGCGGCATGACCAAGGACCGAATCCTGAGCGTGCTGCGCCCCCACATGTTCTTCGACGACCAGCAAAGCCACCTGCAATCCGCCGGGGGTAATATTCCCATGGTGCATATTCCGTTCGGAGTGGCGAACATTATCTAGACGATGCCACGCCCGGCCCCGGTGCACATTCCCCAAAGTGCGCCATTGTCGGACATTGTCCGGTGGTGACAATGCCTGACAAACTCCCCCTGGTCAGGCCAACCCGCTGTATAACCATCAGTTTATTGATGTGGCATACAACCTGCTGCTACCGGATCAGATACCTGACCGGAGCATCACTATGGGCGCCACAATTTCCCTCGACTACATTACCCATCGTTTCAGCCGTGGGGCGGACCCAACCCTGGAGAAGATCGAGAACCGGATCGAACCGGGCGAAATGGTCGCCCTGATCGGCCGCAGTGGCTGTGGCAAGTCTACCCTGCTGCACATGCTCGCCGGCCTGCTGATTCCCTCAGAGGGCTGCGTCCGCGTCAACGGCCACCAGGTTTCCCGGCCCAGCGCCAAGTGGAACATGATGTTCCAGAAGGCTTCGCTCTACCCCTGGATGAGCGTGCGGGAGAACGCGGCCCTTGGCCTGCTGTTCTCCGGCATGGCCAAGGCAAAAGCCTTCAGCCGGGTGGACGAACTGCTGGAGATGCTGGGCCTCTATGACAAGCGGGACGTCAATGTGCAGAGCCTGTCCGGGGGACAGCAACAGCGGGTTGCACTGGCACGCTCGCTGGCCACCGACCCCGAAATCCTGCTGCTTGATGAACCCTTTTCCGCCCTGGACGCCTTCACCCGCACGGCCCTTCAGGAAGAGGTGCCCGCCATCTGCCGTGACCTGGACATCACCATGGTGATCGTTACCCACGACATCGATGAGGCGATCGCCATGGCGGACCGCGTGATGATCATGTCCCAGAACCCCGGCCGCATCGTGGGTGAGCTGGATGTGGATCTGCCCTGGCCCCGCCGGCACATGGACGCGGGCTTCCAGTCACTGCGCGACCAGCTGATGACCCAGTTCAAGGATACCGATGATGGGCTGGCCGGTCGCCAGGCCACCACTGAAACCACCGATGACGACGCCGAAAACGCCGCCTGAGATTCCGCCTGACTCATTGAGGTCCTGATCATGAAGAAGCCCAGAAGCAAGCAAAGCACTATCCCCGCCGACGAGCTGGCCTATCTGCAGAAACACGAGATGAGCCGACGTGACTTCCTGCTGGACAGCCTGGCTGCCGGAGGCCTGGCCGCCGGGTTCGGCCTGACCGCCAGCGCCTCGGCCTGGGGCAGCGTGCAGCCTCCGGAAGACGAGGTTGTACGTATCGGCTACCTGCCCATCACCGACGCCACGGTTCTGTTGGTGGCCCACGCCATGGGCTATTTCGAGGAGGAGGGCCTGAAAACCGAGCCACCGACGCTGATCCGGGGCTGGTCACCACTGGTGGAGGGCTTTGCCGCTGGCAAGTTCAACCTGGTTCACCTGCTCAAGCCGATTCCTGTCTGGATGCGCTACAACAACGGCTTCCCGGTCAAGATCATGGCCTGGGCCCACCTCAACGGCTCGGGGCTGGTGGTGGGTCGTCACACAGGCGTGGAGAACTTTTCTGAACTGGGGGGCAAGCAAATTGCGGTTCCCTACTGGTACTCCATGCACAACATCGTATTGCAGATGGGCCTGCGCCACGCCGGTCTGACACCCGTGATCAAATCCCAGGGCGATACGCTGGCACCCAACGAAGTCAACCTGCAGATCATGCCACCACCGGATATGCCCCCGGCACTCGCGGCGCGCAAGATCGACGCCTTCATCGTGGCGGAACCCTTCAACGCCGTTGGCGAGATGCTGGCCGGCGGCAAGATGCTCCGCTTCACCGGCGACATGTGGAAGAACCATCCCTGCTGCGTAGTCTGCATGAACGAAAACCAGGTGAATGCCAACCCGGAGTGGAGCCAGAAAGTGATGAACGCCATCGTCCGGGCGCAGATCTACTCGCAGCAGAACAAGGCGGAAGTGGCCCGCATGATGTCGAAGGATGGCAAGGGCTACCTGCCCATGAAAGCGGACATCGTCGAACGGGCCATGACCCTTTACGACCAGGACAGCTATGCCACACCAGAGGCCATCCAGAACCCCCAGTGGGGCAGTGGCCGAATCGACTTCCAGCCCTGGCCCTACCCCTCCGCCACCCGGCTGATCGTCAACGAGCTGAAGAACACACTGGTGGGTGGCGATGCCACCTTCCTGCAGGACCTGGATGCCGACTTTGTCACCGAAGACCTGGTGGATTACCGCTTCGTGAAAACCGCCATGGAGAAACACACCGGCTGGCAGCAGGGACCCGGCTTCAACGCCGATAACCCGTTTGAACGGGAGGAGGCCGTCAAGCTATGAGTACTCAGACAACACAGGTTCTTACCGGCACCAACGGATCGATGGTCACGCTCGGCCCCGTGTTCGGCTGGCTGGCCGCGCTTCGCTATCCGGCCATCGGCATTACCACACTCCTCGCCCTCTGGTGGCTGGGGGGCTATGTGGTCGCCAATGACCCGGACATGTGGGCCTTCGCCAATTTTGCCCCGGCCCCGACCTTCGGCGCCCTTTACGACCTGGTGGTCAGCGGTGACATCTGGCCCACCATCGCATCGAGCCTGTACCGGGTACTGATCGGCCTGTTCTGGGGCGTGGTTATCGGCGTCCCCGTGGGGGTTCTGATTGGCTACGTGGGCACCGCCATGAAGGTCGCCAACGTGCCGTTCCAGTTCCTGCGCATGATCAGCCCCCTGGCCTGGATGCCGATTGCGGTACTTGCCTTTGCCACCTGGGACGCTGCCATCATCTTCCTGCTGGTAATGGCCACCGTATGGCCGATCATCTTCTCCACCGCACACGGCGTGCGCCGCATCGATCCGAACTGGTTCAAGGTGGCGAAAAACCTGGGGGCGTCTGGTCCACAAATGCTGCGGCGGATCATCCTGCCAGCCATCATGACCGACGTCATGGCCGGCATCCGGCTTGCCGTGGGCGTCGCCTGGGTGGTGCTGGTGCCGGCGGAATACCTGGGGGTGACCAGCGGTCTGGGGTACGCCATCAATGATGCCCGCGACACCCTGGCCTATGACACCCTGGCAGCGATCGTCCTGGTTATCGGCCTGATAGGGTACGGGCTGGACACTGTCTGCGGTCTGCTCATAAAACGCTTTAACTGGCATGTCGAATAGCCAACGCCCGGATTTCTGTACCCACAACAAGCCTGCTCCCTGAGCGGGCTTTTGTCGTTGCCCAGCCAGAAGGATGAATACCATGGACACCCAGCCCATACCGTCCGTGACCACCGACGCTCCCACAGACACCGGCGCTGCCGATCTCACCGTAGTGCAGGAAGCCGCCCGGCTGATCGGTCAGTCCGCCACGCCCGGGTTGGCCATCACCGGAACACTACGCCTGATGTCCCAGATGCTCGGTCTCAACCGGGGCCGGGTGCTGCTGCCATCGGATGAGGATGGCCTGCTGGCCATTCGATACAGTTACGGACTGACGGATGAGGAGCGCAAGCGGGGCCTGTACAGTTTCGAGGAAGGCGTTACCGGCAAGGTGATGAAAACCGGGCAGCAGGCGGTGGTGCAGGATGTTGACCAGGAGCCCGGCTTCCTCTTCCGGACCGTGGACCGGGCAACCCTGCCGGAAGGTATTGTCTCCTACCTGGCGGTGCCCATCATGGAGGGCAACCTGACCGTGGGTGTGCTGGCGGCACACCGCTTACGCATGCGGCCCAGGGCCATCAATGCCGACCTGGTGATCCTCCGCATCCTGGCCACTTTTATTGCCCAGATCATCAAGATCAACACCCTGATCGAAGAGCGCACCAGTCACCTGCGGGAAGAAAACCAGGAGCTTAAAGTCGCCCTGGAGCAGCAACAGAACAACCACGGTATCCTGGGGGAAAGTGCCGCCGTCAAAGACGCCCTGCTGCAGATTACACGGGTGGCGGACACCCCGGTCACGGTGCTGCTAACCGGCGAATCCGGCACCGGCAAGGAGCGGTTCTCCCAGATTCTCCACCTCACCAGCAAACGCTGTGACCAGCCCTTCCTTGCCATCAACTGCGCGGCCATTCCCGAGCAGTTGCTGGAGTCTGAGCTTTTCGGCCATGAAAAAGGCGCCTTCACCGGCGCCACGGCCACCAAACCGGGCAAAATCGAGCTGGCCAATGGCGGCACGCTGTTCCTGGACGAGATCGGTGACCTCAGTATGGAACTGCAGTCCAAGCTGCTGCGGGTTCTGGAAGGCCAGGTTATCCAGCGGGTCGGCGGTACCCGCGATGTGCCAGTAGATGTGCGCATTGTCACGGCAACCCACAA
Organism: Marinobacter sp.; assembly: GCF_041690615.1. GTDB lineage: Bacteria > Pseudomonadota > Gammaproteobacteria > Pseudomonadales > Oleiphilaceae > Marinobacter. Next base: position 18,287 of record NZ_JAWLGY010000021.1, read on the forward strand.
GAACCTGCAGGAGGCCGTCAACCAGGGCAGTTTCCGCCTTGACCTGTTCTATCGCCTGAATGTGTTCCCCGTCCACCTGCCGCCATTACGGGAACGTGCCGGCGATGTTCGCATCCTGGCCCGGCACTTCCTGCTCAGCGCCAATCGCGAGTACGGCCGCTACACCCTGTTTGGCCGGGGAGTGGTGGAACGGCTGGAGAGCTACAACTGGCCCGGCAACATCCGCCAGTTGGAGAACGTGATCAAACGGGCGGTTCTGATTGCGCTGGACGGCAACATCAGCATCAGCGACATCGAGAGCATCCTGCGCCAGGAATCGGTGATCAACAAGCACCTTGAAGCCGGTCAGGCTGCTGTATCAGGCAATACGGCCATCGCCGGGCATGCCATCCCCGCCCGGATGCCGGATCCTGGCCTGCCCGCAGCCCCTGTCGCCACGTCTTCCCGACCCTACCTGTGGGTCCGGGAAGACGAGGAGGAACAACTGCTGAACGCGCTTCAGCAGACCGGCGGCAACAAGACCCGGGCAGCGGCGTTGCTGGGCATGAGTGCACGCCAGTTCCGCTATCGGCTGGACAAGCTCGAACTGACGGATACGCCCTGACCTGCAATAAACATTGTCGGACATTGTCAGCAGGACAATGTCCGACACTTCCCGCCCCGATTCTCGCAACACCCAGTCTCAAAACGGTAACTATCTGTTTTAAATAGCCAAAAACAAACCTGAAGAAACTGGCACAGCTCCTGCTGTGGACATGACAGGTAACCGCAAGGCCCGCTCCGGGCTGCGCGGTGTCATCAAAACCAATGGAGACTTGCCAATGACCACTGCAACGCCAACCAAACCGGAAACCGTTTCCACCTACCTGCGCCCGATCGACCGGGATGGCCTGCTGGCTTTCGCCGAAAAGGGCCGCAACAACCCTGGCACCCGCGGCACCAACAAGGTCCACACGGTGACCGATGGCCAGTACCGGACCATCAGCCACGTCAATCAGCATGAAGTGGTGGTGGACGAGCCCCTGCACCTGTTCGGTGAAGACACCGCGCCGGCACCCGGCGAGATCGTGCTGTCCGGCCTGGGTGGTTGCCTCGCCGTGGGCATCACCGCCGTGGCCACCTGGAAGCAGGTCAAACTCAGCAAACTGGAGATCTTCCTGGAAGGGGATATCGGCAACCCGGCGGCCTGGGGTGCCGGTGGTGCGGAAATGAAGCCCGATCAGATGGGCTTCCAGGAAATCCGCGTCAAGGTGCTGGTGGAAGGCGATGCCACCCGGGAACAGCTGGACGAGATCGTTCAGCACGCCAACTACTTCTCCCCGGTCGCCAACACCATGCGCAACCCGATCCCGTTTAGCATCAGCCTGATGGACTAACCCGGCCGCCACAGGAGGAGAGAACTGCCATGAATAACGTCGCCGTATCCAACCCACCATCAAGTCCCTGGGCCGATGACGCCATGGTGCAGGCCGAGGTCGCCCGGGTCGCCCGCGAACAGCTGGCGCCCAACGCCTACCGCATCGACCATGAAGGTTATTACCCGACTGACATCATGGCAGACCTGGGCCAGGCCGGCGCCTTCGCCACCCACCTGGACCAGCACGGTAGTCGCTTCGGCCTGGCCCTGTCGAGCATGCAGGAGATCAGCCGTCACTGTGGTTCCACCGGGTTCATGACCTGGTGCCACGATGTCTGCGGGCTCTACATGGAGCAGTCCGGCAACCCGGCCCTGCTGGAAAGACTGCAGGGCCATGCTGCCGGCCAGACCTTTGGCGGCACCGCCCTGTCCAATCCGATGAAGGCCCTGACCGGCATCGAGAAAATGGCCCTGAAAGCGAAGAAGGTACCGGGCGGGTACCGGGTCAGTGGCACCCTGCCCTGGGTCAGCCACATCGGTCCCGGGCAGTACTGCGGCGCGATCGCCGCCGTGGACCGCGATGATGGCAGCCGCTCCCATGAAGTGATGTTCCTGCTGGACATTGACGACCGGGTGCCCCTGCGTCCCTGCCCGGAGTTTTCGGGTATGGAAGGCACCAGCACCTGGTCGGTGCCCCTGGACGACTACTTCGTCAGCGAAGACCAGATCATTGCGGACCCGGCCCGGCCATTTATCCAGAGGATCCGCGGTGCATTCATCCTGTTGCAGGTAGGCATCGCCGCCGGTGTCATCCAGGGCTCCATTGACTCCATCCGTGCGGTGGAGAACCAGCTGGGGCACGTAAACCAGTACCTGCACAACCGCCCCGACGAGCTACAGGCTGAATTTGACGAGGTGGCCAAGCGCGCTGCCCGGCTCGCAGAAACCTCGTTTGACGGCAGCAAGGACTACCTGCTCGACGTGTTGGAGCTGAGAGCCCACGGATCCGAGCTGTCCCTGAAAGCGTCCCAGTCCGCCCTGCTACACCAGGGCGCGCGCGGATACCTGATGAATTCCGCCCCCCAGCGCCGGATCCGTGAAGCCCACTTCGTGGCCATCGTGACACCGGCCATCAAGCACCTGCGCTGGGAGATGGACAAACTGATGCGAGAGGAGGTTCCGGCATGAGTCCCCGTAAAACCGACCTGGAAGAACGCCCCTGGCGCCAGTATATCTGTCTCGCCTGTGGCCTGATCTACGACGAGGCAGAAGGCGACCCGGACAGCGGCCTGCCCCCGGGCACACGGTTTGAGGACATTCCGGATGACTGGGAATGCCCCCTGTGCGGTGTCACCAAGTCCGACTTTGAGCTGCTGGAAAAGCAGGAGATTACAGCAGCGGCGCCGGTGGGCATCACCACCTTCAGCAAGACTCCGGGCATTGTGGTGGTGGGTGCCGGCATTGCCGGGTGGTCAGTGGTGGAAGCGATCCGCCACCTGGACGCCGAAACCCCCATCACCCTGATCAGCGCCTGCCATGCCGACCGTTACCACAAACCGGAGCTGTCTGTGGCCCTGAGCCGGGGCCAGCAGCCTGGGGACCTGGTGCGGGAGAGCGCTGCCGATGCTGCGAACCGTCTCGGGGTTCGCCTGCTTGCGGACACTTTCGTGGTGGGCATCAGCCCGGATCGACGGGAAGTCCGCACCACCCGGGGCACTGTCGCCTACACCCACCTGGTGCTGGCCCAGGGCGCGAAGCCCGCCTTGCCTGATGAACTGCCCCCGTCACTGTGCTGGCGCATCAATGACCTGGCTGGCTGGAGCGGATTACAGCAACAGCTGGCCGCCGGCCCCCGGCGGGTCGCCATTGTCGGTGCCGGCATGGTGGGCTGCGAACTGGCCGAAGACCTGGCCCGCGCCGGCCATACGGTCACCCTGCTGGACCGCCAGAGCCACCCCCTGTCGGGCCTGATTCCCCCGGAAGCCGGGCAGGCGCTGCAGGAGAGCCTGGCGGAACAGGGCATTCGCTACCGGCCAGACAGCCAGGTTACGGCCATAAGAGCCGACGATGGCTGCAAAACCGTTCTGCTAGCAAGTGGTGAAAACCTGGCCGTGGACCAGGTGATCGCTGCCACAGGCCTGAAAACCGACAATCGCCTGGCCCGCCAGGCCGGGCTGGTGTTCAACGGCGGCATCGAGGTGGACCGGGAATTGCGAACCAGCGACCCGGACATCTACGCCCTGGGCGACTGTATCAGCCTGAACGGTGAGCCCTGTCGATTTATCGAGCCGATTCAACACCAGGCCCGCACCATTGCGGCGGCGGTGTTGGGTGTTGAGGCGCCGGCCTATGAACACAGACGACCGGTAGTGCGCCTGAAAACCCGCTCGCTACCGCTGGTGTTGCACGGCCTGCCACAACCGGATGGCCGCTGGCAGATCACCCAGCAGGACGGCAATAGCATGGTGATGGAACAACGAATTGGCGACACCGTCGTCGCCACCCTGAGCCTTGGCCAGCCCATGCAAAGCAAGGCCGCCTGATCTTTCCGGGCCGGGCGACCGGCCCAGTCCCGACAATGACGTCAAACCAAAGGTGAACATCATGATCCATACCCGTGAAGAAGTGACCAACATGATCCTCTCTGCCAAGGTCAGCAAGGGCATTCAATGGAGCCAGGTGGCCGATGCCATCGGACTCTCCAAGGAATGGACCACCGCTGCGTGCCTGGGCCAGATGACCTTCGACAAGAAGCAGGCCGAAATTGTCGGCGACATTTTTGGCCTGCCCGACGAGGCCATCGCCTGGTTGCAGGTGGTTCCCTACAAGGGATCACTGCCGACGGCCGTACCCACTGACCCGCTGATCTACCGCTGGTATGAAGTGGTGAATGTCTATGGCAGCACCATCAAGGAACTCATCCATGAGGAATTTGGCGACGGCATCATGAGCGCCATCGACTTCAACATGGACATCCAGCGCGAGGAAAACCCCAACGGCGATCGCGTCAACGTGGTGCTGTCAGGCAAGTTCCTTCCCTACAAAGCCTACTAAGCCGATTCCCACCTTCCGAGAACCGCACACCCAACGGCGACCAGCTGCCAGGTGTGCGAACCCGCATTCGGCCGTCGCGCCCGTAGCTGGGCGACATGACGGCGCTTTCCTGACACACCTCGCTCCCCCAAGGCAGAAACGGGCAACTTTGCCCGTTTATACGGCTTGCCTTTTGTCAAAAACTGAACTAGCCTCGAATCCATTGAACATTTGTAATAACAACTAACCGATCGTTTAATTAGTGCAGAGACATGCTCCGGCTATGAGGCTGAGCGGTGTGGTTGGAATCAGAAGAACAACAAGGGTTGGCACCAGGCCGTTACCAGGATCCCGACGGCCTGAACTCGAATAAATCAGAAAACATCAATAACAATCAGGAGCTTGCCATGCTTTACGGCCAGATGATGCAAGACCAGCTAACAATCACAAAGATCCTTCAGCACGCGAACCGGTTCCACGCCGGGTCAGAAATCGTATCCAAGACCTCCGACGACAAGGTTCACCGTTACCGCTATGACCAGTTCTATCGCCGGGTATGCCAGCTGGCCAATGCCCTGATGAAGGCTGGGGTCCAGTCCGGTGACCGTGTCGGGACGCTGGCCTGGAACGACCACCGTCACATGGAGATCTACTACGCTGCTTCCTGCATCGGTGCAGTCTGCCACACCATCAACCCCCGCCTGTTTGACGACCAGCTGACCTTTATCGCCAATGACGCCGAGGACAAGTTCCTGTTCTTTGACCCGCAGTTCTACGGCAAGGTGGCGGAACTCAAAGACACCTTCGAGTCCATAGAGCGTTACATTGTGCTCTCCGACGCTAAACCGGAAGCCGCGGATGATCAGGGCGTGGAGGTATACGAGGACTTTATCGCCAACGAAGCTGAAAGCTTCGACTGGCCGGAGCTTGATGAAAGACAGGCGAGCGCCCTCTGTTACACCTCCGGTACCACCGGTAACCCAAAGGGTGTCCTGTTCAGCCATCGCTCTACCCTGATACACGCCCTCTCCGTCAGCGGAGGCGACTGGCTGTGCGTACGCCAGAAGGACAGCATCCTGCCGGTGGTGCCCATGTTCCATGCCAATGCCTGGGGCATTCCCTACGCGGCGCTTATGAATGGCGCCAAGCTGGTACTGCCAGGTTATGCGCTGGACGGACCCAACCTTCACACCATGCTCAACGAAGAGCAGGTGACCCTGATGGCGGGCGTCCCCACGGTCTGGCTCGGGCTTCTCGATTACCTGAACCGGAATAACCTCACGATAGATTCAGTCGACCGAATGATGGTCGGCGGCTCGGCAGCGCCCATGGCCATCATCCGGGAGTTCGAAGAAAAGTATGACGTGCGGGTTATGCACGGCTGGGGCATGACCGAGCTGAGCCCGGTGGGCACCCTGGGTGCCCTGAAGAGCCACCAGGCCAACCTGCCGCCGGAGGACCGTTACCAGATACAGGCACTGCAGGGACGCCCGCTGTTTGGTGTAGACCTGCGCATTGTCGACGAGCAAGGGAACATACAGCCCCACGATGGCAAGGCCATCGGTGCACTACAGGTGAAGGGCCCCTGGGTAGTGGGCAGTTATTACAAGGATGCCTCGCCGGATTCGTTTACCGAAGATGGCTGGTTCGAAACCGGAGACGTGGCGGCCATAGACCAGGAAGGCTATCTGATCATCACTGACCGGACCAAGGATGTGATCAAGTCTGGTGGTGAATGGATCAGTTCCATCGAACTGGAAAATGTCGCCGTGGGTCATCCCGCGGTGGCAGAGGCCGCCTGTATCTCCATCAGGCACAGTAAGTGGGGCGAGCGACCAGTGGTCTGTGTCGTGCTCAAGGAAGGCGCCGACGCCGATCCGGAAGACATCAAGGCGGTCTACGAGGGGCAAGTAGCGAAGTGGTGTATACCGGATGAAATAATCCTGGTAGACGAACTGCCCCACACGGCAACCGGCAAGCTGTCCAAGCTGGAACTGCGTCGCAAGTTCGAAGGCTACGCCCTGAAAACCGACGAGGCGTAAAGGTCCGGCCATGAACACGCAAACCGAGCGCGACTTTATCGTCAGGCAAGTGCTGGACCGGGCGAACCTCGAACGCGTCTGCGCGGCAAAAAAGGTGGAGCCCTCCGACCTGATCGGTATTGCCGGGCATTTCGACAACGACATGGCACCGGCCATAGGTGCCATCAACCCCCTCCTGGACCAGGAGGGGGCAACGCTGACCCAGGGAGCAGTATCTCTGCCAGGTGCGATGCAGGCGCTCTACCGGGATTTCTGCCACCACGGCTGGAACGGCCTGGCCTGCAGCCCTGAGTTCGGTGGCGAAGGCCTGCCCCATCTGTGTCACGCCCTCCTGCGCGAAACGCTGAATGGCAAAAGCCTCTCTTTTGGCCTGCTGCATGACCTGAACTTCGGCTTTTACAAGGCGCTCAGCCGCCACGGTTCGGACGAACTCAGGGCCCACTACCTGGAAAAAGTCGTTTCCGGAAAATGGACAGCCACCATGTGCCTGACGGAGCCCCATTGTGGCACAGACCTGGGTCTGATCCGGACCGTTGCCCGGCGGGACCTCGATAACGGCCACTGGAAAATCTCGGGCAACAAGATCTTTATCACCTGGGGCGATCACAACCTCACGGACAACATCGTCCACCTGGTGCTGGCCAGGTCCGGCGAACCCGGCAGTGGCCTGTCAGGCCTCAGCCTGTTCCTTGTGCCCAAATGGCTCGGCCCTGATGGCGCACAGAGGTCAAACCAGGTTCAGACCATGGGCATTGAAAACAAGATGGGGATCCATGGCTCACCCACCTGTGCCCTGGCCTTTGACGAGTCCGTCGGATGGCTGGTGGGCACCGAGGGTGAAGGCCTCCGGTGCATGTTCACCATGATGAATGCAGCCCGGGTATCCGTTGGGCTGCAGGGCCTGGGGACGGCGCAGGAAGCCTATCAAAAAGCCTTGGCCTACGCTGGCGAACGCCGGCAGGGCAAGGCACCTCGACAGGATGGAACCGATACCCGGCCACCGCACCCCATCATTGAACACCCGGACATCCAGCGCCGCTTCCGGGACATGGAAGCCCGCATTACCGCAGCCAGGGTGCTGACCTATGACGCCAGCCTGCTGCTTGACCTCGCGGATGTGGCCAGGAATGAGGATGAAGCCCACGAGATCCAGTCCCGCCTTGAGATCTACACGCCGGTCCTGAAATACGCGCTCTCGGAGCTAGGCTCATCAGTGGCCAATGAATGCATGCAGGTCCTGGGCGGCCATGGCTACATCCATGAGAACGGCATCGAACAGCTGGTTCGGGACGTCCGGATCGCCTCCATTTACGAAGGCACCAATGCGATTCAGGCTAGGGACCTGGTTCAGCGAAAACTGCTGAAACAGTTTGTCCAGTTCGAAAGTGTTTTTGATGAGGTAGCTGTCAGTGCGTTGCGCCTGAGCCGGATTGAAGGCTTCGCGGACCAGGCCAATGCGTTAACCCACCTGAACGGGAGGATCAAGAACGCAGGCTCCATTCTCATCGAGCGTATGGAAAACGAAGACCCGGATGTCAGTGCTGATTTCTGTGGTTTTCTGGAGGCGTTTTACCTGTTGCTGTGCGGTTCTGCCTGGGCACGCATCGTTACAGCCTGTCATGACCAGGAATCCCGGTTTCACCGGGACAAAGTGAATACGGGACGTTTCTTCTTCCGGAGAATTCTTCCCGAAGCCGACTTGCCAACAACAATAATCGAAACGAGGTAAAGATCATGAACTACAAGAACATAGTAAGAACCGTAGGGATGTCACTGGCTGCCACCAGTGTTTGTATGGCTGCCGCCGCCGAAACCGTATCAGACAACGTCGTCAGGATCGGTGTACTCAATGATATGTCGGGGGTCTATGCGCCGGCCGCCGGCCCCGGCTCCCTGGAGGCTGCAAAAATGGCTGCTGAAGACTTTGGCGGGGAAGTGCTGGGTGCAGCCATCGAGGTTATCGGAGCAGACCACCAGAATAAGCCAGATGTTGGCACCTCGGTAGCCAACCGTTGGTTTGACAGGGAAAGTGTAGACGCCATCGTTGACCTGCCCAACTCCTCAATCGCCCTAGCCGTTCAGGAGATCGGACGAGAGCAAGGTAAAGTCATCATTGGTGGTGGCGCCGCTACGGCACGATTGACCGGGGAAGACTGTTCCCCGACTGGTATCCACTACATCTACGATACCTATTCCATGGCGAAAGCGTCAGCGCTGGCCATCACAGAAAACCTAGGCAAGAAGGTCTACTTCGTTACCGTTGACTATACCTTCGGCCAGCAACTGCAGGACGCCATCGCCCATTTCGTGAAACAGAACGGTGGTGAAGTCGTCGGCTCTGTCAAGCACCCCCTGGGTGCCAACGACTTCTCTTCCTACATCATGCAGGCGATGTCGTCAGACGCTGATGTTGTCGTGTTTGCCAGTGCCGCAGGCGATGCCGCCAACGCGATCAAGACAGCAAAGGAGTTCGGCCTGCAGCAGTCCGGAAAGAATTCATTTGCACCGCTGGTCATGATTCCGGACGTCAAGGGTATCGGTGCGGAAGTCGCCGCCGGAACCATGCTCATTTCGCCTTTCTACTGGAACAAGAGCGAAGAAAGCGCTGCCTGGTCCGAGCGCTATTTTGAGCGCATGAACGCCATGCCGTCCATGGCCCAGGCTGGTGCTTACTCCTACGTGATGCACTACCTCAAGGCAGTGGAAAAAGCCGGTACCGATAACGGTGTCGATGTGACAAAGGCCATGAAGGAGCTGCCAGTTAACGACTGGTTCGCTGAGGGTTACATTCGTGAGGATGGCCGCATGGTTCATGACCAGTACCTGGTGAAGGTTAAATCCCCCGGGGACGCCAACCACCCCTGGGACCTGTTTGAGCTTGTTGAAACTATTCCTGGCGAGGAAGCCTTCCGTCCCCTCGAACAGGGCAATTGCAGCTTTATCCAGTAAAACGCTTCCACCGAGGGGGCGCTTGCCCCCTCCGCTACCTGCCCACTGGTTAGATAAATGACTGACTATATTCTTTCAACACGAAAGTTGACGAAGCACTTTCATGGCTTTTGTGCGGTCTCGGAAGTGGATATTAATGTCCGTGAGGGAGCCGTCCATGCCCTGATCGGCCCGAATGGTGCAGGCAAGAGCACGTGCTTCAACCTGATCACGAAGTTTCTTTCACCCAGCAGCGGCCAGATATTCTATCGGGGCCAGGACATCACCTCGCTCAAGCCTGCCGAGGTCGCCGAACGCGGAATGATACGTTCGTTTCAGATCTCCTCCATTTTTCCCGACCTGACCTGCGCGGAAAACGTGGAGATCGCTATCCAGAAACGCGAGGGTATGTCGTTTAATTTCTGGAGCCCCCGGCGAACGCTTCATCAGTATCGTGATGAAACCATGGACCTTCTTTATCGCACTGGTCTCGAACAGCAGGCCGATGATCGTTCCGGCAGCCTTTCTTATGGCAAGCGCCGGGCCCTGGAAATCGCGACCACCCTGGCCATGAACCCATCCGTGCTTCTGCTGGATGAGCCCATGGCGGGCATGGGACGGGAGGATATCGCAACCATCTCCGACCTCATCCAGGAGATCCGGAGTGGACGAACCATCGTCATGGTGGAGCATAACCTCGATGTCGTGCGCGACTTGTCAGACACCATTACCGTCCTTGAAGCCGGCCAGGTCATTTGCCAGGGCAACTACGACGAGGTTTCTTCCAATCCACGGGTCATGGAGGCCTATCTCGGCACAGGTGACGACGATGAGTAAGGTAGTGCTTGATGTATCACGACTGAATGCCGGTTATGGCGAAATTGACGTACTCAGGGATATATCACTCAACGTCAAGGAACACGAAGTGGTCACCCTGCTGGGACGTAATGGGGCAGGCAAAACCACCACGCTCAAAGCCGTCGCCGGCCTGCTCGATCGATGCCAGGGTGACATCCGTTTTTTTGATGAGCCGATCGATCGCCTGCCCTCTTACCGGATCGGCCGTAAAGGCCTTGGTTACTGCCCCGAGGAGCGAGGCATCTTTTCCAGCCTCACGGTAAGAGAGAACCTGACCCTTCCTCCCAGGGTGTCCGACCTAGCCTGGTCGCTCGACGCTATCTACCAACTCTTTCCAAAACTGAAAGTACGCGGAAACAGTATGGGCACCAAGCTCTCCGGCGGTGAGCAACAAATGCTCGCGATCGCCCGGCTCCTGTACTCCGGCGCCCGGGTTCTGCTTCTGGATGAACCTACCGAAGGGTTGGCGCCTGTGATCATCAAGCAGATTGGTCAGACACTGCTGGAACTGAAGGCAAAAGGCCTGACCGTGGTACTGGTTGAACAGAACTTCAATTTTGCACTGAAAGTGTCGGACCGGTTTTACGTGCTCGACCAGGGCGAAGTGGTGGCCTCTTTCGATCGACAGTATGCCCTCGAAAACAAAGACAAGATAAACCAGATGTTAGGGGTCTGATATGTTTGAACTATTGGGCGTTTCGTCCCATGCCTTGATGGCCCAACTGGTGCTGGGCCTGGTGAACGGCTCATTCTACGCCGTGCTCAGCCTGGGACTGGCATTGATTTTTGGCATGTTGCATATCATCAACTTTGCCCATGGCGCGTTCTACATGCTGGGCGGTTTTGCCACCTGGCTGCTGATGCAGTGGCTTGGAGTCAACTACTGGCTCGCCCTGATCCTGGCTCCGTTGATGGTTGGTGCAATCGGTATCGCGCTGGAACGCACCTTTATCTCCAGGCTGTACTCCTTGAATCACCTGTTCGGACTTCTGTTTACATTTGGCCTGGCCCTATTTATCGAAGGGGTAATGCACGAGGTCTTCGGTGGCATATCCAAACCTTATAGTGTTCCCGCAGCGCTGCAGGGAGCGCTCAACCTGGGCTTCATGTTCCTGCCCACTTATCGGGGCTGGGTCATTGTGTTCTCCGTGGTGGTCTGCCTGATCACCTGGTTTGTGGTGGAGAAAACCAAACTCGGGGCATACCTGAGGGCGGCGACAGAAAACCCGGCCCTGGTTCAGCAGTTCGGCATCAATGTCCCACTGTTGATCACACTGACCTACGGCGCAGGTGTCGGACTCGCGGCCCTGTCCGGTGTTCTTGCCGCCCCGCTTTATCAGGTCAACCCGCATATGGGGGTAAACCTGATGATCACAGTATTTGCGGTGGTCGTAATCGGCGGCATGGGCTCGCTCGGAGGCGCCATTATCACCGGCTTCATGCTGGGCATCATTGAAGGTTTGACCAAGGTGTTCTATCCGCCGGCCTCTAACCTGGTGATTTTCGTGGTCATGGCCCTTGTTCTGGTGGCCCGACCCAATGGACTGTTTGGAAAGTGAGCGCTGCACCTATGAACTCCTATAAGAATCAGAAAGCCATCTGGGCTGGAATTTTCCTGGTCGCATTAGCTCTCCCCGCATTCATCTATCCGGTCGTTCTAATGAATGTCCTGGTGTTCATGCTGTTTGCCTGTGCGTTCAACCTGATGCTGGGATTTGGTGGATTGTTGTCATTCGGGCATGCCGCATTCTTTGGATCTGCGGCTTATGTCACCGGGCATGCTGCGAAGGAGTGGGGCCTTACCTTCGAACTGGCTGTCGCTTGCGGAGTGCTGGTCGCATTGGCTCTGGGCTGGATATTTGCCCTGATCGCCGTCCGAAGCAAGGGCATCTACTTTGCCATGATCACACTGGCACTCAGCCAGATGATCTATTACATCGCCCTTCAGGCGCCGTTTACCGGAGGCGAGGATGGTATTCAATCCATACCGAGACCGCCTGTCTTCGGCGTAATCGATGTATCTTCAAATCTTGCCCTGTTCTACACCATCCTGGTGATCTTCGTCATCGCCATGCTCGCACTGGTGCGTATTTCCCAGAGTGCGTTCGGCCAGTCCCTGAAGGCGATCAGAGACAACGAGGACCGTGCCATATCCCTCGGCTATGACGTAGTAAAGTACAAGCAAATGGCGTTCGTCATTTCCGCTGGTTTCAGTGGTATCGCAGGCTCGCTCAAGGTTTTCGTGTTCAGCATTGCAACTTTGACAGATGTCTCATGGCTGCTTTCCGGTGAAGTGGTGTTAATGGCATTGCTTGGCGGGCTTGGTATTATCTGGGCCCCCGCCCTTGGTGCCCTGATCGTTGTGGCAATGCAGTACCTGCTGGCGCCCTATGGTGCCTGGGTCACCATCCTTCAGGGACTGATCTTCATGAGCTGCGTACTTCTGTTCCGCGAGGGCATCTTGGGCATGATTCGCGACCTGTTGAACCGGCGCAGGGCGAAGCCGAGCACGTCGCCGAACTGAGCCTTGACCGAGCGGCACCCCGCACGTGCGGGGTGGAGCACCGGAAATCCTGTTTTCAGTACACCAGAAACGGACAAACTGTATGAGCAAGACCCAGCCCAAAACCACCAATGGCCGACGGAGGTCCTGGGGCGGAGGTGTCCAGACCCTCGAGGAGCAACGCGAAGCGCGGGAGAAAATCCTGCTGGAGACCGCCGCAAGACTTTTCAATCGCTACGGATTCCACGGCACCAGCATGAGCATGCTGACGGAAGAACTGGGTCTGACCAAGGGTGCCCTCTATCATTATGTGAAAGACAAGGGTGACCTGCTTTACAAGATTCACCTCAAATCTGCCGAGGCCACAAGCAACGCAGTCAAAGCCGGCGTTCAGGAAGGAACAAACGGGTTTGAACGCGTGCGCGCCATCGTCCGAAATTACCTGGCGTCTGTCACCCAGTCACAGATCGAAACTTTTCTCTATTTGGAAGACGGTGCCCTCAGTGAACAGCAGGCAGTCGAGGTGCGCGCCCTTCGGAAAAGACTTGAGCACAGCCTGAGAGAGCAGGTGCAACAGGGGATTGATGACGGCTCCATAGCGCCCTGTGACCCGGCCCTCACCACCTTCGCCCTGATTGGCGCCATGGCCTGGGTGTCGAAATGGTATCGCCGCGGTGGAGCCTGGTCCTCCAACCAGATAGCAGAAGGTATGGCCGACCTGCTGGGGCGTATGCTCAAGGCGGGCGACGCTACCTCCCTGCCTGAAAGCATCGGCGCATCCTACCCGTCCGAATAAAGGTTTTCAGCCCATATCCATTTTAGTACGAGGTTATGGCCAGTCCGCCAGAAATGCAGGTACGCACTACCGCAGCAGGAATTCCACACCACACAGGTTCAGGCTGTGGCCGGTGAGCTCGGCCCCCTGCTCCATGGAGCGCGTCAGAATCGTCGCAGGGTCCCCCACCGCCACATCAATGGCCGTCAGCCCGGCGGCGTCCTCGTGATCGCACTCTGCAAACTTCAGTACCGTGTTTGGGGTCTCGATTGCGGGCATGCCATCCCGGTCTTTTACGGGCATCCCCATAACGTCTGACCAGTGCCGGGCGAGTTGGGTAGGCTTCGTGTGGGAAAGGGTGATGCCGGTAATTCCTGAGACCCGATCAGTCATTGTGTGTTTTACCCAGTCCATACCTCCCGCTGGCTGCCAGTTACCCTGGGGGTCGGCCTGTTCGTCCCAGTCCACTTCCAGGAAGGCTGCCCCCATGTCCCGGGGGTGCAGTTGCATGATGTTCCCGCTTTGGTGATCCGACTCCCAGACTACCCGGACATTGTTTTCAGCAGCCCGGGCCCGCACGCCAGCCTGCTCTTCAAGTGAGGTAGCCTGGCAGATCACCATGTAACCCCCGGGGCCACCCCGGCGCTCCAGGAACCGCCCGGCGGCTGTGCCTTCCCGGATGGGTGCCACCACTTCCAGGAACTGGCTGCCAAAGGCAAACAGGGCGTTTTCCAGCCCGAAGGTGGCCACCTCCGGATCACGATGGCATACCGGTACGCCGAACAGGTTTTCAATCTGCTCGACAACCGGTGCCAGCTCTTCGGCCACCAGGCAGATCTGGCGGAGATAAATGGACATCGCAGGACTCCTTGAAACATGGAACACGCGGACATGCGTGTTTGTAGCTTGTCACGCAGTATCAGCAACGACATCGTTTCGGACAAGCTGCTGCCTGGACTCATGGATTGAGCTGTTGATTATTGCTGCGAAGTGTCCCCTCCGGCCCCGCTCCCAGGCCAGGCCTCGAGCTGCTCCGGGGTATCAATATCCCGTTGTGCATTGGGCATGGAACACTCCCGAACGGGGATAGTGGTTTCGTACAGCACCGCCTTGGCACCCTGGTCGCCACCCAGCTGCCCCAGCCGTGGAAAGCTGCTGCGGGGAAAAATCGCAGGCACGCCCCGGCGGCCGCCGTATACGCCACAGGCGATATTGTGACCGTCGAAAGCCTCCAGCAGGGCGGCAAGGTCAGCCTTCGTCAGCGCCACCTGGTCCGCCAGCAGCACCAGCACCGCTTCGTAATTAACAGACAGGGTGTTGATTCCGGCCCGCAAGGATGCCGCCATGCCCTCAGACCAGTCCGCGGCGTGGATGAACTCCGCCCCACAAAGCCGCCCCTGTGCCTTTGCCGCCATCAGTTGCGTATGCCAGGCGCCGGTGACCACATGGACGTGGCCTGGTAACACGCCGGATGCCAGGTCAATACTACGCTGCAACAGGGTTCGGCCATCAATTTCCGCCAGCAGCTTGCACCCGCCAAAGCGTGAGCTGGCGCCGCCGGCAAGTATCAGGGCTGCGACTTCAGCCATCGGGCACGTCCTCGGTTAACCGTTCGGGGTGTGGAGACGGAGCAAACTCCAGACAGGCAGTCATACCTCTGACAGGTCCCGACCCCGACGAACCCGCAACACGTCCGCCATGATGGCCAGGGCGATTTCCGCCGGGGTTTTGCTGCCTATATCCAGTCCGATGGGCATATGAATACGGCCGATTTCATCGGGCGCAAGGCCACCGGTGCGGGCAAGCCGCTCCGCCCGCGCCTGTGAGGTACGGCGGGAGCCCATCACGCCGATGTAGCCGGCGGAGGTTTTCACCGCCGCCATCATGGCCAGGTCGTCAATGCGGGGGTCATGGGTGACGGCGACCACCGCCGTTGACGGGGTACAGGCTCCCGGTGAGGCGATGTAGAGGGATGGCAGCTGGGGTATGAACGCCACGGCATCCGGCAGGTTCATGCCATCGGTGACTTCGCTGCGAGGGTCACAAAGCACGACTTGGTAGCCCAGGGTAACCGCAAAACCGGCACAGGCCTCGGCAACGCTGGAGTAGCCAGCCAGTATCAGCCTGGCCACCGGCCCCACCCGGATCCGGACAACCTCCTCTTCCGGATGCCACTGCACCTGGGGCCCGCTCGGGTCCGCCTCCGACAGGGAACGGTGCCCATCGGCGAGCCGTACCTGCCGGATCCGGTCGTGCTCACCGCCCAGCGCTGCTTTTATCTGTTCAAGGTGTGCCAGGTTCTCCTCGCTGGCGACCATGCGTTCAACCAGCACTTCCAGGATTCCGCCGCAGGGCAATTGCACCCGGGCAGTCCCGGGTTTGCCGCCCACGTCCTCTGGTCCACCATAACGAACTACCACAGCTGGCTGCTGATACTCGCCGGCCACCAGCCGCTCGAGGAAATCTTCCTCCACACAGCCACCGGAGAGCGAGCCCAGGTGTTCGCCGCTGGCGTTGGCCACCATCAGCGAACCAGGCTCCCTCGGCGATGAACCAAAGGTGGACAGCACGGTGCATAGCCACACCGTGCGGCCTTCCTGCAGCCAGGCCATAGCCTGGCCGACAACCCGATAATCCAGGTTCTGCATGATGGTCAGCCCAACTGGTTCCCTACCGGTAACCGGCGGATACGCTTGCCGGTGGCCGCGTAGATAGCGTTGCAGAGGGCCGGCGCGACCGGTGGCAGGCCGGGTTCACCCACACCGCCCATGGGGGCATCCTCGCCGCCGTCCACCAGGTGCACATGCACTTCCCGGGGGGCATTTTCCATGCGGGGAATCAGATAACGGTCGAAGTTGTCCTGTTCGGCCTTGCCATCCCGGAATGACACTTCGCTTTGCAGGGCGATGCCGATACCCATGACACAGGCGCCTTCCAGCTGCGAGCGTACCCGCTCCGGATTGACCGCCTTGCCGCAATCAAAGGCAATGTCAGCCCGGTGGATGATCACCTCATTGTCGTCGTTGACCTCCACATCCATCACGATGGCGGTGTAGGACACGAAACTGTGGTGCATGGCCAGGCCCAGCCCGCGCCGCTCTCCCCGGTCCTTGTTATCCCAGTTGGCTTCGCGGGTTGCCCGTTCAACAACGGCTCTCATGCGACCGATATCGATGGGGTAAACCTCCGGGTTTTCCCCGTAGTTCCAGCCGTCCTTGAACTCTTCCGGGCTGATCTGCCGGGACTCACCCAGCAATTCCAGAAGATAGTCGCGGTGATCCCGCCCTGCGGCCTCAGCCATTTCCGCTGCGAAGCTCTGGATCGCCCAGGCATGGGGCAGGTTGTAGACCGCGCGGAACCAGCCGATACGGGTGTGGGCGGCTGCCTCCGGGTTTTCCAGGCGAATGGCCGGGATATCAAAAGGCATGGTGTTGAAGCCCATGCCCAGCTCGAAGTCCGCTTTGTGTTTCGGGTCTTCGGCGAACAGTGAGCCGATGCTCGGTGACAGGGTACGGTGCAGCCAGCCCGTGGCCTTGCCGTCCTTGTCGAGGCCGGCTTGCAGCCGGTCCACCGACACCGCATGGAAATAGGCATGGTGGATATCGTCTTCCCGGGTCCACTGAACCCGTACCGGGCGGCCTTCAAACTGTTTGGCCAGCATGGCCGCCTCGATCACGAAGTCCGGCTTGGACTTGCGACCGAAGCCACCCCCCAACAGGGTCTGATGGACGGTTACCTTTTCCAGGTCAAGCCCCAGAGCACCAGCGACTCCCTCCCGCGTCGCCCTGGGATGCTGGATTGGCGCCCAGGCTTCCGCGCTGTCGCCATTAAACTGAACGATAGCCACCGGGGGCTCCATGGGCGCCTGGGCCATATGCGGCATGTAATAGGTGGCGGTGACGGTCTTGTCCGCTTCTTCCAGGGCCTTTTCCACATCCCCGGATTCCCGGATAACCTTGCCGGGTGACTCGGCGCGCTCTTCCAGCATCTTGCGGTAGTCGTCGGAGGTATAGCCGGCGTTGTCTCCGGCGGATTCCAGGTCCCACTCTATGGCCAGTGCCTCACGGCCCTGGATGGCGGCCCAGGTGTTGTTGGCGACAACCGCCACGCCGCCAAGCGGATTGAACAGGGCGGGCATGCCGGTACCGTCCAGGCGGACGATTTTTTCAACACCCCGGACCTTGACGGCATCGCTGTCATCCACGCTGCCGATCCCGGCACCCAGCGCCGGCGGTCGTGCGATCACCGCGTAGAGCATGTTGTCCATCTGCACATCGGCGCCAAACCGGGCTTTGCCGGTCACCACGTCTTCGCCGTCAATGGCGGGTGGACGGGTGTCGGTATTCGTCAGCTTGCCGTTGACCGGGCCGGTTTCACGGCCTATGTAGCGCAGCTGGCTATCCGCTTTCAGTTCCAGCTCATCCCGCTCGGGTACGTCCAGTTCGCGGGCTGCCCTGGCCAGCTCACCAAAGCCAAGCTTGCGGTCGCTGTTCTTGTGGACCACCTCGTGTACACGGGTTTCCACCTCGTCAACCGGCACGCCCCACTGGTCGGCAGCCGCCCGCTCCAGCATGAGGCGGGCACCGGCAGCAGCACGGCGCATGGGCTCATACCAGTGGCGCATACTGCGGGAACCGTCGGTATTCTGATTGCCGTACTTTTCCTGGTCGGCGTCAGCCTGCTCTACCTCAACCCTGTCCCAGTCAGCGCCAAGCTCGTCTGCGGCCACCAGAGCCAGGCTGGTACGAATACCCTGGCCCATCTCGGCCCGGTGATTGGTAATGGTGACCGTGCCGTCCTCATCGATGCGGATAAACACATTGGGGTTGTCTACCCACCCTCCCGGCATGGCGTCAGCGCCATATTTCGGATCGTCTGCATCCTCTGCGGCCGTCGCCAGGCCCCAGCGGGCGGCCATGACAAAGGCACTGCCGGCGGCAAGCCCCCGCAGAAAGTGGCGCCGGCTCACATTGGCCAGCATGACCGAATCGCCCAGCCTGCTCATGACTTGTCCTCCATACCTGCCGCCCGGGCAACCGCTGCCTCAATACGGTTATAGGTACCACAGCGGCAAAGGTTACCGTTCATGGCGTCACGGATCTCGGCCCCATCCGGGTTGCTGTTCTCCTTGAGGAGCGCCGTTGCGGTCATGATCTGACCACCCTGACAATAACCACACTGGGCCACGCCCAGTTCCAGCCAGGCCTGCTGTACCCGCTGTCCAACGTCGTCATCGGCCATGGCCTCTATGGTAGTGATTGCCTTGCCTTCGGCCTTCGCCACCGGGGTCACGCAGGAGCGGGTTGCCTCACCGTCCAGGTGCACCGTGCAGGCACCGCACTGGGCAATGCCACACCCGAACTTGGTACCGGTCAGCTTGACCACATCCCTGAGAGCCCAAAGCAGGGGCATATCATCAGGCACGTCGAGTTCGTGCTCCTGCCCGTTTATTGTCAGGTTGATCATTGCGTTCTCCCTCATCCTGTTATTGTGTGGCCTGCCGCAGGGAGCAGGCCCTCTCCGGTATTCAACACGCCGGCGTCATGTCGTGGCGGGTGCCCGCCCGCAAGTCGTTCAACATAGTGTGGTTACGAACCCATCAGAAGGCCAGTTCAACACCTCCGTGAAAGGTCAGCCCCGGTGCAGGTTCGTAGTAACGGCCGCCATTGGCGTTGATACGAACATTGGCGTAGTACTCTTCCTCAAGAAGATTACGGATCCCGGCATGGACCTTCAGTGTGCGGTCGCTCCCCAGCTGCCAGCCTGTGCCGGCCCGCAGGTTCATGACCCAGCTGCTGTCCACTTCGACGGTGTTGGCGTTGTCGGCGTAGAAATCACCGGAATACAGTCCCTCAATGCTGGCAAAGCGGTAGCCGCGGCCGGACCAGGTCAGGCGGTTGTTCCACTGGTGGCGGGGTAACCCGGGCATTCGCAGACCGCTGTAATCATCGCTATCCGTCTCGAAGTCCTCGAAGCGATAACTGGCCAGGGTCAGGGCACTGTGCCAGCGCCAGGAAGGCGTCATGTACCAGTCCAGGGCCAGCTCGCCGCCCTGGCGGGACGTCTGCCCGGCGTTCTGGTAGTAGGTTCGGCCGTCGATGGCTTCGAACGGGAGCAGTTCATCGTCCACATCGATGCGGAAGAGGCTGAGGTCATACTCGAGCCCCATCGACAGATAGCCCCGTATACCCAGCTCCCGGCTGATGGCTTTCTGGGGCTCCACGTCACTATTGAACCCGCCCTGCCCGTCCGGCCTCGCAAACTCCGTGAACGTGGGGGTTTCAAAGGCTGTGGCGACGTTGGCATAGAGCGAATGGTCCGGGGCCAGGCGATAAAGCGCGCCCAGGCTGCCGGTCCATTCCCGGAAGGTGCGGCTGCCGCTGTTGTCGACCCCGTCGGCCAGGAATCGGTCATCGATGGACAGGCGGACCCAGTCGTGGCGCACCCCGGTGCTTAGGGTAAGGCGGTCATGCACATTCATGTCCGCCAGCGCGAACACACCCGTCGAAGTGGCGTCCTGCTGCTCATCACCGGTACGGGCGGTGATCTCCCGATCGGTATTCACGGCAAAGCGGGAACGGTCATCCTCCTGCCTGCCCACTTCGGTGCCCACCATGACGGTGGTGGGCCGGCCCCAAAGCTGTAGCCCTCGCCGGTAGTCCGCTCCACCGCCGTAATAGAAGCGGTCGTAACGAATCCGACTGCTGCCCGGGAAGGGCAGTTGCTGTTCGAAATCCCGCCAGCTGGCAAACGCCCTCAGGTTAAAATCTCCACCACCGGCGTCACGATCCTGGTAGTGGAGCCCCACAAGCTGTTGCTCCACCTCCTGGCCGGCGTCCAGCATGGCCGACATGGGAGCAGCCTGGTCCCGGTCGTCCTCGACCTCGTCCAGGGTCAGTCCACCGGGGTCTTCCGCCAGCGGCATGTCCAGGATGTTCACCAGGGCCGACAGGGTTCGATGGTCATCAATCTGGTAGCCGACCCGCCCGTTGAACAGGCGCTTCTCCACCTCGCTCTGGTCCCGCTGGCCCTCGAAATCCAGTGCGGAGACGCTGATATTGTGGGTCCAGCGACCGTGCTCGCCGCCCTGGCTGGCGGAAAGCTTGCGGTAGCCATCGCTGCCACCCTGTAATCCGATATCGGCGGTATTACGCCGCTGACTGCCATCTTCCGTGGAGACATCAATCACACCGCCAGCGGCGTTGCCATAAAGTACCGAGGCCGGCCCACGAATGACCTCGATGCGTTCTGCACTGTCCAGGTCAATGGCGTCCACCTGGGCCTGCCCATCGGGCAAGGTATAGGGAATACCGTCCACGCGGACGTGAATACCACGTATGCCGAAGGGTGATCGAGCGCCGAAGCCACGACTGGCGATCCGCTGACCCTGGGCGAAGTTGTTATGGTTCTGGAGAAACAGGCCAGGAACAATAACAAGGCTCTCATCCAGCTGGAGTCCCTGCTGGCCCTGCTGTATCTGGTCCCGGGTAACCGCCGAGACGGCGGCCGGAGTATCCTGGAGGGAACGGGAAAGGCGTGGGGCTGTTACCAGGATGGCGGGGCGCTCTTCTGGCTCGCTCGCTGACCTGGCTGACGTCTCAGCCTGCCCCATTACCGTGGCGGGCAGAAACAGGCCTGCCCCAATCAGAAATAGTGTCACACGCTGCTGCATTCTTGTTGTCATAGGTTTGCCCGGAAACAGGTGGAGTTGGAACAGGCACGCCCCGGCGGCCAGGGCTGGCCGGCGGGGAGTGCGGGTTTGATGACCGGATTATTGGCTGGCGCGGATGGTGTCCGCCGTGCCCATAATAAAGGCCCGGATCTTGTCCACGTCCTCCTCACTCAGTCGCTCCGAAAAGTCAGGCATACCGCGGTTTGCCAGTACCCCTTCCAGTACAAACGATTCCAGGTCACTGATCACCTTGGCATTGGAATAGCCCAGGTTGGGAATCGCGCCACCGCGATCTACCCCCGGCACGCCATGACACGCGACACAGTTGGCGATATACAACCCGAGCCCTTCTTCGGCCTGCTCAGGGTTATAGTCAACGCCGGAAACCAGGTTGGCCTGCTGGTGCTGGCTGTACTCGGGCGGTTCCGCCTCGCCTGACAAGGAGTAAGTGTAGACCGTTCCCGGAATGGTCCGGTCACTGCCACGCTGAACCAGGCCGTAGACCCCGCCCCAGCCGGCGGCAATGGAGACAAACTGCTGTCCGTCCACCTCGTAGGTTACCGGCGCAGCAACGATGCCCGTGCCTACCATGGTGTCCCACAGCTTGTCGCCGTTACTGGCGTTGAACGCCATCAGGCGGGCGTCGGCAGTACCCTGGAAGACCAGGTTACCGGCTGTGGTCAGGGTGCCACCGTTCCAGGGCGAAATGTGCTCGTAGCGCCAGGCTTCCTGCTGCTTCACGGGATCCCAGGCCACCAGGCGACCAAACGGTTTGCTGCCCGGTTCGGTGGGGTTCAGGAACATGCCGGTATTCCAGCCCGTGCCACTCATGAATACACCTGGCTCTTCCTCGTTGTAGTCCCACTCAGGCATTTTCTGCATGGAAGCCGGAATATTCTGGGCCGGTATGTAGGCGAGCTGCGCATCCGGACTGAACGACATGGAGTGCCAGTTATGGGCGCCATAGGGCCCCGGTATGGCGTCGAAAGCCTCGTCCTCGGACCGGGCTTCCTCTGTGACCATGGGCCGTCCGGATTCGTCATAACCGGTCGCCCAGTTCACGTCCACAAAGTTCTCCGCCGAAATGAACTCGCCGGTTTCACGGTCCACCACGTAGAAAAAGCCGTTCTTCGGGGCGTGGAGCAGTACCTTGCGGGTTTCGTCGTTGATGGGCAGGTCCGCCAGGATGATGTCCTGGGTGGAGGTATAGTCCCAGTTGTCGCCTGGGGTTTCCTGATAATGCCAGACGTACTCTCCGGTATCCGGGTCGAGCGCGACAACAGAGGCGAGGAACAGGTTGTCGCCACCACCCGGACTGCGATGCCGGTGAGACCAGGGCGATCCGTTCCCGGTACCGATGTACATCAGGTCCAGTTCCGGGTCGAACACCATGCTGTCCCAGACGGTGCCACCGCCTCCGGCTTCCCAGTACTTGCCACTGGGATCCCAGGTTTCAGCGGCCATTTCCATGGCGTCGTTCTCGAACGGCTCATCCGGGTTGCCCGGCACCGTATACCAGCGCCAGGCTTCCTCGCCGGTGTCGGCATCGTAGGCGGTGATATACCCCCGTACGCCGTATTCGGCGCCGCCATTACCGATGATCACCTTGTCCTTGAAGACCCGGGGTGCACCGGTGATGGTGTAGGGCTTTTCGCGATCTTCAATGGTGTCGGTTTCCCACACACGCTCACCGGTTTCCGCATCCAGGGCGATCAGCCGTCCATCGAAGGCCCCGAAGTATACCAGTCCGTTGCGTACGGCAACACCCCGGTTGCCTACATCGCAGCAGCCCTTTTCGCCATAGGACCTGGGTACTTCCGGATCGTAGGTCCAAAGCTTCTTGCCGGTGCGGGCATCCACCGCGTGAACGATGCTCCACGGCGCCGTCACATACATCACACCGTCCACCACAATCGGTGTTGACTCCACGCCCCGGCTGGAGCCGAGGTTGTAACTCCACTCCAGCTTCAGGTTGTCCACGTTGTCGGTGTCGATCTCGTCCAGGGGACTGTATCGCTGCTCCTGGTAGTCAAAACCGTGGGCCGGCCAGTTTTTCCCCGTGTCGCCGTTCTCGGCGATGGCCTTGTGGGTTTCGTCGACATACCTTGCCTCATCGGCAGCAGTAACCAGACCGTGGCCGGCGGCAAGCACCCCCACCAGGCTGGTTAACAGAATCCGTCTATTGTTCTTTGTCATGGGAATTTCCTGTGCATTGTTGTTATATGCCGTCACTGACAACGGCTGATGTGTTACCCGGTCAGATCGGAGAGCCCTCTCAGCATAGAATGACCACAGACTTCTGCTCGGTGTAATGGTCAATCAGGCTGTCACTCAGCTCTCGACCGGAGCCGGACTGTTTGAAACCGCCAAACGGC
Source organism: Marinobacter sp. (assembly GCF_041690615.1). Lineage (GTDB taxonomy): Bacteria > Pseudomonadota > Gammaproteobacteria > Pseudomonadales > Oleiphilaceae > Marinobacter. Next base: position 41,830 of record NZ_JAWLGY010000021.1, read on the forward strand.
ATGCAGGGGTCGATCAGGTGGTGGCCGTTAACCCACACCGAGCCAGCGTCGATTTCCGGAATCAGGCGGTTTACCTGCGACAGGTCATTGGAAAAGATACTCGCCGCAAGCCCGTAGCAGTTGTCATTGGCAAGGCGAATCAGCTCTGGCGTGTCGCTGTACTGCTGGACCACCACTACCGGTCCGAAGATTTCTTCCTGCACGCAGCGGCTGCCCTGGGCCAGGCCGGTTATGACCGTGGGCTCGACGAAATAGCCTTTATCCAGCCCCTTGCCCCCACCGATCTCGATCTTGCCGCCGTCGGCACGGGCCTGCTCGATGTACCCCAGCACCCGGTCCTGTTGCTTTGCAGAGACCAGCGGGCCAATCATGGTGGTCTCATCCATTCCCGAGCCGAGGGTTAGCGCCCTGGCCTGGTCCACCAGCTTGCCCACAAAAGCGTCATGAATGCTCTCGTGTACGTAGATGCGCGAGCCTGCGGTACAGGCCTGGCCCTGGTTGAAGAAGATCGCCTGGGCGGCACCGGCCGCGGCCATATCCAGGTCGGCGTCGGGCAGAATCATCACCGGCGATTTGCCACCCAGCTCCAGGGTGGTGCGGGTCATATTCTCCATGGCGGCCCGGCCCACCTGCTTGCCAACGGCGGTTGAACCGGTAAAGGCAATCTTGTTGATGCCGGGATGCCCTGAAAGGGCTGCACCGGCCTCATAGCCAAGCCCCGGAACCACGTTCAGGGTGCCGGGCGGAAAGCCAACCTCGTTGACCACTTCCGCCAGCAGCAGTGCCGTGAGGGGCGTATCTTCGGCTGGCTTGAGAACCACCGTGCAGCCCGCCGCCAGGGCAGGCGCCACCTTCCAGGCGGTCATCAGCAAGGGGAAATTCCAGGGAACGATGGCACCAACCACCCCGACAGGCTCCCGGCGGGTGTAGGCAACAATCTGTGCCTCATCCGGGACCGGCGGTAAGCTGGGGGTCATGGACCGGCCATCGATCTTGGTGGCCCAGCCAGCGGTATAACGGATAAACGACACCACACTGGCCACATCCATGCCCTTGGCCACAGTCACCGGCTTGCCGTTATCCAGCGTTTCAATGATGGCGAAGTCATCGGCGCGAGCCTCTATCGCATCCGCCAGGTCCAGCAGCAGCTTCTCCCGGACCGCTGGGCGCGCCTTGCGCCAGGTGCCAAAGGCCTCCCTGGCAGCGCTGACCGCACGGTCAATATCTTCTGCCCCGCCGGACGCCACGCGGGCAATTCGTTCAGTGGTTGCCGGGTTGAATACGTCCAGCGAGTTGCCGCTCACCGCATCAACCGGTTTGCCGCCAATAAACAGTTTGTGGTCTCTATCAAGCCAGGCCTTAACCGAATCGGAAATCTGGGTCATAGCGTTACCTTTTCACCCTTGTTGTCATTGTTGGTGTACAGGCTGAAGCAGCCTGCCCAGGTACGTATCAATAGTCATGCCAGCAAGGAAGCTATCAAGCCGGCCTTTTTAATCATGGGGTTACCGGTAGGCATTCAATAACAACCCTGGCTTGGCCTGTGTCAGTGTGCGACAGGTGTCGCAAAATCAGACACCAGGGAACGGGCAGGTCCGATTTGCTGGAAGGTCGATCCGGAAAGAAAAATTTGCAGGTTGGCCTGGCCTGACAGACACCTCCACAGAAATTCGGCATCTGCCAGGCCAGGCGCGGTTATTGCGCCCTAAGTGAGTTCAAAGCCATGGTAGTTGGCCACTCGCACACCAGAGATGATCTGGGCGTAGGTATCCACTCCGCCCACGAATGGCATGAAAACCCGCTCTTTGCCGGGGATATTCGCGCCCATGTACCAGGAGTTGGCCTGGGGCATCAGGGTGAGGTTGGCGAGGTCGTTGGTCGTATGGACCCAGTTGTCCTCTGCCTCAGCCGCCGGTTCGATCCGGGTCTGACCCGAAGCGGTCAAATCCCTCAGCGTCTCGCTGACCCAGTCCACATGGTCCTCGATGGACACCATCATGTTCGATAGAACCGATGGGCTCTGGGGACCGGTAATCATGAACAGGTTCGGGAATCCATGGCTCATCAGGCCGAGGTAGGTTCGCGGTCCGTGACTCCATTTCTCACGCAGCGTATGGGTACCGTTGCGGATGTCCATACTGTTCAAGGCACCGGTCATCGCATCAAAGCCTGTGGCGAAGATGATGACATCGAAATCGATCTCCCGACGGCCCACACAGATCCCGGTTTCCGTAATCCGTTTGAGTGGTTCGGTTTGAAGATCGACGAGGTCGACGTTGTCCCGATTGTAGGTCTCGAAGTAACCGGTATCGACACACATCCGCTTGCTGGCGATGGGATAACTCGTGGGGCACAACAGCTCCGCCGTTTGCGGGTCTTTCACTTTCTCACGGATCCTGTTGCGGACATAGTCCGCCACAAACTCATTCGCCACGGGCTCAAACAAGACGTCCTCGAAGCCAAAACTGAACCCCAGGCCACCACGAGCCCATCGTTTGTCCAGGTCTTCGCGTGCCTTTTCCGGGGAAACATCGGCGAACATCACGTTACCTGGAGGCTGGTTGAAGCCGACCGTGGTCTCGCGACCGAGGCGCCGGATTTCATCGTAATTGGCCTTGATTTCGGCGTCTCGCTGGTCAGAGATACGGGTATTGTGAGCAGGCACCGCGAATGTCGGCGTTCGCTGAAAGACGGTCAGGTGACCAACCTCCGGTGCGATTGTGGTGATGGTCTGTATGCCCGACGACCCGGTACCGATCACAGCGACCTTCTTGCCCGACAGATCGACACCCTCACGTGGGTACCGGGAGGTCCAGTACATCTCTCCCTTAAAGTCTTCCATACCTTCGAACGTCGGTTCAGAAGGCTTGGACAGGCATCCAGTCGCCGCAATGACGTATCGGGCAGTGGTGGACCTGCCGTCCGATGTGCTCACCGTCCAGGTCCGCGCGTGTTCATCCCATGCCAGTTTATTGACCCGGGTCGAGAAGCTGATGTCCTTGCCCAGATCGTAACGCTCGCAGACATGGCGGGCGTATTCCAACAGCTCGGGCTGGGGCGCATACCGCTCCTTCCAGCGCCACTCCTGCTGCAGGTCGTCGTCAAAGGAGTACGAGTACTCCATCGACTCGATGTCGACCCGCGCGCCCGGATAACGGTTCCAGTACCAGGTACCGCCGACGTCGTCCCCGGTTTCAAAGATATGCGCACTCAGCCCGATCTGACGGAGCTTGTGCAACTGATACATACCGGCGAACCCCGCGCCGATGATCACGACGTCGTAGTCGACGCCTCCAGGCTTATTATGCCGATTATGTGCTGCTGATGTGTTCATGATCCTAACCCTCCGCAAGCTTGTTCAGGTGGGCATTGATCCGCTCACTGACATAGTCAACGCCAACGTCAAACCCCGGCAGAATGTTTGCCATCTGGAAAAATGCGTGCATCTGGCCCTCGGCGACGCTCACTTCCACCTCGACGCCAGCCTCTTTTAACGAGCTCGCGTACTCGGCACCCTCATCGTGCAGAGGGTCGCATTCGGCAAGGTAAACCAGCGCCGGCGGCAGGCCGGATAAATCCTTCGCACGCAACGGCGATGCATCCGGGTGGGTCCGGTCTCCGGCGGGCAGGTAGTGGTCCCAGAACCAGATCATCGTCTCCCGATTGAGTAGTAGCTGATTCTCGGGAGCAACATAGGAGGGCCGGTCAAAGTCACAGTCAGTGACCGGATACACAAGGACCTGGTAGTCGATGTGCGGGCCACCTTCGTCCCGGGCCCGCAAGGTCATCACGGCCGCGATATTGCCGCCTGCGCTGTCCCCGGCGACGATCAGTGGCACATCCGAGCCGGCGAGGTCCCGCTTGCGCTCTGCAGCCCACTTCAGACCGGTAAGGCTGTCCTCGATCGCGGTCGGGAATCGGTGCTCCGGCGCCTTGCGGTAATTCACCAGTACGATCACGGACTGTGTCTTGACACACAGTTGACGGGCCAGGTTGTCGTACTGGAGATCAATGTCGCCGATGACCCAACCGCCACCGTGGAAATAAACGATGACCGACTTTGCCACGCCCTCGGGTTTCATGACCCGCATCCGGATTTCGTCACCGTCACGGGTCGCAAGCCTGAATGCCTCGACCGCGCCGACCTCCGGCCCCTTCCCGCTCATGCCGGCCAGTATCGGACCACTCATGCGGGCGACCGCAGGTGTGCTCTCGTGGATTGCCGGGGCGCCGGGTTTGGCGAGGGCCTCAAGGAACATCTGTGATGCCTGGTCAATAGCCATACCAGCAAACCTCCCCGGCGCGGCACGCCCCATTGAATAATTTTCCGGAACTCTGAGTCATAACGTTTCCCTTTCACATTTGTTGTCATTGTTGGTGTGCAGGCTGAAACAGCCCGTCCAGATGCTCATCAAGAGCCGTGCCAACCAGGGGATATATCAAGGAAAGCTTGGCAGTCATGTGGTTAGCGGAAACTTTGCTAATATGAAGCAGGCATCGTCTGTGTCAGAGTGAGACAGGTGTTGCAGAATCAGACAACAAGAACAAGACCCCTACAGGAGTGCACGGGATGTTTCGGACGGTCCTCCGTACACCGGAAGTTATCAGGCAGGCTTACCTCCAGGCAGAGCGAGGCCACGTGTCCACCGATTTACTCGATGCCAGTATCGGCCAGTCCTGGCTCAGATGCCTGGAATCCGGTTTACGGGTAGGTTCCGAGCCGGAATTGCCCCAGATGGCCAGCGCGGAACTGAAGCATGAACTGGGCCGTCACCAGCGTTTTCTCAAGCTCTCGTCACCACTGGCGGAGCGTCTCTCTGGCAATCTCAATGACTGCCAGGTGATCCTGGCTTCTCCCGATGCGACGGTACTTAAACGATTAGGGCCGCACCAGGACTTCATGGCCGACGTCACCATGGATCCCGGTACGCTGATGCCCGAGTCTGTGGCCGGTACGAACGGCCCCGGGCTTTGCCTGATTGAGCGCAAACCGGTGCTGGTGAATTCCTGTGAGCACCTGTTATACCCGGAGGTGACCGTCGGTTGTGTTGCCGCGCCGCTGTTCGATTTGCACGGCGAGGTTCTGGGGCTGATCGACTTTACCTTTGCGGCCAACCACCCGCGACCGGACCAGTTCCTTGACCACGCAAATTGGTTTTCGGCGGCTTTCGAGCACCAGTTGTTCCTGGACAGCTACCGTGATCACTGGATCCTGCAGGTGCAGGCCCTGTCCACCTGGTCACAGCAGGAGCCGTCGGGGCTGCTTGCCTTTAACGAAGACGGCTCACTGACTGCTGCCAGCTCACACGCACTCAAGGCCTTCGTAACGGCTGAGACAGGGCTGGTCGGCTGTCCGGTAGAGTCAATTTTCGGGGTGTCCTGGGGCGCCCTGGTGGACCATTGCAGGAAATATCCCGGCGTACTGAGCCTGGAAACAACCGGGCGTCAGATGATCGGCCGGCTGTCGCCACCGTCAAACTGGCGCGCTGTCACCTCACTCCCAATACGCAAACCCGGGAAATTATCGGCAACGGACGGACTGATCCGATCCTGGCCAGGTGAACTGGCCACGGAAGCCCGGCGGGCCGTACGGGCCCTGGAAGCGGGGATGCCGGTGCTGTTACAGGGCGATACCGGCACCGGCAAGGAACAGTTTGCAAGGGCCCTCCATACCGACACAGGATCTGCTGGCCCCTTCGTAGCCATCAATTGCGCAGCCCTACCCGAGGGCGTTATTGAGGGTGAACTGTTTGGTTATCGCGACGGTGCGTTTACCGGCGCCCGCAAGGGCGGTTACGACGGTCGCTTCCTGCAGGCCCAGGGCGGCACCCTGTTACTGGATGAAATTGGCGATATGCCGCTGGACTTGCAGGCCAGGCTGCTGCGGGTTATCCAGGAACGAGCCGTCACACCCCTCGGCGGCCATGAAGAACTGCCGATCGATTGTCGCATCGTAGCGGCAAGCCTCCACGACCTGGAGGAACTTGTGGACCAGGGACGTTTCCGGGAGGACCTGTATTTCCGGCTGGCAGCGATGGTGGTCGAACTGCCGGCACTCCACCAGCAAGGCGACCTGCCGGAAGCCATCGACCGCCTCTGGCACGACGTCTGTGCACGCCACGCCAGCGCCGCCGAACTTGACCAGGAACTGTTGCAGCAACTGGCGGGATACCATTGGCCCGGCAACTGGCGGGAGCTGGAAAACTGCCTGGAAGCCCTGCTGGTAGGAGCGCAACCTGGCGTTGAGTATCTGACCACCGCAGATCTCCCGATACGCTGGCGCCGCAAGCTCCAGCAGCACGCCCTGGTGCCGGTGCGAACAGACACCCGGTTTGCCACCCCCGAACAACAGCCCCAAAACCTCAAAGACCTGGAATGGGAGCACATGCAACGAACCCTGCAAGCCTGCAATGGCAACTATTCCGCTGCCGCCAAGACCCTGGGTGTGAGCCGGTCCACACTCTACCGGCGCCTGAACAAGGAGCCCGCAAGCAGCCCTGGCCAATACAAGACGCCCTGTTGATGCTGGCCATGGACATTTGTCACGGGAGCATGACTGGACTTAAATAAACAAAGGTGTGACGGGCAGACTATAAGGACAGACACCATGGCCGGATCCTCATTCAGGGACCGGGTTGAAGCTGGTCAGGCGCTTGCACAGAAACTGCGGGAATATTCGATACCCCATGATGCGGTGGTTCTGGGGCTCCCCCGGGGCGGGGTTCCGGTTGCGTGGGAGGTTGCCAGAGAGCTGGGACTGGAACTGGACGTACTCAACCTTCGCAAACTCGGACTGCCGGGGCAGCCCGAACTGGCCATGGGCGCCATCGCCGAAGATGGAACCCGCTACCTGAACACCTTGCTGGTCGACCGGCTCCGCATCCCGCAGGAGGACATTGAGCGGGTCGAGGCCGAGGAAAAGGCCGTTCTGGCAACCCGGACCCGACTTTTCCGGGAGGTACGACCGCAGGCCGATGTCACTGGCCGCACGGTCATACTGGTGGATGACGGTGTTGCCACCGGTGCCACCATGGAGCTGGCGGTGCAGGTACTGAGAAAACGCGGTGCCGAATGGATTATCGTTGCTGTACCGGTCGGGCCACCGGGCACCATCGAACGCTTCTCCGAGATCGCCGACCAGTGTGTCTGCCTGCTGGAGCCCCCGCGCTTCAACTCCGTTGGCCTCTGGTACGTGGATTTTGACCAGGTGTCGGAGGAAGAAGTCATTCGCGCCCTGGAAGCCTCCCTGGCGGACCGCCAGGGTCGCGACAACTGAGGGAGGTGACCGGCCGTTGCGCCAGGCTCTCCACCCCACCCCCTCATCGTACCAGCGGGTTCAAAGGCCAAAGGGATAGGTGTCCGGTAACCCCTGCAGGGCACGTGCCTTCAAAGGCGTCACTGCCCGTGTCTCGTCAAGCCAGATGTACTCGTCGAATTGCCGCGGCAGGCTGGCGTGGTAATAATGGCTGTGCCGCTCTGTCTCGGGACGATAGATAACACCAACGGCTCTCTGAAGGCGCTTTGGCCGGAGCAAATGGAGTAATTCATCATCGCCATGCCTGAGCGGGACCAATGCCCGCTCAACACCACTACCATGGAACGCGAGTTCATAACTGTCTGCGAGGGAGGGACGAACCAGCTTGACCTCGGCCTCGCCACGCCAGTCAGATGCCGCCATCACGGTGCCCTGGTGGGTACCGAAACCAATGCTGAACAAATCGTCGCCATAACGCGCCCTGGCCAGCCGGCCGATGTTGTATTCCCCCCTGAGGCTCATATCCGTCGCATCGCTGTCGCCGACATGGGAGTTGTGGGCCCAGACAATGCCCCGGCTGTTGTCGCCATAGTGCTCCAGCAATCGCTCCAGGGTAGAGAACATATGGGTGTCCCGCAGGTTCCAGGCATTGGCATCACTGAAGAACATGGTGCGGTAATACTCTTCGGCACTGGCGACAAGGTTGGCATTCTGGAGCGCATCGAAAAGCGATTCGCCATCGTGCCTGGCGAGCTCGCGCCGATGCTGATACAGGTTGGCCAGTGTCGACAGGATGTCGTCTTCGCAACTGCGGAAACGGGGGTTCAGCGCAGTCCGGGCGTAATTGACCGGGTCATCCCGGTACGGCAGCAAACACTGATAACCGGCCAGGGCCTGCTTCGCCAGGCCAGGCTCATGGCGGCGGAGGTAGGCGAGCACCTCCTCCATGGACAGGTACAGGCTGTACAGATCCAGCCCGTGGAAGCCAACGCGGGTGGCTTCTGAGCGTTCCAGGTTCCAGTGCCGCAGCCAATCCACAAACTCCCGCACCTCTTCGTTACGCCACATCCAGGTTGGGAAACGAGCAAACGCTGTCCACTCGGACGCCGGGGCGCGCCGGTGCCGCACATAGTGGTCCACCCGCGATACGTCTGGCCAGTCGCCCTCAATGGCGACAAAGTCGAAATGCAAGCGCTCAATAAGGTGGCGGGTAATCCGTGCACGGGCTGCATAGAACTCGGACGTTCCGTGGGACGCCTCGCCGATCATTACGACCCTGGCATTGCCGATGCGTCGCATCAGGCCATCCATGGGCATGTCCTGAAGCGTATCAAAGTGAATCGCGACCTGGGACAGCCGCTTTGAAATGGGCGTGATTGCTGAGCTTGTGTGCATGCTTTTCAACCCCCGCGGAAATAATCCTTGTTCATGGATCCCCCCGGACCAGCAGTCTTCAACATGCCCCGTCAGACCCGTTCCTGCAGGTAATCCAGCAGGTCCGCAACGCACCGCATCCGCGCGTAGTCCTGGTCGGGAATGTTCACACCCAGCCGCTTGTGTACCGCTGCCGCCAGGTTAAGCAGGTCCATGGAATCCAGGTCATATTCGTCCTGCAGGCTGGCCCTGTCGTCAAACGTGGCCATGTCGATGTCCGGCGCCACATCCGACAACTCCTCCAGCACCGCCTTGCGCAATTCGTCCCGATTCACAGTGCCTCCGGTTGCTGTAGTCGTTGTTCAATCTCGTTGAGAAACAGTGCACCAAGGTGGCCATCACAGACCCGGTGATCGGCCGCCAGGGTCAGGTCCACGGCCAGGCGCACGGCGACCCCGTCCCCCACTGCCAAGGGCCGGCGGCGGGCACGACCAATGCCGATCATGGCGACTTGGGGTGGGTAGATCACGCCGTAGACCGTATCCACGCCCCGATCACCAAGGGCCGTAACGGTGGCGGTGCCGCCTGTGATCTCGGACAGCCGCAGGCCACCTCCCCGGGCGCGGCCAACCAGGTCCTGCAACCGCTGCATCAACTCCGGCAGCGACAGCTTGTCGGTATCCGGTATGGCTGGGGCCACCAGGCCGCCGCCACGCAGATGCACCGCCATGCCCAGACTGACCCGGGCAGCGGCGACAAAGCCTGCTTCGCCATAGTGACCATTGAGCTCGGGATAACGGGCCAGGGCCATGGCGGTGGCTTTCATGAACAGGGCAGCAAGCAACAGCCTTTTCTCCGGCGGTTGATGCTGATTATAGTCCGCCAGCCAGGCTTCAGCCGCATGCAGGTCTACCATGGTCGCCAGGTAATAATGGGGAATCTCGCGCTTGGACCGGGTCATGGCTGCTGCGATAGTGGTGCGCATCTGCTCCCGGTCAAAGCCGCCTCCGGCGGGCGCCTGCCTGCGCCCAGGCGTTGCACCCTGCAGGTCCCGCAGCACAATGGCGCCGTCTGGACCGCTGCCCCGGATATCCGACAGATCGACCCCCGCCTCCCGGGCCTTGCGCCTGGCCGCCGGTGAAGCCGGCACTCGCCCCGAACCCTGGCTGTCCGGGACCGACTCTTCAGCCCCTGCTTCTGACGGCGATAGCTGGTGTTCCATTGAGGCTTTTTCTGGCCCGATATCGTGAGCGGTCACCTCGGCAACGGTGGCCCATGTTGCTGTCTCTGGTGAAGACACTTCTGGCCCGGAGCCCGCTTCAGTCAACGGGCCGGGACTGCCCGTTCCGCTACCATCACCAATCCGCGCCAGTGGCGTGCCCACATCCACTTCGGTTCCCTCTCCGACGTAGAGCGCCTCGACCACGCCATCCTCGAACACCTCCACATCCAGCACCGCCTTGGAGGTTTCCACGGCGGCAATGACCTGCCCCCGGGTTACCTGGTCGCCGACGTTCACTTTCCACTGAACCAGCTTGCCGACATCCATATCCGCACCGAGGGAGGGCATGGTGAACTCACTCATGGGGTCTCTCCGAGCGTCCGCCGGGCCGCCGCCACAATCTGCTCAATACGGGGCAATACCAGCTGCTCAAGATGCCGGGGATAAGGCACCGGAACTTCTTCACTGCAAACCCGGGCCGGCGGTGCATCCAGTTCCCAGAATGCGCGCTCATTCAGGATGGCCATCAATTCACCGGCCAGGCCACCGGTTTTCCATCCTTCATCGACAATGACCGCCCGGTGTGTGCGGGTAACCGACTCCACCAGCGTATCGGTGTCCAGCGGCCGCAGCACCCGTAAATCGATCACCTCGGCCTCGATCCCCTCGCCGGCTAGCTGTTCCGCCGCTTCCAGTGCCTTGTAAAGGGAGCCACCATAGGTAATCAGGGTGATATCCGTGCCCGGACGGCGGATAGCCGCTTTCTCGATGTCCACACCCTGCGGTTGCGGCGTCAGTTCGGCGGTGTGGTTGTAGAGCATCACATGCTCGAAGATCAGTACCGGGTTGGGGTCCTGCAGTGCGGCCCAGAGCATGTACCGGGCATCTTCCACCGTAGCCGGTGCCAGCACACGAAGACCGGGCACATGGGTGTACCAGTTTTCCAGGCTGTGGGAGTGCTGTGCCGCCACCTGCCGCCCGGCGCCCGTCGCCATGCGGATCACCACCGGCACATTGAACTGGCCACCGGACATGTGCAGCAAGGCAGCGGCCGTATTGACGATCTGGTCCATGGCCAGCAGGCTGAAGTTCACGGTCATGATTTCCACGATGGGCCGCATGCCACCCAGGGCCGCTCCCAGACCGGCACCGGTAAAGCCGTTCTCCGCCAGCGGTGTGTCCCTCACTCGATCGCCCCCGAACTCGGCAAGCAGGTCACGGGTTACCGCATAGCAGCCACCATAGCGACCAATGTCTTCCCCCATCAGGAATACCCGCTCATCGTGCTCAAGGGCTTCCTGCAGGCTGCGATTGAACGCCTCGCGCATGCTGGTTTGCGCCGGTTCCGACTCCGGTGCCGGTGGTGGCGCCAAGGGACTGGGCAAAGGGAGGGAAACATAGTCGCGCAGGGTTTCCGGCGGCTCCCAGTCGGCGTTCTCGGCGAACTGGACCGCCTGGTCGATCTCCTTGGCGATCTCCATTTCGAGGGCCTCCCGCTCCCCTTCCTGCATGAGGTGGGTCTGTTCCATCCAGTCGGCCAGGCGGACAATGGGGTCTTTTTCCTTCCAGGCCTCCACTTCCGACGAGTCCCGGTAGAGTTGAGGGTCGAACATGGAGTGGGCACGGAACCGATAGGTATCACATTCGATCAGTCGTGGCCCCTTGCCCGACCGTGCCGCGTCAAGGGCGTTGCGGGCGGCGGCCTCCACCTGGACCACGCTCATGCCATCCACCCGCTCGGACGGTACGCCAATGGCCTCTGACTTGTGATAGACCTCGCCCCGGGCATGCTCAACGTTCAGGGGCGTCCCCATGGCGTAGTGATTGTTTTCACAGATAAAGACAACCGGCAACTGCCAGAGGGCGGCCAGGTTGAGACTTTCGTAAAACACGCCTTCCGAGGCGGCGCCCTCACCAAAGAAGCAGACCGTTGCCCGGGTGCGGCCCTGCATTTTGTCTGCCAGCGCCAGCCCCACCGCCATGGGAATTCCGCCACCAACAATGGCATTGCCGCCAAAGAACCGGGTATCGGCATCGAACAGGTGCATGGACCCACCTCGCCCCCTGGCGCAGCCCGACACCTTGCCGTACATCTCCGCCATGACCCGCTCCATGGAGATACCCTTGAGCAGGGCATGGCCATGTTCCCGGTAGGTGGCCACGACGGCCTCGTCCTCTGTCATATTGAACATGACACCGGCGCCCACGGCCTCCTCACCGATGCACACATGGAGGAAGCCACGGATTTTTTCCTGTGTGTACAGTTCCACACAGCGTTCTTCAAACCGTCGCACACGCAGCATGTCCCGAAGCAAGCGAAGCGCGTGCTCCCGGGACATCCTTGGCTTACCGGAAGGGTTCATTGCGCACCCCCGCTCTCCAGGGTGGAGGTATCACCTTCCGGCAGGCCCAGTTCCCTCGCCCGTAACAAGCGGCGCATGATCTTGCCGCTGCGGGTGCGCGGCAGTTCTTCCCGGAAATCGATCTGCCGGGGAGCCACCGCCGGCCCCAGCCGCTTGCGGGCCAGCCCCATCAGCTCCTTGCGCAGAGCCTCCTCCGGCTGATAGCCCGGTTTCAGGGACACAAAGGCCTTCACGGTTTCTCCCGCGATCTCGTCGGGGACGCCGATAACACCGGCCTCGGCTACCGCAGGATGCTCGAGCAGGACACTTTCCACCTCGAATGGGCCGATCAGGTGTCCCGACGACTTGATAACGTCATCGTCACGGCCGACAAACCAGTAGTAACCATCGGCGTCCCGGCGTGCCAGGTCACCGGTGAGATACCAGTCACCGACGAAGCTGTTACGGTATTTTTCTTGCTGATGAAGGTAGCCACGGAACATGGAAGGCCAGCCCTTCTTCAGTACCAGCTCCCCCGTCTCGTCCGGTTCGGTGATCAGCTCGATACCGGTTTCGGTCTTCCGCGCCAGCGCTGCCTCGACACCGGGGATGGGCTTGCCCATAGAGCCGGGGCGAATCTCCATGGTGGCATAGTTGCTGATCATGATGCCGCCGGTTTCCGTCTGCCACCAGTTGTCGTGAAAGGGCCTGCCCAGCACCTTGCGGCCCCAGATAACCGCTTCCGGGTTGAGGGGTTCGCCGACACTGGCCATGAACCGGAGTGAGGACAGGTCATGGGACCGGGGCAGCTCCGGACCCAGCTTGATCAACATGCGGATGGCGGTGGGAGCGGTATACCAGACGGCGACTTTCTGATCCTGGATAATCCGGTACCAGCGCTCGGCGTCGAATTCGGCTTCGTCCACCACCATGGTGACACCATTGGTCAGCGGCGCGATGATGCCGTAGGAGGTTCCCGTGACCCAGCCCGGATCGGCAGTGCACCAGTAGATGTCACCCGGGTGCATGTCCAGCACATACCGACCGGTCATGTGATGGTTCACTACGGCCTCGTGCACATGCAGGGCGCCCTTGGGCTTGCCCGTCGTACCGCTGGTAAAATGCAGGAGTGCAGGGTCCTCCGGGTCCATGGCCCGGGTGGCATACTGATCACTGGCCGCCGCCATCAGCGACGCGGCATCCCCGGTTCCGGGTGGCGCCTCGTCGAGCTGGTCAATCAGCAATACATGGCGTATCGACGGTGTGTCTGCCACCCAGTCCGCGACTTTTTTCCGATACAACCGCTCGCTGGTCACCAGCACCGCTGGCTCACCGATCTCCACACGCTGACGTATGGGTTCCGGGCCGAAGGCAGGGAAAAGGGGTGTGAACACGCAGCCGTGCTTGAGGGTACCCAGCACCGCTGCATAGAGATTCGGAATCCGGTGGGACAGACCGTAGACCCGTTCGCCGGGCCTGACCCCCAGATCCTGCAGCACATTGGCAAATCGCGCGGCGCGCTCGTTCAGGGCCCGATAGCTGATCTCCACCGGGACTTCACTGTCGCGGGGCATAAAGCGGATGGCGGTGCGTTCTGCCACCTCAGTACCCATGTGCCGGTCCAGCGCCTCGAAGGCAATATTGAGCCGACCATCGCCCATGCCTGCCAATTCCTGCCGGGCCTGGGCCCAGGAAAAACTGGCACAAAACTGCTCGTAATCCGGCAGATTAGCCGACTCAGCCTGCATGTCGCTCCTCCCGATGCTTGAGCTTCAGTCCCATGCATGAGCTTAGTCCAGAATGACTCCAGTGGCGTCGTGAATCCGTATGCGCACGGGGGGTCGGCGATCATTGGTCATCCGCCCGGAGCCGGCTGCCCCGAGCGGCCACAAAGGAACTCAGGCTTCTACGGAGGTGGCAACTTCGCTGGCGGTATGTATGCCCGCATGGTCGATAAACTCACCACGTCCGCCCTGCTCCAGCGCCTGGCGCATCAGCTCGGGAATGGGCATTTTCTCAACGGTTTCCGGATGCACGGTCACGCCGATCATCTCGCCCTTTGCCAGGAACTGACCGGTACGAGCGTTGGCGATGTCCATATCCAGGGTGAATGACGTATTGCCGATATGTCCCGGCTTCACCGTGATTTCAAGCTGATCCCGATAGCGTGCCGGGGCCTTCCATTCGATGGTCAGCTTGACCACCTGGTAGTCAAACCCTCCGCCGGGCAGCTGATCCTGCTCGCAGATGTGATGGAGGAATTCGGTGGCTGCCAGGTCGATGTAATCACCGTAGCGGGCATTAAAAACCACTTTCTGGGCATCGCATTCGCCGTAGCGGACCTGCATGTAATAGCGGAATGGGGTGTCCATGATTACTCCTGATTATCATTGTTTTACATGGGGGGGTTGCCGTACCGGTTGCATGCCACCATTTGCCGGTCGCATGCCAGTCGGGCAACGTAATCTGAAACGGCAATTATGGCAGATAGCAATGCAACTATTCACCCCCTCGACCAGGCAGTCGCTGGCTACGCCCCGACGGTCGCTTTTCCCGCACCTTCAGTACAGATAGATTGCCTGGAACCGGGCCACCGGAGCACCCCGTTCATCCCGGCACACGAGCGCGTCACCATCCACCGTCCAGCTGGCCGTGTCTTTCAGCGCCTCCAGAAGTAGCGCTTCCTGTTGCATCACCTCACGACAGGCCATCAACGTAGTAACCAGGTTCCGGAACCTGACCTGGTCATCATCCAGCTGATAACGGCCGGAGAGGTCATTACACCCCGTTGAACCTGCGAGGCGCTGGCCCTCCTGGTACAGAACCAGGTGTGGCTCCCGGTGTCCCTCGATAACCGTCACTCCTGAGCCTTCCAGGCTCACCAGTTTCCAGTAGGTATTCAGCAGCGGCTGGTCCGGCACCGACCGGCCGGTTGCACAGCCTGCCAAGACAGCAAACAACAACAGCAACACCGTGCGTCTGATAACTCCCTCAATCATGCGGTTCTCCTGACCAGGACAGTTGAGCACTGAAATGTTTTACGATGCCCCGGAATCTTATCACCCTTTCCAACAGCCGCACTCCCAGGCTGAGGAGACGTAGGGGTTATCCTCAACAGAAAATCTTTAAATAGCCGTTGACAGCCCCCCGCCGAATCCTTAATATACGCACCACGTTGAGCGGTGAAGCAAACAGAAAACACTGCTAAAACAAAAAGTTAACCAGAACTTTTTGTGATGACGACAAGTTTGATGCGGGGTGGAGCAGTCTGGTAGCTCGTCGGGCTCATAACCCGAAGGTCGTAGGTTCGAATCCTGCCCCCGCTACCATATTAAGAAAAGCCAGCTTATCGCTGGCTTTTCTTGTTTCTACAGGGGACTTTTGAGTCAACACCTTCCACCCGCACTGCGTGCGGCAAGGCCGCTGCCTCAGGCGCTCATCCGTGCCCGCTCCCGCCACCCTATAAAAGAAAGGCAGATCAGTGAGTTACTGGTCTGCCTTTTTTTGTTTCTCGTTGGTGTGATGCCTGGGCGCATCCCATGGCAGACGATGAAAAAAGTGCCGCTGTAGTATCAAGAGTACCTACCCTGAGCCTGGTACGGTTGGAAAGCCGATACAAAATGCGTAAACCGCTGAAGGTTGCCACCCATTCCACGTGAAGCCTGCCACCCGGACCGGGGCAAGGCTGCCACCCATCGGAGCGTAGCGACGCGGGGTTT
>NZ_JAWLGY010000022.1:0-56299 GCF_041690615.1 Marinobacter sp.
GAACATCTTTATCTATCGCGACGGCGTGCTGCACACCCCGGAGCTGACCTCCTGCCTGGAAGGCATCACCCGCCAGACCATCCTGGACTTCTGCAAGGAAGAGGGCATTCCGGTGAAAGAGCGCCGCATCACCCGCGACGAGGTCTACATCGCTGATGAAGCCTTCTTCACCGGCACCGCAGCCGAAGTGCTGCCGATTCGCGAGCTGGACGGCCGCATCATCGGCGAAGGCAAGCGTGGCCCGCTGACCGAGAAGCTGCAAGGCCTGTATTTTGATGCGGTAAAGGGCAAGCTGCCCCAGCATCAGGAGTGGCTGACGCTGGTCAGGGGTTGACGCCACAGTGATTGGTGGCGACATGGCGGGCAAACCGACAGTGTTGGTAAGCTCGGCCTACGCAGGGGTAACCGACGAATGGTTTGATGCCAGTTTCTGGGGTGATTCCGCGGTTCCGGTATCGTCCGGGGGGCGCGGGAGTGCCTGGTTTATCCACTCAAATCAAGGTGAGCTGGTACTGCGGCATTATCGGCGAGGTGGCCTGGTAGCCAGGATTTCCGGGACGAAGTATTTCTATACCGGTGCCGAAAACGTCCGGGCCGTAGCGGAGTTCAAATTGCTGGGCAGGTTACACGCTGAAGGCCTGCCGGTGCCAGCGCCAGTGGCTGCCTGTTACTGGCGGTCAGGGGTTTTCTACCAGGCAGCGATTCTCACCGAACGTGTCAGGCCCGCTACAACGTTTGGCGCGCTCTGGAAAGACTGGCCTGCATCAGTGTGGGAAAAGGTCGGCAGGACGATCCGCCAGTTTCACGATCATGGGGTTTTCCATGCTGATTTGAACTGTTTTAACATCCTGATTCATGACGCCTCGCCTTACCTCATCGATTTCGACAAAGGGAAGTATCTGCCAAAATTGGGGAGGGTGGAAAGGTGGAAGCGAGCCAACCTTGCCCGGCTCTACAAATCTCTGGCGAAAGAACTGCGCAGCGAGCACGACAGGCACAGTCTGGATGATCTCTGGAAAGTGCTGGTGCGCGGGTACGAGACCGGGTTTTAAAGGTCAGCTTTCTATTCGCCGGTCCTACCTGAATTCTTCGGACATGATGAACGCCCCAGAACAGCTTCACCAGTTTGACCACGCCAACGCTGGCTATCGTGTGCTTAGCCGGGTGAGCCGCGATGATGCGGAACGGCTGCTGGAACAGGTGCTGAACCACCAGCTGGATTTCGACCAGGTGTTGAAAGATAGGGCCAAGTGCCTTGTTGCCCGCTTTTCCCATCCTGACAAAGGGTGGCTTGTCCTGAAGGTTCCGCGGGCCAGAACCAACAGGAAATGGGAAAGGTTCCTGACGCTGTTTCGTCCGGGGGAGGGGTTCAGACAAATCTGCAACATGCAGGAGCTGGAGCGGCTGAAGCTGAAAGGCCCCCGGCCGGTGCTGGCAGCCGAGAAACGTCGCGCCGGGGTGGTGGTAGACAGCTTCTATATTTACAGTTTCATTGATGGGCGAGAGGGCGTATCCGCTGACCTGCCTGCGATCGTCGAGACACTGTTGCCACTTTACAGGCAGGGCTATTGTCGCACAGACCCGAGAGTTGCCAATCATATAATCAATGATGACGGTGTCCACCTGATTGATTTTCGGATACGGCGACCGTTCTTGCTGGGGAGGCTCAGATGCGCAATGGAACTCTGTCAGCTCGCTGGCGACCGGTTGTATGCCGTCAGGATTGGTAATGATGCCGGATACAGTACAGCACTGATGCGCTCTGCCTGGCGGGTCAAACGAGTTGCACAGTGGTTTCGAAAGGCCAAGCAGCGGCTAAGGAAGCGGATTTTGAGGCAGAGTCACTGAGGTTGTCTTTA
Organism: Marinobacter sp.; assembly: GCF_041690615.1. GTDB lineage: Bacteria > Pseudomonadota > Gammaproteobacteria > Pseudomonadales > Oleiphilaceae > Marinobacter. The sequence goes on from NZ_JAWLGY010000022.1 coordinate 1,860, forward strand.
CGTTGCCGAACGCTGCCTCAATCGGGCAAGCTCAGGCCTATCGCAGGCGTTTAATAGGCCAACCAATACCGCCCACATTCTCTGGAGCCAGGGTCTTTTACTATGAAAATTGCGCTCGTCCATATGCGGCACTCTGATACCGGCGGCACAGAGTTGTTTCTGAATGAAATGGCACGATACCTGGCTGAAAAAGGAGAGGAGGTCACGATTATATGCCGAACCCACGTTGCACCACCTCACCCGGATGTCAGCTTCGTCACACTCAAAGGATTAAGTCTTGGTAAAGCGCATCGCATCTGGAAATTTGCCAGACAGGTAGAGCGCCATCTTGCGGATACCCATTACGATTTTGTCTATGGGCTGGGGAAAACATGGTCCAACGATATGCTCCGAATCGGTGGTGGTACCCACCTTCACTTTGTCCAGTCAATGAAGCACGGTAAGCTGACTCTCAAAGATAAGGTTGCTATAGCCATTGAGCGCAGAGCCATGTCGCCAGGAGCCTACCGACATATTGTTGCCAACTCCTTTAAAAGCGCCCGGGAGGTTAGGGAGGCTTACGGTGTCCCGGAGGACAAGATATCGGTTATTCATAATTTTGTTGATACGGGCCGCTTCAGCCGCGAACGCGTGCAGGAGCAAGCTGCTGTCCTGGAGGACAGGTTGGCCCTTGACCGGAATCAGCCGGTGTTTCTGTTTCTCGGTTCCGGTTACGAACGAAAAGGCCTTCGTCAAGCGCTGACAGCCTTTGCCAGGCTGGACTTCCCCGCAACACTTCTAATTGCCGGAAGGGAAAGCAACGAGGCGGCGTTCAAGGCCCTTGCAGCGGAACTGGGCGTGCGTGAGCGCTGCAGGTTTCTTGGTCCGCAGAAGCATCCGGAAGTGCTGTTCTCAGTGGCAGATTGCTACGTATTGCCGACCCATTACGAGCCTTTCGGGTTTACCGTTATTGAAGCTCTGTCCTGTGGAATTCCCGTCGTAACCACGGAGAACTGTGGGGCCAAGGAAGTACTCAATCCTGATGTTTCGACCGTAGTCGGGGAAGGTGTCGACCCGGAAGAAATATACAGCGCAATGGTTTACTGGGCGGAGCGCCGTGGGGACAGGGGGCTGGCAACAGCCTGCAGGGCACTGGCGCTGACTCTGGATGTTAACGAAGTGATGGAACGCAACTATCAACAGATTCTGACGGTATATGAGCAAAAAAAGGACTGAAGTGCCAGACTTTACTCAGTGGACGGTGATTGGCCGTGGTGACGAGCGCACCTGCTTCGGGAATCCTGACGACCCTCGTCGCTGCATCAAGGTTAGTTCCAGGGAGAGGGCCAAGCAGTCTCATCGAGAGATCAGGTATTATCGCTATCTGAAGAAGAGAGGGATCCCCTTCTCTCATATTCCCGAATTTTTTCGTGTCATTGAGACGGAAACATTCATAGGCATTGAGCAGGAGCGAATTCTGGACCCATCGGGTAGATCACCAGATGACATGCGCCACTATCTCAAGCAGCCGCTGTCGGCCTCAGAGCAAAAGGCCTTCTGGGATGCGATGGCTGATCTCAAGTCTTATCTGGTCAAGTATAACGTTATCCCTTGCGACCTGGTCATGAGTAATATGCTGATCGTCAAGTCTGGTGCCGGGCTCGAAATCAAGATGGTGGATGGTCTTGGGGGCGCCGAGTTTATCCCTTTTTCCAACTATCTGCGTTTCTTTGGCAAGCGAAAAATCGACAGAAAGTGGCAAAAATTTGTCGACAGTATTGTTCGGCCACATTTTGAGTTGTACCAGAATCACGAAGCGACGCCTGGTCAGACTACAGGTTCAGGAAACGAGTAGTTGGCTCATCCCATCCCGGCAGGCTTATGGATGTTGCCCATAGAAATGCCTGACGGCTGATATGACGTGGGCCTGCTCAGACTGGCCAATGCCATACCAGAGAGGCAGCCGGACAAGCCTCTCACTTTCCACAGTCGTAAAGCGGTCCTCGCCATGAAATCGTCCGAATCTGCGTCCGGCACTTGAGGTGTGCAAGGGTACATAATGAAACACGGCCATAACGCCGCTGGCTTTCAGGTGTTCGATTAGCGAGGTACGTTCGCGCAGATCGGCCACCTTGAGGTAGAACATGTGAGCATTGTGGGTGCAGTTGTCCGGTATGATCGGCAGGCGGATGTTGCCGGCCTTTTGTAAGGAGGCCAGTTCGTCATAATAGCGGTGCCACGCAGTCAGTCGGTCGTGGTTGATCGCCTCGGCCTTTTCAAGTTGCCCCCACAGGTATGCGGCCTGCAATTCACCCGGCAGGTAGCTGCTACCTACATCCACCCACTGGTACTTGTCTACCATGCCCCTGAAAAACAGGCTCCGGTTGGTGCCTTTCTCCCGGATAATCTCCGCTCGCTCTGTAAACCGGTCGTCATTGATGATGAGCAGGCCGCCCTCACCACCACTGGTATAGTTCTTGGTTTCATGGAAAGAGAAAGCGCCGAGATGGCCGATGGTGCCAAGAGCCTTCCCGTTGTAACTGCTCATCATTCCCTGAGCAGCGTCTTCAACAACATAAAGGTCATGCCGGGCTGCTACCGTCATGATCGTGTCCATGTCACAACCTACTCCTGCATAATGTACCGCCACAATGGCCCGGGTTCTGTCGCTAATGGCGGCCTCGACAAGTTCCGCATTGAGGTTCATGGTGTCCGGAGAAATGTCCACAAACACCACTTTTGCGCCCCGGACGACGAAGGCATTGGCGGTGCTGACAAACGTATAGCTTGGCATGATGACTTCATCGCCGGGCTTAATGTCGAGCAGGAACGCCGCAAGCTCCAGGGCCGCAGTGCACGAAGGCGTGAGCAGCGTTTTCGGAGCGGGTAACGCTTGCTCAAACCAGGCCTGGCAGTCCTTGCTGTAAGGACCATCCCCAGACATTTTCACACTGCGTAATGCCTTGAGGACATGTGCCTCTTCGTTTCCAGTGTACGGGGGCTTATTAAACGGTATCACTGGTTCTTCTCCAGAAGGAACTGTTTCTCCAGTTCAAGCAAGTCCTTTTTCCGTTCTTTAATGCGCCTGGCGGGGTTCCCCGCGTAGATGCCCCAGGGGCGTGTGCTTTTGTTTACTAGGGTCATGGCACCGACTGAACAGCCCTCTTCGACTGTTACCCCGGGGAAGATAACAGAGCCCGTGCCTACGATGACCTGTTTTTTCAGGGTAACCTTGGCGAAACGCTCATTTTTATAGTTTTTGGGGATCTGGGAGTTCACGAGCGTTTCGCCGCTGTAATCATCACTTTGTGCGAAAACCTTGACGCCATACGCTAATGTGCAGAAATCCGACAGGTACACTCCTGGTCTGCCCCCGGCAACCAGGCACATAGGCGTGATATGGCAATATTGGCCAATGACCACACGTCCGGATAAGATGCAAAAGTCATCGATGCGCGAGTTGTCGCCGATTTCAATCATATCTGCGTTATAGATACTCGCTTTGTCGCTGACCTTTACCTCTCTGCCGAGAGACTTGAAGCCCATAGCCTCGAGTTGCGTCCGGGAAAGATATGCCATTCTAGTTCCTGAAAATATCAGACAGTTGCTGAACCAGCTTCTCTCTGGAGAACTGGGACAGGACGATGTTCGAATTCTGACGGCGCTCGGCTTCGGGTATCAGTGAAAGTGACAGATCCGAAACTGGTCTCAGGGAAAGCCCGAGCCTCTGAAAAACATCCCACTGGGTGACATCCGATCGCATATAGACAGTCTTGGCGAGGCCAAGCAATGCAATGGTGTTGCCCATGGCTTGCTGTCGATTGTGGTTGAAAACAGCAATATCCATGGTGCTCAACAGTTCCAGGTAATCATTGAAGCCCATGAAACGGGTCAGCGGGAAGAACTTATCCCCAAAGAGCTCACGTCCAAGGCTTAGAACTTTGGCGGCATGCTCCCTGTCACCATACGAAAGTGGGACATGAACCTCTATATCGCTGTCTTTGTAACAGCGCAGTTTTTCGAATACTTCTTCATGATTATTGCTTGGATCTGAAGAATTACCGACCAATATTCTCAGGCGGGAGCCATTTCGCCTGTTGTCGTTCGCAAAATATATCAGGCGTGGGTCCGCCACGTTGCTCATATACAGCAGGCACTCCTGGTATTTTCCGGTTGCGCCGTACCACTGCCGGGCAAGCTCTACGTCACCCGGGATGTAGGTCACCAGGTTCCCCATGCGCCTGATAACAAACGCACGCTGACGCTCTCTCAGGCGGTCCTTGAATCCATGTCTGGGCTCCTGGTATTTGTAGAGGTCAGCGCCGCGGATAATCCAGTAGCACTTTTTCAGCAAGGATGGCTGCAGAAGGAGGAATTTCATCGCACGACGGTTAAGGCCATGAAGAATGACCTTGTCGGCACGATTAAGCATGATGAAAAGTTTCACATTGGAAAGCAGGCGGTCGCTGTAGGTGCGCTTGTCAAAGTGAAGATGTTTGTCAGGCTCCAGTGCAAACTGGTCAAGACGCTTTGCGCCTGAGAGCCAGAACTGGTGGTCCTGCCCGGGGAATTCGGTCTTCACAAGTTCGATGAACGGAACAATGAATTTGTTGAGGTGCGAAATGTGCAGGATCATTCGGGGGCCTCTCAAAGTTCACCATTGGCCAGGGCAAGGAGGTAATCCCCATAGGTATTCTTTCGCAACTCTTTCGCCTGATCGAGGAGGCGTTCTCTGTCCAGCCAGCCCTGGTTAAAGCCTATTTCTTCGAGACACGCTATTTTGTAGCCCTGACGCTTCTCGATGGTTTCCACAAACTGTGCCGCCTCCAGAAGGCTTTCACAGGTCCCGGTATCCAGCCAGGCGAAGCCGCGGCCCAGCAGTTCCACGTTGAGTTCTCCCCGCTCCAGATAGGCACGGTTGATATCGGTAATTTCGAGTTCACCCCGATGGCTCGGTTTTACCTTTTTGGCGATGTCCACAACGTGATGGTCGTAAAAATAAAGGCCGGTCACAGCGAAATGGGATTTTGGCTCGTCAGGTTTCTCTTCGATGGAAACCGCACGACCGTCGTGGTCAAACGCCACAACGCCAAAGCGTTCAGGATCCTTGACCTGATAGCCGAACACGGTGGCGCCTGCCGTGCGCTGTGCAACTTTTTGAAGTTTCGGGGTGAACCCCTGACCATAGAAAATGTTATCCCCCAGAACCAGGCATACCCTGCTGTCGCCGATGAAGTCCTCACCGATAATGAACGCCTGGGCGAGCCCTTCCGGTTTCGGCTGAACCTTGTAACTCAGTTTGATACCAAACTGTTCGCCGGTCCCCAGGGCGCGTTTGAATCCGGCCTGATCCTCTTCTGTGGTTATGATGAGGATATCGCGGATACCTGCCAGCATCAGGACCGACAGCGGATAATAGATCATGGGCTTGTCATACACGGGCAGGAGCTGTTTCGACGTGCCCAGTGTGATCGGGTACAGGCGGGTACCAGAGCCGCCAGCGAGCACAATGCCCTTCATATTCCGGCTCCCAGTCGTTCACGTTGGTAGGTGCCATCCTGAACGCGCTGGCACCACTCCAGGTTGTCCAGGTACCAGAGCACCGTTTTGCGGATTCCCGTCTCGAAGGTTTCCTCTGGCGTCCAGCCCAGCTCTCGCTGGATCTTGCCTGCATCGATTGCGTAACGCCGGTCATGGCCGGGGCGGTCCGGTACATGGGTGATCAGATTTTTGTAGCCACCGAGTCTGGGGCACAGCTCTGCCAGCAGGTCACATAAGGTGTGAACCACTTCAGCGTTGGTTTTTTCGTTGTGACCACCGATGTTGTAGGTTTCGCCGGGCTCCCCTTTGTTGACCACGCGGTACAGGGCCCGTGCGTGGTCTTCGACGTAAAGCCAGTCCCGAATCTGGTCGCCCTTACCGTACACCGGTAGCGGCTTTTCTTCCAACGCATTGAGAATGATGAGGGGAATGAGCTTTTCCGGAAAATGATAAGGCCCGTAATTGTTGCTGCAGTTGGTTACGATTGTGGGCAGACCATACGTTCGCCGCCAAGCACGCACAAGGTGGTCCGCGCTGGCTTTGCTGGCGCTGTAGGGACTGCTTGGCCTGTACGCTGTGCGCTCAGTGAACCGGTATTGGTCCGCATCCGGTGTGTCACCCGGATGCGGCAGGTCGCCAAATACTTCATCCGTGCTTATATGATGGAAGCGGAACCGGTTCCTGCGATTTTCGTCCAGGTTCTGCATATAGGCGCGGGTCGCCTCCAGCAGGGTATAGGTGCCAACGATATTGGTTTCAATGAAGTCCGCGGGACCGTCTATGGACCGGTCAACGTGGCTTTCAGCCGCCAGGTGCATGATCGCATCAGGCTGATGCCTTGCGAGAATCCGATCGATTTCCGGCCGGTCGCAGATATCGGCATGCTCGAAAGCGTACCGGCCACTGTGGCTGACTTCCGCCACGCTTTCCAGATTTCCCGCATAGGTCAGTTTGTCGACGTTGACTACCTCGTCCGCCGTATTGCCAATGATATGTCGGATGACGGCTGAGCCGATGAAGCCCGCGCCTCCGGTTACCAGTAGTTTCATGGTCTGATGCTACGTTTGCTGGAAAGAGAGGGTTCGTTCGTGCCAACAGCTGATTTATGGGCTGTCCATAACAGGACGATGCTGAATGCATAGACCATTGCCCCGCTGTTATGCTCCAGAAATGCCTGAGTCAATGAAAATATCGCGTAACAGATCACAGTTGCCAGACCGGCAAACGCCATAGAGCGCTGGTCGGGCTGGTGACGAATTTCACGGATAAAGGCAACCATTGGCAGGAGGTAAAGGGCGAGCATTGAGGCCAAGCCTGGCACTCCCCGTTTCTGAAACAGGTCGAGGTAGTCGTTGTGGGCGTGGGAGAACCTCAGAACATCCGCTTTCACCTTTCCTGCTTCAATCAGTTGCTGCTTGCCTTCCGTAATCCCATTGGTGCCCCAGCCAAGTAGTGGCTTTGAGCTTCCCAGGAGCCAGGCTGACTTCCAGAGTTCCAGTCGAACGCCCACCGAGGAACTGGCGTCGTTGTGAGTCTGGTAAGCTTCGAACTCTGCGGCAGCGTTGTCGATTCTCTGTTCCACAATGTCTCCTGCTAGCCCAACCAGGGTGGAAACTGCGACGGTTAAAGCCACCAGCCCTGCGATCATGCTCTTTTTCCGGAATTGTCTGATATACCCACCAATCAGAACAATCGGGACTACCAACAAAGCAAGCCAACCACCTCGGCTTCCCGACAGTAGTGCCCCGAGGATGCCAAGGATGACTGAAAGGCCAAAGAATGCTGTGAGGAGCCCGTTTTTCGTGCGATTTTCTTTTTGCCAGAAAATGGCGCACATGGAGAGCAAGCCGAGCAGGATGGACAGGTTTCCGAACTGGATCGGGTTCATGCTGCCCCCGGCTCTTGGCATCCCCTGTACAAAAACATGGTAGACGCCAATAAGTCCGCCACCGGTGGCGCCTAACGCAATACCGACCCACAACCAGGCAGGGGAGGGCGGGTACCGGTTCAGAAAAGCCAGCACAACAAGCGCGAAGAGAAATCGACTTGGCTTGTCCAGTTCGCTGCTTCCGGATCCGTGAAGCGCAACCTCTGCAAGTGCGACCATAAAAAACAGCAGAAAGGCTGCTGTAATCCACGCATCGTCTTTTCCGGGAATCAAGAGGCGGGGTGAGCGCTGCCATAGAGCAGAAATAATCGCACAGATCAGCAGTCCGGCCGGCCCCCAAGAGTAGCCAGAGTTTAACGAAAGGGCGAACGCACCAAAGGTAAAGGCTAGAAACGATGTTACATACCGCATAAAATTTCTCAGATCGCGGGCTAGAGTCGCCCAATCAGTTGATTAAGTGCATTGGAGTCATTGGTATTGATGATCTCTGATCTGCCCAGGTTTGCGTGCCGTGCGGCTTCCTCGTCACTGGCTTTATCACCAATCAGAAGGCATAACGCAGGGTCAAGATCGAAGTCTGCTAGTCCTTGCAGAACCATGCCGGGTTCAGGTTTCCGGCAGTCACAGTTCCGGGTTTGTACGGGTCCGAAGTTCGGGTGATGGGGGCAGTGATACACCCTCGCGATCTCAACCCCCTCATCCTTGAACCGTTCCAGCATCCAGTCAGTCAGTTCCTGAAACTGTTCTTCCGAATACATACCTCGGGCAATGCCGGACTGGTTGGTGACCACGATCAACAGGTAGCCCTGCGCCTGAAAATACCGGCATAGTTCGAAAATGCCTTCAACGAACTCGAAATCTTCCTTGCGGTAGACGTAACCATGGTCGATGTTGATAACGCCATCCCGGTCCAGAAATACGGCTTTGTTGGTCATAAGTTCTGGTCCCGCATACAGCGCTGGAGGGTTTTGCATACTTGCTCTGTGGTTATGCGGCCCATAAGTTCCTTGCCTTTCAGGCGCTGCCCCCAGCGGGTCTGGCTCGGGGATTCGCCTCGAATTTCTTGAAGCGCGGGAGTATACGCGTCGACTACGTAGTCCTGCCACAGATAGGGGCCCGTGCGAGCGGGGTTGCTGTGGGCGTAGAGGCCAATGACCGGGGTGCCGGCGGCTACTGCCATGTGGGCCGGGCCGGTATCGGGTGCTATGACCACCTGGACCTGGCCGATCAGTGAGAACAGCTGTTTGAGTGAAGACTGGCCCACCAGGTTGTGGATTGGTGCCTTGGTACGCCCCTGGATGTCCTTTGCCAGAGCCTTTTCGAACTCGCCGGGGCCGCCACAAAGGTAGACGGCAAAGCCTTGGTCGGATGCAAAGTCTGCGACTGCAGCATATCGCGCAGGTAACCAATTGCGCTCTGGATTGGAGGCAGCAGGGATAATGATCAGGTGCCGCTCGCGCGACTGATCGAGCTGGGCATCAGCCCATTGTCGGTCGTCATCACTCAGTGGGATATCCCACAATGGTGGGGTCAGGGGAACGCCAATTGCCTTCTGGAATTGGCGGAAATTATCCAGTACATGGGGGGCGGTTGTCGGCTCGATACGCTCATTGACGACCAGGCCGTGCAGTTCTTTGCTTTTCGCTCTGTCGAAACCGATCCGCCGTCTGGCGGCAATGCACAAGCTGGCCAAGCTGGCACGCAGTGCTACCTGCATAACCAGTAGTACGTCGAACCTTTGGCCTCTGAGGCTGCGGTAGAGGCTTCTGTAGGCGGCAAGTCCCCGGCTTTTATCGAAAACCACAAGGTTGACGCCGGGCATGCCGTCCATAAGGCTCGCTTCTGCCTTGCCAATGACCCAGGTGATCTGTGCCTCCGGGTACCAGTTCCGGATAGCCTGCACGATGGCGGCCGCATTACAGGTGTCCCCGATGGCTGACAAGCGCAGCAGACAAACAGAGTGAACGGGGGTCAAATTAGCTCCTGACTTTTCTGATCAGTCCAGTAGTAGAGCGACCTTCCAGGGTAGGGAGTATGGCGACCTCCCCCCCATTTTCGTGTACGAAGTTTGCTCCTACGACCGTTTCTGCGGTGTAGTCACCACCTTTAGCCAGCACCCGTGGCCGGACTCTCCGGATAAGCTGCTCGGGGGTGTCCTGCTCGTCAGGCTTGTCGCCGAACGGGATAACCCAGTCTACACAGGCCAGGGCAGAAAGAACTTCCATGCGGTCCTCAAGGCTGTTGACGGGGCGCTCCTCACCCTTGAGCCGACGGACGGATGCATCGGAGTTCAGACCTACCACCAGCCGGTCGCCAAGGGCGCGGGCCTGGGCCAGGTAGCGCACATGGCCTGCATGGAGAATGTCGAAGCAGCCATTGGTAAAAACAATACGCTCCCCCTGTTCACGAGCGTAGTCAATGTGCAGCAGGCTTTGCTCGATGGTCGGATGGTAGCCACTGTTTTTTGCGGACAGTTGGTGGCTGGCGCGAGCCGCCAGTTCTTCCGGAGAAACCGTAGCCGCGCCCAGCTTGGCCACGACAATTCCGGCTGCCAGGTTGGCCAGCCAGGCCGCGTCTTCCAGTGAAAAGCCAGTGCTAAGAAGCGTGCCCAGTGTCGCGATTACCGTGTCGCCTGCACCGGTTACGTCGCTCACTTCCAGAACCTCTGCCGGAAAGTGGTGATGGGCACCAGCTGTGATAAGGCTCATGCCCTGCTCACTGCGTGTGAGCAGCATGGTATCGATACCGGCGTCCGACAGCATGGATCGGGCAGAAGCCAGCATGGTGTCTTCGGACGAGACATCGCCGCCGGCGGCCTTGAATTCAGCCAGGTTTGGTGTAATCACACTGGCGCCCCGATACAGGGAGAAATCCTTGCTCTTGGGGTCTACCAGTACGGTTTTTCCAGCGACCCTCGCAGTCTGGATCAGGTTGCCTACACAGGCGAGTGTGCCTTTGGCGTAATCGCTAATGATAACTGTGTCGTACCCGTTGATCAGCGCAGAGAAGCGATCAGCCAAACGTCTGGCCAGGACCGGTTCGAAGGTGTCTTCCATGTCCAGGCGGACCATCTGCTGATGGCGGGAGATGATCCGGGTTTTGGAGATGGTCCGGGCTTCTTTCAGTGCAAGCAGTTCCGAGTGGACTTTCTCCCGCACCAGTATGTCTTCAAGCAGCTTGCCATCCTGGTCCTGCCCAATAAGGCCCAGTAGGGCTGCATGGCCATCCAGGTGGGCGATGTTCCTGGCCACGTTGGCAGCGCCACCGGCCCGGTCTTCGGTATGGGCTACCCGTACAACGGGGACCGGCGCTTCCGGTGAGATGCGATTGGTATCGCCTATAAAGTAGCGGTCGAGCATGACATCTCCGACTACCAGCACTGAGGCACTCTGCAAACTGGCGAGCCTGGCCGGGTCAAACATCAGCCCAGGCCTCCGGACAGGACCACCTCGTCGATGGCCTCGCACAGCCAGTGACCAATAAACATGTGGGCTTCCTGGATGCGGGCGGTTTCATCGCTGCGGATAATGATGGAGAGATCGGCAATATCCTTTACCTTGCCACCATCGCGCCCCGTCAACGCAACGGTCGTTGCACCCAATTCGTTGCCGGCCTTCAGGGCAAGGTTGATGTTCTCGCTTTGCCCAGACGTGGTCAGGCCAATAACCAGGTCTTCCGGTTTGCATAATCCGCGAACCTGACGCTCGAAGACGGTTTCGAACTCATAGTCGTTGGGGTGGGCCGTCAATATGGAGGTGTCAGTGGTCAGCGCGATGGAGGCGAGGGGCCCCCGCTCCTGCTTGTAGCGAACCATGAACTCTGCTGCCAGGTGCTGGGAATCGGCCGCGCTGCCGCCATTGCCCATAAAGATAACCTTGCCTCCCTGTTTCAGGGTCTGGCGGGTATAGGCAAGCAGCCGCTCCGCAGACTCCTGTATGTCTTCCAGAGCGGCAAACGTTTGGCGGTGACGCTCCAGTGTGGCTAGGTAGCTGCTTGGCAGGGACATCATTGCCTCCAACGAGAAATACTGGAATAAGGTGTACCCGGAAAGCCTCCGAGCCGGACGCGAAATTATATCATGGCTCAGAGCCTGCTCCCACGTTGCCTAGCCCGGCCCGTCTTCTGGGGGGGAGCCCATCGATGAAATCTCTGTAGCGGGTATCCACTGATTTTTACGCAGCAGTTTATCAGCTAGTTGCATACGCCACTGCAGCCGTTCTTGCGCCTCGTCGAATTGGCAATAGCCAGGTTCGTTGCTGGCATTTTTCCCGATAAGCCCTGCTTCGGTGAAGACGCTCGTACCGCAGGCATGGATCATTCCGGTCACTGCTCCCTTGGAAACCATCGCTGGAAGGGGGGCTGCGTTCGTAGCCGGGCTCAGTAGCGATTCCCCGAACGTATAGACGGGGCTTGCTATGCCGAGCAAGTCGGCAAGTGTCGGGAGCAGGTCATACTGGCTGGCCACCTGCTGCTTCCTGGCGGGGGTAAGGGATCCGTCAGGCGTAAAAATAACCAGCGGAATATGAAACTGGTTTCCGAGCTCAACGTCTGACGCTCGAAGTACATGATCGGCGGTAAAAATGAAGACAGTGTTTTCGTACCAGGGCTGTGACTGTGCATGGTTCATGAATTGTTCTATGGACCAGTCACTGTAGCGAAGCGTGTTGAGAAAGCCCCCTAAACCGGATGGGTCATGTTCATAGTTGTGAAACTCCTGGCCAGGGTCGGCGAATGGCTCATGGGTGGTGCCGGTAAAAAGGAATGCAAAAAATGGTTTCTCGGTGAAAGTTTTGCTGGATAAGTGGCCGCCAAGGAAGGCCATGGTCTCGTGGTCCCAGCCAAATCGCGGGGTTGGCTGAGGGTAGTCGCGGCGAAGCGGGAAGTCCTCTTTGCCATAGTAATGCTCGAACCCAAGGCTTTTCGCGATGCCGTCCATATGAAATGAGCGGCGGTTTGATGACTGGATCATCACCGTTTCATAATTCTGCTGGCGAGCTATCGCCGCGATTCGGCTCATACGGTTGAGCTCCAGCCCATAGCCAAGGGCTGGCTGGCTTTCGAGCACCGGAACAGAGGTTAATGCGGCTTGGATACCTTGGATGCTGCGTTGGCCCGCCGCGTAGAACCGGGTCCAGACCTGAGACCGCTCTATTAACCGGTCCATGAAAGGTGTGACGCCATAGCCTTTGCCTGCCAGGCCGTCGATATACTCGTAGCTCCAGCTTTCCAGCATGAAAACAATGACGTTTCTGGGGGCTTGGGAGTCTGGGGTGTATTTGAATGGTTCAGCCGGTTGTTGTTGGGCGATTCGGTCGAATTCGGTCTGACTAAAGAATGAAAGCGGTTTACGCTCGTCATCGTCAATCGCTTTCAAAGCCACAAAGGCGCCATTGAGGGCCAGATTCGCCTGCTCCTGGCTGCTTTCCGTAAAGGCGTCAACGACGTCAATCGGTTTACTCACCACAACAAGGCCCCGACCAAACCAGGTAAGCATAATGATTAATACTAGCCAGATGGCCGACCGCTGCCACCAGTTTGCCGGGAGATCGGCAGTTCTTCCGTTGACAGGCCTGACGACCCAGCGGTGCCAGAGCACCGCAAAGAACACTATCAGGGACAGGCTCAGGATTGTCGACGGCAGACGGGACGTCGACGCAATTTCAACGACCGCCCCCAGATCTGAGTCCAGCCGGAAAAGCTCCTGCCCCAGGTGGCGGTTAACTTCGCCGAAATAGGCAATATCGGCCATATAGAGACCAAGCAAGGCCAGTAACACGACCCCGGATAGCCAGGCGAGAACCTGGAGCCAGCGCGGATTTTGCAGCGCAGTGATGGGGAGGCTCATCAGTAAAAGGGCGGGAGAGAGCGCGATCACAGTGATCGAAAGGTCGAACTTGATGCCCTGTACATAACCGTATATCAGTTCCATCAGGCTTAAATTGGCGAAGTAGTTATGATGAAACACTAATAGCCCGGTTCGGCAAACGAAGAATGCTCCAACCGCGAACGCCAGTACAGATAATGGAAGGCGGGCCAAGGCAAGGCCTGTCGCGACGACACTGGTCGTTAATGAGCTCATTGAGATTGTTTTACCTGCTATATATGGGGCAACTGAAAATTATGCCCGTGCAGTTTAAGTCAGTACGCCTCCGAGGGCTACGCATGACTGGTTAAAGAATGAACAGGTGTCGGAAAGCGCCGTGAGCTGGGTGCTGTGATGTTTTAGCGGTCCATGAAAACGGGTAGTATTACGCCTTGGCGAGGGCCGTGCTGAGGCCTTCGGTTGCCTGTCAGAAGAGCTTTGGTCTGGAGCGTTAAAATGATTGTCGTCACTGGTGGGGCTGGTTTCATTGGTGCCAATATCGTGTATGCCCTCAATCGGCGCGGCGAAACCGATATTCTGGTGGTTGATGACTTGACCGATGGTACCCGGTTCCGGAACCTGGCCGACCTCGATATCACCGATTACATGGACAAGGCGGAGTTCCTTGAGCTTGCGCGGGAAGACCGGTTGCCTTCCGGCATCGACGCCGTCTTCCATGAAGGGGCTTGCTCCGATACAACGGAGTGGGATGGCAGGTTCATGATGGAGAATAACTTTAGCTACTCGAAGGTCTTGTTGCATTGGTGCCTGGACCACAGCGTACCCTTTCTCTACGCCTCGAGCGCCGCTGTGTATGGCGGTTGTGAGGAGTTCCGGGAAGTGCGAGAGTGCGAGCATCCGCTAAATGTCTATGGATACTCCAAGTGGCAGTTTGACCAGTACGTGCGCCGGCTTCTGCCGTCGGTCAAAAGCCAGGTTGTCGGCTTCCGTTACTTCAATGTCTACGGTCCCCGGGAACAACACAAGGGGAAAATGGCTTCAGTGGCCTATCATCTGCACCAGCAAATCATTGCCGGGCAGAATCCGAAGCTCTTTGAAGGCTGGGATGGTTATCCTGATGGCGGGCAGCAGCGAGACTTTGTGTATGTAGATGACGTTGTCCGGGTGAACCTCTGGTTTTATGAGAACCCGCAGCAGTCCGGCATTTTCAATCTGGGTACCGGTCGTGCGCAATCGTTTCTGGAAGTGGCGGAGGCGGTCATCGACTTTCATGGCAAAGGCAAGGTTGAGTTCATTCCTTTCCCCGATGAGCTAAAGGGACGTTACCAAAGCTTCACTCAGGCAAATATCAGCGCATTGCGCGAGGCGGGCTATCGCGACGAGTTCACCGATGTGAAGGCCGGCGTGACCGCCTATATGGCCTGGCTGACCCGATGAGGTACCTAATTGTCGGACCTTCCTGGGTTGGCGACATGGTCATGGCCCAGGCGCTGCTGAAGTCTCTCAAGCTGAAAGATGCCGAGGCCAGAATTGATGTGCTTGCGCCAGGCTGGTCATTGCCGATTATTAGCCGAATGCCGGAAGTAGATCAGGGCATCGCAGCCCCCTGGAAAAGTGGCGAGCTGGGTCTGAAGGCGCAGTGGCAGTTGGCTCGCTCGCTCGCTCTGTACGACAAGGCGATTATACTGCCGCGGTCTTTCAAGTCCGCACTGATTCCCTTCTTTGCCCGTATCCCCGAGCGTGTCGGTTTCACTGGAGAGGGGCGATCGATACTGCTGACAGACGCCCGGCGCCGGCATCCTACCCGTGACGGTGAGCTGATTACCGATAAAACTGTCTGGCGTTACCTGGGCCTGGGAGCCTCGAAAGAAGAGTATGAGCGGTACCAGTTTGAAGTCCTTGCTCCCGAACTGACGGTTGACCCGGAAAACGCGGCGCGAGTGCTCGCTGAGCTTGGGCTGGACTCTGAGCGCCCCGCTATTGCAATTTGCCCGGGTGCGGAGTTTGGTCCGTCCAAGCAGTGGCCTCTGGCAAATCACCGGGCTTTAGCTGGAGCGCTTGTTCAAAGGGGGGTTCAGGTATGGGTGATTGGCGGACCGAAAGATGAAGATGTGGGTGACACAATCGCAAGCGGGCAGGAGGGGGTTTTCAATCTTTGTGGGAGAACCCGGCTCGTGGATACCGTGGACCTGTTCAGTGTCTGTGAAAAAGTTGTTAGCCATGACTCCGGGTTGATGCACGTGGCCGCCGCCTCTGGTGCTGAAGTTGTTGCTATCTATGGCTCGACCAGTCCTGACTTTACACCGCCCCTTACGGATAAAGCCGTTATCGTCCGGCATCCCGTATGGTGCAGTCCCTGTTTCGAGCGAACTTGTAGATTTGGACACTATAACTGCTTGACTGGAATTCAGGTAGAGCCGGTGCTTGAGGCATGTCGATGAGATTAAGTGCTGTGCTAATAACCAGGAACGCAGGCCCAGACTTTCGTCGTTGCCTGGAGAGTTTGAGTTTCGCGGATGAGATCGTTGTGTTGGACTCGGGCTCTTCTGATGGAACGATTGCTACAGCAGAGTCGATAGGGGCTATTGTTGTTCGATCACAGGATTGGCCAGGATTTGGTCCTCAACGCCAGCGGGCCCAGAAGTATGCTCGAGGCGAGTGGTTGTTCTGGATCGATTCGGACGAGGTGGTTACCAGTCAGTTAGCTGCGTCAATAGAGGCGGCTGTGGCTGAGGCGCCTGAAAACTCAGTTTTTCAGGTGAAACGTCTCTCGTGGTTCTTCGGTCGCTTCATCCATCATTCAGGCTGGTACCCGGACCGGGTGATTCGCTTATATCGGCGCGAGGAGTTTGCGTATAATGATGCGTTGGTACACGAGAAAGTTGATTGCAACGGGGCAAACGTAGGCGAGCTTGACGGCGATTTACTTCACTACACTGCAACCGACTTTGCCGATTATATGACGAAGTCAGTACGTTATGCCGATGCTTGGGCCGCTCAACGACTTCGCAATGGTAAAAGGGCAAGCTTGTTCTCAGCGTGCATACATAGTGGAAGCGCTTTTTTCCGGAAATATTTGTTGCAGCGTGGATTCCTGGACGGCAAACACGGGTTTTTGTTAGCGGTTACGACAGCTATTTACGTATTCAACAAATATGCGGCTCTCTGGGTCAAGACACGCCGGTAATCAGTTTCTCGACGCAATTAGAGTTGCTCAAGATTTCCCGAACGAACCAATAGACGTTTGTCTTTTTCAGACGAAGCCGGCTCCATCTCTAGAGAGCCCCTTTGGCTTCTCATTGAAATTTGTTCCTCAGATTAGCATCAAATTTACTCGGGGCAGCCTTTATGCACATTTGTCACGTTAACCTGGCCAGCGGCTTCTCGGGAGGAGAGCGACAGACCCTTAACCTCATCCAGGAATTGGCCGAACAAGGAGTCCATCAGACTCTGGTCGCTAAAAAAGGAAGCCGCCTGCTCGGTGAGGTTGATGGGATTCAGGGATTGTCTACTCGGGAAACAGCGCATTTTGTTATGGGTCACTCTCGAGGGAGTTGGAATCTGATCCACTGTCACGACGGTAAATCCGTTTACTGGGCCTGGTTGGAGTCTGTTGCCAGGAAGACACCTTATGTCGTTACCCGTAGGGTGGATAATCGGTTGGGTGAAGGCTTGTTAACACAGTCAGCTTATAGAAGGGCAAGTGCGATAGTCTGTTTAAGTACGGCTATCAAGGAAGTGGTTACTGACTCTTTTCCTGAGCTAACGCCTTGCATCATTCCTTCCAGCTATTCCGGGTTTTCAGTGAATTTGAGTAATGTTCGTCAGATTCGAGATCAATATGCAGGCAAGGTTTTGGTGGGGCAGGTGGGCAGGCTTCTGAAACATAAGGGGTTTCAGGTAACCATATCTGCTGCCAAAGAGCTGATCCGTGAGAATCCGAAAGTTCACTTTCTGTTCGTTGGTGAAGGACCCGATGAAGACTGGCTTAAAGAGCAGAGCCGAGGCCTTGGTAATGTTGAGTTTGTCGGATATCAGGAAAACGTGGGAAACTGGATTTCTGCATTCGATATTTTTTTATTCCCATCGCTTACAGAGGGGCTTGGTTCAACTATCCTCGAGGCAATGCAGTTGGACGTTCCTGTAATCGCCGCCAGAGCAGGTGGCATTCCCGATCTCGTCGCGGACCACGTCAATGGATTACTTGTACCACCGGGCGACGCCAGCGCTTTGAGTCGGGCGATCAGTCAGCTAGTCGATAATCCTAGCCTGAGTTCAAGCCTGAAGAAGGGCGCAAGGCTGAACCTTCACAAGTTTAGTCCGCAGCGTATGGCGACCGAATACCGCAGCCTGTATCAAGACATTTTGCACGGTCACTCTTGAATCAAGTGTGTTGGCGACAAGCAGGAGTTCAGAGCATTAAGTATAAGGATTGGGGGCGCCAGGCGCGGGCCTCTTAAAACGCTTATATTCCCATTGATATTGCTCAGGAAGCTCTCGTACGCAGTTTTCGACAGAAAGATTCAGGGCGGTCGCAGCGGTGACCGGGTCTCCATTATCGATGTCGGGTTCAGTCGGGCGGATAACGATTCGGAAGCCCTCCGCGTCGTTGAGGCGTTCTGCGAATGTGGTGAACGAGGCCGCGCCTGATTTGGCGATCAGTTTCGATGCCAGGGTCATGGTGCGCACATGCTGTCCGAAAAATGGGGCGAAGGCGTATCCTGAATCTCTGCCGGGGCTCTGATCCGGCAAAATCCCCGCAATCCCTCCGTTTTTGAGAACTTTCACCATCCGCGCCAGCCCTCGACGGTCTCCCCGCACCAAAATCGATCCCGCACGCTCCCTTACTCGGATCATGTAGTCTTCGAAATCCTTGAGATTAGGCGGGCTATAAAGCGCAGCCATCTGATACCGGGAGGAGAAGTAGATGCCCGCCAGCTCCCAGTTACCGAGGTGCGGGGCTAGAAGTACGATTCCCCGACCTTCAGACAGGGCGTTGTCAATCAAATCCAGGCCTTCTACTTCCCGGATCAGGCCCAGGCACCGTTCAACTGGCCATTCCCACATCAGTGGTATTTCCATAAACGTCTGTCCGGTGTGGCGGAGGCTGGACCGGATCAGTTGCTTACGTTCCTCCTTCGGAAGTTCTGGAAAACATAGGTTGATATTTGCCGTGGTGATCTTCTTTGAACGGGTCGGCAGCCAAGCGCTCAGGCTGCCCAGTACGCGTCCAACTCGTTGCGCCATGTGAAGGGGCAGCTTGCCGGCCAGTCGCAGCGCAAGGATGGCAAGGGAAGCCTTGTTTAATGCCATGGGTGGAATCGTCCTTCAGCGTTTGCGTTTCTTGCCGTAAAAGGCCGGGTCGTCCCGGTTGGGGCGGGTCTTGAACCGCCGGTGCATCCACAGGTACTGGTCAGGCTGGCGGCGAATTTCCCGTTCGATGGTCTGGTTGACGAGGGTGGCGTCGGCCAGGTCGTCGCCAGACGGGAAGTTCTCCAGTGCCGGGTGGAAGTAAATGTCATAGCCGGGTTTGTCGTCCCGGCGGAAGTGACTGAAAGGTACCACGGCACAGCCGCTGCGCTCGGCAATGCGGGAGGTGGCGGTAATACTGCCGGCAGGAATGCCGAAGAAGGGCGCGAATACGATGCCCTTGCGACCATAGTCCTGGTCAGTGGCGTACCAGACCGTGCGATTGGCCTTCAGGCGCTTGAGCAGGCCTCGTAAATCCTTGGAGTCGAGTACGGCGCCATATCGTCTCTGTCGGGCCCGGGTCATTACGGCGTTCATCAGCGGGTTGTTGTGATCCCTCTGCATGACGTCCGCTTCGATGACTTCGGTGGAGAGGCAGCCGCCCAGGTCGAGAGTGCTGAAATGCCCGCCAAGGAGCATCACTCCCTTTTCTCCGGCGCGGGCCTGCTCCAGGTGCTCAAGTCCATGGACCCGGGTAATGTTCATGAAATCGGACGCTTTGCGGAACCAGGCTACACCAATTTCCATCACGCCAATGCCATTGGCGTGAAACGCCTTGCGCACCAGTGCCTGCTGTTCCTCCTCAGAAAGCTCGGGGAAGCATGCCCGGATATTGACCTCGGCAATATGCCGCCGCTGCGGAATGAAGCGCCAGGCCAGCTCTCCGACCAGCTTGCCGAGCTTCCACTGTAAACCCAGGGGCAGGCGAGCCATCAGCCACATCATGCCCACGGCCAGCCAGGTCGGCCACCAGCGCGGGTGGAGGTAGTGGCTGTAGTTCAGGTCCCGTTCTTTACTGCGATGCTTGCGATTCACGTTTACCCAGGGTTTCATCAGGCCAATTGGGGCTTCAGGGTGGGGAGTTTATCAGGGCAGCTTTGCCGGTGTCACCGGCGGGTCAATTGGTTAGAATGGCCCCACGCCTGAACCAGGAGCCCGCATGCTGCACGCCATCTATTCGACCTGTTACCGACTGCTGCTGCCCCTTGCCCTGGCCTACCTTTGGTGGTCCACCCGTCGCAACGGTGCCGGGTCGCAGGGGTGGCAGCAGCGCCTGGGACTGGTGCCGATAATGTCCGAGCCGGTAATCTGGGTGCATGCGGTTTCTGTTGGCGAAACCATTGCCGCCGCTCCGCTGGTAAAAGCGTTGCTTGAGCGTCGGCCGGATGTGCCAATCCTGGTCACTGCCATGACCGCCACCGGTGCGGCGCAGGCCCTTACTCTGTTCGGTGATCGGGTTCAGTATGCATACGCGCCTTTTGACACACCCGGTTCGGTCCGGCGGTTCCTCAAACGGGTCCGGCCCCGGGCCCTGGTGATCATGGAAACCGAGCTCTGGCCCAATATGATCCGGGAGGTAAACGAGCGTCGATGTCCGGTGTTCCTGATCAATGCCCGCCTGTCGGCCCGCTCGGCCCGGGGCTATCAACGTTTTGGGGAATGGGTACGGGGCCTGGTCCGGCAGATCGACTGGATCGCTGCCCAGGCCGACGAAGACGCCGCCCGTTTCCGGGAAATCGGCGCCAGGGGTGAAGCCATATCCGTCACCGGTAGTATCAAGTTCGATGTGTCCATTACCGATGCTGTGCGACAGCAGGCGACGGAACTGCGTAAGGCGTTCGGGGGCCGGCCGGTATGGATTGCAGCCAGCACCCATGAAGGGGAGGATGAACAACTGCTGGATGCCCATGCCAGGGTGTTACAGGATTGTCCCGAAGCCTTGCTGACCATCGTTCCCCGCCACCCGCAACGATTCGACGCCGTCGCTGAGATGACCCGGAAAAGGGGATTCTCGGTGGCACGTCGCTCAGAGGGGCAGGCACCCACCGCGGCACAGGTCTATCTCGGGGATACCATGGGGGAGCTCATGGTGATGTTCGGTGCGGCGGATATTGCGTTCGTGGGCGGCTCGCTGATCGAGCGGGGTGGCCATAATCCGCTGGAGCCCGCCGCCTGGGGACTGCCCGTTATTACCGGGCCCCATGTGTTCAACTTCGAGACGGTCTACCGGCAACTGGATGAAGGTCAGGGCCTGGTTCGGGTGGGCGACAGCTCAGCGCTGGGGGATGCGGTTACCGGCCTGTTTTCCCACCCCGGAGAGGCGGCCGCACTTGGCAACGCCGCACTGACGGTGGTCGAGGCCAACCGGGGTGCCCTCAACCAGGTGGTTGAGGGCATTCTGGAGCGCCTGGCCCCGGTGGAAGAACGATAATCGGCCAGGCCGGAGTCTGATCCGCATCACTCCATCGGACTGTCCAGGGTCTCTTCTTCGTTGGCCAGGGCTTCGATGCCCGGGGCCGTCTCGCTGAGCCACTTGTTCAGTTCGATCAGGTCCTGTGGACTGAGGGTGCCGGCGGCCTGCTTCAGGCCCAGGGTGTTGACCACATAGTCATAGCGGGCGTTGGCATAATCCCGGAGGGCAATGTAGTAGGCCTGTTCGGCGTCCAGCACCTCCACGATATTTCGGGTGCCCACATCGTATCCGGCCCTGGTAGCGTCCAGGGCGCTGCGACGGGAGACGATGGTCTGTTCCAGCGCTGATGCCGTTTCGATATTGGTGTTGACGGTGCGGAACAGGCTGCGGGTGTTCACCTGTACATCCCGGCGAGTGGTTTTCAGGTTTTCATCCTGCAGGTTAACGGTGGACCGCTGCTGCCGCACGCCGGCCTGGATGCCGCCACCAGCGTAAAGGGGAACGTTCAGGCTCAGCCCGATGACCGCTTCGGTGGTGGTGCCATCCCGCTGTCCCCCGAGACTCGCTGTAGCCGGATCCTCAACGTTGTCCAGCTTTTGCTGGCCCCATGACGCATTCAGGTCCACGGTCGGGTAATGTCCGGCCTTGGCCTCATCCAGGTTGGCCTTGCTCGCCTGAAGCTCCTTGATGGCCCGCTGGATCTGCCAGTTCTGTTCAAGGGCAGTGGACTCCCATTCGTTGGGGTTCGCCGGCATCGGGCGCATAAGGGGGAAGTCCCGCTCCAGGTTTTCCAGGTCCTCCGAGTACTCCCCAGTCAGGCGCGCCAGACGCTCCCGGGCGATATCCAGTTCGCTCTCGGCGGCGATACGACGACTGGAGCTGTCGTCGAAGGTGGCGCGGGCCTCATAGACCTCGGTGATAGCAATCAGGCCAACGTCAAAGCGCTCCTGGGCCTGCTGATACTGTCGTTCAATGGCGTTTTCCGTGGCGCGGGCAGTGGTCAGGTTGTCCGCGGCCCGCAAGACATCAAAGTACGCGGACGCCACATCAAGAATCAGCTGCTGCTGGGCCAGGTTGTACTCGGCCCGGGCTGCTTCGGTACGAAACTGGGCGGCGTCGTAGGCAAACCAGGCATCCGCCTGGAAAAGGGGTTGGGTCAGTTGTACACCGTAACCGAAGGACTTGTAGGAATTATCCTGACCGGGGCCGTCCACATCGATATGGTTGGCATCGCCGTAAGCGCCAATCTGGGGCAGCAGCGAACTGCGGGTTACGTCTGCCCCCGCTTCCTGGGCCTGCAGCGACGCCCGGGCTGCGGCAATGCCGGAATCGTAGGACAGCGCTTTTTCGTAGGTTTCGATCAGGTCCATACCCAGCGCGGCCTGCGCCGAGAAAAGACTGATCAGGCCGCATAACAGTTGCTTTTTCATCGTTTCTCCCAGTGTGGCGACGCACCAGCCGGGTGGGTCGGCTGTGGCTTGTTCTTTTGGCGAATCCGTCCATCCTAGCTTGCTAATCAGGCGGGAAAGCCATTATGGACAATAAACCACCGGATCTCTAGACTTGAACACTGTCCCACTTTGTGGACAAACCAGTGGTCACCGGTGTTCGTTCCGAACTTGCCATACGGTGACCCGAATCGCGTCTTGACGGGGTGCTGGCCAGTTGGTCGGCTGAGATTGCAGTGCAAAACCCGAGAACCTGATCCGGTTAGTACCGGCGTAGGGATCCAGGACAGATCTGGTAGCAATAGATAGATTGAAGGGTGGTAGCACCGTTTCAGTCTCTTGCCTGCAACACCAGCGTCATACGCGGCCCCGAATCCGTTTCAAACAAGAAGGGTCCGCTTTATGTCTGATATTCCAGCCTATCTCAGTGAATCTGCCCGCGTCGACGGCGCCGCAATCAAGCCTTTGCCTGCGTCGCGTAAAATTTATGTAAAGGGCTCCCGCCCGGACCTGAAGGTTCCCATGCGGGAAATCGCCCTTACTGACACACCCACCGATATGGGCGGTGAAAAGAACCCGCCGGTGGTCGTTTACGACACCTCCGGCCCCTACACAGATCCGGACGCCACCATTGACCTGCGCAAGGGGCTGCCCGCACTGCGTGGCAGGTGGATCGCAGAGCGGGGCGATACTGAGCAATTGGCGGGCTACTCCTCGGAGTACACACGACGTCGAATGAAGGACCCGCAGCTCGACCCGCTGCGCTTTATGGACGAACGCAAACCATTACGGGCAAAAGCCGGACGTAACGTTTCCCAGATGCACTACGCGCGACAGGGCATTATCACGCCGGAGATGGAGTTCATCGCGATCCGCGAAAATATGAAGTTGCAGGAGGCCAGGGAGCAGGGTTTGGCTGACCAGCAACATCCCGGCCAGTCGTTCGGTGCCAACCTGCCGCCGGAAATCACACCGGAATTCGTACGCGACGAAGTGGCTCGGGGCCGGGCGATCATCCCCGCCAATATCAATCACCCGGAAACCGAGCCCATGATCATTGGTCGCAACTTCCTGGTGAAGATCAACGGGAATATCGGTAATTCTGCAGTCAGTTCCTCTATAGAGGAAGAGGTGGAAAAGCTCACCTGGGGCATCCGCTGGGGCTCGGATACGGTAATGGACCTGTCCACGGGCAAGAATATCCACGAAACCCGCGAGTGGATCATCCGTAACTCCCCGGTACCTATTGGCACGGTGCCCATCTACCAGGCCCTGGAGAAAGTCGGTGGCGTGGCGGAGGATCTGACCTGGGAAATTTTCCGCGACACCCTGATCGAGCAAGCGGAACAAGGTGTGGATTACTTCACCATCCATGCCGGCGTTCGGCTGCACCATGTGCCGCTCACGGCGAACCGCACCACGGGCATTGTGTCCCGGGGCGGTTCCATCATGGCCAAGTGGTGCCTGGCCCATCATAAGGAGAGCTTCCTGTACGAGCACTTCGAGGATATCTGCGAGATCATGAAGGCCTACGATGTGTCCTTCAGCCTGGGTGACGGCCTGCGGCCCGGTTCCATCGCAGACGCCAACGATGCTGCCCAGTTTGGTGAACTGGAAACCCTGGGTGAACTGACAAAAATCGCCTGGAAGCACGACGTGCAATGCATGATCGAGGGCCCTGGCCATGTGCCCATGCACTTGATCAAGGAAAACATGGACAAGCAACTGGAGTGCTGTGACGAGGCGCCGTTCTATACCCTCGGACCGCTAACCACGGATATTGCGCCAGGTTACGATCACATTACCTCCGGCATCGGTGCGGCGATGATCGGCTGGTTTGGGTGTGCCATGCTCTGCTATGTGACCCCCAAGGAGCATCTGGGGTTGCCCAACAAGGATGATGTGAAAACCGGCATCATTACCTACAAGATTGCGGCCCACGCAGCGGATCTGGCGAAGGGTCACCCTGGTGCCCAGGTCCGGGACAATGCTCTGTCAAAGGCCCGTTTCGAGTTCCGTTGGGAGGATCAGTTCAACCTTGCCCTGGATCCGGATACGGCGAGGGCGTTCCACGATGAGACGTTGCCCAAGGAGTCCGCCAAGGTGGCGCACTTCTGTTCCATGTGCGGTCCGAAGTTCTGTTCCATGCAGATTTCCCAGGAGGTGCGGGACTATGCCCGGGAGCATGGTCTGGATGAGGTGTCTGCGGTGGATGCTGGCATGCGAGAGAAAGCCGAGGAATTTGTGGCCTCTGGTGGGAAGATTTACGACCGGGTGTGATCTTCCTGCCTGATTCCTGGAACGCTGTTTTCCAAGACTGGTAGTTGGGTACCGGCGGTGCCGGGGCGAGAGTGTGTTTCGGGACACGCCGTGAATCCGTCCATGGAGGCTCTTCAAAAACGTCCCTGTTTTTGAAGGTCCCGAAACACACTCTCGCCCCGCCCCCATTTATCCTCTCGATATCGCGGCGCTTGCAGTTACACCGTCATGAATTGATTACAGACTATTGAGGGATAATATGGCTTGTGCTTTCGGTTAGCCGTACCGTCGCCCCTAGTTCGAGATTTGCTTCTTTAGCGTCCTCTCGGAGTTTAAAGGGTAGCGGGTTGAGAACGTTTTTCGGGAGCGTCGGCAGCCAGGGATGGCTGCCGTCGAGCCCTACAGGGACGTACTTGCGGGGCGTCTCCCGAAAAACGTTATCGGCCTGCTGCCCCTGGCACCGAAACCTGCAGGCTACGTGATACAGCCCCCCAAAACCGAACTTGCAATACCAAACCCCGAACGGCTATCGTTCACCATCACGCCATACCACCGGAAACCACAGAACCACCATGACCGAAAAGAAGCCCGAACCCTTCCAGTTCAAGGCCAGCGACGTGCAGGTTCACAAGCGGGAAACCGTCTTCAAAGGCTTCTTCCGCATGGACAAACTGTGGCTCACCCACCCGCGGTTTGATGGCACCTCCATGCCTGAATTTACCCGCGAACTCTTCGTTCGTGGCGACGCCACCTGCGTGCTGCCCTACGACCCCGTACGGGACGAAGTGGTGCTGCTTGAACAGTTCCGCCTGGGGGCCATCGGCCGGGACCAGAGCCCGTGGTTGCTGGAACTTGTGGCCGGCATGAACGAACAAGGCGAAAATCCGGAAGACGTTGGTCACCGGGAGGCCGAAGAGGAAGCCGGGCTGAGCTTTACCCGCCTTGAAAAAATCTGCGAATACCTGGTATCCCCCGGTGGCACTACCGAACTGGTTTACCTCTATGCTGGGCAGGTCAGTACCGAAAACGCCGGTGGGTTATACGGGCTGGACCATGAGCATGAAGATATTCGTGCCCATGTTTTCAGTGCCGAAGGCGCCTGCGCCATGATCAGCGATGGCCGCATCAACAATGCCGCTGCCATCATCGCAATCCAGTGGCTGAAGCTTAACCGGGACCGCCTGCGGCGGGAGTGGGGGCAGTTGTGAGTGTCACCCTGCGCAAACAACGCTACGTACCGGATCTCCAGAGGCTGGGGGCGCTGTGCGAGGGCAACTACCAGCGCCTGCGCCGGCTTCGCCGGGTTCAGGGCGGGGATAGCGACATACTTCAGTTTGACCTGCACCGGGAGGCCAACTATCTGGGTCGGGTGAGTATCTCCGTACTGCAGCAGACCCGCTATACCGAGACTCTCCTGCTGGAGCAGGTGCACAACAGTGGTCGCTGGCTCAATAACCCGGAGCTGACCGTGCGGGTGTACCACGACGCCAGTATGGCAGAGGTGATTAGTTTCTACGGCAATCGCCAGGTTGCGGCTGTGAACGACTACCCCAACAGGTTCATGCACCACCCGGATGAAAAGGTTCAGCTCAATGGCTTTGTGGCGGACTGGCTGGACTATTGTCTGCGGTTTGGTCATGTGACGCCGGACGCTGGCCAGTGGCGCTATACCGATGGTCTGGAGGATCAGACACCAGCCCAATGACAAACCGGCGGCTTTTATGTCAACTTTTGTAAAAGCTGGCCCCTCCTGCCTCCGACTTGTGACTAAAGTAGAAGTTGTCTGCGTAGAATCCGGCTAGTATCAGAATCACCAGCTGCTGGACGAATACGCGTAATGCCGTCACTTGAACACGGGTCACCCATTTCCATTGCCACCGCTGATCACGCCGTCGCCAGGGTCCTCCAGATCACCGACCCTCACCTTATGGCGGACGACAGCGGCACCCTGTTGGGTGTACGCACCCGTGACAGTCTGCACGCCGTCGTTCAGACGGCCAGGGCGCGCCAGCCAGCTCCGGATTTGTTGCTGGCCACCGGTGATCTGGCCCAGGACGCTTCGGAACCCGCCTATCACGAATTTGCCCGCCAGGTTGCTGCATTCGACTGCCCAGAGAGCTGGGTTGCCGGCAATCACGATAACAGTGACATACTGAACCGGGTGGCTGCTCGCTATCAGGCCGCCGGGCGCCATTTTCTGGTCGGCAACTGGCAGGTCATCATGCTGGATTCCTCTGTGCACGGGCAGGTATATGGTCAGCTTGGTGAGGCCGAGCTTGGATTCCTGGCTGACGCACTTGCCGCGTTTCCCGGCCGTCCTGCACTGATCGGCCTGCATCATCACCCTGTTCGCATTGATACCGACTGGATGAACGCCATCGGCCTGCACAACCGTGACCAGTTCTGGGAGGTGGTAGACCGCTTTCCACAGGTCAAGGCCGTGCTCTGGGGTCATATCCACCAGGACCTTGACCTTTACCGTGGTGACGTCCGGCTGCTTGCGACACCGTCGACCTGTATCCAGTTCGAGGCGGGGGCCGAGGACTTTGCCGTTGAGCGGCTGGCGCCCGGATTCCGGTGGCTTGACCTCTACAGCAACGGCACCCTGGATACGGGCGTGGTGCGTGCGACAGACTTTCAGTACGAGCTGGATATGGACAGTAACGGCTACTGAACCGCTGTTCGGGCAGCTATACTGACGGGCCCATTTCTTCTTTCCGGTGCAATCATGACCTCCAGTGATCAACACCCGGTTCTGGTCTACCTTCACGGCTTCAACAGCTCGCCCCGGTCGCAGAAAGTGTCCGAGCTCCGGGCATTGCTGCCGGGTATAGCGCCCCATATAGAGCTCGTAGTGCCGGAGCTCGGATTCGATCCCGAACTGGCCTTGCAACGGGCAATCGCGGCGGTAGAGTCTGCCGGGGACCGGCC
Source organism: Marinobacter sp. (assembly GCF_041690615.1). GTDB lineage: Bacteria > Pseudomonadota > Gammaproteobacteria > Pseudomonadales > Oleiphilaceae > Marinobacter. The sequence goes on from NZ_JAWLGY010000022.1 coordinate 29,393, forward strand.
CGTGGGGCTGGTTGGCAGCTCCATGGGCGGGTTCTATGCCTCGGTCCTGTCGGCGAAGTATGGGCTGAAGGCCGCGCTGATTAACCCCGCCGCCTGGCCCTACAGGTTGTTGCAGTCCCACCTGGGGCCCCAGCATAACCCCTACACCGGGGAGGACTACGACCTGACCCCGGCCCACATGGCCACCCTGGAGGCCATGGAGCCCGGAGGTGCAGTGCGGGCGGAGAATCTGTTCATTCTGGTGCAGACTGAGGACGAAACCCTGGACTACCGGGAAATCCTGGCCAAGCATCCGGGTGCCCGAACCTGGATCCAGCCGGGGGGAGATCACCGGTTCCAGCAGTTCGACCGGGTGGTGCCCGCCATTCTGGCGTTCCTGTTTCCGGGCAGTTTCCGGTAAACTGCGGCAAATTTTCCAGCTAGTGGATAAGTGATATGAGTGAGATACCTGCGGACCTGAAATACATCGAGACCCACCAGTGGGTGCGGGTGTCGGATGACGGCACCGCGACGGTGGGCATCACCGATTACGCCCAGGAGCAACTGGGTGATGTGGTCTACATTGGTCTTCCCGAGGTGGGCGATACGGTAACCGGCGGCGAGGAAGCCGGCGTGGCGGAATCGGTGAAGTCCGCCTCCGACGTGTTCAGCCCGGTCACCGGCGAGGTTATCGAGGTCAACGAGGCCCTGGAAGACGAGCCTGAGATGGTCAACGAGGACCCCTACGGCGAAGGCTGGCTCTACCGGGTCAAGCTGGCGGACCGGGGCGAGCTGGACGGACTGATGGACGCCGCTACGTATGGCGAGTCGCTGGCCGATGCATAAGGGCCAGCGTTAATGGACTTTCCTGTTCTTTACCTTCGCAAGGGCGCCGAACGTCGCCTGAAAGCCGGGCACCTGTGGGTATACAGCAACGAGGTGGACACCCGTCGGTCGCCGCTGACGGATTTCGAGGCCGGCAGCCAGGCCCAGTTACGTGCGTCCAACGACAAGCCCCTGGGTACACTGTTTGTTAATCCCCATGCCCTGATCTGTGGCCGTCTGATCAGTCGCAATGCCAGTACCGGAATGACCCCGAAGCGGCTGACAGACCGGCTGGAAACCGCCCTGAAACTGCGCGACCGGGTGTTTCCCGAGCCTTGGTACCGCTGGGTCTACGGGGATGGCGACGGCCTGTCAGGATTGGTCATCGACCGGTTTGATGATGTGGTTGTGGTGCAGATTTCCACCGCCGGCATGGAAGCCATGAAGGAAGCCATTGTCCGTGGCGTGCAGCGCCTGGTGCACCCGGCCGCCATCATTCTCAAGAACGACGGCAAGATGCGCTCGGTGGAAGGGCTGCCGTCCTACGTGGAGCAGGTGGAGGGAGAGCCGGTTGACGTTCTCCAGGTTCGCGAAAACGGGGTGCGTTTCGAAGTGCCCCTCAGTGGTGGTCAGAAAACCGGCTGGTTCTATGACCACCGCATGAACCGCGCCCGCCTGCAGCAGTACAGCCCCGGGTGCCGGGTGCTGGATGTGTTCAGCTATGCCGGCGGCTGGGGTCTGCAGGCGGCCGCTGGCGGTGCCAGCTCCGTCACCTGTGCGGACAGTTCACGGCAGGCGCTGGCCTCGGTGCACCACAACACCGCCCTCAACGGGTTCAACAACGTGGACACCCTGGAAGGGGATGCCTTCGAGGTGCTCAAGGGGCTGGCAGACGACAAGCAGAAATTCGATATCGTGGTACTGGACCCGCCGGCACTTATTCCCCGCCGCCGTGACCAGAAAGCTGGCGAGCAGGCCTACGCCCGCCTGAACCAGCTGGGCTTGCGGCTGCTGGAGCGGGACGGGTTGCTCGTATCCGCCTCATGCTCCATGCACCTGTCCCGGGACAAGCTGGTGGATATCATCCGCGGCAGCGCCCGTAAGGTAGACCGTTTCGTCCAGCTTCTGGAGCAGGGCTATCAGGGCCCGGACCACCCCATCGTGCCGGGTATTCCCGAAACGGATTACCTGAAAGCCTGCTTTGTCCGTTCCCTGACTGAGTTTCTTTAATCACGCAATGACATAACGGGCCACCCCTGGTCCCTGGCGTACTGCTCCAGGGTCGGGTCCGGGTCCACCGCCACGGGGTTGTCCACCAGCTTCAGCAGCGGCAGGTCATTATGACTGTCGCTGTAGAACCAGGCGCCGTCCAGGCTTTCTCCGTTCTCTTCCAGCCATTCCCTGAGTCGGGTGACCTTGCCGTCCTGGTAGGTAGGCACTCCCACAATGTCTCCGGTATAACGCCCGTCCACCACTTCCGGCTCCGTCGCCAGCAGGTGTTCGATGCCCATGGCCTCGGCAATGGGACCGGTGACAAAGCGGTTGGTGGCCGTAATGATCATCAGGGTATGCCCCCGGTCACGGTGGCTGGCGAGTAGCTCGTCGGCCTTGCGCTGGTAAAGGGGTTTTATCCGGCTGTTCATGAATGCCTTGCGCCAGGCCGCCACCTCCTCAGGGTCGCGTCCGGCAATGGGGGAAAGGGCAAAGCGCTGGTAGCGGTATACGTCCAGTTCACCGTTGAGGTAATCCTGGTAGAACTGATCGTTCTGCTGGCGGTGGCTGTTGGCGTCCACCAGCTCCGCGTCTACCAGGAACTCGCCCCAGGCATGGTCGCTGTCGCCGGCCAGCAGGGTGTTGTCCAGGTCAAAAATGGCCAGGGTCAAGGGAAATCTCCTTCAAAGGTGCTTTTACAGAGCATTCTAACATGCTGAAAAAGAATGCCTGCTTCGTTTGCCGACCAGTAGGCTTTCTGTAAGAATGGAGTCAATCTGGAAGAAAAGCCCCTGTAATTCGGGGGTCCGTAAAAATTTTGAGACAGGACTGTGCCGTGATTGATTCAGACGGTTTCAGACCCAACGTCGGAATCATTCTGGCCAACCACAAGGGCGAGGTCTTGTGGGCGAGGCGGATCGGGCAGGACTCCTGGCAGTTTCCACAAGGTGGCATCAAGCACAACGAGTCACCGGAACAGGCTCTCTACCGGGAGCTGGCCGAGGAAGTCGGCCTGGGCGCAGGTGATGTGGAAATCATCAGCTGTACCCGGGGCTGGCTGCGTTACCGCCTGCCGCGAAGGATGGTGCGCCATAATTCGCGCCCCGTCTGTGTGGGCCAGAAACAGAAATGGTTCCTTCTGAGGATGCTTTCCCCGGACGCGTCCGTGCGGGTAGACCACACGGATTCACCGGAATTTGATGGCTGGCAGTGGGTCAGCTACTGGTACCCGCTGGGGCAGGTGGTGTCCTTCAAGCGGGAAGTGTACCGCCGTGCCTTGCGTGAACTGGCCCCGCGGTTGTTCAGTACGGTAGATCAGTGGCAGCGTGCCGAAGAAGCACAGCGCCGGCAGGACCAACAACAATGACGGATTGACACCCGATATGCTCGGTACCTTGCGAAGTATTGTTCAGGAAGTAAACAGCGCCCGTGATTTGCAGGAGGCGCTGGGCATTATTGTTTCGCGGGTACAGGCAGCCATGAACACCGAGGTGTGTTCCGTCTATTTGCTGGATCCCGTATCCAACCGCTATATCCTGATGGCCACCGAGGGTTTGCATAAAAAGGCCGTCGGCAAAGTCAGCCTGGCCCACTCCGAGGGCCTGGTGGGTCTGGTGGGTTCCCGGGAGGAACCCATCAATCTTGAGGATGCCCCCTCACACCCCCGTTACCGCTATTTTCCGGAAACCGGCGAAGAGCGGTTCCGCTCGTTTCTCGGCGTGCCCATCATCCACCATCGCCGCGTGCTTGGCGTGCTGGTGGTTCAGCAGCGGGAGTCCTCCCGTAATTTTGACGAGGGTGAAGAAGCCTTTCTGGTCACTGTCTCCGCCCAGCTGGCGGGGGTCATTGCCCACAGTGAAGCCACTGGCGCCATCAGTGGTATGTCGCTGACGGGTGAGGAAGCGCGGGACGTTTCCTTTAACGGCGTACCGGGGGCGCCGGGTGTGGCCATCGGTACCGGTGTGGTGGTGTATCCGCCGGCGGACCTGGATGCTGTGCCCGAGAAGGCCGCCGAAGATCCCGAGGCGGAGCTGGCGGCGTTCCGGGAAGCCGTCAGCGCCGTGCAGGAGGATATCCAGCGGGTATCCGAGCGACTGTCCGATCAGCTCCGGCCGGAAGAGCAGGCACTGTTCGATGTGTACCTGCGCATGCTGGGTGATAACGCCCTGCCGGGTGAGGTGGCCAACCGCATCCAGGGCGAAGGGCTCTGGGCCCAGGGGGCCCTCAAGCAGGTTGTCAACCAGTATGTTCGCCACTTCGAGATGATGGACGATCACTACCTGCGGGAGCGGGCGGTGGATATCCGGGACCTCGGCCGCCGTATTCTTTCCCACCTGCAGGAAGGGGACACCCGCGAGCTGGATTATCCGGAGAATACGGTGCTGGTCAGCGAGGAGCTGACGCCCGCCATGCTGGGTGAGGTGCCCCGGGGCCGGCTGGTCGGGCTGGTTTCCGTGCGCGGCTCCAGCAACTCCCACGTGGCGATCCTGGCCAGGGCCATGGGCGTACCCACGGTGATGGGGCTGGTGGATATTCCGGTCAACCAGCTGGATGGCAAGGAGCTGGTGGTGGATGGTTTCGAGGGCCAGATCTTTGCGTCGCCCTCTGCGGAATTGCGCAATTTCTACCAGGAAATCTGTGACGAGGAAGACGAGCTGTTCCGGGGGCTGGAAGCGCTGCGGGACAAGCCCTGCGTCACCACTGACGGTCACCGGGTGTCATTGCTGGTGAACACCGGCCTGATGACCGACGTGGTGCGTTCCCTCAGTCATGGCGCCGAGGGCATCGGGCTCTATCGCACCGAAGTGCCCTTCATGATCAAGGAACGTTTTCCTTCGGAGCAGGAGCAGCGGGAGTATTACCGGGAGCAGCTTGAAGCCTTCGCCCCCAATCCGGTCACCATGCGGACCCTGGACATTGGCGGCGACAAGGCCCTGAGCTACTTCCCCATCAGTGAGGAAAACCCTTTCCTGGGCTGGCGGGGTATCCGCATCAGCCTGGATCATCCCGAGATTTTCCTGGTGCAGGTTCGCGCCATGCTGAAGGCCAGTGAGGGCTTCAACAACCTGCAGATCATGCTGCCCATGATCAGCAACATTTCCGAGGTGGAGGAGTCGCTGCATCTGATTTACCGGGTTTACCACGAGGTCCGGGAAGAGGGCTATGAGATCCATATGCCCCGGGTGGGGGTGATGATCGAGGTCCCGGCAGCAGTCTACCAGGTACGGGAGCTGGCCGAGCGGGTGGACTTCCTGTCGGTGGGCTCCAATGACCTGACCCAGTACCTGCTGGCGGTGGACCGGAACAACCCCCGGGTGGCCCAGCTCTACCATTCCTATCATCCGGCAGTACTGCAGGCGCTGGTTCGCATCGCCCAGGATGCCCATGCCGTGGGCAAGCCGGTGACCATCTGTGGTGAGTTGGCCGGTGACCCCGGTGGTGCCCTGTTGCTGATGGCCATGGGCTACGACGCCCTGTCCATGAACGCGGCCAGCCTGCCCAAGGTCAAGTCGGTCATTCGCAGTATCAGCCGTGAGTGGGCGGTCCAGTTGCTGGAGGACGTACTGCTGCTGGATTCTCCCCACGTCATCAAGAGCTGTGTTGACCTTGCTCTTCGCAGTGCCGGCTTCGCCCGATACCTGCGGCCAGGTCGGGGCGCTGTGCCTGTAACGAGTTTCGAGAGCTCCCAGTAGGATGGCTTTCCCCGTTTCTGGGGTGAGTATTCTAATTCCGGGTGCTAGTGTGAGTCTGACAGCGGCTGATGGTCCTGGTGATTCGCATCAGTGCCCGTCGCAAGGGTGTCCCGGAGGGCAACATGACCACAGAACCAACCCGGATCAGACCCGCGCCCCGCATTGGCCTGGCCCTTGGTGGCGGAGGGCCACTGGGGGGCATCTATGAGATTGGCGCCCTGCGGGCCCTCGACGAGGCCCTGGATGGGGTGGACTTCAATGACCTGGAGGTCTATGTCGGGGTCAATGCCGGGTCCTTCGTGGCTGCCAATCTTGCAAACCAGATGACCACTGCCCAGTTGTGCCGCATTTTCGTGCGCCATGAGGCAGAGGTGCATCCGTTCCATCCGGAAGTTTTCTATCGTCCGGCCCTGAAAGAAATGGGGCGGCGCCTGCGGGCGGTACCCGGCCTGATCGGCAGCGCCGTTTCCCGCTTTGTGCGCAATCCCCACGATCAGAGTTTCCTGGAGGCCATGACCATTCTGGCCCAGGCGGCGCCGGCAGGGCTTTTCGATAACACCGCCCTGGAGCATTACCTGGAACAGGCGTTCACAACGTCCGGCCGTACCAATGACTTCCGGGAACTGCGCCGGCGGCTGTTTGTGATAGCTGTCGACGTGGAAACCACGGATGCGGTCTGCTTCGGTGAGTCGGGCCTGGACCATATTCCAGTGTCGAAGGCCATCCAGGCCAGCATGGCATCACCGGGGCTTTATGTGCCTGTGCAGGTAGAGGGCCGGTACTGTGTTGACGGCACCTTGCGCAAGGGGCTGCATGCCTCGGTTGCCCTGGACCAGGGGGCTGACCTGGTGCTCGCCATCAACCCCCAGGTGCCCATTGATGCCCGTGCAGCGGAAGCGGCGGGAACCATGGCGGCAGACGAGCTGACCGGCTCCGGCATGCCCAACCTCTTGTCCCAGATGTACCGCACCATGGTCTATTCCCGCATGCACAAAGGCATTGCCCAGTACACCCGGGACTATCCGGGCCGGGATGTGGTGCTGTTCGAGCCAACCCGGGAAGACGCGGTCCTGTTCAACTCCAGCGTGTTCAGTTTCCGCTCCCGGCGACAGGTCTGCGAGCACGCCTACCAGATGACACGGCGGGACCTTCTGCGCCGGGCCGATGAGCTGGAACCGCTACTGGCAAGGCAGGGAATCCGCCTGAACCGGGAGGTGCTTGAAGATGGAGAGCGCACTATCAGTACGGCGCTCTATGGTGAAACGCTGCCACTTTATGTGGCGAAAAAACGGAAGAAGAAACAAAGTCGGGGAGTGCTTGGCGGAGTCACCCGGATTCTGAACCGCGCCTGAACCGGTCACGGATCATCTCAGTGAGGTGTTGATCCGCCAAAGGGCTGCGGCCCGGCTTCCCGGCTGCCGCCTTCGGCTTCCAGGCGCCCCAGGTAATCCTGCCAGTAGGCCTGTTGGTTGTCACCCAGATCCCGCAGATAGTCCCAGGTAAACAGCCCGGAATCATGGCCGTCACTGAAGCTGAGCTTCAGTGCGTAGTTGCCCACCATTTCCGCGCCGGTCACCATCACGTCCTTCTTCCCGGTCTGCAGGGTGCCCGGGCCCGTACCATGGCCGCGCACTTCCGCCGACGGCGACCACACCCTGAGGAACTCGAAGGGCAGTTCGAAGCGTGTGCCATCGTCATAGTCCAGTTGCAGCAACCGGCTCTGTTTGCGGATGCGGATGTCTGAGGGGCGTTGGGACATGGCGTATTTCCGGAGTGCCGGCCCCCTCGTAGGGGGCTGGCACTATCATGGGTGAATTACAGGATATAGCGGCTGAGATCCTCGTCTTCCGACAGGTCTCCGAGCTTCTCGTCCACGTAATCAGCGGTCACTTCAAAGCCGTCGGTCACCTTGTCGCCGGCATCGTAGGACAGACTTTCCAGCAGCCGCTCCATGACCGTGTGAAGGCGGCGGGCGCCGATATTCTCGGTGGTTTCATTTACCTTCCAGGCCACTTCCGCCAGCCGGCGGATGGCGTCATCACTGAAGGAGAGTTTGACCCCCTCAGTTCCCATTAGCGCTTCATACTGCTGGACCAGCGACGCATCCGGCTCGGTCAGTATGCGGCGGAAGTCCTCCGGTGACAGGGCCTGCAGTTCAACCCGGATAGGCAGGCGGCCCTGCAGTTCCGGAATCAGGTCCGACGGCTTGGACAGATGGAAAGCGCCCGAGGCGATAAACAGGATGTGATCGGTGCGCACCGTGCCGTACTTGGTGCTGACGGTGCTGCCTTCAATTAGTGGCAGCAGGTCTCGCTGGACGCCTTCCCGGGAGACATCGGCGGAAGCATTTTCGGAGCGCTTGGCCACCTTGTCGATCTCGTCGATAAACACGATACCGTTCTGCTCGACGGATTCGATAGCCTTCTGCTTGATCTCTTCCTCGTTGACCAGTTTGGCGGCTTCCTCATCCTTGACCTGGCGCATGGCGTCCGCCACTTTCATCTTGCGGGTTTTCTTGCGGTCCTGGGACAGGTTGGAGAACATATTCTGCAGCTGGCTGGTCATTTCCTCCATACCAGGGGGCGCCATGATTTCAACACCGGCGGCAGAGTTACGCAGGTCAATTTCGATTTCCTTGTCATCCAGTTCACCTTCCCGCAGCTTCTTGCGGAACAGCTGGCGGGTCGAGGAATCCTCCCGCGGCTGGCTGTCTTCCTGGAAGTTGCGGGGCGGTGGCAACAAGGCGTCGAGGATACGGTCTTCGGCCGCGTCCAGGGCCCGGTTCTCGTGGCGCTTCATTTCCTTTTCACGAAGCATCTTGATGGCCATATCCGCCAGGTCGCGGATAATGGATTCCACGTCACGGCCAACATAGCCTACTTCAGTGAACTTGGTGGCTTCCACCTTCAGGAAAGGGGCGTCCGCCAGTTTGGCCAAGCGGCGGGCAATCTCGGTCTTGCCCACACCGGTGGGGCCGATCATCAGGATATTCTTGGGTGTGATTTCATCCCGCAGGGTGGTGTCGAGCTGCATTCGGCGCCAGCGGTTGCGCAGGGCTATGGCGACGGCACGCTTGGCTTCGTCCTGGCCAACGATGTGTTTGTTCAGCTCGTGGACAATCTCGCGGGGAGTCATTGCAGACATGGTAGCTCCGGGTTCAGTCGTTGGCTGAAAGCACTTCAAGGGTGCGGTTATGGTTGGTGTAGATGCAGATATCGGCGGCGATATCCAGACCCTTTTCGACAACCTCGTGGGCGCTGAGTTCGGTATTTTCCAGCAACGCCCTGGCAGAAGCCTGGGCAAAGGGGCCGCCGGAGCCGATGGCAATCAGGCCCTGTTCCGGCTCGATGACGTCGCCGTTACCGGTAATGATCAGGGAGGCGGTCTTGTCTGCCACTGCCAGCAGGGCTTCCAATCGTCGCAGGGCACGATCTGTTCGCCAGTCCTTGGCCAGCTCCACGGCGGCCCGGGTCAGGTTGCCCTGGTGCTTTTCCAGCTGGGCCTCGAAGCGCTCGAACAACGTGAAGGCGTCAGCGGTACCGCCGGCAAAACCGGCCAGAACCTTGCCGTTGTAGAGTCGGCGAACCTTGCGGGCGTTGCCCTTCATGACGGTGTTGCCAAGGGACACCTGGCCATCGCCGCCCATGGCGACTTCGTCATCACGGCGAACGGAAAGTATCGTGGTCATCGGGGCTCCATTTGCTGAAATCGAAATGATTTCCGAGATATGGAGTCGTCCCCCGGGATTTCAAGGTTCCCTGGCGGGGCGCCGGTCACTCCTTCGGAATCTTCCGTACCAGCGGCTGGATATTGATGGCCACCAGTTTGTCTACTGCCGAGTTCATCTGGCTGCGACTGTCGAAGGGGCCGACGTTGACCCGGTACCAGGTTTTGCCTTCACTGGTTTCAATCTGTGACACCCGGGTCTGGAGGCCCTGGAAGGCAATCTGGGCGCGCTGGCGTTCAGCGTCCTCGGCGGTGCGGAAGGAACCGGCCTGAACCAGGTAGCGGAAATCCTGGTTTGCAGGGCTCGGGGTGTATTCCTCAACGGTGGGAGGGACGACCTCCGACTCTGGCAACATGTCGTAGAACTTGAACTTCGGTTCCTGGTCGGCTTTCGGCTCTGCCTTGCTTTTCGCGGGCTTCTCCGGCCCGGTCACCGCGGGTTGCTGTTGCTCAGGCGTAGTGCCATCCACCGGTTCCAGGGTGTTGAGGTAAACAATAAAACCGATAAAAACACCGACTGCAGCCAGTGACAGAATCCAGCGCACAGACAATCCTCCGCTTTGTTTACGGGCGGCCGCCGGGCGGCCGGGGGACTTCCGGGGCTTTGACTTTTCCGCCCGCGCAGGGGTCTTCCGCGGCGGCGGTGCACTGTTCACCGCCCCCTTTCCGGAGGACTGCTTGCGGGCGTAATCCCTGGCCAATTCCCGATCTCCAGCCGGTTACATTTCTTCCGGCGCGCTGATACCCAACAGGTCCAGGCCGTTGGCAATTACCTGTCTCACCGCCAGATACAGGGTCAGGCGGGCGTCACGAAGTTCGGCATCGTCTACCAGTGCCTTGTGGGCGTTGTAGTAGGTGTGGAACTGGCCGGCCAGCTCCCGGAGATAGTGGGTCAGGTGATGGGGCTCCCGGGCGGCTGCTGCATTGCGGATCAGTTCCGGGTATTTGGCCAGCTGGTTGGCCAGCTCCTTTTCTTCATCCAGGTTCAGCAGGGACAGGTCGCCGGCTACCTCGTTGAAGCCGCGCCTGATGCCGTGCTCTTCGGCCAGCTTGCGCAGCACGCTGCAGATGCGGGCGTGGGCATACTGAATGTAATAGACCGGATTTTCGTTGGTCTGGGAGCGGGCCAGGTCGATATCAAAGGTCAGCTGGGAATCCACCCGACGGGCCGCCAGGAAGAAGCGGGTGGCATCACGGCCTACCTCGTCGATGAGGTCCCGCACGGTAACGTAGCTGCCGGCGCGCTTGGAGATCTTCACCTCCTGACCGGATCGGGTCACCATCACCATCTGGTGCAGTACGTAATCTGGCCAGCCCGGGGGTATGCCGGCCCTGAGGGCCTGTAGCCCTGCACGCACCCGCGTCACGGTGGAGTGGTGATCGGCACCCTGTTCGTTAATGACGGTGGTAAAACCCCGCTGCCACTTGTCCAGGTGGTAGGCGACATCCGGCAGGAAGTAAGTGTAACCCCCGTCTTTCTTGCGCATCACCCGGTCCTTGTCGTCACCAAACTCGGTGGTGCGCAGCCACATGGCGCCGTCCTGCTCGTAGGTATAGCCGTTTTCCTTCAGGCGCTCGACGGTGGCCTCCACCTTGCCGTCCCGGTACAGGGAGGACTCCAGGAAGTAGACATCAAATTCCACACCGAAGGCTTTCAGGTCCAGGTCCTGCTCCCGGCGCAGGTAGGCCACGGCGAATTCGCGGATCGCGGCCATGTCGTCCGGGTCGGCCTTTCCCGTGACACCCCGGTCGTCGGCGGTAACAGTCTCACCTTTCAGGTAGGCCTCGGCTACGTCGCTGATGTAATCGCCCCGGTAGCCGTCTTCTGGCCAGGATGCGTCTTCCGGTCCCAGCCCCTTGGCCCTGGCCTGGACCGAGCGCGCCAGGTTGTCGATCTGCGCACCGGCGTCGTTATAGTAGAACTCACGGGTCACATGGTAACCGTTGGCTTCCAGCAGGCGGCACAGGCTGTCGCCGATGGCTGCTCCGCGGCCATGGCCCACATGCAGGGGGCCGGTGGGGTTGGCCGACACAAATTCCACCTGCACCTTTTCGCCCTGAGCATCGTTATTGCGGCCAAACCCGGCGCCCTGGCGCAAAACCTCACCGGCAATGCTGACGGCGCTCTCGGCGGTCATGAAAAAGTTGATAAACCCCGGTCCGGCAATTTCCACCTTCGCTACAGCCGGGCTTTCCGGCAGACGCTCTACCAGCGCCTCGGCCAGCTTTCGTGGCGGACAGCCGGCAGCCTTGGCGGCTACCAGGGCGATATTACAGGCGTAATCGCCGTGGGCCTTGTCCCTGGTGTTACCAACTTGCGGCGTAAAGGACTGGTCGGCGGGCAGGGTGCCCTCTGACTGGAGGGCGGCCAGTGCCGCGCCGAGGAGTTCGGTTACGGTGTTTTTCATGCTATCCGGTGACCCTTGGTTCGGGATGTGGTGTTGCTCTGATCAGCTGGCCTGATCAAAAGACGCACAGGGTTTGAGGGCGGGTATTATCCCGGAAAGGGCTGGCCTTGGCAAAATCACCCGGCTTCTGTCATCCGGTTTCCAGCGGATCCACATCCACCACCCAGCGCAGGTTGCCCGGCTGGCGGTATTGCTCCAGTTGCTGGCACAGGCCGGTGAGTGCACGGTTGAGATGGCTGCGACGTTCTGATTGCAGCACCAGCTGCGCCCGGTGCCGGCCGGCTTTGCGGGCAAGGGCGGCGGGCAGGGGGCCCCAGATTTCCAGGGTACGGTCTGGCAAGTGGTTGCGAACCCTTTCGAGAAATGCCAGTGCTGCCTCCATAGTGGGTGCTTCGGCCCTGACAATGGCCATGGCCCGGTAAGGGGGCAGGGCGCCCTGTTGCCTTTCCGTGAGGAGCTGTCGGGCAAGTGTCAGGTAATCGCCCTTCGCCAGGGTGATGAGCAGGGGGTGATCGCTGTGGCAGGTCTGGATCAGCACCCGCCCCGGTTTTTCACCACGGCCAGCCCGGCCGCTGACCTGAAGCAGACTCTGCACCATCTGTTCCGGCGCGCGAAAATCGACGCTGAACAGGCCGCCGTCTGCATTGACCACCACGACCAGGGTGACATTGGGAAAGTCGTGGCCCTTGGCCACCATCTGGGTGCCCACCAGAATGCAGGGTTCGCCGCTGTTAACCTGGTCCAGAATGTTCTGGATGCTGCCCTTGCGCTGGGTGCTGTCCCGGTCGATGCGTATGACCGGTACCTCCGGAAAGGTTTCCGCGAGTACCGTTTCGCTCTGTTCAGTGCCCTGGCCGACGGGTTCGCAGGCCTCGCCCTTGCATTTCGGGCACCGGTGAAAGGCCGGCTGCTGGTAGTCACAGTGGTGGCAGCGAAGGGCCCGGTCCCGGCGGTGATAGGTCAGGCGAGTGTCGCAGTTGGGACACTCGGCGATATGGCCGCAGTCGAAGCACATCAGCACCGGTGCGTAGCCACGACGATTGATGTAAATCAGCACCTGCTGGCCGGCGGAGAGTGTCTCCCGGATAGCTTCGGTGGCGGGCCGGGAGAGTCCGCCTGTGAGGGGTCGGCTGCGGATGTCGAGCAGCTGGATGGCGGGTGGGCGGGCCGGCCCGGCCCGCTCTGTAAGGTTGATCTGCCGGTACTTGCCAACAGCAGCATTATGCAGAGACTCCAGCGATGGCGTGGCCGATCCGAGAATGACCGGACACCGGTTCTGGTGCGCCCTGAATACCGCCAGGTCCCGGGCGGAATACCGGAACCCCTCGCCCTGTTTGTAGGAGCTGTCATGTTCCTCATCCACCACGATGGCCTGCAGGTTGGTGAAGGGTAGGAGAACGGCGGAGCGTGTGCCGATCAGGATGACCGGTTCGCCGTTCCTTACCCGTCGCCAGGTGTCCAGTCGCTGCCGGTCATTCAGCGAGGAGTGCCAGACCACAATGCGATCGCCGAGGTAGTTGCGGAACCGGGCCACCGTCTGGGGTGTGAGGTTGATCTCCGGCACGAGTACCAGTGCCTGCCCCTCGGTGCCCAGCTCCTGATGTAAATAGTGAAGGTAGATCTCGGTCTTGCCACTGCCGGTGATGCCATACAGCAGGGTTGCCGAGAAGCCGTGGCGCCCCGGCAGATCGCGGGCGGCTTCTTTCTGTGCCGGGGTCAGCACCGGCGTTGTGGGCGGCGTCCGGTGACCGGTTGTCATCGGGTCAGGTGTTTCGATGGTGTGGATCAGGGACCGCTGTGCCAGCGCATTCAGGTGAGACCGGCTGAACCCCCTTTCCTTCAAATGGCCCCAGGGCACGCCCTGGTCGCTCGCCTTGAGCAGCGCAAGCAGCTGCCGCTGACGGCGGGCGTTGGCGGGGAGCTGAGTGCAGTCAGCATCTGGCCTTGCTGCCCACCATTGTTCCGATGCCGGAGCCTCTGTGGTCCGGCCCTTGCGAAGGGCCGGGGGCAGCGCCATGAACAGGCATTCTCCCAGTGGATGCTGGTAGTAGCTGGCGGCCCAGCCCAGCAGGTCGAGCGTCTCAGCTGGCAGTGCCGGCCAGTTCTCAAGGGCACTGGCAACCGGTTTGAGGGCGATGCCCTCGGGAGGGGTAACCTCTGTTTCAACCACCAGGCCGGTGGCCTGGTATCGTCCGAAGGGAACTGACACGCGTTGGCCCGGCTGCAGCGGCATATTGTCAGCGGCGACATAGTCGAACAGGCGCCGGATGGGGCGGTTCAGGGCAACGCGGACGATCTGGCTCACGATGGCTCCGGGGCCGTGCTGGGCACGTGTTGCGGGCGTTGCGTATCTTGCGTCAGGAAGCGAATGCACGTAAGATGCGCGGTCTGATTCAGGCGGGGTTGATTGTGCCCTGTCTTTCCAATGGATTCAAACATGCGGTGCCCGGCGCCAAGGTATTGAAAATCGTTGCGAAACGGTCTTCCTACCGGTGACCAGGTGGCGGCATGACCGTAAGAGGTTCGCCATGAAAGAAGGTATTCATCCCAAGTATCACGACATTACCGCAACCTGCAGCTGTGGTAACTCCTTCAAGACCCGGTCCACCTACGGCCAGGATCTTCAGCTGGACGTCTGTTCCCAGTGTCACCCGTTCTACACCGGCAAGCAGAAGGTGATGGATACCGCTGGCCGCATCGACCGCTTCCAGAAGCGTTTCGGTGGCCGCATCGGTGGCAAGAAGGACTGATTTCGCGCTGCCCCTCCGGGCAGCCCCGAAGTCCGAAAAGCACCCTCCGGGGTGCTTTTTTTGTGGCCGGATCTGTGCACCGATAAGGGGTATTACGTATTCAGGCCCTTGTTTGGGGTCAGGGTTCGGTCCATAATGGCGCGCTAACATTCGCGGTGGCTCCCATGGGTGTCAATTCGCGGATGGTCGAAACGTCCTCTTTTAAACGTGACAAACGGAACAGTGGCAATGTCTCAAGATCTGAAAGAAGCAGCCCTTGAATATCACGCCCAGCCGCGGCCGGGTAAGCTGAGTGTCGAAATCACCAAGCCGACCCAGACCTCCCGCGACCTTTCGCTGGCGTACAGCCCCGGGGTTGCTGAACCGGTCCGCGAGATCGCAAAGGACCCCGAGAATGCATACAAGTACACTGCCAAGGGTAACCTGGTAGCCGTTATTTCTGATGGTACCGCTATCCTCGGCCTTGGCAATCTCGGCCCCCTGGCCAGCAAGCCGGTCATGGAAGGCAAGGGTGTTCTGTTCAAGCGCTTCGCCGGTATCGACGTGTTCGATATCGAAGTGAATTCCGAGAGCCCCCAGGCGTTCATCGAAACCGTTGAGCGTATTGCCGACACCTTCGGTGGTATCAACCTTGAAGACATCAAGGCGCCGGAATGCTTTGAGATCGAGCGTGCACTGATCGAGAAGTGTGATGTGCCGATCTTCCACGACGACCAGCACGGTACGGCCATCGTAACTGCAGCCGGCATGATCAATGCCCTCGAGCTTCAGGGCAAGAAGATCGAAGAGGCCAAGGTGGTTTGCCTGGGCGCCGGCGCTGCCGCCATCGCCTGCATGAAGCTGCTGGTAAGCTGTGGAGTCCGCTCCGAGAACATCTACATGCTGGATCGCAAGGGTGTTATCCATTCAGGTCGTGACGACCTGAACCAGTACAAGGCCATGTTCGCCAACGATACCGACAAGCGTACCCTGGATGACGCCATTGACGGTGCGGATGTGTTCCTGGGTCTCTCCGGCCCCGATCTGTTCACTGTTGAGCAGCTGAACAAGATGGCGCCGAACCCGATTGTGTTTGCCTGCTCCAACCCGGATCCGGAAATCAAGCCGGAACTGGCCATGGCGGCTCGCAGCGACCTGATCATGGCCACTGGCCGCTCTGACTATCCGAACCAGGTCAATAACGTACTGGGCTTCCCGTTCATCTTCCGTGGTGCACTGGACGTGCGTGCGACCGCTATCAACGAAGAGATGAAAGTGGCCGCCGTTCACGCCATCCGTGAACTGGCCAAGGAGCCGGTTCCCAAGGAAATCTGTGAAGCCTATGACGTAGACAGCCTCGAGTTTGGCAAGGACTACATCATTCCCAAGCCGATGGACGTTCGTCTGCTGGAAGTGGTGCCGGCTGCTGTGGCCCGCGCTGCGGTGGACTCCGGTGTGGCTCGCAAGGGTTATCCCGAGCATTACCCGCTCAAGTCCATGGACGACATTCGCTGAGTTTCAGCGACCTGGCGTCACAAAAAAACCGACGGTGAGAGCCGTCGGTTTTTTTGTGGGTGAAGCCCGGAATTGGCGCCCCTGATGTCCTACTGGGCCAGCCGGCCGGACATAAGGCAGGCCGGTTGAAGCAGGAGGGGCTGTCCTCAGAACAAGTTGCGAGGCAGGTTTGCATCGTCTTCGCCACCACTGAGACCGTTGCCCGCCCGTTCTTCCGGGGCGTTGTCAGAGCGGAAGATCTCTTCAATGGCGTTGTCCTGCTCTGGCGCAGCTCGCTCGCCGGTCCTGGGGTCGATCCGGACCTGCACGATATCGTCGGGTCTGGGCATTTCTGACTCCGGAGCGCCGGCAAGTGCCTCGCGCATATAGTCTGTCCAGATAGGCAGGGCTGCCGTGCTGCCGAATTCCCGGAACCCCAGGGTTTCCGGCTGGTCGAAGCCTACCCAGGTAGTGGTTGCGATGTCGTGATTGAAGCCGGAGAACCAGGCATCTTTCTGGTCGTTGGTGGTGCCCGTCTTGCCGGCGAGATCGTTTCGCTCCAGGGCGCGGGCGCCAGTACCTGTTCCCCGTTTGATGACGTCCTTCAGCATGGAGTGAAGCAGGTAGACCGACTGCTCATCCACGAGGCGCTCCGCGACCCGGACGGCGGGGAAGCCAACCATCGGGTCAGGGCGGTTTTCCCGCAGGCGGTCGCAATCGCTGTCACAAAGGATGGCGGGAGCAGCCTCATAAAGCACCTCGCCTTTGCTGTTCTCGATGGTCTGGATCAGGTAGGGCTCAATGTCGTAGCCGCCGTTGGCGATGACAGCAAAGCCCCTCGCCATATCCATGGGAGTGAGGGACCCACTGCCCAGTGCCAGTGACAGCTCCCGGGGGAGGTCGCCGGTCGGCACCTTCAGTCGGTCCAGAAACGCCATGGTTTCATCCACGCCCAGGTCCTGCAGCAGCCGGATCGAGACCATGTTCCTGGAGCGGTAAAGGGCTTCCCGTAGCCGGGTGGGGCCATTGAATTCGCCACCGGAGTTCTTGGGGCGCCAGCCGGGCTCTGTTTCGCTGCCTTCCTGCACGATGGGGGCGTCGTTGTAGATGGTTGCCGGCGTCATGCCCTCATCCAGGGCCTTCAGATAGATGAAGGGCTTGAATGTGGAGCCGGGCTGGCGGCGCGCCTGGATGGCCCGGTTGTACTTGGTCTGACTGAAGCTGTAACCGCCGGAGAGTGCGCGGATGGCGCCGCTCTTGGCTTCAAGCGAGATAAGGGCGCCTTCAACGTCGGGAATCTGGGAAAGTGCCATGGAGACAGGGGCGACCACCGGTGTTTCGCTGTCGGCCAGCGTTGGCCCCTGGTCGTTGGCCTCGTTGTTGGTGGCTGTTTCCGCCGCTGCGCCGGGTGTCTGCCGTCGCACGTAGACGACATCGCCCACCGACAGCACATCGGATACCCGGCCGGGTTCGGGGCCGACCGCATTGGCGGAGCGGTAGGCTCGCGCCCAGGTCATGGTCTCGAACGGTATAAAACCTTCGCCCAGGTGGCGGGACCAGGCCGTTGCCTGCTTCTGCTCGTCGCTTACTCCGGTAATGATCACCGGGTACAGCTCCTCGACTTTCGGGTAGGAGTCCAGGATTTCCCGGTAGGTGGCCTCGTCGGCAGGCACTTCATTGGTGGTGCCCACAGGGCCGCGATAGCCGTGGCGGCGGTCATAGGCTTCCAGGCCCTGCTGCAGGGCCCGGGTAGCGGCTTCCTGGTCCGCGCTGTTGGCGGTCAGGGTAACCCGGAAACCGTCGTTGTAGGCCGAGTCCCCATAGCGTGCAACCAGTTCGGCCCGCGCCATCTCCGCAATGTAGTCCGCGTTCACTTCGGTGGGGGTCGAGTTGTAGCGCGCTGTCAGCGGGCGGGCCAGTGCTTCGTCCCGCTCTTCTCCGGAAATGTAACCCAGCTCTTCCATGCGGCCTATGATCCAGTCGCGGCGCACCTTTGCCCGCTCCGGGTTTGCCAGCGGGTTGTAGGCGGATGGCGCCTTGGGCAGGCCGGCAAGCATGGCCATCTGTGCCAGGTCCAGCTCGCTGACCGGTTTGCCATAATACACTTGGGATGCTGCCGCAAGGCCGTAGGCCCGGTTGCCCAGGTAGATCTTGTTCAGGTACAGCTCGAGTATGGTTCGTTTGTCCAGCTCCTTCTCGATCTGGAAGGACAGCAGAATCTCATTGAATTTCCGCGCGAAGGTGCGATCGCGGGTGAGGAAATAGTTGCGGGCGACCTGCATGGTGATGGTGCTGCCGCCGGACTGGATTTCGCCGGTTGAGGCCAGTTCTACCACTGCCCGGGCCAGCCCGATAAAGTCAACACCGAAGTGTTCGTGGAACCGGGAATCCTCCGCCGCCAGGAAGGCCTGGAGCTGTTTTTCGGGGATTTGATCGATTGTGACAGGCGTCCTTCTCTTTTCACCGAATTCTGCTATTAATTTGTCGTCCGATGAGTAGATCCTCAGTGGCGTCTGCAACCGGGTATCGAGTAACTGGTGTACTGCCGGAAGCTCAGGGCGCAGGTGCAGATAGAAGCCGGCGGCGACAAGCATGGCGGAGCTGACCCCGAGAATGGCCAGCCAGAGAAAGAAGCGTGATGCTGTAATCAGTCGGGACATTTTTTTCTGACAACTGTTGGCTATAAGTCTATCATTTGAGAAATTGCTTTAGGTGTTAAATGGAGTCAATACTCCTGCAACCTATCAAAACAACGAGGGGGCATTGTAGACCTAAAAGCCCGGAAATTCTCTTACATAAAAAACATATAAATGGAACTGCTGCGCAGTATTACAAGAACCATAGCGTAAAAGGCAGTCAGGCCAGGGTTTTACGGCCGGAGCCCGGCGTTACGCCCGGCATAAGGTTGTCCAGGTATAAGGTGAGCGCGTGTTCGGATTATCAGGAAAAAAGTCCAGTACCGTGCTGGGGGTGGATATCAGTTCCAGTTCGGTGAAGCTGCTGGAGCTCTCGAAGCAGGGCAGCCGCTACAAGGTGGAAAGCCACGCTGTCGAGCCGCTTCCGGCCAATGCAGTTGTAGAGAAGAACATTACCGACGTGGAAGCCGTTGGTGACGCCATCAAGCGGGTTGTCAGCAAGGCCCGGACCGGCGTCAAGCAGGCGGCTGTGGCGGTTTCCGGGTCGGCGGTGATCACCAAGGTCATCCAGATGAACGCCGGGCTCAACGAGTTCGAGCTGGAAGACCAGATCGCCCTCGAGGCAGACCAGTACATTCCCTACCCCCTGGATGAAGTGGCTATCGATTTCGAGGTCCAGGGCCCTTCGGAAAACAATCCTGACCAGGTCGACGTGCTGCTGGCGGCGTGCCGCAAGGAGAACGTGGATATTCGTGAGGATGCCCTGGATATTGCGGGGCTCAGCGCGAAGATCGTCGATGTGGAAGCCTACGCCCTGGAACGGGCCTATTCGCTGATAGAGCCCCAGCTGGAGTCCCATGGTGAGGAGCTGGTGGTGGCCATTGTTGATGTAGGCGCGACCATGACCACACTCAGCGTGCTGGCCGGCGGCCAGACGGTCTACACCCGGGAGCAGATCTTCGGAGGCAAGCAGCTCACCGAGGAGATCCAGCGCCGCTATGGTCTGTCTGTGGAAGAAGCTGGCCTTGCCAAGAAGCAGGGCGGTCTGCCGGACGACTACGAGAGCGAGGTGCTGGAGCCGTTCCGCGAAGCGGTGGTACAGCAGGTGGCCCGGGCGCTCCAGTTCTTCTTCGGTGCCAGCCAGTACAACGCCGTGGACTATGTCCTTCTGGCTGGTGGTACTGCCTCCATTGCCGGCCTTGCTGCGATGGTGGAGGAAAAGACAGCCACCACCACGATTGTCGCCAATCCGTTCTCCGACATGGCGGTTGGTTCGCGGGTGAATGCATCCGCTCTCACCAATGATGCCCCCTCGCTGATGATTGCCTGCGGACTGGCGATGAGGAGCTTTGACTGATGGCCAAGATCAACCTCCGCCCCTGGCGTGAAGAGCTCAGGGCAGAAAAACAGAAAAGGTTTGTTGCGACGCTGCTGGGTGCAGCGATCGTTGCCGCAGGCCTGGTGTTCCTGTGGAAGACCGATATGGATAACCGCATCGCCTACCAGGAATCCCGCAACGACTATATTGAGGCGGCTTCCCGGCAACTGGACAGTCAGATCAGGGAAATCGAGGAACTGCGCAAGAAGCGGGAGGAGCTGCTGGCCCGGATGGAGGTTATCCAGGATCTCCAGGGCAAGCGGCCGGTTATTGTGCGGGTATTTGATGAGCTTGTCAGAACTCTGCCCGAAGGTCTCTTTTACACAGAGCTGAGCAAGCAGGGTGACCGGCTTGCCATTGACGGGATGGCGGAATCCAACAGCCGTATATCCAGCCTGATGCGTAACTTTGAGCGCTCCGACTGGTTTACCAGGCCTGACCTGACCAACGTGGCCGCCGCGGATAACCAGCGTGCCGGCTACAGCGCATTCGACCTGTCGGTCAGCCAGACCACCCCAGAGCCGGAAGAGGAGAGCAACCAGTGAGCCTGTCGGACTCTCTCAAAAGCCTGAATGAATTTGACATCAACGACCTGGACGTCAATAACGCCGGTATCTGGCCGGCCCCGGTCAAGTTTATCGTTATTCTCATCCTTGTCGGCCTGATCGTCGGTGGTGGTTACTGGTTCTTCGTCAAGGATCAGTATGCCCAGCTCGAGCGGGTAGAGCGCCAGGAGGCGGAATTGCGCCAGGAGTACGAGCGCAAGGCCTACCAGGTAGCCAACCTGGAAGTGTTCAAGCAACAGATGGTCGAGATGGAAGAAACCTTTGGTGCCCTGGTGCGACAGCTACCCAGTGACACCGAGGTACCTGGCCTGCTGGAGGACATCACCAACACGGCGCTGGGTAGCGGACTGTCCCTGAGGGAAATCCAGTTGCAGGCAGAACAGAAGCGTGACTTCTACATCGAGCTGCCGATCAACATCCAGGTGAGCGGCTCTTACCATGAGCTGGCCTCTTTCGTCAGCAGCGTTGCGGGCCTGCCCCGGATTGTCACACTGCACGATTTCACCATTACACCAAGAAGCGGTAATGCGGATCAGCTTGATATGCAGGTTGTCGCCAGAACCTACCGCTACCGGGCTGGAGAATGAGCATGGCAAGACAGCATGCAATGAAAGCCTGGCTGGGTGTCTGTCTGGCGGCTGCGCTCGTCGGATGCACCCAGGGAGGCGACTTTTCGGATCTTGATCGCTTCATGGAAGAGACCCGCGCCAAGCCGCGTGGTCATGTGGAGCCCCTGCCGGAGTTCCAGGCCTACGAGGCATTTACCTATTCTGCGGCTGATCGCCGGGCGCCCTTTGAGCCGCCTATCGATGTCCAGCTGACCATGCTCGATGAGGAGCCGGACAGCTCGGTGGAGCCGGATCTCGACCGGCCGAAAGAGGTCCTCGAGAACTATGGCCTGACCGAGCTGGAAATGGTGGGCACGCTCACCAGCGCAAACGGCAACCTGTTCGCGCTCATTGAGGACGCCGATGGCGGTATTCACCGGGTGCGTAACGGTAATTACATGGGTACCAACTATGGCCGCATCATCGGAATCAGTGAAACCCGGGTTGAGCTGCTGGAAATAGTGCCCAACGGTTCGGGGGGATGGGTTGAAAGGCCCCGATCCCTGTCCCTGGAAGAAGAAGGCTAAGGAGCGGCGCGCGCATGAATACACACAGAAACAGGCAAGAAACACAAGTTTTGGGGTCGAGGCTAGCGATGTTCAGAAAATTCACGGTATGGATGAGCGCGGCGACACTGGCAATGGCAGCCGGTATCGCCAACGCGGCAACGCTTCAGGACGTGGAGTTTTCCTCGCTCTCTGGCGACCGCACCGAAGTAGTCCTGAGTTTTGATGACACACCACCGGAACCTTCCGGTTACACCATCGAGCGCCCGGCACGGATCGCCATCGATCTCAAGGATACGGTCAGCGGGCTCGACAGTCGCAACATGCCCCTGGGAGATGGTAATACCCAGAGCATGACGGTGGTGGAAACCAACGACCGCACCCGGCTGATCTTCAACCTGGTGCAGCTGGCATCCTACGAGACGGAAGTGACCGGGAATCAGCTGATCATCACCATCGGAGATGGTGATGCCGGCGAAGCCACTGCCGGTTCTAGTGATACCGAGGCACTGGAAACGGCCGCTGAGGGTACCCGTGTTTCGACCTCGTCCCGGGTTTCCGGTGATGCCATTACCGGTGTTGATTTCCGCCGCGGTACCGACGGCGAGGGCCGGGTGATCATCGACCTGTCCAACAGTCGCGTGCCGGTGGCACTGGACGAGCAGGGCGGTCGAATCCGACTGGTAATGGACGCCACCGAGGTGCCCAATGACCTTCGCCGTCGCCTGGACGTGACAGATTTTGCCACGCCGGTTACCCGCGTTGACACCTTCACGGAAGGTGACGATGCCATTGTCGAGATTCGTCCGGAAGGCGCCTACGACTACCTGGCCTACCAGTCCGGCAACCGTTTTACCGTCAGTGTCGAGAAGCTGACGGAAGAAGAGGCCGAGCGCCGTCGTGAAGAGAAGTTCCCCTATACCGGCGACAAGCTATCCCTGAACTTCCAGGATATCGAGGTACGCTCGGTACTGCAGTTGATCGCCGACTTTACCGGCCTGAACCTGGTTGCCAGTGATACGGTATCCGGCAGTATTACCCTGCGTCTGCAGAACGTCCCCTGGGACCAGGCACTGGACCTGATCCTCAAGACCAAGGGCCTGGACAAGCGTCAGATCGGCAACGTGTTGCTGGTTGCCCCGGCGGAGGAGATTGCTGCCCGGGAACGCCTGGAACTGGAAACCAACAAGCAGATTGCGGAGCTGGCGCCGGTCCGGCTGGAAATTATCCAGGTCAACTATGCCAAGGCCGGAGACATCGTAGGTCTGATCGAGCAGGATGAGGAGCTGATTTCTGATCGCGGCTTTATCTCCTCCGATGTGCGCACCAATACCATCAGTGTGCGTGAGACTGCGGAGAAACTGGAAGAAATCCGGCGGCTGGTGAACACCTGGGATATCCCGGTACGCCAGGTTTCCATCGAGGCCCGCATTGTCCGTGCCCAGACAAACGTAGCCGAGAGTCTGGGGGTTCGTTGGGGTGGTGGTTACCTTGACCCGGATGGCAGTAACACACGTTTCGGCAGTGGATCCCTCGAAGGCAACGAATCACTCTGGAACGATAACGAGATTGTTTTCCCTGACGCTCTTGCGGTAGATCTCGGTGTTTCCGACGCCGGTGCCTCATCCTTCGCCATTGGTCTGGGTGGTGCTGACTTCCTGGTCGAACTTGAACTGTCTGCGCTCGAAAGCGACGGCAAGGCCGAGTTAGTTTCCCAGCCGAAGGTTGTTACCGCTGATCGTCAGACAGCGACGATCAAGTCTGGTGAAGAGATTCCATACCAGGAAGCGTCCTCCAGCGGTGCCACTTCAGTATCTTTCAAGGAAGCAGCACTTTCACTGGAAGTGACTCCACAGATCACCCCGGACAACAAGATCATCATGGATCTTCGGGTAAACCAGGACTCCCGTGGCCAGGAGACGGCCGGTATCCCCAGTATCAATACCAACGAAGTCACCACCCAGGTGCTCGTGGGTAACGGCGAAACCGTCGTGCTGGGCGGCATCTTCCAGTCGGAAATGGCGACAACGGTCACCAAGACCCCGTTCCTGGGGGACATCCCCTACGTGGGCGCACTGTTCCGTCGCACTGAAAACATCGACGAGCGCAGCGAACTGCTGATCTTTATCACGCCGAAGATCATGAGGGGCAACCTGATCGACTAATCCCTGCCTCCAGCGAAAAGCCGCCGCGTAACACCGGCGGCTTTTTTGTGTTTTATGCTATTCTCACCCGCCTGTTCAATGGGGAGTCGAAGCAACATGCCGTTACCAAGACGAATCGTGCTGGTAGGGCCCATGGGGGCGGGTAAGAGCACGATCGGTCGCCAGCTGGCCCGGGAGCTGGGTTATCATTTCCTGGATTCTGATCGCATGATCGAGGAACGCTGCGGTGCTGATATACCCTGGATCTTTGATGTGGAAGGTGAAGAGGGTTTTCGGCAACGGGAGTCCGCCATGCTGAAGGAGCTGGCCGAGGTGGGTGCGTCCGTGCTCGCCACCGGTGGCGGCGCCGTGATGAAAGCGGAGAACCATCCGTTCCTGAAACAGGACGCGGTGGTGGTGTATCTCAAGGCTTCCCTGGATCAGCAGATCGAACGTACCCGCAAGGACCGCAACCGGCCACTGTTACAGAACGATGACCCGGAAGGTGTCCTGCGCCGGCTGTTCGAACTTCGGGACCCAATCTATACAAGTCTGGCGGATGTGGTGATGCTGACGGATCGTAAAAGCCCGCGCCTGGTGGTGCGCCAGATCCTCAACCGGCTCAACCCCCGTACGCCAAGGCAACGTCGCAAGGTCAGGAAAGAAGGCAGACACCATGACTGATACCGTCCAGGAGCTGAAAGTTGAACTGGGTGACCGCAGTTATCCGATACTGGTAGGCGCCGGCTTGCTGGGAACCCGGGACCTCACGCCCTGGACCCCGGGCAGCCGGGTCATGATCGTGACCAACGACACGGTCGCCCCCCTGTATCTGGAGGCCGCCCGCAGGAACTTCCCCGGGTGCCAGGTGGATGATGTGGTGCTTCCGGACGGTGAGGCTCACAAGAACTGGGAAGTACTTAACCGTATCTTTGATGCACTGCTGGAAAAGACCCACTCCCGCAAAACGACCCTGGTGGCGCTTGGTGGTGGTGTCGTTGGCGATATGACCGGCTTTGCTGCCGCCTGCTATCAGCGGGGTGTGGACTTCATCCAGATGCCTACCACGCTGCTGTCCCAGGTGGACTCTTCTGTTGGCGGCAAGACCGGTATCAACCATCCGCTGGGCAAGAACATGATCGGGGCCTTCCATCAGCCCCGGTGTGTGCTGATCGATACGGATACCCTGCAAAGCCTGCCGCCGAGGGAGGTTTCAGCGGGGCTTGCCGAAGTGATCAAGTACGGGCTGATCCGGGATGCGCAGTTCCTTGCCTGGCTGGAAGAGGCAATGCCACGCCTGGTGGCGCTGGATGCCGGTGCTTTGACCGAGGCCATTTGCCGGTCCTGTGCCTGCAAGGCCGAAGTGGTCGCACAGGACGAGCGGGAAGGCGGACTCCGTGCCATTCTCAACCTCGGGCACACCTTCGGACACGCCATCGAAACCTGGGCGGGTTATGGTAGCTGGCTGCATGGTGAAGCCGTGGGAGCCGGCATGGTGATGGCGGCGGAGCTCTCCCGTCGGGGTGGGATGTTGACCAGTGCTGACCTGGATCGGGTAGAGCGGTTGGTGAAAGCAGCAGGCTTGCCCATACTGCCTCCGTCGGGCATGAAACCGGATGATTTCATGCGCCTGATGGCGGTGGACAAGAAAAACGTTGAGGGTCAGCTGAGGCTGATCCTCCTGCGCAGCCTTGGGGAGGCGGAAGTCACCGAAGCGTTTTCCCCGACGGACCTGGCCGATACCCTGGCGGCTTTCTGCCACTGAAGGGTTGCTGACTTTGGGAGTGTGGTACCGGACATGAGCGAGAGCATTACCGGCCTTGAGGGGGGAGGGCTGTTCCCCCGGTTGCAGGAGCGCTACGGTTTCAACAGTGACCCCCTCGCCATGGAGGTGCCGTTCTATTCCGGGGCCCAGCGCCAGCACGCGCTGGAGACCCTGCGCCACCTCTGTGGGTTTGGTGATATGGCGCTGGTGCTTACGGGCGCCCGGGGGGCTGGTAAGACCCGGTTGCTGGGTGAGTTGGTGCGCAGTGAGGGCGCCCGGCTGGCGTTTCTGCGGTTGCAGTCGGGGCGACTTGATTCCCCGGAAACCCTGGTGCGGGCATTGTACCAGGGCATCGGGCGGGATCGACCGGCAGAGCTGTCAGAGCGTGAGGCGTTGCGGGCCTTTATGGCCGTGTCAGAGGAAGCCACCCGCAAGGGGCGCCGGCAGGTTGTGTTGCTGGATGATGCGGACCAGGCATCGGCCGATGCACTAACGCTTCTGCTGGATGCGTTTCTTGACAGTAACCGCGCAACGTCCGCGGTGCCTGTGTTTGTGGGCAGCGAGGAGCTGGAGCAGAAGCTGCAGCTGAGCCAGGATCATCGTGGCGCGGGCGCCCACCTTGTCCAGTTGCCGGACTTTGATCGTGATGATATCCGGCAATACCTCGAGCCAAGAATCGTCCGTGCCGGTGGCAAGCCAGAAGAGTTGCTGTCGGGCCGGCGTCTCAACCAGTTACTGGTTCTCAGTCAGGGCAGTCCGGGGCGGTTGCAGCGTATCGCGCCTGCGGTCTGGATGGATATGGCATCGGTCAGTGGCCGCGCATCTGCATCCGGCAAGGGAGGATTGTCGTCTCTTCGCTGGGTCGCACTTGCAGCCATCCTGCTGGGAGCATCCTGGTGGTTTGTCTCTACCCGCTATGACAATACCAGCGTCCGACAGGCTGACGATCTGTCCGCCAGTGAGCCGGCCCCGGCCCGGGCTATCGTCACGGTTGGCCCGGATAACCCGGAAAGGGAGCCTGACCCGGAACCCCGTGCGCAAGACCCTGTAAGCTCGGATGCTCCACTGGTGGCCCTGCCTGTTGATGCCCCGTCTGATACTGGTCCGGTTGATATGTCTGACGCGGATCCGTTGACTGTTCCAGAGCCAGAGCCAGAGCCAGAGCCAGAGCCAGAGCCAGAGCCAGAGCCAGAGCCAGAGCCAGAGCCAGAGCCAGAGCCAGAGCCAGAGCCAGAGCCA
>NZ_JAWLGY010000023.1:0-55736 GCF_041690615.1 Marinobacter sp.
TTCGGCTTCAGAGCCAATCATGAACCGCCGTGGTACGGAACCGTATGCCCGGTGGTGTGAGAGGACGGGGGAGGCAACTCCCCCTCCTACTCGATTCAGGTTTCCCTGGGCCGGCTGTATGAATGCAATCCAGATCAGCTCAAATGGATGTCAGGCAACCGCTTCTTCGCGTTCCTTGTACTCGTCATCCAACTTCGGTGGCAAGTGCCGACCATTATCAGTAATCAACGACCAGACATCAGGCCTCCGCTTCTTGATGCCTTTAATCAGGGCTGCAGCCTCAGTGAACGCAGGACGACGGCGGCCGTGGTACTCCAATACAGGACCGACGTGATCAAACTCCACGCCAAATCGTTTTAACAGCCGAAGTTGCGACGGCTCCATGACAGCCATCCAGTGGGTTATGCCATGCTGAATCGACATCTGAAGAATGGCAGAGAAAAGGCCGAGACTGATGTAGGGCATCGCTCGCTTTCCTTTTTCGGCGTCACTGTAACAGGCGAGGGCGCTGATGCCGCTGGTGGATTTGTCTTCATTCAGGCGCCGACGGAACTCCCTGCTGACGGCCATTCGGGAAATCTCCGCAACCCTGTCTCGAGGTGTTTGCATGATGGCCCGTAATGCCGTTCGATCCATGTGTGGGAGGCATGGGCCCTCCATAGGGAAATCAATATCGTCGGGCGTGTCGCCAGCCATGACCAGCCGAACGGCGGCCACGCTGTCACCGGTGACCCTGTGCCGTATCAGTGCGTGAGCCGAGCGGTGATCATATTCATCGTGCTCCCTCTTGTCGGCAAAGCAGTTGGGGTCTTCGAACGGCCGGTCGATACAATAGACCTGATATCGTACTGCAAAAACCTCGTCGATGGTTTCTGGAGAATTTGCCAGGTGTACGGCAAATACCGAGTTGAAAATATTGCTGATGTCTTCCGGCACCTGAGCGTTCTTGGTGTTATTTGTTTGATGCGGAAAAGCAAACCCTGTGTGCATTGTTAGGTCCTCGCTCTTTTCCGTCCCTGGAGCTGTATTATCTATGATGTTGGGGGTAAAGCGCCCTCAAGGTCTGAAGGGGGTGCTTCGTTATATCGAGGCTACAGCTCATAAAGCCTCGTAGTTCTTTGGCCCGGGCACGTATCGCCCGGGCGCCAGAATATTGTTAGGGTCGATTGCAGATTTCAGCTGGCTGGCGAGCTTGCCGGATCTGGAGCCAGCGGGATAGGCAAGCTCCATGGCGTCAACGTTCAGACGGTAAGGTAGAAACCCTTCCTTCTGGCCGGCTTCATACAATGCCCGGTAACACTCCTGAGCTCGTGCGGTGGAGTTGGCGTCGCTACGATCAAACAGCAGTGGCACGGTAGAATCAAAACAGCGGTCGTTAATGGTCGTTAGTGTGATCAGTGGATTCACGCCATACTGGGGGCAGATCCGTTCAATCATGTTGACATACCGGCGCGCATCGCTACCGCGGATGGGAACCAGGGGTGCAAACCATATCAGCCCGCAACCATCCCTCGCGGGATTTTTCGGCTGTCCGTTAGCTGGCAATGCCCCTGAGCGCCAGTAGGCTAATGCAAGGGCAACATCATTAGGGCGCCCGTGCATTATTTCCAATGCGCCGGAAAGCGTGTCCGCCATGCCTGTAATTTTCGTGGACCATCGCTGCGGGACCAACTTCGCCAGCTTTCTTGCTGCGTTAACTCTCCGTTTGTCGATAAACACCAATCGGTCGGTATCCGGGCCAAGTAGTCGTTTCAATGTTCGTTTGGCAGCCTTTGCTACCTCCCGGGGTGCATAGATTGCGCCAACGCCACTCCATGCTGGCACGCCGTGGATGTCGGCAAGCAGTTGAGTCTCGTGGTCAGGCAAAATCCCATCGACTGCTTTGTCTTCGGGGAAAGGCACCATCATGGAGAGCATTCGTCTGCTATTTAGCAGGTTTATCGCTACGACCGATCCACCCAGCGCTCGTAACACGGACCTGACCGTGGGCACCAGGGCTTCGAGTTGGGCGTCGTCTTTTGTTGAGAAGAAAAAGGCAGTTACAGTCTCGGGGGCCGGGGCAAGGGCGATGGTCATATTGACGACCACTCCGAAATTGCCCTGGCTGAAAAGGCCGTCCAGATAGGGGCCGACGCCCCATTTAAACAGGCGATCAACCTCTTCCCCGCCTTGTTCAGTGAGAGACGTCTGGTAAAGACTTCCATCGGGTAAAACGGCGGTGATTCTGGTCACTGCTGAAAAATGGTCAGTAATAGGCGTGATGCCGTAGCCTCGTTCCAGCGCATTACCGAGTAGACTGCAAGTGGGGCCTGCGCCGGTTACGGGAACAAGGTAGTCGCCTTCATTCTCATCCAGGAATTCGCGAAGTGCTGCCTGTGTCACTCCGGGCTGAATAGTGATGACACCCATTTCCGGGTCAAAGTCGGAAATACGGTCAAGCCCGCTCAGGTTGAGGATGACGCAGCCATCCTCAACCGGGTTGGCGCTACCGTAACCCCAGTTATTTCCAGTGCTTACGGGGTACACCGGCACTTGCCACCGCTGCGCGATCTGTAAAATCTTCGCGACTTGTTCCTGGTTCGTTGGGTGGAGTACGGCTGGAATCGAGCGCTTGGTTCCAATAGTTGAAGCGCCGAAGCCGGCCGTGTCAGTGGCACTGACGCCCGACGCCCCCAGAACGGCGGTCCATTCGTCAATTGCGGACTGAATAGGGATTTTAATCACTGGCATTCTCAAGGTTCATTAACGTTAAGTTAACGTCTGCTAACTGTGCGGTAAGTTATTGCGATGGGATTATAAGTGAGGTAGGGACTGTAACACTATGGATCGGTATTACGGCTTGGATAATCGATTTCAAGCGTGAAATTCACGTTATAACAGATGGTTGAACTCGATTCGGGTAAGCGGTAGGCAATACCTATGCATTAAAAAGACTTAACCTATGTTAAGCCTGGGACGGTAATTTATTGGTTATCAAAGGGTTTTCGGGTGTTTTATGGAATCGTAAAGAACTGAAAATAATGGTTATTTTTTGTTCTGATGACTGGGCGCATGCGGAGAGGGTGTGTTTCGGCGGGCAGATAATTTGAATTACTGTTCATATATGCGACACGTTTAAATAGGCGTCATATAAATGCAAGAGGATAAGAAAGGGTTTTAGGGTAAGTCAGAGACCAGCCCTCAGGGCCTGGTCTCTGAATACAGATGCTAAATGACTATTATGATTGGCGGCGGCGGGCTGCTCCCAGGCCAACCAGGCCGAGACCGAGTAGGGCCAGGGTGCCAGGCTCGGGAACCGTGATTTCGAACGATTGACCCATGAAAGTGCCCGCGTTTGGCTCGGCAAATGTGTGCCAGTCAAGGATCTCTACGTCGGGAGTATTGAATGCATCACTGATGAAGATGCCCTGGCCAGCTATGCCGCCGTTTGCACCTTCACCTCCACCAAACTCGCTTAGGTCCCAGAGGTTTGAGTAGAGATCAAACCGCATTTCATCGCCGAACGTGAATCCATTGTTGAGGGTGAAGTCGATGCCATCCCAGCAGCAGCTGTTGAGGGTGTTCCAGTCTGCAAATCCAAAGGTGCTGATATTGCCGGACGTCAGGATATCGGTGCCGTTGGTTTCGAACTGGAAACTTGACGCTTCATTAATGCTGTTGTTGAAGACTGTAACTGTTCCATTGAACACAAACGCTGCGGAAGAGTCTGCCGTCCAGCGGATGTGCCAGTCTTTGGCACTGCTGTTCCATATGTAATAGCCGGCCGCGCCTCCATTAAGCTCGCTATCGATTGCGGCGTCGCTGGAATTCGCATCGTAGGCAGCGGTGAAGCTCCCCGTTGTTTGTCCGTTGTACTCAGGTGTCGCTAATGCCGCGGCAGAGCCGAGCGACAATACGATGCCCGCTGTTACTAGCTGAAGGTTGTTCATCGAATACTCCTTGATACTGCATTGGCGTTCCATGCAGCCCGGCGGTCTCTGAGAGATCCGTGGCTTTCCGTCCCATCCTCGCGAATGGTTTGGCCAGCGTGACCGAGATTCTTGGCTCGGCGCTGGTCGGTGGTATGCAAGTGCGGTTCCAACTGAATAAAAAACATTAAAAACAGGAGGATAGGGATCTTATTGGGTCGAGGTGTAAAGAAATTCGACGCCAAAAATGCGAGTTGTATCGCTTTCTAGCCAATATAACAAAATTTAACAAATTGAGGTGTCAAGAAAGCTGACGTGCATAACTGCGGCGGATGACGATGGGAGGCCGGAGGATGAAGGCGCTCATCCTCCGGCGTGTTTCGGGTGATATTGGAGTCGTTTGGGTGGGCGGCTAGCCTACTGGCTAGAGCGCCTGCCGAGCATCGTTCAGGTGGTTTTTGATTTCCTGGTTATCAGGGTCAAGGTCCAGGGCCTTAGTGAGTTGTTCCACTGCCTGCTCATGCTGCCCGTCAAGATGGAGAATCCAGCCGTAGGTGTCCTGTACTGCGGCATTCCCGGGAGCCAGCTGGGCAGCCTGTGCGGCCAGGTCCAAGGCGCGTGGACGATTATTTTCCCGTAACAGCCAGGCCAGATTGTTCATGGCTCGGACATTATTTGGCTGTAGTCCTAATACCTGCTCGTATCTGGGTAACGCCTGTGCGTCGCTGCCCTTGCTCATCAGGTGATCCGCTCTAGCCAGGTGGGCAGCAGGGTTGGCAGGTTGGCGTTCAACCCACTGCTCGGTTAGCGAATCCACTTTATCAGGAGCCTCGCTACGGCTCAGCTGTATCAGGTCGGCAAGGACGGCTGGGTTTTCACTGTCCTGGTAATAATTCTCCAGAGTGGCCATGGCTTCGTCTGGACGTTCAGCAAGCATGAGGAGTTGTGCCCGGGACCGAACGGTGGCCGGTTGTTCGCCGAATGTAGCTTCAACCTCGTTCAGTGTGCTCAGGGCTGAGTCGGTATTGCCTTCCATGGCTGCGTAACGAGCCGGAAGCAGGGCTAAACTGACGTTGTCCGGCTGCAGGGTTGCGACTTCTCCTGCCTTTGCTCGGGCGGTTTCCCAGTCTTCTGCTTGCGCCGCCTGCTCAGCCTCGGTCACCAGGAGCTGGCTGGTCAGTGCGATGACAGTATCTTCCCTGTTGTTCTGGGTAAGCTTTTCAAGCAACTCGCGGGCATCTTCGGTGCGGCCCTGCTGGATTCTGGCCTGGGCGGCAAGGACAGTGGCGTTAAATTGGATTTCCGGGCGTTGTGTGCCTAACTCCTGGAGCCAGCTGATAGTTTCCTCTGACGTGTGGGTTGAGGCGTATAGCCGGGCGGCTTCGCTGAGCGGTCTTATCGAATCCGGGGTCAGCGCGGCTGCGGTAATGAGGGACTCAAGCGCCTTGTCCGTATTCCCCGTTCGCTGATAAGCGGATGCCAGGGCCTGATGAGTCAGAGCTGATTCGGGGTTGTCATTTGTGAGTTTTTCGAGCCGATTCAGGGCAGACTCGGTTTCTCCCAGGCGGAGTTCTGCCAGGCTGGCGAGCAGCAGCGCCGGTGGTTCATTGGCGAAGCCGTTGAGTAAGGACTCTTTCACTTCCTCGGCTTCTTTTTCCCTGCCAGTATGCATCAGCAAGGCCAGATAGCTCTGAGTCACGGTCCAGTCTGTGGGTGTTTCAGTGAAGGCAACGCGCATCTGGGCCAGTGCCTGCTCCTGCTGCTCTTCCGACATGTAATGACGTGCCAGAGCCAACCTTAAACGCGACCGGGACCGGTCCAGTTCCAGTGCTTTGCTCAGGCTGGCGACACCGGTTTCTTTATAATCATCCAGGGACAGGGCCAGAATGCCGTGCATCGCCAGTAGCTCTGCATCCTTAGGGCGTGCCTCGATAGCGCGGGATAGCGTTCGAAGGGCTTCCTCGCGCTTGCCGCTGTCAATTTGGGCAATGGTCGCTGCGCGAAGAAACGGGGTGGGTGTAGTCTCTGCGTCAATGTTACCGGCGAGCAGTTTTTCCGCTTCTTCCCTCTCGCCTTCCTGCAGGCGAAGTGTGCCCAACATAAGGGCGACCTGTTCATTGTCGGGGTTCTGGCGTATCAATTCTTCGAGGGTCGTGCGTGCTGTATCCATGTCGCCACGTAGAATGGCTTCGAGGGCAGACTCAGCACGCTCGCGGGTATCGGAACTGGTGTTCTCCGCCAGGATCTTGTTGTAAACCTGGGCCTCGGTGATGCGACCCTGCTCGGTCAGGCTCCGGGAGAGCAGGGTAAGGATGCTGCGGCGCACCGGCAGGAAGATGTCCGAGGTGGGAACGGCCGCGGTGGCATCGGTCAGCACCTCGGTACTTTCTTCAATATTGCCCATGCGGTAATGGGCCAGGCCGGTCAGGTAGAGCACCTCGGCATTATCGCCGTTCTGTTCGGTCCACCGGGTCAGGCTGTTCACAGCGGCCTCGGCCTCACCGCTCGCCAGCAGTGCCTTGGCCAGGGCCACGGTAATTTCAGCATCGGCAGGGTGGGCTTCCTGAAGGCCGCGTAGCTGGCTGACGGCCTGCTCGGTATTGCCCGCCAGGCGCTGGCTCTCGGCTCTCAGGTAGTCGTATTCCCGTTGTGCTGAATCGGTCTGGGGCTGGAAGCCATCCAGGGCTTCGCGGGCAGACAGGTGCTTGCCTTGCAGGATATAGCCCCGGGCCAGGGGCAGGGACACCTGGTCCCCGTGGTCCTCTTGCCAGGGTTCCAGCAGGTCGGTGGCCTGTTCCCCGGCGCCAATGCTGTTATAGATGCCCGCCAGGACCAGCACGTGGTCCACGTTGCCCGGATCCTTCTGGACGGCATTGCGGACTTCCAGCATCGCGGAGCGGTACTGGCCCTGGTCGGCGTAGGTTTCGGCGCGGGTAATGTGGCCGGCGGCTTCCGAGTTGGTGTCGTCGGAGCTGCTGCAGCCAGCGGTAAACACAAGGATGGAGGAGGTAGCGGCAGCGGCCAGGAACCGGAGTGCGGTGTTCATGGTTTCGATCCTTCGAACAGGTCTGGTTGGTTTTTAATCGTATCCTAGCGTCAATGTTACTTTTTGGATAGGCGGATTTTGCAGTGAAGGGGATTTGTCGGGAGCGTCGCCAGGTGGCTGTTTTCTGGTCTGGTCTGTGTGAGTCCGTGCCATCCGTGGCGAAGGACTGCGGCTTCGGGTACTACCAGCGGCAGGAAAGGTTCAGCGCGACAGGTTGCTCAGCTTCGGGTTGGGCTGCTTGGCGCGGCGCATCACGATGGCAATCTTGCCGATGGTCTGGACCAGTTCGGCACCAGACTGGCTACACAGCTCGCTGATGACTTCAGCGCGGGCCTCCCGGTCATTGCTGGCCACTTTCACCTTGATCAGTTCGTGGTCGTCCAGGGCCCGGTCCAGCTCCTGCATCAGGCCCTCGGACAGGCCCTTGTCGCCGATGATAATGATGGGCTTCAGGTTGTGGGCGATGGCGCGATATTCGCGACGCTGGGCAGACGAAAGGCTCATGATGAACTCTCTTGATCAAGGCTATTAAAAGATAGTAGCGGGCGATCGGGAGAAATTAAGGCCCCGAGCCCGTATAATCGCGGCATGATAACAGAGAAGCCTGTCGGTTGGATGGGCGATTGCACTTACAGCACGACCGGGAGGCACATTGGCGCGCTCGAAATCCAGTGATCGCTGGCTTAAGGAACATTTTGACGATGTATGGGTCAAGAAGTCGAGGGAAGACGGCTATCGTTCCCGGGCCAGCTACAAGCTCATCGAGCTGGACGCGAAGGACAGGCTGTTCCGCCCCGGTCAGACCGTTGTGGATCTGGGCGCAGCCCCCGGCGGCTGGACCCAGGTGGCGGTTGAAAAGGTGGGCGACAGGGGTGTCGTGGTCGCCAGCGACATCCTGCCTATGGATCCCATCGCCGGTGTGGACTTTGTGCAGGGGGATTTTACCGAGCAGTCGGTGTTCGATGAACTCATGGCAGTGCTGGGTGATCGGCCGGTGGATGTTGTGATTTCCGATATGGCCCCCAACATGAGTGGTAACCCGGCGGCAGATATCCCTCGGGCCATGGCGCTGGTAGAGCTGGCGCTGGATATGGCCACGCAGGTATTGCGCCCCGGGGGCGTGTTTGTCGCCAAGGTGTTTCAGGGGGAAGGTTTTGATTCGCTGCTGGCGGAGATGAAGCGTTCATTCTCGTCAGTGGTCAGCCGCAAGCCGGATTCGTCCCGCGCCCGGTCCCGTGAGGTGTACCAGGTGTGCAAGGGTTTTCGCGGATGACCGGTTTCTGGTGGTAGCACGTACAATTGGTGTAAGGTAACCGACAACAGGCCGCTGTGGCTCAGGCCCCGGCTGCCCTGCAATTCACAGGTGATGATCCTTGAACGATATGGCTAAAAATCTGGTTTTGTGGCTGATAATCGCAGCCGTACTGCTGATGGTGTTCCAGAATTTCTCTCCGACGACCACCGCTCAGCAGGTCAACTATACCGAATTCGTCCAGATGGTGGAGCAGGGCCAGGTGCGCCAGGTCACCATCGACGGACTTCACATTCAGGGGCAGCGTAGCGACGGCTCCCGGTTCGACACGGTACGGCCGCCGATTCCGGATAATCGCCTGATGGACGACCTGTTCAGCAATAATGTCGAGATCATCGGCAAGGAGCCAGAGCGTCAGAGCCTCTGGACCCAGTTGCTGGTGGCGGCGTTCCCCATCCTGATCATCATCGCGCTGTTCGTGTTCTTCATGCGGCAGATGCAGGGCGGCGGTGGCGGCAAGGGCCCCATGTCGTTCGGCAAGTCCAAGGCCCGCCTGATGAGCGAGGACCAGATCAAGACCACCTTTGGCGACGTCGCAGGTTGTGATGAAGCCAAGGAGGACGTGAAGGAGCTGGTGGATTTCCTGCGGGACCCCAGCAAGTTCCAGCGTCTTGGTGGCCGCATTCCCAAGGGCGTGCTGATGGTGGGTCCTCCGGGTACGGGTAAGACCTTGCTGGCCAAGGCCATCGCGGGTGAGGCCAAGGTGCCGTTCTTCACCATCTCCGGTTCTGACTTCGTGGAAATGTTCGTCGGTGTCGGTGCCTCCCGGGTGCGTGACATGTTCGAGCAGGCCAAGAAGCAAAGCCCCTGTATCATTTTCATCGACGAGATCGACGCCGTGGGTCGCCATCGTGGCGCCGGCATGGGCGGTGGTCACGACGAGCGTGAACAGACCCTGAACCAGCTGCTGGTCGAGATGGACGGCTTTGAGGGCAACGAGGGCGTTATCGTCATCGCCGCTACCAACCGTCCGGACGTCCTGGACCCGGCGCTGCTGCGTCCCGGCCGTTTCGACCGCCAGGTGGTGGTCAGCCTGCCGGACATCATTGGCCGTGAGCAGATCCTTAAGGTGCACCTGAAGAAGGTGCCCCTGGCAGACGGTATCGAGCCGGCGGTGATTGCCCGTGGTACGCCCGGCTTCTCCGGTGCCGACCTGGCCAACCTGGTAAACGAGGCCGCCCTGTTTGCGGCACGTCGTAACCAGCGCCTGGTCACCATGGAAGAGCTGGAGCTGGCCAAGGACAAGATCATGATGGGCGCCGAGCGCAAGTCCATGGTCATGAACGAGAAGGAAAAGCTCAACACGGCCTACCACGAGTCTGGCCACGCCATTGTTGGCCGGCTGATGCCGGAGCACGACCCGGTGTACAAGGTGAGCATTATTCCCCGCGGCCGCGCCCTGGGTGTGACCATGTTCCTGCCGGAAGAGGACAAGTACAGTCACTCCAAGCGTTACCTGATCAGTTCTATCTGCAGCCTGTTTGGTGGCCGTATCGCTGAAGAGCTGACCCTGGGCTTTGAGGGTGTAACCACCGGTGCCTCCAACGACATCGAGCGTGCCACCCAGCTGGCCCGCAACATGGTCACCAAGTGGGGTCTGTCCGAGAAGCTCGGCCCGCTGCAGTACGATACCGAGAGCGAAGAGCCGTTCCTGGGTCGCAGTGCCGGCCAGAG
Source organism: Marinobacter sp. (assembly GCF_041690615.1). GTDB lineage: Bacteria > Pseudomonadota > Gammaproteobacteria > Pseudomonadales > Oleiphilaceae > Marinobacter. Next base: position 9,941 of record NZ_JAWLGY010000023.1, read on the forward strand.
CCATACGGTCTACTCTCCGGAAACTGCCCAGCGTATCGATGAGGAAGTGCGTAACATCATCGATACCTGCTATGAAAAGGCCAAGCAGATCCTGGTGGAAAACCGGGACAAGCTCGACCTGATGGCTGAGGCACTGATAAAGTACGAGACCATCGACCGCTTCCAGATTGACGACATCATGGAAGGCCGTGCGCCGCGTCCGCCCAAGGGTTGGGGGGATGGCTCCGGTGGTGGTGTCACCATCGACCAGCCGGAAACCGGCACCCTGTCCGACAATGACGGTCGCGACAGCGGCGCAGCCGGGCAGCCGGCCGGCGAGCACTGATCGCCAGCCGGTAAGTTCGGAAGCAAGAATACACGCCGCCTGCGAGGGCGGCGTTTTTGTTTCAGTCAGGCCCTTTCTTTCCCGTATTATTTCTTTTCAGATCCAATCAGGCAGGTTGTGTTATGCAGATGACATTCGCCGGGCGCGAGCTGGACATGGGGCGTTGCCATGTCATGGGCATTGTTAATGTCACGCCGGACTCGTTCTCCGATGGTGGCCGCTACAATTCGGTTGAGCTGGCGGTGCAGCGGGCCCGCGAGATGGTCGCTGACGGCGCCGCGTTCGTGGATGTGGGTGGCGAATCCACCCGCCCGGGTGCGGCACCGGTGTCCGAGCAGGAAGAGCTGGACCGGGTGTGCCCCGTTGTCGAGGCGATTGCCCGTGACGTCGATACGGTTATTTCGGTAGACACCAGTACGCCCTCGGTTATCCGGGAAACGGCGCGCCTCGGTGCGGGCCTGGTCAATGACGTGCGGGCCCTGGAACGGGAAGGCGCCGTCGATGCTGCCGTGGAGGCCGGCTTGCCGGTATGCCTGATGCATATGAAAGGTGCTCCGGGCACCATGCAGCAAAATCCGGAATACCGCCACGTGGTTCGGGATGTGGCGACCTATCTGATGGACCGGGTCAGGGTGTGTGAGGCGGCCGGCATCCCGGCAGAGAAAATCCTGCTGGATCCGGGGTTCGGGTTTGGCAAGACCCTCGAGCATAACCTGCAGCTGCTGACCGCGCTGGAGCAGTTGCGAGTGCTGGGCTACCCTCTGCTGGTGGGCATGTCCCGCAAGACCATGCTGGGGCAGATTACCGGGCGGGAGGTAAGCGAGCGCTTGCCGGCCAGCCTGGCAGCCGCCACAATATCGGCCCTCAAAGGTGCCTCGGTGATACGGGTTCATGACGTGCGCGAGACCGTGGATGCGGTGAAAGTGGTCGAAGCGGTGCAGGCTCGGAGTTTTTGATATTTTGCCAAGGTTCTTCCACAGACACCCTTCGACGGGCTCAGGGTGAGCGGAATGGCCCTTCGACAGGCTCAGGGCAAACGGGAGAAAGTTTTAGCCACTAAATCCACGAAACCCACTAAAAACACGCAAGGTCACAAGCGTAAATTTTCGTGGATTTGGTGGCAAAGAGTGCTTGGTCTTTCCTTTCTGTGTTCTGTCATGGATGCCGAGGAGGGCCGTTCGCCCTGAGCCTGTCGAAGGGCGCCACAACCTACCGTTCGCCCTGAGCTTGTAGAAGGGCGTTTGTAGAAGAACGGCTGTCGAAGGACCCTGAATTCCGCGGTTAAATAGATTTCAAAAAGGAGCAGACTCACAAATGACGGACAAGAGCGCAGCGGTAACGCGCCGGTATTTCGGGACAGACGGTATTCGCGGCCGGGTGGGTGATGCGCCCATTACCCCGGATTTCATGCTGCGTCTGGGCTGGGCCGCCGGCCAGGCTTTCAAGCGGGACGGTCAGCGCAACAGCGTGATTATCGGCAAGGACACCCGCCTGTCCGGTTATATGTTCGAGTCTGCCCTGGAGGCTGGTCTCTCCGCGGCCGGTGTGGACGTCAAACTGCTGGGTCCCATGCCCACGCCCGCCATAGCCTACCTGACCCGGACCTTCCGGGCCTGCGCGGGTATTGTGATCAGTGCCTCCCACAACCCCCATTATGACAATGGCATCAAGTTTTTCTCCGGTGACGGCACCAAGCTGGACGACAGCCTTGAGGCGGAGATCGAGCGCTGGCTGGATCAGCCGGTCACCGTCTGCGAATCGGCCGACCTGGGCAAGGCGTTCCGGGTGGAAGACGCCCCCGGCCGTTACGTGGAGTTCTGCAAGAGCACCGTGCCCAACGAGTTTGTGCTCGATGGCATGCACATCGTGCTCGACTGCGCCCACGGCGCCACCTACCACGTGGCGCCGAAGGTCTTCCGCGAGCTGGGTGCCCGGGTTTCGGTGATCGGCGGTGACCCTGACGGCCTCAATATCAACCTTGGCGTGGGTTCCACGCACCTTGAGGCGTTGAAGGAGACTGTCCAGCAGCGTCAGGCGGATCTCGGTATTGCCTTTGACGGTGACGGTGACCGTGTGCTGATGGTGGACAAGGACGGTACTGAAGTGGACGGCGATGAGCTCATTTACGTGATTGCCGCCCAGCGCAAGAAAGCCGGCACCCTTCAGGGTGGGGTGGTCGGCACCCTGATGACCAATCTGGGCGTCGAGCTGGCCCTGCAGGATCAGGGCATTCCCTTTGAACGAGCGAATGTTGGCGACCGCTATGTCATGGAGCGCCTGCTCCAGCGGGGCTGGCTGTTGGGGGGAGAGGGCTCGGGCCACCTGGTGATCCGCGACTGCACCACCACCGGTGATGGCATTGTCTCCGCCCTGCAGGTGCTGCTGGCCTGCTGGCGAGCCGACAAGACCCTGGGGGAGCTGCGCCAGGGCATGACCAAGCTGCCCCAGACCATGATCAACGTTCGCGTGGGAGAGCGCTTTGACCCCATGACCCGCACGGATATTGCCGAGGCGGTACGCAAGGCGGAAGACCACCTCGGCGCGGCAGGCCGCATCCTGCTGCGCGCTTCCGGTACCGAGCCGTTGATCCGGGTGATGGCGGAAGGCGAAGACGCTGCTGTGATTGAGCGGGTGGCTGAGGAGCTTGCGGAAGTGGTTGGTCGTTCTCGGGCGTGATTTTTCCGGGATCCAGGCACCCTTCGGCAGGCTCCCTTCGACAAGCTCCCTTCGACAAGCTCAGGGTGACCCTTCGACAAGCTCAGGGCGAACGGTGGTTGTGGCGCCCTGTGGCAGGCACCCTTCGGCAGGCTCCGGGCGACCCTTCGGCAGGCTCAGGGTGAGCGGAGGGGCGGTCCTTCGACGGGCTCCCCAACCCCCGTTCGCCCTGAGCTTGTCGAAGGGCGTTTGTTGAAGGGCGTCTCGCAAAGGGTCGCGGATTCCGAGACAAAAACCACTCTTGTACACTCCAGAACGCTGCTGTATAGTTCGCGCTCGTTTCCGGACGGCCCCCGGGCATAACCCTGATGACGGATGGCATGCGCAGACAGATCGTTGCAGCAAACTGGAAGATGAACGGCTCCCTGGAGTTGGTTCAGCAACTGGTACCGGTCGTCAGGGATGGGGTGGCAGCGCTTGATAATGGCCCCGAGGTTGTTATTATGCCTCCCTCACTTTACCTCGGTGAGGTGAAAGCAAGGCTGGCCGGCTCGTCCATTGCGACGGGCGTTCAGAATGTGGCCCAGTGGCAAAGCGGTGCGTACACTGGCGAGATTGCCGCGGCCATGGCCGCTGATGCCGGTTGCCAGTACGCGCTGGTGGGGCACTCGGAGCGCCGCCAGTTGTTTGGCGAGACTGATGAGGCCGTCGCCGCCAAGGTGGCTCAGGTTCTCGAGAGCGGTTTGCAGGCCGTGGTCTGTGTCGGCGAAACCCTCGAAGAGCGGGAATCCGGCGATGCCGAAGCCGTCGTCTGCCGTCAGGTGGAAGGCGCTCTGGCAGGGGTGTCCGCCGACGAAGCTGGAAAGATTGTTGTCGCCTATGAGCCTGTATGGGCCATTGGTACCGGTAAAACCGCAACAGCGGAAGATGCCCAGACGATGCATGAGGCGATCCGTCAGAAGCTGGTTGAGCTCGGGTTGCCGGGAAATGCGATGTCAGTGCTTTACGGCGGCAGTGTAAAACCGGATAATGCTGCCGCGCTGTTTGCAAAGCCGGATATCGACGGTGGGCTGATCGGCGGCGCCTCGCTGAAGGCCGAAGATTTTATCGCGATCTGTCAGGCGGTTGTTACGTAAGACCGGACAGGATCACACGGGTTCTGCAGTCCTCCGGGACTGTTACAGAGTTACAGAGAGCAGATATGGACTGGATGGAAACACTGGTTGTCGTCGTGCACGTCGTGATTGCCGTGGCACTGGTGGGTCTGATTCTGATCCAGCAGGGCAAGGGCGCCGACGCCGGCGCTGCGTTTGGTGGCGGTGCCTCCCAGACGGTATTCGGCAGTCAGGGTAGCGGCAGCTTCCTGACCCGTGTGACCAGCATTCTGGCCCTGGTGTTCTTTATTACAAGTTTTTCGCTGGCGATTTTCGCCAAGCAGCGCGCTGAGGTGGCGGGTCAGGCCGGAGTTCCCATGGTGGAACAGGTTGATCGCAGTGCCCCGGCGGATGATGCTGAAGGCGGGGCGCCGAGCCTCAGCGAAGAAGAGGGCGGTGATGGTGATTCCATTCCCGAGCTCGAGTGAGTTTTTGCCGAAGTGGTGGAACTGGTAGACACGCTATCTTGAGGGGGTAGTGGCGTAAGCCGTGCCGGTTCGAGTCCGGCCTTCGGCACCATATACAGAAGCGGCTTGGTGTAGCTTTTACCCAGGCCGTTTTTTTTGGTCAGTCCTTGACCACGGTCGCCCGGGTCCTTATACTCCGGCGATTATTGAAGCGACTCGGCGCGTGGGTTTGTCCCGCACCGGGTTGCGGTGACAGGCCAGGTGTCTGTCGGCGGTCCATCCGGTTATCCGGCGCTGGTTCGCGATTACTTGCAACAAAAGGCCCCACAGGCAGGTAGTTCCGGAGTTGTCATGGTCCGGGCTGTCTGAGCAGTCGGGGCTTTTTGATTAAGGGGCCTGGCGCGTCGGGCCCTGATGCATGAAAAGGGCTGCCAGACAGCCCTTTTTTTGTTTTTGTGGCCTGAAAAAATCAGCCGCCGGCAAAGCTGGCGGGTTACCACGGGAGTCGCATCGGACTTGTCTGCAAAACTGAACAAACTTGAAGAAATCCTCCGCCCGGTGGTGGAAGGGTTGGGGTATGAATTCTGGGGGGTTGAATTCCGCTCCCAGGGTCGCAACTCGATACTGCGCCTGTTTATTGATGACCAGGAAAATGGCATCAGCATCGAAGACTGTGAAAAGGTCAGTCGCCAGGTCAGCGGTGTGATGGATGTGGAAGACCCGATCCAGAACGAATACACCCTTGAGGTTTCATCCCCGGGGATGGACCGGCCCCTGTTTACCCTGGAGCAGTTCAGTGCCTGGGCGGGGTACCAGGTCAGTATCCGTTTGCGGATGGCCTTTGAGGGACGGCGCAAGTTCCAGGGCATCCTGAAAGGCACCGAAGACGGCGATGTGGTGGTTGTGGTGGATGACCACGAGTACCTGCTGCCGTTCGAGAGTATTGATAAAGCCAACATTGTGCCGGTTTTCGAGTAAGGCCGGATGACTGCAAGTCTGAGAATTGTAAGGGCAGGGCATTTCAATGAGTAAAGAAATCCTGATGGTGGTTGAGGCCGTTTCCAACGAAAAGGGCGTCGAGAAAGACGTCATTTTCGAAGCCATCGAGCTGGCATTGGCGACCGCGGCAAAGAAACGTTTCGAGGATGAGGAAGCGGACATTCGCGTTTCCATCGATCGTCGCACCGGTGAGTATGAAACCTTCCGTCGCTGGCTGGTGGTGGACAACGATGCCGTTCCGGCCCTGGGTACCGAGCTGACCCTGCAGGAAGCCGAAGAGATCGATACCAATCTCAAGCCCGGCGATATCCATGAGGAAAAGATCGAGTCTGAAAGCTTCGGTCGTATCGGCGCCCAGGCGGCCAAGCAGATCATTTTCCAGAAGGTGCGCGAAGCCGAGCGCATGCGCATCGTCGACAGCTATCGTGACCGCGTAGGCGAGCTGATCTCCGGTACGGTCAAGAAGGTGACACGGGACAACGTCATCATTGACCTGGGTAACAACGCTGAAGCCCTGCTGCCCCGTGATCAGCTGATTCCCCGGGAAACGTTCCGCATGGGCGACCGGGTTCGCTCCCTGCTGCAGGACATCCGCACGGACCACCGCGGCCCGCAGCTGATGCTCAGCCGGACCGACCCGCAGATGCTGATCGAACTGTTCCGCATTGAAGTGCCGGAAATCGCCGAGGAGCTGATTGAAATCCGTGGCGCCGCCCGTGACCCGGGCTCCCGCGCCAAGATTGCGGTCAAGACCAACGACCGTCGCATTGATCCGGTGGGTGCCTGTGTCGGTATGCGTGGCTCCCGGGTACAGGCCGTCTCCAACGAGCTGGCCGGCGAGCGCGTCGATATTGTGCTGTACGACGACAACCCCGCCCAGCTGGTGATCAACGCCATGGCACCGGCAGAAGTGGCTTCCATTGTGATGGACGAAGACAGCCACACCATGGAAGTCGCAGTTGCCGAGGACAACCTGGCCCAGGCCATCGGCCGTAACGGTCAGAACGTACGTCTGGCCAGTGAGCTGACCGGCTGGACCCTCAACGTCATGACCGAAGAGGAAGCCGGCGAGCGGCAGGAGCAGGAATATAACCGCCTGCTGACGCACTTTATGGAAAACCTCGACGTTGACGAGGAATTTGCCGGTGTGCTGATCGAGGAAGGCTTTACCTCTATCGAGGAAGTGGCCTATGTGCCCATGGAGGAAATGCTGGCGATTGAAGGGTTCGACGAGGAGACCGTTACCGAGCTCCGCCGTCGTGCCAAGGATGTATTGCTGAACAAGGCCCTGGCCAGCGAGGAAGCCCTGGAGGGCAACGAGCCGGCCGACGACCTCCTTGGAATGGAAGGTATGGACCGTACCCTGGCGTTCAAGCTGGCGGGTATGGGTGTCCGCACCATGGAGGATCTGGCAGAGCAGTCGGTTGATGACCTGCTCGACATTGAAGGTATGGACGAAGAGCGTGCTGGTCAGTTGATCATGACGGCGCGTGCCCCCTGGTTTGAAGACCAGGCTTAATCGGGAGGAGGACCAGTATGGCAGAAGTAACCGTTAAACAACTGGCCGAAGATGTAGGCGCTCCCGTGGATCGTTTGCTGCGTCAGATCGTGGAAGCTGGCCTCAAGGCCCGTTCCGAAAATGATTCCGTGACCAGCGATGAGAAGCAGCAGTTGCTGACCTATTTGCGCAAGAACCACGGCGAGGCCGAAGCAGAGCCCAGTAAGATTACCCTCAAGCGGAAGACCACCACCACCCTGAAAACCGGTGGCGGTGCCCGTGGCGGCAAGACCGTTAACGTGGAAGTGCGCAAGCGTCGTACCTATGTGAAGCGCGCTGAGTTGCAGCCCGAGCCGGAGCCGGAGAAGCCCTCCGCACCGGTGGCAGAGGAGAAGCCGGAAGCCGCGCCCCAACCGGCCGCCGAGCAGGCGCCGGTGGAAGAGCAAAAGCCGCAGGCCCCCGAGGCGCCCGCTGCTGAAGGCACGCCTGAAACCGGCCCGATTGCGGTTGGTGAAGAAGATGCCGCGGAAGCCACCAACAAGGCGGTCAAGCCGGAGAATACCGCAGCGGAGGAAGAGATTCCGATGCCGCCGCCTGATCCTGAAACCGCCAAGGATAAGGAACGCAAGGCCAAGAAGAAGAAGGAAAAGGCCCGCGAGCGTCCTGATGATGCGGAAGAGGGCAAGCCCAAGAAGAAGTCCGCAGGTCATCGCGGACCACGCAGTCGTCCGGTGGAAGAACCCATTGTGCTGTCCGAAGATGAAGAGGACACCACGCTGCGCAAGCCGTTGCGGGCGAAAAAGAAACCCAAAGAGAAAAGGCATGGCTTCGAGAAGCCAACCAAACCAATGGTCAGAGAAGTCGAAATTCCGGAAACGATTACCGTTGGTGATCTCGCCCAGCGCATGGCGGTGAAAGCCGCTGATGTGATCAAGACCCTGATGGGTATGGGTGTGATGGCCACTATCAACCAGGCCCTCGACCAGGAAACAGCAGTACTGGTAACCGAAGAGCTGGGTCACAAGGCCAGGACCGTCAGCGAGGATGCCTTCGAGGAAGAGGTCATCAGTGAGATTGCCGGCGACACCGGCGGCGAGAAGACCCGCCGTGCACCGGTGGTCAGCGTTATGGGTCACGTCGACCACGGCAAGACCTCCCTGCTGGATTACATCCGTCGTACCAAGGTAGCCGCCGGTGAGTCCGGTGGTATTACCCAGCATATCGGTGCCTACCACGTGGAAACCGATCACGGCATGGTGTCCTTCCTGGATACCCCGGGTCATGCGGCCTTTACGGCGATGCGTGCCCGCGGTGCCCAGTGTACCGACATTGTTATCCTGGTGGTGGCGGCCGATGACGGCGTTATGCCCCAGACCAAGGAAGCCGTTAACCACGCCCGTTCCGCCGGCGTGCCCCTGGTGGTTGCCATCAACAAGATGGACAAGGAAGGAGCCGACCCCGACCGCATCAAGAACGAACTGGCCGGCATGGAAGTGATTCCCGAGGACTGGGGCGGTGACGTCCAGTTCGTACCGGTGTCAGCCCATACCGGTGACGGTATCGATGCGCTGCTGGAAGCGGTTCTGCTGCAGGCGGAAATGCTGGAGCTGGAAGCCGTCAAGGACGCTGCGGCCAAGGGTGTCGTGGTGGAGTCCTCCCTCGAGCGTGGCCGTGGTTCTGTCGCAACTGTACTGGTCCAGAACGGTACCCTGCGCCAGGGTGACATGGTGGTCGCAGGTGCCTGGTTCGGTAAGGTCCGCGCCATGACCGACGAGACCGGCAAGCAGGTCAAGGAGGCTGGCCCGTCCATCCCGGTGGAGATCCTCGGGCTGAACGGTACTCCGGATGCCGGTGACGAGTTCTTTGCCGTTGCCGACGAGCGCAAGGCGAAAGAGCTGGCCGAGTTCCGTCAGACCCGGGAGCGGGAGCAGCGGTTGCAGCGTCAGCAGGCGGCCAAGCTGGAGAACCTGTTCGAGAACATGGGCAAGGACGAGGTCAAGACCCTCAACGTGGTCCTAAAGACCGACGTTCGTGGTTCCCTGGAAGCCATTACCAAGGCCCTGCAGGACCTGGGTAACGACGAGGTCCAGGTGAAGATCATCTCCTCCGGCGTGGGTGGCATCGCGGAAACCGATATCAGCCTGGCGCTGGCGTCCAACGCCGTCGTCTTCGGCTTCAACGTGCGGGCGGATACCTCCGCCAAGCGCCTGGTGGAGCAGGAAGGTGTGGACCTGCGTTACTACTCCATCATCTACAACCTGATCGATGATGTGAAAGCGGCCCTGACCGGTATGCTGGCACCGGAATTCCGCGAGGACATCGTCGGCATCGCCGAGGTGCGGGACGTATTCCGTTCACCGAAGTTCGGCCAGGTGGCCGGCTGTATGGTGGTGGAAGGCACCGTTTACCGGAACAAGCCGATCCGCGTTCTGCGTGACAACGTGGTGATCTTTGAAGGCGAGCTGGAATCCCTGCGCCGCTTCAAGGACGACGTGCCGGAAGTTCGCAACGGCATGGAGTGCGGTATCGGTGTTAAAGGCTACGATGTGAAGGTGGGTGACCAGATCGAGGTGTTCGATCGGGTTCGTGTTGAACGCAAGCTGGAATCTACAGGTTCATAATGCCCAGAGAGTTCAGTCGTCTCGACCGCATTGGTGACCAGATCCAGAAGGAGCTCTCGCAGCTCATCATGCGGGAGGTCAAGGACCCCCGCGTGGGCATGGTTACCGTCAATGCGGTGCGCGTCAGCAAGGACCTCGGCTATGCCGATATCTATGTGTCCCTGCTCAGTACCGAGGAACTGACCGAGGAGTCCGGCGAAGTGCAGGACTCCCTCAAGGTTCTGCGCAATGCCTCCGGGTTTCTCCGGGGGCAGCTCGGTCGCGCCATGAAGTTGCGGGTGATTCCGCAGCTTCGTTTCCACTTCGACACCCTCCAGGGTCAGAGTCGTCATATTGACAGTCTCATCGACCAGGCCGTGGGCAAGAAGCCCACAGTCCGTCAGGACGACGACAACGACCAGGAGTCCTGAGTTTGGCTCGCAGACGCAAAGGCCGTGACGTTAACGGCATACTGGTCATCGACAAGCCCCAGGGCATTACTTCCAACGGCATTCTTCAGCAGGTCAAGCACCTCTATGGCGCGGCGAAAGCCGGCCATACCGGTGCCCTTGACCCGTTGGCGACCGGTGTGTTGCCCTTGTGCTTTGGTGAGGCCACCAAGTTTTCCCAGCTGATGCTGGACAGTGACAAGGCCTATATCACCACGGCAAAGCTGGGCGTCCGTACGGAAACCGCCGACAGTGAAGGCGCCGTGGTCGCCGAGCGGCCCGTGCCGGAAGGACTGACCGAGGCGGATGTCGAGGCCGTGCTGGCCGACTTCCGGGGTGATATCGAGCAGGTCCCTTCCATGTACTCGGCCCTGAAACACAAGGGCCGGCCGTTGTACGAGTACGCCCGGGAGGGCATCGAGGTGGAGCGCCCGGCCCGGCCGGTGACCATCTATGAGCTGACCCTGCTGGCGGTGCGCCCCGACGAGCTGGACCTGGCGGTAAAGTGCACCAAGGGCACCTACGTTCGTAACCTGGTGGAAGACATCGGTGAAGCCCTCGGCTGCGGCGCACACGTGTGCGCCCTGCGCCGTACCCTGGCGTCCGGCTTTACCCTGGCGGATGCCCACCAGGTGGCCGACCTGGAGCAGATGCGGGAGCGGGGCGAGTCCCTGGATGGACTCCTGGTGGCGCCGGATGCAGCGCTCACCATGTTCCCGGAGTTGACCCTTGAGGGGGCAAATTTACAGTCGATATTGAACGGACAACCCGTTAGAATGTCGGGTCAATCCTTGACCGGACCGGTACGGCTTTACGGTGATAACCGTTTTGTCGGCCTCGGTGAAGGACAGCCGGAAGGCGAGGATACAACCGTGGTTGTGCCCCGTCGTCTGGTTTCAAGCAGTCGATAACCAGCCGGTTGTGACTGCCTAGCCGGGCTGCAGAGATGCGCGGTTCGGCCGGATGATTTCAGGCATCGCAAACAATGAGGTGATTTATGGCACTTTCAGCCGAGGAAAAAGCACAGATCGTCAAGGACTACCAGCAAGGTGATGGCGACACAGGTTCCCCTGAAGTTCAGGTTGCCCTGCTCAGCGCCAACATCGACAAGCTGCAGGACCACTTCAAGGCCAACAAGCAGGATCACCATTCCCGCCGCGGCCTGATTCGCATGGTTAACCAGCGTCGTAAGCTGCTGGACTACCTCAAGCGCAAGAACGCTGACCGTTACCTGGATCTCATCCAGCGTCTGGGTCTGCGTCGCTAAGCGGACGACCTGTCGGCTGGCGCCATTCCGGTGCCGGCCTGTGCTCCGATGGCTGGGCCCGGTTTACACCGGGGCTTGTCATCGGGGTATGCTTTTCCACCCGAACCGGTACCAGAACCGGTTGTTACGCCACTACCGAAGTGCTTCTGCTGTCATGACCGAAAGCGCCGATAGCAGGTTGTTGAAAGGCCCGGGTATATTTCCCCGGGGTTTTGCAACAGCCTGTTCGCTTTCTGGTAGCAGGGCTTTGGGAATGCGTCTTCCTGATCTGGTGCATTTGAAGATCAAGCAAAATCAGGAGTTACTGTGATTCCACAAGCAACCAAGAAAACCTTCGAGCTCGGTGGCAAGACCGTCACCCTCGAAACGGGCCGTATTGCCCGCCAGGCCACCGGTGCCGTGCTGGTGACCATTGATGACATTTCTGTACTGGGTACCGTTGTGGGTGCCAAGGAAGCCAAGCCGGGCCAGCCGTTCTTTCCGCTGACCGTGAACTACTTCGAGAAGACCTACGCCGTGGGCAAGATCCCGGGTGGCTTCTTCAAGCGTGAAGGTCGTCCTTCCGAGAAGGAAACCCTGACCTCGCGCCTGATCGACCGTCCGATCCGCCCGCTGTTCCCCAACGGCTTCATGAACGAAGTGCAGGTCATCTGTACCGTCATGTCTTCCAGCAAGACCCAGGATCCGGACATTGCCGGCATGCTGGCGGCTTCTGCAGCCCTGTCCATTTCCGGTATTCCGTTTGACGGCCCCATCGGTGCCTCCCGTGTTGGCTTTACCAACGACCGTGGCTACTTCCTGAACCCCACCTTTGAAGAGCTGGAAACCTCAGTCCTGGACATGGTGGTTGCCGGTACCGAAGACGCCGTGCTGATGGTTGAGTCCGAGGCGAAGGGCCTGACGGAAGACCAGATGCTGGGTGCGGTACTCTTCGCCCACGAAGAGATGCAGTCTGCCGTTACCGCTATCAAGGAATTCGCTGCCGAAGTTGGCAAGCCCCGCTGGGACTGGCAGCCAGAGCCTGAGAACACCGACCTGCTGAACGCCATCAAGGATGGCTTCGGCGGCGATATCGCTGAAGCCTACGCCATCCGCGACAAGATGGAGCGCTACGCGAAGCTGAAGGAAATCAAGGATGCCGCCGTTGCGAAACTGGCCGGTGAAGAAGAAGGCCAGCCGGCTGAAGACGAAGTGAAGAAGTACTTCGGCAAGGTCGAGAAGAACGTGGTTCGCCAGCAGGTTATCGAAGGTAAGCCACGGATTGATGGTCGTGACAACAAGACCGTCCGTCCCATCAACATCGAAGTGGGCATTCTGCCGAGCACCCATGGTTCGGCCCTGTTCACCCGTGGTGAGACCCAGGCCATCGTGACCACCACGCTGGGTACTGCCCGTGACATGCAGATCATCGATGCCCTGGAAGGTGAGCGCAAGGATCCGTTCCTGTTCCACTACAACTTCCCCCCGTACTCCGTCGGCGAAGCCGGTCGTGTGGGTACCCCGGGTCGTCGTGAAGTGGGCCACGGTCGCCTGGCCAAGCGTGGTGTGGCGGCGGTTATGCCGACCATCGAAGAGTTCCCCTACACCATCCGTGCGGTCTCCGAGATCACCGAGTCCAACGGCTCCAGCTCCATGGCCTCTGTCTGTGGTTCCTCCCTGGCACTGATGGACGCGGGTGTGCCCATCAAGTCGCCGGTGGCCGGTATTGCCATGGGCCTGGTGAAGGAAGGTGAGCAGTTCGCCGTCCTGACCGACATCCTGGGGGACGAAGACCACCTGGGCGACATGGACTTCAAGGTGGCCGGTACCTCTGAGGGCATCACTGCCCTGCAGATGGATATCAAGATCAACGGCATCACCGACGAGATCATGGAAATCGCCCTGGAGCAGGCCCACGAAGCGCGCCTGCACATCCTGGGTGAAATGGCCAAGGTCATTGCCGAGCCCCGCACCGAGCTTTCCGAGCGTGCGCCGAGCATCACCACCATCAAGATCCATCCGGACAAGATCCGCGACGTGATCGGTAAGGGCGGTGCGACCATTCGTTCCATCTGCGACGAAACCGGTGCCTCTATCGATCTGGACGATGACGGTAACGTCAAGATCTACGCTGACACCCAGCTTGCTGCCCAGGCAGCGGTCAACCGGGTCAAGGAGATCACCGCCGAGATCGAAGTGGGCGCGCTGTACAAGGGCAAGGTTGAGCGCATCATGGAGTTCGGCGCCTTCGTTAACATCCTGCCTGGCAAGGATGGCCTGGTTCACATCTCCCAGATTTCCGACCAGCGTGTCGAGAACGTCACCGACGTACTCAGCGAAGGTCAGGAAGTCCTGGTCAAGGTGCTGGACGTAGACAACCGTGGCCGCGTCAAGCTGTCCATGAAGGAAGTGAAAGAGGGCGACAAGCCCACCGACTTCAGCTAAGTTCGTCTGAGGTCAGAAAAAGCCGCCCCGGGAGACCGGGGCGGCTTTTTTGCGTTCAGAGTGCAGGAAACCACCCGGGGTGACAGGCCATAAAAAAGGCAGCCTGGAGGCTGCCTTTTGAATCGAAGTGGGCGTGGCTGGTCAGCCGTTACCCTTGCGCATCTGATCGTACTCGTCTTCGAAGAAGAACTTTTCTTCACCGAAGGCTGGCTCCAGCTCGTGCAGCCAGGTGGCGGTTTCGCTGTACTTCGCGAAGAAGGGGCGTTGCACCCAGTCCGGGTTGCGGCCCTGCAGGAAGCGCAGTACAAAGACTTTCTCGCCCTTGATCTCGGTGACCCCCTGGATTTCCACCTTGCCGGGGCCGGCGCTCATGGACGGACCGCGGGCGGTACGGGCCAGGCCGGAGACCTGTTTGATGGCCTCACGGTAGATGTCATAGGCCTTCGCCAGCGGCACCTCGAAGTAGTTCTTGGCGCCGGTGTCCCGCTCCACAAACATGTAGTAGGGGATGATGCCCAGCTTTACTTCCTTCTTCCACAGCTTCGCCCAGTCGTCAGCATTGTCGTTGACGTGCTTGATCAGCGGGCCCTGGGCACGGATTTCGGCGCCCGTGGCCCGGATGCGACGGATCGCTTCTTCCGCAATGTCGGTGGTGATTTCCTGCCAGTGATTGTAGTGGGCCATCAGGGCCACGTGCTTGCCGGCATCGACCAGTTTCGCAAACAGCTCGATCAGCTCGTCGGCGTCTTTGTCGGTGACAAACCGGTACGGCCAGAAGGTCAGCGCCTTGGTGCCGATGCGGATGGTCTGGATGTGATCGAACTCCGGCTCCAGCAGCGGCTCCAGGTACTGCACCAGGTTCTTGGTCTTCATCACCATGGGGTCACCGCCGGTCATCAGCAGGTCGGTCACCTCGGTGTGTTGTTTCAGGTAGCCGTGCAGCTGCTCGGCGTCGCTGCTGGCGATCCGCAGGTCCTTGTCACCCACAAACTGCGCCCAGCGGAAGCAGAAGGTGCAGTAGGAGTGGCAGGTCTGGCCCTGGGCGGGGAAGAACAGCACCGTTTCCCGGTACTTGTGCTGCAGGCCTTCCAGCGGCACACCATCCAGGGTGGGCAGGTTCATTTCCATCTGGCCGGCGGGATGCGGGTTCAGCTCGTCGCGGATTTCCTTGGCGACCTTCTGGATCAGCTTCTTGTCCGCGCCTTCCCGGTGCAGCTTGGCCATGCGTTCAAAGTGTTCGTCCTTGAGCATGCCTTTTTGCGGGAACACCAGCTGATACAGCGGGTCGTTGGGCACGTTGTCCCAGTTGATCAGTTCGTTGATGACGTATTCGTTGACACGGAAGGGCAGCACGCTGGCCACCACTTTCATTTCGAACAGAGTCTCTTCGGGAAGATTCTGGATAATCTCGATCTTGTCGAGTTGGCGGTCGGTGTAGACCTGGAAACGACGCTCTTCAAACTCGACGGTCGGAATCCGGTTCGGGAAGGTGACGATGGAATTCATGGATCGCCCTCTGTCTGAGTGAAATGGCCGGCGGCCGGAATGCATCAGCCACCACTGTTCAAAAATCAGGCAGGCAAGTATACCGGAAAGGAACAACATTTTCAGGTCTAATTAAAAAAATGAGGTTATTCAGGCGGCTGTTGGGATTCAAGGCGGGTGGTTGTCGCGTTATCGCAGTCGTTAGTTGGTTAATTGGTGAAATTGGGCGCATTTGCCTTCACGTTCGCAGCGCTGATGGTTTGGTAAAAGATGTTTAGTGCGAAAAACATTGTGGCACCGGAAACATGGACCGGTGCTAAACGCGGCGTCAGGTTGGCCGGCTTGGTCTTTGGTCGAGTTGTGAAGGATGTCGCAAGTTGGCAACATGACTTCTATAGTCTTGACGTTCCTCTGAATTTTTCCGGCGCCAAAAGCGCTGGTTGATCCACCGCAAGCCAACCGGCCGGAGACCCCGGCTATCCTGATCTATGCTTGTGGTGACGGTTTCTCCGGGCCGGCGTTTATCCCCCGCTGCGCCCTGTTCAGCGGCATCCTGGCCGCCTAATCGAAGACACGGGAGGGTTCGATGTACCAGGACGATGACCCCACTGAAACCAGCGAATGGCTGGATGCACTGGAATCCCTGATTGAGAACGAGGGCGTTGACCGCGCCCGGTTTATCCTGGAGCGCCTGTCAGAACGGGCCAGCCGGGAAGGCACGGAACTGCCGTATTCCATCACCACGCCGTTCCGTAACTCCATTCCGGTTACCAATGAAGCACGCATGCCGGGCGACCTGTTCATGGAGCGTCGCATCCGTTCGCTGATCCGCTGGAATGCCATGGCCATGGTGGTGCGGGCCAACAAGCGCCCCGGTGAGCTGGGCGGACACATCTCCACCTTTTCCTCCGCCGCCACCCTGTACGACGTCGGTTTCAACTACTTTTTCCACGGTGGTGACGAAAAGCGCGAGTCAGACCTGGTCTATTTTCAGGGTCACGCCTCCCCGGGTATCTATGCCCGTTCCTACCTGGAAGGTCGCTTTGACGAGGAACACCTGGACAAGTACCGGGAAGAGGTGGACGGCAATGGCCTGTCTTCCTATCCCCACCCTTGGCTGATGCCGGACTACTGGCAGTTCCCGACGGTCTCCATGGGCCTGGGACCGATCCAGGCCATCTACCAGGCCCATGTGATGAAGTACCTGCACAGCCGGGAACTCATCGACATGGACAGCCGCAAGGTCTGGTGCTTTATTGGGGACGGCGAGTGTGACGAACCCGAGACCCTGGGGTCCATTTCCAAGGCCGGTCGCGAGAAGCTGGACAACCTCATTTTCGTGGTCAACTGCAACCTGCAGCGCCTGGACGGCCCGGTGCGGGGCAACGGCAAGATCATCCAGGAGCTGGAAGGCATTTTCCGTGGGGCGGACTGGAACGTGATCAAGGTGGTCTGGGGCCGCATGTGGGACCCGCTGTTCGACAAGGATGAAGACGGCGTGATGCAACGGGCCATGGATGAGATCTGCGACGGTGACCTGCAGAACTACACCAGCCAGGG
The DNA here is from genome assembly GCF_041690615.1 of Marinobacter sp. Taxonomy (GTDB): domain Bacteria; phylum Pseudomonadota; class Gammaproteobacteria; order Pseudomonadales; family Oleiphilaceae; genus Marinobacter. Next base: position 26,764 of record NZ_JAWLGY010000023.1, read on the forward strand.
CCCGGCCTATACCCGCAAGGAATTCTTCGGCAAGTATCCTGAGCTGGCGAAGATCGCGGAGAACCTCTCCGACGACGACATCAACAAGCTCAATCGGGGCGGTCACGATCCCTACAAGGTGTACGCCGCGTATCACAAGGCGGTCAACGAGGCCAACGGCCGGCCCACGGTCATCCTGGCCCATACCATCAAGGGTTATGGTTTCGGTGCTGCGGGCGAGGCCCAGAACACAGCCCACTCCCTGAAAAAACTCGACAAGGAAGCCCTCAAGGCCTTCCGGGACCGTTTTGGCGTGCCCCTCAAGGACGACGAGCTGGAAGACATTCCCTATTACCGGCCGGCCCCGGACAGCCCGGAAATGGTCTACATGAAAAAACGCCGCCAGGAACTGGGGGGCTTCTATCCCAAGCGGCGCAAGGATTCCCAGCCATTGAAGGTACCGGAGCTGAGTATCTTCAAGAGTGTGCTGGAAGGCTCCGGCGACCGGGAAGTCTCTTCCACCATGACCTTTGTGCGCATCCTCAATTCGCTGGTGAAAGACAAGCGGGTCGGCAAGCGGGTGGTCCCCATTGTGCCGGATGAAGCCCGTACCTTCGGCATGGAAGGCATGTTCCGGCAGTTGGGCATCTACACCTCTGAAGGCCAGAAGTACGTGCCCCAGGACCGGGACCAGATCATGTACTACCGGGAGGACAAGAAAGGCCAGATCATGCAGGAGGGCATCAATGAGGATGGCTCCATGGCGGCCTGGATGGCGGCGGCCACCTCCTACAGCCACAACAACTTCCCGTTGATTCCGTTCTACGTGTTCTATTCCATGTTCGGCTACCAGCGGGTGGGGGACCTGGTCTGGGCCTCCGGCGACATGCAGGCCCGGGGTTTCCTGATCGGTGGTACCGCCGGCCGTACCACCCTGAACGGTGAGGGCCTGCAGCACCAGGATGGTCACAGCCATGTTCTGTTCAACGTGGTGCCCAACTGTCGTGCCTACGACCCGGCCTTCGGCTATGAAATGGCCGTGGTGGTCCAGCACGGTATCAAGGAAATGTTCGAGGACAACAAGAACGTCTTCTACTACCTGACCATCGAGAACGAGAACTACCAGCAGCCGGCTATGCCCAGTACCAAGGGTCTTGAAGAACAGATCATCAAGGGCATGTACAAGTTCGAGTCGGTGGAAACCAAGGGCCGCAAGAAGACTCCGCGGGTCCAGCTGCTGGGCTCCGGCGCCATTCTCAACGAGGTGCGGGCGGCCGCCGAGCTGTTGCGGGATGACTGGAGCGTGGCCAGCGATGTCTGGAGCGTCACCAGCTACAACGAACTCGCCCGGGACGGCATGCACGTGGAGCGATGGAACCACCTGCACCCGGATGATACTCAGAAGACGCCCTATGTTACGAAGTGCCTCGAAAAGCAGCAGGGTCCGGTGGTTTCGGCCACTGACTACATCAAGCTGCATTCCGAGCAGTTGCGGGCCTACATTCCCAAAACCTACTACACCCTGGGCACCGATGGTTTTGGCCGCAGTGATACCCGGGAGAAGCTGCGCAACTTCTTCGAAGTGGACCGTTACTACGTGGTGATCAACGCCCTGTCGGCGCTGGCCGAGGACGGCGAGATCAAGAAGGACCAGGTGTTGGAGGCCATGCGCAAGTATAACATCGACCGCAATAAACCCAACCCGGCGTACAGCTGAGGAGGCCGCTATGAGTGAGCAGGACATCAAGGTTCCCGATCTCGGCGGTGCGGACGAAGTCGAGGTTATCGAAGTACTGGTCAGCAAGGGTGACACCGTCGAGGAGGAAGATCCCATCCTCACGGTGGAGTCCGACAAGGCCTCCGTGGAACTGCCGGCCCCCTTTGCCGGCAAGATCACCAAACTGTCCGTCAAGGTGGGCGACAAGCTCAGTGAGGGCGACGTGGTCGGCACCATCGATACTGACGGGGCCGGCGGTGGTGATGATGACGAAGACGACGGCGACGAGGAACCGGCTGGCGAAGGCAAGGCACAGAAAACGGACGAAGCGACTGAGAAGGACCAGTCCGACGACGAAAGCGATGATGATAATGGCGCCGATGAGGACAAGTCGTCTGACAAGGGTGGCAAGCAGGCAAGCAGGAAAGGTGGCAGCCGCAAGGAGACGGTGAAAGTCCCGGCCCTGGACGGCTTCGAAAACGTTCCGGTGATCGAGATCAACGTCAGTGAAGGCGATTCCGTTGGCGAAGATGACCCACTGGTCACGGTGGAGTCCGACAAGGCCACCATGGAGATCCCGTCGCCCTACGCTGGCAAGATCGACAAGATCCTGGTGAAGGAGGGTGACAAGCTCTCCGAGGGTGACGACCTGCTGGAAATGACCGTCGAGGAAGGCGGTGATGAGGATACTGATGCCGGCCGGAAAGACGACAAGGCCGCTGGCAAGGACGAAGAATCCGGCAAGGCCGACAAGGAGTCGGGGGACGGCAAACAGGAAAAGCCAGGCGATACCTCTGAGGACAGTCAGGGCGACAGCACCTATCAACCGCCAACGCCCGGCGCCAAGGTCCATGCCGGCCCGGCGGTACGCAAGCTGGCCCGGGAGCTGGGGGCAGACCTCACCAAAGTGAAGCCTTCCGGTCCGAAGGAACGCATTCTCAAGGACGACGTGGAAGCCTATATCCGCCAGAACCTGAAGAAAGCCCAGGAGGGCGGTTCGGTGGAAGGTGCCGGCATACCTGGTATCAAGCTGCCTGATTTTAGCCAGTTCGGCGAGGTAGAGCGGGAGAGCATGTCTCGCATGATGACCGCCACCGCCACCAATATGCAGAAGAGCTGGCTGAACGTGCCCCACGTCACCCAGTTCGACGAGGCCGACATCACCGAGATGGAAGCCTTCCGCAAGGGCCAGAAGCAGGCGGGTGAGAAAAAGGGCGTCAAGCTCACGCCACTGCCCTTTATCCTCAAGGCCTGCGCCGCTGCGCTGGAGGAGTTGCCCCAGTTCAACGTGTCACTGGATATGGAGCGCAAGGAGGTGGTGCGCAAGAAGTACGTGCACATTGGCATTGCGGTGGACACGCCCCACGGTCTGATGGTGCCGGTCATCCGCGACGTGGACCAGAAAGGCCTGTGGCAACTGGCCGAGGAAGCCCAGGAACTGGCGGACAAGGCCCGGGACAAGAAGCTCAAACCGGCGGAGATGCAGGGGGCCTGCTTCTCCATCACCAGCCTCGGTGGCATTGGCGGCACGGCGTTTACACCCATTGTGAACACGCCGGAGGTGGCCATACTGGGCGTCTCCAGAGCGGCCATGAAACCGGTATGGGACGGCGAGGCGTTCCAGCCCCGGCTGATGCTGCCTCTGTCCCTGTCCTATGACCACCGTGCGGTAAACGGTGCAGATGCAGCCCGGTTTACCAACCTGCTGGGGCAGTTGCTGGGGGATATCCGGCGGCTGTTGCTGTAGACGCAAGGCCGGGAGCCAGCCTGCTCCACCCTCTCCCTGGCTCTCTCCCGTTCAGGGAGAGGGTGAGGGCAGGCGAACCGACAAGTTTCCGGCCTTGTTTCACGCTTTGAAGTACACTGCCTTCATGAACTTCTTCAACTCCACCACCTTCGCCTTCCTTGACCTGGAGACCACCGGCGGCTCAGCGGGCCATGACCGTATTACCGAGATCGGCGTCCGTTTCTGGCGCAATGGCGAGGTGGTGGACGAGTGGCAGACCCTGGTCAACCCGCAGATGCGGATTCCCCCGTTTATCGAGCGCTTCACCGGCATCAGCAATGCTATGGTAGCCGACGCGCCGCTGTTCGAAGACGTGGCGGATGAGCTGGAGGAGCGTCTGAAGGGCACCGTGTTTGTCGCCCATAACGCCCGCTTTGACTATGGTTTTGTAAAGGCCGAATTCCGCCGGTTGCTGCGCCCATTCGCGGCAAAGGTGCTGTGCACCGTCAAACTGTCCCGGCGTCTTTATCCCCAGTACAAACGCCACAACATGGATGCCCTGATCCAGCGCCACGGCCTTGGCGCCGTGCAGCGACACCGGGCCATGGGTGATGTCACCGCCATGATGGACTTCTTCACCCACGCGCTCGCCGAACATGGCCCGGAGAGTGTGGAGGAAGCAGTACGAACCCTGCTGCAACGCCCCAGCGTGCCTTCCCATATGCCGCCGGATGTACTGGACGAGGTACCGGCGGTGCCCGGTGTGTACCGGTTCTACGGCGAGAATGACGTGCTGCTGTACGTGGGCAAGAGCACCAATATTGCCCAGCGGGTAGCGTCCCATTTCTCCGGTGACCACAACTCGGGCAAGGGTATCCGCCTGTCCGAAAGCATGCGCCGCCTGGAGTGGACCGAAACCGCCGGGGAACTCGGGGCCCTGCTGCTTGAGCTCAGGCAGATCAAGGGGTTGCGCCCCATGTACAACCGCCGCTCACGGCCCGCCAAGACCCTGTGGAGCATCGAGCTGACCGGAAACGAGCAGGGCTACCTCCAGGCCCGGCTGGTAAGGCAGATCGAGCCCCACCGGCTGGGCCATTACTACGGCCTGTTCCGCAGCAAGCGGGATGCCCTGAAAGCCCTCACCGGCATCGCCAGCAAGAACGAACTGTGCAATAAACTCCTCGATCTGGAGCCGGCGGACCAGCACGGCCCCTGCTTCCAGCGCACCCTGGGTCGCTGCAAGGGTGCCTGCGAAGGGGAGGAGGATGTCACCCGCTACAACCTGCGGGTGCAGATCGCCTTCCACAGCCTGCGTCTGAAAACCTGGCCCTGGCAGGGGCCTGTCGGCGTGATGGAGCAAAACCCCAACACCGGACGCACCGACATCCTGATCATCTACAACTGGATGCACGTGGCCACCGTGCACTCGGAAGAAGAGCTACACGACCTCAGTCTGCGGGGCACCGCCGTCACCTTCGACATGGACTCCTACAAACTGGTGGTCAAGGCCCTTTCCGGCAAGGGCATCGGCGGCCTGCGAATCCTTGAGTTGCCTCCGATCGGTGAGCCGGACATCCTGGCGGTCTCACCGGAAAACAGCTGAGTTTTCCACACACTCCCGCTCTGGCGTATGATAAGGCATTCCAACGCTGGCCCCGCACGAGCAATGGCCGGCATCCGCAAGGTCCAGAGAGGAAGGTATGAACAGAGAACCCGTCACCCGCGAACTCTTCAACGATGTCATGGTCCCCAACTACGCCCCCGGCGCCATGATTCCCGTGCGAGGTGAAGGGTCACGACTCTGGGACCAGCAAGACCGCGAATACGTCGACTTCGCCGGCGGTATCGCCGTCAACAGCCTCGGTCACGCCCACCCGGGCCTGATCGGCGCGCTCCAGGAGCAGGCCGAAAAACTCTGGCACGTCTCCAACGTCCTCACCAACGAACCGGCCCTGCGCCTGGCCAGGACCCTGTGCGAACTCACCTTCGCTGAGCGGGTCTTCTTCGCCAACTCCGGCGCCGAAGCCAACGAAGCCGCCTTCAAACTCGCCCGCCGCCACGGCTGGACCCACCACGGCCCGGAAAAGCACGAGATCATCTCGTTCACCAATTCCTTCCATGGCCGTACCCTGTTCACCGTCAGCGTGGGCGGCCAGCCCAAATACCTGGAAGGCTTCGAACCGGCCCCGGGCGGCATCCACCATGCCACCTACAACGACCTGGAATCGGTAAAGGCACTGATCTCCAAAGAAAAGACCTGCGCCATCGTGGTAGAACCCATCCAGGGCGAGGGCGGCGTACTGCCCGCCGAACCGGACTTCCTTCAGGGCCTGCGCGATCTCTGCGACGAAAACGATGCACTACTCATATTCGACGAAGTCCAGAGCGGCGCCGGCCGCACCGGCCACCTGTACGCCTACCAGCACTACGGCGTCACCCCGGACATCCTCACCAGCGCCAAGGGCCTGGGCGGCGGCTTCCCGGTAGCGGCCATGCTCACCACCGCAGCCGTCGCCGAAAGCTTCGGCGTCGGCACCCACGGCAGCACCTACGGCGGCAACCCCCTGGCCTGCGCCGTGGCCCAGAAAGTCATCGACACCATCAGCCAGCCGGAAATCCTCAAAGGCGTCCGTGCCCGGTCCGAAAAACTCCGCAAGGGCATGATGGCCATCGGCGAAAAGTACAACCTCTTCACCGAAGTCCGCGGCGAAGGGCTGCTGCTGGGTTGTGTACTCACGGAACAGTGGCACGGCAAGGCAAAAGACTTCGTTGCCGCCGCCCAGGAACAGGGACTGCTCGTCCTCGTGGCCGGCGGCGATGTCGTCCGCCTGGCTCCCTCCCTGATCATCCCCGACCAGGATATTGAGGAGGGACTGGAGCGGTTTGAGAGAGCTGTGGCTACACTGGTGGAGAAGTAAACCCAACTGGCGGATGGCAAGATGCTTTGGTAGTGCCGCTTGATAACAGGTGGCCCAGGGCTTTGGCGAGCCAGCAAATAGTACGAAGCTTTGGCAAGCAGGCTGGAGCTGCCTGAGCAATTGCAAACGATGGCGGCGACGAGCTAGCGAATAGCACATTGTCCCGGTGGACGGGCTGGTGTTGTTTTCCGGGACCTTCAAAAACATGGACGTTTTTGAAGAGCCTCCATGGATGGATTCACGGCGTGTCCCGGAAAACAACATCAGACCGGCCGCCTGGCACCCAAACCCGAAGTCCTGGAGGGGGTAATGCTCATAATCAGGCCATTAGCCGAAAATGATCTCGATGATCTCTATGAAATGGCCGCCTCAGCCGGCAACGGCCTCACAACCCTCCCCCCGGACCGCCAACTCCTCAAAACCAAGATCGAAAAAGCCCAGGCCACCTTCAAGGGCCAATGCCCACCAGGCGCCGGCCTCTACCTCTTCGCCCTCGAAGACACAGAACAACAACGCTGCGCAGGCATCAGCGGCATCCAGGCCCGGGTCGGCCTCGACGAAGTCTTCTACAACTACCGCCTGAGCATCACCGTCAGCGACAGCCGCGAACTCAACGTCCACGTGCGGACCCCCACCCTCTACCTCACCAACGACATGACCGACGCCACCGAAATCGGCTCCCTGCTGCTGGCAGACAGCCACCGGGGCGGCGGCAACGGCTTACTGCTCTCCCGCAGCCGGTTCCTCTTCCTGGACGAATTTCGCGAGCATTTCTCCGACAAAATCTTCGCCGAAATGCGCGGCGTCTCCGACGAGCATGGCCAAAGCCCGCTGTGGGACGCCCTGGGCCGGCGCTTCTTCGACATGGAGTTTGTCGAGGCTGACAGACTCTCCGCACGGGGCAACAAATCCTTCATCGCCGAACTTATGCCCCGCTTCCCCATCTACCTGTCTTTATTGCCCGAGAGTGCCACCGAAGTCATCGGCAAAGTCCACAAAAACACCGAGCCGGCCCTCAACATGCTCCAGGCGGAAGGCTTCAACTTCAACGGCCTGGTGGACATCTTCGACGGCGGCCCGGTGGTGGAAGCATTTCTCCACAACATCCGCACCATCCGCCAGAGCATCCTGCGCCCGGTCAGGCGAGTGGACCGGCCGCTGCTGAACAACCTGCCGGCGGGCGAGCGGGTCATGGTCAGCAACCGCTCCTTCGAAAACTTCCGGGTTGGTACTGTGCCCAGAAGCGCCATCCGCGATGAAGAGATACAGATGCCGGGCCCCATCATGGAGTCGCTGGGGGTGGCTGAAGGGGATGTAGTGCGGATCGCGCCCTTGAAAGAAGCCCTGTTCTGACCAATACCTTTAGTATCAACCCGGGGTTGCGAGGTGATGACGACCCCTTCTGAGTGTCCGGGTCCGGGTTGGTACAGGCAACTTTCTATTTTATGGGCACGGGAGGTGTTCCATGAGTCTTACGCTGACCGGCGAACTGTTTATTAATGGGCTGTGGGTGTCCGGCCATGGTGAAGAGCTGGAATCCATCCATCCGGTAACCCGAGATACCCTCTGGCAGGGTATTGGTGCCGGGCTGGATGATGTGAATGCTGCGGTAAAGGAAGCCCGCGGGGCCTTTCCCGCCTGGGCAAGGCAACCGGTGAAAGAGCGTGAGGCCATCATCCGCCGCTTCGGAGAACTGCTGGAGGAACATCGCGAGGAACTGGCCCGGCAGATCGGTTGTGAAACGGGCAAGCCGCTATGGGAATCCCGCACGGAAGTGTCCGCCATGATCGGCAAGATCGACATCTCCGTCCGGGCCCGGGAAGAGCGGGCCGGTGAGCGAACCTCCGAAGTGGCTGGCGGTCAGGCGGTACTGCGCCACAAACCCCATGGCGTGGTCGCCGTCTTCGGCCCCTACAACTTCCCCGGGCACCTGCCCAATGGCCATATTGTTCCCGCACTTCTGGCGGGGAACACGGTAGTGTTCAAACCCAGCGAGCTTGCCCCGGGCGTTGCAGAAATGACCGTGCGGCTGTGGCACCTGGCCGGCCTTCCTGACGGGGTGTTGAACCTGGTACAGGGCGAGGCGGACACCGGCCGCGCCCTGGCGGGTCACCAGCAGATTGACGGCCTGTTCTTTACCGGCAGCTCAACGGTGGGAAAACTGCTCCATGAACAGTTTGCGGACCAGCCCCACAAGATTCTGGCGCTGGAGATGGGTGGCAACAATCCATTGATCGTTGAGAATGTGAAGGATACGCGCGCGGCGGTCCACCATACCCTGCAGTCCGCTTTCCTGTCCGCCGGCCAGCGCTGCACCTGTGCCCGCCGTTTGCTGATACCCGAGGGCAAGGCGGGTGATGCGTTCCTGGAGAAGCTGATCGAGGCCGCGAAGGATATTACGGTGGGTAAGTACGATGCTGACCCGCAGCCGTTCATGGGTGCGGTCATCTCTCCGAACGCGGCCAGTCGCCTGATGGAGGCCTGGCACAAGCTGACGGCGGCGGGGGGTAAGCCGCTGCTGGAGATGTACCACGAGGAAGGTACCGGCTTGCTGACCCCGGGTATCGTGGATCTGACCGGGGTGGAGGCGCCTGATGAGGAGTATTTCGGGCCGTTACTGAGTGTGTATCGGTACCAGGATTTTGACGAGGCCATCGAGTTGGCCAACAACACCCGGTTTGGTCTGGCGGCCGGTATCCTGACCGATAAGCGAGAGTTATATGATCGGCTGGTGGAGGAGGTTCGTGCCGGTATCGTGAACTGGAATCGACCGCTGACCGGCGCCAGCAGCGCGGCCCCCTTTGGTGGGGTGGGGGATTCCGGTAACCACCGGCCCAGTGCCTATTACGCCGCGGATTATTGTTCGTGGCCTATGGCTTCCCTTGAGTCTGAGCGGGTGTCGTTGCCGGATGAGTTGGCTCCCGGGTTGAAGTTGTAGTTGTGGGTGGATGCGTTGACTTTCCAATTCTTGGTCTGCTGGCTTTGGTGGAGGCCCCCGCAGGCCGATGAGGCATTTCGGGACACGCCGTAAACCCGTCCATGGGGGCTCTTCAAAAACGTCCCTGTTTTTGAAGGTCCCGAAATGCCTCCTCAACCCGCGGAGACCCAGAGTATTCGGTTGCCTGCGTGCTTTCAGGGAAAGGCGGGTATTGCGGTTAACGGTCCACACGGAGACGAATAGGGTTTTTCGATGACTGGGCTAAACCTAAGCGGACTAGCGGTTTGTTAAACATCAGGCGACTGAGTAGTCCGAGTGTCCACGGGTTGAGAAGATTTTCCGGGACCTTCAAAAACAGGGACGTTTTTGAAGAGCCTACATGGATGTATTCACGGCGTGTCCCGGAAAATCTTCTCGGCCTGTGGGCACATGCTCTAAAGCCAGCAGACGAAGAGGCGAGCACCACAAACTCCGGATGGCGGTAAACCAGAAGGCCAAACTCCATGGATACCTACAACCCAGAAAAAGCAAACGCCCAGAGCAAAACCCGGGAAATGAACCTGGACGGCCTCGTTGGCCCGACCCATAACTATGCGGGCCTGGCCCGGGGCAACCTGGCGTCTGGTGCCAACGCCAACCAGGTATCCAGTCCGAAAGACGCGGCCCTGCAGGGCCTGGCCAAGATGAAAGCCCTGGCGGACCGGGGCCTGCCGCAGGGCGTTCTGCCGCCGCAGGAACGGCCCCACATGCCGACGTTAAGGCGTCTGGGCTTTACCGGCACCGAGGAGGCCATGCTCTGCCGGGTGGCCAAAGACTCGCCGGAACTTTTATCAGCGGTCAGCTCAGCCTCCTCCATGTGGGTTGCCAACGCCGCCACCGTCTCACCAGCGGCGGACACCGCCGACCATCGGGTGCACTTTACCCCCGCCAACCTGGCATCCAGCTTTCACCGGTCACTGGAGGCGGCGGAAACCGGGCGCATCCTCAGGTCCATTTTCACTGACGAGGCCTGGTTCGCCCACCATGCGCCCCTGCCGTCGGTGCCCCAGTTCGGTGACGAAGGCGCCGCCAACCATACCCGCCTGTGCTCCAGCCATGGCAGGCCCGGCGTGGAGTTGTTTGTGTATGGCCAGATGGCCTTCGACAGCCGTGCCGCGATACCGCAAACCTACCCGGCAAGGCAGACCTTGGAGGCCTCCCGGGCCGTGGCTCGGCTCCATGGGTTGAAGCCGGAGCGGACGGTCTTTGCCCAGCAAAACCCGGCGGCCATTGACGCGGGAGTGTTTCATAACGATGTGATTGCCGTGGGCAATGAGAACCTGCTGTTCTACCACGAGCAGGCCTTTCTGAATGAAGAGTCCCTGCTGGCGGAACTGCGCGACAAGCTCGGGGAAACCCCGCTGCAAACCATCCGCGTTACCGCTAAGCAGGTGCCGCTGGCAGACGCGGTGTCCTCGTACCTGTTCAACAGTCAGTTGCTGTCGGTGGACGACGGTATGCTTCTGGTGGTGCCGGCGGAATGCCGTGAGGTGCCATCGGTTAACCGGTACCTGGACCAGGTGCTGGCGGCTGATAATCCTGTCATCGGTATCGAAACGTTCGACCTGCGCCAGTCCATGCGCAATGGTGGCGGTCCGGCCTGTCTGCGTTTGCGGGTGGCGCTGTCAGACGAGGCGGTTTCAGCCATGAACCAGGGTGTGTTGCTCACCGATGAGCTTTATGACCGGCTGGTGGCCTGGGTGCAGGGGCATTACCGGGAGGAGCTTTCGCCGGCGGATCTGGCCGATCCCGAGTTACTGAAAGAGAGCAGGCACGCCCTGGATGAACTGACCGGGATTCTTGGGCTGGGGTCGATCTACGATTTTCAGCACGAGGTGTGATCCATGTCGAAGGGCAAACTGTCCTAGCTAGGACGGCTTTACCATCAACGCCACCCTGTGTCCCACCGGCACTTTCGGATTGGGGAAGATGACCGCCTCCGGCTGATCGCCCACCCGGTATTTCGTGTCGGCGTCCTCCCAGATCAAGGTACCGGGTGCGTACTCCGTAAAGTTGGCCACGTCGTCCGCGACGTGAAAACGGAAACTCTCACCGGTATTGATGACTTCGTGCACTACCTGGAATATCTCCGGGCGCTGGAGTTCGGGGCTCTCCACAGATGGCCTTTCCTCCATCAGGTCAACCAGGGCACGTCGCAACTGGCCCAGTCGCGTCAGGTCGTTATGGCCGAATGGGCGCACCTTGCCCAGTTCCAGGGTAAAACTTTCCGCCCCCAGGCGCTCTGAGCTGAAGCCGGAAAAGGTGGTTGCCCGCTTGTGCTGCAACAGCACGGTGCCGATGGCTGCCTGTGCCAGGAATGCCAGTTCCTGGTCCGGCACCTGCCGCCCGTCCACAAAGGGGTAAAGGGCGAACTTCTCTCTTTTCGAGGGCCTGATGGCGGTATGCAGGTCGTAATGTTTCAGTGCCAGGCCGGTTTCGTTTACAAATTCCCGGCAGATGGCTTCCAGCTGCCCAGCGCGGCGGGTCTCGTAACCTTCCGGGTAGTCTTGCCAGGCGCCGCAGAACAGCCGGTTCAGGTTGTGCTCCAGGAACCGTTCGCCGGCCACCATGGCTGGCGGGTTGCCCAGGATAAGCAGCAGGGGAATGCCGGGACGCAGCCGTCCCTGGAGCAGGTCGTTAACCAGTGCGTTGAGCAGCTCGATGGGCGCCGTCTCGTTGCCATGGATGCCGGCCGAGAGGATCAGGGCGGACTCGGGTGATGCCCCCTCAGGAGGACGATAGTGCAACAGCCCGGTGTCCAGTCGCTGTAACCGACCCCCGTCCGGTAGGCTGACAGTAGTGGGCGGGCAGGCCTGTTCGCTGACTGCCAGGGTGTGGGACAACCAGTCCCCGTGGCGGTCGAACAGTGCCTGCGCCGGGCCCATGGCTCAGCCCCCGGCGGGCCGCTGGTGCCGGAGCAGGTGGTTCTCCAGCTTGCGGAAGGCGAACACCAGCAGGAAGGTCAGGGCCATGTAGATCAGTGCCACCCCGATAAATGCCTCGAAGGGGGCGTAGAACCGGGAGTAGATATTACGGGCCGCCCCGGTCAGGTCCACGATGGTCACAACACTGGCGATGGCGCTGGCGTGGAGCATGAAGATGACTTCGTTGGAGTAGGCCTGAACCGCGCGACGGGCGGCGCTGGGCAGCACGATGCGACGCAGGCGCAGGAACCAGCTCATGCCATAGGCCTTGGCCGCTTCAATCTCGCCCTGGGGTGTGGCCGCGATGGCGCCCCGGAAGATCTCCGTGGTGTAGGCGGCGGTGTTCAGGGTGAAGGCCAGCAGGGCCGGGTAGAAGGGCTCCCGGAAGATGCCCCACCAGAAGGTCTGCTGGATGCCGGGAATCTGGGCCAGGCCGTAATAGATGATGTACAGCTGGATCAGCAGTGGCGTGCCCCGGAACAGGTAGGTATACACCCACACCGGTCCGGAGACCCACCAGCGGCGGTTCGTTCTCAGGATGGCCAGGGGCACCGCCACCAGCAGGCCGATAACCAGCGACAGGAAAACCAGCTGCACGGTCTGTACCAGGCCGTCCCAGTACTCCAGCAGGGTCATGGCGGTGAAGACATCGTTCTGGTCCAGCCAGGCGGTAATGAAGTCCGGCATATCAGCCTTCCCCCTGCACGACGCCGACGTTGGCCCGGCGATTGAGCCACTTGATAAACAGCTCGGAAACAGCAGTCAGGGTAAGGTACACCGCCGCAACCGGAATAAAGAACAGGAAGGGCGACCGCTCGGCCTTGGCTGCTTCCTCGGCTACGCGAACCATGTCTGTCAGGCCGATGATGGATACCAGCGCGGTGGTTTTCAGCAGCACCTGCCAGTTGTTGCCGATACCGGGCAGGGCATGGCGCAGCATCTGGGGCACCATGATCCGGCGGAAAGTGTGCCACCGGGTGAATCCATAGGCCCGGGCGGCTTCAATCTGGCCAGCTTCCACCGCCAGGAAGGCACCACGGAAGGTTTCCGCCATGTAGGCACCGAAGATCAGGCCGATGGTCAGTACACCGGAAATAAACGGGTCGAACTGGAAGAACCAGTCGATTTCATAATGTTCGTAGAGCAGGTCTGAAATACCGTTCACCAGAACCTGGCCGCCATAATAGAACAGCAGCATCATGACCAGGTCCGGTACACCCCGGACGATCGTGGTGTAGGTGGTGGCTACCCCCCGGGCAACCCGGCTGGCAGAGAGTTTTGCGGCAGCGCCGGTGAGTCCCAGGAACAGGGCCAGCAGAAGGGACAGCAAGGCCAGTTCGATGGTGACGACCGCGCCTTCGGCAAGCTGCGGCCCATAGCCTTTGAGATCGATCATGGGGGCATCCGGGAGGAGGTGGCCAGCATGGGCTGGCCACCCCGTGGTTTACATCTTGATGTCGTAGCTGAAGTATTTCTCCATGATGGCGTCGTAGGTGCCATCATTCTTCAGGGTCTTGAGGGCGGCGTTGATTTCCTCGGCCAGGTCCTTGTCACGCTTGCGCATGGCAACGCCGACGCCTTCACCCAGCTTGACCGGCTCGCCCACTTCCTTGAAACCGTCCTTGCTCAGCACAGTCTGCTCGCCCACCGGGTAGTCCACGAAGACCACATCCAGGCGCTGGCCTTCCAGGTCCAGGACCATGTCATCGGCGGTGGTGTAGCGTTTGATGGTGACCACGCCACCCATGTTATCGGTGACATAGGTGTCCATAGTGGTGCCGCGCTGAACGCCCACAGTCTTGCCTTCCATTGCTTCCATATCGGTGACGTCGGTGTCGAAACCTTCAGGGGCAAACCAGCCGCCGGGGGTGTTGTAGTAGGGCTCGGAGAACAGAACCCGCTCGGCACGCTCCGGGGTAATGGACATGGAGGACATGATGGCGTCGAACTTGCGTGCCAGCAGGCCCGGAATCATGCCGTCCCACGCCTGGATGACGAATTCGCAGTTGGCGTTCATTTCCTCACACATGGCCTCGGCCAGTTCCACCTCGAAGCCGGTCAGGTTGCCGTCTTCATCCCGGTACTCGAAGGGCTCGTAAGGCACATCAAAGGCGATGCGGATATCCCGGCCGTCCTGGGCCTGTACGGAGCCGGCCATCATGGCCAGGGCGCAGCCTGCTGCAACAATCATTTTCTTCATGGGGTTTCTCCAGTGTTGCGATTTCAGGGTTGTCGGGGACTCTTGATTCCAGTCCTTTTTTTCTCGTTTTTCCAGCGTTTGAGCTGGTTCAGAACCGGGGCGCAAGAAATTGCTGCATGCGCTCCGATTCCGGATGGTCGAAGACTTTTTCAGGGGTTCCCTGTTCTTCGATCACACCCTGATGCAAGAACAGGACCTGGCTGGACACATCCCGGGCGAAGGCCATCTCGTGGGTCACGACAATCATGGTGCGTCCTTCCTCGGCCAGTCCCTGCATTACTCTCAGAACCTCGCCCACCAGTTCAGGATCGAGTGCAGAGGTGGGTTCGTCAAACAGCATCACCTCCGGCTCCATAGCCAGGGCGCGGGCGATGGCCGCCCGCTGCTGCTGACCGCCGGACATCTGGGCCGGGTAATAGTCCTTGCGCTCGTAGATGCCTACTTTGTGAAGATAGGCCTCCGCGCGCTCGATTGCCTCTTTCCGGGGCACTTTCAGTACATGCACCGGCGCTTCGATGACGTTCTCGAGTACCGTCATATGGGACCAGAGGTTGAATCCCTGGAACACCATGGAAAGCCGCGCGCGGATCTGCTCCACCTGGCGGTTGTCGGCGGGAATACGCTCGCCCTTGCGATCCGTTTTGAAGCGGATCGGGTCGCCGTGCACGATAATGTCGCCGGAGGTGGGGGTTTCCAGCAGGTTGATGCAGCGCAGGAAGGTACTCTTGCCGGAGCCGGAACTGCCGATCAGCGACACCACATCGCCCTTGCGGGTTTCCAGGGAAATGCCCTTGAGCACCTCGTTCTGGTCGAAAGTCTTGTGGATGTCCCTGCAGATCAGGGGGGCGACGTCCGCCATGGCCATACTCCGGTAATGACTTCTTCATGATGCGTGAAAAATACACGAAAGATCCGGCACCATGAACAGAAAATGCACGCATTTTACAGAAAGGCGCACTTTGTACGGATTGCGACACAGAAAATCAATAGGCATGGTCGTCAGGATAGCTGATTTAATCAACGAAAGTCTGGTGGTGCTCCGGCCCTTCCTTCCTTATGATGACCTGAAACAACAGCCATAATCGCGACAGGTTGAATCATGTCAGTGGCACACTCCCATGAAGCGGACACTCCCCGGCCCATTGACGGGCGAACGGATTTTCCTCCCGTGTACCGGGCAACCCTTGCTGATCGCTTCCGGCGCTTTCTCAGCCCGGATTCGGTGATTACCGACGACGAAACGATCCGCCCTTACGAGTGCGACGGCCTTTCCATGTACTGCGAAATGCCGCAGATGGTGCTATTGCCGGAGACCGTGGAGCAGGTGCAGCAGATCATGCGCATCTGTTACGCGGAAGAAGTCCCGGTGGTGGCCCGGGGCGCCGGTACCGGGCTGAGCGCCGGGGCCATGCCCCATGCCGGCGGTATTGTACTGTCGCTGGCAAAGTTCAACCGTATTCTCTCCATTGATCCGCAGGCCCGCAGCGCCCGCCTGCAGCCGGGTGTGCGTAACCTGGCCATCAGTGAGGCAGCGGCGAAGCATGGCCTTTATTACGGCCCGGATCCGTCCTCCCAGATTGCCTGCACCATTGGCGGTAACGTGGCCGAGAATTCCGGCGGTGTGCATTGCCTGAAATACGGCCTGACGGTGCATAACCTCTTGAGTGTGGAAGTGGTTACTGCAGAGGGCGAGCGGGTGACCATTGGCAGCGACGGCTATGACAGCTGTGGCATGGACCTGCTGGCCTTGATCACCGGCTCTGAGGGGCTGTTGGGCATTGTTACCGAGGTGCAGGTGAAACTGTTGCCGAAGCCGGAGGTTGCCCAGGTGGTCATGGCCGGGTTCGACACGGTGCAGGCCGCCGGCGCAGCCGTGGCCGGGATTATCGGTCATGGCATTATCCCGGGCGGCCTGGAAATGATGGACGGCTTTGCCATCCAGGCGGCGGAAGATTTTGCCCATGCCGGTTACCCCACCGAGGCGGCCGCCCTGTTGCTGTGTGAGGTAGACGGCACCGAGGAGGAAGTGCACGACCATATCCACCAGGCCGAATCCCTGTTCCGGGCGCTGGGTGCCACATCAGTGCGTACCTCCGGCTCGGAGGAGGAGCGGGCATTGCTGTGGAAAGGCCGCAAATCCGCCTTCCCGGCCGTAGGGCGAATTTCCCCGGACTATTACTGCATGGACGGCACCATTCCCCGCAGTCAGCTGGCCCGGGTCCTCACCGAAATGCAGCGCCTGTCAGACCATTACCGGCTGCGCGTCGCCAATGTATTCCATGCCGGTGACGGTAACCTGCACCCGCTGATCCTGTTTGATGCCAATGTGGAAGGGGAGTTTGAGCGCACCGAGGCCTTCGGTGGTGACATTCTCAATCTCTGCGTTGCCGCAGGTGGCAGCATCACTGGCGAGCACGGTGTCGGTATGGAGAAGATCCGCCAGATGCCCAACCAGTTCGGCAACCTGGAAGTCTCCCAGTTCCATGCCATCAAGCAGGCCTTCGACCCCCTGGGCATCCTGAACCCGGGCAAGGGCGTGCCCACCCTTCGCCAGTGCCAGGAATACCGTGCCATTGGTCCCCTGCGCCAGCCGGACGTGGCACAGGAAGGGGAGGCGAGTGATGGGTGATATCAGCCAGCAGTTGGTGGAGCAGGTGAAACAGGCGTCTGAGACGGGTACCTCACTGGCCATTACCGGCGGTGGTAGCAAGCCTTTCCTTGGTCGTGGCTTGCGGGGTCAGCCCCTGAGCCTTGCGGAACATACGGGCATTATCAGCTATGAGCCGGTGGAACTGGTGATGACCGCAAGGGCAGGGACCCGCCTGGCGGATATTGATGCGGCGCTGGCGGAGAACAACCAACGGCTGGCGTTCGAGCCACCCCGGTTTGGCGAGTCGGATACCATTGGCGGCACCCTGGCTGTGAACCTGTCCGGTCCTGGCAGGCCCTGGCAGGGCTCGGTGAGGGACCACGTGCTGGGCCTGCGGCTGATCAACGGGCGGGGCGAACACCTGAAATTCGGTGGCCAGGTGATGAAGAACGTGGCGGGCTATGACGCCTCCCGTTTGCAGGCCGGTGCCCTGGGCACCCTGGGGGTGATCACCGAGGTCTCCCTGAAGGTGCTGCCCCTGCCGGCCATGGAGCAGACCCTGGTGCAGCCCATGGGGCAACAGCAGGCCATCATCCATATGAATCACCTTGCCGGCCAGCCCAAGCCCCTGTCGGCGGCTTGCTGGTACGACGGCAGCCTGTATCTGCGACTGTCGGGCGCGGCCGCCGCCGTAGAGGCAACGGCGAAGCGCTGGATGGCGGACAGCGGTGGCGAAATGGGGGTGCTTGAGGATGGCGAGGCCTTCTGGCGGGACCTTCGCGACCAGCGCCTGCCATTCTTCCATGGCAGCGCTCCCTTGTGGCGATTTTCTGTCAATCCCACCGCCGTCATGGAAGAACTGGGCAAGCAGGCACTGATCGACTGGGGTGGTGCCCAGCGCTGGAGCCGGGCGGACGAGACCCTGTCTGATATGGCCGGGCGCGCCGCCCGTGCCGGAGGGCAGGCAAGCCTGTTCCGCCACGGTGACCGCAGTGGCGAGGTGATGCATCCACAGCCGTCTCCCCTGTGGGCGATCCAGAAACGCCTGAAGGCGTCATTTGACCCGGACGGAATCTTCAATCCCGGACACCTGTATAGCTGGCTGTAATTATGCAAACCAACCTTGTTCAGGAATTTGCCGCACAACCGGAAGGCCAGGAAGCCGAAGCCATACTGCGCAGCTGCGTGCATTGCGGTTTTTGCACGGCGACCTGTCCCACCTACCAGGAACTGGGCGACGAGCGGGACGGTCCCCGTGGGCGTATCTACCTGATGAAAATGTTCCTGGAAGGGCAGGAAACCACCGAGAAAACCCGGGAGCACCTGGACCGCTGCCTGAGCTGCCGGGCCTGTGAGACCACCTGTCCTTCCGGCGTTCAGTATGGCCGCCTGCTGGATATCAGCCGCGGGCTGATGGAAGAGCGCATGGATTGCCCCGCCCGGGAGCAATGGCTGCGACAGGCGCTGGTGCGTGTGCTGCCAAACAGGCGCCTGTTCGGGGCCCTGCTGCGGACAGGACAGCTTGCCCGTCCCCTGGTACCGGAACCCCTGCGCAGCAAGATTCCCCCCAGGCGGGAAGCCAGTCCCTGGCCCACAGGCAGTCACCCGCGAAAGGTGCTGGCCCTGGCCGGGTGTGTGCAGCCCTCGGCGACACCGAATACCAACGCCGCTGCAGCCAGGGTGCTGGACCGCCTGGGTATAACCCTGGTGGAGGCGCCGGCTGCTGGTTGCTGTGGTGCCGTCAGTTACCACCTCGGGGAGCATGGCGATGGCCTTGACTACATGCGACGTAATATCGATGCCTGGTGGCCGGCCATCGAGAACGGCGCCGAGGCCATTGTCATGACCGCGTCCGGTTGCGGAGCCATGGTCCAGGATTATGGTCATTTGTTGAAGGACGATCCGGCCTACGCTGACAAGGCCCGCCGGGTGAGCGAACTGACGATGGACCTGGGTGCCTTTCTGCTGCAGCAGGATCTGGGCAGCCTCGGCCTGGCGAAAGGGCAGGGCAAGGTGGCCTTCCATTGCCCCTGTACCCTGCAGCATGCCATGAAGCAGAACGGAGTGGTGGAGCAGGTGCTGGAAAAGGCCGGTATCAATCTGGCGGAAACCACCGATAAACACCTCTGCTGTGGCTCCGCTGGCACCTACTCTGTGTTGCAGCCTGAACTGAGCCAGCGGCTGCTGACCAACAAGCTGGCCGCGCTGACCGTGGACCAGCCGGATGAGATTGTCACCGCCAATGTGGGGTGTCAGCTGCACCTTGAAACCCGTTCTTCCGTTCCGGTGCGACACTGGATCGAGTTGCTGGACCGGTAGCCAGCCGGGTGCCGGCTCAGCCTGACGGTGCGCGGGCGAACGTATGACATTATCTCAATAATGCCGACGAGCCTCCATACCTGTGCTACCTTGAGGAGGCATGGTCAGAAAAAACCTGGAAAGTCATCATCCATCAAGGAGATAGCAATGGCAGCACAATCTCAGGACGTAAAGGCATCGAATCCCGAGTACGAGCAGGTCAAAGCCGACCTGAAGGCACTGCGGGAAGATCTGGCTAAACTGAGCAAGAGTGTGGCTGACGGCCAGAAAAACAACCTGAACAGCTTCCGTGACGAGATCCGCCGGGAAAGCGAGGAAGCGCTGGACTATGCCCGTGGAGCCGGCGAGAAAGCTCTCCATGAGGCGGAAGAACGCATTGCCGAGCGACCGTTCCTGACGGTGATTATCCTCTTCCTGGCCGGTCTGGTGGTTGGCAAGCTGCTCGACCGGTAACGATGTATTCCAAACAGGAAGTTGAAGGGCTGGCACGCAAGGCTATTGCCGCGCTTATTGGCGCACTCCTCGCATTTGCCTTGTTGTCGGCCCTGCTCATTGCTGGCCTGGTCCTGCTGTTATGGGCGGCGACTGTCGGCCTGACCCCGATCGTCGGACAGGCGGGCGCCCTCGCCATAGCCGGTGGGGTGTGTTTTCTGCTGTTGGGCGTCTTTTTCTGGCGACTGATCAGTGCCCGGGCAACCTCGGGAGCGGACGACGACGGCGAGCAGAGCCCAACCATGCGGGAACGGCTCGAACAAACCATCCGTGATAATCCCCTGGAGGCGGCGCTGGGCGCCTTTGCCCTGGGCCTCTTTGGTCAGACCGACGCACGATTCCGGGCCATGGTGCTGCAAAGTGGCATGGCCTTTATGCGTCAGGCCAAGGCAGAGTCTTCCGGGTCGGGTGAGTCGGCGGATGCCGGTAGTGAGGCAGGTCCCGGAGAAGGAACACCGCTGGGAGGTGAGCCCTGAGGCCCCCGGGCTCGCGTGTCTCTTCCCCATTCCTGATTTCGTGGTTTTCCCGCGACGTCCTGTCCGTATCAGAGTAATCCTGCGTAGGCGCAATAGAGGAATGCTGCGGAGCCGCCGAGGATAACGATCCAGGCGGGGATGATCATGTCGCTGCGTCGAACCGTCTTCATTGTTGCTCCTTTTGTTCTTCTTGATTCATGTCAACTTTCATACGGTTTTAACGCAGCATAGATCATTTGCTGGTCATTCGCGAAATTTCGGTTAAAGAAACCGGGCCGGGTGGGCATTTTGGGAGCGTGCTCGTGAGATAGCCCCCTCAGTTACCGCCAATCGGCACTGATTCCGTTGGCTGGCTTGCAACTACGGCTGGTCGCCCGGAGCCAGCGTCTGGATAGCGGGATAGAACGACGACCGGTGAGGGTTCCCGTCCCCGGGAAAGAGCAGGGCATCCGAAAAGTCCAGGCCCTGCGACATAACGGCGGGGCTAGTCATGTCCTGAGTCTGCAACTCGCCGTTCACCAGAAGTTTCAGTGCCGCCCTGGGCTGGCCGGTGACGGCATTGACCCGGATGGCCATGCGGGCGGATTGCTCGAACGGGACGGCGGTGCTGGCGGTATCGTGCACCAGCAGGATAGGTGGGAAGTTCTTGTCAATCTGTGCCACAGGGCTGGCTTCCAGGGCCAGGTTGCTCATATAGACGGGGTAGCCCATCAGCACATCGGCGGCGTCGCGGGTAGGCTCCGGCAGGTTGGTGATATCGGATACTCCGTTCCAGGAAATGACCCCCTGGACGGCTGATGAGGCGTCGCCGCTCCCCATGCCGGGGTCTTCGGCTGTGGGGTCGTCGTTGGTGGCACCCAGCATCTGGGCAATATGGCCGCCGCTGCCGCTGCCCCAGGCAACAAGACGTTCGGTATCCAGCTGGTACTGGTCACCCTTGGCTCTCACGAAGCGGACAGCCGCCTTGGCGTCGTGTAACTGCGCCGGCCAGAGAGCGTCGTCAGCCAGCCGGTAGCCCACGCTGACCAGGGCATAACCCTGATAGATGGCACGGTATATGGCCGCATCCGCAGCGCCTACCCGGCTGCCGGACTGCCAGTCACCGTCATGGAAGTAAACGATGGTGCGGTAGGGCGGTTCGCCCTCAAAGGGGTAGATGATGTTCAGGCGCTGCCGGGGGCTGCTCTCATTCTCTGTATAGGGAAGGTCCTGCTCGACTTTCCAGAACTGCCCCAGGTCAACCTGGCCATCCGGAAGACGGGTCCCTGTCGGGGCTTCTGGCTGCTGGCGACGGTTCTCCATTCGCCGCAGCGCCTGACGGAAATCTGCTACCAGTTCAGGCGTCGCTTCGCCGGAAATTTCCAGACTGACCGGAGGAATCTGTCGCGCCTCGGTCAGGCCGCCTGCAAACGGAACTGCCAGCAATAGGGGGAGGATGATCCTGCGAGTCAAGCCGGGCTCCTGGGATGCTATCGAAAATGAAATTGTTGATGGGGGCCAAGGATAAGGGTTGTTATCACCGGCGTCACTTCGTTCAGGCCCGCCGGAAGCTGGCCAGGGCCACCGCCGCCACCACGAACAGGCTGCCGAACAGCTGATTCATGCGTTTCTGGCGCCGGGGCGTGGTCATGAAACGATAAAGCTGGCTGGCAAGCAGGGCATAGCCCAGCATCACCACGCAGTCCACCAGGATGAGGGTCAGTCCCATGGTGACCAGCTGCGGGGTGTGGGGCTCTCCAGCTACCAGGAACTGGGGAAACAGGGCGACCAGGAACACCGTGGCCTTGGGATTGGTCAGGTTTACAAGCGCCGATTGCCAGAAACGTTTATGGTTGCTGGTGTCGGCGGAGGACCCTTGCGAGTGGGTGACCACCGGCTCACGCCATTTCTGGACACCCAGCCAGATCAGGTAGGCAACGCCCAGCCATTTGATGACCGACAGCGCCAGGGTGGAAGAGGCAATGATGGCGCCAAGGCCCGCACCGACCAGCAGTATCTGTGCCCCGTAACCCAGCTGAAGGCCCAGAATGGCCGGCACCGAGCGTCGCACACCATACTGAAGACCGTTACTCATGGTGTTTACCGCGCCGGCCCCCGGCGATACCGAGATCAGCACAGCTGCGACCACAAACGTCAGCCAGACCGTGAGAGACATGGCTTACTGGCCCTCCTCCTGTTGCTCCCGGGCCTGCTGGTTCAGTCTTTCCAGTTCCCTGTTCAGTTGTTCCATCCAGTCGACCAGTTCCTTCTTGAGCTGGTCGTAGGACTGGTCAGACAGTTCCGAGAGCTGCTGTTGTATCCGGGCCAGTTCCTGGCTGACTTCAGCCGCAGCTCCGGAACCTTCCCGCTCCAGGGCTTCTTTCTGGTCCTGGATGGCCTGTTGCGCCTGGTCCAATGTCTGCTGGTCGTCAGGACTGGCATCCGGGTTCTGCTGCCGGGCTTCATCCAGCGAGCGGGCGAAGGCGTCCATTTCCCGCTTGAGGTTGTCGCTATACTGCTCCACCAGGGCTGACAGTTCTCGCTCGGCCTCTCCGGCGAGGGTGGCGAACTCTGCGGCCAGGCGATCCATTTCCTGCGCGGCTTTTTCCGACTCGTCCGCAAACCGGGAGCGC
Organism: Marinobacter sp.; assembly: GCF_041690615.1. Lineage (GTDB taxonomy): Bacteria > Pseudomonadota > Gammaproteobacteria > Pseudomonadales > Oleiphilaceae > Marinobacter. The sequence goes on from NZ_JAWLGY010000023.1 coordinate 49,694, forward strand.
AGGGAGTCGCCCAGACTCCGGAAACTGCCCATGAGGCTCTCAAGCCGGCGGTCAGCCCCGATCTCGTCTCCGGTGTGGTGGTAGTCCACCCGCCACTGGTCGTTGATCCGGATCAGCCGGGTGGTGGTTTCCAGCGCTTCACCCCGGGTGTCGTCCAGACCGTTAACGATGGTTCCGATACTGGCGTGCTCGCCCTCGACCGTCACCCGGCCCCAGCTGATCTCTGCTCCGGTCCAGTCCATACCGAAGCGGTCGAAGCCTGTTTCATCCACCAGTGTTGAAAGTTCGGCCGCCGTTTCGGCGTCGTTTTCAACGACGGCTTCCCAGAATGCCTGTGTGACTTCCTGCGGGGTTTCCGGGTTGCTGCAGCCGGCCAGGGTCAACAGGCAGAACAGGGTGAGTGGTGTAAGCAGGCGACTCATGGTCATGGGAATTCCGGGCTGTCGGTTCGTTTATCAGAACGGGATCATACCGCTGTCGCGGCGCAACTGAAATGTCCCGACTCGGTACCCTGTTCGTTCCTCCGTTTTTCCGTCGTCCACTCCGGTAGCCAGGTGGCCTGGTGCCGCTAGCCGCGGCCAGAGACGGCGTTCCTGGCGTGACTGTCATAAACAGGCTTTGCTACCGGGTTGTCTGGCATGGGGGCGATTGGGCAGGTATCGTAAACCGTTTCCGCCGGTGCCTCCTGTTTCTGTAGACACACCGGCATTTGATGCTCAGTAGTTCCCGGGGATGAGGTATGGATTACATCGCGGCTGTCAGCAGTGCTGTAATGGCTATTGTGTGGATTGTTTACTTCCAGATCTTCTTTATTCAGTACAAGCGCAATAACCGCCCTTACTTGGTGATTCACCATGCGCAGAACGAGAACCCCGATGCCCTCTGCCTGCTCGTCAACATGGGCAAGGAGACTGTCCACATCCAGTGTGTGCAAGTAGTCGTTTTCACCCGTGCAGGGGAAGAAAGAGTACTGACCGTTACTGAGTACCGTCGTCTGGGGGCTGACGACAGCCGAATTCAGCAGGTGCTTCGACAGGGGCCCCTGCAGTCCGGGGGATACCTTGTGCTGGGTTCTTTCCGCAGCATTATCCTCGGCAGGCGTAGCGAGGATGATGACGCGGAATATCTTCTGGAGGATATTACTGACATCGAACTGCGAGCTGCAGTGATTCACGGCCCAAGCCGGTCCCCGGTCGGTGTACGCCGTCACTTTGTGCTCCAGCACGAGGCGGGAGGGTCGAGGATCTTTCCCCGTAATATTCACAGTGAGCAGCTGACCCGCCGACGGGACCGCCAAGAAGTGCGCCGCTGGGTGGAGTCCGAGCTAAGGCCCGAGCGGGAGGGTGGCAGCGAGTCCGAGAATTCCGACCAGACTCGGTGAGTAAGTGGTTGATCTAGTGAAAGGACACGGGACTGCTTGCCTGCCATAATGGGGCCCCGATGTCCCACTGATGAGTGTACTCATGACAGATCGATTCGATCCAAAGACAGCCCGGGAGCTCAAGGGTGGCACCGGGCTGAGCCGTATTCTGAATGCTACCGGTTACTCCATGCAGGGGTTCCGGGCGGCTTTCCGTACTGAGCCCGCGTTCCGGCAGCTGGTGCTTCTCAACGTGGTACTGTTGCCCGTCGCGCTCTGGGTGGATGTGACCCCGGTAGAGCGCGCCCTCCTGCTGCTCACTCCCCTTTTGTCACTGACGATAGAGCTCATCAACTCATCCATCGAGCATGTGGTCGATCGAATTTCCCTGGAACTGCACCCCCTGTCCAAGTCCGCAAAGGATATGGGCAGCGCAGCGCAGTTTATGGGGTTAGTGCTGATCGTCGTCTGCTGGACCACTATTCTGATTTAGTCTGTCCTCCGTAAAGATAGCGATTGCGCATTCCGGGAAAATACGATTAGCTGTCTACCTTTTGGAGGAATGCTTTGTCGCAGTTTCGTCTGGCAATACTACTGGGAATGACCGTTGCGCTGGGTCCCCTGGCGCTGGATGCTTACCTGCCTGCGTTCCCGGATATCGCGGCTGACCTCGGTGTAACCCTCGGCGACGTGGGGCTGACCCTGAGCGCCTATGTCGGCGCCCTGGGGCTGGCCCAGTTGGTGGGGGGCCCGTTGTCGGACCGTTACGGGCGCCAGCTGATTCTGCTGGGCGGGCTGCTGGTGTTTGGCTGCGCGGCGTTCATGGTTTCCCGGGCGGCTTCCATTGATGAAATGTTGCTCTGGCGGGTCGTGCAGGGCATCGGTGGGGCTTTCTGCGCGGTCTCCGTTCCGGCCATTGTGCGGGACACCACCAACGGACAGGACGCGGCCCGCCTGTTTGGCCTGATCGGGCTGATCATGTTTGTAGCCCCTGCGGCAGCGCCATCCATCGGCGCCTTGCTATTGGTCGTGGGTGAGTGGCCGGCGGTGTTCCTGATGTTGACCGGCTACGCTGTATTTCTGGGCTTCGTGCTCAAGCTGGTGATGTTCCGCCGCCTGCCGGTCCATAGGCCGGTGACCACGCCCCTCAGTACCCTGGTGACCAATTACGCCCTGGTGCTTCGCCACCGCACCACCATGCGCTTTGTGGGTATCCAGGTGCTGTGTTTCAGCGCCATGCTGGTATTTATTACCCATGCCTCGTTTATTTACCAGGAATGGTTTGGCCTCTCGAAAACCCATTTCTCAGGGCTCTTCGCGGCCAACGTCGGCATGATGGCAGTGCTGAACCTGCTCAACCGGCGGCTGCTTCTCAGTTACCCCTCCACCCTGTTGCTGCGCATCGGCGTGGTAGTCCAGTTCATCGCCATGCTGTCGCTGGTGGCGAGCGCTTGGGTGGAGGCCCCCTATTGGGTGGTGGCTGGTTGTATTATTGTCGGGGTGGGGTGCATGGGCGCCATTATCCCCAACAACATGGCCAATGCACTGGAGTACTTCCCGCATCTGGGCGGCACAGCCTCGGCGTTGCTGGGGGCAACCCAGTTTACCTTTGCCGGGATTATCAGTGCGCTATCCGCTACCTATGCGGGTGATGCGCTGCTGCCGATCGTGCTGACCATGGCAATTTGTTCCCTCGGTGCCGCAACACTTGCATTTGGTGCACCTCGTGCCGTTGCCCTTGAGGTTGAGGCCGGGTAACCTCCGAAGCTTTCTGAACCCATGGAGAGTCCGAATGCCAGGATGGCAGCCTCCGCTCTTGTTAGCGATTTTGCTGGTGATTTCATCCCCTGTGAATGCTCAGGTCTATAAATGGACCGATCTGGAAGGCGTGGTTCACTACGCTGACAAGGCGCCGGCACAACAGGCCCACGAGCCCTTTCGGTTCGAGGGCTACAGCGAAGTCGAGATGCGGGAGAATATCCGCGCCAGTGAAGCGGTAAGTCGGGGCAGGCGTGAATTGCGTGCCCGGATCGGTTCCGGCAAGGGCAATGGTAGAAAGATCGACAAAGGTGAGGGTGAGGCCCAAAAACGCGAGGCCCACTGCCGATCCCTGGTTGAGCGCATCGAATGGATCGACAGCCGGTTGCGGGTTGGCGGCTACTCGGTCGATCAGGGCAATCGGTGGCGGGCAGAGCGCAGGGAGCTGTCTGGCAAGCGAGCCTGGGAGTGTTTGCGGAACTAGAACACTATGATTGAGCGGTGCCCGGAAAGAGTCTGCAAGCCGGGCACGCAGGTTGTCAGGGGCATTGCGTACGCATCAGAGGTGTAGGGAGTGTTATAATATTTCGCGTTTACAAGCGGCCAACAGAGGAGAAACCAACATGGCCAGGAAAAAGGCGAAAGCCACACAGCACAGCGCCGTGCAGCGGGATCTGAGAACCCCGAAGTATCAGATGCGAGTTGTTGAAGACAAGAGCAAGTACAAGCGCACCCGGGACAAGACGGTCAGGATGGAGGACTTTCGCAAGGCCGCATGATTGTGGTTTTACGAAAGTCTTTCCCCTGATCGCTTCCCATGACGGTAACTGCATTCATGGCTGACATGAAGTAATGGCTCAGCCAGCGCATGGTCGTACTCCCTCCCTGATTGGTGGCTCCAGCATTGTTGCCGGTGTGTGCGTGGGCGCCGGTATGCTGGGCTTGCCCAGCTCCGGAGCCGGCGCCTGGACATTGTGGTCCAGCCTGGCCCTGATACTCACCATGTCGGTAATGACATTGTCTGGCTGGATGCTGCTGGAGGCTTTCAAGCATTACGACCTCCGAGCCTCGTTCAACACCGTCACAAGGTCCCTGCTCGGGGCGAAGGTTAATACCTTCAGCAACCTGATGGTCTACTTTGTGGGTGGCATACTGCTCTACGCCTACATCACCTCTTCAGGGCTGATTATCCAGGACCTGACGGGCATCAGCAGCAAGCTTGCCTCCGTTGCCTTTGTTGCTGTGTTTTCACTGTTTGTCTGGCACTCCACACGAGCGGTGGACCGGCTGTCGGTTGTGCTTGTCACCTTCATGGTGTTGAGCTTCGTGCTGGGGATATCCGGCCTCGCGGCCAGGATCGATCTTGGTGTTCTGTTCGATACCTCGAACGTGGGCGGCCACTACGCGCCCTACGCCCTGGCCTTGTTGCCAGTCGCACTGACATCGTTTGGCTATCATCATTCCGTGGCGTCCCTGCGCGCCTATTACGGTGACGAACGCAAGGCGCAAAAGGCCATTCTCGGTGGAACCCTGATCGCGCTGATGCTCTACCTGGCGTGGCTGGTCAGTATCTTCGGCAACTTGCCGAGGGCCGACTTCGGGCCTGTGGTCGCCCGGGGTGGTGACGTGAATGTCTTGCTGGCAGCCCTGGCTTTCGCCATTGATTCGGAGCGGGTAGCGAACCTTGTCAGCGCCTTCTCGGCTGCGGCGATACTGTCGTCCTTTATCGGCGTAGGGTTGGGCACCTTCGACTACATGGCAGACCTGTTCGGCTTCAGCAACGACCGCAAGGGGCGCACCCGAACCTGGGCCATCACCTTTATCCCGCCATTGCTGCTCTCGCTTGTTGCCCCCTTTGGCTTCGTGCTGGCCATAGGCTATGCCGGTGCAGCCGCCGCCGTATGGACGTGCATTATCCCGGCCCTGCTGGCCAGGAAATCAAGATCACTGCACGGAGGTCGATCAGGCTTTGTGGCCCCAGGTGTGCAAGCAGCAATTGTGTTGGTGCTGGTGTTCGGCGTGTTGACGGTTGCCTTTCATGTCATGGGGCTATTGGGAGTGTTGCCGGTGGCAGAACTGGGGGGAAGGGCGCAGTAGGTTCAGTGTGTGGCTTGCCCGATCGTCAGGCCTTGAAACAACAAAGCCCGCACAAGGAGGCTGTGTAAAAACTCGATTTACATAGCCCCTGAGCTGGCAAGCAAAATGCCTCGGACATTGTCCGGGGCATTTTTGCTTTGAGTCGGTTTATATTTCCAGGCAATAAAAACGCCGGGGACAAACTCAGGCCAGCCTTGCCAGCATCGCCTTCACGCCCAGCACATTGATCGCTCGCATCAGGTTATAACTCAGAACACCCAGGCTGTACTCGCTGCTGGCAGAACCAAGGCCCCAGCAGGTAGCTGGTTATCGTTGCCCGCCGGGGTCAACTCATGGTGGACGATCAGTTGGTGCGCCTCATCAACGGCATTCTGCGCGTTATAACCCACCACCATGCCTTCCCGGCCGGATTTCATCAGCTTGGCATCCGGCTCAGTACGACAGTGTTGAGTTTTGTCTTCATCGACCAGCGTCTTCAGCTCATCCTGAAGCTCTGCCTTGTGGGCTTCCTGAAGCCCATCTCGGACAGATTCAACAAATCGACAAAGGCATCAATGACGCGAACCGGGTGATCTTCGGGGACGTAATCTTCAACGCTGGGCGGGAGCCGCAGCGTCTGACTGCGAGGGGTACCTTCCAGATGTCTCATAAAAAATAACCGCGAGCCATGTCGCGGTTATTTTGCCAGCTTGGGAGGCTGTTTTCACACAGCCTCCCAAGGCGGGCTTCGTCTGAATTCTAATGGTGCCCGGAGGCGGAATCGAACCACCGACACGGGGATTTTCAATCCCCTGCTCTACCGACTGAGCTATCCGGGCAGGTTGCAGT
>NZ_JAWLGY010000024.1:0-55211 GCF_041690615.1 Marinobacter sp.
AAAAGTGTTCATCTTCGACCAGAATGACTGTTCACGTTAAACCAGAACTGGTGTTCACGTTCGTCCGGAATGGGTGTTCATGATGGGCCGGAATATGCAATCGTTCAACCGCAGATGCGATTGAACAGCTGTTTGTGAATCTGGGGCGCCGTAACTCGGCCACCTGGGTTCTTGAGGGCGATATCAAGGGGTGTTTCGATAACATCAGTCACGACTGGCTCGTTGCCAATGTCCCTTTGGATAGGGCAGTTGTCAGGAAATGGCTGAAGGCAGGATACATGGAGTCCGGCCTGCTGAATCCGACTGAGGCGGGCACCCCGCAAGGGGGCATCATCTCGCCGGTGTTGGCCAATCTGGCTCTTGATGGATTGGAAGAGGTGTTGGAAACCCATTTTGGGAAGAAAAACACCAAAGCCAGCTACAAGACCAAGGTCAACTATGTGCGCTACGCGGATGACTTCGTCATCACTGGTATCTCGAAAGAGTTGCTAGAGGAAGAAGTTCTGCCGCTCGTTGAAGCCTTTATGGCTGAGAGGGGGCTGGAGCTTTCGACGGAGAAAACCGTCGTGACGCATATTGAGGACGGGTTCGACTTCTTGGGTCAGAACATCAGGAAGTACGGGGATAAGCTGCTAATAAAGCCGTCCCACGACAACCTGAGAAGCTTTCTTAAGAAGGTAAGGGGCGTGGTGAAAGGTAACAAAACGGTTCCGGCGTGGATGCTGGTGGATATGCTCAATCCGATAATTCGGGGCTGGGCGAACTACCACAGACACGTTGTGGCTAAGGAAACCTTCAACTACGTGGACTATCGTATCTGGAAGTTGCTATGGCAGTGGTGCAAGCGGCGGCATTTAAACCGTCGTAAGCGCTGGGTGCGGGAGAAGTACTTCAAGCGCGCTGGGAAGCGAAGCTGGGTATTTTCCGACGTATACCCCGGTGGCAAGATCGCCGCACTGCTTTATGCAAACGACACGACGATTCAGCGGCACACGAAGATCAGGGCCGAAGCCAATCCGTATGACCCATCGGATGAACAGTATTTCGAGAAACGCATGGACTACGCGTGGAAAATCTCGGAGTACGGTCGACGGAGAGTGCACAAGCTCTGGATTCGCCAGTTCAAGCGCTGCCCGATGTGTAATCAGCACATTACGTTCGAGACGGGGTGGGACACCCACCACGTTCACGAGCGACATAAAGGTGGCGATGACAAGCTGGAGAATCTCCTGCTGCTGCATCCAAACTGCCACAGGCAGTTACATCAACAAGGCCGCCGGCTCGCTCCTTGGAGTGAGCTTACAAAGGCTTGAGCCGTATGCGGGGAAACTCGCACGTACGGTTCTTAGGGGAGGGGTGGCCAGCAATGGCCATTCCTTACCCGACATTAGCCTGCCCGGCCCCCGAGCATTGCCTTCCTGCAAGGTGGTGCCGCCCCGAAACCCCGCCTGGGACCCTCCCGGCGGGGTTTTTTGTTGATCAGGTTTTCTCATCGTGTTGCAGTTCACGTAGAATGCATCGGGTGGCTTTCAACCTGTGAATCAATATTACAAAGTTGATGCAGGTTGCTGCCATAATTCAGGAAACAGGCAGTTGCCATGGCACCCGGACAACAATGACAGATTCTTCCCCCAGACCCTTCATCAGGCCCGCCAAGGTGATCCTGCTGGTGCTATTGCTGCTACTTGTCTACGCCGCGGCGCTGGTGGCCCTGCTGCCAGCGGGATGGGTGTGGGCCCGGGCTTCCTCCCATATTCAGCTGCCACCGGGCATGTCGGTGCAACAGGTGTCCGGCAAGCTCTGGAACGGAGCCGCCCGTGTCGATGTCCAGCGCAGGCCGGTCCGGGTGGAGTGGCAGTTATCCTGGCCTGACGTGGTGGCGCTACGCCAGCCCGTCGAGCTCACCCTCGAGACAGTTTCATCCCGTGTGGAAGGGAGTCTCATCCTGGACTGGCCCGGCTCGCTGAGGGCGGACCTGACCGGACGCCTGCATATTCCGGAGTTTGCTGACGTGATTCGTCAGAACGGTGGCGCCCTGCTCGAGGGCGATGTGATCATCGACCGGCTGCGGGTTGCGGTCACCGACCAGCAACTGGAGAGCGCCACGGGGCTCGCGCGCTGGCCGGGGGGGAATGTCAGCTGGCCCATGGGTGACCGTCGACAGACTGCGGTTTTCCCGCCCATGCAGGCGACCCTGACCGAGTCGACCAGCGGCTTTCTGCTTCGCATCAGTGAGCAGGGCCAGGCTGACCCTGCCGCTGAGGCCAGCCTGTCACTCACCGGCATGATGGAGATCCGCGTCTACAAGCGTATGGTGGACCTTACGGGTCAATCCTGGTCTGGCGGCGCCCGGCCGGGAGATGTGATCTTCCAGGTGCAGCAGCCGTTGCTGCCGGGGGGGCGTTTCTGATGGCCAGGGTCAGGCGTGACATTGTGCCGGCCTGGGTACCGAGGTGGCTGGGCAATCTGTTGCTGGTGGGGCTGGTGGCTCACCTCGCTATCTTTCTTGCCTGGCTGACCTGGCTGGTTCTTTGGAACGAGCAGCCGGTATCCCCCCTGTACCAGCCCGATGGGGCAGCCACAGGCGGCGGGACTGCGGTAAAGGCACCCCTGGCCAGCTTCGAGTTGTTCGGCCGTCCGGCCAGCGACCAGCCCGTGGCCAGGTCGGTGCGTCAGAGTGCCCCGGAAACCACTCTTCGACTGACGCTGGAGGGCGTGCTGGTGGCGGAGCGGCCGGAGAACTCCGGTGCTATAGTCACTAGCGGGGGTAACGTCACTGCCCATTATCGGGTGGGCGATGTCTTGCCAGGTAATGCCGAACTTGTGGAGGTAGAGCCCGGGCGTATACTGATCCGGCGCCAGGGAGCCTACGAGTCGCTGACATTCGACGATGATTATGACGGGCCAGCGCTGGCCTCGGAGGAGCCGGTGAGCTCTGCCGGTTCTTCCGAAGATTTCCTTGATCAGGCCCAGGCAAGGCTGGATAGCGAAGGTGCGAACGCGTTACTTGCATTCGGTCTTCGACCGGTGGACGATGGCGGCTCTCAGGGCTATGTGTTTGATGGTTCCAACGCCATGTTGAGAGCTGTCAATCTCCGGGAAGGCGATGTGATCACCGCCGTCAACGGCTACCCGCTCGGAGACCTGGAGCAGGACCGTCAACTGCTGGATACACTCCGTTCCGAGCGGCAGTTGCAGGTTGAAGTTGAACGGGATGGCGCCCGTTTCACGGTAACCTATGCGTTGCCGGATTCATGAGGCCGTCAGGGGCTTCACCAGGAAAGACCGGGGACGGCCGTTCCCGAGGATAATCAGAAAGCTGGATGGCTTCTGGATGCCGGACGGCAGGCGTGATTTTTCAGATGCCTTTCAAGGCTTCATCGATACAGGACGCGATCGTTGCATGATTAAGCTCACCACACCTCTCATGCGGGCCCTGGTTCTGGCCCTGTTGCTGCCATTGACGGCCATGGCCCAGGAGTCCGGCGAAGGTACCTGGCGGCTTAACCTGAAGGACGCGGATATCCGCGCCTTTGTGACCCAGGTGGCAGACATCACCGGCTACAGCTTTGTGGTAGACCCCCGGGTCAAGGGCAAGGTGACCGTGCTCTCCAGCGCCCCCATGAACAAGGACGAGATCTATGATCTGTTCCTGGCCGTCCTCCAGGTACATGGTTTTACGGCCATCCCCGGAGAAGAGGTGATCAAGGTTATCCAGCAGGTGGATGCCAAGCAGAATGCCGAGGACCTTACCCGCTTTGAACAGACTCCCAGTGAGCAGCTTGTTACCCGGGTTATCGCGGTCAACAACGCCAATGCCCTTGAGCTTGTACCCATCCTGCGTCCCCTGGTGGCCAAGTACGGACACCTCGCTGGTGTTGCCGCCGCCAACGCCCTGATCGTAAGTGACCATGAGAACAATATTCGCCGTATCGAGAATATTGTCCGTGACCTGGACAGCCCGTCGGAATACGAAGTGGAAGTTATTCAGCTCGACGAGGCCTGGGTGGGGGACATGGTTACCCTGCTGCAGGAGCTTGCACCGGACGAGCTGGGCAGGTCCGGTGGCGGCGGAGAGTCCCCGGCTCGCAAGTTCAGCGTCACCGCTGATGAGCGCAGTAACCGGCTGATTCTCCGGGGTGACAAGAATTTCCGTGACAAGATACGGAACCTGATTCGCCAACTGGATCAGCCATCGGCGTCAGGCGGCACCACCAAGGTCGTCCGGCTCAACCATGGTGACGCGAAGAACCTGACGGAAATCCTCGAAGGGGTGATGGGCGAGGTGGTCCGCGAGGCTGAAGGCGAGGGCGGCAGTGGCGGCGGAAACTCCCGCCGGAACAGCACGGGCTTCTCGGTGTTTGCTGACGAGGGCCTGAACGCGCTGGTACTGCGTGGCGAGCCGTCCATGATGCAGGAGGCGGAGATGATTATCTCCCAGCTGGATGTGCGCCGGGCACAGGTGATGATTGAGGCGGCCATTGTCGAGATCAGCGATCAGCTGGGAAGTGACCTTGGTGTACAGTTTGCCGTGGGGGACGAAGGTGGTTCATCAACACCGGTCATTGGCAGCAATTTCAACAACGTTGGCCGCAGCATCGGCGATGTGATCAGTGCCATTCTCTCGGACAGTGCAATTACACCTGCGGCTGGGGGCATCACCATAGGCGCCGGCCAGCGTGATCGTGATGGTATTACCTGGGGCGTCTTACTGCAGGCACTGTCCACCTCGGCAGCGGCCAATCTGCTGTCCACCCCCAGTATTATCACCCTGGATAACCAGGAATCGGAAATTATCGTGGGCCAGAACGTACCGTTCCGGACCGGCGAGCAGGCCACCGCCGGGGACGGTCTGAGTAACCCGTTTACCACTATTGAGCGCCGGGATATCGGTCTGACCCTGAAGGTGACCCCGAGCATCAGTGACGATGGCCTGGTTCGTCTGGTGGTGGAGCAGACCACCGAGGATGTGGCTGACAGCGTAGAGAATGCCTCGGACATTGTCACCAACAAACGGGAAATCAAGACCACGGTGCTGGCAGACGATGGCGAAACCATCGTACTGGGGGGGCTGATTAACGATAACCTCCGCATCAACAAGAGCAAGGTGCCGCTGCTGGGTGATATCCCGATCCTCGGCAAACTCTTCTCATCCGAGTCAGAGAGCCGGGAGAAACGTAACCTGCTGGTGTTCCTGCGGCCGACCATCATGCTCGACAAGGCCAAGTCCGCTGAGGTCACGGAAGAGAAATACCGGGGCCTGTGGGACATCAATCTCGGCGTCCGGGAGAAGCTCGGACTGCCGGATGAGAAGGACCCGCCTGCTATCGAGAGTATATTCAAGGGCAAGCAGGGAATGGTGGAGGACGACGCCGATGCCCTCGACGAGGCATCCTGAACCTGCTCCCGCCAAGGTGACAGTCTGCACAGAAACGCCATCAGCTTATGCTGATGGCGTTTTTTTTTGAGCGACGGCGATTAAGCGTCGCGTTTCCGAGGTTTTACTTGGCGGGCATGCCTCGCAGCAAGGGCAACGGCGTATCAAGCTGGTCTGCGACGATTCTCAGCAGCTCATACTCCCGGGCTTCTACCTGCCCGTCGTGCTGAACGCACTGGGCACAGGCTTCCAGGATGGCCGGTTTAAGCATGGGTGAGAGCTGGTTCAGGCGCTTGAGGCTGTCGCTCAGTGATGCCACCGTGGCGCGGGGAATCAGCACCGGTTCAGAGGTGCGCTGCCCCATGATGAAACTGCCAATGGCCTGCTGGTGAAGTCTGGCGGCTTCCCTGTTGTTGGCGGTTCCTGCCCGGGCCATGAGGCTGAACAGCAGATTCAGGTCTGTCCCCACCGCTTTGTAGTTACGGTAACGTACCGGCACGACCCTGCCAGCGTCCCATGCCAGGTGACGTTTGAGGAAGCTGTGGAGGGCAAATTCGAACAGGGTAACCCGGCTGTCGGTCTGGGCGAGTTCCCCCACGCGCTTAACCAGGGCCTTGCGTTCGTCGGGATCCAGCTTGCGCAGCGCCGGCATGGCCAGTTCCAGCGCAGGGAGACGTATGGCATCGCTCTCTCGAAGCAGCGTGGGCATGATCTTGCTGATCAGGTCGCTGCGCGGGCGCAGAACAATATGGTCGTCTGTAAAGCTCAGCATGGCGTCTGCGGTTTCCTGCGGCAGATCGCGGGTCAGCAGTGCATAGACCAGCTGTACGGCCCCTGCGCGGGTGTAGAGCAGTTCGCGTACGTTGGCGGGCAGGCGGGCCAGCAGTTGGCTGGCGTACTGTTCCGTCTCCGGTGCCACCGTCCCTGCGTTGGCGGTTATGGCTCCGTAGCCTTTGTCGGTGCTGGTGTCGCCAAACCCGCTGGCTCCCAGGGGGTTGGTTGCGCCCCCCGCGGGCTGGGGGGGGCTGTCGTCGGCAGGCAGGTCACGAAACCGGCTGCGCAGACGGGTAATCAGGCCAGGCTGGATGGCTTCGATACGGTCGTCGATAGGCGGGTGGGAGCCCAGCAGCCGGCTGAAGGCCATTTTGGTGGTTTCACCAAAGCACATGTGGTTCATGTCGTTGGCGTGGCTGGTGCTCTGGAAGTATCCGCTGGTGAGTCCGATCTTGTAGAGGGCTCCGCCGATGCCTTCGGGGTTGCGGGTAAACTGGACCGACGATGCGTCGGCCAGGCGTTCCCGTTCCCGGGAGACCGCAGCCTGGATCAGGCGGCCGAAGAACACCCCCACGTAGCCTATGATCGTTAGTGCAAGGGCCACAATGAGTATGACACCCTGGCCGTTGTTGCGGCCCCGGGAGGTACGAATGTGTGTGCGGCTGCCGGCGCTGTGGAGCAGGAAGGTGCCGATCTGGCCGATGGCGAGTATGCCGGCCAGCAGGGCGATCAGGCGGACGTTAATGCGCATGTCACCGTTAAGTATATGACTGAATTCATGGCCAATGACCCCCTGGAGTTCATCCCGGGTCAGTCGGGTGAGTGCGCCGTGGGTGACCACCATGACTGCTTCGTTGGGGCTATAGCCGGCGACGAAGGCGTTGATGCCGGTTTCATGGTCCATAACGTAGAGCTGGGGTACGGGTACACCGCTGGCGATGGCCATTTCTTCGACGACGTTGCGGTAGCGGCGTTCGTCGGGGTCCTGACTGGAGGGGTCGAGTAGCCGGGCGCCGACCATGTTGGCGACGCGGTCGCCGCCGCCGGCCAGGTCGATCCAGCGAATGGCGGAGGCGCCTGTGATGAGCAGGACGACGACGGTTGCCGTCATGACGCCATGGTAGCTCATCAGCCACTGGTGGAAGGGCAGGCTGGTGGTGTCGCTGCGGGTGACGAAGTAGCCGACGACGCAGACGGCCAGGGCGATGAGGGTGACGGCTATGGTGAACAGGAAGACCAACAATGCGGTGTTGCGTTTGGCGGTGGCCTGGCGTTCGAAGAATCCTTTTTTGGCCATTGATAAGCTCTTGAGTCGTGCGGATCCAGAATGGGAATTCGGGGGAAGGTTTGCGCCGGTGCATGGCCAGCGCCCCGGGCTGAGGTTCCCGGACACGCCGTAGATACGTCCATGTAGGCTCTTCAAAAACGTCCGTGTTTTTGAAGGTCCGGGAACCTCAGCCCGGGCCCCTGTCCTCGAACTTGTGAGTTACCTACTGTCAGAAGCTGACTTTTGGTGCGGTTCGCGCTTCCGGGGACTCCAGCTCCAGCTGGGCCGTGGGTTTGAACGCGAACAGACCCGCCACGATGTTGTTGGGAAACTTCTCCCGGTGGATGTTGTAGCTCATGACACTGTCGTTGTAGGCCTGGCGGGCGAAGGCGACGCGGTTTTCGGTGCTGGAGAGTTCTTCCATCAGCTGCTGGACGGTTTCGTTGGCCTTGAGGTCCGGGTAGTTCTCCGCCACCGCATAGAAGTTCGCCAAGGCCTTGTCCAGAAGGCCTTCAGCCATACCGAGTTTCTTCATCTTGCCCGCCTCGCCGGGGTCGGAGGCGGCGTCTTTCTGGGCGTTGACGGCGCCGTTGCGGGCTTCCATGACCTCTGTGAGGGTGCCCCGTTCGTGGCTCATGTAGGCCTTGGCGGACTCCACCAGGTTGGGGATAAGGTCGTGTCGGCGCTGTAACTGTACGTCGATCTGGGCGAAGCCGTTCTTGAACTGGTTACGGTAGGAGACGAGCTGGTTGTAGATGGCAATGATGTAGATAACTACAACGGCAATGACGGCGAGGCCGATGAGTGTTGAGGTCATAGTGGGTCCGTTCCTGGTTGGCGTCAGCGGTTATATTGCGGATTGTCCACGTTTTCCTCAAGTTTGCCATGGAATTGGGCCACAAATTCCTGAAAAGCTTCCGGTGTCAGCGGGCGGCTGAAATGGTAGCCCTGGGCGATCTGGCAGCCACGCTGGCGCAGGTAGAACTCCTGTTCGTGGGTTTCCACGCCCTCGGCGATCACTGACAGGTTGAGACTTCTACCCAGGTCGATGATGGTGTTGGCAATACGGGTGTCGTCGTCGTTGGTGAGCAGGTCCTGGACAAACTGTTTGTCAATCTTGATGTGCTGGACCGGCATTCGTTTGAGGTAGGTCAGGGAGGAGTAGCCCGTGCCAAAGTCATCGACGGCAATGTTGATACCAGCGCTGTTGAGCTGGCGGAGTTTCTCGACCGCATCTTCCAGGTTTTCCATAAAACCGGTTTCGGTAATTTCCAGTTCCAGTCGGCCTGGCGGAATTTCGTGGCGGCCCAGGGTTGCCAGGACGGTTCCGACGATGTCCGCCCGCCGGAGCTGGACGGCCGACAGGTTGACGGCAATGCGCAGAGGCAGGCCGGCGCCCGCCCAGGCGGCGGCCTGTCGGCAGGCTTCGTCCAGTACCCACTCGCCGATTTCAACGATGGTGCCGTTCAGTTCTGCGATGGGGATGAAATGGTCGGGTGGCACCATGCCCCGTTCCGGGTGGGTCCAGCGCAGCAGGGCCTCTGCGCCAATGATGCGGTTGGTCTGCAGGCTGATCTGCGGCTGATAGACCAGATGGAATTCGCCCCGGTGAAGGGCCTGGGACAGGTCTTTCTCCAGCTGTTTGCGGGCGCGGATTTGCTGGTCAACGCTGGCGATGTAGAAGCGGCTGTGGTTGCTCGCCTCGGCTTTGGCCAGGGTCATGGTATGTTCGGCATGCTGGAGCAGGTGCCCGGCCTCGTTGGCGTCGGCCGGGTACAGGGCAACGCCGATGGTAGCGGTGATATCGAATTTGCTACCTTCGAGTCGGACTGGTTCCCTGAACAGTTGCAGCAGACATTCGGCCAGTTCCGCCGCTTCGTACTGGTCCTCCACCGGGTTGGCGATCACGACAAACTGGTCACCGTTGAGACGGCCGGCCAGGACCCGCTGATGACTGGACTGCTGATTGAGCCGCTCTGCCAGTACCTGCAGAATCCGGTCGCCGGTTTCGTAACCGAGCTGTTCGTTGATGGACTTGAAATCATCGATGCCACAGCAGTAGACCGCCAGGCAGTCCCGGTTTCGGTGACATTCGTCGATGGCCGTGGTCAGGGATGACAGGATGGTTTCCCGGCTGGGCAACCCAGTGAGCTGGTCGTAACGGCTCAGGCGGTTGGCCCGGTTCTCGGCGTCCTGATGCTTGCGCCGGCTTTCCGCGATCGAGGTCAGCAGGTTATTGATAACCCGCACCAGTACGTCCAGTTCGTCCTTGTCATGGCCTTGTGGACGTTGCAGCAGGTTCCGGTCCGGATGCTCCGGGTCAACCCGGAGCAGAGAGTTTACAAGGTTCTGCAGGGGCTTGGTCATCAGCCAGTACATGACCAGGAACAGTATCAGGCCGACACTCGTGGCCCGGGCAACACCCACCAGGAAAGTGAGGGCGGAGCGCTCCACCCAGGCTCGGGCGGCTGGTGCCGTGTCATAGACGACTTCCAGTTCCCCATAGACCACCGGCTTGCTGGTCGGGGCCAGGTCGCTGCGCTGCAGGTCGGTGGTGTAGGTGCGGGTTTCCCCGAAAATCCAGTCGGTGACCGTGCGCCAGGGGGAGTCCGTCAGGGAACGTTGATGGCCCGCCAGGATATCCCCTTCCGGGTGGCGTATGGTGACGCGTTGCAGCTCATCCTGGCCGAACAGCCCGGAGACCACCTGGTCGCCCAGGGCCTCGTCCAGGCTGAAGATGGCCTGGGTGGCGGCGTCCCGGACCAGCTCAATGGTTTGCTGGGCATGGCGGTCAACCTCGGCGGATACCCGGCGTGCGTCCAGGATGACCTGGACCACGCTCAGCAGGATGCCTGCAATAATGGCCGCAGAGAGCACCCAGCGGAGCATACGGGAGCCCAGTCGTCGTTCCAGTTGGAAATCTTCTGTCATCGTCGTCGCATCAGGATGGGATTGCCTGGTTCCGGTGTGTTTTGACACAGCACCCTAATGATTCAGTATGGACCAGATCTCGTTGTTTGCACTGACCAGATAACCATTTTTTCAGAATACGATGGCAGGTGGTGTTTCAATTTGTAAGGCGTGGTGTCGGCTACACATCCCGGCTTCAGGCAAAGAAAAAGCCCGCACAGTGGCGGGCTTCCAAAGCGCCGGTATGGAGGCGCAGATGTGACGTAAACAGGGCCTGATCAGGCCAGGTTTTCGTTCACAAAGTCCCAGTTGACCAGGTTCCAGAAAGCTTCCAGGTAGTTGGGACGACTGTTGCGGTAGTCGATGTAATAGGCGTGCTCCCACACATCAACGGTCAGTACCGGCTTGTCCGGGCCGGTCAGTGGTGTTTCGGCGTTGCTGGTGTTGGCGATAGCAACAGAGCCGTCAGCCTTCTTCACCAGCCAGGTCCAGCCTGAACCGAAGTTGTTGGCGGCCTTGTCGTTGAATTCTTTCTTGAAGTCTTCGAAAGAGCCGAAGGCCTTCTCGATGGCTTCCTTGGCTGCACCGGTGGGCTCGCCACCGCCGTTGGGGCTCAGGCAGTGCCAGTAGAAGGTGTGGTTCCAGACCTGCGCGGCGTTGTTGAACAGCGGGCCGCTGGCACTCTTGATGATGTCTTCCAGGGACTTGTTGGCATCATCGGTACCTTCCACCAGGCCGTTGAGCTTGGTGACATAGGTGTTGTGGTGCTTGCCGTAATGGTATTCCAGAGTTTCTTCGGAGATGTGCGGTTCCAGTGCGTTCTTGGCATACGGAAGTGCGGGAAGTTCAAAAGCCATGAGGTCGTTCTCCCTGGTTTCTCTCAGTATTTCAGGGGTTGGTGATACCCCCGATGAACGTTTATAGCGCGTTGGTGCTGCAGCAATACTGCGTTACAACGGCACTCGTTTGTAACTCTGCAACCATCAAGTATCGGGTCTGCTTGATTTTTTTCAAGGGCAGCCGGGGTAAAACTTTACGCCGGGGTGGCTGCTCCGGATTAGCGATGGTTCAGGTTTCTCCGGCGTTGCGGGTCAGCGAGCAGTCCAGTTCAGGGCTGCCGGGCAGGAACTGGGCAAGGTTGCGCACCCGCCACTTGAGCTCTTCGTAACTGTCAGCCAGTACGTTGACGTGCCCCAGCTTGCGCCCCGGGCGTTCGTCCTTTGCGTACAGGTGCAGATGGGCATAGGGCAGCTCGAGTATGCGTTTGATATCGCCGTGCTCGCCGATGATGTTCACCATACAGCTGAGCCCCCGGGCAGCGGTGTTGCCCAGCGGATGGCCGGAGACTGCACGGATATGGTTCTCAAACTGGCTGGTCATGGCGCCTTCCATGGTCCAGTGGCCGGAATTGTGGACCCGGGGGGCCATTTCATTGGCTACCAGGCCGTCCGCGGTTTCGAAGAGCTCGAGGGCAAGTACGCCCACGTAGTCCAGTTCGTTGAGCAGCGCGCGGATATAACCGTCGGCCTTCTCTTCCAGTCTGGAGCTGAGCCGGGGCGCCGGGGCAATGGAGTACCGGAGAATGCCGTCGTGGTGGACGTTTTCCGCCATGGGATAGAAAGCGACGTCCCCGTCGGTGCCCCGCACGGCGATGATGGAAACCTCCCGGGTAAACTCGACAAACTTCTCCACCATCAGGCGATTATGGCCGATGGTGTTCCAGGCCTGTTCAGCGTCCTCCGGACTGCGCAATACGGCCTGGCCCTTGCCGTCGTAGCCTTCTGTATTGGACTTGGCGACAACCGGGCAGCCAAGCTCTTCGGCGGCCTTACGCAGCGACGCAGCACTATCGGCCATGCGCCACTGGGGAGTGGGGATGCCCAGGTTGCCGAACAGGGTCTTTTCAGCTTCGCGGTTCTGGCATACCTGGAGCGCCCGGGGTACCGGATGGACCGGTTTGCTCTCGGCGATTTTTTCGGCAATCGCCACGGGCAGGTGTTCGAATTCATAGGTGACGACGTCGACCCGGGAGAGGAAGTCGTCAAGGTTCTTGCCTTCCTTGTCGATGATAACGTCACCAACGCCGGCGCTTGGGTTGCCGGACATGTCGTAGAAGACAAAAGTCTTGGCCAGTGGGTAGCCAGCCAGGGCCAGCATTCTTCCCAGTTGGCCTGCGCCTAGTACGCCGATTCTCATTGGTTTCTCCTGGTTACGTTATCGCTTCGGAGTCCGGGCAGGTGGGGCAGGGTTTTCCAGGACACGCTCCTTCCGGCACTTCCATGTGTCGCCTGGGTTCCGCCATCCCTGGCGTGGCACAGTCCTGGAAAACCCTGCCCCACCTGCTCTGTCAACAGTGGAGGTGACGTCGTCAAGACCTTGGATCGGGGTTGTTGAGAACGGCATCCGTCTGGCCAGCCCTGAACGCATCCACCGCTTTACGCACATTCTCGTCAAAACTGCCAATGATCTGGGCAGCCAGCAGGCCGGCGTTGGTGGCGCCGGCATTGCCGATGGCCAGGGTGCCTACCGCGACGCCGCCGGGCATCTGGACGATGGAGAGCAGGGAGTCCAGGCCGTTCAGGGCCTTGGACTGTACCGGTACGCCCAGCACGGGCACCGAGGTCTGGGAGGCGACCATGCCGGGCAGGTGTGCGGCACCACCGGCGCCGGCGATGATGACTTTCAGGCCCCGATCTCCGGCGCTTTTGGCGTAGTCGAACAGCAGGTCCGGTGTGCGGTGGGCGGAAACCACCCGGGTCTCGTAGCTGACGCCCAGTTTGTCGAGCATCAGGGTGGCATGTTCCATGGTGGGCCAGTCCGATTTGGAGCCCATGATGATGCCTACCAGCGGTTGCATAGCGGTGTCCCCGGCGATGAAGGTGTCGGCAGCGGGCAAGCTGGCTGTGGTCCGGTGCGCAGGCTGAATGCGTTGCCGGAGGAAATCCAGGCCCGTCGTCTGGAAAGCCCGCCATTTTAGGATCTGACCGTTCGCCATGCAAACGGATCCGACGGGTTTTGCCGTTGTGGCCCGGTTGGTCAACCCGGCCGGGAGCGGATATGATCACTCGCCATTGACTTGATTTTCTTTTCAGTACCTTTGTAGTAACTGAATCAGGAGTGGTTATGGATTCGATTCGCCCCGATGAAGACGAGCTTCGCGCCCGGGAGCCCATTGCCGGCAAGGGTGGTAAACCGAAGGCAACAGCTCCGCAGGGGGAAGCCAGGCGCTCCGCTGCTGGCGGTGGGAGAAATCCGCCACCGCGGCGCAAGAGCGATGGAACCGGCGGTCCGGGCCGTGGGGTGATCTGGCTGCTGATCTTTCTGCTGGTTGTCGTTGCCGGGGTTGCCGGCTGGTTCGGCTGGCAGATGCAGCAGAAGGTTTCCGCCATGGAGAATCAGCTGGAAGAGGCCGATTACTGGAGCCGGCAAAGCAAGCTGGCGCTGGCAAGATTCGAGGGGGACCTTTCAGAGACCGGTGAAAGCCTGGAAGAAACGGGGTCGTCCATGGAAGAGCGGTTGACCGAGGTTGGCCAGACGCTGGAAGAGGCCAACGATGAGATTCGCAAGCTCTGGGTCCTGGCCAATGAGAAGAACCGGCCCCGGATCGAGTCACTGTCGGAACAGCAGGAAACATTGAGCGGACAGGTAGACACCTTGGCCACCGGCTTGTCCGATACGGAGGCGTCGGTTGCCGCATTGACGGAAGAACTCGATAGCCTCGGCGGCACCGTTGAGCAAACCGGGCAACGCCAGGCCGAGCTGACATCGTCGGTGGAAACCATGGAGCAGGCCATCAATGAGACGAACGAGCGGGTAGCCTCCCTGTCGAATGAGATGGAAGGCGTTGATGAAAAAGTGAGCCAGCAGTTGACCCGGTTCCGCCAGGAACAGTCTCTGACCATCGAGGGGCTGGAGAGTCGCATACAGTCCCTGGAGTCCGGAGATGGCCGGGTGGCTGAGCTCAGTCAGCAGTTGTCAGCCACTCGCAGCCGGCTCAGTGAGGCGGAGCAGACGCTGGAATCGGTGGATGCCTCCCGCGCTCAGCTGACCTCTCGCCTGATCCGCCTTCAGGAGCAGGTCGACCAGCTCAGGGCGCAATAACGGGCTTGGTGTAAATGACGGAATTGACTGGAAATTAAGCGGTTTTTGGGGTGGTTGAAAAATTTCAGGAAAATTTCCCGGAAACATTTGACACCGCGTCAGAAATACTTAAAATGCGCGTCTCACTTGGTTGATGAACACGGCAACGCGCCGCTGACATCAACCCGGTGTCCCGGAAATGGGTGGTTAGCTCAGCTGGGAGAGCATCGCCCTTACAAGGCGAGGGTCGCAGGTTCGATCCCTGCACCACCCACCATTTTCCGGACTGCTGGCTTACCCCGGTCAGCAGTGGTTGGCAAGAAGGCATCGGTCTTTTTGTTGACGATGCGGAGCGGTAGTTCAGCTGGTTAGAATACCGGCCTGTCACGCCGGGGGTCGCGGGTTCGAGTCCCGTCCGCTCCGCCATTTTCCTTCCCGGGTGGTTAGCTCAGCTGGGAGAGCATCGCCCTTACAAGGCGAGGGTCGCAGGTTCGATCCCTGCACCACCCACCATTTTTACCTTCATCGATTTTCCTTTATCTGGCTCCGGGCGGGTTGTCTCGTTCCATGCCAGGCTATTTCTGTTTTTAACGTTTTCTTACAAGATCTCACCATTTCCCTGTTATTAATGACCGAAAAGCGGGCTTTCTTCACAACTTGTCAGGCAAGGATTTTGTAAAATCCTGCAAAATCCCTGACAGGCCGGAGTTGAGTACATGCCGTTTTTCACCCCTGGAGTTTCACGATCCGCCATTGTCGTCGTTCTGGGTGCTTTTTTTCTGGCAGGCTGTGGTGGCTCGGACTCTGGTTCAGGCGCGACATCCGGCGGTAATGACGGGGCCCGTGTGGCTGAAGCAAATAGTTCCGGTGAGGCGGCTGTGTCCCTGAGCTGGCTCGCGCCGGGCCAGCGCGTGAATGGTGAGCAGATCAGTTACCAGACAGATATTGATGGCTACATCGTGCGGTATGGAAAGGACCCGTCGAACCTGAGTCAACAGGCCCAGGTGGACTGCAGGGTGCTCGAGTGCAGTTATAAGGTGGAAGGGCTTGCCTCCGGCACCTGGTACTTCGCTGTACAGACCGTTGATAGCACTGGCCTGATAAGTGCCCCCAGTGCGCCGGTATCCCGTGCCATCTGAGCAGGGCTCAGGTGCCTTCTGAGTGGTCTGCCACCGGCAGCTTGAGGGTAAAGGCCGAGCCTTCGCCCTCCCTGGATTCCACTGCAATCTCCCCCTTGTGTTTCTCGACCACTACGCTCACGAAGGACAGCCCGAGGCCAACGCCGTGCTTGCCTGCCAGCTCGCTGCTTTTTTGTCGCTGGAAGCGGTCGAAGAGCGTCGGCAGTTCCGAGGCTGCAATCCCCGGCCCCTCGTCGGTCACGGTCAGGCAGGCCTGGTGTCCGGCGCGGAACACCTGCATGGTCACTGATGTGCCGGGTTCGGAATACTGAACGGCGTTGGTGAGCAGGTTGATCACCGCCCGCTCCAGCAATTCCGCATTACCCCTCAGCCACAGGTCATCATTGCCCAGCAGCACCAGTTTTATGTTCTTCTCCAGGGCCTGTTCGCTGACGCTGTCGCGGGCGTTCTCCACAATGGCGAGGAACTCGCAGTCGTAGAAACGGGTTTCCGTGAGCTGTTCCGCCCGGGCCAGCTGGACGAATTCTTCCGCGAGATGGTAGCTGCGGCGTGCGAGCTTGCGCAGTTGGTCCAGCTGCTCCACCTGTACTTCCCCGGGACGACGTTTGAGCTGTTCAATCAGGGCCAGCTGGGAAACCAGCGGCGAACGCACGTCATGGGAGATAAAGTCGATGGCCTCGCGGTGCTGGCGTTGCTGCTCCCGCAACTCGGAAATGTCGGAAATGTTGGCAATTATGCCGTTCTGTTGACTGTCCGGCAGCAGGAAAGGGGCAAAGTGGATCAGAAAGTCCCGCCCGTGCAGGTGCAGGTCCACAGTGCGGCTTTGCTGCTGGGTCAGGGTGTCGGCCAGGGTCTCCGCCCAGCCCGGGCTGCGAGGGTCGTGGCCCTGTAGCAGCGTCGCCAGGGACATGCCCTGCAGGCTTGGTTGCGGTTCGTTGAACCAGCGGGGCACATGCCCATTGGCAAACAGGATCAGCCCCAGTGGGTCGGTCACAATGATGCCGTCAGGCATGTGCTCAAAGCTTCGCCAGATAAAGCCCTGGATGTGATTGAGCTTCTGGGTTGCTTCCTGTGCCCGGTTGATCCGGGTCGACAGGTTTTCCCGGGTGACAGCGATCGGCTCCTGTTCCGGTGCCTGCAGGGTCAGTCGTCCCAGGTATCGCTCGGCAGCGGCACCTGCCAGACCAGCGGGCAGGCGCAGGGCAAGGCGGTAACGGTTATCGCCCCGGACGAGGGTCACCCGGCTGATGCCCTGATCGTGGTGCCAGTGGCCTGGTGGGTAATGCCAGCCCGGGTGGTTATCTTCAGGAAGTAGTTTGTGTTGCTCGATAATGCAACCGTCTTCCATAAGCAGCCAGCCATCGGGGGTCAGAAGGGCCTGGAGGTTGGCCAGAATCTGGCGGGGGCTGCGGCTCCAGGTGGCGGGCAGGTGTAACAGGTTGCCCCGCTCAAGCTGATCGATTTGCTGATTCAGGAACCGGTTGGCCAGGGACAGGCGCCGGGCACTCCAAAGGGGAAAGGCTACCACCAGAACCAGCAGCGCATGGGCGATGGGCAGCCAAAGGTTGAACGCCAGTAAGGCCGTTACGGCACTGACCATGATGGCGGTGAACATCAGGCAGGAGAATATAAAGGTGCCACTGGGGCGCAGTCGTGGCAGCACCAGAACCACTACCAGAACCGTGAACAGGGCAAGTCCGGCCGGCCAGAAGCGGGGCGCGACAGCAATCAGTTCGCCCCGCTCGGCTGCTGCCAGGGCGTTGGCGTGGAACTCGACACCCGGCATGGGTTGGGCCAGCCCGGAAAAGGGGGTGGGCAGTACATCGCCAAAACCGGCAGCCGTGGCCCCTACCAGCACTGTCTTGCCATCGAGCCAGTCGTTGGCGGCCGGGTTGTTCAGCAGATCCGCATAGGAGAGTGTTGTATAGGCACCGCTGCGCCCCGCCAGGGGTACACGGCGAAATTCCCGGCGTACATTGATATAAGCCGGCACCTGTTGTTCAGTAAAGTCCTGGGCGGTCCGGGATGGTTTGTCGGCTCCGGCGGCCAGGGTCATGGCTGGCCATAGCCGGTTGCCCAGCCCGTTGAACAGATACAGGCCGCGGGCGATGCCGTCCGAGTCCAGTTCCACATGGGCGTGGCCCAGGGCGAAGGCTGCGTTGGCCAGTACCGGGGTGGGTACCTGCTCCCGGAAAAGGTCTGTCTGGCTGCCCGGGGCAATGTAAAGCGGCAAGGTGACGCCACCATGCTCCTCCATGGCATCGGCCAGTATCGGGTCGTCCGCCGTGGGTTCGGTAAACAGGATATCCATTACGATGCGGCCTGCGCCGGCTGCGGTGAGGTTGCGTATCAGCCGGGCGTGCACCTCCCTTGGCCAGGGCCAGGGGCCGATTTCAGCAAGGCTGTTTTCATCAATGGCGACAATCACCAGGTCGTCGGAGGCGTCTGGCGGGAAGGCTGTTACCAGTGTGTCGTACAGCCAGTTATCGAGCCGCTGGGGCAGCGTGCTCAACTGAAGCAGCAGCAGGATGCCGATGAGGGGCAGGGCCAGCGTCCAGGCTGAATGTCTGGTGGAAAACCAATCCCTCGTCATGGGCCCTGCTGTGGTGCGTGGTGGATTCTGGCACTGCCAGAACCGGGACGTACCCGTCTGACAGTAGGCTTATTCTACATATAATTCTCGGCCAGGGCCCCACCGGCCCGCCATTGGACCTTCGGACACTGCCCGCAGCCGGACAAAATACCTCCTTCCGGGAATCAGGCGCAAGGCAGCGGTAGTGTCATCCACCGTGGCTTCCTTGATCACATCTTCAAAGGAAGGGTCCTCGGACAGCTGCAGCAGATAGCCGGATGCTTGGTCTATGGTCTCCCAGAAGAGGCGTACCTGGCGGTCCACATAGTTGGCGCTGAGAATGCGAACCGGGTCCAGGGTACCGTTGATGGTCAGTTCCCGGGCTTCGCTGGTGGCTACCGAATTTCCGCCAGCCTCTGTTACCACGCGCCAGTAATAACGACCGGCGTCCAGGGGGCGGTTCGGTGTGGCGCTTTCCTCTCGACTCCATTCGCTGCTGGCTGCCAGGTCAGTGAATTCCTGGCTCCTGGCAATTTCTACCCGGGCACGCTCGCTGTCCCCCTGGTAGCGCCAGCGGAACCTGGGGCGATCGGTATCCAGTTTCGCCTCTGTGGCTGGCTCAACCAGCTCGGCGGCCCGGGCGGAAAGGTCTACCTGCAGGGGAACGCTGGCAGGCATGCCCTGGGTGCCGTCGGTCGCAAGGGAGGCAATTTCCAGGTGGTACTCGCCGTTGGCCAGGTCATCCAGTGACAACTCGCTGGCGCTGGTCTGCTCCCTGCGAACCCAGCGTCCCGATTCGGCTTCCACAATGTCGACCTGGTAGCGGTCAGCACCATTGGCCTCCCACTGGACCTTGCCCGGCAGACTGGTCAGGGTTCCGGGCGTACCGCCAACGTCCGGCATTGGTGGAAGCTGGCGAATTCTCAGTTCATTGGAGCCGGTTGTGGCCAGGGTTGCAGCATAGCCTGCCGGAATCTCCCGGGTAGCTCCCGGGCGACCGAAGTCCACACGGCCTTCGGTTACTTGCAGGTGGCTGCCCCTGCTGTCTGTCTGCAAGGCAAAGGCAGTGCCCCTCACCGCGGCAATGGCGGACGGGGTTTCGATCTCGAACCTGGCTCCTTCCTCGATCATGGGGCGCACACGGTTACTGAGGCCTCCCCGCTCCAGCCGCATGCGGGTATCGGTCATGCCGGTGCGCCCGTAACGGGTAAGCCGGTTGAATACCACCGAACTGGAGGGGTTGATACGCACACTTGATCCGTCCGCCAGTTCAACGGAAACCGTGCCGTCACGGGTAATCACGGTATCGCCGGCCCGAATCCGGTCGTCGCTGGTCAGTCGCTGTAGCGGGCCGCCGTCAGAAGGGCGAAGCTGGGCATGGCCGTTGACACCGGTGACCCGGGCCGGTTCCGGTTGCTGACGTAACCAGGCTACCGGGATACGGATGCGATCACCGCTACGCAAATCGCCGGGGGAGGAAACCCCGTTATAACTTGCCAGCTGCCGGCTCGACAGGTTGCGCCGGAGCAGTTCCCGGGCAACCAGGTGGAAGCTTTCCCCATCTTTCAGGGTGTAGTGCCAGTCACTGCGGGCACCGTTCACAGCTGCTGGACTGTGCGTGAGCGAGCCTCGCGCGACGGTCATTTCAGCATGTGCAGAAGCCGGTGCCATTGCCGCCAGCAGTGAGATGGCACACAACAGGGCCAGGACTCGACGAATCGTTTCGGCTACGGAGTGCAACAGCAGCGTCCTGTATCAGGCGGTGGTGGGTTCTTCACCGGCGGTGGCTTCGGTCATGGACTCAAGCCGGTAGCCGCGCTGATAAATGGTCTTGATCCGGAAACCGTTGTCCGGGTTCAGGCCCAGCCTGCGGCGGAGTCGGCTCATATGGGTATCGACCGTGCGGGTGTTGATGTCCCGGGTCAGCCCCCAGACCCGTTCCAGCAACATTTCCCGGGTCAACAGGCGGCCCTGGTTCTGGAACAGGAACAGGGTCAGGTCAAAGTCCTTGTCGGTCAGAGTCAGCAACTCGCCATGCAGGGTGATGGTGCGGCGGCTGGTGTTGATCACGAACGGGCCGTAGTGCAACTCTTCCTTGTCCGCATCCGGGTTGGAGCGGCGGGCGAGGGCGTTGATCCGGGCGATCAGCTCGGCCGGCCGTGCGGGCTTGGCCAGGTAGTCATCGGCGCCGGCATCCAGTGCCTGCACAATATCCTGCTCGCTGTCCCGCTGGGTCAGAAACACCACGGGAACCGGCCAGTTGAGCTGGGCACGGATATCACGAAGCACGTCCAGGCCGGTCATGTCGGGAATCTGCCAGTCAAGAATCATCAGATCGTAGCTGCGGTGCAGTACGGCGCTGATAAAGGCCTGACCGGTGGGGAAACTGTCACAGGGATGACCCTGGTCCGCCAGAATCTGTTGTACATGCTGAGCCTGTTCGTGCTCGTCTTCAAGCAGGGCTATACGCATGGGCTCTCTCCTGGGGTGATGCCAAGCCGCAAGGCGCGGGTGTCATTTAAACGGCCGTTTATGTCACATTATTGTGTCAAATCTTTGCACACACGTCAGTGTCATTGTGTTTGATTTAGGTAACTCTGACGCCGGGTTCCCGGTGGGGTGGGGCAATTACCGGGCCGGTGGCCGCCTGACATCCATCGGGTTGCCGTTGTCGTCATTCACTGTTTGTCGGCAGGAAGGGAAATTACTGCAGCCCCAGAACCATCCGCGATGGCTTTTTCTGCGCACGAGCGGAGCGTAGCAGGCGGGACAGGGCCAGGGTCGCTGGCTGGTGCCGTCCTGGGGTGCGGTGTCTTCCAGGGCGCGGGTGCCGTTGCAGTCCGGGAAGCGGGTACAGGCATGGAAGCGGCCAAACTTGCCCTCGCGTATACGCATGGGCGCACGGCACTTCGGGCAGTGGATGGCATCTGAATCCCCCGAGTGGCTGTTATCCGCGCTGCTTCCGGTGGCCGCCTCCACCGGGCTGCTGGCCGGCTGCCGGATAAACCCGCTGATCTGGCCCTTGAGCTCCTCCAGAAACCGGCGAGGGTCGCCGTCTCCCGCACGGATCTGCTCGAGGGTGGCCTCCCACAGGGCCGTCATGTCCGGCTGGCTGATGGCTTCCGGCAATGCGTGGATCAGGCTCCGGCCTTTCTCTGTGGCACGAATGTGACGCCCTTCCCGGAACAGGTAATCGCGGCGGAAGAGGGTTTCAATGATGGCAGCCCGGGTGGCTTCGGTGCCCAGTCCATCCGTCTCCCGGAGGGTTTTGCGCAGCTGGGGATCGTTGACGAAGCGGGCAATGTTGGTCATGGCCGCCAGCAGCGTGGCATCGGTGAAATGCTGGGGTGGCTGGGTCAGTCGCTCTTTTATGGCACTGTCGATGCAGGTGACATCGTCACCCGGCTCAAGCCGGGGCAGGGGCTTTTTCGGGGCCTCGGCGGAGGTTTTTGAGGCGCGTTGCCGTGGTTCCAGTAGCTTCCAGCCGGGGTCCAGCAGGGCAGTTTCCGTAGCCCGGAAACGATGGTCGCTGATGGCCAGGTCCAGTTTGCCCTCCCGGTGAATCGCTTCGGGCATGAACTGCATCAGGTAGTAGCGGGCTACCAGGTTGTAGACGTTCTGCTCCTGCTGGCTAAGCTGTCCGGCCGGTCTCGACCGCAGGGTGGGGATAATGGCGTGGTGGGCGTCCACTTTGCGATCGTTCCACGCTGCCGAGCGGCGGTTCAGGTCAGCCTCCCCGGCGGCACCGGCCAGGCTGTCGTCCACTTTGCCGATGGCCTGGCAGACTGCGGCGGCCTGCTCCAGGTGCCCTTCCGGCAGATAACGGGAATCGGACCGCGGATAGGTGATCAACTGGTGCTTTTCGTACAGGCTTTGGGCGGTGTCCAGTACCGCCTTGGCACCCATGCCAAGCGCCTTGCCTGCCTCGATCTGCAGGGCAGACAGTGACAGGGGCAGGGGCGCGGTTTCCTTCCGGTCCCGGAAACGGGCGGCGGTAATACGACCAGGCCGGCCTTTCACTGCGTTGGCAATGTCTTCAGCCACCTCACGGTCCAGTAGCCGGTCTTCATCGTCCAGGTATTGCTGGTGGCTTTCCGATGGCAGCCAGCGGGCCTCGAAATCCTGGTCGGGAGGGCCGTCGCCAGCGGGGCGAGCGGTGATCGTCAGCCGGTACCAGGGTTTGGGCTCGAAGTTCGCGATGGTGTCGTCCCGGTGCACCATCAGCCCGAGGACCGGGGTCTGTACCCGGCCCACTGAATAGACTCCGTCAGCGCCCTGCTGGCGGTAACTCAGGGTGTAATAACGGGTAAGGTTGATGCCGTAGAGCCAGTCCGCTCGCTGCCGGGCCAGGGCAGAGTGGGACAGTCGCCGGAATTCCCGGTTGTCCCGTGGTGATGCCAGGGCCTTGCGTACCGCATCCCGGTTCAGGTCGTTGATCAGCACCCGCTGCACCGGGCAACGAACACTGAAATACCGCAGCACTTCATCCACCAGCAGCTGGCCTTCCCGGTCCGGGTCGCCTGCGTGGTAAATGACCTCAGCCTTGCGAACAAGGCTTTCCAGCACCCCGAGCTGTTTCGTCACACTGTCCCTGGGTGCCAGTTGCCACTGGTCCGGAAACACGGGCAGATCCCCCATGCGCCAGGCTTTCCAGCGCGGGTCGTAGCTGGCCGGTTCGGCGGGCTCCAGCAGGTGGCCAATGCACCAACTGACGGTTACCGCCTGTTCGCCCTCGCCACACTTCAGCCAGCCGGGCCCCTTCTGTAAAGGGCCGGGAAGGGCATCGGCAATGGCGCGGCCCAGGCTGGGCTTTTCGGCAATATAGAGGCGCATGGTGTGTGATCGTGTCCGGGTCCGTCAGGGAGAGGCAAGATGGCGCCTGACGGGCCCCCTGTCAAGACGGCATACAGGGTGTAAACTGATGTCAGGTCACAATGATGATTTCATCAACAGGAACAGGCAATTCCAACCGAAAAGGCACCGATATGCGGATACAGCAGTCCATTGAACAGAAACTGGGCGAACGTTTTGAAGGCGGTCACCTGACCGTGGAAAACGAAAGCCATATGCACAGTGTGCCGCCGAACTCCGAAACCCACTTCAAGGTAACGCTTATTTCGGACCAGTTTGAAGGCCAGTCGAAGGTGCGTCGTCACCAGGCGGTCTACCAGGCGCTGGCTGAAGAGATGCGAGGTGGCGTCCATGCCCTGGCCTTGCATCTCTTTACGCCAAAGGAATGGGAAGCCAATGGCGGCCAGGTACCCTCGTCACCCAACTGTATGGGCGGTTCGAAAAGGGAGCAGGCATCATGAGCCAGTTTTTCCAGATTCACCCGGAAAACCCGCAAAAGCGGCTGATCAAGCAGGCGGTAGATATTCTCCGCCAGGGGGGTGTGATCGTCTATCCCACCGACTCCGGCTACGCCATCGGCTGTCATCTGGGGGACAAGCAGGCGGCCGATCGCATCAAACGCATCCGTAAACTGGATGACAAGCACAACTTCACACTGGTATGCCGTGACCTGTCCGATGTGGGTGTTTACGCCAAGGTGGATAACACCCAGTACCGGTTGCTGAAGACGTTCACCCCCGGCCCCTACACCTTCATTCTTGATGCCACCAGTGAGGTGCCGCGCCGACTGCTACACCCCAAGCGCCGCACCATTGGCCTGCGGGTGCCGGACAATGCCATCGTCCAGGCTCTGCTGGGGGAACTGGGCGAACCGATTATGAGCAGCACACTGATCCTGCCGGGCGAAGAAAACCCCATGACCGATCCGGAAGAGATCCGGGATGCGCTGGAACACGAGCTGGACCTGATTATCGACGGTGGCTTCTGTGGCATGGACGCCACCACCGTGGTCAACATGACCGGCCCTGTTCCCGAAGTGACGCGGGTGGGCAAAGGGGACCCGGAACCCTTCCAGGCAGGCTGATCCGGTCTTGCCTCAGGCCCGGGCGTTCAGACGGAAAGCATAATCCCGGGCCGCCTCTGGGGTGCCACCGTCATTACTGCTGAAGGTCTTGCGAATACTGTCGTAGCGGTGCACCAGGTCCTGAAGGCCGTTGAACTGCTGGTTGTCGCTGACCAGGGTATCCAGCACGGTGTTGCTGGTGCCATAGGCGTGGTTCAGTTTCAGGGCGGTGTCTACAAACGCCAGGGTCGGTTCGTTGACGCTAAGGCGCTTTAGTGTGTCCCGGAACTCCCGGCTATTGTTGAGATCCTGCTCGATACGCTGGCGGGGTTGCTCTGGCATGCGTCCCTGTATGCTCACTTCGCCCGTTGCTGTGCGCGACGCAGCGATCTGTGTGGTGGGCTGCATGCCGTATTCGGCAAGCTTGTGCCGCAAGGTTTCCCGCACATAGGCAATATCCTGCCCGACCTGCTGCCGGTAATCTGTCACCGACAGCCGCCCCGTCTTGCTGCGGGGCTGTCCCCCGGTGAGGGTAAAACGGTCGTCATTCTTTCCGCTCTGATCAGCCCCCTGGGGCTTCTCCGTCTTGCCAGAGGCGGCGGGCCGGGCGTCCTCGCTGCGACGGGTCGCCGCCTGCTGGAACTGGGTACCTGCCTTGATCAGGGATGTCAGCAAAGACATGGGAACTTACCTCCGGTCTGAACCGGCCAGAAAATGACGCGGTGCTTTCTCTCTCGTGGCATTAAGCAGGAACCGGGCCAACGGAGTTTCAGATGGCGAATTTCAGGGCTGGCTTTTTTGCGTATCCCATGTTTTGCTTTAGGCGATCCCAATAAAAACAACCCCATAAAAGGCAGTAATACCATGTCATTATTCGATTTGAGTGGGAAGGTCAGCCTGGTCACCGGGGCCGGGCGCGGCATTGGTCGCAGCATCGCCCTGGGGCTGGCAGAAGCCGGCAGTCACCTGGTGTTGTGCAGTCGCAGCCGCGATGAACTGGAAGCGGTTGCGAAAGAAGCCGAGGCCCTTGGTGTGCGCACCCTGGTGGCGCCCTGTGACGTCAGCGACCCGGGCCAGATCTCCGCCACAGTAGACGCCGCCATTGATGAGTTCGGCCAGATTGATGTGCTGATCAACAATGCCGGCCTCACCATCAAGAAGCCAGCCGAAGAACTGCCCCTGGAAGACTGGCAGACCATCATCAACATCAACCTGACCGGGGTTTTCCTGATGGCCCAGGCGGTCGGCCGCCATATGCTCAGCCAGCGCAGCGGCAGTATCATCAATATCTCTTCCATTGCCGGCAAGACCGGGCTAACCGGTTCTTCCGCCTATTGCGCCAGCAAGGGTGGTGTGGACATGCTGACCAAGACCCTGGCCGTGGAGTGGGCGGAACGGGGAGTACGGGTGAATGCCCTGGCACCGGCCTACACGGAAACACCGCTGGTAAAGGCCATCACCGATACCCGGGCAGACTTCGCGGAGCGGGTGGCAGCCCGGACCCCCATGAAGCGTATGGCCCGCCCGGAGGAAATGGTGGGTACGGCTATTTTCCTGGCGGCGGAAGCTTCGTCCTATATTACCGGCGAAACCATCATGGTGGACGGTGGCTGGACCGCCTTCGGCGCCTGACCCGTCTGCCACCAATAACACCGCCTTACAATTACAATCGATTTCAGGAGTCCCCATGAACAACAACCCTGTCGCCCCCGACGCTCCCTGGTTTGCCAGCTATCCCCCCGAGATCCCCCATCAGCCTGAGTTATCCGGCCGTGCTGTCCATCAGATGCTGGCCGATGCCACGAAACAATGGCCCGAGCGGGTCGCGGTCAATTTTATGGGACGGGATCTGTCCTATACCGAGCTGGACAAGCTGGTTTCCCGCATGGCCGCTGGCCTGCAAAAGCTGGGCGTGGGCCCGGGGGTCCATGTTGGTCTGTACCTGCCCAATACTCCCCACGGCATTATCGGTTTTCTGGGTGTGTTGCGGGCGGGCGGCGTGGTGGTGAACTATTCGCCGCTGGATGCCGACCGCATCCTCGAGCACAAGATCGCCGACAGTGAAACTGACATCATGGTGACCCTGGACCTGCAGGCCCTACTGCCCAGAATGACCGGGTTCCTCGGCAATTCCCGGTTGCAGAAACTGGTGGTGGGCTCAGTTGAGGACTTTGCACTGCAGCCGGAGGCACTTCGTGACCATCTGCGCCAGGCCGGTGAACTGGCCGAGCGGCCTGCGGATGAGCGGGTGATGGGCTTTGGTGAACTGCTGGAAAATGACGGTACCTGGCAACGCCACCCGGAGTCGGAGGACCTGGAAGCTCTGGCTGTGCTGCAATATACCGGCGGCACCACCGGTGCACCGAAAGGGGCCATGCTGACCCACGGCAACATTGCCGCTGCGGCGGACCAGCTGGGCACGGCATTGAAAACCACCGTCGCCTCCGGCGAAGAGCGGGTGCTGGCGGTCTTGCCGCCATTCCATATCTATTCCATCGTGGTGAACATGCTGTTCGGCCTGCGCAACGGCGCCACGCTGTATCAGCACCTCAAGTTTGACCCCCATGCCGCACTGGAAACCATCCAGAAAGAGAAAATCACTGTGTTCCCGGCGGTGCCCACCATGCTCTCCGCACTGCTGGCCAGTCCGGAACTGGGCAATTACCGGCTGGATTCCCTCAAGCTGTGTAACTCCGGTGGCGCGCCGCTACCCGTCGAGCTGCAGCAGCGTTTCCAGAAGGCCGCAAGCTGCTCCGTCAAGGAGGGCTGGGGCATGACGGAAACTGCCGCCCTGGGCACGTTCACGCCGGAGGGTATGGTTCCGCCGGCGGGCGCCTGTGGCGTGCCGGTTCCCGGTATTGACCTGAAAATCATTGCCATGGACGGCAGCGACCAGGAAATGCCCCAGGGGGAACGGGGTGAGCTCTGTATAGCAGGCCCCAACGTGATGAAAGGCTACTGGAAGCGGGACGATGCCACAGCCGAATCCATGACCGGCCAGGGTTACTTCCGCACCGGTGATGTGGCCTGGATGGACGAAAAGGGTTTTGTCTACATTGTTGACCGCACCAAGGACATGATCATCTGCAGCGGGTATAACGTGTACCCGCGCAATATTGAAGAAGCCATCTACGAACACCCGGCGGTAGCCGAGGTATCGGTGATCGGGGTACCCGATGAGTACCGGGGCCAGAGCCCCCGGGCCTATATCACGGTGCGGGACGGCGAACCGGAACCCACCCTGGATGAGATGAAGGCATTCCTGAAGCCCCGCCTGGGCAAGCACGAGATGATCCACAGTATGGAAATCCGTGACGAACTGCCGAAAACCCCGGTTGGCAAGCTTTCCAAGAAAGAGCTCTATGCCGAGGTAGGGCGCTAGCGGTATTCGAGGGGGTCCAGGCGGTAGAAATCACAGAGTGCCCGGTATACGCCGGGCTGCTGTTCCTTCAGGTACCCCGGCTGCTGGTAGAACGTCTCCGTGAGGACGGCAAAAAACTCAGCGGGTTCGGTGGCCCCGTATGGGTCCAGCCAGCTTTCCTGATGCTGTTCAATGGATTGTTGCAGTTGCCCGTAGGCCTCGCTCATGGTTTTCTGCCAGCGACGGGCCTGCTCTCCGGATAGTGGCGGAGCACCATCGGCGCTGCCGTCCAGGTAGTCCAGCTGGTGGGCGAATTCATGCAATATCACGTTGTGGTCACTGTTCGGTGCCCGAACAGCATGCTCACAATCGTCCCAGGACAGAACAACCTGGCCGAATGACGAGGCCTCGCCAGCCCGCACCTGTTGTTCCATATCCACCACCATGCCGTTCTGTCGGGGTTCGCTTACATAATAGGCCCCGGGGTAGACCAGGATACTGCGGACCTCGTCGTAGTCGCTGTAGGAACGGGCGAGCACAAGCAGGCAGGCGTGTCCGGCGATGGTGAGCCGCACCCGGTCGTCCACCTCGAACCCGTCGCAGCCGTAGAAGTTCTTCTCGGACAGGAACAATTGCACCCGCTGTTCCAACTCTCGTTTAAGCGGTGCAGGCAAGCGTCGATAGAGGGGCACCTGTGATTTGAGCAGCTTGCGCCAGGCCCGGGGAAACGGCCGTTTCAGTTCCCGCTGCCGCCGCCAGTTCCGGTAGAAAAACAGGTAGAACACCGCCAGTGCAACGGCTGCGACTGAAAACAGGGCAAAGGCGAGGGCAGGGGTCATGGATTCTGGCGGTTCCTTGCATGGCGTCGGTCAGGCTGTTGCTATAGTACAGTAATGTTACCCGGGCGGCCGATACCGGCCGCCAACACTGTAACCCGGAGGTTCCATGAACAAGACCGCACTGGTACCCATTGCAGATGGCAGTGAAGAGATCGAGTCCGTCACTATCATTGATGTGCTCCGGCGCGCGAATGTGGAGGTCACCGTGGCCAGCGTCCATGAGCACAAGACCATCACAGCGTCCCGCCGTACGCGCATTACGGCTGATGCCCTGCTACAGGATTGCGTCGATCACGACTACGACCTGATCGCCTTGCCCGGCGGCATGCCCGGCGCCCAGAATCTGTCGGACTGTGCCTTGCTGATTGACCGCCTGCGCAAGCAGCGGGACGCAGGGTTCTGGTACGCCGCCATCTGTGCAGCCCCGGCGGTGGCACTGGCGCCCCACGGCCTGCTGGACGGGATTGCCGCTACTGGACATGCACGCTTCCGCGAGGCCTTGCCAGACCAGTCACGGGTTGAGGACCGGGTGGTGGTGGATCGCAACTGCATCACCAGTCAGGGCCCGGGCTCTGCCCTGGAGTTTGCCCTGGAACTGGTGGCCCGTGTATGTGGCGAGGATGTCCGTGACCAGGTCGCGGCACCCATGATGCTGCCCTGAGGGGAAGCGCCGCTGCCACAATAAGATTCGGTAATCTTTGCCTCGATTTGCGGCTGTGAATGCTACATTTCCGGGATGACTTCGTAGCACTGATGGCGACGTCAAACGGACGCAACTTCACTTCTCCAAAACGGAGGCAAAGCGATGTCTGACACCTATCAAACCGTCAACCCGGCAACTGAAGAGGTACTGGAAACCTACCAGCTGATGTCCCAGGACGAGGCTGCAAGGGTCATCCAGCAATGTCACGAAGCCTTCGGAACCTGGCGCAAGACCAGTTTCGACCAGCGGGCTGAAGCCTTCCAAAAGGCCGCGAAGCTTATCCGCGAACGCAAGAACGACTACGCCGAACTGATGACCCGGGAAATGGGCAAGACCCTGGCCCAGGGTAAACAGGAGTGCGAGCTGTGTGCCGCCATCTGTGAGTACACCGCCGAGCAGGGCCCCAGGGAACTGGCAGACCAGGAACGGGAACTGAACGGAGGCCGTGCACTGGTGACCTTCCGGCCGGAAGGGGTGATCTATGGCATCCAGCCCTGGAACTTCCCGTTGTATCAGGTAATCCGTTACAGCGCCGCCAACCTGATGGCCGGTAATACCGTGCTCCTCAAACACGCCCCCAACGTCTGGGGCATGGCCCTGGAGGTAGAAAAGCTCTACCGTGACGCCGGCTTCCCCGAGCACGCCTTCCGCACGCTGCTGATTGATCACGACGTGTCCAACCATGTAATCGAGAATCCGCTGGTGCGCGGTGTAACGCTCACCGGCAGCCCCAACGCAGGCCGTGCCGTGGCCCAGCGGGCAGCCAAGGTGCTCAAGAAAACCGTGCTGGAGCTGGGCAGTAATGACGCCTACCTGATCCTTGCGGATGCGGACCTGAAAAAGGCCGTGCAGTACTGCGTGCAGGGCCGGGTCTACAACACCGGCCAGACCTGCGTTGCGGCCAAGCGGTTTATTGTGGAGGACGCCATCTACGATCAGTTCCGGGATGCTTACCTGGAGCAGATGAAGCAGATTACTTTTGGTGACCCCACCCAGAAAGAAACTGTCATGGGACCAATGGCGAGGAAAGATCTGCGTGATGGCCTGCATGAGCAGGTCCGCAAGTCCATTGATAACGGAGCTACCTGCCTGCTTGGTGGTGAGATTCCGGAGGGCAAGGGCTGCTTCTACCCGGCCACGGTGCTGGAAAATGTCGCCCCCGGCCAGCCCGCCTACGACGAGGAATTGTTCGGCCCGGTGGCGTCACTCATTCGCGTGAAAGACGCCGAGGAAGCCATGAAAGTGGCCAACGATTCGCCCTACGGCCTCGGTGGCGGCATCTTCAGCCAGAACGAAGCACGTGCCATTGAAATGGCCCGGGAAGAGTTCGACACCGGCATGGTCAATATCAATGGCTACAACCTGGCCCAGCCAAACCTGCCGTTTGGTGGCGTGAAGGAAAGCGGCTATGGCCGGGAGCATGGCGGCTTCGGCATGCATGAGTTTGTGAATGTGAAGTCGGTGATGATTACCGGGTCCTGATACGGAGCACCGGCCGACACGGTGGGTTTCGCCAGGCGTCGGCCGGTTTCCCGGTTCAGTACTGTGTCATTTGCGGGTGGCGCTTGTGCCACTCGGTAACCTGCTGGAAGGCATGGCCGGCACGCACCAGCATTGCTTCATCCAGGTGTCGGCCAACCAGTTGAAAGCCCACCGGCAGACCTGCATCGGTAAAGCCTCCCGGCAGGGTGATGGAGGGGCTGCCCGACATATTGTAGGGCGCGGTATAGCGCAATGATTCGTTCATGGTCTGAGGGTTACGCAGCAGGCTGTTGTAGCGTTCAATCGTGGGATTGCTGAACGGGTGGACCGGAACCAACAGTAAATCGAATCTCCCGAAGAGTTTGCGAAGATCCCCGGCGAACATGAGCCGGGTGTGATGCATTTTCATCA
This sequence comes from Marinobacter sp., assembly GCF_041690615.1. Taxonomy (GTDB): domain Bacteria; phylum Pseudomonadota; class Gammaproteobacteria; order Pseudomonadales; family Oleiphilaceae; genus Marinobacter. Next base: position 30,830 of record NZ_JAWLGY010000024.1, read on the forward strand.
GGTCGGTGGCGCCCAGGTGCCGGCCAGCCTCGATCAGTCCCGCAAGCACGGGTCCGTATTCGTCCTTGCGTGACGGGTAAGTGGCCTCATGGGCGACAGCCGTCTCCACCGCACAATACCGACCCCAGATGTGCCGCATGGCCGACGTTGTGGCCGGTACCTCGTATTCAGTGAGCTCCGCACCAAGATCGGTCAGAACCTGCCGTGCCTCGCGGATCACCCTGAGTGTTGCGGGGTCACATATTTCATCCATATCCGCAGGGGCTATGCCAATCTTCAGTCCCCGGATACCCTTGTCGATATCCGCCAGGTAATCCGGCACCGGAGCGGGAAGGCTTGTGGGATCCTGGGGATCTTCCCCGGCCATGGCGCCCAGCATGGCGCCGGCATCGGCGGCTGAGCGGGTCATGGGGCCGATATGGTCCAGAGAGTCTGCCAGCGCCAGCACTCCATGGCGGCTGACCCGCCCCCAGGTGGGTTTCAGGCCCGTCAATCCGTTGGCACCGGAAGGGTAGCGGATGGAGCCGCCGGTATCCGTGCCAATGGCCCCGTAGCAAAGCCCTGCTGCCGTAGCGACTCCTGAACCACTGGACGACACGCCGGACCAATACTGCTCGCCCCAGGGATTGAGGGGGGCGGGTATGTCCGGGTGGTGGGCCCCGAAGGCCCCCTCGGTCATCTGCAGTTTGCCAAGCATTACCGCGCCGGCGTCCGCCAGTCGGCGCACGACCGTTGCGTCTTCATCAGGTACATAATCGGAGAGCACCTTTGTGCCCCAGGTGGTACGGATACCTGCCGTCCTGCACAGGTCCTTCAGGCCTACCGGAACGCCGTGCATCGGCCCCCGGAATTCACCTCTGGCCATCTCCTGCTCCGCCTGCCGGGCCTGCGCCAGCGCGTTGTCGGCTGTCACAGTGACAAAGCTGCGCAGCTGAGGGTCCAGCGTCTCGATCCGTTTCAGCATCAGCTCGGTGACCTCAACAGGTGTAATCTCGCGTAACCGGTAAGCTCGTGCCAGCTCGGTAATGGTGGCGAACTCGGGACTGTTCAGGGGCATTGTCTGACCTTCTGCTTGTTGGATTAATGCCGGTCCGGACGGGTCCGGGAGGCGCAAATGTAAATCTTCGTCAAACCGGCTTGAAGGTTACTAACTATCTGCTGATACTCGCGCCCTTTCGAATATCCACAACCTTAAAGGGATGTACACGTGAAAACCAGAAAGCTGTTGATTACTGCCACAACACTGCTGGCCTTTGCCGGGCAGGCGCACGCCGCTGGGGCCGGCAACGGGTATTTTGGACTCTCGTTCGGTCAGGCAAAGGTGAAGGACTTCTGCGACAGTGCGCTCGATTCCTGCGACGATACCGCTTTTACTGGTCGTATCCATGGGGGTATCCAGCTGAACGGTTACACGGATTTTGAGCTTGGTTATCGTTATATGGATGATGTGGATGCCTCTGTCAGCGCTGCCGGAATTACCGTAGCCGCCGAGGCAAAGGGGCATTTTGTGGACGCTACCATGCAGTTGGGCGTTCCCGGTTCAGGCCCGTTCCAGGTTTTCGCCAAGGCTGGCGCCATGTATTGGTTGATTGATTACAGGGTCAGCGCTACCGATGGCTTTTCCCGGATCTCGGATTCCGACAAAGAGGATGGTGTAGCTCTGCGCACGGGTATCGGTGCCCGTTACCACCTCAATGAAGACATCAGCCTCCGGGCAGACTGGGATTATCTCGTTGATGTAGGTAACGATGACATCGGCGAGACCGATATTCAGGTATTCAGTTTTGGGCCTGAAGTCCGCTTCTGATTTGTCCGGTATATCGGCATCGAAAGCAGCGCGGAGGAACCCGTCCGGGAGTTTGCCGGACGGTTAAGGCGCACCGGGCTCGCCCACTGGCAATTTGCGGCGACCCGGCGCGAGGCGGTATCATTAACTCCACAAACTGCTCCCGGCATTTTAAAAAGAAAAGCAGATCAGTAACCGCTGATCTGCTTTTCTTTTTTTGTTTCAGGGGCAGGCTATCCTGATGGTGGGCAAGCGGCCGATGCGTTTCCCTGAATTCCTCCACCGACGTGCTGTTCACAGCCGCCGCCTGCCGCGCGACCGAGCGCAAAGAGGGGAAAGGTTAATGGCACGCAACTTGGTCTTTATCGGCATGCCCGGCAGCGGCAAGAGTACCGTCGGCGTACTTGTCGCCAAGCGACTGGGGATGGGCTTCGTGGATACCGATCTGCTGATACAGCAGGAGGCGGGACGCACCCTGCAGGAAATCGTCGACCAGGACGGCTACCAGGCTTTGCGGAAGATTGAAGAGCAGGTGTTGCTGAACCTCACAGTCGAGAACCACGTCATCAGCACCGGCGGCAGTGCCGTATACAGTGACGCCGCCATGAAACACCTCAAAGCAAGTGGGACGGTGGTCTTCCTGGACATTCCCCTGGATGTTGTCATCGAGCGTATCGGCGACTACAGCCTGCGAGGCATTTCCCGTAGGCCTGATCAATCCCTGTCCGGGCTGTTCGAGGAGCGCTTTGCGCTGTACACCCGCTACGCGGATGTAACCGTCAATGGGGCGGGCCTCACTCACGATGAGGTGTGTGAGACGGTGCTTTCAGCAATAAGCTGAGAGAGTCTTTTCGGAACTGACCCAGATCAGTAAAAAGTTGACGCAAATCTATAAAGTTATCCGCCAAACGGCCGTCAATCTTTACAGTTGCTCACTGATCCCGGGACCCCATGAAAAAACACTATTCCATCCGCTTCCTGTTGCTTGCCGCCCTGGCCCTGGCTTTTACCATCATCCTGGTATTTACCCTGGCTTACAGCTCCTGGTCCCAGCAGGCGCATCTGGAGGAGTTCAGCCACAAGTATGTGGACAACCTGGCGAAGTCCTATTTTGATGGGCTGAACACCATGATGGTGACCGGCACAATCGGCAACAGGGAGGTGCTCCGTAACAAGGTGACGGCTCCCGACGATGTGCTGGATGTTCGGGTGATCCGCAGTGACCAGCTGAACGCCATGTACGGTGCCGGCAACTCCGACGAGCAACGGCGGGAGCCGGAGGATCTGCGGGCGCTGGACGGTGAAAAGGTCGAATTGTACAGCGAGAACGAGCAGGGCCGTGTTTACACCATGATCGAGCCTGTGGTCGCCAGCGAGAACTATCAGGGCGTCAATTGCCTCGGTTGCCACCAGGCGCAGGAAGGGGATGTGCTGGGCGCTATTCGTGTGGACTATTCCCTGGCGGCCAGTGACGCACGCCTGCAGCAGCAGTTGATGGTTAACGGTGGCATCCAGATACTGATCTTTGTAGCGATCTTCCTGCTGACGACGGTTTTTCTCGGGCGGCTGGTGTTTTCCAGGCTTCGAAACCTGCATGACCGCATGGAAGAGATCTCCCGTAACGCCGATCTATCGCTGGAACTGGACGTCACCCGCAACGACGAAATCGGCTCCGTGTCCCGCGCCTTCAACCGCATGGTGAGCAGGATTCGCGAGAGCATGAATACGGTCATGGACAACGCCGCCCGGGTGGAAACCGCTGCCCGCACCATTGCGGCCAAGGCAGAAACCACGGAGCGCGAGGTGCTGGCCCAGAAGGACAACACCGACCAGGTGGCCAGTGCCACCACCGAGATGGCGGCTTCGGCAGTTCAGGTCCGGGAGAATGCGGTTTCGACTGCACGCAAGTCCGCTGATACCACTCGTTCTGCGGAGAATGGCGAGGGCCTGGCGCGCAAGGCCGTGGAAGGTATCGAGTTGCTCAACACAGAAGTCCAGGAAGGCGCCCATCGTATCGGGCAACTGGACCAGCGGACCACGGAAATGGCATCCCGCCTGGAACTGATCTCCGAGATTGCTGATCAGACCAACCTGCTGGCCCTGAACGCGGCCATTGAAGCAGCCAGAGCAGGAGAGCAGGGACGTGGCTTCTCGGTCGTGGCCGATGAAGTGCGAGCGCTGGCCTCGCGTACCCAGGATTCCACCGAGGAAATCCGTCACACCATTGATGGCCTGAAAAAAGAAGTCGTGGAGTGTGTGGGCACCATGCGCCACGCCTCGGAAATGGCTCAGCACCAGGTGGATGCCATTCTGAAGGTGGAAAAGGAACTTCAGACCATCGCCAGTGAGGTGCGGGAGATTACCGGCCTGAATGAACAGATGGAAAATGCCGCCAACGAGCAGAGCGAGGTCTCGGACTCCATCAACCAGAACGTCATCGAGATCAGCCGCTCGGCCGAGCTGACCTCCAGCGATGCCCAGGAAACCGCCCGTATCGCTGGGGACCTGCTGGCCATGGCGGAAACCCTGCGCAAGACCATAGAGCAGTTCCGGTTGTCGCAGTCCTGACGTCTGGCCCGGTCATGCCTCCTGCGTGGCCGGGGCCCCCGGAATCTCTGATCAGAAAGCTGTAGTGGCCAGGTAACCGGTATAACCGATAAAGACGGCCAGGAGCACGGCCCCCTCAAACCGGTTAATCCGGCCAGGTCCACGAAAGCCATACCCCAGCACGAACAACCCGATGGTCAGCAGCGCCATGACCGGCAGATCCCGGGTCAATACTTCGTCGGCGACGGCCATGGGTGAAATCAATCCGGCGATACCCACCACCGCCAGCGTATTGAACAGGTTGGAACCCAGGATATTGCCCAGAGCCAGGTCGTGCTCACCCTTGCGGGCCGCGATGATCGACGACGCCAACTCCGGCAGGGACGTGCCCACGGCCACAATGGTCAGGCCAATGATCAGGTCGCTCACGTCAAAGGCGGTGGCCAGGTCAACCGCCCCCCACACCAGGATCCGGGAGCTGATGATCAGCAACACCAGCCCGGCCACCAGCCAGAACAGCGCCTTGCGGATGGACATGGTATGGGTTTCCAGTTCGGCTGAGACGTCCGTTGCCATGGCATCGGAAGGGGTCCGAAGGCCAGCCCAGATACTCCAGCCCATAAGCACAAAAAATACCCCGATCAAGGCAGCGGCATCCATGCGGCTGAGCTCGCCATCAAGCAATTGCCAGGCAGCAAACAGCGTCACCACCGAAAGGATGGGCAGTTCCTTCCGCATCACCTGGGAGTGCACGGCAATAGGCGCCATCAGCGCAGTGATACCCAGGATCAGCGCAATGTTGGTGATGTTTGAGCCATAGGCGTTACCAAGGGCCAGCCCCGGATTACCCTGCGATGCAGCAAGGGCAGACACCACCATCTCCGGCGCGGATGTGCCAAAGCCCACAACCACCATACCAATCAACAACGGCGGCATGCCGAAATGAGAGGCCGTGGCAGAAGCGCCGCCGACGAAACGGCCGGCACTCCACACCAGCAATGCCAGTCCGGCAATAATAGCAATTAGCGCAATCAGCATGGCTCGGAACTCCTGTGTCCAGTGATGTGGATTGCACGGCATTGCCCGGGTAGATGCAATTACAAAGTTTTACCTATGCCGTACGAGGGCAAGGTTGCAGCCGCCAACCGAGCAGAGGTGATTTCGAGTTGAAGCCCCTGGATAAGGTAGTTCGACAACAATCCGGGCGATATGCAGGAAGCATAGTCAACAGTTGTTGTGATGAGGGACTTGATAGGAGGGATGGTACCCCCGGCAGGACTCGAACCTGCTACCTTCCCCTTAGGAGGGGGACGCTCTATCCAGATGAGCTACGGGGGCGTTTCGCCGGAAAGGCCGGTATAATAACGGGCTGATGCCCATGTCTCAAGGCGGGTACGTTGATCCGCCCGTTCCATTCACGTTTTTTTGCGTCGGAGCACGCAGTGCCACGGTCGCCCACTGTCAGCATTATTATTCCCGTTCTGAACGAGTCTGTCGCCATTGTGCCAACGCTTCAGCGCCTTGCTGCCTTGCGTGAGCAGGGTGCAGAGGTCATTGTGGTGGATGGTGAAAGCACCGACGATACTCGCACTCTGGCGGAGCCTCTTTGCGATCGGCTCATGGTGTCAGAGCGGGGGCGTGGGGCGCAGATGAACCGTGGGGCCGCCGAGGCAACGGGTGAAGTGCTGTTGTTCCTGCATGGCGACACGGTGTTGCCCCCGGAGGCTGGCCGGGCCTTGCAGGCCTTCCTGGCCAGTGACCGGGCCTGGGGGCGCTTTGATGTGCGTCTCAGCGGCAAGCGTCCCGTGTTCCGGGTCGTGGCTTTCATGATGAACCTGCGCTCCCGGCTCACGGGTATTGCGACGGGGGATCAGGGCATCTTCGTGCGCCGTAGGGTATTTGAAGCCCAAGGTGGTTATCGTCTGATACCGCTGATGGAAGATATCGAGCTGTGCGGCCGCCTCAGAGAGGTCTCTCGCCCTTTCTGTATATCGAAGCCCGTAATGACTGACAGCCGCCGCTGGGAGCAACATGGTGCCTGGCGGACCATATGGTTGATGTGGCGGTTGCGGTGGCGGTACTGGCGCGGCGCTGACCCTGCCGAGCTGGCGCTGGCCTATCGCGCCGATGTAAGGCGTAACACACCATCATCCTCGGAGGTCGGGCAGCCATGAAAGCTTCTGTACAGCTGGTTCAGTTCGCCAAGTGGCCGCGGGAAGGGTGGGTGAAGACCCGTCTTGAACCTGCACTGGGTCGCCAGGGTGCCCTGAAAGCCCATATCCAGCTGACGACCACGGTTCTTGAGCAGCTCCAGGCCAGCGGTCATCCGCTGGTGCTGGCGTGGGATGAGGATCTGGAAGCGGCCCCGCCAGAGGCTGGCCCTGTGCAGGCTGTGATGGAAAAGTACCGGGTGCCTTCGACCATTCAGCAGGGGGGCGACCTTGGTGAACGGATGACCCACGCTTTGAGTGAGGGGCTCAGAAGCGCCGGTTCGGCCATGGTGATCGGCAGCGATTGCCCGTCCGTGGATGCGGGGTACATTGAGCAGGCCAGGCAGGCGCTCGACCGTGCCGATGTGGTATTCGGGCCATCGGATGACGGCGGCTATGTGCTTGTGGGCGCCCGTCGCATTCGGTTGGGCATGCTGGCCGGGGTGGCCTGGGGAACAGACCAGGCCCTGGAGCAGAGCATGGCGGCGGTGCAACGGGCCGGCCTGTCGGTGGCGACTCTGGAACCTCGCTGGGACGTGGATGAACCGGCCGACTGGGACCGGTTCATCGCGATGACCGGTCAGTCTTCCACCGGAGCCTGATTGCGCAGCTTTTCGAGGGTCCCTTCCGAGGTTTCCAGTTCTGCACCGGTCGTCACAAGCAAGCTGGCATCACCATCGGCCAGGGCACGGTCGAAGGTCGCCAGCAATTCTTCCTTGCTGACCTCGGCTACAGCGGCAGCAAGCTGGTCCCGGCTGTCAAAGTCCGTGGCCTGACGGTCGATTTCCCGCCAGTAGCGCTCTGATACCGATGACAGGGTGCGCTCCTGTTCCTTCAGCTTGCTGACGACCGCCTGCCGCTCCCGCTCAAGCGCGTCTTCATCCATATCGGCCAGGCGCTCACGGAAGCCGCTGGCGAACTCGGATACAGCCTGGTCGATCTCTTCGGCGCTGGCCTCGGGGGATTGCACCACAAGACCGATGGCCGGGGTTTCCAGCATCTCAAACGGGGTTGCGTAAACCACATAACCAAGCTGCCGGGTGGTCCGCAACTCTTCGTAGAAGGCACCACTGATCACCTGACCCAGAAGCCGGTAACGGGCGCGCTCGGCAAAACTGGTGTCGCTACCCTGGCTGTAACGCAGGTAGCCCGTGTCCGGGTGCGGTACCTGTAACCGTATTTCGGTCTGGCCGTCGGGGAGGTCCCGCACCTGGCTGCGGCTGACCGTCACCGCCTGTGACTCCTGCAGCAGTGTGGTCTTCGCCTGTTGGGCAGTGTTTAAGGCAAAGGCCCGGGTGGCATTACCATGAACCAGCATGACCGCATCGACCTCTCTGGTGAACGCTTCGGCAAACGTCCGGAGATCATCCACGGACATGGCCTCGGCCGCTGCAAGCTTCTCTTCGGTGGTCCAGGCCCCCTGAATCAGCGCATCCTGCACCAGTGAGGCGGCCTGGGACACGGGCTTGTCCTGCAGTCGGTTGCGCAGGCTATCGATCAGTTGCTGACGGGCAATGCGGAAGCGTTGCTCGCTGATGTTCGGGGCGGCCAGGGTCGACATCACCCGGTTCATCAGTACGGGCAGGCGGTCGTGATACCCCCCGGTGCGGATTGTCAGGCCGCGAAGGTGGGGGTAGATGCGGTAGTCCAGGCCGGCCATCTGCGCCGGATAGGCCCAGGGGTTGAGGTCGACTGACACCGCATCCGCCAGCAGGTGGGTCAGCACCTGGCCCCGGGCTGACTCGGTGGTCAGCGGGGAGCGCAGGCTCAGGTATATGTTCGCTTCCGGCCGGCCGAAGCGGGTGTCTTTTGCGTGCCAGAGCTCAAGGTTGTCCAGGGTGGCCAGCTTCTCAGGGTGCTCCATGGACGGCCCTTCCAGCATGCTGAGGTCTTCCGGTATAAACGGATTCTCCTCGGGGAGACCCAGCTGCTGTGCGAGGGCTGCCACCGGTTGACGACCGGAGGGCACCTTGATGTTCTTTTCCAGTCGATAAGGCGTATCGTACCAGGGCGTCCTGGTGGCCTCTTCCGGCAGGGCTTCGCTGCTGCGCAGGGTGATGAGTACGTTATCCGGTGTCAACTCGCTGAGCAGTTCTCGATACTGATCCGGCGTGTATTCTGTCATCATCCAGCGGGCCCTGAGCACGTCTTCTGGTGCCACTTTTTGCATTTCCATGGACAGGCGCATGACCAGGTGAAGCGGTTCGGGACGCTCCTGGTAACGGAAGTCCATCTCCGAAAGCTGCTGGTCTTCCTCAAAGCGGAACCGGTCAATGCCCTGTTGCCGGACCAGTTCGATGTACTCGAAGGTCAGGGCAATGATTTCGTCCTGATGCTTGAGACCATCATCGGTCAGGGTCATGCTGAGTTCCAGGCTGGAATGGTGGCCGGTATCAGTGCCGCTCCCCGCAGACAGGCTTTCCACCCAGCCTTCCCGTTTGAGCACTTCAAACAGGCTGCCCGGGCCCTCGTGACCCAGCAAGCTGGCCACGTAGTGGAGCGGTTTGGTGCGGTAGTGTTCCTGCTGGGACGCAATGGGAAAGATCAGCTGCAGTTTCTTGATATCCTTGATTGTCTGAACCTGAAGATGGGCCGGCATGGCGTCTTTGTCGAACAACGGCTCCGGGTGTGCTTTCACCTCCAGGTTGCGGTTTTCCACCTCGCTGAAGCGGGGGCGGACCATGGCCTCCAGCTTGTCCAGGCTCTGGGGGCCATAAACCACCAGGGTCATCAGGTTGGCGGAGTATTCGTTTTTCCAGAACTCGACCAGGTCTTCCCGCAAAGGGCGCGCTTCGGTGTTGTCGAGGGTGATCAGGTTACCCACGGAGAACTGACTGAAGGCATGGTCGGGGTTGCTGATGGCCTTGCGGACTGAAAAGTAGCGACGCCCATCTTCTTTCAGGGAGGCGCTGTATTCCGAGTGCACCGCGTTGCGCTCCCGGTCCACCAGTTCGGCGGTGAACAGGGGAGCCGCGAACTGCTGGGCGAACCGGTCCAGGGCGGGCTCCAGGTGTGGGGCCTGGATATCGAAGAAATAGTTGGTGTCCTGGAAGGCTGTGAAGGCGTTGTGCGTGCCCCCATGGCTGCGAATGAACTGCTGGTATTCACCCGGGTCCGGATATTTCTCGGTGCCCAGGAACAGCATGTGCTCAAGAAAGTGCGCCAGCCCTTCGCGACCCGCCGGGTCATTACCGCTGCCCACTGCCACGTTGAGCGAAGCTGCGGCCTTGTCCGCATCCGGATCCGAAATCAGCAAAACCTCCAGACCGTTTTCCAGGCTCAGGTATCGGTATTCATTGCTGTCCGCCGGGCTTTTGATCGGCTCCACCCGGTCCGGGGTGGCGGCCTGGGCCGTTGAAATCGCCAGCAGGGCCAGCAGTGCGGCCATCCAGGTGAACATCAGGCGTGCAACAGAATGATTACCCATGCATTGGTTCCTTTACCGGTTTAAACGGGAGTGGCGATGGTACCTGATCAGTGCATCTGACCCTGGTCGCTTGTATTAGGATGCTGGTCCAGGGTGATTCTGGAGAGGGTGGCGGCTTCATCAGCACTGAGTTTGCCTGAGGCAATACGCTCCAGTACCGAGGCCATTACCGCAACGGCCTGGCGCTGCTCGGCGAACTCGGCCTGGAAAGCATCATCGATGGCCTGGTAGACGGCCTGGATCTTGTCTTCCCGGCTGCCGCTCTCAGTGGCGGTGTCGTTGATTGCCCTGAGGCAGGCGCGCGCAATGGAAATGTAGCGATCAGCGTTGTCCTGGCTGGACATTCGTGGTTCTCCTGGCTGAATGACTTTCCGGAGGGATCCGGCGTTTATGGGACCGGGATTATCGCACCTGGTTCCCCCGGTTGCATTGTGCGGGAGTACTGAGACAGGTCAAATCTTTGGTGTGTTCGCGTTTCGCGATGCCGGATGTTGGCATAGAGTAAGGTTGAGGAACGCAATCATTACAACAACGCAGGGCAGGATGATCATGAACTATTTTCTGACGGGAGCTACCGGTTTTATTGGCCGCTTTCTGGTGGCCCGGCTGCTGGCCCGGGGCGGTAAGGTCCATGTGCTGGTGCGGCAGGAGTCCCTCGGCAAGCTGGAGGCACTGCGTGAGCGCTGGGGCGACGGTGCTGAACGGGTTCACCCGGTGGTGGGGGACCTGTCAAAGCCGGGTCTGGGGATTGACGCCCGTACCCGCAAGGCCCTGGCGGCCAAGGTAGACCACTTTTTTCACCTGGCAGCGGTGTATGACATGGCATCCGACGCCGAAGCCCAGCAGCAGGCCAACGTGGACGGTACCCGCCACGCACTGGAGGCGGCGCAAGGCCTCAAGGCCGGTTGCTTCCACCACGTGTCCTCTATTGCCGCTGCAGGCCTGTTCAAGGGCACCTTCCGGGAGGACATGTTTGATGAGGCGACGAACCTGGATCACCCTTATCTGAAGAGCAAACATGACGCCGAGGCTGTGGTGCGTCATGAATGCCAGATTCCGTTTCGGGTCTATCGCCCCGGTATGGTCATCGGCCACTCCCGTACCGGTGAAATGGACAAGGTGGATGGCCCCTACTATTTCTTCAAGATGATCCAGAAGGTGCGCCACGCCCTGCCACAATGGGTGCCCACCATCGGTGTGGAAGGCGGCCGTCTCAATATCGTTCCGGTGGATTATGTCACAGATGCCCTGGATTACCTGGCCCATAAGGAGGGCGAAGATGGCCAGTGTTTTCATCTGGTTGATCCGGACCCTTACAAGGTGGGGGAAATTCTCAACATTTTCTGCGAGGCCGGCCATGCACCCCGGATGGCCATGCGGGTGGACTCGCGTCTGTTCGGGTTCGTGCCGCCGTTTATTCGTCAGTCACTGAAAGGCCTGCCCCCGGTGAAGCGTCTGACCTCGGCGGTGCTCGATGACCTGGGCATTCCCGAGTCTGTGCTCTCGTTTATCAACTATCCGACCCGGTTCGACAACCGGGAAACCGAGCGGGCTCTCAGGGGGAGTGGTATCGAGGTGCCCCGACTGCCGGACTATGCCCCGGTTATCTGGGACTACTGGGAACGGCACCTGGATCCGGACCTTTTTCGGGACCGCAGCCTGCGTGGTGCCGTGGAAGGCAAGGTCTGTGTGGTAACCGGCGCAACCTCCGGCATTGGCCTGTCTACAGCGGAAAAGCTGGCGGACGCTGGTGCCATACTGGTGATCGGGGCGCGAAAGCCGGAAAGGCTGAAGGAGGTGGCTGAGGCACTGCGGGAGCGGGGTGCGGAGGTCCATGCCTACCAGTGTGACTTTGCTGATATGGAAGCCTGTGAACGGTTCGTGGCGGACGTTCTGGCCAACCATGGCGGTGTGGATGTACTGGTAAACAACGCCGGTCGATCCATCCGCCGGTCACTGTCCCATTCCTTTGATCGCTTCCACGACTTCGAGCGCACCATGCAGCTTAACTACTTCGGCGCTGTGCGGCTGATAATGGGGTTCGCACCCGAAATGCTGAAGCGCAAGCGGGGCCATGTGGTGAATATCTCGTCCATTGGCGTACTGACCAACGCGCCCCGTTTCTCCGCCTACGTAGCCTCAAAGTCCGCCCTGGATGCCTTCAGTCGGTGCGCCGCGGCAGAGTGGTCCGACCGCAATGTCACGTTTACCACCATCAACATGCCGCTGGTGAAAACGCCCATGATCGCGCCCACGAAGATCTATGATTCGGTACCCACCCTGACACCGGATGAGGCGGCCGATATGGTTGCCGAAGCTATTATCCATCGGCCAAAGCGCATCGCGACCCGCCTGGGAGTCTTTGCCCAGGTGACTCACGCCGTGGCCCCGAAGCTCGGCGAGATCGTGATGAACACCGGTTATCGCATGTTCCCGGACTCGCCGGCCGCCTCGGGACGCAAGGGTGAGCAGGCGAAGGTGACATCGGAGCAGGTAGCCTTTGCCGCACTGATGCGGGGTATTCACTGGTAAACAGCGGAAGCCGTCTGAGGCTCAGGCGTTGGCGGTGCCGTTCGCTTGCTGGCTGGCGGGTTCCGGTAACGGAAAGCCACCCAGAGCCTTCCAGCGGTTAACGATGCCACAGAACAGATCAGCGGTTTTTTCCGCGTCATAGGCGGCGGAGTGGGCCTCACGGTTGCTGAACTCTATTCCCGCCCTCTTGCAGGCTTCTGCCAGCACCGTGTGGCCGTACGCCAGGCCTGCCAGGGTAGCGGTGTCAAAGGTAGAGAAGGGGTGGAAGGGGTTGCGCTTGATGTCGGCCCGCTCCGCTGCTGCGAACACAAAATTATGGTCAAAGGTGGCATTGTGGCCCACCAGCACGGCCCGCTTGCAGCCATAGGCCTTCACCGCCTTGCGGATGGGCAGGAACACCTCTCGCAGGGCCTCTTTCTCGTGGACAGCTCCGCGGTCTTCTGCCCAGGGGTCGATGCCAGTGAAGTCCAGGGCGGATTGCTCCAGGTTGGCGCCCTCGAACGGGTGCACATGCCGGGCGATGGTCTCACCCCGGTGCAGCCAGCCCTCTTCATCCATAGTGACCAGCACTGCGGCCACTTCCAGCAGGGCATCGGTACGCGGATTGAACCCCCCGGTTTCCACGTCCACCACAACCGGCAGAAAGCCCCGAAAGCGTCGGGCCATGGGGTGGGGTGTCCTGGTTTCTTCAGTCACAAGGTCTCCTGGTCGGAAAAGATTTGATGGAGTGCTCAGGCCAGGCGCCAGCGCAGGGTTTCACCGGCTTTCAGGGGCACGATCCGGCCGTCTGCCAGGGGCAGTGAATCCGGTACCGTCCAGGGCTCCCGGATCAGCGTGATGGTATCAGTGTTGCGCGGCAGGCCGTAAAAATCGGCGCCGTTGAAACTGGCGAAAGCTTCCAGCTTGTCGAGAATGCCCAGGTCTTCAAATATTTCCGCATACAGCTCAATGGCGGCAAAGGCGGAATAACAGCCGGCACAGCCGCATGCGGTTTCCTTGCGGTCCTGGGCGTGGGGTGCCGAGTCGGTGCCAAGGAAGAAACGACGATTACCGCTGATCACAGCGTCCTGCAGGGCCTGCTGATGCAGGTTCCGCTTCAGGACCGGCAGGCAGTACAGGTGGGGCCGGATGCCCCCAACCAGCATATGGTTGCGGTTGTACATAAGGTGCTGGGGGGTGATGGTGGCAGCCAGCCGGTCTTCACTGTGTTCCTTTACGAAGGTGGCGGCGTCCCGTGTGGTGATGTGTTCCATGACCACCCGCAGGTTCCGGTGTTTCTCCATGACCGGGGCAAGCACCTGGTCAATGAACTGTTTCTCCCGATCGAAGATATCCACCTCATCGTGGGTGACTTCGCCATGGACCAGCAGGAGCATGCCGCACTCGGCCATGGCCGCCAGCGCGTCGTCGATCTCGCTGATATCCCGAACCCCTGAGGCGGAGTTGGTGGTCGCTCCTGCCGGATAAAGCTTGGCAGCGGGAATGCCGGCCTGTTTTGCCTCCCGGATGTCGGCGGGGGTGGTTGTTCCGGTGAGGTACAGGGTCATCAGGGGGCTGAACCCGGTGTGCTCACCCCGGGCGGCAAGGATCCGTTCCCTGTATTCAGCCGCATGGCTGGCGGTGGTTACCGGTGGCACCAGGTTGGGCATGATAATGGCACGGCCAAAACGCCGGGCCGTTGCCGGCACCACATCCGCCAGTACATCGCCATCCCGCACATGCAGGTGCCAGTCATCAGGGCGGGTAAGGGTGATCTGATCAGTCATGGTGGCAGCGACTCCTGGCTCGTAAAAACGCCGCGAGTATACCAGACTCCCGGCCTAAAGAATCTGCCCGGCCGGCCGACAACCTTTCTAGGTACTTTCAATCGGACATCCGGAAACGGTTATGGCGACACAGCAGCGGGCAGGGCAAGCCCTGCGATCGATATCAACGGGCAGGCATTTCCGGCGGTCGATACTGGCACTGATGGTCGGTGGTGGACTGCTGTGGGCCAGCGCTGCTGACGCCCGCAATTTTGGCGCCGGTATCGAAAACAGTGACTGGTACCTGTCCGACTCCGTCTTCAGCTGCACCCTCAGCCACGAGGTGCCGGGTTATGGACGTGCCGTATTCAGCCACAAGGCCGGCGAGCAACTGACGTTCTACCTGGAGTCGGACCTGCCCCTGATGCGCCCAGGGCGGGGTCTGCTGGTTGTGGAAGCGCCCACATGGCGCCCCGGGGAAGCGACCCGGCGGCTGGGTCATGTGGACGTGAGCGACAGCCGCAAGACCGTTGAGGTGGGGCAGCGCGAGGCCATGGCCATGGTTGAGGGGCTGCTCTCCGGCATGGCGCCCACTGTTACCCGCCAGGCCCGGCATGACAGTGATCCGGTGCGGGTACGGCTGTCCAATATCAACTTCCGCACGCCGTTTGAAGACTATCGGCGCTGTGTAAGTGGCCTGCTGCCGGTCAATTTCGAGCAGATCCAGCGCTCACGGGTGCCCTTTGCTTCCGGGAGTACCGCATTGTCGGACGGCGACAGACGTATGCTGGACAATATCGCCACCTACGTGTCGGCCGATCAGACCGTGGAGCGGTTGCTGGTTGACGGGCATTCCGACAGCATCGGCAGCCGCATCCAGAACCGGGCTCTGTCGGAACAGCGGGCGCAGGTGGTGGCGGACTATCTGATTAAGGCTGGCGTGCCGGAGTCGATGATCATTGTACGATCCCACGCGGACCAGTTCCCGGTGTCGGGCAGGGCAGCGGACAATCGTCGCACGACGATTCGCCTGGAGCGAGAAGGGGATAACAAGGAGATCCGCCGGGCAGACCGGGGTGCGGGCGCCTATAACGGCTGATCTGTACTGCCGCCGGTAGCGGCGGGGTGTTAGCGCCCCGCCCGCACCAGCTCGCCCACATGGGCGCCGACGCTTTCTGCCAGGGCACGCAGGTGGTAGCCCCCTTCCAGCGTCGACACGATCCTGTCGTTGGCGTATTCGTTCGCAACCTCCGTCAACATCTGGGTCAGCCACAGATAATCGTCGGTTTCCAGGTTCATCTCAGCCATGGGATCCAGCCGGTGGCCGTCGAAACCCGCCGAAATCAGGACCAGCTGTGGCTTGAACTCCTCCAGCCGTTTTCGCCAGCCGGCTTCCACCAGCTTGCGGTACTCTGGTCCCTGGCAGCCACCGGGCACGGGCACATTGACGATGTTTTCCGGTAGCCGGTAGACGTGGGAGTGGGGGTAGAAAGGATGCTGGAAGCTGGAGCACATCAGGATTCGCTCATCCCCCTGCACGATATCCACGGTGCCATTGCCCTGGTGCACGTCGAAATCGATGATGGCAACCCGCTCCAGGTGGTGGAACGTAAGTGCGCGCATGGCCGCCAGGGCGATATTGTTATAGAAACAGAACCCCATGGACCTGGCCCGCTCGGCATGGTGCCCCGGGGGCCTGGCGCAGATAAAGGCGTTGGTCACCTGGCTACTGAGCACCATGTCCACCGCTTCGATATTCGCGCCGGCGGCAAGCCGGGCCGCCCGCAGGGTGTTCGGCATCAGCGCGGTGTCCGGGTCGGTAAACACTCGACCCTTGGTGGGTTGCATCAGGTCCAGCTGATGCAGGTACTTTTCAGGGTGCACCATCAGCAGCTGGTCACGGGTGGCCTCGTCGGGCCGCACCCAGTCGAGTTCCTGGTCAAGGCCGGTATCTTCGATATAACTGATGATCCGGCTCAGGCGCTCCGGTGATTCCGGGTGCTCCGCGCCCATGTTGTGTTTGCCGCAGTCGTCGTGGGAGAAAAACGCTGTTGTCATGGTCTTGTTATGTTCCTGACAAGCCCCCGGGGCGTAAATGGATAGGTTCATGGTAACAGGGATCCAGGCCCTTCGCTGCGTTTCTTTGGTCGTAGTCAGCACCGGAGCGGATTTCGTTTTACATCAAGGGCGCAGCGCCTAAGATAGAGGCTACCCCGTGGCGTTAATGTAAAAGGAGACTGCATTTTGGGCACCCGATATCTGGAAAGCCTGTTCAACCCCTCATCCATCGTGGTGGTGGGCGCCTCCGAGCGTGCGGACAACCTGGGGGGTATGGTTTTACGGAACCTTCTGGGCGGAGGCTATCCGGGCCGGATGCTGGTGATCAACCAGAGTTCCTATGAGTCGGTCCATGGCGTGCCCTGCGTTTCGCGGGTCTCACAGATGGAATTCAGTCCGGAGCTGGCCATCGTCTGCACGCCGCCGGATACGGTGCCCAAGGTCATAAGGCGACTGGGCAAGGCCGGGGTTCGCACCGCCATGGTGATGACCGGCGGCATGTCCCGCGCCCACTCCAAGACAGGGCAGCCCTTGATGTATTCCGTGGGGGAAGCTGCCCGGGAGACGGGCATACGGGTGCTCGGCCCGAACACTATCGGGGTGATGGTTCCGGCACGGAGCCTTAACGCAACCTATGCCCATATGGGGGCACTGCCGGGCAAGGTGGCTTTTGTCGGCCAGTCCGGCAGTGTGGCCAGCGGGGTCATCGACTGGGCATTTGCCCGGGGAGTCGGGTTCTCCTACTTCCTGACCCTCGGGGACTCCATGGACATCGACCACGATGACCTCATCGATTACCTGGCCCAGGACTCCCAGACCCGCGCTATCCTGCTGCATATCGAGAATATCCCCAATCCCCGCCGGTTCATGTCCGCTGTGCGGGTAGCTGCGCGCACCAAGCCGGTTATTGCGGTTAAAAGTGGCCGGGTTCCTGAGTCCGAGTGGTTCCGCCATGAACTACCGGCCGGTCTCAATCGCAGTGATCCCGTCTACGATGCCATGCTTCAGCGGGCCGGTGTCCTGCGGGTGGATGGCCTCGGTCAGATGTTCGATGCCCTGGAAACCCTCACTCGCATGCGTCCTCTCAAGCGGGAATCGCTGGCGGTGATGGCCAACGGGGTCGGTCCGGGGGTGCTGGCGGTTGATCGGCTGGCGGCCCTGGGGGGCGAGCTGGCCACCCTTTCACAACCGTCGGTGGACGCCCTGGCAGAGATCCTGCCGCCCTACTGGACCCGCAAGAACCCCATCGACCTGAACTACGACGCCTCCCCGGAACTCTACGCCAGGGCCATCCGCATCCTGGCGAAAGATCCGGAAGTCTCCAACGTCCTGATCATGTACTCGCCAAGCCTGACGGAAGACAGCCTGCAGATCGCGGACGCCGTAGTACAGGCCATCAAGGGCACGCGCCTGAACGTCTTTACCTGCTGGCTGGGGCAGAGCACCGTCATGGACGCCCGGGACGAGTTCTATCGTGCCGGTGTGCCATCGTTCTTCTCGCCGGAAAAAGCGGTCATGGCATTCATGCAGCACGTTAACCATCAGCGGGTGCAGCGGCTGCTGGGGGAAACCCCGGAAAGCTTCACCGACCACTTTGCCGACCACTCCAATACCCGCCGGAT
The DNA here is from genome assembly GCF_041690615.1 of Marinobacter sp. Taxonomy (GTDB): domain Bacteria; phylum Pseudomonadota; class Gammaproteobacteria; order Pseudomonadales; family Oleiphilaceae; genus Marinobacter. The sequence goes on from NZ_JAWLGY010000024.1 coordinate 48,757, forward strand.
TATCGTCAATGTGAAACGCTCCGGGCGCAATCACCTCACCAACAACGAGGCCCGGCAGATTCTCACTGACTACCACATCAATACCGTACCGACTGTCTATTGCGATGACGTGGAGGAGGTGTTGGAAGCCTTCGCCGTGGAGCGTCGCCCGGTGGACGTCACCCTGATGCACCAACGGGCGTGTCACCCTTTCATGGAGTACCAGTCAGGGCAGGGGCGGTACCGCTCCACCGTGCACGGACTGACCAACGAAAACGACATCATCGATGCCTGTCGCCAGCTAATGGAAGACTACCAGCAGCACTTTCCGGAAAGCGGCTTTCTGGGGTTTGCCGTACAGCGCTCCTACAAACACATTGATGGTATCGCCTTCAGCGTCGGCATCACCCGGGATCCACTGTTCGGACCCCTGGTGGTCTGCGGTGCCGCCGGCGCCCAGATCAACGTCATGACCGATCGTCAGATCGCCTTGCCACCCCTGAACATGGTATTGGCCCGGGAACTGCTGCGGCGCACCTATATGTACCGCCTGCTCAAGGAGTTCAGCACCCATCCTGAACGGGACATCCGGGCTATCTGCGAAGTACTGATCACCCTGTCCCAGATCGTTATCGACCAGCCGGAGATTCGCGGCCTGGAAATCTCGCCACTGATGTTCGACAACGAACGGGTACTGGCTGTGGACGTCGCCATCGACCTGGCCGACGAGCCCGGCAAGCCCATCATCCAGCCGTACCCCAGGGAACTGGAAGAATGGATCGTGCTACCCAAATCCGGCCGCCGGGTCATTATCCGCCCGGTACTGGCCGAAGACGAACCCGCCCACCGGGCCTTCCACGAGCACCAGTCACCGGAATCCATCCGCTACCGGTTCTTCCAGTTCCGCAAGCACTTCTCCCGTGAAGACGTCGCCCAGATGGTCCAGATCGATTACGACCGTGAGATGGTCTTCATCGCCAACGCCCCACGGGAAGATGGCGAAGGTGAGGAAACCCTGGGCACTGTCCGGGTCTGGACCGACGCCGACAACCTGCGCTGCGAGTTCGCGGTCATGGTCCACGACAAGATGAAAGGCGAGGGGTTGGGGGTGGCCCTGATGCAGAAGATGATCGACTACTGTCGCGCCCGGGGCACCATGGAGATGGTCGGCAACGTACTGCCAGAAAACCGCCCGATGCTGCAGCTGGCGGAGCACCTGGGTTTCGATATCCACTACAACCGGGAAGAAGAAGTGATGGATCTGCGCCTGGTGCTCAACGAGCCGGAGAAGGACTGGCAGCGGGAGCGCTTGGCGAAGGCACATCATTAGCGCCGGTTAGTATGGTGCAGGCGTACGGTCGGAGGGGGGCTTTTCAGGACACGCCGTGGATACGTCCCTGTAGGCTCTTCAAAAACGTCCCTGTTTTTGAAGGTCCTGAAAAGCCCCCCTCCGACCATACGCTTCGGACAATGAGCGTGCCTACCGACAGGGCCAGATAGAAGGTCGGGCGCTATCTCAGGGTTAGAAGGGCGTGGGCCGGGTAGCGCGTTCCGGGACCTTCAAAAACAGGGACGTTTTTGAAGAGCCTCCATGGATGGATTCACGGCGTGTCCCGGAACGCGCTACCCGGCCTGCGACCCTGCACCAGACCAGGCAGGCTTACCCCTCGCAGGTCTACTCCGAAACAATAGCCGACCGATCCTCCCCACCCATGGCCTCGAGCATCCCGGGAATCAACCGGGCCAACTCCAGAGTCATCAAAGAGAACGCAGCATCAAATTTCGCAGCCGCATCATCGGAATCCACATCATCCAGCTTCTCCTGAAGCGTCTCCCCGAACTTCAGCCGCCGGATGCCAAATTCCTCGTCCAGCACAAACGACACATTCTCATCCCACGTCAGCGACAGCTTGGTCACCTGCATCCCCGCCGCCAGATGATTCTGGATCTCGTCGGACTTCAGATCCATACCCTTGCAGCGAACCACACCCCCGTCCTCAGAGGGATCCTTCAGCTCGCACTCCATGCCCAGCTCGATAGAGCCCGGCAAATCGATAGACTCATCCAGCCAGCCGGTGAATGTAAAGGCCGGCGCCTGCTCCAGCACCGGCGGCCGCACCGGCAGTGAGCCAAGGCTCTGGCGCAGGGCAGAGGCGACATCTTCCGCCTGCTTCGCAGAACCCGCGTCCACCACCATCACGCCATCGGCCGGTGACAGATAGGCATAGGTACGACGATTGCGGGAGAAGGCCCTGGGCAAAAGCTCCAGCGTTACCTCCTCCTTGATCTCGTCCTTCTCCTTCTTGCGCACCTTGCGTCCCTGTTCCTGTTCGATGGCCTCGGCTTTTTCCTCAACCATCTCCTTGATCACCGGAGCCGGGAGAACTTTCTCTTCCTTGCGCAGGGTCACCAGGTGGTAGCCACCGGCGCTGTGTACCAGCAGCTCACCGTGCTTGCCCAGGGGCGGCACCCAGCCGTGACGGGTGGTCTCCTGGGGGCCGCAGGGTTTGAAAGCGTCAGCGGTCAGTTTTTCTTCCAGCGCTTCCGCACTGATATCAAATGGTTTGGTAAAGCGGAAAACTCGGGCGTTGCGAAACCACATGGAATCGGGTCCTTGCGTTGTTGTTCAGATCAGTCGTTGAGCGGGCGATGCGGGTAGTGGAGTTGCCTGGTTATATCTGCATCACTTCAACCAGCACGGTCTTGATCACAAAACCCACCACGCCGGCGCCCAGCACGGTAAAGAGGGCGATGGTACCAAAACGACCGGCCTGGGACTTCTTCGCCAGGTCCCAGACGATAAAACCCATCCAGCCAATCAGCCCGGTAAGGCAGATGTAGAGGGCAATTTCAGAAAACAGCGCTTCATTCATGCAAGGCTCCGTCAGATTTTTCAAACACAAAAGCAGTCAACACCAGCCCCGGAGGGCTGGTGACAAAAAGAATTCAGTTGGTGCGGAACGGCGGCGTTGTTATTGCGGCTTATTGCTCGTCGCGCAGGAAGGTCCAGTTATCGCCGGAGGACTGCTCCTCACTGAAGCGATAGCCGGCCAGGTCGAAGCCTTTGAGGTCATCGGCCTGGGTGATGCCATTGGTAATGGCGTAACGGCACATCAGTCCACGGGCTTTCTTGGCGTAGAAGCTGATCATCTTGTACTGGCCGTTCTTCCAGTCCTTGAACTGGGGGGTAATGATCCGGGCGTCCAGCTTTTTCTTGCGAACGCTCTTGAAGTACTCGTTGGACGCCAGGTTGACCAACACACCGTCATCGGCCTTGAGTTCCTCGTTCAAGGCATTGGTAATGGTATCGCCCCAGAACTCGTACAGGTCCTTGCCCCGTTTGTTTTCGAATTTTGTGCCCATTTCCAGCCGGTACGGCTGCATCAGGTCCAGGGGGCGCAGGACGCCATAAAGGCCGGACAGGATGCGCAGGTGCTTCTGGGCGAACTCGAATTCCTTCTCGCTGAATTCCTGGGCCGCCAGACCGGCGTAAACGTCACCGTTGAAGGCCAGTACCGCCTGGCGGGAATTTTCCGGGGTGAACGGAGTGTGCCATTGCTGGAAGCGGTCTGCGTTAAGTTGGCCGAGCTTTTCGCTGATGCCCATCAGGTTACTGACCTGGTGAGGCTCCAGGGTTTTCAGCTGGTCAATCAGTTCGCAGGCATCGTCAAGAAAGGCCGGCTGGCTGTGCTTCTTGGTGGCCAGTGGGCTCTCGTAATCCAGGTTCTTGGCAGGGGAGACAACCATTAACATGACAGAAAATCCTCAGTGAAGTTGGCCTGATGACGGTGCGCGTGCCTTCGGGCCCAGGAAGTCCAGCAGGTCTTCCCGGGTGAAGGGCCAGCCCAGTTCAGCTCCGGTATCTTCCCGCCGCAGAACAGGAATGCGGGTGCCGTAGCGCTCCACCAGTACTTCCGACGTGGCGATATCCACCGCTTCCACCGGAATCGGGTGGGGCAACGGTGTATTGACCAGCAGTTGTTCGGCCAGGTCGCACAGTTCGCAATGGCTGGTGGTGAAGAAGGTCAGTTGCATTACTTGTCCTGGGCGTTCAGCTGCTGCCCGGTAAGACCCCGGCTATCCGGTCCCATCAGGTAAAGGTAGCTGGGCATCAGATCTTCCGGAGTCGGGTTGTGCATGGGGTTTTCTGCCGGGTAGGCGTGGGCCCGCATATTGGTCCGCGTGGCGCCCGGGTTCAGGCTGTTGACGCGGATGTTATGGCGCTCGTCGTCCAGCTCGTCTGCCAGCAGCTGGCTGAGGCCTTCCAGGGCAAACTTGGAAACCGCATAGGCGCCCCAGTAGGCCTTAGCCTTGCGCCCGACACCGGAAGACGTAAAGATCACCGAGGCATCCTCTGCCTTGCGCAGCAGCGGAATGGTGGCCCTGGTCAGCAGGAACGGGGCAGTGGCGTTCACATGCATCACCTTGTTCCAGGTTTCCGGGTCGTAGAGTTCCACCGGGCTTTGGGTGCCCAGGATGCCGGCATTATGGAGCAGGCCATCGAGCTGGCCGAAGTTGTCCTCGATGGTCATAGCCATCTCTTCGTAGTCCTTGACCGCAGCGCCCTCCAGGTTCATCGGCACGATGGCCGGCTTGGGGTGGCCGGCTGCCTCGATCTCGTCGTAGACGGATTCCAGCTTGGAAATGGTACGCCCCAGCAGGATCACCGTGGCACCATAGGCCGCGTAGGTCTTTGCAGCAACACGGCCAATGCCATCGCCGGCACCGGTGACCAGGATGATGCGGTCCTTCAGCAAACCCTCGGGGGCCTGGTAGGTATGCATGGGGTTGTCCGCCATAAGAGAGTGTGCTCCTGATTGATATGCTGGATGTTTCAGGCTGCCGCCGACCGCTATTGTAACAGTTTTACCAGCTCGTCGACGGTGTCTACGGTATGGTCGGCTTGCCAGAGATCAACCTCGGCCGGCTGCACAATGTAACCGTAGCGAACGGCAACGGTGACCATGCCGGCGTTGCGGCCGGCCTCGATGTCCCTGACGTGGTCGCCTACGTAGATACCACGACCCGGCGCCGCACCCATGCGCTCGCAGGCCAGGTGCAGACCCTCGGGGGCGGGCTTCCGGTCGTTGACATGGTCGGGGCAGATCAACGCGCTGCAGCGGCCATCCAGGGCCAGCGCCGCCAACAGGGGTTCGGCAAACCGTACCGGTTTGTTGGTCACGATGCCCCAGGGCACACCGGCATCTTCAAGGGCAGCCAGCAACCGGTCCATGCCGGTAAACAGTTCGGTTTCCTCGCAGATCCCGGCTTCATACAGGTCCAGGAAGCGGGCGTGCCGTTCCCGGTAGCCCGGATCGTCCGGTTCAAGGCCGAAGCCCAGACGTATCATGGCCCGGGCACCATCCGAAACATGGGGGCGGATACCCGCAGCGGGCAACGGATCAAGTTGGTGTTCCTGGCGCAAATGGTTGAGGCAACGAATAAAATCCGGCGCCGTGTCAATCAGCGTGCCGTCCAGGTCGAACAGGACCGTTGATGGCGGCTTGGGTAACGGCCTTGCCATGGGGTTATTCTCCCGCCGGTTTGGCAGCGTGCATCAGGTAGTTGACGTCCACATCCCGGGCAAGACGGTACACCTTGGTCAGCGGGTTGTAGGTCATACCGGTAAGATCGTGAATGTCCAGCCCCGCCTGGCGCAGGTGATCCGACATTTCGGACGGACGAATGAACCGTTTCCACTCATGAGTGCCCTTGGGCAACAGGCGCAGTACATACTCGGCACCCACGATCGCAAAAAGGAACGACTTCGGGTTGCGGTTAATGGTGGACACATACAGGTGGCCGCCAGGCTTCAGCAACCGGGCGCAGGCGTGGATCACCGAGGCGGGTTCGGGAACGTGCTCCAGCATTTCCAGGCAGGTGACGATATCGTAATGGCCGTCGTGGTCCGGGTCGGCGGCCAACTCCTCGACGGTGGTCTGGCGATAGTCCACCTCGACACCGGATTCCAGGCCGTGGAGTCGTGCGACGGCCAGGGGCGCCTCACCCATATCAATACCTGTCACCTTTGCGCCCCGGCGAGCCATGCCTTCTGACAGCAGGCCGCCGCCACATCCGACATCCACAACTCGCCGGCCTGCCAGTGGCGTGCGCTCATCGATGTAGTTAAGGCGCAGGGGATTGATGTCGTGCAGGGGGCGGAACTCGCTGGTGGGATCCCACCAGCGGCTGGCGAGGGCCTCGAATTTGGCGATCTCGTTCTGGTCTACGTTGGTTCTGCTCATGGTATCGGACCTGGCTGATTATTCGGAAAAGGAAACGGCCATCAGAATCCTGACCGGTCGGCGCCAGCAATCCGCTGATGCCACTCGCTGACCCGCAGCATGAGGTCAGGCACGTCAATCCGGGTCAGACGGCCATCCTGTACCTGTGGTACGCCGGCAATCCAGCTGTGGCTTACCTGACGGCCATGGTTGCTGTAAACCAGGTGAGAGGCCGGGTCATAGACTGGTTGC
>NZ_JAWLGY010000025.1:0-45668 GCF_041690615.1 Marinobacter sp.
TACGAAAAAGGGGACCATAGCCCCCTTTCCGTTGTGTCATGCCAAAACCTGATCAGGCAGTGGCGGTGACTTCTTCATCATCATGCCCACCCGCATTGTGGTCCCGGGCCAGCAGTATGTAGAAGGCCGGTAGCACAAAGATGGTAAACAGCGTGCCAATGCCAAGGCCCGCACTGATGGTGAGACCGATGGCAAACCGGCTCTCGGCCCCCGGACCGACGGCGATCAGCAACGGCACCATGGCGAAGATCAGCGCCAGGGACGTCATGATGATCGGTCGCAGGCGGATGGCCGCCGCTTCCAGTACTGCCTCCCGTTTGCTCAGGCCTCGCTCCACCTGCAACTGGTTGGCGAACTCCACGATCAGGATGCCGTTCTTGGCCACTACCCCGATCAGGGTGATCAGCCCCACCTGGGTATAGATATTAACCGTGGCAAAGCCCAGTACAATGAACGCCATGGCGCCGGCCACCGACAGGGGCACTGACACCAATATGATCAGCGGGTCACGCCAGCTTTCAAACTGTGCCGCCAGCACCAGGTAGATGACCAGCAACGACAGCATCATAGTTACCATCAGGGCACTGCCCTCGGTGTCCAGCTGACGGGTCTGCCCCATGTAGTCACTGCCGAAGCCCTGCGGGAAAAGCTCGCCCGCAGCCTGTTCCATCCAGGCCATGGCATCGCCCATGGCGACGCCGGGCATGGGCACGCCCTGCAAGGTAACAGAGTTGAGCTGGTTGAACTGGGTACGCTGGGACGGCTCTACGTCGCTCTCGAAGCTGACAACGCTGCCGAGGGGCACCAGTTCCCCGGTGTCTGCACGGATGTAGTAGTCGTTGAGGGCTTCCGCGCTGAGCCGGAACGACTGCTCCACCTGCGGAATCACCTGGTACGAACGACCTTCCATGCTGAAGCGGTTGATGTAACCTCCGCCCAGCATACTGGACATGGCCTGGCCCACGTCCTGCATGGACAGCCCCAGGTCCGCCACCCGGTCCCGGTCCACCTGGACCCGGGTCACCGGCTTGTCGAAGTCTATGGACTTCTGCAGGAACATGAAGTTCCCGCTTTCCATGGCCTTGCCTTGCAGCTCATTGGCGGTAGCAACCAACTGCTCGTAATCGCCACCGGAGGTAATTACGAACTGGAACGGCAGGCCATCAGAACCTGGCAGCGCCGGTGGCGCGAAGACAGCGGTTTCCAGTCCCGTAACCTTGTTCAGCTCGGCGTTGAGCAACGGTTGGACGTCGAACTGAGAAATATCCCGCTCGCTCCACGGGGCCAGCTTGAAACCACCGAATACCTCGTTCGGGCCGGTGATGCCGAGGATCATGAAATCCTCCTTGTAGCCATCCACCGTGCTCATCCGCTGCTGGACTTCCCCGCCTTCATCCCGAAGATACTCAAGCGTGGCCGTCTGGGGGCCCTTGCCCTGATAGAACAGTATGCCCTGGTCTTCCGTTGGGGCCAGTTCGTTCTGACTCAGCATGAACATGAAGAAGATGGAGGCAAACACGATGACCGCAAAGAAGACGACAACCGACAACGTCTGCATGAGAGAGGTCAGGGCGCGTTTGTAAAGGTTCGCCAGGCCATTGAAGGTACGCTCCACCACCCGCTCGAAACGCCCCGGGTTGCCATGGGGTTTCAGGATCTTGCCGGAAAGCACGGGGGACAGGGTCAGGGCAACGATCCCGGAGATCACCACGGTACCGGCCAGGGTGAAGGCAAACTCAATAAAAAGTGAGCCGGTCAACCCGCCCATGAAACCGATCGGCGCGTACACCGCCACCAGCGTGGTGGTCATGGCGATGATGGGCACCGCCATTTCCCGCGCCCCGTTGATGGCCGCATCAAACTTTGACTCACCCTGTTCAATATGACGGTGGACATTTTCCACCATGATAATGGCGTCATCCACCACCAGCCCGATGGCCAGCACCATCGACAGCAGGGTAAGCAGGTTCAGGGAAAAGCCCATGGTCAGCATGATGAACGCGCCGCCAATCAGTGACAGTGGCACCGCCACCGACGGCACCACCGCCGCCCGCAGTGAGCCGAGGCAGAGGAAGACCACCACCAATACAATGACCATGGCCTCCAGCAGGGTCGCGATGACTTCGTTGATCGAGTCGTCGATGAATTCGGAGGCGTCGTAGGCCAGCCTCACATCCAGCCCCGATGGTAACTGCTGTTCTATTTCAGGCAGCTCATCCTTCACCAGCCCGGCCACCGTCAGGGGGTTGGCACCCGGTGACATCTCGATGGCCACATAGGTGGCGGGCTGACCCTTGTAGAGCGCCAGGTTGTCGTAGCTCTGGGAGCCCAGCTCGACCCGGGCAATGTCCCGCAGCCGGATGATCGACCCTTCGGCTTCCTTGACCACCAGGTCCTGGAACTGTTCCAGGTCGGACACATCCGTGTCGCTGGTCAGGCTGATCTTTGTGTACTTGCCTTCGGTATTGCCCACAGCAGCCTGGTAGTTGTTGCGCAGCAAAACGCTCACCACTTCGTCCGGGGTCATGTCCACGGCCGCAAGCCGCTCCGGGTCAAGCCAGGCGCGCAGCGCAAAGGTGCGACCAAGCAGCTCTGCCTTGCCCACACCAGACAGTGCCTGCAGCTTGGGCTGGACCACACGGGTCAGGTAATCGGTAATCTGCGGTACGTCCAGTTCATCGCTGTAGAACGCGATGTACATCAGGGCGGTGGAGTCGCCGGTCTCGGAGGTGATAACCGGGTCCTGGGCGTCTTCGGGCAGCACGTTGCGCTGACTGGCCACCTTGGCCTGAATTTCCGCCAGCGCGTCGTTGGCGTCGTAGTTCAGCTCCATCTTGGCATTGATGGTGGAGGTGCCCTGTGAGCTGGTGGACGTCAGGTAATCAATCCCACTGGCCTCGGCGATAGCCTGCTGCAGGGGCGTGGTAATAAAGCCCTTCACCAGATCAGAGCTGGCGCCCGGGTAGGCAGTGGTAACGGTAACCGTGGTGCTCTCGAGTTTCGGATATTCGCGGATCTCCATTTCCATGGCTGCGCGGGCACCCAGCAGCAGGATCAGGAGGCTGACCACCGTCGCCAGTACCGGACGGTGGACAAAGACGTCGGTGAAACGCATTACTCGGACGCCTCCGCCGCAGGTGAGCCTTCGCTTTCCGCATCCTGCTGGATGGTGACCCGCTGCCCGGCCCTTAACCGCTGCAGACCCTTGGCTACCACCCGGTCACCCTCTTCGAGCCCTTCCAGCACGGCAACCCGACCGTCGTTGGCATTACCGGTGGAGACCGTACGGCGGGTGACCGAGAGTTCACCCTCGTCGTTTTCCTGTACCAGGAACACAAAATCCCCATAGGTGTTGTAGGACACGGCGGTTCGCGGAACGGTGATGACCTCCCGCTCCTCCGGCTGACGGGTCATCACGGTGGCGAACATGCCGGGGCGCAATTTGCCATCAGGGTTGGCCAGGGTCGCCCGGATGCGGACCGTGCGGGTTTCCGGATTGACCGAGGTGTTAATCGCGCTGACTTCACCGGTGAATGTTTCGTCCGGCACAGCGGCGACGGTGGCTTCGACCTCGTACCCCTGTTCTACCTGCGGAAGGTTTCGCTCGGAGAGCGTGTAGTCCAGGTAAATGGGGTCGAGCATATTGATCTCGACAATGGGCGTGCCGGTGGCGATATATTCCCCCTGATCCACCAGGCGCAGGCCGAGCTTGCCATCGAACGGTGCACGCACCACCTTCTTGCTCAACTGGGCTTCCGCTTCGTTGACCCGGGCCCGGGCAGCATCGTAGTTGGCCTTGGCTTCATCGAACTGGGACTGGGACACGGCCCGGCGCGGCAACAGGTTCTCCACCCGTTTGAACTCCTGCTGGGCCAGCTGGGCTTCGGCACGGCGGGTGCGCAGCGCAGCTTCATCAATCGCGGAATCCAGACGTATCAGGACGTCGCCCTCCTCGACCATATCCCCGGAATCAAAAGCAATTTCCCGGATAACACCGGGCACCTCGTTGGCTACCTCGATGCCGTTGACCGCCTCGACGCTACCCACGGATTTGGTAGAAGGCGTCCAGCGCTCCAGCGTGGCTGATACCGCAGCGATTTCCACCGGCGGCTGCGGCTGGGACATCTGCTCCTTCATCTGCCCGAATTGATAGAACTTGTAACCGAAGATGCCCCCGAGCGCCACGCCCAGAAACACGATGACAATGAGGAAACGGCGAAACGTGCGCATAGCAAGTAATCCCTGACAAAACCGGAACGAACCTCCGTGAAAGCCAGCCACCGGCCGGGGCGTGACCGCGGAGAGAGGTACAACAGCAGATGGGAATTATTTCACTTTATAAGCAAGCGAAACAGTCTTGTTTTAAAGATTAATTTCTGTACAAAGCGGGACAGAAGAGCACCCTGGCGACGTCGCCGCCACCAGGGACAGCGCCTTCAGCGCAGGATGACCAGGGGCTTTTCGGCGGTCTTCAGCATGGTCGTGGTGGTACTGCCCACGAGGAACTGACGAATGCGGGAGTGGCCGTACGCACCCATCACGAGCATGTCGATATCATGCTCTTCCTGGTAGGCGTGCAGGGTTGGTTCCACATCACCGGCACGGATGGCCAGCTGGATCTCCACGCCCAGGCCGGACAACATGGATTCGGCCTTCTTCAGCTGTTCACGGCGATCCGCGGTGTCGGCACCCACCATCACAACATGCAGCGGCATGCCCCGGAACACCGGGCTGCCGGCCAGCAACTCCACACTGCGGAAGGCGGTCTTGCTGCCGTCGAACGCCAGCATGGCACTCTTTGGCGCGGTGAATTCGTCCGGCACAAGCAGGATCGGCCGGTGCAGGCTGCGGATCACGGTTTCCAGCTGGCTGCCAATATGCACGTCCCGGTCGGAACTGCTTTCGCCATGCAGGCCCATGACCAGCAGGCGGGTCTGGTTTTCCAGGGCCAGCAGGGACTCAGTCAGGTCGCCATGGCGCTGACGTTTGATTACGTCCTCCACCCCGGCTTCCTTCATGCGACGTTCGGCGTCATCCAGCATGTGATGACCGTGCTCCAGCGCCAGCTTGCTGCGCCGGGCGTCCAGGTCCGCCAATTCTTCCAGCAGGTGCTCGCGGCTGCCCAGGCCGATATTTCCCGCCAGGTCCGGCGCTACCGGGTAGCGTTCCTCGTCCAGCACATGCAACAGGGTGACCGGGACCGCCATATGCTGGCTGGCCCAGGCTGCGTAATCGCACACCGCCGGGGCAGCCCGGGAGCCGTCGATACAGGCAACTACTCGTAGCATGGTGTTCTCGCCTTCGTTGTCGTTATGGTTGTTGTGACCACGATTGCTGTCGATCTGTGTGTTCTCGTTCATGTCAGTGCCCCATCAGCTGGTCAACGGCGTCCGGCTTGTCGTGTACCCCGAAACGGTCAACGATGGTGGCGCTGGCCTCGTTCAGGCCGATCACCTCGACCTCGGCCCCTTCCCGGCGGAACTTGATCACCGCCTTGTCCAAGGCGGCTACCGCCGTAATGTCCCAGAAGTGGGCGCGGCTCAGATCAATCACCACCTTATCCAGCGCTTCCTTGAAGTCAAAGGATTCGGTGAATTTTTCGGACGAACTGAAGAAAACCTGACCCACCACCCGGTAAGTGCGGGTTGCCCTGTCTTCGTTATACGCCGAGGTAACGGCCATGTAGTGGCCCACCTTGTTGGCAAAGAACAGTGCTGCCAGCAGCACACCAGCCAGTACACCGAACGCCAGGTTGTGGGTGGCCACCACCACGACCACCGTCACCACCATCACAATATTGGTAGACAGCGGATGCTCCTTGAGGTTCTTGATGGAGCCCCAGCTGAAGGTACCGATGGACACCATGATCATCACCGCCACCAGCGCTGCCATGGGAATCTGCACCAGCCACTGGTCCAGCACCATCACCATGATCAGCAGGAATACGCCAGCCGTTAATGTGGAGAGCCGGGTACGACCGCCGGATTTGATGTTGATGATGGACTGGCCAATCATCGCGCAGCCGGCCATACCGCCGAGCAGGCCTGAGCCGATGTTGGCAATGCCCTGGCCCTTGCACTCCCGGTTACGGTCGGACGTGGTGTCGGTCAGGTCATCCACAATGGTCGCCGTCATCATGGACTCCAGCAGGCCTACCACAGCCAGGCCGACGGAATAGGGCAGGATGATCATCAGGGTCTCCAGGTTCAGGGGCACGTCCGGCCACAGGAATACCGGCAGGGTATCCGGCAGTTCACCCATGTCACCCACCGTGCGGATGTCCAGACCGAACCACATGGCCACACCGGTCAGTACCACGATGCACACCAATGGCGACGGAATCAGTTTGCCCACGGCGGGCAGGTACGGGAACAGGTAGATAATGCCCAGGCCGGCGGCGGTCATGGCGTAGACGTGCCAGGTCACATTGGTCAGCTCCGGTAACTGGGCCATGAAGATGAGAATCGCCAGGGCATTGACGAAGCCGGTCACCACCGAGCGGGAAACAAATCGCATCAGCCCGCCCAGTTTCAGGTACCCGGCGACGATCTGCAGCAACCCGGTGAGCAGCGTGGCCGCCAGCAGGTATTCCAGGCCATGTTCCTTGACCAGGGTGACCATCAGCAGGGCCATGGCCCCGGTGGCGGCTGAGATCATGCCGGGGCGGCCGCCGACAAAGGCAATGACCACGGCAATACAGAAGGAAGCGTACAAACCCACCTTGGGGTCCACGCCGGCGATGATGGAGAAGGCGATGGCTTCCGGAATCAGGGCCAGGGCCACGACGATACCGGCGAGCAGGTCGCCACGAATGTTGGAGAGCCAGTTGGCTTTAAGGGTTTTCACCATAACAACGGAATTCCATGGATTGCAGATTCATCAGGCACTGGCAGACAGCACTTATGTGACAAAGGCACCCGTTACCTGCCGGCCGGGCCGGAGGTGTGGCGATGCAGCATGTCGAAACAGACCGGGAAGGAGATTGAGCGCTAGGGCGGAGTGATCGTCACAATGGGCAGCGTAGTGTCTGGTTGATGAATATCAGCAAGGCTGACAAATAAGGGGCGCGAAGCATACCAGAAGCCCGCGCACAAAGTAACCGGGGCCGGTTATATACGGTTCACCTGCTCCAGGAAGGCCGCCGGCAGGATATCGATTACCGGGCGCCGATCACCGCTGACTTCCGGCGCGGGGGCGTCCGGCTCGGTAGCAATGATGGATGGCTGCTCCGACCAGTGCAGCAACTGCAACTGCCCATCACCCTGTTCCACCAGCGCTGTGCAATGCTCCACCCAGTCGCCATCGTTGCAGTAGAGACCCTCTGCACTGCGCAGGAAGCCCGCCGAGTGAATATGGCCACAGATAAAGCCATCGTAGTGGCCTTTCTCCGCCGCGGTCAGGGCCGCCAGCTCGAACCTGCGGATAAAGGTTCGTGCCGAACCGATGCGGCCCTTGATCCACGCCGCCAGCGACCAGTAGGGCTTGCCCTGCAGGCGGCGCCAGGCATTGAACCAGCGGTTCAGTCGCAGCAAAAGTCCGTGAGCCCGGTCGCCCACCAGCAGCATCAGCGGGCTGCAGCGCACCACCTGGTCGAACTGGTCGCCATGACACACCATGAACCGCCGGCCGTCTGCCGTGGTGTGCACCACCTTATGGTGCAATTCGACGCCGGCCACCGTCTGACCGCAAAAACGTCGCAGAAATTCATCATGGTTGCCCGGCACATAGACCACCCGGGTATCGCCGGCAGCGATCGAAAGAAGCTTCTGGATCACCGCCCCGTGGGCCGGTGACAGATGCACCCGCCGCTGCATGGCAATCAGGTCGACAATATCCCCGACCAGGTAAAGGGTGTCGCAATGAACCTTTTCCAGAAAGTCCAGCAGGTACTCCGCCTGACAATCCGCCGTACCCAGATGCACATCGGAAATAAAAACACTCCGGTAATGTGGCATGGCCCGCCCTGTTGCTTGTCTGGTTATGGCTCAAGGCTGCCGGTGTTCAATGAAAGCCCGGTGACAGTTAGCTGTCAGTTTGGTGACCGCCTGTCCGCCATGGGAATTTTTGGAAATTTACATATGCAAAATCGGAATAGCGGGGAGCCTGTTAATTCCGTTACCTGAAATTCATAATAGATCGCCCGGAATTCCCTGCAGGAGAAGCCCCATGTTCCGTATCGCCTCTGTTCTCTTAATGCTCTTCAGCTCGCTGGCCATGGCGGCCGATGATACCCTGCCGGCCCTGGTGGACGCAGACTGGCTGGCTGCCAATCTGGACCGGGATAACCTGGTGGTCCTGGATGTCCGCTCCGGTATCGATAACGGCGGCGACCGCAGTACCTTCGAACAGGGCCATATCCCCGGCGCCGTTTACAGCAGCTACACCGGCGATGGCTGGCGTGAGAATCGTGACGGCGTTACCGGCGTTCTGCCACCGGTCCGTTCCCTGGAGCGTCTGATCAGCAGCCTGGGCATCGGTAACGACGATACCGTAGTCATAGCACCCGCAGGCACCGGACCCACCGACTTCGGCAGTGCAGCCCGGGTCTACTGGACCTTCAAGGTACTGGGCCACGATGACGTCACCATCCTCAACGGCGGCTTCGCCGGCTGGAAGGCTGCGGGCCAAGACATTGCTGAGGGCCAGGGCGAACGCCGCGATGTTACCCAGTTCAACGCAGAGCTGCAGGAAGAGCTGCTGGCCACCCTGGAAGAGGTCGATGCTGCCCGTGACAGCCAGGCCCAGCTTGTAGATGCCCGGCCGGAAGACTACTTCCGGGGCGAGAACCAGTCACCGGCGGCCAGGGCGCCGGGAACCATCCCCGGCGCCAACAACCTGCCCCACCAATCATTTATCAATGAGCAGGACCAGGTGTTCTACCTGAACGAGTCCGTGGTATCGGAGCAGGTCAACCTGGCCGAGCTGGATCCCCGGGCCCGCACGATTGCCTTCTGCAATACCGGACACTGGGCCGCCACTGACTGGTTTGTACTGAGCGAACTGGCCGGCTTTGACGAAGTCGCCATGTACGATGGCTCCATGGCCGAGTGGTCCCAGGACAGCGACCGCCCCATGCAGGTCGCCAAAAAGGGCCTGAGCAAACTTCTTGATCTGTTCAACTGAGTAACCACTGATGTCGAATTCCGCTGTTCTCCAGCCCGGCGTTCAGCCGGGCTGGCAGATTGACCGCTTTATCGTCGCCACGGCCATCGCCGGCTTTGCCCTGCTGGGCCTGCTGATCTGGCTGGAAACCGCGCCGTTCATGGTGGCCCTGTTTGCCATTGGCACCGTACTGGGGATGGCCCTGTTCCACGGCGCCTTCGGTTTCACCGCCGGCTGGCGCAACCTCGTAGTGAAAAAGCGCGGGGCCGGCATGCGCGCCCAGTTGCTGTTATTCGCCGTGTCCTCACTGATCATGGTACCCATGCTTTACAGCGGGCAGGCCGGACTGGTCGGCGCGGTAGCGCCCGTGGGCACCTCACTGGTGGTTGGCTCCTTTATCTTTGGTATTGGCATGCAGCTGGGTGGCGGCTGTGGCTCCGGCACGCTGTTCACAGTGGGTGCCGGCAACATCCGCATGGTCGTGACGCTGATCTTCTTTATCGCCGGTGCGGTGCTCGGTTCCATCCACCTGCCCTGGTGGCTGGACCAGCCCGGCTTTGATCCGGTGCCCCTGGTCAATACCTTCGGAGTCAGCGGGGCCATCCTCGTGCAGTTTATCGGCCTGGGCCTGATCGCCTGGTGGGTCAACCGCATCGAACGCAAGGCCCACGGCTCAGTAGAGCGTGATGAGTTGCTCTGGAAAGGACAGTCCCATGGTCCCCTGAGAACCCTGATCACAGGCCGCTGGCCGTTCACCTGGGCAATCCTGATCCTCGCTGCCGGCAATGCCCTCACCCTGGCCATCGGCGGCGCCCCCTGGAGTATTACCTTCGCCTTCAACGTATGGGGTGCCAAGGCCCTGGAAGTGGTTGGCGTTAACATGTCCCAGTTCGAGTTCTGGACCTGGGATTACCCGGCCATGGCCCTGAGGGATTCCGTGCTCACCAACATCCCCTCGGTGATGAACATCGGCCTGCTGCTCGGTGCCATGCTGGCAGCCGGCCTGGCCAACCGCTTCAACGAGGCCAGTCGCAACCGGCCAGAAGGCCGCCAGTTCCTTGCTGCTGTCGTAGGCGGCCTGTTACTGGGCTACGGTGCCCGACTGGGCTTCGGCTGCAATATCGGCGCCCTGTTCTCCGGCATTGCCTCTGCCAGCCTGCACGCCTGGATCTGGTTCGCCTGCGCCTTTGCCGGGTCATTGATCGGCATCCGACTGCGGCCCTGGTTCCGGCTGCCAAACTGATACGGGGGAACTGAACCATGGAACGCGCCTACAACCGTACCCGTATCCTGGTCGCTCTGGGCATTATCCTGGCGCTGATCCTGGCGGACCACCTGCGCAGTCCGACGTTTGCCTTCAATTCCGGGCAGGGCAATGTGCAGACCACCCTGAATCAGCGCGACGCGTCCGCCTGTGCGCCCTGTGGAGCGCCGTGTCCGTCAACCCGGGAGTAATCGCCCTCAGGACAAGGACGTCATCAGCGCTTCAGTATCAGCAAGGATAGCAGGGGCATCGGTCACCCGGGCCAGCCAGCTCAGCGGGATTCCCCGCTCCCCGCCGGCGCCGTGTATCGCCGCCATCGCTGGGCCAATGATCCACGCCCGGCCGCAAGAGTCACCGCCACAGTGAATGTTGGCGCGCACGGCCTCGGTAAAGCTGTCGGCGTGCGCCAGGATATGGAAGATCACGGGCATTGCCTCATTCAGATAGCAGGTGCGGCCGAAAGTGTTACCGGCACCTGCAGGATCCAGTGAATCACCAGAGCGCGCCTTATGGAGGGGGTCCGGATGCGGAGCTTCAGAGGCCGCTGCGTCCAGCGCCACTGACATGGGCTTGCCCTGAAAAACAGCCTCCAGAAGCCTTGCGGTGCACCTGGCCCAAGCAACGGCCTCGTCGTTGTGGTTGGTCACCCGCACGGCCGCTTCTGTCTTCTCCAGAAGGTCATCATGACCGCAATAACAGGCCACCAGCGGTGGTAGCTTGGAGACAGCCGGCAACTGCATGTCGTCAGCGCCGCTTTCCCGCAACAGGTAACGGTCGATGGTTTGGGCCAGGTGAACACCCGCTTCCTGAACCCCGGCCTCATGATAGGTAAGATCGATGGCCTTGCGAACGGGTTCCGCCAGTTGGTCACCACTAAGGCGGCTCGTGTAGGGCAACACTTTCTGAACCAGTATCCGCCTTTGCTGATCCGTGAGACTGACCGTCGTGGTGGCCCGGGCCTGTTCAATTGCCTTCCGTTCAATGGTATCCAGGTTGTTCAACGTCACCCGGGTGGGGTTGTCGATATATCCCTGCCACTGGCCACCGGGGCCGAAGAAAGCCCGGAAACGACGCTGGTAGTCGCGAATATCCAGGCGCCCTCCATTGGCCAACAGGCTGTCGGTGAGTACACCCGTGGCAGCACCATAATGGCTGATATCACCAGCCTCTTTCCCTCCATGGGCGAAGTAGCCAAAGCCGCCCCGGAAATATTCGGCTTTCGGCGGCAGGAACTCGGGAGACGCACCGCCCACCTCCAGAATTCGCTGACTGTCGTAGAGCCAGTGCAGTCCAAGGCTGGCTGAATCAGCCACCCAGCCGCCAGCTAGTGCGTCGACAAGGTTCGGCGCTCTAACACCTGACACACTGTTTTTCATGGCAAACTCCTGTGAGAGACCGGATTGTAATAGCAGGGCTTTTACCTTCCGACTCTACAGTATCAACCGGTCAGTCTGGCATCACCTTGCTACCACTGGACAATACACTGTGTCTCAGCGGCTGGATCAGCATCTGATCCAGCCGCAGGTCCCGCCGGGTACGAAAGTCCTCAATACCGATGGTCATATCCAGGTGGCCCTTCTCAGGCTGATCCCGGTAGGTGCCGAACAGCCGGTCCCACCAGGGCAGGTTGAAGCCGAAGTTGCTGTCCGTTTCCCGGCGGATGACCGAATGATGGACCCGATGCATGTCCGGTGTGACCACGATGAGCCGCAACCACCTGTCGAGCCAGAGAGGCAGGCGGACATTGCCGTGGTTGAACATGGCTGTGGCATTGAGCAGAACCTCGAAGATCACCACGGCCAACACCGGGGCACCCAGCAGCACGACCACCACCATCTTGATCACCATCGACAGCACGATCTCCACCGGATGAAAACGCAGTGCGGTGGTGACATCGAACTCCAGGTCCGCATGGTGCATCCGGTGCAGGCGCCACAGCCAGGGCACCGCGTGAAACACCCGGTGCTGAAAGTAGATGGCCGCATCCAGCACCAGCACCGCCAGCATCACCGACAACCAGCCAGGCAGCGCCAGCAGGTTGAGCAGGCCCCAGCCATTCTCCGATGCCATAAGCGCTGCACCGACGGCAGCCACCGGAAACAGCACCCGCACTGCAAGGGTATCCAGCACCACGATCATCAGGTTGGCGGGCCATCGCGTCAGACGACCGATTTCCTGGGGACGGCGTTGGGCCGACACTTCCCACAACGCAATGGCAAACAGCACAAACAGGAAAAAACCACCCCGGATCCAGGGTTCGTTGGCAAGCAGGGATTCGGTCATCGCAGCGTCCACCTTATTGAACCGGCAACCCGGCGGCCTTCCACTCGGGAAAGCCCTCGTCAAAACGCCGGACCTGATAGCCCAGCGCCCGCAGTTTCCGGACCGCCTCGTGGGAGAGCACGCAATAGGGGCCCCGGCAATAGGCCACAATCTCACGGTCCCGGGGCAGCTCTGCCAGCATGGTCTCCAGCTGATCAAGGGGAATGTTCATGGCCTCGGGCAGGTGGCCGGCCCGGAACTCATCCTCCGGGCGCACATCCAGCAACGCCACGGATCCGCGCTTCAGGCCCGACACCAGTTCGTCCATGGAGACTGTCTCCAGGGCACCGTCCGCGTTGTCATCCGCAAACAGCCGACTCACCAGGCGCTCCATTTCCGCCAGATTGGTTTCCGCCACCTCCCGCATCAGACTGAGCAGAGTCACCACCCGTTGATCCGTCAGGCGATAGATCATCTGCTTGCCGGAACGGCTTGCCGTCACCAGGCCTGCCCGGCGCAGGTGCTGGAGATGGGCAGAGGCGTTGCCAACAGTGAGGTCAGCCGTGGTGGCCAGGGTTTCCACCGGGGCTTCCCCCTGGGCCAGGCGCTCCAGCAGCGCCAGCCGGTGGCCGTGTCCCAGGGCTTTGCCAACCTGGGCCAGGGTGTCGAGAAGATCTTGTCTGGTGGTCATCGCTGCTTCATCTCCAAATCTTCCGGGGAGATCTGTACCTGAGTCATGCTTGACAGATCAATTCATTATTTTATTCTAACGATTGTTAGAATGTTTGCAAGAACAAGGTTTGCCCTGTATTACCTCATGCACACACGGCTCACTCATGGAGAACCCATCAAATGGATCCCTGGCATCTCGAAAAACGCAATGTCGGCATCCTGGTGATCAGCCAGACCCTGTTCATGGTGGCTGCCATCACGGTGATGACACTCAGTGGGGTAGTCGGCCAGCAGCTGAGCCCCGACCCCGGGCTGGCGACACTGCCGATCGCCATTATGATGCTGGGCACCGTGGTATCCACCCTGCCGGCCTCCCTGTACATGAAGCGGGTCGGTCGTCGTCGCGGGTTCATGACCGGTACCAGCATTGGCGGCGCTGCCGGTGGCCTGCTGAGCTTCGCAGCCATCGCCGTCGAATCCTTCTGGCTGTTCTGCCTTGGCAGTGTCCTGTTAGGGCTCTACCAGGGCTTTGCCATGTATTACCGCTTCGCGGCGGTGGACGTTGCCAGCCCCGCCTTCCGTAGCCGCGCCATTTCGTTCGTGCTGGCCGGCGGTGTGGCCGCCGCGTTTCTCGGCCCCTGGAATGCCAGCATGGCAACCGGGCTGATTGACGCCGTGCCCTCCGGTGGTCCCTATCTGGTCATCGCCATCCTGGCCCTGCTTGCCATGGGTCTGCTGAGTCAGTTGAAGGTTCCCCCGGCGGGTGAGCCCCGGCCCGGCGAAACCACCCGCCCCATGGCCGCTATCGCCGTGCAGCCCAGGTTCCAGGTGGCCGTTATTGCCGGTGCCATCGGCTACGCCGTCATGATCCTGGTGATGACCGCCACCCCACTGGCCATGCGGGGTCGAGGCTTTGATATGGCACAGGTGGCCATGATCATGCAGTGGCATGTGCTGGGTATGTACGTGCCTTCGTTTTTCACCGGCAGCCTGATTGCCCGGTTCGGCGTCGGTCGTATTCTGCTGGCTGGCTGCCTGTTGCTGGTGGGCACCGTGGTGATCGCGACGCTGGGAGCGAGCCTGGCCCATTTCTGGTTTGCGCTGGTACTGCTGGGTGTCGGCTGGAACTTTCTGTTCGTCGGCGGCAGTACCCTGCTTTCCACCGTCCACTCGGAGGCCGAGCGGGGCAAGGTACAGGGGGTCAATGACCTGGCCATCTTTGCGCTGGTGGCCATCGGCTCGCTGATGTCGGGTTCACTGCTGCACCACCTGGGCTGGGAGGCACTTAACCTGATGATGCTGGCACCCATCGCACTGGTGATTCTTGCCATTATCTGGCTGCGGATGAACACACGCACGGCTCCGGTATCGGGGCCGGTGGGCGCCGGCAAGTCATAGGCGCTATCGCGGCGCCTTGTCCCCCGCAACCAGCAGGAAACTGCCGAACGGAAAACGCCCGGGTATCAGGCGCTCTGCCACCCGGGCCCCGGGTGAGCCGCCGGGGAACCAGATTGCACTCCGTACCCGGATATTGGTAACAGGCAGGTCCGACAGAACTGCGGTCAGCTCCCCGGCACGGTGCCAGTAGGCCCCACGATAGGCCCCCGGGTCGCTACCGCTGCGACCCTTTCTGTACCAAAGCAGGCTGTGGCGATTGAGCAGGCCGATCACGAAGCTGTCACGGGCGACCCTGACGATTTCCCTGATTCCGTCGTGCCATTCCGGCACAAAGCACAAGGCGGCGATGGAAACCACCCGCTCGAAGCTCTCCGCCTCAAACGGCAGGCAGCGGGCATCGCCCGGGACATAGCAGCTCCGGGAATCCCGGGAGCGCGCAAACTCCAGGGCGGGCTGATCAATGTCCACGCCCGTCACCTCGGCCCCGGGTAAACGGGCCAGTCGGCGGGTGAACCAGCCCGTGCCGCAGCCCACATCCAGAATCCGGTCGCCGGGCCGAAAGCCCAGATGCCTGCGGATCAGGGCCAGCTCGGTATCGCCAATCCAGCGCCCCCGGTCACTGTCGTACCAGTGGTCATACATCTCGGGTTTCATCGCTACCCCACTCTGGTCGCCGTTCCGGAAGACAGGTAGGGGCCTCGCCATTCCAGGCCCCGACCCTTCCAGTATAAGGCGGGGAAATCGTCTGTGCCCGATCAGGGATTTTTCTGTAACAACCCGTTCTTCCGTGTGTCTGCAAGGTAACCAATAACGACAACGAGCACATGCAAGGGAGCGGCACCATGACCAGAAGGTACTGGATGGGTGGCAACCGAAGCTACGAGCAGGATCGTTTTTTCGAAGCATCGCTTGATAAAGACCACTGGCAGCCGGCGGACAGCCCGGAACAGTGGGATACCTGCTGGTACACCGGCATGCCGGACCCGGAGTACTTCCGGGATGTGGGAACGGACCGAACAATAAACCATATTCCCGGAAATAACGCCCTCACCGTCAAGAGCCGCCTGTATCAGAGCCTGTCGACGCTCAGGGAAAGGGCTGGCATTCAGGACCAGGGTTCGGGCGTGCTGACCGACCGGTTGCAGTTCTTCCCCCGGGTCTACGTCATGCCCGATGACTACCACGATTTCCAGCAGGCCGCCCACGATGACCCTGGCCGTCGCTGGATCCTCAAGCCCAAGAATGCGGCCCGCGGCAAGGGTATTCAGCTGGTGAAGGACCCGGCCAGCGTGCCCATGGACGCCTCCTGGATGGTGCAGGAATTCCTGGAGAGCCCTCATACCATGCGCGGTCGTAAATACGTACTGCGGCTGTATGTCGCCATCACCTCGGTAACTCCCCTCAGGGTGTACCTGTATCGCCAGGGCTTCGCCAAGCTCGCTTCTGCTCCCTACGACGAGGCGAACGCTGACAACCCATACAGCTACCTCACCAACCCGGATATCAATGCACTCAACCTGGAGGCAGACGTACCCGTGGAGTTTGTCGACCTGGACCGCTACCGGGCCTGGCTACGTGAACGGGGGCACGACGATGAGGCCCTGTTCGACAGGATTGAGGACATGGTGGCCCTGACCTGCCTGTCTGCCCTCGAAGCCATGCGCGAGCGTTCCCGGGCTATTGGCGCCGACACCCGGGGCTGTTACGAAATGCTGGGCATTGACTGCCTGGTGGACAGCGACCTGAAACCCTGGGTGCTGGAATGCAACCTCAGCCCGTCGCTGGAAGTCTGTGCCGGGCCGGAGAGCGGTGGTGATATCGAGAAAAGAGTCAAGGGCGCGCTGGTGGCCGATCTGGTCAGCCTGGTGGGCCTCAACGGCAAAGCCGATGTCGACAGCAGTGACTCACGTGAACAACAGATTATCGCTGAAACAGAGGATGAACTGGCACGGGCTGGTAACTTCAGGCGGCTGCTGCCTTCCAGGGATCCCGAGGCCTACCTTCCACTGTACACCTTTCCCCGTCTGGAAGACTGGCTGGTGTCCCGGGGCCTTGCCGGGACTGACCTGGCCCAGCCCACGGTGCAACGCCATTGCGCGGAGGACCGGATCAGCGAGGATTGCGTCTACCTCTACGATACCCGCTGCGGTCATCTCAATGAGCTGAACGAGACCGCCTCGCTGATCTGGCTGATGGCCACAGATGGCATCGGTCCCGACGACATTGCCGACGCCCTGACCCAGTCCGCGCGGCAGAATGCCGCGACCGGGCCTGATGCTTGGGCCATTCGCCAGGATGTATGGAGCACTCTGGCGGACTGGGCAAACGGCCATTTCCTGGCTCAGGAAGTCGGCAACGGCGACCCGGTCGGCAACAGGCCGGAGCCTGAGAGCCCGGCGCCGCCATTGAGTAAACCGTTCAGCTGTGTACTTCGGTGTGGTGACTTCAGGGTGACCCTGTCCACTGACAGCTCCCTGGTGGTCAATCGGATTCGCCAACTGCTCGCGCCCCTTGAGGTACCCGCCCCGGAGGCGTCTGCTTCAAGGCTGGAGATTGTGCGTGATATCCCCGGCTATACGCTGGTGCTGGATGGCAGGGTCGAAAAAACCCGGGTTGCCCTGTCACGGGTGGCACCCGCCATTCTGGACTGCCTTGCCAGCCATGCCGCAAGGGACGGTGACATTATTGTGGACGCGGGTGTGCTCTACCTGCCAGGGGATGCCGACAACGCCATCCTGATTGCCAATGGTAACCCTGAACTCGGCGATGATCCTGCACTGGCCCTGGCGGCGCAGCTCAATGGCAGGTTCGGCCGGGGCCTGAGAATACCCTTGAGCCCGGAGGCTTCGCCATCGGGCCTGGGTCTTCCCGCCCGGATGCCGGATAAACATGGCCACACCGACCTCGCTGCCATATCCCTTTGCCGTCATACCCTGACGACCGGTCATGAGGTGCTGCTACAGCCATCCTCCGAAGGCATGGCCGGCCGGACTCACCGGATCAATACGCTGCTGATACCGGGGGAAGTGCCGTCCGGAGAAGGCGAACTGCGACCGGTCCCGGTGACCCAAGCCCTGCGTTACCTGATTGCCGGTTGCTTCGGGCCGCACGCCCGCCCGCTGGATGGCGACAGTTTCTCGCGGCTTTCCACCTGGCTCGAAACAGTGGACCGGTACCTGATTGACGTGAATGAACTCGACGCCGTCACAGACAGACTGTCGTTGAAGGAATGGGGCGACGAATCATTGCCGTTCCGTCGCGGCCTGAGTGCGGGTTGAAAAGCACGATCAGGCGCGTTTGCTGGCCCCGCAGTATGTCGGCCAGCGGCCCGGGTGGCACCACGACTCTGAGTCTTGAGTCACCCGGTATCAGAGGATCCGGGCGCTGAAGCCCGGTATCGAGAACCAACGGATACGAGGGAAATACCATGTCCGAAGATATTCAGAAAAGACACCTGTTGAGAAAACTTGCCCGTGGCATCACCTACACCGGCCCAATGCTGGCTGTGGTTGTCGGCGCCTCTGCTTTCAGCACTACGGCAGCAGCCGACACCACGACCGCTGAAAACGCCGACAGTCAGTACCTTATGCTGGCCTCCGGTGAAGGCGAAGCCAAAGGTGAAGGTGAGGGAGAAGGCGAAGGCGAAGGTGAAAGTGAAGGTGAAGGTGAAGGTGAAGCCGAAGGCTGATCCTGTGCTCCTTAGCCGAACACAGGCCGTGCCCCTGCCAGGGCCGGGATTCATACCCGGTAGTCCCTGGCGTCGGGCACGACCCGGTGTTCATTACCGGCCGTCAGGAACGGATCGACCCAGCGAAGACGGGTGACAACCATGCACAATCCAGAGACCAGGCCCGCCACGGTGGCCGGCCCTGTCGCCGAGAATGACCATGCTATCCGCGAGCTTGCGGATCTTCTCGCGGTATTACCGGGGAAGTACTACCGGCAGGCCTTCGGCGCCCACCGGCAACACATCATCGGCAAGCACGTCAGACACATCATCGATCATTATCTGTCGTTTCTCGGAGTCGTGAGCCTGTCGTCCATCGCTCCCCTGAACTATGAAAACCGACAGCGCGAGGAAGACCTTGAGCAGGACCATCACGCCGCCAGAAAGCGACTGCTCGCTGTCGCCGGCTCTCTGGAGCAGCTGGCCAGGACACCGGCGAGTACCCGCCTGCCAATGGCTCATCTGAGCGATGAAGAACGGGTAGTGATGGATACCACCGTTGGCCGGGAGCTCGTCTTTCTGGCCAGCCACACCATTCACCACATGGCGATTATCGCCATGCTCGCGGAGCAGGCCGGCATCAGCGTGCCGGAGGATTTCGGGGTTCACCCTTCGACGCTGCGACACCAGCGGCGGCAGGAAACAACAATGGCACGGAGCGCATAACCGGGTAGACACATGACTGACAGGGGCATAACCCCGGCAGACCATCAATCAAGAGCTATGGGAGAGTCATCCAATGTCTGAACAAAACGATCGCAGGGCACTCCTGCACAAGTTATCTCGCAATCTGATGGTGTCGGTGCCGGTCATGACCGTCGTGGCCATGGCCGGAGTGAACGCCATGTCCGACCGTGGCCTGGAGCTTATTCCATCCGCTGAGGCGGCCCAGGGTGAAGCCGAGGGCGAGGCCAAAGGTGAAGCTGAAGGTAAGGCTGAAGGCGAAGCCGAGGGAGAAGCAGAAGGTGAGGCTGAAGGAGAAGGCGAGGGAGAAGCAGAAGGCGAAGCTGAGGGAGAGTCCGAAGGCACCTCAGAAGCCATGAAGCAGGCTGTGCGGCGACCGACGGGCTACCAGCCCAACGATGTCGGTGCCGCCGAGCTGGCCGGGAAAGGCAAGACGCTGTTCAATGACACCTCCCTCTCCTCCAACGGCCTGTCCTGCGCTACCTGCCACACCGATGGAGCGGGCTATAACGACACCTTCGAAAACGAATACCCCCATTATGTCGCTATGGGGCAGAACGATTTCGGCATGGAAGAGGTACATCTGGATGAGATGGTCCAGATCTGCATGGTCGCCCCCATGGCAGCGGAGCCGCTGGCATGGGATTCCGATGAACTCGCGGCCCTGACCGAATACATGCGAGGGGAGCAGGAGAAATTCCGGAACCGCTGATGGCCGCCTGGCCATTCTCTTCATCAGAACACTATGACCAGCCCCGGGGTGGGATTCGTCTCACCCCTTTTTGTTCGCCGCCGTTTGACTGTGCCCTCCATATGGCCACATCAGGGCCTCGACCACTCAAGCGCCCGGTAATCGAACCCCTGTGCAATGGTGGGCTTTATGATCTCGAAATAGGGCGAGGCATCGAAGTCCCTTGGCACGAAAAGCGAGTGATGACGAATCCGGTACAGCTCCCGTTCACACTCCCGGCACCGCGGGTCGTCCGAAGCCATGGCAATCACCTCCGGCAGAATGGGGTACCGGATGCGCTGGAAGGCCTGGGCAATAAAGGATGAACAGATCGCCCGGGTAGGGTCACCACTACCCAATGCCAGCATTCTCCGCCGGTACCGGACGGGTACCGGCGGCGTTGGCAACAGGTAGCGGGCAAGGTCCACAATATTCTTCAGGTCATACTGATGACCAAGACGTTCGAGCGAGTACCTCGTCAAAGCTTCGACATCGTCGAGCTCCAGATCCACCGGACGACAGATTCGGGTATGGCTATGCCGATAGAAGGCCAGGGGAATGGCCCGGATACCGGCCTCGAGATCCGCTTCCACCAGGGTATTGGGCTCGCCGCTTTCGTTGCGTCCCAGGCCGGCAGCGTCTCCCAGATAAAGTGCAGCATGCGACCAGGTGGACTGGGTCAGGTATTTGATAGCCACACTGACCCGCGTATTACCCTCCACCAGCAACACGTCTCCAGGCCGGATGGTCGCCACAAGCGCTTCCCAGGTTGAGGTACTGACGGAAAAGTCTGCCACAGGCTTGGACAGGTAGCGGGCGAGGGCCCTGGAAATCCAGTTGAACATTGTTCCAGCTCGTCTTGTTGTTGATGGCGACCATTCCCGGGTGCACGTCGTTTATGGACACGTCAGCCGGGCGTTCGTTACACCAGTTGATGACGTGTTTTTCTGAACAAGTTCAACAAATTATCCCACCGTCAGAAAAGTAACAACCCCGCCTTTCCAGGTGTCTATTACCCGAACTCATCAAGAGTCGGAAAGGAGAAAGCATCATGAACACCGCAAACACACTCAGAAAACTGGCCGTTATCGCAACAGCCCTGGTACTGACCGCAACCGCATCCATGGGCCACGCCCAGCAGAAGTGGATGGAAGAAGTCCTTGAACAGCAACTCAAGGAGCAGCAACTGGCCGGGGAAAGCTCTAACGGTAACGCTGAAAGGAAGCACGAAAAAGACGCTGACACATCGGAAAAGGAAGCCCCGAAGGGTATCGACATTTCCAATACCTATGACGATGAAGGCAGGCCCATCATCTGACAGAAATCATCGAGGCTGCTCAGGGCCCCATTCTTCGGACTGGGGCCTTTTTACATTTCCGAAATCAGAATCACATTGTGCTAGAATTTGAACAATTGCTCAAATAAGCGGGAACCAGCAAGGGACAAGGCCGTCTCAAAGACTGGTATAACCTGACCGCAACAAGGGACGGAGACGCATTATGGAACTGCCAACCAAAAGCATCACTGACGAAAACCTCCTGGTCACCGCCCTTCAGGCAGGAGATCAGAAGGCTTTTCACCAGGCCGTCAGGGAGTATTCGCCGGGCATGCTGGCTGTTGCCCGTTATTACGTAGATCACTCCAGCGCCGAAGATGTTGTCCAGGAAACCTGGGTCAATGTGGTAGACGCCGTCAAGAAATTCGAAGGTCGCTCCGGGCTGAAAACCTGGCTTCACCGGATCGTTGCCAACCGCTGCAAAAACCGTCTTCGTACCGCCAACCGGGAAGTTTCCAGTGAGTTCGGTGAAGAACTGGAACCGGGGATTGCCAGCCGCTTCGAATCGGGAGGTCGTTGGGCCACCCCGCCGAAACTGCGGTTCGAAGAGCATGCCGAATCGCTCATGGAGAACGATGCATTAAGCGATTGCCTCGACAAACACCTTTCAGCGCTGCCGGAACAACAGCGTTCGGCCGTGATGCTTTACGAAGCTCATCAGCATAAAGCCGAAGACGTTTGTAATATACTGGACATCAGTGCGTCTAATCTCAGGGTACTGGTTCACCGTGCCCGCCAGAAAATTTATCTGATGGTGGAAGACTTCCAGGAGACCGGCGAATGCTGATGTGTCGAGATCTGGCCAGAATTAGCAGTGATTATATCGATGGGAAACTCAGCACCGCTGACAGCCTCTCGGTGAAAATGCATATGCTGATGTGCAAGGACTGCCGCTCCTTCATCGGCAACCTGCGAGAAAGTGTTCGGCTGATGAAAGGTCACTCGGATTATCGTATCAATGAAGACTACGCACAGCGACTGGATCAGGCGGTGGATCAGGCGCTCAACTCCTCAGAAAGGCACTGACCTCAGCCTGAGAGTGCCTTTTCGCCCCATCGATTGGCAAGACCCGACCATAGCCGATGGTCCATCGTCGGCTTAACCTGCAAGACGCCCCCCCTCAATCAGCCCGGTGGAAAGGACCAGCCTGTCAGTTGTCTTCACCCGCCCGGAAAATGGTGGTTTGCGGATGGAAGGTATACCAGGCAAACCAGAACGCCCGGGTGACCGCGAGTTCGTTGCCGGATTCGTCAACCGCCCAGGCGGTGGGCACATCCCGGTCATAATGGATGGTGACCGTCTGCCCCCCGATGTCGTCCTGCACCGGCGTGCCGGCATTCTCCAGTTCCGGGAAGGGCCAGACCCTCGCCTCGCCGTCTACTTCAAGGCCAATCACCCAGGTTTTCGGATGGTAACGCCGGCTTTCCTCCGAAACCGGAAAATACAGGCGGTCGGAATGGTCATAGTCACCGTAGGGCGAGCGCAGATAATCCCGCTGATAACCGGTATCGGTGGACAGCACCTTCCGCTCACCGGCATCCCGCTGCAGCCATTTACCCCAGAGCTCATGCCGGCCCCTGACACGGTCAAGCACTTTGCCTGCCATGGGCCCGGCAATCGCCTTCCCCGGGATCTGGGACCACAGTGACAGGGTCTGGTGGTCATACATCAGCAGGTCACTGTTATGCAGCAGACCGGAGACGCCAAAGGTCAGGGTTGCGCCATCGACCACCGGATCAAAAATCATCCCGGTGCCGCACAGTGGGCAGAAGGTAACCAGCACCGGGCGACCGCCAACCTCGTGGTTGACGATCTCATGCCAGTTCATAATGCCCACCGGATAGGCATAGGACTGTCCGTCCAGATCCAGGGTCATCACCAGGTCATCTGGCCGCCATGGCAGATCATCAGAAGGAGAGGTAAAGGCTGGATCGTTCAGGGCCGGTATGCCATCCCTTGGAGGGCCCCCGTGGAGGATGGTGTCCGGCTTAACCAGTGCGTTACCGAGATCGAAACCGTTCTTCTGCTGGGCAACCGCCAGCAGGGGCAGACATAGCCCCAGAACGATGGCCGACAGCTTACAAAAGTGAGGGATGTTCATGGCGGGTCTCCCCTGAGACATTTTCATCTCAGACACCGGGAGCCGCCGCTTGTTACGCTATGTTGTGGCTATGTTACAGGGAGCTGTCCAATGCCATGCTGACTGCCTGAGGAAGGCTATTCGCCAGCCCCTCAGGCTGACCCATCAAGTTGTGATAGACACGCTCCTGCCTCTTTACCCAGACACCGTCCAGCCCGGCTTCCATGGCACCATGGACATCCCAGGCATGGGCGGCAATCAACGTGGTGTCTTCCGGACCTGTGCCGCAGCGGCGACAGGCCTCGAGGTAAACTTCCGCCCGGGGCTTCCAGATCTGGAAATCTTCTATTGAAATCACATCATCAACCAGGTCGGACAGGCCGGCACGGGCCACCAGCTTTTCGGTGTTGGCCCGGGAACCATTGGTTAGCAGAACAGCCCGGGCACCGGACCGGGCCACGGCCTCCAGGGCCGGCTTCACATCCGGGTGTGCAGGCAGCTCGCCGAAGACCGACAGAATATCCTTCACTGCGGCATCAACGTTGCCATGCTTCCGGCTTTCCAGCAGTACCGTCAGGGTTCCTCCCGCAATCTCGGGAAACGGCCGGAACACACCGGCAGACGACAGCGCAAAGGCATCCCTCAGCAGTTGCGCGAAAAACAGGTCAGCATCTGCTTCAGTAGCACCATTGTTCGTAAAACGCTTCTTCAACGGGGCCAGAGAAAACAAGGTTTCAATGACGTCAAACAGAATGACGCGGGACGAACGAGTACTACCTGTCATGGTTACGTCTCCCCTGTCGCTGTGAGTAGATACTCACTCACAGACACAGGGAGAGAATGGTTGTTACAGAAGGGACAAACAAATCAGCGAAGATCCGGATTCAGTGTGTAAGTGGCCGTAACCCGCTCGCTGGCCAGCACGTGCCCTTCCATCGCCTTGCGGACGGCCTCACCGTCAAACTCACCGTCCAGACCCAGGGTTTCCACGTCCAGGGCATACACCTCGTAATGGTAGTGGTGCACCAGCTCGTCGTTCCAGGGCGGGCAGGGACCATCGTAGCCACCATAGGTGCCGGCCATATCCGGGTTACCGGCCAGGAACTGGGTAAAGTTGTTGACCCCGCGAATGCCAATCGGACCAGGGCCCGGCTGCTTGCCCTTGGGGCTGACGCCATCGCTGTCCTCACCTTCGGGAATACAGCTGGTGGTTGCCGGAATATCCACCAGCAGCCAGTGGAAGAAATCCACCCGGGGAATGTCTTTCGAGACCGTCTTGCCTTCCTGGTTGACGTCGTCCGCCACGCTGGGCACGTCGGAATCAAACATCACCACGGCAAAGCTCTTTGTGCCTTCAGGCGCGTCCTGCCAGGTAACTTCCGGGTTGCGGTTGGGACCGAAACTCATATGGTCCTCCTCGCTGTACACACCAAACGCAAACTTCTCCGGGACCGGCTGGCCCTCGGTAATGCCATTAAACTGAACCTTCATGGTTTGCTCCTGTTGGCTGTCACAAATACTCCCCGGTTTTAGCAGTTGCGTGGCGGACTTGTCCAGATCAGCTGCCCCTGTGGCAGGTCACCGGAATTCGCCGGAATGCCCGCGTCGGCGCCACCACCAGGGTGTCAGGGCCATCAGAAGCAACACCATGCCCGCCGCCCCAACGGTCCATACCGGATGAACCTCCAGGGTGTGGCCCAGTCCGGCGAACACAAAGGTCATGGGCATCATGCCAACGACAGACGCCACCAGGAATCGTAAGGCTGTGACGGAAGTGAGTCCGGCGGCATAGCTGATCAGCGCAAACGAGAATAATGGCACCAGCCGCGTGAAAAGAATGCCCCAGAAGAGGGACCGCTGCGGGGCATCAGAAGCAAACACCGGGTGGTCCGACAATTTTCGCCGGAAGTAATCTCTGGCGAGGATACGACTGGCCCAGAAGGCCACCATGGCTCCGAGGGCGGCACCGGTCACTGCAATTAATGTGCCCTGAAGCATGCCGAAGGCCAGTCCCGAGGCAGCGCTGACCGGCAAGGTGGGAATGGGCCCCACCACCACGGCGAGGACCATCAGCAATATCAGCAATATCGGCCCCCAGTGACCTTCGCCCTGCAACCAGGCAGACAGATCCGACGGTGACAGGGAAGCCGGCGCCCCCAGCGCCTGCAGCACGAACCAGATCCCCGCCAGCAATACGGCCAGCCCGGCAATGGCCAGTAATCGGATCAACAGGTTCTGACGTTGCAGGGGTTTCAACAGGGGTACCGCTCCGGGATCAAAACAAAAAAAGGCGCGTCACTATACCGCAACGCGCCCGAAGGGGTTTAGTACCCTGAGTCAGTGGGCTTGCAACCCTGAGTCAACAATCGAGGATCACTCCTCATTTGTTGGACGTTCAGGGAACGCCAGAATTACAGCAACATCAGGAATTTTTCTTCCACTCAAACTTTTTGAACGGCTCGTCGATAGGCGTCTCGGCAATGTGGTTGACGTAGTTGCTCATAGTCTTCTGGGCCACACCAAGGATCACTTCCAGAACCTGCTGTCGCCCGTAGCCGGCATTATAGAAAGCCTGCAGATCGTCCTTCGTAACGTTACCGCGCTTGCGGACGACCGCCAGGGTGAAGTTCCGCAGCGCTTCCAGTTTGTCATCGGGCAGAGGCGTTTCGTTACGCAGGGCTTCGGTGATCTCTTCCGGCACTTTCATCATGTTGGCGATGCCGGTATGAGCCGGTACGCAATAGTGGCACTCATTCTCCACGTTAATCGCCTGCCAGACCACGGTCTGTTCGTTGGCGTTGAAGCTGGTATTGGTGAACAGGCCATGGAGGGTCTGGTAGCCCTCAAGCAGGCCCGGGGCTTCCGCCATCACCGCGTGCAGGCTGGGAATCATGCCCATGTTCTTTTTCGACCCTTCCAGCAGGGGTTTGGCATCTTTTGGGGCGGACTCGATATCGTGCAATGCAAAGTCAGTCATAACGACCTCCGTTTTTGAACATTTGCTCAATTTCA
The DNA here is from genome assembly GCF_041690615.1 of Marinobacter sp. Classification (GTDB taxonomy): domain Bacteria; phylum Pseudomonadota; class Gammaproteobacteria; order Pseudomonadales; family Oleiphilaceae; genus Marinobacter. Next base: position 26,268 of record NZ_JAWLGY010000025.1, read on the forward strand.
AAGTTACCCTAGCTGTATTTGATCGATCATTCAAGTTATAATCGCACAAATTCTGACCGGTGGATGTTGTTCCATGCCACGAATCGCCAAGTATGACCGGGAAAAAGCCCTGGATGATGCCGTCAGACTGTTCTGGGAGCGGGGCTACGGCGGCGCGTCCATGAAACAGATCGAGCAGGCGCTGGATATGCGGCCCGGCAGCCTGTATGCCACCTTTGGCAGCAAGGACGGCCTGTTCCGGGAAGCGCTGGCAGTGTATGCAGGGCGAATGTCCCATTCCATGGCCGAAGCACTGGAAGCGTCGCCTACCATCATGGCGGGCATCTTCGCTTATCTGAGGTCTCTCACGGAGCAGATTACCGCCCCAGACTCTCCCGCAAGAGCCTGCCTGGTTGTGAAGACCCTCCTTGAAGTCACTGCTGATCAGCCTGAACTGCGAACGCTGGTGAACCAGCGCCTGCAGGATGTCGAAGATCACCTTGCCGAACTGTTCGAGCAGGCCCGGGTGCAAGGTGAGCTGAAACCGGGCGTGGACAGCCACCGGTTCGCCCGACTGGTACAGGCCCAGATCATGGGGCTGCGGTCACTGGCCCAGCGGGACATTGACACAGACAGCATAAAAAACCTTACCGAAGACATTATTACCGCCCTGGGCGCCTTTACGCAGCACCCCACCACGCACTAACCTCTTGGGACACAACGTTTCAGGAGAGAGACCATGACCGACGACAAGCGACGTCGCCATTCCGCCCCGGTGGTCGATGGCCTGGGCAAGTCCGCCAGCCGGGCCATGCTGCGGGCGGTGGGCTTTACCGACGACGACTTCCGCAAGCCCCAGGTAGGCATCGCCTCCACCTGGAGCAACCTTACCCCCTGCAACATGCACATCGACGGACTGGCACGGGAAGCGGCCAAAGGCGCCGACAATGCCGGCGGCAAGAGCCTGATTTTCAATACCATCACGGTTTCTGACGGCATCGCCAACGGTACCGAGGGCATGAAGTATTCCCTCGTGTCCCGGGAAGTCATCGCAGACTCCATCGAAACCGTTGCCGGCTGTGAGGGCTTTGACGGCCTGGTGGCCATCGGCGGCTGCGACAAGAACATGCCCGGCTGCCTCATGGGCCTCGCCCGGCTGAACCGGCCTTCGGTGTTCGTCTACGGCGGCACGATCCAGCCCGGGGAGAATCATACCGATATCATCTCCGTGTTCGAGGCCGTAGGCGCCCATGCTCAGGGCAATATGGACCTGATCGAGGTAAAGCAGATCGAGGAAACCGCCATTCCGGGCCCCGGCTCCTGCGGTGGCATGTACACCGCCAACACCATGGCCTCTGCCATCGAGGCCATGGGCATGAGCCTGCCGGGCAGCTCGGCCCAGAATGCGGTTTCAGATACCAAGCTGGCGGATTGCGAAGCCGCCGGGGCCGCGGTCCTGAAGCTGCTGGAGGAAGACATCAAGCCCTCCGACATCATGACCCGCAAGGCGTTCGAGAACGCCATTACGGTCGTCATCGCCCTGGGCGGGTCCACCAATGCGGTGCTGCACCTGCTGGGCATGGCCAGCACCATTGGGGTTGAGCTGAGCCTGGACGATTTCGTGCAGATCGGGAAGAAGGTACCGGTACTGGCGGACCTGAGGCCGTCCGGTCACTACATGATGTCAGAACTGGTGGCCATTGGCGGCATACAGCCGCTGATGAAGATGCTGCTGGACCGGGGCCTGCTGCACGGCGACTGCCTGACAGTGACCGGCAACACCCTGGCCGGTAACCTTGCCAATGTGGAGCCCTATCCGGAAGGCCAGGACATCATCCACGCCTTCGACAACCCCATCAAGGCAGACAGCCACCTACGGATCCTGTTCGGCAACCTGGCCCCCACCGGCTCGGTCGCCAAGATTACCGGCAAGGAAGGCACCCACTTCACCGGCAAGGCGAGGGTCTTCCACTCGGAGGAAGAGGCCCAGGAGCGCATCCTCGACGGCTCTGTGGTAGCGGGCGATGTACTGGTCATCCGCTACGAAGGGCCCAAGGGCGGCCCCGGCATGCGGGAAATGCTCAGCCCCACCTCCGCCATCATGGGCCGTGGCCTGGGCAGTGATGTGGCACTGATCACCGACGGCCGTTTCTCCGGCGGCAGTCATGGCTTCGTGGTCGGCCATATCACCCCGGAAGCCGCCGAGGGTGGCCCCATCGCACTGGTTGAAAACGGTGATACAATCACTATCGACGCGGTCAGCAACACCATTGAACTGGCCATTTCCGACGAAGAAATGGAGCGGCGCCGCCAGGCCTGGCAGCCCCCCGCACCCAGGGTCACCCGGGGCGTGCTCGCCAAGTATGCGCGCACCGTGAGCTCCGCCTCCACTGGTGCCGTCACCGACCTGCCATAACAACAACAGACCGGACCTGGCCGGGCGACCTTCCGCCCGGCTCACCGGACCCTCCCCAGTGAACAGAGCCAGTGGTCCTGCCGGTCAGGGCCCCTGCCTGTGTTCATTTACAGGAAGTACAATCAATGGGAAACGCACATCATATCGTTGTGGTCGGTGGCGGCGCCGGTGGCCTGGAACTGGTCACCCGGCTGGGCAACAAGCTCGGGCGCAAGGGCAGGGCCCGTATCACCCTGGTGGACGCCGGGCTGACCCATGTCTGGAAGCCCCTGCTCCATGAAGTGGCATCGGGCTCCCTGGATGCCAGTGCCAACGAGATCAATTACCGGGCCCACGCCCGCAAACACCACTACGAGTTCCAGCTCGGTCGTATGACCGGCCTGGACCGTCAGCAACACCAGATCGTCATTGCGCCTTTCCTCGACAACGAAGGCAAAGAAGTGGTGCCCGAACGGCGCATCCACTACGACACCCTGGTGCTGGCCGTAGGCAGTACCGCCAACGACTTCGGCACACCCGGCGCCCAGGAACACTGCCTGTTCCTGGACAGCCTGCCCCAGGCCCGGCGCTTCCACAACCTGATGCTCAACGCCTTTCTGCGCAAGAATCACTATGCGAAGGAGGGCCATGACCACCAGCTGCCCATCACCATCATCGGTGCCGGGGCCACCGGTGTGGAGCTGGCGGCAGAGCTGCGCCTGGCGTCCCGGGAGCTGCCGGTCTATGGCATGAACCACCTCAGCCCCGGTGATATCCGGGTGTCGGTCATCGAGGCTGCGGACCGTATCCTGCCCGCGTTACCCGCCCGGCTTTCCCTGGCTGCCACCCGGGAGCTGCAGCGACAGGATGTGCAGGTGCTCACAGGTCAGCCGGTGGCCGAAGTGCGGGAAAAGGCAGTGGTGATGAAGGACGGCAGCGAAGTCCCGTCAGAAATGACCATCTGGGCCGCCGGCATCAAGGCGCCGGAATGGCTGCGCCAGCTGGATGTGGAGACCACACGGAGCAATCAGGTCGCCGTAAAGCAGACGCTGCAGTCCGTCACCGACCCGGACATCTTTGCCTTCGGCGACTGCGCCGCCTGCCCGCAACCGGGCTCGGACCGGCCGGTGCCGCCCCGGGCCCAGGCAGCCCATCAGCAGGCCGACACCCTGTTCAGGACTCTGCGGCACCGTCTGGAAGGGGGCGAGCCGGTACCCTTTGTCTACCACGACCACGGCTCACTGATTAACTTCAGCCGCTATACCACCGTGGGCAACCTGATGGGCAACCTGTCGGGCCGTTCCATGTATGTGGAAGGGAAAGTGGCCCGGCTGTTCTACGCTTCGCTGTACCGGATGCATCAGAATGCCCTCCATGGTCCAGTGCGAACCGCCATCATCTGGGCCATGGACCGGGTCAGCCGGGCCATGCAGCCAAGGCTGAAGCTGCATTGAAGACCGGGCTGGGGATGGTGACACGCACTTCCAGCCCCCCTCTGGAGCCAGGCAGGAAGCGGGTCTCACCATGGTAGCGCCGCACGATGTCGAGCACGATCGCCAGCCCCAGGCCATGGCCGGGGGTCTGTTCGTCCAGCCTTACGCCACGCTGGCCCAGCTGGCCTATGACATCGTCCGCAACACCGGGGCCGTCGTCACTGACAATGATCTGCATCTGTTGGCGGCTCTCCACCAGGGACAGCTCCACGCACCGGGATGACCACTTGCCGGCGTTGTCGAGCAGGTTGCCGAGTATTTCATTGAGGTCCTGCTCCTCGATGGGCCAGCGATGCTCATGCCTCAGCTCTGTGGCCAGCTCGAACGATTTCTGTGGATACAGTCGGCCCAGCATCCACAACAGGTCCCGAGCCTGTTTTACCGGGAAGGCGCTTTTTCCCACCTGGGGCCCGGCAAAGCGGCTGCGGCGCATCTCCGCCTCCAGTTGCCGGTCGATATCAACCAGGCGGGTGGCCATTTCACGCCTCAGTTCATCGTCCAGCGGCCGGCGGGTGTCCTCCAGCACCTGCCGGATCGCCGCAATCGGCGTCTTGACGCTGTGGGACAGATTCGCCAGGGCATCCCGGGACCGCTCCAGGCGATGGTCCAGGGAGTCAAGCAGCTGATTGAGCTGGCGGACCAGAGGACGGAATTCCTCGGGACTGCGGACGTTGATACGCGAGGTTTCCCCGGCCTGGAGCTTCCTCAGCGCTGCCTGCAGCGAGAGAACCGGGCGCAGGGCAAGGGTGATCGCCAGCCAGATGCCTGCCACCAGCAACAGGATCAACAGCACCGATACTGCCGCCGTCCAGGCGTGCAGCTCCGCCTGACTGTTCTGCAATGCCTCCATGTCCTCGGCGACGATGACAGTGACAGGCACACCATCGACGGTAAACGACCGACGATAGGCCAGTATGTCGGAAGGGGCACCGCTGACGCCGGCATCGCGTACACTTACGGCGCCCTCGCCGTCTTCGGCCAGCAGCGGCTCCAGCAGAGGCGCCCAGGGTTCCGGAGAAACCGTCTGCTGAGACAGCGCGGCGATGGCAAAGGCGTGGTGAAACACCTCCTGGAAATAATCCCCGGTACGCAGCGTATCGACCTGCCCATCCGACTCACGGATCTGGTGCTCCAGAAAGGCCACCTCATCCTCCAGGCGGCTTTCCACGAAATCCCGGGACATCCGTTCCAGCAGAACCCCGTGTATGAACCATGCCAGCGCCATCAGGCCGATACCCACCGGCAACAGCAGGATCAGCAACATGCCCCTGACCGAGGCGGGCCAGCTAGGGAGTGTCATCGAACAGGTATCCCTGACCACGCCGGGTCTTGATGGCGTCGGCGCCCAGCAGTTTTCTGAGCCGGCGCACATAGGCCTCGATAACATTGTCACTCGGGTTGTCATTCAGGTTGTAAAGCTGCTCCATGAGCTGTTCCTTGGAGAACACCTGACCAGGCCGGCTCATGAGACAGCGCAGCAGGCGGAACTCGGTGCCGGTCAGGCTGTATTCGCCGCCGCCTTCCACCCTGAGTGTCTGGCGGTTCTCGTCCAGCTCGAAGCCGCCGGCCCTGACCGAGGACAGCACCCGCCCTTCGCCGCGTCGCACAATGGCGTGTAGCCGGGCAACAAGCTCCTCCGTCTGAAAGGGCTTGGCAAGATAATCGTCGGCGCCCGCCTTCAGGCCGTTGACCTTGTCCTGCCAGTCGCCCCTGGCGGTGAGGATCAGCACCGGGAAGTTGATATGGTTAGCCCGCCATCTGCGTAACACATCCAGCCCGCTGCCATCGGGCAGCCCGAGGTCCAGCACACCCACCCGGTAGTCCTCCCGGTCCCCCAGCATACGGGCCTCCCGGGCGGTACGGGCGATGTCCACGCTGAACCCGGCTTTTTCCAGCTGGCTGGCAAGGCCGTCGGCCAGCAGCCTGTCATCTTCCACCAGCAGTAGTCGCATTGTGCATGTCCTTTCGATGGTCGCATCTCATCAGTGTCGCCCGGGACCCTGAATTCAGCATGAACGAAAATCAATCCCCGGTTTTCAGCAAGGATTCAGGTTAATGGGCGATGGTAGCAGCCGCTTCTGGATATTGATCAATGTTCAGGCCGGAACACCAGCCTTTTTTGCAGGAACCTTCAAGGAGACCGACGGGATGAACCCGATACCCCTCATGGCCGCAGCCACAGCCATTTCCATATCAATCACCGCTTTTGCCAGCGGTACCCACAGCCACCAGCAGGGCGCCGCCACCGGCGAGCCCGGCAGGGCCGCCGACGCGGACCGTACGGTGACGATTGAGATGTACGACAACTATTACGAGCCGGAGTCCATCGACGTAAAAGCGGGGGAAACCGTGCGGTTTATTGTCAAGAACAAGGGCGACCTGGTGCACGAGTTCAGAATCGCCACAGCGGATATGCACGACGCTCATCAGGAAGAGATGGAAATGATGGTGGAACACGGCGTGATCAAGGGCGACCACATCGACCACGAGATGATGAAAATGGACATGGGCAATGGCCAGACCATGGAGCACAGTGATCCCAACAGCGTGCTTATGGAGCCGGGTGAGACCAGAGAACTTGTCTGGGCTTTTACCGAAGCCGCCGACCTTGAGTATGCCTGCAACGTACCGGGGCACTATCAGGCGGGCATGTATGGCGACATCGAATTCGAATAAAGCAGGTCAATCCATGAAGAAATATTGTCTCACCACCATCCTGACTGCCTTCGCCTTTTCGTCCGCAAGTGCCGGCGAATATGATATCTCGGTCGACCGGGTACAGATTGATACCGGCGATTTCGTCAAGGAAGGGATCGGTTACAACGGAGCCTCACCCGGTCCGGTTTTGCGATTCAGGGAGGGAGAAGAGGTCACCATCAACGTGACCAACAACCTCGACGAGATGACCTCCATCCACTGGCACGGGCTGATCCTGCCTTTTGAACAGGACGGTGTGCCGGGCATCAGTTTTCCGGGCATCGAGCCGGGTAAGACCTTCACCTACCAGTTTCCGATTACCCAGGCCGGTACCTACTGGTTCCACAGTCACTCCGGCTTCCAGGAGCCCAACGGCGCCTATGGCGCGATCGTGATCGAGCCGGAGGGCCGTGAGCCCTTCCGCTACGACCGGGAATACGTTGTCCAGCTCACCGACAAACATCCTCACTCCGGCGACCGCATCATGCGCAACCTGAAGATGTCGGCTGACTACTACAACCGCCAGCAGCAGACCGTGGGGGACTTCTTCGCCGAATCCGGTGAGCAGGGTTTTATGGCAACCCTGAAGGACCGCATGATGTGGGGCGATATGCGCATGATGAAAGCGGATATCGAGGACGTGCAGGGCTTCACCGGGCTGATCAACGGCAAGGGCCCGGAGCAGAACTGGACCGGCCTGTTCAAGCCGGGTGAGCGCATCCGCCTGCGTTTTATCAACTCCTCCGCCATGACCTACTTCGATGTGCGTATCCCCGGGCTGGAAATGACCGTGGTACAGGCCGACGGCAACAACGTACAGCCGGTGAACGTGGATGAATTCCGCATCGGCGTGGCCGAAACCTACGATGTGATCGTCCACGTCAGGGACGAGAAAGCCTACACCATTTTCGCCGAGTCCATGGGCCGATCCGGCTTTGCCCGGGGTACCCTGGCCCCGGAGGAGGGCATGACGGCGGAAGTTCCCCAACTGCGTGATGCACCCCGGCTGACCATGGCGGATATGGCCGGGCATATGGATCATGGTGGTATGGATCAGGGTGACATGGAGGGCAACATGGGTGAGGACGACACGGGCAGCATGGACCACAGCGCCATGGGCCATGGTTCCATGGATCACAGTGAAAGCAGCTCACTGCCCGAAGACCCCTTCTATGCGAGAGGCAGCGGGCTTGTCCCGGCCGCCAGCAACGGCGGCAAGTTTCTCTCCTATTCAGACCTGAAAGCACAGAAGCCTCTCTACGAGGACCGTGAGCCCACCCGCGAGATAGAACTTCGCCTGACCGGCAATATGGAACGCTACGAATGGAGCATTAACGGCGTCAAGTATGAAGATGCGGACCCCATCGTGTTGCAGTATGGCGAGCGGGTGCGCTTCAAGTTTGTGAACGAGACCATGATGACCCACCCCATGCACCTGCACGGCATGTGGTCGATTCTCGACGTGGGCGAGGGCAAGTGGAATCCCCTCAAGCACGTGATCAGCGTGGCCCCGGCCACCACCGTGTATATGGAAACCGAAGTGGATGCCCCCGGTGAGTGGGCCTTCCACTGCCACCTTTCCTACCACGCGGCCGCGGGCATGTTCCGCAAGATCGTGGTTGAGGGTGGTCCGGACGATACCAGGGCCGAAGACAGCATTAATAAAGATCGGGGAGGCGAATCATGAACCGGTTGACTGTATCCCTTTGGGGGGTGGCGCTGGGTGCCACAGTGCTGGCCGCTCCGGCCCATGCCCAGGAGGATCCCGCCAAGAAAACCCAGACCGCAAAAACCTTCTGGGGTGTGTCTGCTGAAAAGCTGGAGTACCGCTACAGTGACTCGGATGACGAACTGGCGGTCGTTGAAGGCGATGCCTTCTATGGTACTGATGAGCTGAAGTTCCGCTGGCTGTTCGAAGGCGAGTGGGAAGAAGCCCACAATGCCTGGGAAACCCTGGAAAACCAGTTCGTGGCACAGACGCCAATCTCCGACTTCTGGGATGCCAAAGCGGGTATCCGTGTGGACACACCGGAAGGACCGGACCGGGTCTATGGCGTGGTGGGACTCACCGGCCTGGCACCTTACTGGTTTGAGGTGGACACCAACCTGTACGTCAGTGACAAAGGTGACGCCTCGGCTGACTTTGAGGCGGAATACGAACTGCTACTCACCAACTACTGGATCGTTTCGGCGACGTTTGAGGCAGATGTGGCGTTCTCGGAAGACCGGGAGATTGGTGTTGGCAAAGGCCTCACTTCCACCGAAACCGGCCTGCGGCTGAGTTATGACCTGATTGACCGGGCCTTCTCACCCTATGTCGGTATCGTCCACGAACGCAAATACGGTGACACGGCCGACCTGTCCAGAGACTCCGGCGGCGGTACCGAAGAATGGTTCGCCGTCGTGGGGGCCCGATTGATGTTCTGACTGGCGTCGTTTGACCCTGGTCAATGAGGGTGCAATCGGCTGACGGATTATGCCGGTTTTCAGCCTGGATTCAGTTTCATGGTCTTTACTGAGGATGATGCAGTTTGGCGCAGACTCCAAGGAGGCTCTCATGAACAGATTTATCCGCTTGATCGCATGCTCAATGCTCGTTTCTGCCCCCGCGCTGGCCTTTGCCCAGGGGAATTCCCAGCAGATGCCCAGGGGCGGGATGATGAACCAGGAACAAATGCAGCAGATGCATGAAAACATGTCGCAGATGCAGGAACTGAGGCAACGGATGCACAACGCGGCCCCGGGCGACGACCGTGAACGGCTGAGGGACCAGCATATGGATCACATGCGCCGGCATATGGACATGATGCGCGGTGGCATGATGGGCCAGGGCATGATGGGGCAAGGTCAGGGCATGATGGGGAACCGCCAGGGCATGGACGACAGCCAGGGCAACAAGCAGTCCCGCAAGCCCCGGCAACAACAAGCCGGCAGCGCCGACATGGACATGGACCAGCGCATGGAGCTGATGGAGAACCGCATGGATCAGATGCAGCTGATGATGGAACAGATGCTGGACCACATGGATCGCGGACAGGGGCGCTCCCGCTGAGTCAGCAGCGCGCCCGGCTTCAGTATGGCCTGGCCAGGATTCAGGGACGCTTTCCTGGCCCTGTGACCGGAAGTGGCATATACCCCTGTGGGAATCGCCCGACCGCAACACCCCACAGGGCCTGATTATTTGATGTGAATCAGTTCACCTGAAGAATCCGCACTTTATTCAGTCGCAATTCAGCCTGGAATGCTGTGATGGCGCCCAAGCCAGCAGATTAAAAGGTGAATTTCAATGAAAGCTCACAAACCGACAAGCCAGGTGCAGTTTCTGCTCCGCCGGAAACTGACCGTCAAGGGTCTGACCGACAGTCAGTGGAACGACCTTGTCCACGAACTTAATCATCACCCATGCGTGGATTTTGCCGAGCGTAAAGCGGGCAACCAGCTCCTGGTCACCTTCGATGGCTCCCATTGGTCCACAGACGCTCTGCTGGAACTCATTGACACCAGCGGTGGCCGACTCGAGACCGGCTGGTGGGCCCGACGGAAGCTCGCGTGGTATCGGTTTACCGATGACAATGTCCGGGCAAACGCGAAGCATGAGCCTTTCTGCTGCTCGAAAATCCCGCCCATGAAGAAATAGCAGGGGCCTGACATGAGCCGCGAAGACGACAGAGCAACACGCTATCAGGAAGGCAGCCTGTCGCTACCGGGAACCGTGATGCTGGGCACCGGCGTCATGATCGGCGCCGGTATCTTTGCGCTGACCGGCCAGATGGCACAGATGACCGGCACGCTTTTCCCGTTGGCATTTCTGGCTGCCGCCGTCATCGTCAGCTTCAGCGCCTACTCCTACATCAGGATTTCCAATGCCTGGCCATCCGCCGGTGGCATAGGTATGTACCTGCACAAGGCTTACGGCAACCGGTTGCCGACGGCATTCAATGCCTTGCTGATGTACTTCTCCATGGTGATCGCCCAGAGTTTCCTGGCCCGCACGTTCGGCTCCTACACCATGCAGTTGTTCGGCGGCGACGAGAGCGGCCGCATGGTGCCCGTTCTCGGCGTGGCGCTGATCCTGGCGGCCTTCGTGGTCAACCTGTTGAGCAACAGCCTGATTCAGGGCGTGGCTTCGGTCATCGGAATTCTGAAAATCGGGGGTATCCTGATCTTCGGCCTCGTCGGTGTGTGGCTCGCGGACAACATTGCCGTTGACTTTTCAAACCCTGGCGAGGCCGGAACGATTGGCAATTTCCTTGGTGCAACCGCCCTCGGGATACTGGCCTTCAAGGGCTTTACCACCATCACCAACAGTGGCTCGGAAATAAAGGCCCCACATCGCAACGTTGGCCGGGCTATCGTCATCTCCATCGCCGCCTGCGTGGTGATCTATACCCTGGTCGGTTTTGCCGTTGCGAGCAACCTGTCGCTGAGTGAAATCATCGAGACGCAGGACTATTCCCTTGCCGCTGCGGCGCGACCGGCGCTGGGTGACTATGGCCTGTGGTTCACGGTGGCAATTGCCATGATGGCCACTGCCGGCGGGATACTGGCCAGTATCTTTGCTGTCTCGCGGATGCTGGCGATGCTCTCCGAGATGAAGCTGGTACCCCATCGCCATTTCGGCATGCCGGGCAGTATCCAGAAACACACACTGGTCTACACCGTCGTACTGGGCCTGCTTCTTACCGCCTTTTTCGATCTGTCCCGCATTGCCGCGCTGGGCATCGTGTTCTACCTGATCATGGATATCGCCATCCACTGGGGAGTACTGCGATACCTGCGCAAGGACATCAGTGCCAACGCCTGGGTTCCGGCAATCGCCATCGTGCTGGATCTGCTCGCTCTCGGCGGCTTCGTCTGGGTCAAACTGAACACCGACCCCTTTGTGATCGGGGTAGCGGTTGTTGCAATGATGATCATCGCCATTGGCGAGCAGATCTTCCTGAAAAAATCGGCCCTGAACAGACGCGCGACGGATGACGAACCACATGCTCAACACCATCAGAACGAAGACCCGTACCGGAGGAAACATCCATGATGCATAACGACATGTTCGGCAACACCATGTGGGCAGGCCACTGGCTGTGGATGCTGGTGATGGCCATTGTGGTCGTGGTGCCGGTCTGGCGGATCTGCCAGCGCGTAGGTTACCCGGGCTGGATGGGCATCCTGGTGCTGATTCCCGTGGTCAACCTGGTCCTGCTCTACTTTATTGCCTTTGCGGACTGGCCAAACGACCGCAATAAAAGCGGGGATGCGTAATGGAAAACCGTGTCAGCCCGAACCCGGGCGCATCAAGAACCGTAGAGCTGATTGTGCCGGGCATGGGATCCGACCACTGTGCCGGTATCGTCTCAAAAACGCTCCGGCGCCTGGATGGAACCGATGAGGTCTCCACTAACGTGGCCGCCCACCGCGTCACCGTCACTGTGGGGCCTGATGGGCCGGATACCGATACCCTCAGGAAAGCCGTGGAAGGCGCCGGCTACGATGTGGCTTCGGCCAGGGCGCAAGGCGGCCGGACTTACCGGATCTCGGTGCCGGGCATGGGCTCCGACCACTGCGCGGGCATCATTCGCGCCACCCTTGAGCGGCAGCCGGGGGTGATGGATATCCATACCAACGTCGCCAGTCATTCGGTGACAGTGGTGACCGCCAGCGATGGCCCGACAGAATCCGCCCTGAGGAAGGCTGTCGAGGGCGCCGGCTACGACGTCGCCGCCATCACCGGAGAGGACGACGACAGCGGGGATGATGCGGCCATCGAGGAAGCCTATCTCAGCCAGGCCCGGCGCAGGCTCTGGATCGCCGCCATACCCACCACGCTGATCATGTTGCTGATGATACCCCACATGTTCTGGCAGCCGGTGCCGGGATACCTGGCTATCATTGCCGTACTGGCCTTCCCGGTGGTGTTCCTGTTCGGCGGTGCGGCCACCCACAAGGCCTCCTGGCGCTCCCTGAAGAACGGCACCTTCAACATGGACGTGCTGATTTCCATGGGCAGCCTGCCCCCCTATGTCATTGGTCTGGTGGGCTTTGTCTACCCGATGACCTCCTTTATTGAAATGGCGGCCACCATCATGACTTTCCACCTGGTGGGCCGCTACCTGGAGGCGAAAGCCAAGGGCAAGGCATCCGAGGCCATCCGCCGGCTGATCAACCTGGGGGCCAAGACCGCCCGTGTGGAACGGGATGGCGATGAGGTGGAGATTCCGGTGAAGGAGCTGAGTCCCGGCGACATCATGATCATCCGACCGGGCGACAAGGTACCCACCGACGGTGAAGTGGTGGATGGCGAAAGTCATCTGGACGAATCCATCGCCACCGGCGAGTCGATTCCGGTATACAAGGGCGCCGGTGACACCGTGATCGGTGCCACCATCAACAAGGAAGGCCGCCTGCGGGTCAGGGCCACCCGGGTGGGTGGCGATACCTTCCTCGCCCAGGTGGTGAAGCTGATCGACGAGGCCCAGGGCTCCCGGGTGCCCATCCAGGAATTTGCCGATCGCATGACGGGGCGCTTCGTTCCCCTTGTGCTCATCATTGCCCTGGGCAGCCTGGTGGCCTGGCTGCTCGCCGCGGACACGCTCCGCCCCATTCTCGAATGGGGCGCGACGTTCCTGCCGTGGGTGGATCCAACAGCGGCTACGCCGGTGCTGTCGATCCTGGCCGCCATAGCCGTACTGGTTATCGCCTGCCCCTGCGCCCTGGGCCTGGCCACGCCAACCGCCCTGATGGTGGGCTCGGGCGTCGGTGCGGAACGGGGCATCCTGATCCGCTCCGGTGAGGCCATCCAGACCTTCAAGGACATCAGGGTGATGGTGCTGGACAAGACCGGCACCATCACCCGCGGGGAGCCGAAGCTCACCGAAACCGTGGCCGCATCCGGGGTATCGGAGACGGAGCTGCTGGAACTCGCCGCAGCGGTGGAGAATGCCTCTGAACACCCCATTGCCCGGGCCATTGTCGATGGCGCCCGGGAACGTGGCGTGAAGCCCGGCGAAGTGTCCGGTTTCCAGTCCACGGGGGCCCGGGGCGTGTCCGGTACGGTAGCGGGACAAACGGTGCTGATCGGCAACCGGCGGCTGCTTGAAGAGAACGGCGTACAGGGGCTCGACGCCCTGGACGAGGACCTTCAGAACCTGGAGAGCAGAGGAAGAACCGCCGTGATCGTCGCTCGCGACGGCCAGGCCTGTGGCATCGTGGCCGTTGCCGACACACTCAAGGAAGAGTCCGTGGCCGCGATCCGGGCCATGCATGAGCAGGGGCTCCGTGTGGTGATGATTACCGGCGACAACGAACGCGCCGCCAACGCTGTAGCCCGGGAAGTGGGCATCGACGAGGTCCGGGCCGGGGTACTGCCGGAGGGCAAGGTGGATGCCATCCGCGAGCTGCAGGAGAAGTATGGCAACCACGTGGCCATGGTGGGTGACGGCATTAACGACGCGCCGGCACTGAAGCAGGCCAACGTGGGCATTGCCATCGGCGCCGGTGCCGACGTCGCCATCGAGGCGGCGGACGTCACCCTGGTGCGGGGCGAACTCTCCGGCGTGGTGGACGCCATGCTGCTGTCCCGTGCCACCTTCCGGAAAATCGTCGAGAACCTGCTCTGGGCCAGTGGCTACAACGCCGCTGCCATTCCCATCGCCGCTGCCGGCCTGTTGCACCCGATGATCGGTGTGGTGGCCATGACCGCCAGCTCGCTGTCGGTGATCGGCAACTCCATGCTGTTAAGGCGACGGTACGAGAAAGACAGCAGAAAGAGCGCAGCCTGAGCCAACCTGGGAGGAAAGTAGCCATGGCCTTTAACCGGCGATACTGGATTACCCTGTCTGTCCTTGGCGCCATCGCGCTGGTGCTTCTGTGGGGCGAACACAGGGTTCACATGGTCGAAGCGCTGCCCTGGCTGATTCTGCTGGCCTGTCCGCTAATGCATGTTTTCATGCACGGCAAACACGGCCATGGTGGACACCAGCATGGCCGGCAGAAGGACGACCAGGGCCAGTGATGAACAGGGGGGTGCCCTTCCTGGCCGCCGCTCAGGGGACTGGATGAACCACCCTGCTGGTCCGGATGGAACCGTCACCCCGGAAAGCGGTGCATTGCTGATCATTTCGAGACTTAAGGCGGTAACCCTGAATGCTTGAGTACCCACAAATCGACCCGGTAGCCATCTCGCTGGGCCCGCTGCAGATTCACTGGTACGGCCTGATGTACCTTGTTGGTTTTCTTGCCGCCTGGTGGCTGGGCCGTGTTCGGGCGCATCGGGTCGGGTTGGGCGCCGACGCCATCGAAACGCTGGTTTTTTACGGGGCCGTAGGCGTCATACTCGGTGGACGACTCGGCTACGTGGTTTTCTATGGGCTGGACAAGCTGGCGGCCGATCCGCTCTGGGCTTTCAGAATCTGGGACGGCGGCATGAGCTTCCATGGGGGACTGGCCGGCGTACTGGTTGCGGCCCTGGTGTTTGCCCGCAAACAGGGCCTGCCATTTCTCCGGCTCACGGACTTTATTGCCCCGCTGGTTCCCATCGGCCTAGGGGCAGGACGCCTGGGCAATTTTATCAACCACGAACTGCCGGGGCGGATCAGCGACCTGCCCTGGGCCATGGCCTTTCCGCATATGGGGCCGGAACCCCGGCACCCGTCAGCGCTGTATCAGTTCGCACTGGAGGGCGTGGTGTTATTTGTCGTGCTGTGGTGGTTCACCAGTCAACCCCGGCAGACGGGGGCCGCATCCGGACTGTTCCTGGTACTCTACGGGGCTTTCCGTTTTGCCGTTGAATTTGTTCGCCTGCCGGACCCGCAGTTGGGCTTCGTCGCCTTTGACTGGATGACCATGGGGCAGCTGCTTACGCTACCGATGATCGTCGGCGGGCTTGTTCTGACAGGCTGGTCGCGGCGTCAGTCTGTCAACGGCACACTAGTACGCTAAGGTGGTAGTTGATTCTGTTTGAAATCCCGACCGGACAGGAGCAACGAATTGAGTAATTTTCTGACCCTGTGGAACGAAGCCGCAACAACAAGCCTGGGTTTTTTCTGGATGGCCCTCTGGGCGTTCATCCTGGGTTACATCATCAGCAGCCTGATCCAGGTTCTGGTTACCCGGCGGAAAATGCAGCAGGCCATGGGCGAGGATGGGCCTCGCAGTATCGCCCTGGGCACCTTTTTCGGTTTTATCTCCAGCTCCTGCAGTTTCTCGGCCCTCGCCACTACCCGGGCAATTTTCAACAAAGGCGCCGGCCTGGCGCCTTCCCTGGCGTTCATGCTGGCCTCGACGAACCTGGTCATCGAACTGGGCATGGTAATCGCCGTTTTCCTGGGCTGGCAGTTTGTGGTCGGTGAGTATGTGGGTGGCATCCTGCTGATTCTGGTGACCTGGCTGCTGGTACGCATTACCCGGCCACGTCGGCTGGAAGCGCAGGCACGCCGGAAAATGGATGATGGCGACGGGGACCATGACGGCCACGCCAAAAGCTGGAAGGAAAAAGTCACCAGCAAGGCGGGGTGGCAGCAGATCGGACAGACCTATGTGATGGAGTGGCAGATGGTCTGGAAAGACGTACTGATCGGCTTCACCGTGGCCGGCATCATATCCGCCATGGTGCCCCAGAGTTTCTTTGAAGCCCTGTTCATCGGCGCCGGGGGCGAGAACGCCGCCAACCCCGGTTTCCTCGCCGTGCTGTCGCAGACCCTGGTGGGACCGCTCGCTGCCTTCTTCACCTTCATCGGCTCCATGGGCAATATCCCGCTGGCCGCTGTCCTGTTTGCCCAGGGCGTGAGTTTCGCGGGCGTCATGGCCTTTATCTTTTCTGATCTGGTGGTGCTGCCGGTGCTCAGAATCAACGCCTCCTATTATGGCTGGAAGATGGCGCTCTACATCCTCGCACTGATGCTGGTCGGCATCGTGAGTGTGTCACTGGTGATGCACTACAGCCTGGCCCTGCTGGGCCTGTTGCCGGACTTCAGCGGCCAGACCTCGATGGGTGAGCGGGAGTTTTTCAAGTGGAACTACCAGACCATACTGAACATTCTCTTTCTGGCCACCACAGCGGTGCTGCTCTGGTTCTGGCGTCAGGGCCAGAAGCAACAGTCACATGACCACCATGACCATGATCACGGCGGGCCCTCGTTGACGGATAAGGTATTGCGGGTTCTGGTAGTGATCGCGCTGGTATGGCTGGTTGGCGGGGTCACTGTGCCACTGCTGTGAAAGGCCACCGCAGCAGACGCTCCGCCATCAGCTACAGCATTGCCCGTCCGACTGCACGGGTGGACAGGGCACGGAACCGTACGAGCAGAAGATGCAACAATCCCCGGGTTTGGGCTTCAGCAGCGTCTTACAGCCCTTGCACTCGTAAAAATACTGGCACGCGTCGGTGGGCATGTCTTCAATCTGCTGATGGCCACACAGCGGACAGGTGACGGTGGACTCGGTAACGTACTGGATCATCGCTTGCTCCCTTGCCCATTGTGATCGCCCGGTGGCGGAACCATCCCGACCGGGAACACCAGGGCCGAGGTATACCTTACCCCAGCTGCCCAAGCACGGGGAATGCTGACAGCATCCAGGACGCAAAGCGCGTCATCTGGCCGGTGACTACCATCACGCCCATGATAACCAGCACCACACCGGCAAGCATCCGCAGATGCCGGCTCCAGCGGCTCAGCCAGCGCACACGCTTACGAAAATGCTCAATCGACAGGGCGGTGACCAGAAATGGCACCGCCAGCCCCAGCGAATAGACCGCCAGATACAACATGCCCGCTTCCGCATTGGCGTGAGTGGAGCTGAGCGCCAGAATGGCCCCCAGGATCGGGCCGATACAGGGTGTCCAGCCGATGGCAAACGCCACGCCCAGCAGGAACGACGCCGTCGGGCGTCCCCCTTCCAGGGCCTGCCCCAGGCGCCAGTCCCGTTGCAGGGCCGGCATACTCCACCAGCCCAGCATGAACAACCCCATCAGCACAATGAGCACGCCGGCAACCAGGTTGGCCTCCTGCCGGTAACCCATCAGCCACTGGCCCACCAGACTCGCACTCGCCCCGAGGGCCACGAACACCAGGCTGAATCCCAGCACAAAGCAAAGGCTCAGCCAGAACGCCTTCAGGCGATTGACGCTGTCGTTGACCGCCCCGCCGGTTACCACAGACAGGTAACCAGGGACCAGGGGCAGCGTACACGGGGAAAAGAAGGACACCAGGCCGCCCATAAAGGCGGCCATGATGCCCCAGGTTGCCAGGTCCGGCATCATCAGTACTCGTAACGTTTGACGCTTTCCGCGCGTCCGCCGGCGGCGAAGGCCATCACGTCATAGTCATCATGGCGACCGGTCTCCATGCCGGGAACACCATGAGGCATACCGGGAACCGCGATACCGATGGTCCGCTCGCCGAAGGGGCGGGACTGTGAGTCCACATACGCAACAATGTCAGTCGCCGGTACATGACCCTCTATCACCGCACCGTCAATAATGGCGGTGTGGCAGGAAGACAGCTCCCGGGGTACCTGATGCTCGATCTTGACCTTGTTGATGTTGTCGGTGTCCTCCACCTTTACATCGAAGCCGTTTTCCTCAAGGTGCTCGATCCAGCCTGCGCAGCACGAACAGCTGGCACTCTTGTGAACGGTGATGACGCGCTCCGCCTGAGCGGAGGCGGCCCGCTCACCGGCGGACTCCGCCGCCTGCAGTTTGAAGCCGATCGCGGTGGTGCCGATAACAAGGGCCATCAGGCCCAGGGTAACTTGAGTTTTCATGGACATTTCCTTCAAAAAAAGAGTAACAGCCGGCACCGTCGGACAACAGGTGCCGGTGGCCCGGCTTACTGAGCGGCTGAACCGTCATGGTGGTCGGAATGGCCGGTTTGTTCGCCGCCATCCATCATTTTCAGACAGGCTTCATGCATCGCGGCATGCTCCTCCCCGGACATGGAAGACATCATCTTCATCATCTCCTCCATACCTTCCATCTTGCCCCTATGGTCGCCCATCATGCCCATGCCACCGTGTTCGGACTGGTGGGCATAAACGGCGACACTGCCGATTGCCGCGGCGAGAATCACCGCAGCGCCTGCGAGTGTGAGTTTCATGTTTTTCATCGGGATCTCCTTTCAGGCAGGCAACCCAAGATCGATAACTGTTGAGACAGGGTTGCTGACCTGGTGAACAATCTGACTGTGAGGCTCAATGCCTCAGCGTTGACACAGCAAAGGTTCAGGAAAGGAGATCGGGTGGGGGTGTCAGCACTTCCGGGACGGGGTTCTGGTAGGCCTTCCGGGCCTGGGGGACAGTGGCCTGGCCAGAGAGATCAGCCGGGGGCAGAAGCGGCCCGGACACCAGGCCGTAGACCGGGGCAAAGGAGCAATGAGTAACGCCGGCGCGGCAGTGCGACTGCTTCGGCTCGTTGCAATCCGCTGCGGCCCTGTCGGAATCCGTGCCCGTGTGGGCCAGGTCACCGCAACCGGTGGCGTCCACTGCCACAGCACCGCCATGATTATTCTGCCCGGCAAAGGCACCCACGGATGGGCCGCCTGCCAGTAGCAGAATGCTCAGAAACGCTGCGATAAGCTGGCGAGCAGACATGGCTGTTTCCACATAAGGCTTGCATTTGGCCGGTCAGTGAAGAATCGTTGCTTCGCCACCGGCCGGTCCCTGCTCAGGGCTCAAGGTACCGTTAACAGGTCCGAGCATAAAACCCTTGAGCAGGCCACAGGTCAACCATATACCAATGCCTGCCCGCTGCCTTGATTCGGGTCAACTGGGCGATCGTTGAAGCTTGCTGATGCCTGTCATTCGAAGGGCGCGTCAGCCATCGGGATGGAGCGGGTGAAGGGAATC
>NZ_JAWLGY010000026.1:0-41471 GCF_041690615.1 Marinobacter sp.
TGGTGGGCCCAGCTGGACTCGAACCAGCGACCAAGGGATTATGAGTCCCCTGCTCTAACCAACTGAGCTATAGGCCCTTTATAGCGGTTTGCCTTGCCAGAAACAAAGCGGGCGCCATTATACCGTTGAGGCATGGCGCCCGCTACTGTGGGGTTGGGTTTATCCGTTACCCTGGTCGTCGATAAAGCCGCGCAGGTGGTCAGACCGTGACGGGTGACGCAGTTTGCGCAGGGCCTTGGCTTCGATCTGACGGATCCGCTCCCGGGTGACGTCGAACTGTTTGCCGACTTCTTCCAGGGTATGGTCGGTATTCATCTCGATACCGAAGCGCATGCGCAGTACCTTGGACTCCCGTGCGGTCAGGCCGGCGAGGACAGAGCGGGTGGCCTCCCGCAGGCCTTCGGCGGTGGCGGAATCCACGGGCGAAAGGGCCTGGATGTCCTCGATGAAATCCCCCAGATGACTGTCTTCGTCATCGCCGATGGGGGTTTCCATGGAGATCGGCTCCTTGGCGATTTTCAGCACCTTGCGGATCTTGTCTTCCGGCATCTCCATGCGCTCACCAAGCTCTTCCGGGGTGGGCTCGCGGCCCATCTCCTGCAGCATCTGGCGGGAGATGCGGTTGAGCTTGTTGATGGTCTCGATCATGTGGACCGGAATCCGGATAGTGCGGGCCTGGTCCGCGATGGAGCGGGTGATGGCCTGCCGGATCCACCAGGTGGCGTAGGTGGAGAACTTGTAGCCGCGGCGGTATTCGAACTTGTCCACCGCTTTCATCAGGCCAATGTTGCCTTCCTGGATCAGGTCCAGGAACTGCAGGCCCCGGTTGGTGTACTTCTTGGCGATGGAGATAACCAGACGCAGGTTGGCCTCGACCATTTCCTTCTTCGCGCGACGGGCCTTGGCTTCACCGATGGATACCCGACGGTTGATTTCCTTGATGTCGGGGATGGCCAGGTCCACTTCGCTCTGCACGTTGGCGATACGCTTCTGCAGGCGCACGATTTCGTCCAGTCGCTCATTTATGGCTGCCGCGTAGGGCTTCTTGGAGCGGGCGATCTTCGGTGCCCATTCCAGATTGGTTTCATTGCCGGGGAAGGACTTGATGAATTCCTTGCGGTCCATGCGGCATTCACGCACACAGATCCGCATGATGGCGCGTTCGTTCTCGCGGACCACTTCGTTGGTGGACCGAACCACGTTGACCAGCTCATCAAAGGCCTTGTTGGCCAGCTTGAACGGAGCAAACACCTGGCCCAGCTCGTTGAGGGCTTCCTGTGTTTTCTTGTGGGCGCGACCGTGTTTTTCGAGGTTCTCTTCGGCAGCCGCCAGCTTTTCCCGCAGCAACTCGAAACGCAGCCGGGTTTCCTCGGGGTCCGGGCCGCTTTCCTTCTCTTCTTCGGAGCTGTCGTCATCATCGTCCGACGAGGTGTCGTCATCGGAGGAAGTGTCCGTGGTGTCTTCGCCCATGAAAGGCTCGGCGTCATCCGGGTCCAGGAAGCCGGAGACGATGTCGCTGATGCGGCCTTCATTCTCGATAATGCGGTCGTATGCCTGGATCACGGTGCCAGCGGTGCCGGGGAAGTGGGCGATCGCGGCCATCACATCGCGGATACCTTCCTCGATGCGCTTGGCGATAACGATTTCCCCTTCACGGGTCAGCAGCTCAACGGTACCCATCTCACGCATGTACATGCGTACCGGGTCGGTAGTGCGGCCAGCGTCGGATTCCACGGCAGCCAGGGCGGCCGCCGCTTCAGCAGCGGCGGCTTCATCAGCAGTGGAGTCGCCTTCGGTCATGAGCAGGGTGTCAGCGTCGGGGGTTTCCTCGCTGACCTGGATGCCCATGTCGTTAATCATGCGGATAATGTCTTCTACCTGATCCGGATCCGCGATATCCTCAGGCAGGTGGTCGTTGACCTCGGCGTAAGTCAGGTAACCTTGCTCTTTTCCTCGGGCAATGAGGTCTTTCAAACGGGATTTCTGAGAATTGCCTGACATAGACACCCTGTGAACTTGATGGTAAAAAGGAAAAAAGTTAAACAACCATTATAGCGGTCACGCCAGATGACTGCCACCGAATGGTTAGATGGTGATCAGTGGTCGTGGTTTCAAGTAGGCCCTGAAAAAATCCTTTGCTTCCAATCTTTTCTCACCAAACCTCCTGATTCTTTGAGCGTTCTGATCCGGTTTATCCGTGTTTCCCCTGATGGGATGATAATGACGCCTTGAGCTGTTGGCGTTCTTCCGGGCTCAGGTCCGCAAAGTTGAGCTCCCGGGCTTTTTCCGCCAGTGCCCTCAGGCGCTGTTTCTGTCTCGCCTCGTCATTGGGCGCCAGCAGTGCCCGTGCGCTTTTCAGTGCCTCCTGCCGTCCTGGCAGATGTTCGATGCCGTCGAACAGTGAACGGAATCTGGCCTGGTCCTCCGGCGAGCGCGCCAGCATCTGGTAGACTTGCCTGCGTGTGCGCAGCCCGTGCTGGTCGAGCCATGCGGCAAAGGTGGCGGCCTTGTCCAGTTGCCGGTCCTGGCGACACAGGTCCTTGAGCTCGGTGGCCATCTCCGGGGCGTCCAGCATTGCCAGGCACAGCATATGGTTCTTGCTGAGCCGTACTGGCACGCGCTCGGACGGCGTCGCTGGTGTAGCCGCAGAGCCGGCGCCCCGGTTGCTGCTATTGCGCTTGCTGTTGTTGTTCTGCCATGGGGCACGGGGTGGCCGGCACAATCGCAGCATTTCGTGCCACATGGCATCCCGCAGGCTGCCCCGGGGCATACGGCTCAGCAGCGGTTCAACCCTGGAGCGCAGCTCCCCCTGGTTCTCCGGCAGGCTCAGGTCCAGCCCCTCCTGCATCCGGTCAAACAGGTAGCGGGACAGGGGGCGGGCCTGCTGTATGCGCTTCTCGAAGGCCTCGGCCCCTTCCTTGCGGACCAGCGTGTCCGGGTCCTCGCCCTCCGGCAGCATCAGGAACTGCAGGTGAATGCCGTCTTCCAGCAACTCCAGGGCATTCTCCATGGCCCGGTCTGCAGCCCGGTGGCCGGCGGTATCGCCGTCAAAGCAGAACACCAGGTGCCGGGTCTGCTTGAGCAGGGCCGCAAGGCTGTCCTGATTGGTGGCGGTGCCCATGGCGGCAACGGCACAGTGAATGCCGAACTGGGCCAGGGCGATGACATCCATGTAGCCTTCCACCACCAGCAGTTTGTCGATGCGCCGCAAGGCCTGCCGGGCTTCGAACAGGCCGTAGATTTCCCGGCTCTTGTGGAAGGCGTCGGATTCCGGCGAGTTGATGTACTTGGCCTTGTCATCCCCCAGGGTGCGCCCGCCGAACGCCACCGTACGGCCTCGGGTATTGCGGATGGGGAACATGACCCGGTTGCGGAACAGGTCCCTTGGCCGCCCGTAGCGGTCAGAAACGGTGCCGGTTTCGATCAGTGGCTTGCGAAGCTCCTCGCTGGCCGCATTGTACAGGGCTGTGCCGGCCCCCGGCGCAAAGCCGAGCTGGTAAAGCTCAATAATAGCGTCGTCAAGACCCCTGGCAGCCAGGTACTCCCGGGCCAGCTGACCCTCGGTGCTGGCCAGCCGGTTGCGATAGAACTCGCGGGCATAGTCCAGGGCATCGGTCAGGGTGCGGCTCTGCCGGATCTGCTGGCTGGCGACCTTGTCGTAAGGCACTTCCAGGCCGGCACGGCGGGCCAGCTCCTCAACCGCGGCGGTAAAGTCCAGCCCCTCGAATTCCCGCACAAAGCTGATGGCATCGCCATGAGCGCCGCATCCGAAACAGTGATAGAACCCCTTGTCTGGCCGGACATTGAACGATGGGGTTTTCTCGTCATGGAAAGGGCAGCGCGCCTTGTAGTTGGCGCCGGCTTTCTTGAGGGTGATGCGGGAGCCGATGAGCTCGGCGAGGTCCGTCCTGTCCAGCAGGTTTTCAATGAATTGCTGGGGGATCAGTCCGCTCATGCCCACTCCCTAACCTGTGCTCCGGGCAGGATCGCCCGCAGCCACAGCAAAAAATGCCGTCGGAGCGATGCCCCGACGGCATTGGTATCACGCTGGCCTGTCAGTATGAGGCTGACAGACTCCTCGCGCCATGAACAGGTTCAAAACCCTGCGGAGCAGGATTCCGCTCTGTTCTCAGTACAGGCGCTCGAACTTGCGCTGTTCCCGCTGAAGCTTCTTGAGATGACGCTTGACAGCAGCGGCAGCCTTACGCTTGCGAACAGCCGTGGGCTTCTCATAGTGCTCACGACGACGTACTTCGGAGAGTACGCCTGCTTTCTCGCAGGAGCGCTTGAAACGACGCAGCGCTACATCAAACGGTTCATTCTCTTTCACTTTAACAGCTGGCATTAAAAATCACCTACCTTGAATTCGGTTTGAAATATTGGACAAATTTCGGCCAGTCCTATTTAAGGCCGGCAATGATAGCGCCAGTGGCCATCGATCGTCAATTGTCTGGTGAAACTATCGACAGTGTTTCTGATAGAATGCCGCCAATTTCAACAGACACCTGATCCGAGGTACCCGCCCCATGCTGATTCTGGGTATTGAAACCTCCTGCGATGAAACCGGCGTAGCCCTCTACGACAGCGAGCGGGGGCTACTGGCGGACGCGCTGTTCAGCCAGACTGACATGCATGCCGACTATGGTGGCGTGGTGCCGGAGCTGGCTTCACGCGATCATGTCCGCAAACTGCTGCCGCTCTGTGACGAGGTGCTGGCCCGGGCCGGTTGTGGGCGTGCCGATATCACGGGAATTGCCTACACGGCGGGACCCGGACTGGTCGGCGCGCTGATGGTGGGGGGCTCGGTAGCCCATGCCCTGGGGCTGGCGCTGGATATTCCGGTGCTTGGGGTCCATCACATGGAGGGGCACTTGCTTGCGCCCATGCTGGAGGACAACCCGCCTGAGTTTCCGTTCGTGGCGCTGCTGGTGTCCGGCGGACATACCCAGCTGGTAAAGGTGTCCGGCATCGGAGAATACGAATTGCTTGGCGAGTCGGTAGACGATGCCGCTGGTGAGGCGTTCGACAAGGCCGCCAAGATGCTGGGTCTGGACTATCCGGGCGGACCCAGGGTAGCTGCGCTGGCAGAGCAGGGGCGCGAGGGGGTTTATCGTTTCCCCAGGCCGATGACCGACAGGCCGGGTCTGGAATTCAGTTTCAGCGGTCTTAAAACCTACACCCTCAACACGGTGACGGCAGAGCAGGAAGCCGGCAACTGGACGGAACAGGCCCGCGCCGATATTGCCCTGGCCTTTGAAAGTGCCGTGGTGGATACCCTGGTCATCAAGTGCCGGCGGGCACTGCAGGCGGCGGGCTGTGACCGACTGGTCATGGCGGGGGGCGTCAGCGCCAACCGGCGGCTGCGGGCCGCACTGGAAGCCATGGCTGGCAAGCAGGGGGCATTGGTATTCTACGCGCGCCCCGAGTTCTGTACCGATAATGGCGCCATGATTGCCTACGCGGGCTGTCAGCGATTGCTGGCGGGTCAGAGGGATGGCGACCGGATTGTGGCAAAGCCTCGCTGGCCCATGGATACACTGCCAGGGCTTTCGGAAGAGTGTCTCGACGGGCTTGCGGGTCAGGCCTTATAGCCGGCTAGAAGCGGCTTTCCCGCCCCTGGGCCAGCCGGATCAGGTTATTGCGGTGACGGATGACGATAACAATCGCGAGCAGGCCGAACAGGGGCAGGGTTTCCGGTTCGAACAGGGCGCTGATGACCGGCCCTGAGCCAATCGCGATCACCGAGGCCAGGGCCGAGATGCGCCAGCGCCACATGATCACCAGCCAGATCACGGCCAGCAGGGTGGTGGTAAGCGGCGCCAGTACGAGGCCGCAGCCCAGGGCGGTGGCGACGCCCTTGCCCCCCTGGAACCGGTACCAGACCGGAACCATGTGGCCGGTGACGGCGCACAGGGCCACCATGGCCTGGGCGAACACAGAGAACCCGTAGTAACCGGCCAGCCAGACCGGGATCGCCCCCTTGAGGGCGTCCAGGACCAGGGTAAGTCCGGCCGGTATGGGTCCGCCACTGCGATACACATTGGTGGCGCCGGGGTTGCGGGAGCCCAGAGCCCGGGGATCGGTCAGGCCGGAGAAACGGCAGACAGGAATGGCAAACAGGATCGAACCGGCTGCATAGGCAAGCCCGCACAGGGCAATAAGCAGAAGGGGCTGGCTGGTGGCATCCATGATCGGGACAGGTCCTGTACGCGGTGTTTGAGTCGGAGTCACCGACCTTAGCCCGTTGTTGTCGGTGGTTCAATCAGCAAATAGGCGATGGTGGAGTGGCGCCGTGAATGACAGCGTATTGATCGAAGGCCTGGCCGTGGAAACGGTCATCGGTGTTTATGAGTGGGAGCGGGAGATCCACCAGGAGCTGCGTGTTGACCTGGAGATGGCGTGGGACAACCAGCCGGCTGCCGCCTCAGATGATGTTGCACAGGCGCTGGATTATGCGGCGGTGAGTGATCATGTCCGGGATTTTTTTGAGTCTTGCCAGCCAGCGCTGCTGGAAACCGCCGCAGAACAGCTCGCCGGCTCAATCATGTCGACGTTCTCCGTGCCCGGGGTGAGGCTAACCCTGTGGAAGCCCGGCGCCGTACCTGCTGCCCGTCAGGTGGGCGTGAGAATCCAGCGGGGCCGCTGGTGATGGCGGCTCGGGTACAGGTCTTTATCGGTGTTGGCAGTAACATCGACCGGCACCGTCATATCCGCGCTGGGCTCGAGGCCCTGTCAGAGACCTTCGGGAAGCTGGATGTGTCGCCGGTCTATGAGAGCGAAGCGGTCGGCTTCGACGGTTCGCCGTTCTTCAATCTGGTGGTGGGTGTCCAGACGGACAAGTCCGTCGCGGAACTGAGTCAATGCCTGAAGGCCATCGAACTGGCCAACGGTCGCCGGCCGGACGCCCGCCGGTTCAGTCCGCGGACGCTGGATCTGGATATCCTGACCTATGGTGATCTGGACCAGGACACGGACGGGGTGGAGCTCCCGCGTCCGGAGATTCTTTACAACGCCTTTGTATTGCGCCCACTGGCGGAGCTGGCCGGCGACCATCGCCACCCGGTGGACGGTCGAACCTACGACGAATTGTGGCAGCTCTACGACCGTGACCAGAAGCTCTGGCCAGCGGACTTCTGCTGGCCAGGGTGACGACGGTCCGGGCTACTCACCCCTGAACAGGCGCATCAGGCCCGCCGTGGAACTGTCCAGTTCCTCCGCGCGAATACCCTCGCCCAGCTGTTGCAGAATGGGTTTTCCCAGTTGTTTGCCCAGCTCCACGCCCCACTGGTCGAAGGAGTTGAGGTTCCAGATCACCCCCTGGACAAACGTGCGGTGCTCGTAAAGCGCCACCAGGGCACCCAGTACTTCCGGTGTGGCCTTCCTGAATACCAGGGTATTGGAGGGCTTGTTGCCGGGAATGACCTTGTGGGGTGCCAACTGGTCCACTTCGTCAGGCGACAGCCCCTGGCTCTCCAGTTCCTGGCGTGCTTCAGCCTCTGTCTTGCCCTGCATCAGGGCCTGGGTCTGGGCCAGACAGTTGGCGAACAGGGTGGCGTGATGCCTGGCCACCGGGTTATGGCTTTCCAGGGGAATAATGAAGTCCGCCGGTGACAGCACCGTACCCTGGTGCAGTAGCTGGTGGTAGGCGTGCTGCCCGTTGGCGCCGACGCCACCCCAGATCACCGGGCCGGTGCGATAGTCCACCGGTTCACCGTTGCGGTCCACCTGTTTACCGTTGCTCTCCATGTCCAGCTGCTGGAGATGGGCGGGGAGCTCCTTCAGGTATTCGTCATAGGTCAGGATGGCGTGGTTATCGGCATTCCAGAAATTCACGTACCAGATACCCAGCATGGCCATGACCACCGGCATGTTTTCCTGCAGCGGGGCCTCGCGGAAATGGTCATCCATGGCCCGGGCGCCGGCGAGGATGCGTCGGAAGTTGTCCATGCCCAGGGTCAATGCGATGGGAAGGCCAATGGCGGACCACAGGGAATAGCGGCCGCCGACCCAGTCCCACATGGGGAACACCGCCTCCGGGGCTATGCCGAAGTCGTGGGCTGCATCGGCATTGGCGGTAACCGCCACAAAGTGCCTGGCGAGGTCTGCCTCGGTGGCACCGGCGTCGAGCAACCACTGGCGGGCCAGCCGGCTGTTCTCCAGGGTCTCCTGGGTGCCAAACGACTTGGACTGTACCAGGAACAGGGTGGTCTCCGGCCGCACGCTGGCCAGTACTTCGCTGACATCGGTGCCGTCAATATTGGCCACGTAGTGACAGCGGATACCCTCACGGGTGTAGGGTTTGAGTGCCTCGGTCATCATCCGGGGACCAAGGTAGGAGCCGCCAATGCCGATGGAAACCACGTCGGTCAGGTGGTCGCCCCGGTAGCCGGTGCGCTCGCCCCCGTGCACCTGCGCCACAAAGGCTTCCATGCGGTCCAGGGTAGCGTGGACTTCCGGTACGATATTGATGCCGTCGACCCGGATATCCCGGTCCGAGGCCGCTCGCAGGGCGGTATGCAGCGCCGGCCGGTGCTCGGTGTTATTGATGGCCTGGCCGGTAAACATCGCTTCCCGGGCTTTCGGCAGCTGGCAGGCGTTTGCCAGGGCTGCGAGCAGTTCCGGGGTGGTGCGATCGATGCGGTTCTTTGAATAGTCCAGCTGCAGACCGGCAGCGGACAGGGAAAAGCGATGGAAACGCTCCGGGTCGTCCCGGAACAGCGTCCGCATGTGGACCTCGTCCAGTCGGGCCTGGTGTTCACGCAGGGCCTGCCATTCCGGTGTCCGGGTCAGGGGGGAACGTACCTGTACCATCTTGCATCCTTTCTTGGGGGTTAGCGTTCGATTGAGAGGTTATCAATCAATCGGGTTGTTCCCAGGAATGCAGCCGCCAGCAGGGTAAGCTGGCGGTCTCCGGGTGAAGCCGGTTTCAGGGTAAGGCTGTTAACGATATTGAAATAGTCGGGGCGGAAACCCTCCGCGGTCAGGGTTTCCCGGGCGGCCGCTTCCAGTGCGGCATAGTCATCACTGCCACCGAGCAGTGCGGCGCCGGTTTCCGACAGTATCCGGTGCAGGGCCGGTGCCTTCTGTCGTTCCGGGTCGGACAGGTAGCCATTACGGGAACTCATGGCCAGACCGTCGTCCTCGCGGATCGTGGGCAGGCCGATAACGTCCACCGGGATGAACAGGTCGCGCACCATCTTGCGGATAACCGCCAGCTGCTGGTAGTCCTTTTCACCGAACACGGCCACGTCGGGCTGGACCATATTGAACAGCATGGACACTACCGTGGCTACGCCCTCGAAGTGACCGGGCCGGCTGGCGCCGCAATGGCCTTCGCTGACTTCCGGAACGATTACCCGGGTCTGGCGGGCAAGGCCATCCGGATAAACCTCGTTGAGGGGCGGGGCAAACAGCAGGGTGTTGCCCTCGGCCTCCAGCTTGCGCTGGTCGTCAGCCAGGGTGCGGGGGTAGGCGTCCAGGTCCTCGCCGGCGCCGAACTGCATCGGGTTGACGAAGATGCTGGTGACCACAACGTCGGCCGCTTCGTGGGCACGGCGCACCAGGGCCAGGTGACCCTCATGCAGGTTGCCCATGGTGGGCACCAGGCCTACTCGCTTGCCCTGAGTGCGGTAGCTGCGGATGACGGCGCGCAGTTCCTTGATGGTATGTACGGTACGCATTACTTGAACGTATGCTCCTGGCCGGGGAAGGTGCGGTCACGGACCGCCTGCACATAGGCCTTGATGGCGCCGGGAATGCTGCCACCCTCTGCCAGGAAATTCTTCACGAACTTGGCCTTGCGGCCTTCCGGAATGCCCAGCATGTCGTGGAGTACCAGCACCTGGCCATCGGTGTCCTTACCGGCGCCGATGCCGATCACCGGCGCCTGTACCGCCTGGGTAATACGGGCTGCCAGTGGCGCCGGTACGCACTCCAGGAGAATGACATCAGCGCCGGCTGCGACCAGGTCACTGGCGTGCTCAATCATCAGTTCCGCCTGCTTCTCGTCCCGGCCCTGAACCTTGTAGCCACCGAACTTGTTGACGAACTGCGGGGTCAGGCCCAAGTGGGCGCAGACCGGAACACCCCGCTCACTGAGGGCAGTGATGGTGTCTTTCATCCAGTCGG
This sequence comes from Marinobacter sp., assembly GCF_041690615.1. Classification (GTDB taxonomy): domain Bacteria; phylum Pseudomonadota; class Gammaproteobacteria; order Pseudomonadales; family Oleiphilaceae; genus Marinobacter. The sequence continues at coordinate 10,129 of NZ_JAWLGY010000026.1, forward strand.
TGCCCTCCAGTTTGACCATATGGGCGCCGGCCCGCATCAGCTCGGCGGCGTTATCCAGCGCGTCGGGAACTGTGCCATAGGTCATGAACGGCATGTCGGCCATGATCAGGGCGCCCCGGTTACCGGCTGCCACGCAGCGGGTGTGGTAGCACATTTCCTCGAGGGTGACGGGAAGGGTGCTGTCGTTACCCTGCAGAACCATGCCAAGGGAATCGCCAATAAGAATGGCGTCCACGCCTGCTTCGCTGACCACCTGGGCGAATGCGGCGTCATAGGCCGTGAGGACGGCGAAGGCCTCACCTTTTTCCTTATAGTCACGAAGGGTATTGATGGTTACCGCCATAACAGTGATGCCTTTGCTGTGATGGGTGGACCGGGGCTGTCGGCAGGATTGCCTGAAGCCATCCGGGACATGCAGGTTTGCTGTCAAGGTTAATGCGGGTGAGGTGGCGTGGCAAGGCCGGCAGTGGCTGACGGCTCCAGTCGTTTCAGACCGTTATCGGTGCATTCTGCAAGCAGCTGGCGGCAGGTTCGGCCATCCGGCAGGGTGACCCCCTGATCGATGTCCAGCATGGGGCGCAGCACGAAGTCCCGCTCCGGGATGCCCGGATGGGGTACTGTCAGCCTTTCAGTGGCGATAGTCTGGTCACCGTACAGCAGCAGGTCGAGGTCCAGGGTGCGGGGGCCCCAGTGGCGGAGCCGGACCCGGCCGTGGGCCTTCTCCAGTCGCTGCAGGTGGTCCAGCAGGACCGCCGGGGGAAGGCTGGTCTCCAGCAACACCACGCCGTTCACGAAGTCGGGCTGGTCCTGGGGACCCATGGGACGGCTTTGATAAAAGGGCGACTGCGCCAGCAGGGTGCTATCGGGCAGCGTGGCCAGGCCGGTGATCGCCCGGGCCAGCTGCTCCAGCGGGTCTTCCAGGTTGCTGCCCAAGCCGATCCAGGCGTGCACCCGCTCGCTCACGGGTTATTGCTCCTGGCCGCCGTCGGCCCTGACGGTTTACGGCGCCGCCGCTTCTTGCGTGGCCCCTGCTGGCCAAGCTGGCTGAGCATCTGTTCCCGGCCGCGATCGTCCGCCGCCTGGAAGTCGGTCCACCACTGGCCAAGGCCGGGCTCGATCTCGCCAGCCGCTTCGCGCACCAGCAGGAAGTCGTAGGCGGCCCGGAAGCGCGGGTGCTCCATAATGCCGTAGGCCCGCTTGCCCTGTCGGCGGGGCAGCCGCATCTGCAGCTCCCAGATCTCCTTCATGGGACCGGAGAAGCGCTTGGGGATGGACGTGGCCTGGATCTGCCGGCCGATAACCTTTCCGATGGACTGGTGCAGCGCCTGCTGAACCGGCTCGCCATTGTCCTGTCGCCGTTGCCATTCGGCCTGCAGGGCTGGCCAGAGCAGCGCGGCATACATGAAGTAGGGGGTGACCGACTTGCCCTGGTGAATCCGGGCGTCGGTATTCTGCAGTGCCCGCACAATCAGGTCGTCCGGTTGCCCGTTGTCGATGGCCTTCATGGTATCCGGGAACAGGGGGGCCAGCAGGCCGTATTGCTTCAGCAGGTACCAGGTGGCCTCGCCGTAACCGGCGGAGAACAGTTTCAGAACCTCTTCGAACAGCCGTGCTGGCGGTATATGGGTCAGTAGCGGGGCCAGTTCGCGGATCGGGGCCTCGGTGACCGGTTCGATGGTGAAGCCCAGCTTGGCGGCGAAGCGGACCGCCCGCAGCATGCGGACCGGGTCCTCCCGGTAGCGGGTTTCCGGATCACCGATCAGTCGCAGCTGGCGATTGTGCAGGTCATCGACACCGCCAGCGTAGTCGATAATGGTGAAGTCCCGAATGCAGTAGTACAGGGCGTTGACGGTGAAGTCCCGGCGCAGGGCGTCTTCTTCCTGGTTGCCGTAGACGTTGTCTCGCAACAACAAGCCGTGCTCGCTGGTCTTGCGGTCGTCATCGTCCTCGTCACTGTCGTCGCTGCTACCGGCGTTGCCACGGAAGGTGGTGACCTCGATGACTTCCCGGCCGAACAGTACGTGCACGATGCGGAACCGGCGGCCGATCAGGCGAGAGTTTCGGAACAGCTCGTGCACTTCTTCCGGCGTCGCATCAGTGGCAATATCGAAGTCCTTGGGGCGTTCACCCAGCAGGATATCCCGCACGCCACCGCCCACCAGGTAGGCCTCATAACCAGCATTATTTAGCCGGTTGAGTACTTTCTTGGCGGGCTCGCTGATCATCGACCGGGACACGTTGTGCTGGTCGCGGGGTATTTCCCGGCGCTGGTAGACCGGCGCCTGTGGTGGCCTGGACGGAAACAGGGCGCGTACTCTTTTCTGTATGTTTTTCAGCATTGAAATCCATGAACTGCTTGGGCCGCAGCCCGGATCCGGGGCCGGCCGTGATTTGACATTGCCAGCGAAGGCGTCATGTCTGTTGACGCCCGATACGGGCAGGAGGGAGAGTTTAACGGTTTGTGCAGGATTTGCCCATGCCGGTCAGGTTGCTGAAAACTTCGGCGCCAGAAAATCAAAAGGCGGGAACGCTGTAGCGAACCCGCCCGGGAAGAGTAGACGATCTGCATTGTTGTTGTTTTTAGCAATTTTTATTGTTGGCAGGCCAGTTGCCCGCTTGTGCCTCACAATGAGGCGGCAATCCTGCAAACGGAACGCTTTGAATACAGAGAGCGGTAGTGACTACACGATCACCGGTAGCAGTGGCAGTGGACGTCTGGAAGACGCTTCTTATCTACAACTGCGGCTCTCGCAAGCCAAGGCACCACTAAAAAGCTCAGCACCCAAAACACTCAGTTCGCTCACGCCCTGTTCTTGTTTTTGTTACCGGGCGCTTTTTCTGCAGCTTTTTGTTCTTGTTGTGGCGCTGCTTTGTCACATTGTTTTTGTTGTTGTGCGCTTAGGTTATTGCAGTGCTCGTGCCAGTTTTTGAAAATCCTTTAATAACAGAATGTTGAGAATTTTTAATGGGATTTGGGAATAAAAAATCCGCGGTTAGTGTTACTCATGTCTCGGTTTTCCAGTATGTCGTGTTTCGTGCGGTAACACCGGGTAACACTACACGTGTTACCGCCGTTGTTACCTCACCGGTAACACGGGTAGCGGGCAGGGTGTTACCGGATCAGGGGGGGCGTGGCGAGACGTGGCTGGGTGGGAAGTTAGGCGCGAGCATCAGCTCTTTTTGCGGGGGATGCCCAGGCGCTGCCGGCGTTCCCAAAGGGACTTGCGACTGATGCCCAGCTTCTGGGCCAGCTCGGTTTCACTCATGCGGTCCTGGTTCTCCAGCACAAAATGCTGGAAATAGTCTTCCAGTGACAGGTCACTGCCGGTATCGGCTTCCCGGGAGGGGGGCGGCGTCTGCTCGTTGTCACCTTCCACCAGGCTACTGGGAATGGCGTAGTCGTCGCCGGTTTCCATCTCCAGGTCCAGTTGCGCCGGGGTGATGATGTCGCCGTCAGCCAGGATCGAGGCCCGTTCAATGGCATTCTCAAGTTCCCTGACGTTACCCGGCCAGCGATGCCGCTCCAGGGCTTTCATGGCTTCCGGGCTGAGGCTGAGCGCCGGTTTGCCCATCCGCTCCGCCTGCCTGGCCAGAAAGCGGCTGGCCAGGCCCAGCACGTCACCCTTACGTTCGCGTAACGGTGGAATCCGGACCTGCATGACGTTGAGGCGATAGTAGAGGTCTTCCCGGAAGTCACCAGTGCGGGTCATCGCTTTCAGGTTCCGGTGGGTCGCGGCAATCATGCGGACATCGACCTTGCGGCTCTGGGTGGACCCTACCTTGCGTATTTCACCTTCCTGCAGTACCCGCAGCAACCGAGCCTGGGCCTCCGGAGGCAGTTCGCCGATCTCGTCCAGGAACAGGCTGCCGCCGTCAGCCGCCTCGATCAGGCCGGTGCGCCCGGAGACCGCGCCGGTAAAGGCACCTTTCTCGTGACCGAAAAGTTCAGACTCGATCAGACTTTCCGGGATGGCCGCGCAGTTGACGGAGATCAGTGGTTTCTCGGCCCGGGGTGAAAGCAGGTGCAGGGCCCGGGCGGCCAGTTCCTTACCGGTGCCGGATTCGCCCTGGATCAGTACGGTGGTTTCTGTGGGGGCCACCTTGCGAATCAGGGTGAATACCTGCTGCATGGCGTCACACTGGCCGAACATGATCTGGGCGGGGTCGCTTTCGCTGGCTTGATCACCGCCGGTATTGTCGTCGTCACCGGTTGTAACGGAGGCGCTTGCGGGCCGTTGCGCAAGGATGCTCTCTACTGCCGCGAGCATTTCATCATGATCAAAGGGCTTGGCGATGTATTCTACCGCCCCCTTTTTCATGGAATCGACCGCGGACCGCAGGGAGGCGTAACTGGTCATGATCAGTACCGGCACGCCGGGAGCGTGGCCGATAAGGCTGGTACCCGCTTCACCGGGCAGGCGCAGATCAGAGATGATCAGGTCAAAGGATGACAGTTCATAGTCGCCGGTCGCCGCTTCCACGGACTCTGCCACGGTAACGTCATAGCCGTTGTGCTGCAGCAGTTTGCGCAGGGCAGCGCGGATAATCTCTTCGTCTTCTACAATCAGTATGCGATGCATGGTTTCTGTCATGACCCTTGGTTATCCCCGTCCGTGCCCTCGTCTCCGGCGGCCTCGTAGGCCGGCAGTTTGAGGCGCACCAGCGTACCACGCCCACGGGACTTGTCGGCGGGGCTTTCCACATTGATGGTGCCGTAGTGTTCCTCAACGATGCTGTACACCAGCGACAGCCCCAGACCGGTACCCTGGCTGGCGCTCTTGGTGGTGTAGAAGGGCTCGAAGATATGATCGAGCTGTTCAGGGGGTATGCCTGTGCCCTCATCGGCGACCTCGATGATAGCGGAGTATTCCTCCCGGAATCCACCGACCCGGATGGTACCGCCTTCCGGCGAGGCGTCCCTGGCGTTGGCCAGCAGGTTGACGAATACCTGCACCAGTCGCTGCTCGTCACCCACTACCATCAGATCGTCGGGGCACTCGTTGAGGTAGTCAAGCCCGCGCCCCTTGTCACTCAGGGAGAGCAGGTTGATCGATTCGTCCACACAACGGCGTATCTGCACTGGCTCATAGCGGTTGGCCTGGGCATGGTTGCCCGTGCGGGCAAAGTTCATCAGTGACTGCAGGATGTTGGAAATGCGCCGGGTCTGCTGCTGAATCTGGTCCGCGGTTTCGAGGATATCGGGATTGTCGGTTTCCAGCTTGAGGTTCTGGGCCAGTGAGGAAATACCGGTCACCGGATTTCCCACTTCGTGGGCCACGCCCGCCGCCAGCCGGCCCACCGAGGCCAAGCGTTCGCTGTGCATCAGCTCGTCTTCCAGCAGCCGGGTCTCGGTCTGGTCTTCCACCAGGATGATGCTGCCACCCTCCGGGTGATCCGGCCCGGCCAGTGCAGCCTTGTGGAGGTTCAGCCAGTGGGGGCGTCCCCTCAGATCCAGTCGGTGTTTGTAGCGGCGCAGGTCCGGTCCGTGGACAAACTCGTCGAGCAGGTCCCTCCAATGGGAGGGCAGGGCCAGCAGGCGGGCCCCCACCACCTCGTCGGCGGAAATGCCGGTCAACTCGGCCATGGCCTGGTTCCACATCAGGATCTCGCCATCGTCGCCAACGGAACAGGCGGGGATGGGCAGGTTTTGCAGCGTCTGCCGGTAATGCCGGCGCAGGTTGTCCAGTTCACCTGCCAGGCCGGTCAGGCGATTCTCATACTCGCCCAGTGCACGCTCCACATACTGGATGTCCTGGGCGGTGCGGCTGCTGGCCATGGGCTTGAAGCTAAGGTGGCGCTGAACCAGGTCCTGGGCTACGGAGGGCCCCATCAGGCCCGAGAGATTGATCTCAATCTGGTCCCGCAGGCGTCGCAACTGATAGGGGCGATATTCCACGGGGGGCAGGTCCAGTTGCTCGAGGGCCCGGACCACTTCCCGTTTCGCCATATTGAACCCCAGCGGCTCCGCAAGCTGACGGACAAAGTCTGAAGAGGACGTTGCAATAAGTTCCCGGCGCTGGGGCCGGGAAAGTGCGCCAAGTGAACAGGCCTGGGCCGCGCTGGCCTCTTCCGGACTGGCGGGGCTGAGAATCGACACCAGGGTGAAGATGACGATGTTCACGCCCAGACTGATAAAGGTGAAGATGTGCCAGTTATCGTACTCCGGTGCCACAGGCAGTGCCGGCAGCCACGCCAGGGGATCGGCTGCGTGGGACAGGGGTAATACCAGTGTCAGCGCCCACAGGGCCAGGCCGGCGAGCAGCCCGCTGATAAGACCCTTGCGGTTGCCTTCCGGCCAGTAGATGACGCCCAGTGCTCCCGGCAGCAGTTGCAGCATGCCGGAAAGGGCCAGAATGCCCAGGGTGGACAGGTCCAGGTTACGGCCCATGGCCTCGTTGAAGACCAGGGCGGTGAGGATGATGACAGCAATCAGGATGCGCTTGGTCCACCGCAGCCACCGGTAGATATCGGACTGGTCCCTTGGCGTTCGCAGGGGCAGTACCACGTGGTTGAGGACCATGCCTGCGAGGGCCAGGGTACTGACAATCATCAGGCCGCTTGCCGCTGACAGTCCGGCAACATACATCAGCACGGTCAGCCAGGGTTTTTCCAGGGCCTGGGGGATGGTAACGGCATAGAAAGCGGGCTGGTCCCCGATCGGTATGGCCATGCCCCCCCAGAGAATCAGTGGTACCGGCAGGCCGAGCAGTAGCAGGTACAGGGGCAGGCCCCAGCTGGCCCGGGACAGTGCCCTGGGGCTCGGATTTTCGCTGAAGATCATGTGATACATATGGGGCAGTACCAGGGCGCCGGAGAACGACATCAGCATCAGGGCCCGCCAGCTGCCGTCCTCAATGCTGAGGGACAGCGCACTGACCCCGGAACCCGGCATGGCCAGCCAGTCTTCCAGGCCACCAAACCCGTCGAATACGGTAAACAGGATGGTTCCTCCCAGCAGGAGCAGGGCGGCCAGCTTGACCAGGGAATCAAACGCGATGGCAACCACCAGTCCCTGATGGCTGCCGGATGTCTGATCACGGCGGGCGCCGAACAGCATCGCGAACAGTACCACGATGAAACTGAACAGGGTGCTGATAGCGTGGGGAGAGGCGTCCGGGGCCAGCAGGCTCGCACTGGCCGCTACGGCCTTGATCTGCATGCTGAGCAGGGCCATCAGGGCGATGCCGGAGGTCAGTGTGACCAGGGTGCCGGCCCACTGGCTGCGATAACGGAACGCGAACAGGTCCGCCAGGGAGGTGAGCTGGTAGGCTCGGCCTATGCGCATGATGGGGTTCAGCAGGACAGGCGCCAGCAGGAAGGCGCCGCTGATGCCCAGGTAATAGGCCAGGAAACCGTAGCCGAATTCCGCCGCGACGCCGACCGCGCCGTAAACTGCCCAGGTACCGGCATAGACGCCGAGGCTGAGGGTATACACCAGTGGATGACGAACCCAGCGGCCGGGCAGGCGCCCTTTCTCGGTGGCGTGGGCAATACCGAAAAGTATCAGCAGATAACCCAGGCTGATGACCAGCAGTACCGGCAGGCTAAAACTCATTGGGATCCCGTCGCCATTCCAGCCAGACGCCAACGGCAATCAGGCTGCTCCAGAGCAGGTAGGGGGAGTACCAGGCGTTGCCCGGTGAGACCCACCAGTCCAGTATGTTGGGTGAAAATATGTAAACAGCCAGAACCAGCAGGAAAACCAGGCGATAGATATACATCGGGTGTTTATCCGGGCCGTCGATCCCGGGGGTTATACCACGGTGGGGGTGCGGCTGTCAGGTCAGGCACCTGCGGGACGAGCCGGTGGCAGGGTATCGGTGGTGTGATGGTGAGGAATGCTCGCCATGGACCAGTGCCCGAGCCCCCACTCGAGCACCGCCTGCGGGGGAGCATCGGCCAGTTCCGGCGGCGGCTGCTGCCCCAAGGTTTTCAGCGCCCGCCACAGGTTGCGCCCGGGTTGCCGGTCATCCAGGGCCGGCGCGTGGTTCTGTTTGCTGAGTTTCTGCCCCTGACTGTTCAGTACCACGGGAATATGGGCCCAACACGGTGGTGTCCCGCCGAGGGCATGGCATATCTGCCGTTGCTGGGCAGTGGTTTCCAGCAGGTCCGACCCCCGCACGACCTCAGTGATCTCCTGATCTATGTCATCCACAACCACCGCGAGCTGGTAGGCCACGAATCCCTCCTTGCGGATAATCACCGGATCGTCCACTTCCGCCCTTACCACCTGGCGCTGACTGCCCAGAATCCGGTCCTGCCAGCAGGCTTCCTCATCGTGCAGGGCGAAACGGATGGCCAGCGGCCGGTCTGAAGGTGGCGTGCCGCCATCGCGGCAGTGCCGGGGGTGACGACCCCCGTTGGCGGCCAGTTCCTTGCGTGAGCAGGCGCAGTAATAGGCGTGACCCTGTTCAATCAACTGGCTGGCGTAGTGACGGTAGACGTCCAGCCGGTCAGACTGGCAGCGCACATCGCCATCCGGGCGTAACTGGTGGCAGTGCAGGCTCTGCAGAATCTGGTCAGTGGCTTCAGGACTTTCCCGCAGCGGGTCAAGGTCTTCAATCCGGACAAGCCACGCCCCCTGCCCGCTGCGGGCCTCGAGATAGCTGGCCAGGGCCGTCACAAGCGAGCCGAAGTGCAGCGGGCCGGTGGGTGAGGGTGCGAAACGCCCGCGGTAAGTCGTGTCGGTCATGAAATCCATCAGGCGCGGGATGCCCGCGCCCGGATCAACAGCCGGTCAGATGCCGGTCTGGCGTTCGCGGATTTCCGCCAGGGTCTTGCAGTCGATGCAGAGGGTGGCGGTGGGGCGGGCTTCCAGGCGACGGATGCCGATTTCCACGCCACACTGATCGCAGAAGCCGTAGTCGTCCTTGTCGATGCGGTCGATGGTCTTGTCGATCTTCTTGATCAGCTTGCGCTCCCGGTCGCGGGTACGCAGTTCCAGGGAAAACTCTTCCTCCTGGGACGCCCGGTCACTCGGGTCGGCATAGTTGGCTGCATCTTCCTGCATGTGATGCATGGTGCGATCCACTTCCTCCATGAGCTCCTGGCGCCACTGCATCAACAGGTCGCGGAAGTGTTGCAGCATCTCAGGGCTCATGTATTCTTCACCCTTTTTGGCTTCGTAAGGGGTGAAGTTGGTAAAGCGCTCGCGTGCTTTCTCTGCGGTATTTGCCATGTAACCCGGCCTCTTATTGATACTCCAAAAGGACGCAGCTTTTCCGTGCTGTCCTGCGCCCGCCTGCATCAGGAGCTTCGCGGCTCCCCAGGAATCTGCGGAAAATAGCAGATCTGTTGCAGGGGCGCCAGCCTTGTTATGCGATCCTTGTTCAGCCTATCAACTGCCCCAGGAGACGTCATGGAATTTCCGGAAAATCTGATTGAAGGGCGCCTGGTCAAACGCTACAAGCGCTTTCTTGCCGATGTACGGCTGGCGAATGGCGAGATTGTGACAGCCCACTGTCCCAATACCGGCTCCATGCTGGGGTGCCAGCCGGACGACGCCCGGGTCTGGCTGAGCCCTGCGAGTAACCCGAAGCGTAAGCTGCGGTACACATGGGAACTGGTCGAGACTGAGCCGGGCGTGCTGGCGTGCGTCAACACCGGGCGTCCCAACATCCAGGCCCGGGAGGCCATTGAAGACGGGCGTATTGCTGCCCTGGCGGACTACCCTGTGGTAAGGCCGGAAGTGCGTTACGGCAGCGAAAACAGCCGGATCGACCTTCACCTTTCAGGAGATCCGGTAAGGCCCGACGCCTGGGTAGAGGTAAAGAACGTGACTCTGAGTGAAAATGGTATCGCCTGCTTTCCTGATGCCGTTACGCTCCGCGGCCAGAAACACCTGCGGGAACTGATGGCAATGGTAAAGGCCGGTGACCGGGCGGTGTTGCTCTTTTGCGTCAACCACACCGGGGCGAGGGAGGTACGGCCGGCGGATCATATCGATCCCGCCTATGGTGAGCTGTTGCGCTCGGCCGTGGAAGCAGGGGTGGAGGTCATGGCCTTGCAGGCGGACCTCGCCGGAGATCGTGGGCCCTCCGGCAGCCTGGCCCTGGTGAGGGAGCTGCCGGTGGTCCTGTAGTGAGGCCGAAGAGGGTTCCCATTAACGGATTATTGCAGGGCGGTCAGCCCGCGGAGGCCATACCGAAATGGGCCCGGATGCGCTGGGCCAGTTCGCCGGCAGCCAGTGCTTCATCGGTACGGATGTGAATGGTGTGGGTTTTTTCCACCTCCGAGAGCGGCTCTTCCCACTGTTTCTGTTGCTCCAGCAGGGTTTCATCGGCTTCCGAGGCATCACCTTGTCGGGCCCTTATCCATTCCCGGCGAATCGCTTCCGGGGCTTCGCAGTGGATGAGGGCAAACGGCAGGGCCAGGTTCTCTGCCACCGAATCCAGTAATTCCCGCTCGTTTTCCCGCAGGCAGGCGGCATCAACAATTACACCGAAGCCCGCCTGCAGCAGCTGGCGCGACAAGTCGGCCAGGCGGTGATAGGTCTGGCGGTTGGTCTCTTCACTATAAAGGTCCTGCCCTACGCCGGAGCCGGAACGATCCAGGGGACCCAGTCCGGCCATCCGCTTGCGCTCCACGTCGGAGCGCAAGCGGATCAGCCCGAGCTCGCTGGCCAGGGCATGGCTGACGGTGGACTTGCCGCTGGCGGACAAACCGGTAGTGGCCAGCAGGTAGGGGTTCGGGATTTCCGTGTAATGCTCGGCCAGGTTGGCGTAGTCCCGATACTTCTGCAGCAGGCCTTCTTTCTCGGCGTCCGACAGTCCGGGGTTGCCCCGGGTGAACAGGGCGATCTTGGCCCTGACCATGGCGCGATAGGCCTTGTAGAGCGGCAGCAGTTCGAGGCCGTCATAATCGCCCCGCCACTCCAGGTAGGCGTTCAGGGTATGGCTGGCGAGGGCGAATTCACGACGGGATTCCAGGTCCATCAGCAGGAAGGCCAGGTCGTTGATGACGTCGATCCAGCGAAAAGGCTCACTGAACTCAATGCAGTCGAAAACGGTAACCCGGTCCTCGTAAACGGTGATGTTGGCCAGGTGGAGGTCACCATGACATTCCCGCACGAAGCCATCGGCCCGGCGTTGGGCGATGATGTCCCGCTGACGGTCGAAGGTACTGCGGGTCCATTCCTCCAGGGCTGTGAGCTGGTCTTCCAGTGCCCGGTCCCCCTTCAGCAGCGGGCGGATCTGGTCAAAGTTTTCCTGCATCGCCGCAAAGACCGCATCCGGTGTGCCCAGTGGTTTGTCCTCCGGTACCGGCGGCAACGTATCGTGGAACCGGGCTACCTGCTCCGCCAGTTCGCTCAGCAGATCCGTAGACAGTTGTGCCCGTTCCTGCATGCCGTCAAACAGTTGATCCTGCCGGAACTGGCGCATGCGGATGGCATATTCGAAAGGCTCCCCGGCGCCATCAAGTTCTGGTTGCTCCGGGCTGCCGGTAATGGGGATCACGTCAAGGTAGAGCGCGGGGGCGAGGCGCTGGTTGAGGCGGACTTCCTCTTCGCAGAAGTGCCGGCGCTTCTCCAGGGTGGAGAAGTCCAGAAAGCCAAAATCCATGGGCTTCTTGATCTTGTAGGCGTAGTCACCGGTGAGGATGACCTGAGAGATATGGGTTTCCAGTACCTGGAAGCTGTCGACCGGGTGGTCGTAAAGGGCCGGATCCTGCAGGTTCTCGATCAGGTTTGTCGCCGGGGCGTCGCTCACGGTTTGCTCCTTGGTCGTTGGGGGCTGCACTATGATAGCGGGCGCATTACACAAATAACACACGGGCCGGATGACGCCGGCCGGTACGGTTTGGTTATAATCCCCGGATGCCAAAGAAATCACCCGCCAAACGAAAGAAGAACCAGCCCCGCAAGTCACGTCCTACGTTCAGGCAGCGCCTTTGGTCGCTGGGCTGGCGGCTGGGGCTGGTTGTGCTGGTGCTGCTGGCCGGCTGGATGGTGTACCTGGATGCCCTGGTCACCTCCCGTTTCGAGGGCCGGCGCTTCGAGGTACCCTCGCGGGTCTACGCCCGGCCCCTGGAACTGTATGACGGTGCAGCAGTCAGCGCCTCCTCGCTGCGGCAGGAGCTGGAGTTGGCGGGGTACCGCAGTGGCGACGGCAGCCGCCCGGGCACCTGGCAACAGAATGGAAGCCGTTTTCTGATCAGCACTCGGGGGTTCGGGTTCGCGGATGGCTCCGAGCCGCGCCGGCGGTTGTCACTCTCGGTATCCGGCGGCCGCGTGGCCGGGTTCCGGGTCCTTGAGGGTGATAATTCCCCGGTGGTGCGTCTGGAGCCTGCAGAAATTGGCGGCATCTACCCGGCCCACCGGGAAGACCGGGTTCTGGTCAGCCTGAATGATGCACCCCCCCTCTTCCAGGAGGCCCTGCTCACCACCGAGGACCGGGATTTCCATGATCATTTTGGCATCGCGCCCTTGTCCATCGGCCGGGCCATGTTGGCCAATATCAAGGCAGGTCGCGTTGTTCAGGGCGGCAGCACCCTGACCCAGCAGCTGGCCAAGAACCTCTACCTGTCCCGGGACCAGACCCTGATCCGCAAGGGCAACGAGGCATTAATGGCCCTGTTGCTGGAGTGGCATTACGACAAGCATGATATTCTGGAAACCTACCTTAACGAGGTGTACCTGGGACAGGCCGGCAACCGCAGCATTAACGGCTTCGGGCTGGCATCGCAGTTCTATTTCCGCAAACACTTCCGGGATCTGGAGTTACATGAGTCGGCGCTGCTGGTAGGCATGGTCAAGGGGCCAAGCTATTATGACCCGCGCCGCCACCCGGACCGGGCGCTGACCCGGAGGAACCTGGTCATTGACCTGCTGGAAGACGCCGGGTCGGTAGAGCCTGCGGTGGCGGAAAAGGCGCGCTCCGCCCCCCTGGATGTGGCTGCCAGGCCTTCCTGGTCCGAAAACCGCTATCCGGCATTTATTGACCTGGTGAGACGCCACCTGGCCCGGGACTATCGCGAGGAGGACTTGCAGAGCGAGGGGCTGAGGATCTTTACCACACTGCATCCGGCGATTCAGGAGCAGGCCGGGCGGATCACCCGGGAGACCCTTGATCAGCTGGACCAGAGTGCCTCTGATACCCGGCTGGAAGCGGCAATGGTGGTCACCTCCCGTGACAGCGGGGAGGTGCTGGCCCTGGTTGGGGGGCGGGAGGCCGGCTTTGCCGGTTTCAACCGGGCCCTGGATGCCCGGCGCCCGATCGGCTCATTGGTCAAACCCTTCGTTTATCTGACCGCGCTCTCCCAGCCTGAGCGTTATACCCTGATTACGCCGGTAAAGGATTCCGGGCTAGCTCTGGAGTTCGAAAACGGCCAGCGCTGGGAGCCCCGTAACTTTGACCGCGAGCAACGGGGCGAGGTGCCGCTGCACCAGGCCCTGTCCCGCTCCTGGAACCTGCCCACCGTCCGGGTGGGGCTGGATGTGGGTGTGCCTGCCGTCACCAGGACCCTGCAAGACTTCGGTGTCACCTCGGATATCAACCGTTACCCGTCAATGCTGCTGGGGTCGGTTACCATGGAGCCGGTGGCCCTGGCCCAGGCCTATCAGGGCCTCGCTACCTCCGGGTTCAATATGCCGCTGCGAACGATTCGTGACGTAACTGACGCCAGGGGTGAGGCGTTAAGTCGCTACAAGCTCGAAGTGAATCAGGTGGCAGACCCTGCAGCAGTCCACCTGGTGCAATACGCCATGCAGGAGGTCATGCGCGAAGGCACTGGTCGCTCCGCCTACCGCACCATTCCTGAAAACCTGGGCCTGGCTGGCAAGACCGGCACCACTGACGACGGCCGCGACAGCTGGTTCGCCGGGTTCAGTGGCGACCTGCTGGCAGTGACCTGGGTAGGACGTGACGATAACGGACCGACTTCCCTGACCGGGGCCACCGGGGCCCTGCCGGTCTGGACAAGGTTTATGGCAGCTGTACCCCAGCACAGTTTCTCGCCGGTTGTGCCGGATGGCGTACAGTACCACTGGGTGAACAGCGAAAAGGGTGTACTCACCGATGAACACTGCGAGAATGCCCGTCTGATACCGTTTATCGTCGGAAGCGAGCCACAAACCTTCGAGGGTTGTGGCGGAGATTTCTCAAGACGCCTGCGTGGCTGGTTTGAAGGATTGTTCCAATGAGTCAGAGTCTACGGAAGTTGATGCTCCTCAGTGCCCTGTCGGTCGGCCTTGTCGGTTGTGCATCGGATATCTACGCACCCCCCGGTGGCGGTGACCGCACGCCCCAGCCGGCACCGCAACCGCCGACGGTGGAGGAGGGTGAAGAGCCGGATTCCCCCAGGTTATCGGAGCAGCCACAGGAAGAGAGGGAAAAAGAGCGCACGCCGTCGCCGGGCTACCAGGAACAGGGAGATGACCTTTCGTCAGCCGCTGCCAGCCTGATCGAGCGGGCGGATACCCTGATGGCCGAGGGCAACCCTGAAGCAGCGCTCAGCCAGCTGGAACGGGCCCAGCGGATTTCCCCCCGTTCGGCCCAGGTCTACTTCAAGTTGGCAGAAGCCTATGCCCGCACGGACAACCTTGGGGCGGCCGAACAGTTCACCATGAAAGGGTTGTCGCTGGCCGGTTCCAATACCAGTCTGCAGAAAGCCGGCTGGGAGCTGCTGGCCAGTATCCGGCACGAAAGGGGCAATGTGGCCGGTGCCGAGCAGGCTGAGCGGCGGGCCAGTCAGCTGTAAACGAAAAAGCCCCTGCGGGGCAGGGGCTGGCACACCAGGTCTTATTGATTGGCCTTACTCACTGGGAATGGTCGTCGCGGTGGTGGTTTCACCTGCCTCAATAGTTACCTGCTGAGTACCGACGAAGGTAAGATCATCAGACGCTTCATTGTCGTCAATCTGGCAACTGTAGCTGACCGTGTATTCTCCTGCCGGTAGGAACGCAGCTGTGTAGCTGTAGAGCGAGTCCGCGGCGTCCTGGTTGATCGGCACAACAACCAGTGGTTGGGTTTCTGCTTCGTCGCCGGTCAGAGTGACGTTCAGGTCAGTCAGGTTTTCCTCGGTGACTGTTCCCGTATAAACGTAGGCGGCCCCCTCATAGTTGCAGCCCAACGTCTCATCCTGATTTAGCGTGGCGTAGTCCACTTCGCCAACCAGCGTGCCTACTTCACTGTTGTCTACCAACCGCAGAACAGGTTTGAGAAGGTATTGATCCTGGCCGGGTGGGTAAACCAGCGATTTGCGTACGTCAAAGTCGATGGTGAAACTTACCTCTCCACCTGCCGGCACGACGAACCCGGATGTTTGAAGGCCTCTCTGGTCGCCGGACGGAACTCGGAGATTTTCCATACCGCCTTCATCCGTCAGAACACTGAACTCAGACTGCTCGCCGAGTTGCAGTCTCATCCAGCTATAATCTCCCGCTGGCACATCTTCAGAAGTGACCAGGGCTTCCACTGCGCCGCCTTGAAGGTCCAGCAGGTTGAGGTTTGCGGGTTCTTCCAGTGTGAAGGTAACCCTCTCACCATCATCAGGTTGAAGGACAAGGCCGGTCACAACGATATTGACCTCGCTGACGCCATCGACGGGCGCGTCAGTCAATCCGACCGACATCGAACCTGTTGAAGCTGTGGAGTCACTGCCACTGCTACTGTCACCACCACAGGCGGCAACAGCCGCCGCCAGCGCGGTAACACCAAACGTCTTGATCAGCGCATACTTCATGAAACCTCCCTCGGGGATGAACCCGTTGTTTGAATCCTGGTTGGCTATGGCGTGCGGTTCCCCTCGCCGGGAAATCCGCGTACCTCCAGATACAACGCTGGCATTGTGGGCAGGGTTCCAGTGGGTTGTGTTACAGGTTGTACAGGGAGCCAGGCTTCTCCCTGACGGCCGGGTTCAACGCACTGGGTGCCTTTTTCTGGTATAAAGCGCGTTCAAACACGCATCCACAGGTTGCAATCGTGGCGTTGATCCCTATCCGACGTTCCCGGGCCCGAAAATTTGAAGACTGTGTCCGGCCCTGGCTGGATGGCATGTACCGGTTTGCCTATCGACTGACGGGTCAGCGGGAAGACGCGGAGGACCTGGTCCAGGATGTATTGACGAAACTGTTCCCGCGGGCCGGGGAGTTGTACGCGGTTGAGCGGCCGGGCGCCTGGCTTAACCAGGTTCTCTACCGCCACTTCATTGACCTGACGCGCAAGCGCGGTCGCCAGGCCGATCGCCCCGCTTCCGCCCTCATGTCTGAGGATGCCAGCCGTGATTTCCTGGACAGCCTGGTGGACAGTGGTGTCGATCCGGAGGGCCAGCTGGAAACAACCCGGTTGCAACAGGCGGTGGCCACGGCGCTGGACAGCCTGCCGCCAGACCAGCGCACGCTGCTGGTGCTGCACGAAGTGGACGGCTGGCGCCAGGAAGATATTGCGGAGGTTCTGGGTATCGCGGAGGGCACCGTCAAGTCTCGACTGCACCGTTGCCGGGTCAGTCTGAGGAAAAACATGGCCACGGAGCTGGAACCTTTTATTCAGGGCCGACGTGTTGGTAAATGAGGTGATGGAAATGACAAGCTGCCAGCAGAGCCATGAATTGATTGACCAGTATGTGACCGGCGCCATTGCTCCGGCCGACGCACTTGCCCTTGAGCGTCACCTGGCCGGCTGTCCGCCGTGTGCTCGTCGTTTACGGTGGCATCAGCGCATTACCGATGAACTCGCAAACCAGGCCCCTGTGCCCGAGCCGTCCGCGGATTTCGAGGCCAGGGTGCTTGCAGCTGCCACCGGGCGTGTTAACCCGCATGCCCGCCGTCGCTGGCTGGCTCCGGTAGCGGGAAGCGCCGTGGCAGCGGCGCTGGTGTTGGGGGTGGCTCTGGGTGCGGGTATCTGGACCGGCGCCCCGGGCACCCCGGAGCAGGCGTCCAGCGATGAGTGGGTTGTGCCCCCGGTGCCGCGTGAGCAGACCGTCAAACTGGCCTTCACTTCCGGCTCCGAGCTGGACAATGTCAGCCTTACGCTGGAGTTGCCGGCCCATGTGGAACTGGCCCGCTTTCCCGGCCATCAGACGTTGACCTGGCAGGTAGACCTGAAGCCCGGGGATAACGTGATTGCGTTGCCGCTGCGCATTGCCTACCCGGAGGCAGGCGAAATAATCGCCCGCCTGGATGACGGTCGCAATACCAGGACATTTCGTGCCGCTATACCCGGCATCGGCAAGTCAGAGGAATCAGAACGGGGGCCTTCATCATGAGCAGGATTCTGCGAACACCGTCCGTCGCTTTCGTGCTGGCGACGATTGGTGTGGTGGCCCCCGGCAGTCTGCTGGCCCAGGGGAATGATGATCTGGATGTCACCATGCGTATGGTGGTTGACGATGCGGAGCTGAAGGACCGGGTTATTCAGGAACTCCAGCTGCCCGAGACCCCGGCCGGAGCACTGCCGGAAAATAGTGAAGCGCGCCCGGACCGGGCGGGAGATCTCCGCGAGCAAGGGCGCGACCTTGGGCGTCAGATCTCGGAAGAGGCCAGGGGGCGGCGCGAGGAGCGCTCTCCTGTCGGCCGTGGAAACGCGCCTGAATTTCCGCCCGCCGACCTACCGGGCCGGGGGCGCAATGATCGCCCGACACCCGGCATGCAGCCTGACGACCGGCCAGGTTCCGGTCGCGAACCGGGCGGGCGTCCCTGACCAGCGCCAGGCCATTCGCTGGCAGGCTTTCTGTTCGCTGACGGCGTCGTTTTTCGCAGGCCCGGCTCTTGGGCCCGCCTGCCACCCTGCTATACTCTCGCCTGACCCTACTCCATCGATTCTCATTTCCGAGCCGGGAGATCTGTTTGTCGCGTCTGCTTTTACTGCTCCTGACCGGCCCGCTGCTGATGGCGGCTTTGCCGTCTCTTGCAGCGCCGGGTGATACCTCGGCCACAGATGCCCGGCAGTTGCTGCAGGAAGGTGTCGTCGCGTTTGAACGGGGAGAGCTGGCACAGGCCCGCCGCCTGTTGGAGCAGGCCCGGGAAAGTGGCCTGGAGTCCAGTGCCCTCTACTACAATCTGGGCGTGCTCTATTACCGGACCGGTGACTACCAGCGTTCGCGGCAGGCATTCCGTCAGCTGCTGGGCACCGAACATGAGGATCTGGCGGGCTACAACCTTGGATTGGTCGCTCTGGCGGATGGTGATGAGAACACAGCCCGGGTGTGGTTCGGGCAGGTGCTCGATACCGCAGGGCAGGAGAAACTTCGTCGCCTGGCTGGGCGGCAGTTGCAGATCCTGAACCATAGCCAGTCCCCGGCGCCAGCACAGTGGCTGGGGCTGGCTGCCCTGAGCGGCGGTTACGAAAGCAACCTCGCCCTGAGGCCCGACAGTGTGGCATCGGACCTGTCTGATAGCTTCACGGATGTATTACTGGCAGGCCGTGGCCCTGTGATAACGCTCGGAGCGACCGGAAGTTCTGCAGAGGAAGTCCAGCTCTCGGCCAGCGTGTTCCGGCGTCACTACCATACTGAACGCGACTTTATTACGGATGCCGCCCAGCTCGGCGTGTCCTGGGTCTCCCGGAATGCGGCGGAGCGTTATGAGATTGGTGTGGAACAGCGTTTTTTCCGGGAGGGAGGCGATTCCCGGGAGCTTCATACCTCGTTGGTACTCGAATACCAGCAGGATGGCTGTGCCGACGACTATCTGGGTGGGCGGTGTCAGCTTGCCCTGGAGGCCTCATACGTTCGCCCGTTTGATGGGTTCGAGCTGTATGAGGGTATGCGCTACGAAGCAGTGGCAAGCTACCAGCACCGCTGGGCCCGGTGGCAGGCCGCCGGGAGCCTGGGGCTGGAATTCAACCGGCGTGAGGACCTTGCCGGTGACGGGCAGTTCGCCAGCCTGTCACCCCGGCGCCAGGAGCTTGGCCTGGAACTGAGCTACCTGGGCTGGTCTGCCTGGACCGTGGGTGGTGCACTGGGCTACCGCTACAGTGATTACCCGGACCCCTATCAGATTGCGCCGGACACCGGCTGGGAGTCAGGGCGTCGGGTGGATCACCGCTACACCGCCGAGCTGACAGCGGAGTATTTCCTGGCACGGAGCTGGTCGGTTGTGGCATCAGCCAGCCATCACAGCAACGACAGCTCATTGCAGCAATATGACTACGATAACGAGGTTTATCGTCTGGGCATTGACTACCTGTTCTAGCCGGCCCGACCGGGGAGCTGCCGGACTGTTGCACGCTCCCCGTTCAGGACTCACAAGGTGGCCATGACCTTTTTTGCTGCCGCAACGGTGGCTTCGATATCCTCATCGCTCAGGGCCGCACTGGTAAAGCCGGCCTCGAAGGCGGACGGTGCCAGGTAAACGCCTTCTTTCAGCATCCCCTGGAAAAACGCCTTGAAACGCTCGACGTCACAGTTCATGACCTGGTCAAACCGCGTGACCTCGGGCTCGTCTGTGAAGAACAGGCCGAACATGGCGCCGGCGCTTTGCACCGTCAGCGGGATGCCAGTTTCGTCGGCTGCTTTTTTCAGGCCCTTGCACAGGGTTCGGGTTTTCTCCGCCAGCCTGTCATGGAACCCGTCCTCTGAAATCAGATTCAGGGTGGTCAGCCCGGCAGTCATCGCCAGCGGGTTGCCGGACAGGGTGCCTGCCTGGTAGACGGGGCCGAGCGGCGAGATGTGTTCCATGATCGCCCGCTTGCCGCCAAAGGCGCCTACTGGCAGGCCACCGCCAATGACCTTGCCGAGGGCGGTCAGGTCCGGGGTGATGCCGTAATGGCCCTGGGCACCGCCGAGCGACACCCGGAAGCCGGTCATCACCTCATCAAAGATCAATACCGTACCATGCTGGTCGCACACCTCCCGCAGAGACTCCAGGAACCCCGGTACCGGCGGAATGCAGTTCATGTTACCTGCCACCGGCTCCACGATAATCGCGGCCACCTGGTCTCCGATCTCCTCGAATGTTTTGCGAACACCCTCGATGTCGTTGTACGTAAGCGTAATGGTATGTTCCGCCAGGCTGGCGGGAATGCCCGGTGAGTTGGGTACGCCCAGCGTCAGGGCGCCGGAGCCTGCCTTGACCAGCAGGGAGTCCACGTGGCCGTGATAGCAGCCTTCAAACTTCACGATCTTGTCCCGGCCAGTATAGCCCCGGGCCAGGCGAATGGCGCTCATGGTGGCTTCGGTACCACTGTTGACCATGCGTACCAGTTCGATGGACGGCACCAGCTCGCAGACCTTTTTGGCCATTTCAGTTTCGATGGCCGTTGGCGCACCGTAGCCTACGCCCAGCTCGATCTGCACATGCAGCGCCTGTTTGATGTGTTCGTTGGAGTGGCCAACGATCATCGGGCCCCAGGAACCCACATAGTCGATATAGCGACGGTCGTCCTCGTCGTACAGGTAGGCTCCCTCGGCATGCTTGAAAAAGATAGGGGTCCCGCCCACGCCCTTGAAGGCGCGCACTGGGGAGTTTACGCCGCCGGGAATGTATTTCTGGGCCTGCTCGAACAGGGTTTCGGAATGGCTCATGTCTGCGGCTCCTTGATGGTCGCCAGGAAGGTTTGGGAGTCCGGTCATGACTCGGTAAAGGCAGACCGCAATCCTATCAGAGTTTGAAAAGGGGGTGGTGTTCCACGAAAAGCCGGGTAAACGCCCGGGCGCGGGCTTCGGCCTGACCGGGGCCGCCGGCGAACAGCCCGCCGATCACCGCCAGCATGTCGGCACCGGCACGCACCAGCGCGGCGCCGTTGTCGACGGTGATGCCCCCAATGGCGGTACGGGGCAGCCCCAGGGCTGCCACTTCGCCGAGTATTGAAGGGCTGGCCGGCGGCGCCCCGGGTTTGGTGCCGGAATTGAAGAACCGGCCGAAGGCCAGGTAGTCCGCCCCCTGGGCGGCCCCTGTTTCGGCCAACTCCAGATCCCCATGGCAGGTTACCCCGATTATGGCTTCTGGCCCCAGCAGCTCTCGGGCGGCTTCAACGGAACCATCCGTCTGACCGATATGCACACCATCGGCGCCGCACTGGAGTGCCAGCCCGGGGTCATCATTGATAATCAGCGGCACGCCCAGCTGGCGGCACAGCCTGGCCAACGCTGAAGCCTGCCGGCGCCTAGCACTGCCCTCGAGGTGCTTTTCCCGGTACTGGACCAGGGTTGCTCCGCCCCGGATGGCAGCGGCGACGCCTTGCAGCAGTTGCTCATCATCCGGCAGCCACTGACTGTCCGTGATCGCGTAGAGCCCCGGGCGAAGGCCTTTGGCAAAAACAGGTCCGGTCATCCGTTTGCGGTCCACGGAGCTCCACGGTCCGGCACCGGTTGTCCGTGACCCACCGCCAGGGCCTGGTTGATGGCGGTACTGACAAAACGCTGTGCCTGTTCGATGGCGTCCTCCAGACACAGTCCCGTCGCCCGGCCGGCGGCAATCGCCGCTGCCAGGGTGCACCCGGTGCCGTGGTATTCCCCGCCGACCCGTTCGATCTGCCAGGAGCTGTCTGCCTGGTTGTGTCGGTACAGTGTGTTGGTAATGACCTGTCCGGTGCCATGCCCCCCGGTCGCCAGAACCCCCCGGCACCCTTCATCCAGCAATTTCCGGGCGCTGCTGCCCTCATCTTCAAAGCCGCCCAGCTGCATCAGTTCGATACCGTTGGGAGTGATGACCTCGGCACGGTGGAATAAACGGTGTCGCATGGCCCCAAGCAGCTCATCGTCGGCGAGATCTCCACCGCCCGCGGCCTTGATCACGGGGTCCAGCACCAGGGGCAGGTCAGGGTGGCGTTCCAGGAAGTCGGCCACCACATTAACCACAGCGGCATTGCCCATGGCGCCGGTCTTTACCGCATCGATGCGGCAATCGGCAGCCAGGTGATCCAGTTGCTGGCGAACCAGGTCCGCCTCTACCGGCGCCGCATTATAGACATTACGGGTGTCCTGCACGGTCAGACAGCTGAGTATCGGCAGCGGGTGGACGCCCAGAGCGGTGGCGGCCTGGATATCCGCCTGCACGCCGGCACCACCGGACGGGTCCAGTCCAGAAATAATCAGCAACTGGGGGCGTTGATGAAGTTTGATGGTGAGCCTCCTCAGAAAGGTTTGACGACAGCCAGGATAACCACGACGACCAGTACCAGCACCGGCAGTTCATTGAACCAGCGGTAGAAGACATGGCTACGCTGGTTAAGGTCGTCCCGGAATACCTTGACCAGATGACCGCAATAGAAGTGATAGACGATCAGCAGTGCCACCAGTAACAGCTTGGCGTGCAGCCAGCCCTGGCTGAAATAGCCGGATACATTGTAACTCAGCAGCCAGACCCCGAAGACCACGGTGGCCACCATGGAGGGTGTGGTAATGCCTCGGTACAGCTTGCGTTCCATGACCTTGAACCGGTCCCGGCCGGGCTGGTCCTCGCAGGCGGCATGGTATACGAAGAGTCTCGGCAGGTAGAAAATGCCGGCGAACCAGCAAACCAGGGAAATAATGTGCAGGGCTTTAACCCAAAGCATGGTCAACTCCGTCGGTATTGGTAATAGCTCTCGATATCGGACTTGAGCACGATACCGTATATACGCTGGATCATCGGTGCGACATGACGTTGCACGTAAAGTGCCTCGGCCTGACTGGATTCGAACTGGTCCAGGGCTTCCTCCAGGGTCGCCTGGTACTGGATAGGTGCGATATCGCGGCGGTTGGCCGGCATTTCCATAAGGTCGATGACCTCGGGCAGCGGTTTGTCCTCTTCGGCCTGCCGGTTCTTCAGATGTTCCAGGAAACGTGCCAGATCCACCGATGGCAGCAGGGCAGTGGGACCATTGCTGCCCTCCACCACCAGCCATTTGGGCTCGCTTTTCAGAAGTTCCCGGGCTGCATCATGGGTGATTTCCCGATCAGTCCGGGTCACGCTCCGGTCCATGATGGCCCCCACTGAAACCCGCCGCAACGCCTGGATGATGGGCGAGTTCTGATAGCTCAGTCCCTGATTCTGGAGCATCGTCAGGAAAATGGAACGCTTGGCGAAGACCTCGCTGGTCACCAGGGTCGCCGTTGTGATGACCAACATGCCCGGCAGGATAATGTTGGGATTTCGGGTCAACTCGATCAGCGCCATCAGCGCCGCCAGTGGCGCCTGGAGTACCGCCCCCATCATCGCCCCCATGCCGAGCATGGCATAGAAACCCACCGAGGACGCCAGGTCCGGCGCCACCATGGCGCCTACCATGCCCATGGCGGCCCCCAAAGTCGCACCCATGAAAATCGTCGGGCCGATAATGCTGCTGGGCATGCCCAGACCCACCGTGAGAGCGGTAATCAGCACTTTGGCGAGGCCGGCGCCCAGCAGGATCCAGAACGGCAGTTCACCGTGGATGGCCAGAGACACCGTGTCATAGCCGATGCCCATCACCTCCGGTATGAGCGCGGCAAACGGCATCATCAGAACGCCCGCGATAATAACCCGCAAGAGAATCGGACGGTGATTGAACCGGTTCGCCCAGGACAGGATATGGATAAAACTGGCCGCGGCAATGGCGATGATCACGGCCACCGCGAGAATCCAGGGAATCTCCAGCAGGGAGTTCAGGGTCAGCGCCGGTACCGAGAATGCCGGCTCGCCGCCGTAAACTGCCTGGGTCACAATGGCAGCGCTGACCGCAGCCAGTATTATCGGAGTAAAGCCGGCAATGGTGTACTCCATCATCACCACTTCCATGGCGAAGATGACGCCCGAGATGGGTGTGTTGAATGAGGCGGAGATCGCGGCTGCGCAACCGCAGGCCACCAGGGTGCGAATGCTGTTGTTGGGCAGGCGCATCCACTGGCCCATCAGGCTGGATACCGCAGCGCCAAGGTGGACGGCCGGCCCTTCGCGACCGGCAGACTGGCCGGTCAGCAGTGTGCCAACCCCTACTGCAAACTGAACCAGCGCACTGCGAAAAGTGATGTACCCCTGGTGGTAGTTCAGGCGCTCCATCACATGAACCACCCCGACCTTGCGGTCACGGGATGCCAGCCAGTGCAGCAGCAGGCCCAGCAGAATCGCACCTGTCAGAGGCAGCAGTGTGCGGACAACGATGGTCAGGTCTTCGTAGTTTTCTGCATCGTTTCCTGGCAGAAACCAGCCGAGGGGAAACTCGATGGCAAACCGGAACAACAGAATAACGCCTCCGGTAAATACACCGGAGAGCAGGCCCAGCAGGGCCAGTTGCGGTAGTGCGTCGACCCCGGACAGCCGCCGGCGGAATCCGGGTATCAGCCTGTCGCTCAGTTTTTTTCTCAGTCCGTTCATTACGCCCCTGGATTGCCGCACAACGCTGATTCAGCAAGTTACGAAGCATTGTAACCAGCCCTGTCCCCGCTGCAATAAGACACTGGTTTATCATGGTAGACTACGGCCTCCATTAAGGTATGCCTTCCGTGTCCCGACCTTTCGGTGGGGAGGCATGCACTGTCAGATTTACAGGCCGAGCAGGAGAGACGGGTGATAAAAGCAGGTATTGTCGGCGGAACAGGGTATACCGGGGTCGAGCTTCTGAGGATTCTGGCCACGCATCCGGAGGTGGAGGTGTCTTGCATCACCTCCCGATCGGAGGCCGGCATGGCCGTCGCTGATATGTACACTAACCTTCGTGGTTACTACGACCTTACCTTTACCGAACCCGACGTAGAGGTATTGGCCAGCTGTGACCTGGTCTTTTTCGCAACACCCCATGGTGTTGCCATGCGCATGGCCCCCGAGCTTCTGGCCCGGGGTGTCAGGATTGTGGACTTGTCCGCAGATTTCCGTATTCGCGACCTGGATGTCTGGGCCCGCTGGTATGGTATGCCCCACGAAACGGCTGAATGGGCGGCGAAGGCCGTCTACGGTCTGCCGGAGATTGCCCGTGACGCTATCCGTAGTGCCAGGCTGGTAGCCAATCCCGGCTGTTATCCAACGGCGGTCCAGCTCGGCTTCCTGCCATTGCTGGAAAATGGCCTTGTGCGCACCGGCCACCTGGTCGCCGATGCCAAGTCCGGCGCCAGCGGTGCAGGGCGCCAGGGTAAGATCGGCATGCTGCACGGCGAGGTGGGTGAGAGCTTCAAGGCCTACGGCGCCTCCGGACACCGTCACCTGCCGGAGATTCGTCAGGGGCTTGAACAGATGGCTGGCGGCGCCGTGGGTATCAGCTTTGTGCCTCACCTGGTGCCGATGATCCGGGGTATCGAGGCGACGCTCTATGCCGAACTGAATGATCCTGCGGACTTTGACCGCCTGCAGGTACTGTTTGAAGAACGCTACGCGGATGAGCCCTTTGTTGACGTGATGCCGTTCGGCAGCCACCCGGAGACTCGAAGCGTAAGAGGTGAAAACAGCTGTCGCATGGCCCTGCACCGGCAGGAGGAGAGCCCGGTGGTCATCGTGACGTCGGTGATCGATAACCTGGTCAAGGGGGCAGCAGGCCAGGCGGTTCAGAACATGAACATCATGTTTGACCTGGATGAGCGTGCCGGCCTTCGGGCTCCGGCACTGCTCCCCTGATGGTGCTGGCGCCTTGAGTGAGTCACGGGATCCCCGGGAAGAGTTTGTCATTGTTCCCCGGCGCCGGCACCCCGGGCCGTACCGGGTCGTCGGAGTGTTGGTGCTGTGCGCCCTTTGTGGACTCGTCGGCTACGGTGTTGGCTGGTCCCAGGGGGGGCATCGCATCGCTGATGTGGTCCAGACCCGGCCGTCCCTGGCAAAGGAGTTGGCAGAGGTTTCAGCGGAGTATGACCGGGTGCGCCAGCGAATGGTCCAGCTGGACCGTGCCAGCGCCATCGACGAGCAGGCTCTGAAAACAGCGAGAAACACCATTGCGGAGCTGGAAGGACAGCTGGCTTCACTGGAGGCAGACCTGACCTTCTACCGTAATATCATGGCACCTTCCGAAGCGAGCAAGGGATTGCAGGTGGACCAGCTGAGCCTGCGGCAGGTCCGTGGTGAAGGTCAGTATGGGTTCAAGCTGGTATTGACCCAGGTGGGTGACAACAAAAGCTACATTTCGGGCGTGGTCGCAGTGAATATCATAGGAGAGCGTAATGGCGAACAGGAAGTCATCCCTCTGCGAGACCTTTCCGGAGACGTGGAGGAGCTGGGTGTGCGCTTCCGTTTCCGGTATTTCCAGGATGTGGAAGGAACGCTGACCTTGCCAGATGATTTTGATCCCTATGAAATCCAGGTGGTTGCCAAGGCTGAAGGGAGCAAGGCCTCCCAGGCTGAGCGAACCTTTGAATGGCGGCAACTCACGAGGAACTGAGCATGTTGAGCAGAAAAAAGCAGAAAGGCAGGCGCCCCCAGGGTCGGTTCGATACTCTGATCTCGGCAAAGACCCGGGTGGAGGGCAACATCCGTTTCACTGGTGGGCTGCACGTGGATGGCCGGGTGCAGGGCAGCATTATTGCTGATGATGAGTCCGGGGCCGCACTGATTCGCCTGTCCGAATGCGGCGAAGTGGAAGGAGATATTGTTGCCCCCAACATTATAATCAACGGCACTGTGAAAGGTGACGTTTTTGCCCGGGAGCACCTTGAACTGGCGCCAAAGGCTGCCATAACAGGTAATGTGTATTATAACCTGGTCGAAATGGCGGCCGGCGCCTCCGTTAATGGCAGCATGGTCCACAGCCGGGATACCGACATGCAGCCCCGGCCGGAACTGCCTGCCGCACCGGACAAGCAGAAGCCGGTCGATTTGCAGGGGAATGACCTGCCGAATGACAGCCCGGGTGAGCCTGGTGCCAATCCAATGGATGAGCGGAAGTCAGCCGGTCAGAACGGAGAATAGTTGATCAATTTGGTCGGGAATACCATAATGGCATCATTCCACGATGTCAGGAGGCAGAATTGAGCGTAGTTCAGGAACAGATAGCCGTTCCCCTGTTTTTCAGCGACAGTGCGGTCGCCAAGGTGAAAGAGCTCGTAGAAGAGGAAGGCAATCCTGACCTCAGGTTACGGGTATTCGTCACGGGTGGTGGCTGTTCCGGCTTCCAGTACGGTTTCTCCTTTGACGACAGTCAGCAGGAGGATGACACCGCTATCGAGCGCGATGGCGTGACGCTGCTGGTAGACCCCATGAGCTACCAGTATCTGGTGGGTGCGACGATTGATTATCAGGAAGGTCTGCAGGGCTCACAATTCGTGGTCCAGAACCCCAACGCCACCTCGACCTGTGGCTGCGGCTCTTCGTTTTCTATCTAGTGCCATCCGGAGTGGTCCGGTAATTCAGGCCGGGTAGATCCCCCCCAGAACCCGCGGCCCGCTGGCACCCGTAACCGCGGGCACATTGCCTGCCAGTCCTTCCATGGTCTGCCTGGCCAGCCAGGCAAAGGCGGCGGCCTCAACCCATTGCGGGTCAATTCCAAGTTCAGAGGTCGTGCTGACCGAGGCACCATCGGGCTCAAGCAGGGCCCGTAACCGATTCATCAACGCCACATTTTTTGCACCACCACCGCAGACATAGACCGCTAACGGGCGGGCTTCGGGTAGCTGGCGAACAATGGTGAGGGCGGTCAGTTCCAGTAACGTGCGCTGGACGTCTGCCGGATCAGTGTCCGGGCAGTCGCGCAGCTTTGCATCCAGCCAGGCGGCGTTGAACCGTTCCTTGCCGGTACTTTTGGGTACGGGCCGGTGAAAGTAGGGCTCCTCGAGACACTGCTCCAGAAGGAGAGGTTGCAGCTGTCCAGTGGCTGCCCAGTCGCCGTTACGGTCAAATGCCTCACCCAGGTGGCGCTGGACCCAGCTGTCCATCAGACCATTACCCGGTCCTGTATCAAACCCGCCTCCTGCAGATGCACTGCCAGCGGGTAGCCAGCTTATGTTCGCGATACCCCCGATGTTCACCAGCGCCCGGTTCTGGGTGGCCGAGCCAAAAATGGCGTGATGAAATGCCGGTACCAGGGGGGCTCCCTGTCCGCCGACGGCCATATCCCGTCGTCTCAGGTCCGCGACCGTGGTGATACCCGTACGTTCGGCAATAATGTTCGGATCGCCCAGTTGCAGGGTAAAGGGGTTGGCGCCGTCAGGGACATGGCGGATAGTCTGGCCGTGGCTGCCGATTGCCCTGATCGGGCCTTTGCGCGGAGATTTGCTGATCAGCGAGTTGGCGGCAGTGGCAAAGAGTTCACCAAGCGCGCGGTCACAGTGGCCAAGATCATCCGGGGAGCCGCAGTTCTGGCTGAGGTTTGTCAGGGTCTGGACAAGAGGCTCGGGAATCGCTTGAGTATGGGTTGCAATCAGTGAAGCGCCACCGGCGCTGGTCAGGTCCACCAGCGCGGCGTCGATACCGTCCATGCTGGTGCCTGACATCAGGCCGATGTAGAGGGCCACGGCTTACTGGTCCCGGTCGGAAACGGCTTCCTGGGCCATGGCGATCTGCCGGAAACCTTCTCCCAGGGTGTTCAGCTGGGCAATCTGCTGCTGGGTCGCAGCCTTGAAGCGTGCCATTTCGCTTTCAGGTACCGGGTTGGCCTCTGGCAGATCAACCGTGCGGGAGTTGCGGGCGGTGCCATTGACCCGGAATTCATAATGCAGGTGTGGACCGGTTACCATACCGGATGAACCGACGTAGCCAATCGTCTGCCCCTGCTTCACTCGCGAGCCGTTCCTGATGCCCTTGCCAATCCGGCTCATGTGCGCGTAGAGCGTGGTGATGTTGTCGCCGTGGGCCAGCACCACGGTACGGCCATAACCTCCCTTGGTACCGGCGAAAGACACCCGGCCGTCGCCGGCAGCCTTGATCGGCGTGCCTGGAGGTGCGGCGTAATCTGTGCCCTCATGGGGCCGGACCACATCCAGTACCGGATGGCGGCGCTGGAGGTTGAACGGCGACGAAACCCGGGCGTTGATGGGCGTGCGCAGGAAAGCCTTGCGCATGCTGTTTCCATCGGGGGTGTAGTAGTCGCTGTCACCGTTGGCGTCTGTATAATGAAGGGCGACCACTTCACGTCCCCGGTTGACGAAGCGTGCAGCGACAATCCTGCCGTTATCGATCTTTTCGTCCTCCAGGTACCGCTCTTCGTAAATCACTTCGAAGCTGTCGCCTTTGCGGACGTCGTAGACAAAATCAATATCCCAGCCGAAGATGCCGGCCATATCCATGGTAATGCGGTCGTCGAGCCCGGCTTCTTTGCCGGCAAGGTAAAGTGACCCCTGGATTTCGCCGGAAGCAAACGCCAGCCGCGATTCCGGCTCGGCTGTCACGGTTTCCCCTTCAAATCCGTCATCGGTGCGGGAGATTACCAGTGACTCGAGGCGGTTCCGGTCCAGCCTCACCTTGACCAGCTCACCCTCGTCATCGGTGGCGAAGGCAATCGTTTCACCAACATAGAGGTGCTGAAGCTTGTCGGCTTCGCCTTTGCCATGAATCACGGACAGCATCAGGCGGTCGTTGAAGCCGGCACGCTTGAACATGGAGGAAAGGGTGTCGCCCTGCTTTACCTCGAGCTCATTCCACTCCAGTGCCGGCTCGGCCGGCTCAGCGGAAGTTGCGGTATTCGAGTCTTCTGCGGCAACCTGGGGTTCCTCGCTGGTCTCTGGTGGTATTGAGGTATCGGCCCGTTGCGACTCGGAGGGTTCTTCCGGGGCGGATGAGTCTGGCTGCCCTTTCTTTTCGGGCAGTTGCAGGTCTGATGCCGGCTGGCCCGGTTTGTCCAGGTCCAGGTTGATGGTCATTCGTTTGGCTTCGACATCAGCGCTGGGGCTGAATACCAGTGCTGCGCCTACCACGAGACTGATGCCGGCGGCGGCAATGAGATGGGGTTTGGGGAACGTCTTGATCACGTCGAAAACCTGTATTTTTATCGCTACGTCGGTAGCTTGTATGATCTGATTCAAGTTCTTGCTCAAGTATAGAGCAAGCAGAATCGTATAAAAAGCGCTCGTCGTCACAGCGAAAAGCAGTGTAACGGCAGATTTTCCCGATTCGGCTGATATAATCCGCGACTCCTTTTCCGTGTCCGGGTAGCCGGTGACGCACTAAATGTATCAGGGTTTGCGGTTACGCTCAGCTTACTTTTGTTGAGGTCTGTAACGGGAGCGCCCGTTTTTGCTATGGGGTTCGAGGATTATGGCATCGATAGAGGAAGCGCTGGCGGTCATCAAGCGTGGTGTGGATGAGCTGATTCCCGAAGAGGCGTTGGTCGAAAAGCTGAAGCAGGGGCGCCCGCTACGCATCAAGGCAGGGTTCGATCCTACCGCGCCGGACCTTCACCTCGGGCATACCGTGTTGATCAACAAGCTGCGGCAGTTCCAGGACCTGGGGCACGAGGTCATCTTTCTTATCGGTGACTTTACCGGAATGATCGGTGATCCCACTGGCAAGAGTGCCACCCGGCCTCCCTTGACGGAAGAACAGGTGCGGCAAAATGCCATCACCTATAAGGAGCAGGTGTTCCGGATTCTCGACCCGGAGAAGACCACTGTGGTCTTTAATTCGGAATGGATGAGCAAGATGACAGCTGCTGACATGATCCGCCTGGCCGGTCAGTACACCGTGGCGCGGATGCTGGAGCGGGATGATTTCGACAAGCGTTACCGGGCGGAGCAGCCCATCGCTATCCATGAGTTCCTCTATCCGCTGGTGCAGGGCTATGACTCGGTGGCCCTCAGGGCAGATGTGGAACTGGGCGGAACCGATCAGAAGTTCAATCTGTTGATGGGGCGTATCCTGCAGAAGCACTATGGCCAGGAGCCCCAGGTGATTCTCACCATGCCCATCCTGGAGGGGCTGGATGGTGTCCAGAAGATGTCCAAGTCACTGGGTAACTATGTTGGTGTCAGCGATTCCCCCGGCGAGATGTATACCAAGCTGCTGTCCATTCCCGATGAGTTGCTGTGGCGGTACTTTGAGTTGCTGAGTTTCCGTCCGCTTGCTGAGGTGGCTGAGTATCGCAAGGCCGTGGAGGCAGGCGAGAACCCTCAGGAGTTCAAGAAGATCCTGGCGGAAGAAATTATCACCCGGTTCCATGATGCGGAGGCGGCGGCCAATGCCCACAAGTCTGCCGGCAACCGGGTAGCGCTTGGCGCCATTCCCGAGAACGTACCGGAGGTCGAGGTATCCCTTGATGGTCAGGAAAGTTTGCCGGTATCGGCGGTGTTGCGCCTGGCGGGCCTGGTGAAGAATGGCGCCGCTGCCAGGGATGTCCTCGGTCGGGGTGCTGTCTATATTGACGGTCAGCAGCTTGGGGATACCGCTCGCCAGTTCACCAGGGGTGATAATGTGGTGATCCAGGCCGGCAAGAAGAAAATTGCCCGCATTCTGGTTACGGATTGAGCGATCCTGAGGAAAAACAAACTTTTTTCAAAAAGGACGTTGACAGAAAACGGTGGGGCTGTAGAATGCGCCCCACTTCGACAGGGAACGCCGGCGACGGCGGGAACGGAAGCCGAAGTAAGCGGTTGTAAGTTTT
>NZ_JAWLGY010000027.1:0-41074 GCF_041690615.1 Marinobacter sp.
ACACGGTATGGAGATACCAAAGGTATTCCAGATCAGAGATGGTCATCTCGAACTCGTTCAGCTCATGCTCCTTGCACGCCACGAACACATCCAGGAAGTCACTGCCCAGGTATTCCGCCATCACCGTCGATTGACCCAGCTCCCTCAAGGCATCCCGCAAGTTATTTACCAGGCTGGCCTCGTGCTGTTCGTGGGCGTTGCCTACGGTCATGGGCGGCGGTTCTATGCGGTTGGTAATGCCGTAATGGATACCCGCCAGCACCGCCGCCATCAACAGGTAGGGGTTGGCGTCGGCGCCCGCTACCCGGTGTTCGATGCGCAGGGCGTCCGGGTCACCCCCCGGCAGGCGCAGGGAGGCGGTGCGGTTGTCCACACCCCAGGTGGGCGCGCTGGGCACATAGTATTCCGGGCTGAAGCGGCGGTAGGAGTTGATGTTGGGACAGAACAGCGCCATGGCATCATTCATAGTAGCCACCAGCCCACCCACCGCCCAGCGCAACAGGTCGTTGGGCTGCTCGGCATCGCCGGCAAAGACATTGTGCCCATCCCGGTCCACCAGACTCACATGCAGGTGCATGCCGCTGCCGGCCTGATTGTGATAGGGCTTGGCCATGAAGGTCGTGTCCATCTCATGGTCGTAGGCCACGTTCTTGATCAGACGCTTCAGCAGGGTGGCGTGATCGCAGGCCCGTACCGCGTCGTTGACATAGTGCAAGTTCACCTCGAACTGCCCGGGGGCCGACTCGGCCACCAGGGCGTCGGCGGGCAGCTCCTGCTCATGGGCCGCATCCAGCACATCCGCCAGCAGCTCCGCGTACTCGTCGAGGTCATCGATGGAGTAGGCCTGGGTGCCCGCCGGGCGCTTGCCGGAAATCGGAGACTTGGGCGGCTGGGGCCGGCCCGCCAGGTTCTCCTGGTCGATCAGGTAGAACTCCATCTCATAGGCGGCCACCGGGGTCAGGCCCAAGTCGGCAAAACGTTCAACAATCGTCTGCAACACGACCCGGGGATCGGCGAAGAAAGGTGTTACCCGGTCGAGCTCATACATGGTCAGTAGCAGCTGGGCGGTTGGCCGCTTCTGCCAGGGTTCCATGGTGAGGGTGGCATCAATGGGCAGGCAGACCCGGTCGGCCTCGCCGATATCCAGCCCCAGGCCGGTTTCTTCCACTGTGGTGCCCTGGATATTGAGGGCGAAGATCGATGCCGGTAGCGCAATGCCCCTCTCAAACACCTTGACCAGGGTCGAGGGATCAACACGCTTGCCGCGAACAATGCCGTTGATATCCGGAATCAGCAGATCAACAAACTGCAGTTCGGGATGCGCCTGCAGGAATGCATCGACGCTCGGAAAACCAGAACCCATAGGAAAGCCTTTCGGAACTCGCACTCAACCTGCGCGGAATAGCCGGCACAGACGTGTCTCACCGTTCTTTATCCTGTGTTCCGGGTGTTTTTGCAAGATACGCATATGCCGTATGCGGCAAGCTCATGACATCACTCGCGCAAGGCATCGCCCCCCTGCAAGCGGAGGTGACCGCATCGCCGCAGTGCGCCCGTTCGAATAAGCATAAATCAGCATGCCCGGCGTGAAGTTTTTGATAGCGCCCTGCAAAAACTCGTGATAAATATCGCGAGAAATCGGTCGGTTCCCCACCGCCGTTTCCAGGACAAGCCTCAAAGGAGTCTCGGGCGACTTCCCAGCCGCCAGAAGGCCACCCTCAGCAGACCTGCACAACACTGCGTGCATCAGGGAACCCCTCCCTGGCACGCGTTGCTTTCATCCCTTTTCAGTGAGGGACAACACCCATGTTGAAGTTGTGTAAGCCCGCGGCCCTGGCGGCCGCTATTGCTGTATCCCTTGGTTCGTCTGTCGCCCTGGCGGCCGGCGAGGTTCGTGTCTACAACTGGTCGGACTACATCGCCGAGGACACCCTGGCGAAGTTCACCGAAGAGACCGGCATCAAGGTCATCTACGACGTCTACGACAGCAACGAGATTCTGGAAGCAGCGCTGCTTTCGGGCCGGTCCGGCTATGACCTGGTGGTGCCGTCCAACCATTACGTGGCCAAGCAGATCTCCGCCCAGGCCTTCGTGCCCCTGGACCACGACAAGCTGCCGAACATGACCCACCTGAACCCCGACCTGATGACGCAACTGGAAAAGGTCGACCCGGGCAGTCAGTACGCCATCCCCTACCTGTGGGGCACCAATGGTTATGGCTACAACGAAGCCCGCATCCAGGAGATCCTGGGTGACGATGCCCCCACCGACTCCTGGGCGCTGGTATTCGACCCGGAAGTGACCGGCAAGCTGGCCGCCAGTGGCTGCGGCATTGCCATGCTGGATTCCGGTGAGGAGATGGTGCGGGCCGCCATGGCCTATGTTGGCCTTGACCCCAACAGCAACAGCGCCGACGACATCAAAAAGGGTGGTGAGGTGATCAAGGCGGTGCGCCCGAACATCACCTATTTCCACTCTTCCCGTTACATTGCCGACCTGGCCAATGGTGACCTGTGCGTGGCCGCCGGTTATTCCGGCGACATCCTGCAGGCCGCGGCCCGTGCCGAGGAAGCCGACAACGGCAACGTCATCCTCTACACCATCCCGAAAGAAGGCGCGGTGCTGTGGTTTGACATGATGACCATCCCCGCCGGTGCGCCGAACGTGGACAATGCCCACAAGCTGATGAACTTCCTGATGCGTCCGGAAATCATAGCCGATATCACCAACTACGTGTGGTACGCCAACCCCAACAGCGCTGCCAGCGAGTTTGTCGATGAAGAGATCCTCAGCGATACCAGCATCTACCCCACCGACGAGGTGATGAAGAAGTTGTACCTGATGGAAGGCCGGCCCCAGGACGCCCAGCGCCTGATGACCCGCACCTGGACCAGCGTGAAGTCTGGACGCTAGGGGTGGGCGAGAGCAACAACACCTCCGCGCAAGCGGAGGTGTTACTCAGCATCGAGGGTATCTCCAAGAGCTTCGACAGCACGCTGGCGGTGGACAACGTCAGCCTGGCCATCCACCGGGGCGAGATCTTCGCCCTGCTCGGTGGTTCCGGCTCTGGCAAGTCAACCTTGCTGCGTATGCTGGCAGGCTTTGAACAACCCGACGCCGGCCATATCGTGCTGGATGGACAGGACATCACGAACCTGCCCCCCTACCTGCGGCCCACCAACATGATGTTCCAGTCCTATGCCCTGTTCCCCCACATGACGGTGGCGCAGAACATCGGCATGGGCCTGAAACAGGACCGGCTGCCGAAGGCTGAAATCCGCGACCGGGTTGCCGCCATGCTCAGGCTGGTGAAGATGGAATCCTATGCCTCGCGCAAACCCCACCAGCTTTCCGGCGGGCAGCAGCAGCGGGTGGCCCTGGCCCGCTCCCTGGCCAAGCGCCCGAAACTGCTGTTGCTGGACGAACCCATGGGTGCACTGGACAAGAAACTGCGCACCGAGATGCAGCTGGAGCTGGTGGACATCCTGGAGAAGGTGGGCGCCACCTGCCTGATGGTCACCCACGACCAGGAAGAAGCCATGACCATGGCCAGTCGCATTGCCATCATGGCCAACGGTCGCATTGCCCAGGTGGGCTCGCCCATTGATATCTACGAAAGCCCCAACAGCCGCATGACCGCGGAGTTTATCGGCTCGGTGAACATCTTCGAGGCGAGCATCCAGGCGGACGAGGCGGACAGTATCACGCTGACCAGCGAGTTGCTGGACGCACCGGTATTCATCGACCGGGGCGTCACCACGCCGGCGGAAACCACCGACACCCTGGTTGCCCTGCGCCCGGAGAAGATCTACCTGACCACCGACCGGCCCGAAGGCGACAGCAACTGGAGCCAGGGCACCGTGGACAACATCGCGTACCTGGGGGACATCACCTCCTATTACGTGAAGCTGGCCAGTGGTAAACGGGTACAGGCCACCATGGCCAATGTGGAGCGTCGCGGCGATCGGCCCACCTGGGGGGATCAGGTCTTCGTGTCCTGGGAAGCCTCCAGCCCGATATTGCTGTGGAACTGAGACCGTGATCCCGAAACTGATTCCGACCCCAGTCATGGAGCGGGTGCGAGCGGTACTGTTCCACCGCCGGGTGGTGTTCGGCATCCCCTTCCTGTGGCTGATGCTGTTCTTCCTGCTGCCCTTTGCGCTGGTGCTGAAAATCAGCTTCTCCAGCGCCGTGATGGCGATTCCGCCCTACGAGCCGGTGGTGCGCTGGGTGGACGATACCTTTTCCATCGTCCTTAACCTGGGCAACTACCTGTTCCTGGCCTCCGACAGTCTGTACATCGCCGCCTACTGGGGCTCGGTGAAAACCGCCTTCCTGGCCACCGTGTTCTGTCTGCTGATCGGCTACCCCATGGCCTATGCCATGGCCCGGGTGCCAAGGCACTGGCAACTGGTGTTCCTGCTGATGGTGATGCTGCCGTCGTGGACCTCGTTCCTGATCCGGGTCTATGCCTGGATGGGGATCCTTGGCAACCAGGGGCTGCTCAACAGCCTGCTGCTGTGGCTCGGCGTGATCAGCGAACCCCTGCGTATGCTCAACACCAACTTCGCGGTGGTGCTGGGCATTGTGTACGCCTACCTGCCCTTCATGGTGCTGCCCATCTACACCAACCTGGTGAAGCTGGATGTGCGCCTACTGGAGGCAGCGTCCGACCTGGGCTGCCGCAGCCTGACCACCTTCTGGCGTATTACCTTGCCGCTGTCGAAGGCCGGCATCATCGCCGGGGCCATGCTGGTGTTCATCCCGGCGGTGGGTGAGTTTGTGATTCCGGAGCTGCTGGGCGGGCCCGATACCCTGATGATCGGCAAGGTGCTGTGGGAAGAGTTCTTCAACAACCGCGACTGGCCGGTAGCCTCGGCGCTGGCCATTGTTATGCTGGCCCTGCTGCTGGTACCCATCGTGTTCTTCCACCGGTTCCAGGCCCGGGAGATGGAAAAGCATGGGTAAGATCAGCTTCTCGAAAGCCATGCTGGTGCTGGGCCTGCTGTTCCTGTACCTGCCGATGATGGTGCTGATCGTGTACTCGTTCAACGCCTCGCGGCTGGTGTCAGTGTGGGCCGGGTTCTCCACCCACTGGTATGGTGAACTGTTCCGGGACCAGCAGATCCTTTCGGCGGTGTGGATGAGCCTGCGCATTGCCTTCTACTCCGCCAGCATGGCTGTGTGCCTGGGCACCCTGTGCGCCTTCGTGATGACCCGCTTCCGGGGTATGCGAGGCCGCACCCTGCTGTCCAGCATGATCACCGCCCCACTGGTGATGCCGGAGGTGATCACCGGGCTATCGCTATTGCTGCTGTTCGTGGCCATGGCCCAGCTGATCGACTGGCCGGTGGACCGGGGCATGGCCACCATCTGGATTGCCCACACCACGTTCTGCAGCGCCTACGTGGCGGTGGTGGTCAGCGCGCGCCTGCGGGAAGTGGACCGCTCGGTGGAAGAAGCCGCCATGGACCTGGGCTGCACACCGCTGAAGACCTTCTTCGTGATCACCCTGCCGGTGATCGCCCCGGCCCTGGTCTCCGGCTGGTTGCTGGCCTTTACCCTGTCCCTCGACGACCTGGTCATCGCCAGCTTTGTCTCGGGCCCGGGCGCTACCACACTGCCCATGGTGGTGTTCTCGTCGGTGCGCATGGGGGTATCGCCCAAGATCAACGCCCTGGCGACCATCATTATCCTTGCAGTGTCCATTGTGGCTTTCATCGCCTGGTACTGGATGCGTCGAGCCGAGAAACGGCGCTAACTGTAGCCTGTAGATCGCACAGAAACCTGGCAGCAGGGGAAAGTGCCATAGTGGTCATAACCTGTTCATGGCCCTGATGTTCATTCACCAC
The DNA here is from genome assembly GCF_041690615.1 of Marinobacter sp. Lineage (GTDB taxonomy): Bacteria > Pseudomonadota > Gammaproteobacteria > Pseudomonadales > Oleiphilaceae > Marinobacter. The sequence continues at coordinate 5,853 of NZ_JAWLGY010000027.1, forward strand.
GGGTGCCCACGGGTTCCATTCGGGGGCCAGACTCTGCTTCAGGGCAGCTTGCACAATCTCCAGCCCGGGGCCAATATGAACGAGTAAAAACAACAACAAGCTACTCATTAAGTGACTCTGCCATGTCCACCGAAAAGACAGGTTTTGACCCCCATTCCCTGGAAGACGAATCCCCCGGCCGGAAGCCCCTGTTCTATGGCTGGTTCGTGGTGGCCGCGGCCTTTGCGGTTACCTTTGTGGGTTTTGGTGCCGCCTACAGTTTCAGCGCCTTTGTGGATGCCCTGCAGCAGGAGTTCAGCGCCTCCCGCGGCGCCGTGTCACTGGTATTTTCACTGGCGGGATTCCTGTACTTCAGCCTCGGGATAATCACCGGGCCACTGGCAGACCGGTTCGGTACCAGGCCCATGGCCATGGCAGGTATGGTGTTTGTATCGGCGGGGTTGGTGCTGGCAGGTTTTGCAGACAACCTGATACACGTCTACCTGGCCTATGGTCTCGGCGTGGGTCTCGGGGTTGGATGCTCCTATGTGCCGTCGGTGGGCACGGTTCAGCGCTGGTTCGCCCGCAGGCGCGGGTTTGCCTCGGGTCTCGCTGTTAGCGGTATCGGATTCGGCACCCTTTTGATGCCCATACTGGCCGCGCTGCTGATTGGCACCGTTGGCTGGCGTGCCGCCTATATTTCGCTGGGCATATTCTCTGCGCTGGTGGGTATCAGCATGGCACTGCTGTTCGTCAACGATCCCCGCAGTAAAGGCCTGGCGCCAGATGGCGGTCCCGCCCTGCCCGCTACATCACCGGGTGCCTCCGAGGGCACCGAGCTCCGGGTTGCGGTGCGGTCACGGCCCTTCCTGACGCTTTACTTCGCCGGACTGATTGCCTCCTTCGGGTTGTTCGTACCTTTTGTCCACCTGGTGCCCTTCGCGACGGATCAGGGCATGTCCGCCGGTCAGGGGGCCTTCCTGCTGGGCATGGTGGGCGTGGGCAGTACGGTGGGGCGCTTCCTGCTGGGTAACCTGGCTGACCGCATCGGCCGTCAGCTGGCGCTGATCCTCGCCTTCACCGGTATGGCGGTCACCCTGCTGATCTGGCTGGTATCGGACACCCTGGTACCATTGGCCATTTTCGGCCTGACCTTCGGTACGTTCTACGGGGGGTTCGTCGCCCTGATGCCCGCCCTGGTGATGGATTATTTCGGTGGCCGGCACATCAGCAGTATTATCGGTGTGCTCTATACCAGCGTGGCCCTGGGCACCCTGGTCGGGCCAACCGCGGCGGGTTATGCCTACGACCTGACCCAGAACTATACCCTGGCCATTATCGGCAGTATCGCGGCTAACCTGGTTGCTGCGGGAGCCATCATGACCCTGCGTAAACCTGGCACCTGAAAGCCAGCATCGAAAACAGTGGCTCAGGCTTGCCCGTATCCCGGGCTGGCGGCGCGTACCGCCTCCAGGTCCTGCGAAAGGCTCAGGGCCTGTTCGGCTCGGGCAAGTGCCATGGCGCTGTGTCGCAAGGCTGCCTCCGCCACATCACGGTCGTGGCTGGCTGCGAGCACCGAGAGGGTTTTCTGCAAGGCTACGGCAACTTCAACCGTACCGGCGCCGTCGCGACCGATGCCGGTGAACGCGCCGTCAAACAGGTTGCCCACATCTACCGCAGGCAGCTCCACCCGGTCGAATGGAGTCTCCGCCGATCCTGCCTGAAGCGGCTGACGCCATTCATCAAGCAGCCGCAACATGGTTTGTAGCACCTTGCGGGCTGTGCCCGGGTCATTCACGGCCGGAGAAAGCGCCTTCATGGCAATTTCGGAGAGCACCACGAAACCCAAACAGGGGTCCTGGTCGAAGACCCGATCCCGGTCCACGGTAAAGCAGGTGGCGACCTTTTGCAGTTCGAGTTCGGGCGGTGTGGCCTCGCGGAACCAGACCCGGGCCATCTCCTCCCGGGGCGAAAGGAAAGTGCCCGGCAAGGCCATGATCCTGATTCTCGCATCATTTTCAGTAGCCCATTCCTGCAGGTCCTCGACGTTGATTTCCTGCACATAACCCACGGTATCCGTCAGCACCGAAAACCCTTTTGGTGCCCGCCCTTCAGCGGCCACACCCCCCAGCCAGGGTCGCCGTCGATTCTGTTCAAGCACCACCCTTGTAGCCCGCTCGGCACGGTCAATGACCGGCCCCAGCAGTCCAAGCCGGGCAATACTGTCCACCCAATAGACGAATACCAGGACCACCATCGCAAACACCAGGAGGGCCACTGCAAAAATCACAAAGTGCCCGTCGCCCTTGAAGTAGCCCTCATCGAGGCTGACCCGGGCGATAACGCTGAAAATAAACGCAGCAATGAAGGTTGAATGGGCCAGCTGGGAGACATCGTCCCGCAGCACCAGGTTGAAAGTGCGGGGCGTTCCACTGTTGGCGGCAGCGGTGTAGGCGGACACCATGGAACCCACGGCGAAGGTGGCAATGACCAGCATGCTGGCGGCCAGGATCGAGAGCAGCGTTTCCACCGTCTCCCGGTCAATATCCGGCAGCCAGTGGCCCAGGTCAGAGCCGTCCACCCAGCCCGCCGCAAACACCGCCACCAGGGAGCTGATACTGAAGACCGCCGGCCGGAACCAGAGGCGTTCCCGCAGGCGGTTGATCAGAAACAGAACAGATTTGCCCTTGCCCGTCATAGCCACGCTCTCCCTGGTAACTGCGGCCCCGGTATCTCTGGCCCTTGTTAATCAACGCCCCGGCCAGGGTGGGTCCAGGGCGTTAGCTACCGGGACCAACCGGCAGGGCTCCTCAGTATCTGGACATCAGCCCTTTTCGGGTTCCAACTTGTCCTGCGTACGCAACTCAAAGTCGCTGGCGTCATGGCGTTCCAGCAACTGCCCGGCGGGGTCACCCCAGGCCCGGTTGACCATCTGGCCGCGTTTCACACCGGGTCGGGACTGCAGCTGCTTGCTCCAGCGCACCACGTTGGTGTAGCTGTGGGCCTCGATAAATTCCTGAGCCTCGTAGATGGTGCCGGTCACCAGCTGGCCGTACCAGGGCCAGATGGCCATATCGGCGATGGTGTATTCATTGCCGGCCACGAACTCGTGCTTCGCCAGTTGCCGGTCCAGGACGTCCAGCTGTCGCTTTACCTCCATGGTGTAGCGGTCAATGGGGTACTGGAACTTTTCCGGTGCATAGGCGTAGAAGTGGCCAAACCCGCCGCCCAGGATCGGCGCGCTGCCCATCTGCCAGAACAGCCAGTTGAGGGTTTCAGTACGACCGTGAATATCTTTCGGTATGAAAGCACCAAACTTTTCCGCCAGGTAGAGCAGGATGGAGCCAGACTCGAACAGCCGTAGCGAAGGATCCACACTGTGGTCGACCATGGCCGGAATCTTGGAGTTGGGGTTTACATCCACGAACCCACTGGAAAACTGGTCACCCTCCATGATGCGAATCAGCCAGGCGTCGTATTCCGCACCCTCGAAGCCCTTTTCCAGCAACTCCTCCAGCATGACAGTCACTTTCACGCCGTTGGGGGTGGCCAGGGAGTAGAGCTGGAGCGGGTGCTTGCCCACTGGCAGTTCCTTGTCGTGGGTGGGGCCGGCAATGGGGCGATTGATGTTGGTGAATTTACCGCCGCCCTGGCTGTCCCATTTCCAAACTCTCGGGGGTGTGTAGGTATTCTCGGTCATAATGATACTCTCGCTTGCGGCTTCGTGAAGGAATTCAGCGTGGTGAACCATCTTGCCACCGGAGCGGGACAGACACCAATAGCAGTGACAGGGACTTACACCTTGCCCTTTACACCAAGCCGATCCAGGTAGACATGCAGCTCGGCCTCGCTGAGAGTGACGTATTCCAGCACCCGCCCGTACAGCATGACCGTGGGCACGTTACGGCCATTGCGCTCCTGTTGCGCCTGATTCAGCACGTGGAGAATGATGCGTTCGGTGCGGGTGAGACCATCCCGTACATCCGGGATGGTTTCCATCACCAGGTCCGGATCGTCGTCGCCGTTGTGATCATCAGATGCCATGCTGATAGTCCTTGGTACGGGTTTTCCTGCAACCAGGTTCAGTAGCCATAGCCGCCGCTGTCATCGGCGGGGCTACGCCTGATCGTAGAATAGGATGGTAAACCTGAAATGTCCTGTACCGACACCAGATGGAGCCCTTGACCATGACCGTACACTATTGGCAATCGATAGCGGTGCTTCTGTTCCTGGCTGTGTATACCAGTGCCTGGGGACAACCCTCAAACCCGATTCCCCCGTTCTCGGAATTGCCAGCGCTTACCACCGAGCACGGCTGGGAACCCATGGAGTTCCCGGATATCGGGCGCCACAGCCAGTATGAACTGGTCTCCGACCCGGACCAGGGACAGGTGGTACAGGCTCGGGCGGATAACAGTGCCTCCGGCCTGATCACACGGGTGTCGCTGGAACCGGGCGATTCACTGATCCTGCGCTGGCGCTGGAGAGTGGAAAATACCCTGGAAAAGGGGGATGCACGCCGCAAGTCTGGTGATGACTACCCGGCGCGGATCTACGTAGCCTTCGAGTTCGAGCCGGAAAAGGCTGGCTGGTTCGAGCGCGCAAAACGCAAGACCGTCAGCGCCCTGTTCGGGGAAGAACTGCCCGGCAAGGCCCTGAACTATATCTGGGCCAACCGCCTGCCCCAGGGCGAAATGGTCGCGAACCCGTTCACCGATGACACCATGATGATTGCAGTGAACTCCGGCGAGGAAGAATTGGGCCAGTGGGTCACCGTTGAACGGGACATCGTGGCTGACTACCGCGCCGTCTTCGGGGAGGACCCGCCCCCGCTGGTGGGCGTGGCCATCATGTCCGATACGGATAACACCGGTGAAACGGCAAGGGCCTGGTATGGTGATATCAGTCTGAGCCGGCCCTGAGCGTTATTCCAGCGGCAGGCCTTCCATCCGTCGCGCCTGGCCAGCGCGTTCGACCGGTAGCACCTCGCCCCGACTGACCAGGCGATCCCAGGCCTGGTCGAAGTCCCGCCTCCACCGGGGCGCCTGCTTTGCGGCCGTCGAGAACAGCCACGCGGCATCCCGGACCCACATGGGCGTAAATCGTATACCGCGAACCGGCTCTTCCATCAACAGGTTCAATACCGGCTCCTGATAGTCCAGCAGGTAGTCGCCGCGACCACGTTCGAGCATATCGAGGGCAGAATCATGGTTATTGGTGTTGATGGCCCGAATGATATCAGTCTGGCTCAGGTAGCTGGCGAGGCCGGCGTAGTTATAACCGGTAATAGTGATGAGGGTTTTTCCATACAGATCCAGGAAGTGACCCGGCTCAGGCGTTCCGGAAAGGTACCAGACTCCATAGGCTACCCGCAGCGGCCTGGCGTCACTCTCAAGCACCTTGTCCCCCATGGCCGGGTTATCCGAGAAACCCTGCCACAGGTCGATGGCTCCGGTTTCCAGGTAGTAATACACCCGGGCGGTGGGCAGGTAGAGAAACTCCAACTCGTAACCAGCTTCCCGGGCAACCTTGCGGGTGAGCTCGACAAAGCGGCCATCCGGCTCACCGTCGGCGTTGCGAAACTGGTAAGGGGGAAAATCCACATAACCGACCGTCAGTGGCCGGTCCACGCCCATCGCCATCAGCGGAACCAGCAACCAGGCCGTCAATAGCAACCTTGCCATGGTTATTTTCCTTTACGACCTGCAACCGCAAACGGGCTGTTGCTTATAGCAACATAGGCTGCGGTGAGGGCCTGGTCAATCCCCCACGTTACGGTTGTGTTACACCAGGTAAATGACACATAGCAGCCCGACGATCCCCATCACGACGGTGTAGGGAAAGGCCATAACGACCATCCGCCCATAGGACAACCGCACCAGAGGGGCGATGGCGGAGGTCAGCAGGAACAGGAAAGCGGCCTGGCCGTTGGGGGTGGCTACGCTGGGCAGGTTGGTACCGGTATTGATGGCTATCGCGAGTGTCTGGAAGTGCTCGTTACTGATGGCGCCGGCCTCCAGGGCCTGCTTGATCTCGCTGATATAGACCGTTGCCACAAAGACGTTGTCACTGATCATGGACAGCAAACCATTGGCCACGAAGAACATACCTGGCTGCTGCCTCTCGGGCAGACTGAGCACAAACTCGATCACCGGCTTGAACAGGTGCTGGTCATGGATGACTGCCACCACGGCAAAGAACACCACCAGCAGTGAAGTAAACGGCAACGACTCCTGGAACGCCTTGCCGATCTGGTGCTCGTCAGTTACCCCGGTAAAGGAGGTGATCAGGATGATCACCAGCAGACCGATCAGACCAACCTCGGCCAGGTGGAAGGCCAGCCCGACCACCAGTACACCGGCGGCGAAGGCCTGGATCCACAGGGCAGCCTGGTCAGACTTGGTGCGCTTGGCCTTCTCGTTATCCGCGAATTCTTCCAGCACCCGGCGCACCGCCCTCGGCAGACGGGTTCCGTAACCGAACCAGCGCACCTTTTCCAGCGCCCAGCAGGTGAACAGACCGGCACCGAGAACCGGCAGGCTGACCGGTGCCATGTGCTCGAAAAAGGTCACAAAGTCCCAGCCTACAGTCTTGGCGATGAGCAGGTTCTGGGGCTCGCCAACCATGGTAGCCACGCCCCCGAGGGCCGTACCGATGGCACCATGCATCAGCAGGCTCCGCAGAAAACCGCGGAAGTGCTCAAGGTCGTTTCGGTGGAGCTCAATCACCTCAGCGTCGCTGTTGGCATTATGGTCTTTCTGCTGGTAACCCTTGCCCGAGGCCACCTTGTGGTAAACCGAGTAGAAGCCCACCGCAACGCTGATGATCACCGCTGTGACAGTCAACGCGTCCAGGAACGCTGACAACAGGGCAGCGGCAGCGCAGAAAAGTAGCGAAAGCGCCGACTTGGACCTGACCCCGACCAGTATCTGGGTAAAGGTCACCAGCAACAGCTCTTTCATGAAGTAGATACCCGCCACCATGAACATCAGCAGCAGGATCACCGGGAAATTGATCAGCAGCTCATGGTACACCGCTTCTGGCGTTGTCATCCCGATCAGCAGGGCCTCCACCGCCAGCAGGCCGCCGGGCAACAGCGGATAGCATTTCAGCGCCATCGCCAGGGTAAAAATGAACTCGCCCACCAGGAGCCAGCCCGCTACCGCAGGCCCGAACATGACCACCACAATCGGGTTGATCACCAGGAACAGCAGAATCAGCTGCTTGTACCAAACGGGGGCCTTCCCCAGGAAATTGGCGGCGAAACCGCCGAATACGGTCGATGGCATTTATCTATCACTTCTATAGGGCGAGTCTTTTAACGGGCGCGCGCATATTACCAGATGCGCTGGCAGATGTGCTTGATATTCATGAAGGGATGTGCAAAAGGGCGATCATTTTGGTGCTTCGTGTTGCCCACATACGGACCAAATGCACCACTTCGGTGCGAGACCGTTTATCAAACTGCACCATGCCGCCCGCCAGCAGCAATCATAATCCTTATTTATCAATCATATGCCTCACATGGCACGGAGCTTGATAGATTCACGGTACGCAGCGAGACGTTGGTACTGAGCCACCTGTCAAAGCGCGACAATCTGACAAACAGGTCAACTAGGGTTCCGATCTGCTGATGCCAGGCAGGTGACTGGTCCGAGAGTTGACGACCTTTTCCAAAGGTTACACGGCGGGACAAAAGCCCGGGAGGATCGTTCAGTGACTGACGCCTCTCGTTTTTTTGCAACCCGAACCAGGAGGAAAAGGCGATGCTCGCAACCGCAGCTCCCCTCTACGACGATCTGATTCCCGGCGGATCCCACTGGTCCTTTGTCATGCGCCGTGGCCATGTCCTGCGACTGATCGATGAAACCGGCGGTGCCAATGTCGGCATGCTGATGTACAACCCCGAGAATCCCCTCGAACGTTACAACATGCCGGATACCCTCAAGAACCAGCACACCTTCCTGCTCACCAGGGGTCATGTGCTGCTCTCCGATATGGGACGGGTGTTCGCTTCCATCATCCGTGACGACCTGGGCTGGCACGACACCGTCTCCGGTACCTGCAACGCCCACCTGGTCGAAAAACGCTGGGGTAAGAAAACCTATCAGCAGGCCCACAATCACTATCACCGCAACGGCCTCACCAGCTTTCTTAACGAACTGGCCAAGTACGGTCTGGGCAAGAAGGACCTCACCGCCAACCTCAACTGGTTCAACAAGGTTCAGGTGGATGGGGAGGGCAATCTGAGCTATGTGAGTGGTCACTCACACGCCGGCGCCACCGTGGATCTGCGCTTCGAGATGGACACCATCGTGGTGCTTCATACCTGCCCGCATCCCCTCAACCCGGCCCCGGAATACCCGAGCCACCCGCTACGTTACCAGCTTTTCCGGGCCGCCCCGGTGACCGACGCCGATCCCTGCAAGACCTCGTCGCCGGAAGCCACCCGGGCTTTTGCCAATAACGCCCTGTACCACCTGTTCCAGTAACCGGAGGCCGGAGATGATCAGAGAAAGCAAGCTCAACCCCGACAACGCCGCCTTCCGGGAAACCGTGCCGGCAGGCGAATACTTCCTGAAAGTGGTGAAAGCCGGCGAAACCCTTCGCATCCTTGACCTGGAGGGCAACCAGGCCGCCGATACCCTGTTCTACAACGCCCATAATCCCACCGAGCGCTACAGCGCCGTGGACACCATCCGCGAGCAGGGCAACGTCTACCTCACCGCCGGCTCAAAGCTCATGTCGTCCGAGAGCAACGTGATGCTGGAGATCACCGCCGATACCTGCGGCCGCCACGACACCCTCGGCGGCGCCTGCGCGGCGGAGAGCAACACCACCCGCTATGCCCTGGATAAAAAGTGCATGCATGCCTGCCGTGACAGCTGGCTGGTAGCCGTCACCGAGCATGAAGAGCTGGGCATGGGCAAGCGGGACATCACCCACAACATCAACTTCTTCATGAATGTCCCGGTAACGGAGGACGGCGGCCTGACCTTCGCCGACGGCATTTCCGACGCTGGCAAGTACGTGGAGCTGGAGGCAAAGATGGACGTTCTGGTGATGATTTCCAACTGCCCACAGCTGAACAACCCCTGCAATGGCTGGAACCCCACACCCATCGAGGTGCTGGTATGGAAATGACAAAACCCTGTTTTGACAAGGTCCTGATCGCCAATCGTGGCGCCATCGCCTGCAGGATCATACGCACCCTGAGAGCCATGGGTATTCAGTCCGTCGCGGTCTATGCCGACGCCGATGCGGACTCCCTCCACGTTCGCCAGGCGGATGAAGCCTGGTCCCTGGGGGAAGGTTCCGCCGCAGACACCTACCTGGACCAGGACAAACTGTTCCGGATCCTGGCTGAAAGTGGGGCAAAGGCCGTGCACCCGGGCTATGGCTTCCTCAGCGAGAATGCCGGCTTTGCCCGGCGTTGCGAGGTGCAAGGCGTCGCTTTCCTGGGACCGACCCCGGAGCAGATGGAACAGTTCGGCCTCAAACACACCGCCCGTGCGCTGGCGGAAGAGGCGGGTGTGCCCTTGTTGCCCGGCACCGGTCTGCTGACCGGACTGGACCAGGCCCTGGCGGAAGCCGGACGCATCGGCTACCCGGTGATGCTCAAAAGCACCGCCGGCGGGGGCGGCATCGGCATGTCCCGCTGCTACAGTGATGACGACCTGTCGAAGAGCTTCGAATCCGTACAGCGTCTGAGCCAGAATAACTTCAGCAACAGCGGCGTGTTTCTGGAAAAGTTTGTGGAACACGCCCGCCATATCGAGGTGCAACTCTTCGGCGATGGCCAGGGCACGGTGGCCGCACTGGGGGAACGGGACTGCTCCGCCCAGCGCCGTAACCAGAAGGTGATCGAGGAAGCCCCGGCGCCGGGGCTGTCCGATGATGTTCGCCAGCGCATGCATGCCACCGCCCGCGCCCTTGGGGAACAGATCGCCTACCGCAGTGCCGGTACCGTTGAATTCATCTACGACCCGGATACCACCGAGTTTTACTTCCTGGAAGTGAACACCCGCTTACAGGTGGAGCACGGTGTGACCGAGGCCGTATACGACGTGGACATTGTGCGCTGGATGGTGGAACTGGGCGCCGGCACCCTGACCAACCTCAGCGACCAGGCCGCCGGCCTGACTCCAGAGGGCCATGCCATCCAGGCACGGATCTATGCCGAAGACCCCAACAAGGATTTCCAGCCTTCCGCCGGATTGCTTACCAATGTCAGCTGGCCACAGGATGCCGGCCTGCGTATCGATTCCTGGATTCAACCGGGCACCGAAGTCTCACCGCTCTATGATCCTATGCTGGCCAAGGTCATTGTCCATGAAGCTGACCGGGAAAGCGCCCGCACACGCTTGATGCAGGCCCTTGACGACAGTCAGCTCTACGGCATCGAAACCAACCGCACCTACGTGCGTCAGGTGCTGGCGGATGAGCGGTTCGTGGAGGGCCGGCTGTTCACCCGCACCCTGAACGAGTTCAACTACCGGCCCTCCACCGTAGACGTGGTCAGCGGTGGCACCATGACCACCATCCAGGACTATCCGGGGCGGATCGGCTACTGGGAAATTGGTGTACCGCCGTCCGGGCCCTTTGACAGTTACTCCTTCCGCCTCGGTAACCGTCTGCTGGGCAACGAGGAAAATGCCGCCGGTCTGGAGATCACCCTGAAAGGTCCGACCCTGGCGTTCAACCGGGCCACGCAGGTTGTACTGACTGGGGCACCGCTGGACGCCAGCCTGGATGGTGAGCCAGTGCCTTTCTGGGAGGTACTGGACGTCCCCGCCGGGGCCACCCTCAAACTGGGGGCCACCACCGGTGACGGCGCCCGGGCCTATGTCCTTTTCCGGGGTGGCCTGGACTGCCCGGCCTACCTGGAGTCCCGCAGTACCTTCACCCTGGGCCAGTTCGGTGGCCACGGTGGCCGGGCCCTGAGGGCCGGGGATGTCCTCCGGCTGCCGGAGTTTACACCAGTGGACAAGGCAGAGCTGGGCAAGGGCCTGCGGCCCTCCCTGGGCAGGACCTGGAAGCTGCATGTGACCTATGGCCCCCACGGAGCCCCGGATTACTTCACCCAGGCTGACATCGACACCTTCTTCGACAGCGAATGGGAGATTCACTACAACTCCAGTCGCACCGGCGTTCGCCTGATCGGCCCGAAACCGGAATGGGCCCGCAGTGACGGCGGCGAAGCCGGCATGCACCCGTCCAACATCCACGACAATGCCTACGCGGTGGGTACCGTGGACTTCACCGGTGATATGCCGGTCATCCTGGGGCCGGATGGTCCCAGCCTGGGCGGCTTTGTATGCCCGGTCACGGTGATCAGCGCCGACCTGTGGAAGCTGGGCCAGCTCAAGGCCGGTGACAAGGTGCAGTTCGTGCCGGTCAGCCAGGACCAGGCCGTGGCCCTGCGGGAAGCCCTCGACGAATCCATCGCCACCCTGACCACCGCGTCTGCCCGTATCACGCCAGTCAGACCGCAAACCCCGATACTCGCCACGCTCTCCACCGACGAACATGAAACCGGCGTGGTCTATCGCGCCGCCGGCGACAACTATGTGCTGGTGGAATATGGCCCCATGGAGCTGGATATCCGGCTTCGCTTCCGCGCCCACGCCCTGATGCTGTGGCTGCGGGAACAGGCCCATACGGCCATACTGGAGCTGACACCCGGCATCCGTTCGCTGCAGGTGCACTACGACAGCCAGCGGCTGGGCCAACAGGAACTGCTGCAACTGCTGATCAGCGCCGAGCAGGCCCTTGAGAAACAACCGGAATGGGACGTGCCTGCCCGCATCGTGCACCTGCCCCTGTCCTGGGACGACGAGGCGTGTCATACCGCCATCGCCAAGTACATGCAGTCGGTGCGCAAGGACGCCCCCTGGTGCCCCAGCAACCTGGAGTTTATCCGTCGCATCAACGGCCTGGACAACATCGACGAGGTCAAGAAAACCGTTTTTAACGCCAGTTACCTGGTCATGGGCCTTGGGGATGTTTACCTGGGTGCGCCTGTAGCCACGCCCCTGGACCCCCGCCACCGTCTGGTGACCACCAAGTACAACCCGGCCCGCACCTGGACCGCGGAGAACTCCGTGGGCATCGGCGGCGCCTACCTGTGCATCTACGGTATGGAAGGGCCCGGCGGCTATCAGTTTGTCGGTCGCACCCTGCAGATGTGGAACCGCTACCGCACCACAGAGTACTTCGAACCCGGTAAGCCCTGGCTGCTGCGTTTCTTTGACCAGGTGCGCTTCTATGAAGTGAGCAGCGACGAACTCAAACAGATCCGTCGCGACTTCCCCAATGGCGACTACCCCATCCGTATCGAGGAAACGCAGTTCAACCTCAAGGACTACGAGGGTTTCCTGGCTGAAAACGAACGGGAGATCCGCGACTTCACCGCCCACCGCCAGCAGGCCTTCGATGAGGAGCTGCAACGCTGGATCGAGTCCGGGCAGATCAACTTCAGCGCCGACACGCCCATTGAGGACACCGGGGAAGACGACATCACCAACCTGCCGGCCGGCCAGCATGCCGTGGAGAGCCATGTGGCCGGCAACCTGTGGGAGTGCCTGGTGAAACCGGGGGACAAAATCAGTGCCCAGCGGCCGGTGGCGGTGGTGGAGTCCATGAAGATGGAGATCGAACTGCTCAGCCCGGTCAGTGGGCGGGTGGTGGAAATCCGCCGCGATGCGGGCCAGCCGGTATCGCCGGGCACCCCCGTGGTGATTGTGGAAGAGATCAGCAACTGAACCCGAACGGTTTTTCAATAACGGGCAAAGCCCGGGGAGAGCATGATGAAAACACGTAAACTGACTCAGAAAATCAGCGCCGTCCTTGGAGCGGGCGTCCTTGCCAGCTCCCTGTCTTTCAGTGCCCTGGCACAGGCGCGGGATTCCTTCACCATCGCCTGGACCATCTACGCCGGCTGGGTACCCTGGCAGTACGCCGAAGACAGCGGCATCATGAAAAAGTGGGCGGACAAGTACGACATCGAGGTGGATATCGTCCAGGTCAACGATTACATCGAGTCCATCAACCAGTACACGGCCGGTCAGTTCGACGGTGTGGTGGCCACCAGCATGGATGGCCTGTCCATTCCCGCCGCCTCCGGCATCGATACCACGGCGCTGATCGTAGGCGACTACTCCGATGGCAACGATGGCCTGGTGTCCAAGGACGCAACCAGCATTGAGGAGCTGGAAGGTGAGACGGTTCACCTGGTGGAGCTGTCCGTTTCCCACTACCTGCTGGTGCGGGCACTGGATTCAGTCGGGCTGGAAGAGCGGGACATCAATGTGGTGAATATTTCCGACGCCGACCTGGTGTCCGCTTTCCAGACGGATGATGTCCGGCATGTGGCCACCTGGAATCCTCTGCTGACGGAGGTTAACAATTATCCCGGTACCACCCAGCTGTTTGATTCCCAACAGATTCCCGGGCATATCAAGGATCTGACCCTGGTGAACACCGAGACGCTCGAAGACAACCCGAATCTGGGCAAGGCCCTGGTGGGCGCGTGGTTCGAGACCATGGACATCCTGCGCTCCGACAGTGACGAGGGCCGCGCGGCGCGGGCCATGCTGGGCGAGATTTCCGGCACCGACCGGGCCGGTTATGAGGCTCAACTCTCGGGCATGCGGATGTTCTGGGAGCCGGCCAACTCGGTGGAGTTCATCAACAGCGAGGAAGCCCGCGAGGCGATGGACAGTGTTCGCCAGTTCTCCTTCGAGAAGGGGTTGCTGGGTCAGGGTGCCATGAGCCCGGACTTTGTGGGCATCGAGTTCCCGGATGGTTCCGTCATGGGCGACGAGGGTAACGTACAGTTCCGGTTCAATGACCGTTACATGCAGATGGCGGCAGACGGGGAGCTTTAACGCTTGCCTGACCATAACATGGAGGGCACGATTCCGGTCGTGCCCTTGACTGTTTTTACTCCGAGTAGGCGGGTAGCTGGGCATTTCTTCCAAAACACGCTCCTTCCGGCACATCCCTGTGTCGCTCGGGCTCCACCCCTCAGTGCTTACTGCTCCTGCGTCGCTCTGAGGGTCCGGGGCGGGCCATCCATGGCCAGCCCGTGAAGAGCTATTCGCTCTTCACCCATGGCTCCGCACGGTTTTGGAAGAAGTGCCCCGCTACCCCCCTGCGAACTCTGTTGTAAGCCTCACCTGACAAGAACTTATGCGCCGTACCAAGGAAGAAGCCGAAAAAACCCGCCAGGCTGTACTGGAAGCCGCGCTGACCCTGTTCAGCCGTGACGGCTATTCCCTGACCACGCTAAGCCGGATCGCCCGGGAAGCCGGCTTCAGCCGGGGTCCGATCTACTGGCACTTTGCGTCCAAGGATGACCTCTACGAAGCGGTGCTCTCCTATTCCCAGGAGCCGCTGGAAGCCCTGGTGGCGGAATGCCGGGCCATGGCCAATACCCCCATTGATGCCATTGACCATTTCATCGAGCGCTGGCTGTGGCTGCTGGTAAATGACCATAAGTACCGGCAATCCTTCGAGATCCTGCTCAACAAGACCGAACTGACCGAAGCCATGGGCCGGACCCTGGCGCGTGAGCGGGAGCTGACCCGGTCCATCGTCACCCTGTTCCGGTCGCTGATTGCCAGAGCCGTCAGGAAAGGGCTGCTGGATACCGACGAGGAACCGGAAAAGCTGGGTTTGCTGAGTTACACCTATCTGATGGGGATTACCCAGAGCTGGCTGTTCTCACCGGAGCTCTTCCCACTGGAAGAGGAAACAGACTTTTTCCGTCGGCGATTCTGGATAATGCTTCAATGACCAAAAATTGATCACCATCAATTAATCACCATCTAAAAAGGGACTAGGGACGCGATTCGAAGAATATTGCAATAACTGGACATTCTAAAGAATCGGAAAATCATACAATCACGTAACATTCGCGACCCAATCAGCGTCCTTGAGGATCGCGCCTATGCATGTCCACAAAAGTCAGTCCTATGTGCTTGAGCACTATCTGAGATTGAACACGACACGCCCGGAAAGCTGGGTGTCTGCCCTGCAGGTCTTGACCCAGAGCCCGCAGCTTTCCATGAAGGCCGTAGCGCCTCATACCTGTAGTGAGTTTCAGGCGCGCCTTGCCTTCCTTGGCTCGGCTGATCTGAATGTTTGTGGCACCTACCTGAAAGATGCCAGTGAAATCACCGGAGCCAACGCAGGCTCGACGGCGATCATCATGCCCGTATCGGGAAAAGCGACCTTCGAGGTCATGGACGGCAAGTATGTTTGCGGTCCCTGGACCCCATTTGTCCTTGATCCCCACGAGGATTTTCACGCCGCACTCTGCGAGGAAAGTCACCTGCTGATTATCCAGTTGGCACAGCTCCGGCAGTCCCGTTATCGCCACTTATGCGGACGTGACAAGACGGTGCTTCGGGATATGCTGTCCAGTTTCCTCTACGAAACCCCGTTCTTTCGCAGCCATGACCACGCTTTGACCCGGCTGAACCATCTGGCAACCCGTTTATACGGCCTGGTCCACGAGCCATCGCGGTCACTTCCGGAAACGGGAAGTCGCAAAATGATCTGGGAGGACCGTCGACTCTGCAAAGCCATCGAGTTACTGAATACGGAACTGAGTTCGGATATCCAGATTGAGTCCATCGCCAGCCGCGCCGGCCTGAGTCTGCGTAACCTTCATTACCTGATGAAACAGCACATTGGTCAATCTCCCTACCAGTACATAAGGGGACGCAGGCTGATAAAAGCACGGGAAGGCATTATCTACGACTACCCCGACAATATCCGTATTGCCGAGCATGCCGCGAAATGGGGATTCCAGCACGCCGGGCGTTTTTCCGGATATTACCTGAAGCACTTTGGTGAATACCCGAATGAAACCCTCCGCGAACTGGATTGGCTTAAGCAGTATAAAAGTCAGGTAATAGCCATCAATAATAAGGCGCAAGCACCGGCCCACTACTGGATATCCAGCGCAGTGAAACCCGATCGCCGTTACCCCCAGGAAAAACGACCCATCTCCGACCAGGAATGCTGATTCCGGACAGTCATTCAAGAACACTGACCGCATTACGTGAGAATGCCTTGCTCTGGTAGAGTGCTTCATCCGCCCGCCGCAATACATCATCAAACCGGGTATCCGTATTACGGAACTGGGCGACGCCCATACTGACCGTTGCCCGAATGATGGCATCACCGGCACAGAACGCCATACGCTCCACAGATCGCCGGATTCGGTCAGCCATTACATGCGCATCCGCAATCGACGTATCGTTGACGATAATGGCGAATTCTTCTCCACCAAGCCGATAGGCATGGTCCGAAGAACGCAGCTGATCGCTGACCAGCATGGCTGACTGGGAGAGCACTTTGTCACCCGCCATATGGCCATGACAGTCGTTGATGTTCTTGAAGTGGTCAAAGTCATACATGATCAGGGCACTATTCCGATGACCCCTGACGAATGACGAGTAACCACTCTTGAGGTCCCGGTTAAACTGTTTGCGGTTGTACAAACCGGTCAGTTCATCGGTCACTGACTCCCGCCTCAGCCGGTCCTCCAGCACCTTTTCTGTCGTAATGTCGCGGATAACACCGAGTACGCGATTGTCCGTGCCGAGGTCGATCGTTTCCTGGATCCATCGTACCTCGCCACCGGGTAGGCAGATGCGGTACACCCGTTGCCGTTCACCCGCCTCTGGCAGGGCCTGGTGCCAGATAAGCAGGGCCTGCCGGTCCTCCGGGTGGCAGCGCTCCACAAAACAGTCCAGAGCCGGCTCCGTCTGTTCCGGTAGCCCAAGTAGCGCAGGTACCATCGGCGACCAGCGCAGTTCCGGTCCAGGCAAATCCAGTTCCCACCAGCCCAGGCCTCCGACTTCCTGGGCTCTGGTGAGTCGGCTATTGACCACGTCAAGCTGGTCCCTGACCTGACGGATGGCCTGGCGATCAGAATCGTCCCGGATGATCGCCATGGTCAGCGCCTGGTCGGCAATCCGCACCCGATTGAGCATGATATCCATGGGCAGCAGCCGGCCATCCAGTCGCCGCCCCTGATACCTCAGGGCATTGCCCATCGGCCGGCAGTGGTCAGCCTGGAAAAATTCGTCCACGTTCCTCCGGTGAACCCGGCGTGCCTCCTCTGGAATCAGTGCTTCAAGGTTCTGGTAGCAGAGCCCACCCGGTGGTGCGGCAAAAAGGGCATCCGCCCGGGTATTGGCCGCAACCACAACCTGGTGCTGGCTTACCAGTAATGCGGCATCCGGAATCAGGTCAACCAGCCAGTCCAGATCAATACTTTTCATGGAAACCGTTCATTCGTGTTTTAGTCCTGGTAGGCATCCTTGATGGCGACAAAGCTGTCGACATCGGCAAGAAAGAGATCGGCCAACGCAGGGTCAAAGTGCTTGCCCCGATTCTCGCGAATCAGCGCCACGGCATCATCCAATGGCCAGGCACGCTTGTAGGGGCGTTCGGAGGTAAGCGCATCGAACACATCCGCCAGGGCGGCAATGCGGCCCGACAAGGGGATATCCTCGCCTGCCAGGCCCGCCGGGTAGCCGCTGCCATCCCACTTCTCGTGATGGCTGAGGGCAATTTCGCGGGCCATGGTGAGTAACTCGCTGTCGTTGCCGTCCAGCAGGCGGGCGCCGATCTCGGCATGGGTTTTCATGGTCTCCCACTCTTCCGGCCCCAGCTTGCCCGGCTTCAGGAGAATGGCGTCAGGAATGCCGATCTTGCCGATATCATGCATGGGGCTGGCGTGGAGTATGAGCTCACACTGCGACTCCGACCAGCCAACCTTGCGTGCCAGGAGCGCACACATCTGACTCATACGGATAATGTGGTTACCGGTTTCCTCATCACGATATTCCGCCGCATGGCCAAGCCGGCGGATAATCTCCAGACGGGTGTCCTGCAATTCCCGGGTGCGTTCCCGTACCAGTATCTCCAGGTGTTCTTTCTGATGCCGGACCATCCGGTGGGCGACATGGGCATCGAGGAAATTCCGTACCCGCATCAATAATTCACGGCGGTCAAAGGGCTTGGTGACATAGTCCCGCGCGCCGCACTGCAATGCTTTCAACAGCGATTCCTGCTGATTCTGGGCCGTTAGCACAACAACCGGTGGCCTCAGGGGGTCACCAAGTTCATCCAGTTGCTGCATAACCTGGAAACCGTCCATACCCGGCATGTTGAGATCCAGCAGAATCAAGGCCGGCTTGTGGTCCTGGTAGGCCGGCAGCACCTGGAGCGGATCATTGATACATACCACCTGCTGGTATCCCTCGGCTGACAGGATCCGGTCCAGCAATTTCAGGTTTACCGGCTCATCGTCGACTACGAAGATGGTTTGTTCCCGGAGGTTGATGTCGGAATAAGCAGACATAAATGCATTACCTCAGATAGTGTTCCAGCGTAGCCAGTAGTCCTTCCACGCTGACTGGCTTGGTCAAATAATCGTCAAAGCCCGCCTCGCGACCGCGACGTACCTCGTTATGCATGGCATTGGCGGTCACAGCGATCACCGGAATGGCGGCCGTGTGATTGTCGTCCTTCAGGGTGCGGAGGATGCTGTAGCCGTCCGTGTCTGGCAGGTTGATATCGAGCAGCACAAGGTCGGGCTTCTCGGCACGCGCTATCGTAATGCCCTCGGCGCCGCTGGCGGTGGTGAGCAACCGTGCACCGGGGTAGCGCTGAAGAATGCGGGCTACCAGCTTGAGGTTTGCGGGGTTGTCCTCGATATAAAGCACAGTCCTCGCGTCATCCGGCATGCTCTCATTGGTCTCTGATGAACTCCCGTGCGGTTGAACCACCGGAGAGCCGCTGGTATTCCCGGTGCTGAGCCCGTCTCCGGAAGGCAGCCGTAACCAGAACGTGGACCCCTCCCCCATACGGCTTTCCACGCCGACACTTCCCCCCATCAGCTCAACCAGCCGCTGGGTCAGCGCCAGCCCGATACCGGTGCCTTCAATGTGACTTAGCTCGGCCCCCAGCCGGTTGAACGGCTGGAAAAGCTCCGGTATCCGGGAAGATTCGATTCCCGGACCTGTGTCCGATACCCGGATATCAACCCAGCCGTCGCCGTATTCCCGGGCAGAGATCACCACCTCTCCCTGGTCCCGGTTGTACTTGATAGCGTTGGAGAGGAGATTCAGCAGTGCCTGCTTGAGACGTGTCCAGTCAGCGCTAACCCGAAGGGCTCCCGTGTCCTCGGCCTGCAACTTGATCCCCCTGGCAGTGGCGGAGTGACGGACCAGCGTCAGGGTTTCATCAATCAGTTCCGGCAGGGAAATCACTTCCAGGGACAGGTCCAGCCGGCCGGACTCGATCTTCGCCAGGTCCAGCACCTCGTTGATCAGCGTGAGCAGGTGCCGGCTGGCATTCAGAATCTCCTTTACGTTGTCCCCTTGCTCATCGTCCAGGTCCGCATCCATTTCCAGCAGCTGACCAAAACCCAGAATGGCGTTCAGGGGTGTCCGCAGTTCATGGCTCATGCTGGACAGAAACTCGGACTTGGCACGGTTGGCCTGGTCGGCCCTGTGCTTGGCACGGATCAGGTTCTTTCGATTGATCTCTTCCATATCCAGCATGCGCTGGGAATTGATAATGACGCCGTAGGTCGCCGAAAACGGTCGCAGGAATTCGATGAGGGCGTTATCGTAACCTTCCTCACGATTCGCCAGGGCGAAGGTGCCCACCAGCTCGGGACCGATGAAGATGGGCACGCTCAGAAAGGTCCGGACCTCCGGATGTCCGGGGGGGAGGCGATCGAAGGAGACACCCGGCATCGACGGGTCAATCACCACGGGTTTTCGCTCACGGATACAGGCGCCCAGCAGGTTGTCCAGCTGCCGGAACTCGAAACGGTCTGTACCCACCCGACTCAGCATTTCGGAGGACGACTCATCCCAGCTGATGTCCGTAATGGACTGCACCCGGAGATAGGGCTTTTCCCCGTGGTCATAGAGCACTTCCGCCAGATAACCGAACTCGCTGCCGGTCAGTGCGATCAGGTTATTGAGCATGGTATCCAGGGTCGTCCGGAAACGACCTTCGAGGACGAACGCGGTGAGGGAGTCGTGGAGCATGTTCAGCAGCCGGGCCTGACGCTCCAGCCTCAGATCCGCTTCCCGCATCTCGGTCACGTCCTGAACCACGCCGAGCATCCGCACTGCCCTGCCAGTCTCATCCCGGGTGATGTCACCGGTTTCCAGCAACCAGCGAATGGTGTCGTCCGGCCATACCACTCGGTGCTCGATGCGATAGGGCCGGTCTTCCTCAATGGTATTGCGGATGGCTTGCTCCACCGAGGCCCGGTCTTCCGGATGCACAGCTGCCATGAAGTTCTCGTAGGAAGTCTCCAGGGCGCCTTCGGGGTAACCGAATAACACGGGAATCTGCTCGGTCCAGTACAGGTCTCCGGTTTCTATGTTCCACTCCCAGGTGCCTATCCCGGAATATTTCTGCGCGATGCGAAGGCGCTCACGTCCCTGTTCGAATTCGAACTCCCGCTGCCATCGGGTGAATGCACCCATCACAATATTGGCCAGTAGCCTGACCAGTCCTCGCTGCGAGAAGGTCTCTGCCATACCATTGGGGCAACCATGCAACGAAACCCTGCCCGCGGGAACCCCGTCCGTCATCAACGGAATCGACAGGGCCTCTGGTCCCGGTGCCACCTCCCCCTGTTCAGAGTCGGCGGCCCGGATCCAAAGAGCGGGCAACCGCTCCTGCTGCTCGAAGGATCGGCTCCAGTAACGGACGAAAGGATAGTCTTCACTCAGATCCAGGGAGATCGCCGTGGTCCGCAGTGCAAGGCACAACGGCGCCAGGGCAGCGCGCAGGCCCTTTGCTCCGTCACGCCAGCCAACATCCAGCAACTGTGCGCCCGCTTTGCCGAGATGCGCCGCCAGCTCCCCCTGCTCGCTGATCAGTGACTCGGCCTGTTTGACATGGGTAATATCCTTGCGGATGGCAACGTACTGGTAGGGCCGGCCAGAGGCGTCCAAAAACGGGACAATGGTGGAGGACACCCAGTAGAGTGAACCGTCCCGGGCCTGATTGCAGATTTCCCCCTGCCAGACGTCTCCACCGGCGATGGTCGACCAGAGCTCCCGGTAGAAACCGGGAGGATGGTATCCGGACTTGATAATACGGTGGTTCTGTCCGATCAGCTCGTCAGCGGTGTAGCCGCTAATCTGGCAGAACCGGTCGTTCACTTCAGTGATGTAACCGGCACGGTCGGTTTTGCTGATGATCGCGTGCAGGTTTAGCGCCCGGCGTTCCTGTTCATAATCATGAATCCGTTCATAGAGTCTGTGCCGGGGCGAATCCACTGCGGAATGCTGGCGCAACCGCGTCATTACCGCTGTGGCCAGGCCCTCCGGGTCAGCGACAAAAACCAGGTCCGGCACGCCACTGAGGGCATCCAGAAGCTCTCCCTGCCGCAGGCCACCCCTGAGCGCAAAAAAAGGGATGTGGCTGAGTTCGGGAAAGGCCCGCAGCAGACTAATGGCTGACCGGAGCGAGACGTCTTCCGGGTAGTGACTCAGAACGATCGCGTCAGGCGGGTCTTTGCTCAGCGTCAGAATACCTGTCTCAATACCGTCAAGCCGGTCTGTCACCAGGCCTGAACCACTCAGGCCATCTTCCATTTGTCGGAAAACCCCTTCCCGGTCTTCCACCACCGTTACCATCGCACGGGGTGGCGCCATACCGATTCCCAGCTCGCTAACCACCTCTCTGAGGACCCGGGGTGTCACGGGCTTGCCAATGCACCGGAAGGCGCTCAGTTCTATTGCGGACCGCGCGGTCTCCAGTGAAAACGCCTTGGCCATGGCCACCCACGGCCTGTTCCCGACCAGATTTCCGATAGTGACTAGTCCGTCGGGCGCCAGTCCGTCTACATCAACCAGCCACAAATCCGTGACCGACTGATCCGGTGCACCCGTTTCAACGGGCGTAAACCGGCAGCACAGGCCTTCGGCACCAAGCTTTGCTTCCTGGCGTGCCAGCCACTGCTCCGTGTTCTTGTCACCAACAACGGCAATCTCAATCATCAGGACGTCCCATGCGATATGCTTCCTGCGACTCGCTAGCGTGAGAGTCGACCACGCTCCCGGAGCCGTACAATCAGTCGGGCCACATCCCCGATCTGCTGCTTGAGCTCTGATGTAGCATGCTGGGCCTCCTGCACCAGGCGCATGGCAGAATCGCCCAGCTCATTGATGCTGACAATCTTTCCGGAGATTTCAGACGAGGCATTATGTTGCTGTTCCGCCGCCGCCGAAGTGCCGTTACAGGCCTCGGAGATATGGTCGATATTTTCCACCAGTTCCTCGAGAGTGCGGTCCGAGCTCACCGCGTTCTCCACTGTCTGTCTGGCATGGTGATCGCAACGGTCCATCGCGCTGGTCGCGTCGGCTACGGTCTGACGGAACTGTTTCAGCGTCTGGTCGATCTGTTCGGTAGACGATTTGGTTCTCAGAGCCAGGCTCCGGACCTCATCCGCCACGACGGCGAACCCCCGGCCCGCATCGCCGGCACGGGCGGCCTCGATAGAGGCATTCAGTGCCAGCAGGTTGGTCTGCTCGGTGATTTCTCCAATCACTTCCAGCGCCTCGGTTACCCCACGGCTGGCTTCCGTGAGATTGCCCACTGCAGAGGAAGCCTGGGCCAGTTCCGTGGACAAGGCTCCCATGCTGTTGCGGGTTTCCTGGGTAAGCTCCCGTCCCTTTACAACGCGCTCCGATGCGAGTCGAACTTGCTCGAGCATGCTCATGGCGTTGCTGGCAACTTCACGGGAGGTCACTGACATCTGTTCACTGGCGGAAGCAATGGTGTCTGTCGCTGTCGCCTGCTGCTGCACGGCGGAGTGGGCGTCGGTACTGCGGCTGATTGTGTGCGCTGCGCCACCATCGAGCTTGCCGATGACGTCATGCATGCGTTTGACCACGGCATCGAGTTCGGCGGATTGCTGGGTGATGGCCAGGTCGAGACTGCCAATATCGTCGACCCGGCCGGTGAAGATGTGTTCGGCCACCGTGTCGTCAATAACCGACCGGGCCCGGCGAACGCACTGACGGAAGGATCCGGTTAGCCACCAGAGAACCAACAGGGAGGCTGCCACAGCGATGCCCCCTGAAAAGGCGATGACCAGGGCCGATGGCATCAGCAACTGCACGGTCGTGGTGACCGCAATGATCAGAACCATGGCAAGCATAAGCTTGCTGTGCAGGGACAGGCCACGTCGCAGGCTGGCCCTCTCGACGGGACCTTTACTCGGCTGGCTCTTGCTGAGGCTCGCGTAAAGCTTCTCCGCCCGGGCCTGGGCTGCCGGTTCCAGCCGGGATCGGATGGACTGCAACTCGACCACCTCACCATCCTTGCCAAGCACCGGGATAGCGTAGGCACGGACCCAGTAATGGTCGCCGTTCTTGCATCGGTTCTTGACGGCGCCCAGCCAGGTTTCGCCATTGCGCAACCTCGCCCACATCTCTTCATAAGCCGCCCTCGGCATGTCCGGATGGCGGATGATGTTGTGGGGCTGACCGATCAGCTCTTCCCGGGTGAAGCCACTTATTGCGACGAACTCATCGTTAATATGAGTAATCTGGCCCTTGGGATTTGTCGTGGACAGTATGTTCGCGTCGGGGTCGACAGGGACACTACGATTCGTAACAGGGGTATTAACGCGCATGGCTGCTTTTTCCAAAGAAATATTGTTTAGATACTTATAGCTGCATTGTACGGAGCGGCGTCTTTCCTGGATGCCATTATAGAGATCCGGTGGCCATGCAAACGGATCACCCTCATATAACGCTTTGTTTTAATTATATAAAAAATAACAATACGGATAATTTTTTCAAAAAACGGACACTAACAAATGCTACTTTGCACAAAACGGCTAAAAGACTAAAAAACAACCAGCTATCCAATAATTGAAAATATCACAAACTGAGTATCCATTTTTTGCAAATAAATACACCCTCAAAAATAAAAAAATCGAAAAATCAGTATCTTAAAGTTAATAAATAGATATCTATCCATTAAAAGCCCAGGACACTAAAAATACGTATATATTGGGGAGATCGTCCGGACAAGTGATATCCATTTTTATCAGCAGGTCTGCGCAGAATCCATAAACCATGACAAAAATTGAAATGGGTAGGCGGATTGAACCTGTGGATCGGAACAAATAATGATCTCAGGTCTCCTTAGTTGACCCGATTGGGAGTCCAGTGCTCAACAACACTATTCCTGAAAAGCTTGAGGACTCAGAAGATGCTGTTAAGAACCTACTTGGCAAACCTGGCTGTCGGAAAAAAGCTGGCTGCAAGTTTTGGAATCCTTCTCCTGCTCCTGATCATCATATCCACGGTCAGTGTTTCTTCACTCGACGACTACAGTCGCGGCGTCACCATTGTAAGAGAGGCCAACGCTGCTGAGATCGCCCTTCTTGAGGCAGAGCGGGATGAGCGGAACTTTACGATAAGTCAAGAAAAACAATATCTTGATAGCGCTATAGAGTATGTCGATATAGCCAAGCAAGCACTGGCCTCCATGATTGAAATGAACGCCACAGGTAGCACGGATAGACAACATGCAGAACAGATTCTCGATGGTGTCAGCTCCTATGAGGCGCTTCTGGAGCAATATGCCTCGATAAGCTCTGGACAATCCGAGCGCGCAGCATTAATTGAAGAAGAACTCTACACAACGGCAACCAGCACTGTTGGCATGATGGAGGAACTGAAAGAACGCGAGCAATCCCAGCTACAGGAACGGTATGACTTTGTCGTCGCAGAGATCATCGTTGTGACCATGGTTGCGTTTCTGCTTGCCATTATCCTGTCGTGGATACTGACCAGGTCGATCACCCGGCCCATCAATGAAGCCGTCGAGGTTGCCAACAAGGTGGCTTCCGGCGATCTGACGATTCAGGTTCAGAGCCAACGCGGGGATGAGTTCGGTCAGTTGCTTGCTGCTTTCTCCACCATGATTACCAGCCTGAGGGAGCTGATCCGCGAAATCGAAACCGGATCGTCCAGCATTGCCTCGTCTTCGGAGGAGCTTTCTACCGTAACCAATCAGACCAGTCAGGGCGTTGCCGAACAGCAGTCGCAGACAGATCAGGTTGCCACTGCCATGAACGAGATGGTTGCGACCGTCAATGAAGTAGCCAAAAGTGCCGAAGCAGCTTTCGAGGCTGCCAACCAGGCCAGCGAGAAATCCGGTAATGGCGAGAAAGCGGTCCGCGAGACCCTGGAATTCGTCGAGGAACTCACCAGGCAAAGTGCCACTGTGATGACACAGCTTCAGGGCCTGCAGGCAGAAACCAATAATATCGGTACCGTTCTGGACGTCATCAAATCCGTCGCTGAGCAAACCAACCTGCTGGCGCTGAACGCCGCCATTGAGGCCGCCCGTGCCGGTGACCAGGGACGTGGTTTTGCCGTGGTGGCGGACGAGGTACGCTCACTGGCCCAGCGTACCCAGAGTTCGGCAACCGAGATTGAAAGCCTTATCAGCAACCTGGTCACCAGCGCGGAAACGTCCGTTGACAGCATGGAGGCCGGCAACAGACTGGCGGAACAGACGCTTGAGAGGGCGCAGCTGGCAGGTACGGTTATTGAAGAAATGGCCCAGAGTGTTGAGGAAATTCGCCAATACAACAGCCAGATAGCGACAGCTGCTGAAGAGCAGAGTTCGGTGGCGGAAGATATCAATCAGAACATTACCGTGATTCGCGATGTCGGTGACCAGTCAGCCGCCTCCACAGAACAGGTGTCTGCAGCCAGTCAGGAGCTTGCCCGGCTTGCAGAAGGCCTCAATTCACAAGTAGCCCGCTTCCGGGTCTGACTCTATCCGGAAAACCGGCGCCTCCATACCGCGCCAGTTTTCCGGGCAGATCGACTTCCTGGCAGAATGGTTCAAGAGGATTCTGCCGACTACAGCGTTTTCAGAACATCTTCAGATAACGCTCCACCTCCCAGGACGACACATGGTTCTGGTAGCTTTCCCACTCGCCCCGCTTGTACTGCACAAAGCTGTTGAACATGGCTTCGCCGAATACCGCCTTTGACAGGGGATCTGCCTCAAAGGCTTCCACCGCCTCGCCCAGGTTGCGGGGCAGGTATTCGATGCCCTGGGCAGCGATCTCGGCGTCGCTGTAGTTGTACATGTTTTCGTGGTGGGGGGTGCCGGGGTCCAGTTGTTCACGAATGCCTTCCAGGCCCGCCGCCAGCATCAGGGCACTGCCCAGATAAGGATTACAGGCGATATCAGCGGCCCGGCACTCGATACGGCCACCGACGCCGGGAATGCGGATCATATTGGTGCGGTTGTTGGAGCCGTAGCACTGGAAGACCGGCGCCCAGGTGGAACCGGACATGCTGCCCTGGCGCACCAGGCGCTTGTAGCTGTTGACCGTCGGCGCAATCACCGCACTGATGGCCCCGGCGTGCCTCAGTACACCGGCGATGAAGTGGTAGGCCAGCTTGCTGATGCCGCAACCGTGGGCGTCATTGCCATTGGCTTCGAACAGGTTTTCTCCGGTCTTCAGGTCCGCCAGCGACATGTTGTAGTGGGCACCGCTGCCGGTACGATCGGCGAAGGGCTTGGGCATGAAGCTGGCAAAGGCGCCGTGCTTGCGGGCAATCTCGTTGGCCATCATGCGGAAGAACACGAACCGGTCCGCCATGGTCAGGCCGTCGGCGTACCGGAAATCGGTTTCGAACTGGCCGTTGGCATCCTCATGGTCGAACGAATACACATCCCAGCCCAGTTCGTTCATGGCCTCCACGATCTCGTCCATGATCGACAGGTTGTCCATCATGGTGCGGGGGTCATAGCACGGCTTGCCGGCGGTATCCCGCTCGCTCACCGGAGCAAAGCCGCCGTCTTCGGTATCCCGGAACAGGAAGAACTCGGTTTCGATACCCAGGTTGAAGCGATAGCCCATGTCCGCCGCGGCATCGAGCTGGCGACGGAAGATGTTCCTGGAGCAGGCCTCGAATGGCTCCCCATTGAGATACAGGTTGCCCGGGAACCAGGCCAGCTGGCGGTTCCAGGGGCAGATGGCAACACCGGCGGAATCCGGCATGGCGGCCACTTCGTCGTCGGAGATGTCCTGGGGCACGCCGTCCAGTGCTGCGCCGGTATAGAGCTCCGAGCCTTCCATCATCTGGCCCAGGTGGGCGATGGGGACAAATTTCCCCTTACTGATGCCGTGGATGTCCACGTAGCTGGATATGGCGTACTTCACGCCGGCGTCCGCCAGTTGTTGTTTGAGGGTCTGGGTGGTCATGGTGTCTGACATGGTCATGTCCTGTGGTCCGTTGTGTTGGTCTGGCACCGGGGTTCCGGCGCCGCTGGAATCTGGCACGGACTTTCCATTCAACTTACATGCCAGCATGTATGTAAATGGATCGGCGTACCACCAGAAACGCTTTTAGAGGAATCCGGACATGAGCGATAAATCGTGGCAAATCAATGAATTCAGGGTATCTAACCTGGCGCTGTCACAGGGCGGAACGCTCAGGGATGCCCGCCTGGTCTACCATCAGATCGGCACCCTCAACGCACCAAAAGACAACCTTGTTCTGCTGCCCACGTACTATGGTGGTGCAGCAACGGGAAACTACCCGCTGCTGGACGGCGGCAGCCCTTTGGACCCGGAACGCTACTGTATTGTGATCCCGGCCATGCTGGGCGCGGGCGAGTCCTCCTCGCCTTCCAACACCACCGGTGACCAGGGCGGCGCAGGCTTCCCTCAGCTGAACCTGTACGACAATATCGCGCTGCAGAAACGACTGGTGGATGACGTTTTCGGCGGCGCTTCCCTGGCACTGGTGGCGGGCTGGTCCATGGGTGGTATGCAGGCCCTGCAGTGGGCGGCGGCCTGGCCGGACCGGGTGCGGGCAGTGGTGGCCAGCTGCTGCACAGCACAATGTTCGCCCCACAACTGGCTGTTCCTGGAGGGGGTCAGGGCAGCCCTGCAAGCGGACCCGGCCTTTAAGGAAGGCCGCTATAACCAGCCGCCGGAAGCCGGGCTGAGGGCCTTCGCCCGGGTCTATGCCGGCTGGGCCTACTCCCAGGCATTCTTCCGCAACCGCGGGTACAGGGCACTGGGGTTCGAATCCATCGAAGCGCTGCTGCAGTTCTGGGAACAGGACCATCTCGCCCAGGATGCCAATGACCTGCTGTCGGTCCTTGATGTCTGGCAGCGTGGCTCCGTTGGCCAGTTCCCCGGCAATCGTGACGACCTGCCCCGGGCGCTCTCCCGGATCAGCATGCCAGCACATCTTCTTCCCTGCCGCACCGACCTGTATTTCACCGTGGAGGATGCCCGCCGGGAGGCAGCGTTGATGCCTGGTGCCAGGCTGGAGGTGATCGAGTCAGACTGGGGGCACATTGCAGGTGGACCGGGACGTAACCCCGCCGTGATGGCGCAAATGTTTCGCGCCATGTCGGACGTGCTGTCCGAATCGGGGCAGAGTGGCTGCGATTAGCGCCCTCCCGGGGGGCAGCGCAGGTCATTGGGCGCACCAATTCAGTGCAAGCAGAGCTGAAGCCATAACCGGAATCTCGCGGTAAACTTCCAAAAATCTTGATAAATCAATGTATTGATAGTTTATTCGCGGTCTGGCACGGGCCGTGCAAATTCTCCCCATAACGACACACAGATCCAGTCACAGCAACACCCGCAACTCAGGGATGCGGATTTACAGGCTGACCAATAGGTGACTAGGGTTCCGGTTCAGGGCATAGCCCTGGATGACTGGTCCGAGAGTGACCGACCTCTGCGAGGTTACACGGCGGGACAAAAGCCCGGGAGATCGAAGACCACAGCGATTCCGCTGCCGTGTTGCTGCACAGAGGAGACCCTTGATGCGACTGATCAACCGCCACCCGGCCCGGACCACGGCCCTGTTCCTCGGGCTCTTGCCCTTCCTGCTCATCGTGCTGCTATACGGCGCCGCCTCCCAGGAACGACTGGCGAACAATCCCAACGACAAGTTGCTGCCCGGCCTCGAACAGATGACCAGTGCCGTCAACCGCATGGCGTTCGAGGAAGACCGCCGCAGCGGCGAGTACCTGATGTGGCAGGACACCGCTGCCAGCCTGCAGCGACTGGGGATTGGCGTGGGCGTTGCCGCCTCGCTGGCACTGGTGGTGGGGCTGCTTAACGGCATCCTGCCGGTGGTCAGGGCCGGTATGGCGCCACTGGTGTCGGCGCTTTCGATGATTCCCCCACTGGCAATACTGCCTATCCTGTTCATCGTGTTTGGCCTGGGCGAACTGTCCAAGGTGATGCTGATCGTCATCGGTACCGCCCCCATCATGATGCGGGACGTGGCCCAGCGGGTGCGGGAGCTACCCCAGGAGCAGCTCATCAAGATCCAGACCCTGGGGGCCAACAGCTGGCAGGTGGTGACCCGTATGGCCCTGCCCCAGGTGCTGCCACGACTGATTGATGCGGTGCGCCTGAGCCTGGGCCCGGCCTGGCTGTTTCTCATTGCCGCCGAGGCTATTGCCTCTGAACAGGGCCTGGGCTACCGCATTTTCCTGGTTCGTCGCTACCTGGCGATGGATGTGATCATCCCCTACGTGCTGTGGATTACGCTGCTGGCCATCGTCATCGACCAGCTGCTCCGGCTGGCCAACCGCCGGCTGTTCCCCTGGTACAACGCCGGAGGCCACTGATGAGTTTTATCACCGTCAATAAACTGTGGAAGGAATACGGCAAGACCGTGGTCCTGGAAAACCTCAACCTGACCGTTGAGCAGGGCGAATTCTGCACCCTGGTGGGAGCCTCCGGCTGCGGCAAGTCCACCTTCCTGAAGATGTTACTGGGGCAGGAACAGCCCACACGGGGTGACCTTCAGCTTGAGGGCGACACCTTTCCCGGCGAGCCGGACCGCAACCGGGGCATCGTGTTCCAGCGTTACTCCGTGTTCCCCCACCTGACGGTACGTCAGAACGTACTCATGGGCCTGGAACTGGAGCAGAAGCCGTTCCTTGGCAAGCTGTTCGGCAAGGCCCGGAAGGAAGCGCTGGCCAGGGTGGACGAGATGATCGAGTCCGTCGGCCTCGCCCACGCCGCCAACAAGTGGCCCCATGAACTCTCCGGGGGGATGCAGCAGCGACTGGCCATTGCCCAGTCATTCATCATGCGCCCCAGGGTACTGCTGCTGGACGAACCCTTCGGCGCCCTGGACCCGGGCATCCGCGGTGACATGCACGAGCTGATCCTCAAGCTGTGGCGGGAAACGGGCACCACCATCTTCATGGTCACCCACGACCTGCACGAAGGCTTCTATCTTGGCACTCGCCTGCTGGTGTTCGACAAGGTCCGCAATGATCCCCAGCAGGCGGAAGCCTATGGCGCCACCATCACCTATGACCTGCCCATCGGCCAGAATGACCGGCAGCTCTATGAATCCATCGAAACCTCCGTGTCGGAAACGGCACGGGCCCTGTCTGCATGAGGCTCGCACGATGACCACCACCATCAACCTCGATATCCCGGCCCTGCTGCAGGCCTACCGCAGCGGTGACCTGACCCCCGCCGCCGTTCTGTCCCAATCGCTGGAACGTGCCGCCGAATACAGTGACCGCAACCTCTGGATCCACCTGGCCAGTGAACAGGAGCTGGCCCCCTACCTGGAGCGACTGGCCGGGGCGAGTCCCGATGAGCTGCCGCTGTATGGCATTCCCTTTGCCGTGAAGGACAACATCGATGTGGCGGGCATGCCCACTACCGCCGCCTGTGAAACCTTCCGCTATCAGCCGGAGCGTCACGCTGCCGTGGTTAAAAGGCTGGTGGAGGCGGGCGCCATTCCCATTGGCAAGACCAACCTGGACCAGTTTGCCACCGGGTTGGTGGGTACCCGCTCCCCGGACCCCTGGGGGGCCTGCCGCAACAGTTTCGACCCGGACTATATCTCCGGTGGTTCTTCTTCCGGTTCCGCCGTGGCCACGGCCCTCGGCCTGGTGAGCTTTGCCCTGGGCACTGATACTGCCGGTTCCGGCCGGGTGCCCGCGGCTTTCAACAACCTGATCGGCCTGAAACCGACCCTGGGGCGGCTCAGTGTTCGTGGCGTAGTGCCGGCCTGCCAGAGCCTGGACTGTGTATCCGTCTTCGCCCGCTCCGCGTCACAGGCGCAGACCGTACTGGCGGTGGCCTCCGCCAGCGATCCAGAGGACCCCTGGCAACGCCCGGCACCGGAAGGACGACGGCCGGTAGCGGACGCATTCCGCTTTGGCGTTCCCCTGGAGCATCAGCTGGATTTCGATGGCGACGAGGGTGCAAGGGCTCTCTTCGCCCGCTCCATCAAACACCTTGAAAGTCTCGGTGGTGAGCGGGTAGAGGTGGACTTCCAGCCCTTCCTGGATGCAGCAAGGCTGCTCTACGAAGGACCCTGGGTGGCGGAACGTTACCTTGCCACCAGCCCGCTGATCGAGGACCACCCGGAAGCGCTTCTGCCAGTGACCCGGGACATTATCCGTCAGGGAGCCAATGGCAGTGCCAGGGACGCCTTTGCCGCCCGTTACCGGCTTCAGGCCCTGAAACGCCAGGCCGACCAGGTCTGGGGCCAGGTGGACGTCATGGTCACCCCCACCACACCCACCATTTACACCCGGGCCCAGGTCGAGGCCGACCCGGTCGCCCTGAACAGCAGCCTGGGCACCTACACCAACTTCATGAACCTGCTGGACTTCAGTGCGGTTGCGGTGCCTTCCGGTTTCCTGGACAACGGCCTGCCCCTGGGTTGTACGCTGTTTGCCCCGGCCTTCCAGGACGAGGCCCTGCTGGCCCTCGCCAGTCGCCTGCATCCACTGGCCACCGGAACCATCGGAGCGCTGGGGGAACCACTCAACAGCCCGGCACTGGATGCGGCCGAAGGCACCATCGACGTACTGGTCTGCGGGGCCCACCTGTCCGGCCTGCCCCTGAACCATCAGCTTACCGAACGTAACGCTGCTCTGGTGGAAACCACCGAAACCGCCAGCGCCTATCGGATGTACCTGCTGGCCGGTGGCCCGCCACTACGTCCAGGACTGATCCGGGATGAGAAAGACGGTACCGGCGTACCGGTGGAAATCTGGCGGGTACCGGCGGACCGGTTCGGCAGCTTTGTGGCCGGCATTCCGGCACCGCTGGGTATCGGCAAGGTAGAGCTGGCTGACGGCCGCTGGGTGCCCGGCTTTATCTGCGAGCCTGTCGGCCTGGAAGGGGCGGAGGAGATTACCCACCTGGGTGGCTGGCGAGGGTTTCTGGCGTCCCGATAATTACAGGCTCAGCCAGCCAAATGTCAGCAGCGCGGTCACCACATAACGCCCGAACTTGGCAATGGTGACAATCAGTACAAAGCTGCGAAACGGCTCCCGCATGATGCCCGCGATCAGGGTCAGCGGATCACCGATGAACGGCGCCCAACTCATCAACAAACTCCAGCGCCCCCAGCGGTGATAGTGCCGCTGGGCTTTCTCCAGACTCTGCGGCTTGAACGGAAACCAGCGCCTGTCACGGAACTTCTCGATGTACAGCCCCAGGTACCAGTTCACCACCGAACCCAGCACATTACCCGCCGTTGCAACAAGCAGCAGCAGGGTAATTGAATAGGCATCCGCCGCCAGCAAGCCTACCAGCAGCGCTTCCGACTGAAAGGGGAAAAAGGTGGCTGCCGCGAATGCGGCGAAGAACAGACTGGCGTAGGCAAGCAGTTGTGCCATGCGGGACCCCGGCTGGGAAAAGCCATTACCCTACCACTTTTGACCAAGGCTGGGTCCCCGCATGGGTTCATTTCAGACCCTTGCCCGGTAACCGACATTTACAGGCTACCCGGGGTTCAAATTTATTACGTTATAACATAACATTCTCTCCCTGAACGGCATCCATGAGCTATCAAAGTCCGAAACCGGCGGTGCCCGGCCGACAGTCAGGGTGTTTCGTTCTTGATCGCAATACCGTCAACCACCGTGCGCCCACTATACGTAACGTTATAACGTTCAATTAAACGCCTAACAAACAGACAAGGACTGATTATGAAAACCCTGCCCCAAGCGACCAGTGTTTTGTTGCTGTCCGCCATCCCGCTCCACCCAACCTTCGCCAATGAGCTCAACCCCGAAATCGGTGTTGTGCTGGATGGTTACTACAAACAGAATCCGACTGCACTGTCCCATCGCGATGAAGGCTTTGGCCTCGGTCACACCGAGCTATCGCTGTCGTCGCCGATTGATGACCTTTTCGAGGGTCGTCTGACCGCCGTACTGGATGATCACGACGGCGAAACCGAACTGGGGCTGGAAGAAGCGTTCATTCAGACCACCGCCCTGCCCTGGAACCTGAGTGCGCGCGGTGGCCGCTTCCTGTCCCAGGTGGGTTACCTCAACAGCCGCCACCTTCATACGGATGACTTTGTGGAACGGCCGGTGCCCTATCGGGCCATGCTGGGCAGTCACTACTTCGATGACGGAGTTCGCGTAAACCTGCTGATACCGACACCTTTTTACTGGCAGGTGGGCGCCGAGGCCTTTGATGGCGACAAGCTGACCGAAGGTGAGGAGGATATCGGCGTCTACACCCTCAATACCCGTTTCGGGGGCGATATCTCCAACTCACAGAGCTGGCAGGCGGGGATGTCCTGGCTGCGCAACCGGCAGGCCCATGGTGGTCATGAGGAAGATCACGATGACCATGATGATCACGACCATGCCCACGCTCATGGCGCCGCCTACACGGGCGAGAATCTCTATATCGCTGATCTGGTCTGGAAATGGTCGCCACAGGGTAATACCCGCCAGCAGCAACTGACCCTGAGCGGGGAATACCTCTATGCCGACGACCTGGACGACCATGGCCACTCGGACGATATCCACAAGGGCTGGTACGCCTCGGCGGTCTATCAGTTTGCGCCCCAGTGGTCCGCCGGAGCGCGTTACGGCAAGGCCGAACTCAAGGAAGCCCATGGCGATCACTACCACGACCAGGAGCTGGAAGAGACTGACGTGATGCTGGCGTGGT
Source organism: Marinobacter sp. (assembly GCF_041690615.1). Taxonomy (GTDB): domain Bacteria; phylum Pseudomonadota; class Gammaproteobacteria; order Pseudomonadales; family Oleiphilaceae; genus Marinobacter. The sequence goes on from NZ_JAWLGY010000027.1 coordinate 39,865, forward strand.
CCCATTCCCACTTCTCGACAGTGCGCCTGCAGTACACTTTCCAGGACGCCTACGGCTTTGAGGAAGCTGACAATACGCTCACACTTCAGTATGTCATGAGCTTTGGAGCTCACGGTGCCCATGACTATTAAGAACCTCTTGGCGGGCCTGATACTGGCTGTACTGGCAATGCCCGCCCAGGCCTCTCTGACCATTTTTGCCTGCGAGCCGGAATGGGCCGATCTGGCCAGGGCATTGGCGCCGGATGCGAGGATCACTACCGCCACCACGGCCTCTCAGGACCCCCACTACGTGGAGGCCCGCCCCAGCCTGATCGCCGCCATGCGCCGGGCCGACCTCGCTGTCTGCACCGGCGCCTCGCTGGAAGCCGGCTGGCTGCCCTCCCTGATGCGCAAGGCCGCCAACCGTAGTATTCGCCCGGGCCAGCCCGGGCTGTTCTACGCTGCAGATCAGGTGAACCTGCACCAGCCCCATGATCATGTGGACCGAAGCATGGGCGACGTCCATCCTGAAGGGGACCCCCATGTTCACCTGGACCCCGAGGCCCTGCCGCGGGTGGCGGAGGCCCTGGCGCAACGGCTGGCCGAAATCGCACCGGAACAGGCCCGGGATATAAGGCGACGGTATCTGCAATGGCGGGTGCAGTGGAACCTGGATCGGGATCGGTGGCGACAACAGGCCGCAGAACTGCAGGGACTTGAACTGGTGGTCCAGCACACCAGCTTCGACTACCTGTTGCGCTGGCTCGGCGTGGAGCGGGGCATTGACCTGGAACCCAAACCGGGCCTGCCGCCCAGCGCGGGGCACCTCAGCCAGGTACTTGCCGATGAGCGACTGACCGGGGCCGATGCCATTCTGGTGGCCACCTACCAGGATGAACGGCCGGCGCGCTGGCTCGCCAGCCGGACCGATCTACCGGTGCTGGTGTTGCCTGCCACGGTGACCGATGACGGCGATACCGCCACTCTGTCAGGGCTGATCAGCCATATCATGACGAGACTGGCGGAGGTCCGTCATGACCGGCAGCGATAGCTGGTGGCTGCTGGCGCCGCTTTCCGCCGGGCTGCTTATCACCCTGAGCCTGGTGCCCCTGGGGCACCGGGTGCTGGCCCGGGGCATGGTATTCGCGGATCTCGCCATTGCCCAGTGGGCCGCCCTGGGATCGCTGGCAGGCGTTATGGTGATGCCGCAATACAGGCTGACGGGACTG
>NZ_JAWLGY010000028.1:0-40918 GCF_041690615.1 Marinobacter sp.
CCCGGGGGGGGGGGGGGGGGGGGTGGGGGCCGGCCCCGCGGCCAAACTCCGAAGTTGGAGTCTCCCCCTCACCCCCAGCCCCTCTCCCGCCAGGGGAGAAGGGAGCAGACCGGCGAGAGCTTTGCGGTGATTACAGTGCGTAAGAGCTCACATCCACCTTCGAGTAAAGCTCATCCCAGTACAGATCGGCAAGGTCGTCTACATTGTCGATGTCGCGGGTCAGTTCTACCCATTTGCCCAGCAATTCACGGAAAGTGCCAGCCAGTTCTTCAGCGTTTTCCATGCCGTGACGCTCCCTATAATTGGCGGCAATCTTTTCGATGTCACTGCGGACAAATTCACTCGAAGCCTGCTGCAGGTCTTCGGATGCTTCGTGCACAGTGATGCCATTACCGTCAGCGGCCTCGAGCTCTTTGGCGGCGCCTACCTGGTAATCCCAGCTGATCACCGCGCCCAGAACGGCGGTCGCCTTGAGCACATCGCGGCGCTGCTGTTCACTCAGGCCGGCCCAGACATCCCGATTGACGTTGTTGACCGCGGTGCCGCCATAGACACCTCCGGGGACCTCGGGAGTGACGTCTGTCACTACTTCCTTCAGCTTGAAGATGTCGAGGTCAACACTGGAACTGACGCTGCAGTCCAGTACACCCTGGTTCAGGGCCTCATAGGAGTCACTGACGGAAAGGGTAACCGGTGTAGCACCCAGGGACTCCGCCCAGCGAGCCCACTGGGGGCCGGCACTACGGATGCGCTTGCCCTGCAGCTGATCGAGGGTGGATACCTCTTTATTGCACAGTAGCATATAGTCAGAGCTGGCCGATGCGCCGGTGAAGACCTGGTTCTGGGCGGCAAATTCATCGACGCAGGTTTCACAATGGTTGAAGACGAACTCCGCCAGGGCGCCCACGTAGGCGAGGCCCGAATGGCTGGGCGGAACGTCCTCAAGATCCACCAGCATGCTCAGTTCGCCAGCCAGGTTGGCCGCGGGGAATTCACTGGGGTAGTAGGACAGCAGGACAAAACCTGAATCCGCCATGCCATCCCGGATACCCGGGGAGGTCTCCGAGAAGCTCAGCAACGAGCCGGCGTAGACCTTGGCCGTCATGTCGCCACCTGAGATTTCCTTCAGGGCTTCGGCAAAGCTGTTTGCAGCATCTGCACCAATGGAATTGGGCGGATATCCGGTAGCGTGGGAAATGGTATCTGCGGTCGCCGTACCAGCCATCAGCATGCCTGCGGCCGCGACGGACGTGAGACCGGTTCTGATCAGTGCTTTCATGGTGCTTGTCTCCGAACCGGGGCGCGACTGCTACAGCGCGCCACCGGTTATGTTCTTGTTGATAAGGATCGTGGTGTCCAATGTAGAGCGGCGACCGCCAGGAACCATCGTCTTTTAGGACGATTTGGCGGCCGCTGCTGGCTGGTCAGCCAATATTTCGGCCCTTGCCTTTCCAGTGCTCTTCCTTGATCTTGAATTTCAGCAGCTTACCGGCGCCGGACATGGGCATCTCGGTCCGTACCTCAAAGCTGCGGGGGCACTTGTAACCGGCAATGTGTTCCTTGCAGAAGCCAATAACATCAGCCTCGTCCAGCTCGTGACCGTCCCGCAGGACAATGGCCGCATGCACCCGTTCACCCCACTTCTCGTCGGGTACGCCGATGACGGCGCACTGGGATACGGCGGGGTGTTGCAGCAGGACATCTTCCACTTCCACGGAATAGACGTTCTCGCCACCGGTAACAATCATGTCCTTGATCCGGTCCACCAGGAACAGGTAGCCGTCATCACTCATGTACCCGGCATCGCCGGTGTGCATCCAGCCGTCGCGGATCGCTTCACGGGTCTGCTCTTCCTTGTTCCAGTAGCCTTGCATGACCATGGGTCCGCGAGCGCAGATCTCTCCAACCTGTCCACGCTCCACCTCATTATCCATTGGATCGACAATGCGAATCTCGGCGATGTGAGTGGGGTTACCGGCAGACATCAGCTTGTCGTGCTGGGCCGGGTCAGCGTGCACTTCCGGCAGCAGCATGGTGACCGTGGGCGAGAGCTCGGTCATGCCGTACATCTGCAGGAAATCCGCATTGGGCAGCTTGGCCATGGCCCGCTTGAGCAGGGCACTGTCCATGGGCGACGCCCCGTAGATCAGGCAGCGCAGGGAACGGGTGTCATGTTTTTCGAAGTCCGGGTGGTCCAGCACCGCCCGCAGCATTGTGGGCACCAGGAAGGTTTCCAGCACGGTTTCCCGCTCAATGGCCTGGATCACCGGCAACGGCTCGAAGCGTGGCAGGATGACGTGGGTGCCGCCACGGATGGCCAGCTGCACGATCAGGCCAATGCCCGCCACATGGAAGAAGGGCGCCGAGTGAAGACCCACAATGCGGTCGCGGCGGCAGGCCGGGATGACCGTGCTCAGGGCGCTCAGGTAAAGATTGCCGTGGCTGAGCATGACCCCCTTGGGCTTGCCCGTGGTGCCACCGGTATAGAGGATGCCGGCCAGGTCCTTGTCACCACGACCAGCATCCGGCACCGGGCTGGCACCGGCCATCAGGCTTTCCAGGTCTTCACAACCCTCCGGCGCTGTACCCTCACCCATATAGACTACGGTCTTGAGGGCAGAGGATTTCGCCTTTACCGTCTCGATTAACGGCGCGAACTCGTCATCCACGAACAGAATCTGCGTGTCGCAATCGTCCAGGGAGTAGGCAATCTCCGGGGCGCTCCAGCGAATGTTGACGGTATTGAACACGCCGCCACCCCAGAGTGAGGCGAAAACCGTCTCCATATAGCGGTCTGAATTCAGGCCGAGAATACCCACCCGGTCACCTTCGCCCATGCCGAGCTTCTGCAGCACACCCGCCAGGCGTGCAACCCGGTCGGTGAGCTGGGCCCAGGTCTGGCGGCGGTTTCCGAATACCACCGCCTCGTCATTGGGGTATTCACGAACGGCCTTATGGAGAAATTGCGTCAGGTACATGGGGGAGCTCTCTTGCTGTTTTTGTAAAGTCCTGGAACGGTTGGGAGTGATAGTGCCAAGGGGGAACGCAAACCGGCGTCGTCGGTACAGACGAAATTGGGGCGGGAATCAGGGAAGGGCAGGCAAAAAAGGTTGGGGAGCAATGCTTCCCCTTCTCTGACAGAAGGGGAAGCACCGACGATGGTGTATTACTGGCCGTACTGGCTGACATCCACTTTCGAGTAGATCTCTTCCCAGTACAGGTCCGCAAGGTCATCGGCATTATCGATGCCGTCCACCAGGCCGGCCCACTTGGTCAGCAGGGAGCGGAAACTGTCGATAACCAGGTCTGCACCCACAACGCCGTACCGCGCTTCATAGCGCTCTACAATCGTGTCCAGGTCATTGCGAATGAACTCTTCAGTTACCTGAACCAGCTCTTCGGAAGGCTGATGTACGGTGATGTCGCTGTCGCCAGCGTTCTCCATCTCACGGGTGGCACTGAGCTGATACTCCCAGCTGATGTCGGCACCGAGAACCGCCGTGGCCTTGAGCACATGGCGACGCTGCTCTTCCGTCAGGTTGTTCCAGACATCCTGGCTGACATTATTGACCGCAGTTGCCCCGTAGACACCACCAGGAACCTTCACGGTAATGTCGGAAGTCACTTCCTTCAGCTTGAAGATGTCCAGCTCCGTCGGAGAACTGAGGGTGCAATCCAGCACACCCTGGTTGAGGGCTTCATAGGTTTCGGCAATGGACATGGAGACCGGCGTAGCGCCGACCTTCTCTGCCCATCTCGCCCAGTGGGCGCCAGCGGTCCGGAAACGCTTACCCTCGATTTCCTCCATGGTGGTGACCGGCTGGTTGCACAGCAGGAAATAGGCCGTACTGGCCGAGCCACCGGTAAATACCTGGTTCTGGGCAGCAAATTCCTCGATGCACTCAGGGCAGTCGTTCATGATGAACTCGGACATGGCCCCTACATAGGCAAGTCCGGCGTGGCTGGGCGCCACGTCCACCAGTTCGGTCAACATGCTCAGCTCACCGACGAGGTTGGTGACCGGGAACTCGCTGGGATAATAGGACAGCAGGATAAACCCGGAATCGGCCATGCCATCCCGGATACCCGGCGAGGTTTCCAGGAAGCTGAGCAGCGAGCCGGCGTAAACCTTCGCTTTCAGGTCACCACCGGAGATTTCTTCCAGGGCCCTGGCGTAGACCTCGGCCGAGTTGGCACCAATGGAGTTGGGGGGATAGCCCGTTGCGTGGGAGATGGTGGTGGCGTTGGCGCCAGCGGCAAGCATCATGCCGCCCAGCGCCAGTGGCGCTGCGAATTGCTGAATGGCCTTGCTTACTGTCATGGGAACCTCCGGGTTCGAATTCGGCGCGTTTTGGTTGCAGCGCCTGTTTGTTGTTTTTTGAACAGCCTGCTTCAGCTTATTACTGACATCCTGAACCATCCCTCGTCGGATACGACGAATTATTGAACAGATAAAAAAAAACGATGCCGGCGAACCGGCATCGTTTTCGTTACCCGCTTCCGGACAGGTATTAATGCTTGTTCGGCCCCAGGTAACCGAACAGGAAGGCACCCACCTTGCGCTTCTGGATTTCCTCGGAGCCTTCGGTGATACGGTAACGTCGGTGGTGACGGTAGATGTGCTCAAACGGCTTGTGCCGGGAGTAGCCAATGCCACCATGTACCTGCATGGCCTGGTCCGCCGCCTCACAGCACAGCCGGTTGGACCAGTAGTTACACATGGCCACCTTGTCGGAGATCTGCTTGGCCACCTCCGGCTTGGACATCTGATCCATCTCCCAGGCGGTCTTGCGGATCAGCAGACGGAGCATCTCCACCTGGGTGGCCAGTTCCACCATGGGGAACTGGATACCTTGGTTACGGGCCAGCTCCTGGCCGAAGGGCTTGCGCTCACGGGCGTACTTCACGCTCTCGCGAATGCAGTAGTCCGCCGCGCCCAGGCTGGAGGCCGCCTGGCGGATACGGTTCTCATGGACAAAGTGCTGGGCGATAGCCAGGCCACCGTCCATGGGACCGAACACGGCAGAATCCGGCACCCAGACGTTGGTGAAGCTGACCCGGGGGTGGTCGGTGGGCATATTGAACGTCCACAGGTACTCTTCCACCTTCACCCCGGCGGCATCGGAGGGCACGATCAGCGCCGTGATCCCCTTTGCATCGCCATCCTTGCCACTGGTGCGCACGAAGGTGACACAGTGGGTGGCAGTATGCATGCCGGTGGTCCACATCTTCTCGCCGTTGACCAGCCAGCCGTCCACGCCGTCCCGCTTCTCCGGTACCGCGCGGGTTTCCATATGGGTGGCATCGGAGCCGTGATCCGGTTCGGTGAGGCCGAAGGCCAGCTGATATTCCTCATTGAGCATCTTGTCCACGAACTCGGCGTACTGCTCCTTGGTGCCGAAGTCCCGGAACAGCAGTACGAAGGGATTGTTGGCGACGATGGAGTGCTCGTTCTGCAGGTCGTTGTGCAGGCCGAGGCCCCTGGCGGCCAGGTGCTCACGGATCACGGTCATGGCCAGGTTGGAACCGTCCTTACCGCCGAACTCCGCCGGCAGCGGGAAGCGCAGATGGCCGGCCTCGTCCGCCACTCGCCGGGCCTCCTTCAGAAGGGCTTCCCACTCCTTGCGGGGCAGGCCGCCGCCCTCGAAATCGGTACGGGCCCATTCGCGACGATGATCGAAGAAGCGGATATTGTCGTCTTTCTGTTCCAGTGGCCTGATCTTCTGTTCGATAAACTGGTCCAGTTCGGCCAGGTAGTCCGTCAGTTCTTGTGGCAGGTTAAAATCCATCAGAGCTCTCCAGGGATGTTATAAAAAAGCTTTTACAAATGAGGGTGCTGCGGGGGTGTCGCCTCACGGAACTCGGCCCATTCCTCCCGGGCGCGCCGGTATCCGGAATATTTCGGCTGGTCTACTCCCACCTTTGCCAGGGTGGTGAGCCACAGGTAATCCCGCAGGCGGGGGTCGTCAGGCGTCAGGTTGCCTGAGGCAATCAGCTGACAAAGCTCGGCCGTCTGACCGGCCAGGGTGCCCTTCTTGCCGGTCAGCTGGGTGAGCAGTTCACGTTCATCGTGAACGCCATCCCTGCCTGCCTGTTCCAGGTGCCGACGGACGATGCCCAGCACATTGGTGGATACCCGCGCACGAAAGGCCCCCGCGGCATCCAGTTGTGGCATCACTTCGTCTTTCAGGAAGGCCTCCACGGAGGCCAGCAAGGCGGTGTTATCCGGTAAGTCCTGCATGGGAACGTTCTCCTCCAGGGTTCAGGCCGTTCAGGGGTTCAAGGGGACCAGCTCACGGAGCAGGTCCACCTCGGTTTCCGAGGCCCGGCGCCCGATAGCACCCCGTTCCGGGGAGGTGTCATGGCCGGCCACGAACGAAGCCGCCATGCTCTGGCACATGATGCCCCAGCGCAGGGTTCCCAGGATTTCCCAGAAACGGACACGCTTCGGATCTGGCCGCTGGCCGCTGGCGGCTTCATAACCATCAAACAGTTGCTCGCGGGTGCCGAAGCCACCGACCGGCCGGTCAATATTGCCGAAACGCCAGGAGTTCACGCACAGCCAGCCAAGGTCGGCCATGGGGTCGCCGAGGAACGCCAGCTCCCAGTCCAGCACCGAGGCCAGGCCACTCTCATTCACCATCAGGTTGCCGTGGCGGAAGTCACCATGAACCAGGGTCAGTGTCTTCGGCGTTTCCGGCAGGTTGTCCCTGAGCCAGCGAAAGGCCAGCTCGAAGACCGGTCGGGGTTCGCCATAACCCTGGTATTCCTGATACAGGCTTTCCACCATGTCCCCGGGCGTCAGGGAGTTGAGAAAGGTGAAATCATCCACCGGCAGGCGGTGGATGTCCGCCAGGACCTCCCCGCACTGGCGCGCCAGTACGTCCCGGGCTGCCACGTACTGCTCCCCTTTAAGGATTTTCGGCGGCAGGGTTTCACCCTCCACCCGGGCCATCAGGTAGCCATTGCCCAGCCCGTCACCTGGCTGCAGGATCTCGTGGACCCGAGGCACCGGTACACCGCCCTCCCCGGCCCGCATGACCAGGCGCGCCTCGTTTTCCAGCTGCATGACGTTTTCAGCATCCTGGTTCCAGCTACTCGCCTGGCGCAGGATCATGGGCAACCGATCCGTATCCGTTACCACATCGAGGGACCACATCTGCTGATTGGCGCCACCGGTGAGACGACTCAGGTTCTCGACCCGGGCACCAGGGTGCAGGCGTTGCACCACCCGGGTGAGCTTCTCGGCCATATCACCGCCGTTGGCGGGGCCTTGCAGGTCAGGTGCGGGTTCGGCCATGGCTTGGTCACTCTCTGCGTTTATGGTGGAAAACAGTCGGTCGGAGCCGGTTAACCAGTCACTTACCCTTGTTCTTGAAGCGGGCAATAGCCTCGCGGGATTCCTCGCTTTGCAGGCAACGCTTCTGCACGATCGCTTCCGCCTGGAAGATTTCATCATAGGAAGCCGTGGCCGCCTTACGCAGAAGTGCCTTGGCTTCAGCAGTGGCAATGGCCGAACGCTCGCACAGGGTAGCGGCAATTTCCGCGGCAGCCTGCTCGGTCTGATCCTGGGGCACTACGGTTCGGGCCAGGCCCAGGTCCAGGCATTCCCGGGCACTGATGGAGCCGCCCTCGGTAATCAGGGCGAAAGCGCGGTGGTAACCCAGGGTCTGGAAAAGCAGCCAGGTGGCGCCACCATCCGGTACCAGACCGATATGGCTGAAGGCCATGTAGATGCGCGACTCTTCCGCCATGACCACCTGGTCGCAGCTCATCAACACCGAGGCACCAACGCCGGCAGCAACGCCCGGGGCCACCCCGATCACCGGCTTGGGCATGTTCTGGATGGTATCCAGGATAGGTTTGTAGGACTCCAGCAACTGCTGTGTGACATCGGACTTGTCCGGAGAATTGTCCTCCATCAGGTCGGCACCCGCGCAGAAAGCGCGACCATTGGCGGCCAGCACCACGACCTTGATAGCGTCGTCATCGGCGGCCTGCCTCAGGGCAGCAGCCAGGTCACGACGCAGATCTTCATTGAAGGCATTGAGGGAGTCCGGGCGGTTCATACGGATCCAGGCCACAGCATCCCGGGCCTGGTACTCGACGGCGGTGTAGTTACTCATGGGGCGTTCTCCTTGTTTTTTTCCATCCTCGGCCTGAAGCGCTTTCGGGGCATCGTCTGAACCGACGAATCCGGTCGGGGGCGTGTTTTCGTCGCAAAGGACGATGTCTCCGGACGCTGGCTGCGTCACGGTGTCACGATCACAAAAACCACAAGAGGATTGACAACATGAGCGATTCCCCCGCACGTAACGTGCAGCAACTGTTCGACCTGAAAGGCCGTACCGCACTGGTGACCGGCGGCTCCCGGGGGCTTGGCCTGCAGATGGCCCATGCCCTGGGCGAGGCCGGTGCAAAGCTGGTGATCAGCTCCCGCAAGGAAGCCGACCTCAACGAAGCCGCTGAGGAACTGCGGGCGGCCGGCCACGATGTCACGCCCATCGTTGCCAACCTGGCCAACGAGGACGACGTTATCACCCTGGCCGACCAGGCCATTACCACCCTGGGCCATGTCGATATCCTGGTGAACAACGCCGGCGCCACCTGGGGTGCGCCCGCCGAAGACTATCCCATGGACGGCTGGGACAAGGTGATGACCCTTAACGTGCGCAACTTGTTCCTGCTGACCCGTGAAGTGGCGAAGAAGAGCATGATTCCCCGCAAGTATGGCCGCGTTATCAATATCGCTTCCAACGCCGCCATTGGCGGCAACCGGGACCTGATGACCGCGATCGGCTACAACACCAGCAAGGGTGCGGTGGTGACCTTCACCCGGGCCCTGGCCGCGGAATGGGGCGTTCACGGCATTACCGTCAACGCCATCGGCCCGGGTTATTTTCCGAGCAAGATGTCGAAGGGTCTGAAGGACCAGCACGGCGACGAAGGCCTGATCCGCAACGTCCCCCTTCGTCAGACCGGCGACGACGAGGCCCTCAAGGGCGCCACCGTCATGTTCGCCTCCGCCGCCGGCAAGCACACCACCGGCCAGGTTCTCTATATCGACGGCGGCTGTTCCGCCATGATCGCCGGATAAGGAGTTTCCATGAGTCAGTTTGAAACCATCACCCTCGACGTCGACGACGGCATTGCCACCATCACCCTCAACCGGCCCGACCGGATGAACGCCTTCACCCTGCAGATGATGGATGAGCTCATTGCGGCCTTCGACCAGACCGACGCCGACGACAACGTGCGCGCAGTGATCGTCACAGGCGCCGGCAAGGCTTTCTGCGCCGGAGCCGACCTGTCTGGCGGCGCCGACACTTTCGATTACGAGGAACAGAAAGGAAATGCACCGGACCCGCTGGCCAACGGCGTCAATCGCGATGGCGGCGGCATGGTATCACTGCGAATTTTCCGTAGCCTGAAACCGGTGATCGGCGCCATCAACGGCGCCGCAGTCGGTGTGGGGGCCACCATGTCCCTGGCCATGGATATTCGCCTGGCGTCGGAAAAGGCCCGCTACGGCTTCGTCTTCGCCCGCCGGGGTATCGTGCCGGAAGCGGCATCGTCCTGGTTTATCTCCCGGGCCGTGGGGCTTTCCACCGCGCTGAACTGGTGTATGAGCGGGCGACTGATCAACGCCGATGAGCTGGAAAGACGCGGCCTCGTCGAATCCGTCCATGCGCCGGAAGACCTCTACCCCGCCGCCGTCGCCATCGCCCGGGAAATCGCCGACAACACCGCCCCGGTATCCGTCGCCATGACCCGCCAGATGCTGTGGCGCATGGCCGGCGCCAGCCATCCCATGGAAGCCCACCAGCTGGACAGCCGTGCGGTGCAGGCCCGTGGTGCTTCTGCGGATGCCAAGGAGGGTGTGGCGTCGTTCCTGGAGAAACGGCCGGCGGAATATCCCAACAAGGTCTCTACCGACATGCCGGCGTTTTTTGACTGGCAGGGGGAGCCGGAGTTTCGCTAACAAACCGAGACTATAGGGCGCTTCGGTGGTGGGGAGGTCTTTCAGAGCAGGGGCAGGGATGCCCCGGAAGCGTTGGGGTGGCAGGACGCCCCTCCGACGCGGCGGCGAAAGACCTCCCCGGCGCGTCTTGCACCCAAATCCTGAACCTTTACCCACAGAAACCGGGTCGATGCTCCAAATCAAGCAATAACGAAAAAACCGGAGCACCCACTAAAGGTCTCCGGTGACAGTATGGTGGCTGTCTATCGCCTCCGCTCGAGGTTCGCTCGCTTTACAGGAGAAGACTCATGGCATGGACCTTATGGCTCTTCTGACACCCTGACCATCAGCTTGCCGTCGTTACCGCCGGTGAACAGCAGTGAAAGACCGTCCAAGGCATTATCCAGCCCCTCGACCACATGGTTCTTCCACTGAAGCTGATCCTTGCTGACCCACTCGGTCAGGGCCTCCAGGGCCTCGGGGAACCGCTTCTGATAGTCGATCACGATAAAGCCCTTCACCGTCAGGCGCTTCATCAGCACCCGCCCGAAGTCCTTCGGACCGGGCATCACGCCCTCATCGTTATAACGGGAAATCATGCCGCACAGGGAAAGGCGACCGTTGAGATTCAACCGGTTGTAGATGGCATCCATGATCTCACCACCCACATTCTCGAACTGGATGTCCACGCCATCGGGACACAGACGGTCCAGCGCTGAAGGCACATCCTCGTTGCGGTAATCAATGGCGCCATCGAAACCCAGCTCGTCGGTCAGCCAGCGGCATTTTTCGGGACCACCGGCAATACCGACGACCCGACAACCTTTCAGCTTGCCAATCTGACCAACGATGGAGCCCACAGCACCGGCAGCGGCTGACACCACCAGGGTCTCACCCGGCTGGGGATTACCGATATCCAGCAGGCCAAAATAGGCGGTGATCCCGGTCGAACCCAGCACCGACATATAGGCCGACAGGGGAATATCCGGATGCCGGTCCACCGGCCGCACCATCTTGCCATCGGCGACAGTGAAAGCCTCCCAGCCACCGATGACGGGTTTGACAATATCCCCGGCCCTGAAACGATCGGAACGGGATTCCTCGACTACACCCAGCGTGCCGCCACGCATGACATCACCCACCTGGACCGGCGGCAGGTACTGCTCGCGGTCGCTCATCCACAGGCGGTGGGTGGGATCCAGTGACAGGTAGATATTACGAATAAGGACCTGACCGTCCTGAAGATCCGGAACCGGTTGGGTGACCAGCTCCAGGTGCTCAGCGGTAATGTCCGCCTCCGGGCGCTTGCGCAGCACCCAGCGCTGGTTCTGACGCGTGTCGCTCATGGGAGCATCCTGTTGTTCTTGTATGTGATAACAGTTTGCGCCCTATGCACTATTCGGACATCGTCCGTTACGACGAATATGGGATTAGACGGCGGCGAAAGACCTCCCCAGCGCCGGGACGTCTTGCACCGCCATCGACACCTCTCTCAAGTCTGCACTACAGGCTCCGCCTCCGGCCCGGAAGGCGGTGGCGACTTCCGGTTACGTCGGTGCAGGGACCAGATCCGCAACTGCCCCACCACCCCGGCGGGGAAGAAGTACACACTGAGCACAAACAGCACACCAAACCAGAGCAGCCAGTGGTCCTCACCCAGCAGGTTCTCCACCAACGGAATCCCGGCGGTGTACTGCCCGACCCAGCCCAGCAGGTCCTGCAGGTAATTCTGCGCCAGGATGAACAACGTGCTCCCCACGATGGCGCCATACAGCGTACCCATGCCCCCGATAACGCACATCAGCAGGATAAACACCATCAGCTCGAAGTTCAGGGTATTCTCCGGGTTCACGTACCGGTTGATCAGTGCAAACCCGGCACCCGCCAGGGTCGCCACCAGGGCAGACAGGATAACCACCGCCGTACGGTAGACCACCGTTCGGTAACCCAGCGCCTCCGCCCGGAACTCATTCTCGCGGATGGCTTGCAACACCCGGCCAAACGGCGAATTCACCAGGCGCAGCAGGAACAGGAACACCAGGGTACTGGCACCGAACAGCACGTAGTACATGACCGTTCTGCCGTTCACCCGTACGTCAAACCGGGCCTCCTGCCACACCTGGCCCAGGTTCCAGGGTTCCGTGACCAGCCCTTTCAGCAGAGCCAGCACACTGATACCAGGCAGGGACTCGTCAAGCGGCCGGAACGCCGGCCCCAGATCACGGGGAACCCGCACCCTTAAACCGTCCTCGCCACCGGTGACATGGTAAAGCTGGGTGACCAGGCTGAGGAACGCAAAGGCCACCGCCAGGGTGACCAGGGCAAAGAAAATGGCTTTGACCCTGAGCGACAGAAGCCCCAGTAGCAACGCCAGTAAAAAGCTCAGGGCGAGGGCCCCAACAATGCCTGCTGCCACGGCAGCAAAGCTGTTGCCCATCACACCGATGGCCATCGCCACACCATAGGCACCAATACCGAAGAACATGGTATGGGCAAAGGAGACGATATGGGTGTACCCCAGCATCAGGTCATAGGCCGCCACCACCATGATAAAGACACAGATCATGCCCAGGGTGTTGAATGCCCGCACCCCGTCAAACAGAAACGGGCCCAGCGCCAGGCTGACCACGATAATCAACAGCACTGCGGTCAGTGGGCGGCTGCGGGGGTAATCACCAGATAACAGTCGGTTCAGCATTGTCTGGTCTCCTTAAACCTTGATAACCGGGATCAGGCCCTGGGGCCTCCACATAAGCACTCCGACCATCAGGCCCACAGTGGCCACCGCCGCCAGCCGGGGTTCGACGAAGCCGATATAGAGATTGATCAGGCCAACCAGCAGTGCGCCGTAGAAACACCCGCGAATGGAACCAAGGCCACCCAGAATGATGACCACGATGACGGAGATCATCATCTCGTCCCCCATATGGGGCGTCAGGAGTTCCTTGTACATGCCCCACATCACGCCGCCGAGGCCTGCCAGCGCCGAACCGGCAACAAACACACCCAGGAACAGCAGGTGGATTCTGTAGCCCTGGATTTCCACCATCTCGCGGCTTTCCACGCCTGCGCGGATCAGTATGCCGATCCGGGTACGGTCAATAACCCAGAGCATGGCGGCATAGATAGCCAGACCCAGCACCACGGCCAGCAGCCGGTATTTTTCGAGCACGATACCGCCGATCAGCGGCAATGCCTCCGGCACCATAAAGGCGCCGGCCAGGGCTTCGGGGCGATCCACCGGGATCTCGTTGGGCCCCCATATCACTTCGATCAGCTGCATCAGGATGATGGCCCCACCCACAGTCACCAGAATCTGCTTCAGGTGGTCGCCATACACCGGCGTGATCACGAACTTCTCGAATACCAGTCCCACCACCCCGGCGATAAACGCTGCGAACAACAGGGCAGGAATGATGGCCACCAGATTGGTCAGCAGGGACGGTGCGTCCGAGAAATCGTTCAGCCAGAACGCCAGTACAGTGCCCCCGGCAAAGGCTCCCAGAGAGATAAACGCCCCGTGGGCCAGGTTAAGCACGCTCATCAGGCCGAAGGTAAGCGTCATGCCGGACGCCATCAGGAACAGCATGCCGCCCATGGCGACACCACTGATGGTTAGCACCAGCCAGGTCTGGAAATTGATCAGCGCCAGGGAGACCAGCAACATGGCCCCCAACAGGAAAAGATGTGCCCGTTCATCCCGCAGGTGCCGCAGCCATTGGGCTGGACTCAGTCGTTGGCGGTCCGTTCCCGCATCCGACATCGGCATGGCCGTCGTCTCTTTGCTCATTGATGTTCTCCCAGTCCGAGGCCAAGCAGGTCCTGCTGCAACTCACTGTTCTCCGCCAGCTCATCCATGGTGCCGGCATGTACCACCGCGCCGTCGTTCATAACGGCCACTGTCTGACCAAGGCGTCGTGAGAAGTTGAAATTCTGCTCCACCAGCAGGATGCTCACCTGCTGCTCCTTCAGCTGTTCGAAGGCATCCGCCAGGTCATTGATAATGGCCGGCGCCAGGCCCTTGGTGGGTTCGTCCACCAACAGCAGATCCCTTGGCTCTATAACCGCCCGGGCGATGGCCAGCATCTGCTTCTGGCCACCGGAAAGGGTGCCGGCCGGCTTGTCCCAGAACTTTTTCAGGGGCGGAAACAGGTCAAATATCCACTGCAGCCGGGACTCATCCATGGGCCCGCTGACGGCGGCGAGTACCAGGTTTTCCCGTACGGTCAGCAGGCCGAAGATGCCCATGCTCTCAGGAACGAAAGCGATTCCGGCCCGGGCAATTTTCGGCGTCGGCCAGCGGCTGATGTCCTGGCCCTGGTAGGTCACCGTGCCACCGGTCAGTGTGGTCAGGCCCATAATGGTTCGCAGGGTGGTGCTCTTGCCGGCGCCATTACGGCCAAGCAGCACTGTCAGCTCGCCTTTCGGCACCACCAGGTCGACACCGTGGAGGATGTGGTACTGCTCGATGTCCGCCCTTACGCCGGACAGTTTCAGAATAGGCTCAGCCATTGGCCACCTCCGGCTGCTGATCCGGTGACGCACCGAGGTAGGCCTCCTGCACCACCGGGGACGCGATCACCTCCGCCGGTTCGCCATCCGCCACGAGCTCTCCGTTGTGCAGTACAACGATGCGATCAGAGAGTGACCGCACCACGTCCATCTTGTGCTCCACCAGCAGGATGACCTTGTCCTGCTGCTTCTTGATATCGGCGATCAGGTCGAGAATGACCGGCACTTCGTCGACGCTCATGCCAGCAGTAGGCTCGTCGAACATGAACACTTCCGGCTCCAGGGCCAGCATCAGGGCAACCTCCAGCTTGCGCTGGTCGCCATGGGGAAGGCCGGACACCAGGTAGCCTGCGCGGCTGGCCAAGTTGACCCGGGTCAGGTACTCCATGGCCCGGTCTGTCAGGTCACGGCGCTTGCTGGCCATCTGCCAGAACACATGGCCGATGTGATGGCGGGCAGCTACCGCCAGGCGCACGTTTTCCAGCGCTGTCAGATTGGGAAACAGGTTGGTCAGCTGAAACGCACGGCCCAGGCCCTTATCGGCCCGGCGCGCTGCCGTCAGGCCGGTCAGGTCCTCGCCCTTGAGGAGTACCTGGCCCGCAGTGGCCTTCAGCTGTCCGGAAATCAGGTTGAACCAGGTGGTCTTGCCGGCGCCATTGGGTCCGACAATGGAGGTCAGGGTCCCCTTGTGGAACTGGCAGGAGACCCGGTTGACCGCCACATGCCCACCAAAGTTGATGGTCAGGTCACGGGTTTCAAGCACCGCTTGTTCGGATGACATGAACAACTCCGGTTATAGGTTCGTACGCGTGCGGCCCCCGGAAAACCGGGGGCCGGGATGGCAGGGTTTGATCAGTTGCGGACCGGAATGTCCATTTCTTTCCGGTCAATGACCCGGATCAGCGTGGGCACACCCGCTTCCACGGTCCGGTCGTCAAACCAGTCGTCACGTTCCTGTACTTCAATCTCGAAGTGATACATGTCCTGCATGGCCTGATGATCCTCGGGGCGGATCTCCATCTCGCCTTTCGGGGTCTGGAAGACCAGGCCCTCGAAAGCCTCGATCAGGTCCTCGGTATCGGTGGAGCCCCCGGCCTCACGGATTGCCCCGGAAATGGCCATAGCCTGGGCAAAGCCCTGCGCGGTAAAGAAGTCCGGTGCAGCGTTGTGGCGTTCGAAGTGCTGCTCCACAAACCAGTCGTTGACTTCGTTATCCGGCGACTCGAAGTAATAGAAGCCAGCACCCTGCATACCGGGGAAGTCCGAGTAGCCCACCAGCGCCGCCAGGATATTGCCGCCGGTCGCCAGCTCGATGCCATGGCGTTGCGGGTTCAGGTCCTGGATACGGCCCAGCGGATTGGAGGAGCCTGCCCAGATGGCAAAGATGTGCTTGCCTTCTGAGCAGTCATCCCGGTCCTTGAGGGAATCGAAAAGTCGCTCAGCCGCAGAGGTGAAATCCGTGGCGTCAGTGGGCAGGTACTCTTCGTGTACAATCTGGCCACCAGCGGCCTCCATAGCCTCCTTGAACGCGGCTACACCATCCCGGCCAAAGGCGTAATCCTGTGCGATGGTGGAAACACATACACCTTCCTTGCCCAGTGCGACGGCATTGGAAACCGCATCCTGGGACGAATTACGGCCAACCCGGAACACGTAACGATTCCATTCAGACCCGGTGATCGCGTCTGCGACGCCCTCAGGCATGATGATCCGCTCGTACTCCTCGGCCAGTGGCAGCGTCGCCAGCGCAACCCCGGAAGTCACCGGCCCCACAACAATATGGGCATCATCTTCGGCATAGGCTTCTTCCACCAGGGAGCGTGCCCGCGCCGGGTCCATCTGGGAATCCTTGCGGATCAGCTCCAGCTTTCGCCCCTCGATTTCCATACTGCCATCGGTGGCGTATTCGAAACCCATTTTCAGACCAATGCTTAACTGCTCAGCATAGGGCGCGAGTGCACCGGTGAAATCTGTGACGTGTGCGACGCGGATGGAATCCGCGGCCTGTACGGAAACTGCCCCCATGGAAATGGCGGCTGCCAGCATAATGCGCTTCATAAGACTGTCCCCTGTTCTTGTTGTCGGGCTTTGCTGTTGATCGGGTGGCAGACCTGACGGGTACCAACACCCTTTGTAGTTGTTGCTCGACCTAAAATATGACAACTGATTCAGGTTTTATCAAGAATAAAATCCAGATTTTTGTCTATCGATCGATCGCAATGTGATAAAAAAATTTATCGCAACCATGCTGTAACCGCTGATATACGAAGATACGAGCAGCTTGACTCGCCTGAAAGGCTCTCCTAAATTAGTTGACGATCGATTCATGTTTCGTGATGATAAGTCACCAGGAACAGTCAACCCTCCACCCGGGGAGCGAACCACATTCCGTCTTGCCACCACCGACGCGAAAGGAACAGGCTGATGAGTACAACAACACAGGCCCCGCAGTCTCCGGGCGCACCGAAAACCGCCCGCGGCGCCCGCACCCGGGCAAAGATACTGGTCGCCGCGGAAGAGACGTTCGGCAACCTGGGCTACCACCGCGCCGGCGTGACTGACATCACCAGGGCGGCGGGCGTTGCCCAGGGCACCTTCTACACCTACTTCACCAGCAAGGAAGAAATCCTGCGGGAGCTGGTGATGGACCTGGGGCACAAGCTGCGAGCCCATCTGGCCGCCCAGGTGATCGGCACCAGTGACCGTCTCGAAGCCGAGGAGCAGGGCCTGCGGGCGTTCCTCCAGTACCTGGCTGACCACCCTTCCCTCTACCGGGTCCTGCAGGAGGCCCAGTTCGTGGATGAAGCCATCTACCAGGAGTACTACGAGACCTTCGCCCGGGGCTACACCGACATGCTCAACGCCGCCGCCCGCAAGGGCGAAATCCGCGCCGGTAACAACCAGCACCGGGCATGGGCACTGATGGGCCTGTCCCATTTCCTGGGGCTGAAATACGCCCTCTGGGATCAGCGAGCGAAGCAGGGTGACGGCGCCTTCGACCCCATCGTGGACACCATATCGGACCTGTTCCGTAACGGCCTGGCCCTGAACGGGAGGGACAAGGGATGAGTGCCAGCCCCTACCACCATGCTATCTATCGGGCGGAGAACGGAATTGGGCGACTGACCCTCAATCGGCCTGAACGGCATAATGCCCTGGTACCGGAACTGCTCGAGGACCTGAGCCGCGCCCTCGATCGCTGCCGCCAGCAGCCACCCCGGGTACTGGTTATCGATGCGGCTGGCAAATCCTTCTCTACCGGGGGCGACGTGGCGGGCTTCTACGATACTCCGAAACCGGAGCGCCATACCTACGCCAGCACGGTGGTAGGCACCCTCAACAAGGTGATCTGCCAGTTGCTGGCGCTACCGGTGCCGGTGGTCTCTGCTGTGCATGGCATGGTAACCGGCGGCTCTATCGGACTGGTGCTGGCCAGCGATATCGTGGTCGCAGGACCAAAAGCCACCTTCGCCCCCTGGTACACCGTGGTGGGTTACAGCCCGGACGGCGGCTGGACCGCCCTGCTTCCGGAACGGATTGGCCGTGGGCGTGCGCTGGACGTGCAGCTCACCAACCGTGCGATCACCAGGGAGGAAGCTCTGGAGTGGGGGCTGGCCCAGTACGGAGCCGCCGCCGGGGAAGAACTGGCCACTGCCCTTTCCATTGCCACCACCCTGACCAGCCACAAGGCCGGGAGCATTGCCCGCACCCTGAGGCTGAACCGGCCCGACCCACAACACACAGCCGTTGCACTGGAGCGGGAGCGCCAGGAATTCCTGGAACAGATCACCACCGATGAGGCCGACCTCGGCATGGCTGCATTTCTCGGGAGGAGTGCATGAACTGGTTTGACCTGGCGGGCCACCGGGCCCGCGTCACCCCGGACCGCCTGGCCCTGGAAGACCTTGCGTCGGGATCCTCGTATAACTACCGGCAGCTCAACGAACAGACCGCCCGGTTTGCGGCGGCCGCCCGTGGCACCTGGGGCCTGGGCGAAGGCGACCGCATTGCCTTCCTCGGCCACAGCCGGGCAGAGTTCTTCGTGATGCTCTTCGGTTGTGCCAAGGCCGGCCTTGTCCTGGTACCCCTGAACTGGCGCCTGGCCCAGCCCGAACTGGAGCAGTTAATGGAGGACTGCACCCCGGAGGTGCTGATCTTTGGCGAGGAGTTCACCGACAGTGCCCGCAAGCTGAAGGCGTCCGGGTACACCCGGGTACTGGTCGACCTCGACGGCAAGGCGGATGACTGCCGCCACTACGACAAGGATCTTGCGAACACCACACCGGACCTGCGGCCCCACCCTGACCGGGATCCGGACACCCCCTGGTACCTGCTCTACACCTCCGGAACCACGGGTCGTCCCAAGGGAGTCATCCAGACTTTCCGTATGATGATGAGCAACTACCTGAACATCGGGCTGGCGGTGGACCTGACCGGCCGGGACACCCTGCTCAATGTGCTGCCCCTGTTCCATACCGCCGGCATCAATCTGTACTCATCCGCCGTGTTCCTTGCTGGAGGCACGGTGCTGGTGGCCCGGACTTTCGAACCCGACCAGGCCATGGACGTACTGGAGAACCGCGCCACTATCTTCTTCGGCGTACCGGCGGTGTACCAGTCCATCCTGGAACACCCCGCGTTCAGCGGTGACCGGTTGCGCAATGTCCGCTCCTGGGGCTGCGGCGGCGCACCACTGGCCTTGCCGGTAGCCCGGCGGTTCGTCGAACAGGGCATCCGTGTGCGCACCGGCATGGGCATGACCGAAACCGGCCCTACTGTCTTCCTCCTGGACGAGGCCGACGTGCTGGACAAGATCGGCTCGGTGGGGCGCCCGCAACTGCTCACGGAAGTGCGCATCGTCGGCACTGACGGCAAAGACGTTGCTCAGGGAGAGTCCGGCGAACTGCTGATCCGTGGGCCCAACGTCACCCCCGGCTACTGGAACCGCCCCGATGCTACCGCCGATGCCATCGAACCGGACGGCTGGCTCCACAGCGGTGATGTGGCCCGCTGCGATGAGGACGGCTGTTATTACATCGTGGACCGCTGGAAAGACATGTACATCTCCGGCGGCGAGAACGTCTATCCCGCCGAGGTCGAGCGGGCCCTGGTGGAACACCCATCGGTCAGCGAGGTCGCTGTGGTGGGTGTTCCGGACGAGAAGTGGGGCGAAGTGGGCAGGGCGTTCCTTTGCCTGAAGCCCGACAGCCAGGAGCCCGAGCCAGACGCCCTGAACGCCTGGTGCCGGGAGCGCCTGGCCGGTTACAAGGTGCCCAGGTATTTCCAGTTTGTGGAAGAACTGCCCCGTAACGCGCTGGGCAAGGTTACCAAGCAGGTACTCAGACAGGACTGAACCATGAGTGATGCCAATATCCCCTGTGAGCAGAATTTTATGCTGACCCAGGAAGATTTCGACCGGTTCGCCAGACTCAGCGGTGACCACAACCCGATCCATGTGGACCCGGAGTTCTCCGCCCGCACCAGCTTTGGCCGCACGGTATCCCACGGCATGTTGCTGTTCAGCGTGGTCCGCAGCCTGCTTGCCCAGACCTGGCCGGGGTCGGTGCTCCGCCGCCAGAGCCTGATGTTCCCCGCCCCCGCCTACGCCGGCGAACCGCTGGAGTTGGTGGTGGAGCAACGAAATGCTGAGGGAAACCGTCTGGTACTGAAAACCACCATCACCCGACCGGACGGAGAAACCTGCCTGACCGGCGAGTGCGAACTGACCTTGCCCGAAAAGGAGGCATCATGAACCTGGAACGCTTTGATGCCCTGAAGGAGGGAGAGTCCGCCAAGCTGAACCGGACCTTCACCGCGGAAGATGTCCGGGAATGGTGCGAGCTTTGCCAACTCGACCAGGATTGGCCGGGCGTGCCTGAACCACTGATTGCCGGTCTGTTCTCATGCCTGCTGGGAGAAGACCTGCCCGGCCACGGCACCAACTACCTGAAACAGGCCATGACCTTTCACACCGCCGCCGACACCGGTGAGCCCCTGCAGGCCAGCGTGACCATCAGCCGTCTGCGGCGGGACAAGGCGCTAGTGAACCTGACAACCGTCTGTACCGGCCGCGATGGCCGCCTGATCTGTGAGGGCGAAGCGCTGGTTCTGTTCCAGCACTGACCCCGCCCGCACCGGAGCAATCTGATGACCGACGTACACCCCAACCTGCGTGCCTGGCTTGACCAGCTCAACCCCATGGTCGCCGAACAGAAGGCCCGCGGCGTGGAAGCCACGCCCCAGATGGTCCGGGACAGCCTGGCCGGTCTGACGACCGCCTTTGTAACGAAGGCACCAGAGCTGCCACTGGTCCGGGACCTCCTGGCAGAAACTCCGGAGGGCCCGGTACCGCTGCGGCTCTATCACCCCCAGCCGGATACCGCCAGACCCGTCATGCTGTTCTTTCATGGTGGCGGCCACATGGCCGGTAGTGTGGAAGTCTACGACCCCATTGCGCGCAAGCTGGCCGAGGCCACCGGCATGCTGGTGCTGTCGGTGGATTACCGGCTGGCGCCGGAAACCCCTTATCCGGGCGGACTCAATGACTGCCTGAATGTTTCCCGCCAGGTATGGACGTTACTGGAACAGGCGCAAGTCCCGTTCAAACGTCAGCTGGTGCTGGCCGGCGATTCCGGCGGGGCCACCTACGCGGCTACCGTCAGTCATAAACTGGCGGGAGACCCGGGCCTGAACCTGACCCACCAGGTACTCATCTACCCGAGCCTGGACTATACCATGGACCACCCGTCCATCACCGGGCACGGAGAGGGTTACCTGCTGGAGGAACCCCGCATTCGCTGGTATTTCGACCATTATTTCGCCAACGGCGAAGACCGCCGTGTCGCCTCACCACTGCACATGCCGGTACCCGCTGACATGCCCGCCACACTGGTTATCACCGCCGGGTACTGTCCCCTTCACGATGAAGGTGTGGCCTATGCCCGCAAGCTTGAGAGTGCCGGTGTCGAGTGTCATCTGAAAGACTACGCTGACATGATCCATGCCTACCTCAACCTTGAGGACCTCGTGCCGGAGGCGTGTTCGGATACTTATAACCTGATCGACGAGTTTGTTGGTCAGTAACAAAAGACCACCCCCACCCCGGAGCCCGAACTCTGCAGACGGGCCTCTTGCGCTAAAACAAAATAGCCAGACCGGAATCCCGGCCTGGCCTTCGTTTTACATCGCAGGACTGGCTAAGCTACTTCCCTATCCCCGGCAGGAACAGAATGATATCCGGGAAGGTCATCAGCAGGAACAGCACGAACAGGTCCATGATGAGGAACCAGAAGATCCCCCGGAACACCTGCGCCGTGGTGACCAGCTTGCCTACCACACTCTTGATGACGAACACGTTCATGCCAATCGGTGGCGTGATCATCCCGATCTCCAGCAGCTTGGTCAGCACCACACCGAACCACAGCAGGCTCAGGCCCAGGTTGTCGATGATCGGCAACACGATGGGCAGGGTCAGCAGCATGGCGCCAATGGGCTCCAGGAACATACCCAGCAGCACGTAGATCAGCACGATGGCCAGCAGGATGACCACGGTGGAAGCGTCCAGGCCGATAATCCAGTCGGACAGGAAATCACCAGCGCCGGAGAGGGCCAGGAAGCGGGTCAGCAGGCTGGCACCCACAGCGATGATGATCAGCGCACTGGTGGTCAGCAGGGTTTCCAGTATGGCATCCCGGAACCGCTGCCAGGTCAGACTGCCCTTGATGGCAGCCACCACCAGTGACAGGAAGGCGCCCACGGCACCGGCCTCGGTCGGGGTGAAGACACCACTGAACAGACCACCGAAAATGCCGATCATGATCAGGATCACCGGCCAGGTGTCCTTCAGCGCCCATACCTTGTCGGCAAACGGGATCACCTCGTTGGTGTCCGGCGCCAGTTCCGGGTTCAGTTTCACCCGTATCAGCACCACGGCGATGTAACCAAGGGCGGTGAGGATGCCCGCAGAAATACCACCAAGGAACAGCCCGGTGATGGATTCCTGGGCGATGATGCCGTACAGGATCATGATGATGGAGGGCGGAATCAGCGCCCCGATAGTACCCGCAACCGCGACGGTGCCGGTGGCCAGCTCCGGGTTGTAGCGATACTTCACCATCTCCGGCACCGCAATCCGCCCCATGGCCGCCGAACAGGCCACCGAGGAGCCAGACACCGCCGCAAAGCCGGCGGAACCAAAGATGGCCGCAATCGCCAGCCCCCCGGGGATGCCCGAAAGCCACATTCGCGCCGCCCGGAACATGCCCTGGGTCAGCTGGGTGTGATAGCAGATAAAGCCCAGCAACAGAAACATGGGTACCGAACTGAGCACCCAGTTGGCGGCGAACTGGTATGGGATAATGCCAATGGAGCCCCAGGCAACATTGAAGCCCATCAGATACCACAGGCCACCAAATGACACGCCAATCAGGGTCACGCCGATGGGGATGCGCAACGCGATCAGGAAGATAATCAGACCAAGACCGGTGAGGCCAATCTGTACGTCACTCATTATTGTTGTTCCTCATCCGGCTTGGGGTCGATAAGCTCATCGGCCTTGGCACGCTCGGTGTCCAGGCCACTCTCACCGGGCAGGAAGCTGTTGATCAGCTTGTACAGCACGACGAGCACCATCAGTGCACAGCCCAGGGGCAGCATGTAGTAGGTCACCCAGATGGAAATGTCGGAGTTGCCCTGCACAATGGAGGCGCCCATGGAGAACTTCTTCTGGGCCTCACCGAAAGTGCGCACGGCCAGAAAACCGAACACCGTCAGCGAGCACAACATGGCCAGCCGCTCGAGGTTGTGACGCATCCACGCCGGCATACGCTCGGTGATGACCTCGACGGAGATATGTGCATCCTTCTGCTCCGCAAACGCCAGCGGAATAAAGGCTGCAATGGACATGTAGTAGTAGGAAACGATGGTGATGGTGCCCGGAATGGGCTTGTTGAAGAAGTAACGACCAACCACATCGAAGGTGATGTGGAACATCATCAGGGCGATGGCCAGGCCGCCGATGATGGATATCACGTTGGTTATCTTTGAAAGAAACCGACCGATTGCAAACATGGTGCAACCTCCTCGCCCCTGGGGGCTGATTGTTATTGTATGGCTGCGCGCGGAGGGGACGGGGGCGGCCCGAAACGGCCACCCCCAGACCGTCAAAGCCGCTCGATGATGGTTACGTTCGCCATGCCGCCACCCTCACACATGGTCTGCAGGCCATAGCGTCCACCACGGTCATGGAGAGCGTGAACCAGGGTGGTCATCAGCTTGGTCCCGGAAGCCCCCAGCGGGTGCCCCAGGGCAATGGCGCCGCCATTCACGTTCATGCGCTCGGGATCAGCGCCGGTTACCTGCAGCCAGGCCAGCGGTACCGGAGCAAAGGCCTCGTTCACTTCGAACAGGTCAATGTCGTTGATGTTCATGCCGGTTTTCTTCAGCGCTGCCTGGGTGGCCGGTACCGGCGCTTCCAGCATGATCACGGGATCGTGACCGATTACGCTCATGTGGTGAATGCGGGCCAGCGGCTCGACACCCAGGGCCTTGAGGCCCTTTTCGCTGACGATCATGACCCCAGTGGCACCGTCACAGATCTGGCTGGCCACAGAGGCGCTGATATAACCCCCTTCCTGCAGCGGCTTGACGGCGGCGATGCCTTCCAGAGTCGCGTCAAACCGGATGCCTTCGTCCACCAGGTGCATTTCGTCCTGCAGCCCCCCCTCAGCGAGGTTGGCCTGGACCGGCACGATTTCCTTCTTGAACTTGCCGGCTTCGGTAGCCGCAATGGCTCGCTTGTGGCTTTCCAGGGCGAACTTGTGCAGGTCTTCCCGGCTGAAACCGTATTTCTTGGCCATCATCTCGGCGCCCATAAACTGGCTGAATTCGGGCACGTCCGGATAGCGCTCGCGGATGTTGGGGCCCATGTAATGCTCGGCCATGTTGGCTTTCTGGGCCAGGAACAGGCTGGAGCCCATGGGCGTGCGAGTCATGCTCTCGACACCGGCCGCGATGACCACGTCCTGGGTGCCGGACATCACCGCCTGGGCAGCGAAATGGATGGCCTGCTGGGAGCTGCCACACTGACGGTCTACCGAGGTGCCAGGTACAGATTCCGGCAACTTGGAGGCCAGTACCGCGTTGCGGGCGATATTGGTGGACTGCTCACCCACCTGCATGACACACCCCATGATAACGTCTTCGATCAGAGCCGGGTCTGCATCGACGCGGTCTACCAGGTCGTTCAGCACAAACGCGGCCAGGTCGGTGGAGTGCCAGCCTGAAAGGCGGCCACCACGGCGGCCGCCAGCGGTACGTGATGCGGCGACAATATATGCTTCTGCCATTTTACTATCCTCTTTTTGGCCGCCCTGCGGCGCATATGATTCAGCTACGGTCCGGCCAGTTCAGTACCGGATTGTGCCGGAACGTGTGGCGCCATTCTTGCGTTCACACACTGCCCCGGCGTCGTCGAAAACGACGAAATGTGGTGCCTGCTGCCTTAGCGGGGCGCCATACGAATGGCGCCGTCCAGGCGAACACTTTCGCCATTGAAGTAACCGTTGGTGACCATCAGTTCCACCACAGAGGCAATCTCGTCCGGCTCACCCAGACGTTTGGGGAAAGGCACGGAAGCCGCCAGCGCTTCTTTGACGTTATCCGGAAGGCCGTTCATCAGCGGCGTGTTGATCAGCCCCGGCATGATGGTATTGACCCGCACGCCCTCGTTCATCAGGTCCCGGGCCATGGGCAGGGTCATGCCAACCACACCGGCCTTGGAGGCGGAATAGGCAGCCTGGCCGATCTGGCCATCCTGGGCGGCGACGGAAGAGATGTTGACGATAACGCCGCGCTCTCCGTCTTCCATGCCGTCGAGGCTCAGCATACCGGCTGCGCTCTTGGCGGCGCAACGGAAGCTGCCGATCAGGTTGATCTGGATGATCTTTTCGAATTCAGACAGGGGGAAGTGCCTGATCTCGCCAGTCTGCTTCGCCCGACTCGCCGTCTTGTGGGCGTTTCCTGTACCAGCACAGTTCACCAGGATGCGCTCCTGGCCAATGGCAGCGCGGGCCTTTTCGAGGCCAGCGTCGACCGCTTCTTCAGAGGTCACGTCCACCTTGCAGAACACGCCGCCAAGCTCGGCAGCGATGGCTTCACCGCGCTCCTCGTTGAAGTCAAAAATCGCCACCTTGACGCCGGCAGCCGCCAGGCGACGGGCCACCGCCTCGCCAATACCGGATGCACCGCCAGTTACCACCGCACTGATAGAAGAATCGAGCTTCATAGCGTTTCCTTTTTTATCCTGATATCTGTTTTGTTCAGCTATGTGAGGGAATACACACTGGTTTTGCCCCGGAGGCAGGGCACGAACCCTGGGCACAGATTAGGTACTCCCCTCCGGACCAGCATCGTCGTATCCGACGAATTGCCCTGCAGGGCAGGTGGCGACAAAAGATGTCTTTTGCACTGGATTGATTTTCAAGCAATTATTCCAGCAGGGCAATACTTGCGAGTTACTCAGCAGTCGGCATAGACTGTCGGACCTGTGGCACGCATCACCACTCCCCCAATAACAGAGTGCGGCCACGACCCAGAATAAGGACAATTAGCCGATGGCAGCTGCTTCCCCCAATCGGGTCCTGATGACCAGCAAACTCAACCCGCCCACATCGAGGGCGGTCCAGGTGCCCCGTACCGATGTGGTGGACAAGATACTGGGCGCCTCTGCCGCACGCTTGGTGCTGGTGCGGGCTCCAGCCGGTTTTGGCAAGACCACCGTGATGAGCCAGTGCATGACCCGCATGGAAGAACAGGGCATGGTCACCGCCTGGCTGACCCTGGATGATGCCGACAACGACGTATCCCGCTTCCTCTGGTACCTCAATGCCGCGGTTTCGCAACTGACAGAGGATGGCAAGGAAACAGGATCCCCCGAAGACCGCACCTTCACCTCCACCGGCGATGCCGCCCTGGATATCGTGGCGCGGCTGTCTGAACACCAGTCCGCATTCGCCCTCTTCCTGGATGACTTCGAGCGTGTGCAGGATGCCGCCGTTCTGGGCCTTATACGGGAAATCGTTGAACATCTCCCCAGGCGCGGCCAGTTCATTATCGGCACCCGCAATCTCCCGGAACTTGGTCTGGGGCGCCTGCGCGCCCGGGGGCAGTTGCTGGAGATCGATGCCCGTCAGCTAAGGTTCACCGTCGAGGAAACCACCGACTTCCTGATCTCCAGGCGGCACCTGGCGCTGACCCAGGAAGACCTGATCCGTATCCACGACCGCACCGAAGGCTGGGTAACGGCCCTGTGGCTGGCGTCCCTCGCACTGGAAAGCCACGACTCGCCCGAGGCCTTCATTGAACGCTTCTCCGGCGCCGACCAGACCATTTCCGACTACCTGGCCTATGACGTACTGGCCCTGCAACCTCAGCCAGTACGGGACTTCCTGCTGCGCACCAGTATCCTGCGCCACCTCAACGCATCCATCTGCCAGGCCCTGCTGCCGGATACTGACGCCGAGGCCATGCTGTCACACCTGGCCAGCAGCCATACCTTCCTGACCCCACTGGACAACGACGAGAACACCTACCGGTACCACAGCCTGTTTGCGGAATTTCTCAAGGCCCAGCTGAACGCCGAACACCCGGAAGAGATTCCCGCCCTGCATCGCGCTGCGTCCCAGTGGTACGAGAACGAGAACCGGCCAGTACCGGCGATTGACCATGCCCTGGAGGGAGGCGATTACGACCGGGCCCTTGGGCTGCTGAGGGTTCATGCGGCCAACCTGCTGTCCCAGGGCCGGATGCGGCTGCTGTCAAAGTGGTTCAGCACCATTCCACCAGAACAGCTGAAGCAGGATGAAGAACTGCAGATGACCTGGGTATGGGCCCTGTGCTTCACACGCGGCCCGACGGAAGCCCTGGAGATGCTGGAGGAAACCGGGCTGGAGCAGTCCACCAACCCCCAGATTCGCCCCCATGTGCTGGCCATTCGGCCACTGACACTGTCCATGATGGACCGCCAGGAAGAGGCCATTGAAATCGGCGAGCGCGGCCTGCCGGAGCTGCCGACCTGCCAGCCCTTTGCCGACATGGCGCTGATCAACTCCATGGCAAGCAGTTATTCGGTGATGGGCCTCTACAACAAGGCCCGCCAACTGCTGGACGGCGCCCGGGATGCCCAGGGCACCTACGCCAGCTCCTTCAACGTGATGTACTCGGAAACCGTGGAAGGCATTATCGATATGCAGGAGGGCCGACAGCGCCAGGCCGCTGCACGCTTCCGCCTGGCGGTAGGTGCCACCCGCCAGGCCTCCTCCTTCAGCCAGGCCAACGGCAACGCCTGGGCCGGGGTGCTCCACGCCGGCGCCATCTACGAACAGAACCAGCTGGACCTGGCCGCCCGCCTGCTCCATGTCTACGGCCCCCTGGCCCGGGATGTGGGCCTGCCGGACCATATGTTGCTGAGCGATATCATGCTGGCACGGATTGCCTTCTCCAAGGGCGAGATCGACCAGGCTTTCCGCATCCTCACGGAACTGGAACACCTGGGCCATATCCGCAACCTGAGCCGTGTCGTGGCAACCACACGGCTGGAGCGCTCCCGCCTGCTATTGCTGCAGCGGCGTTATGAGGCCGCCCGCCAGGAGCTGGACCGGGCCGGTGACACGGACCTCTGGCAAAGGGTTCAGACCCTGCGGCTGCCGGCCAATGACCTGGAGTACCGGGAGTTGTCAGAAATCCGCATGGAAATCGCTACGGGTGACCCGGACAAGGCCCTGGCCGAACTGGACCGGGAACTGACCTACGCCAACGACGAGCAGCGCTTCCGCCGGGCCCTGAAACTGAAACTGCTCAAGGCCATCGCCCTGCACCGGGGCACACGCCTGCGGGAGGCCCTGGAAATCATGGCGGACGTGCTTCATGTGGCGTCGTCGGAAGGTTACCTGCGACTGATCGTGGATGAAGGTGCTGCAGCAGGCACACTCGTGCTGTTGTATTCCCAGAGCCTGAGGGAACAGGGGGAACGCACGGACCCGATCCTCGCCGGGTATATCCAGTCACTGCTGGATGCCTTCGGTCCCGAAATCCAGGAACAGGCCCCCTCCTCCGAGCCTGAAAACACTCTGCTGGATCCCCTCACCCGCAAGGAAATCCGGGTTCTGCAGTTATTGTCGGAGGGGTATTCCAACAGTGCCATGGCGGAGAAGCTGTTTGTCTCCGACAGCACCGTACGGACGCACCTGCGGAACATCAATTCCAAGCTCAATGCCAGCAGCCGGACGCAGGCGGTGGCGATTGCCCGGCGCCTGGGGATTGTTTAACCACATTTACTGAAGGCTTTTTGGCCACGGAATCCACGGAACCCACGAAAAAAGATGAATCGTTGTCTTTGGTCTTTTCTTTCCGTGTTCTTCCGTGGATTCCGTGGCCAAAATCCTTATTAGTGCCGAACCTACAGTGACCGGGAAATCACCTCTTTCATGATTTCGTTGGTGCCGCCGTAGATCCGCTGGATGCGGGCGTCGGTGTACATACGGCCAATCATGTACTCATTCATATAGCCGTAGCCACCAAACAGCTGCAGGCACTCATCGATCACCCGGCACTGGTTCTCACTGCCCCAGAGCTTGGCCATGGAGGCCTTGGTGGTATCCAGCTTGCCTTCCAGCATGTCCCGCACACACTCGTCCATAAATGCCCGTCCCACCTTGATGGTCGTGGCAATCTCCGCCAGCTTGAACTTGGTGTTCTGGAACTCCGCAATAGGCTGACCGAAGGCGGTACGCTCACGCACATAGTCCAGGGTGGCGTGGTAGGCACCTTCCATAGCGGCCTGGGCACCAACGCCGATGAACAGACGCTCATAGGGCAGGTCACCCATCAGCTGGAAGAAACCACGGCCTTCCACGCCACCGAGCAACTGGCTTTCATGGACACGGACGTCCTCGAAGAACAGCTCGGACGTGTCCTGGGCCTTCAGACCAATCTTGTCCAGAACACGGCCTACCTTGTAGCCCGGCTGGTTCTCGGTCTCCACGATCATGATGGACATGCCCTTGGCACCCTGGCTGGTATCCGTCTTGACCACAACCAGAACCACGCCGGCCAGGAAGCCGTTGGAGATAAACGTCTTGGAACCGTTGATCACGTAGTGATCGCCGTCCTTCTTGGCATGGGTGCGCACAGCCTGCAGGTCAGAGCCGGTACCCGGCTCAGTCATGGCAATGGCGCCCACCAGCTCGCCACGGGCCATACGGGGCAGGTACTTTTCTTTCTGCTCATCGGTACCATGGTTGAGGAAATAATGGGCCACGATGCTGTGAACCGAATGGTTGAGACCGGTCAGGGCGCGCTTGCCCATTTCCTCGGCCACAACCGCCTCGTGACGGAAGTCGCCGCCGGCACCGCCGAACTCTTCGGGAATATCCGTACACAGCAGGCCCATCTCACCGGCCTTACGCCACAGCCCGTGGCCCACATTACCCGCCTTGCGGGCTTCTTCATCATGGGGCACCACTTCGGCTTCCAGGAAGCGACTCACGCTGTCACGGAACATGGACAGCTCTTCGTCTTGCCAGCTCGGCGTCAGATCAATCGACATAATTCAGTCCTCGGTTCATCAATCGGTTTAAAGGGCGCGGATCAGGTCATCCGGAAGGCCCCAACTGGAAAGCACATCAGCGGGATTCTCCACCGGCGCGGCCGGCGCGGTGGGAGTATCCGAAGGCGTTCGGCTGAAACGGGGTGCGGGCGCCGGCTGGGTGTAACCACCGGACTCCACGAAGGTGTTCCTGGCCTGGTTGTGGGGGTGCAGGGGTGCTTCGTCCCAGTCCAGTACCGGTGCGAAGCAGGCGTCGGTACCTTCCAGGATCTCGCACCACTCATCCCGGGTGCGGGTGCGGAACACATCCGCCAGCTTGAGCTTGAGCATGGGCCAGCGACGCGGGTCCATCTGGGGCTCGAAGGCCTGTTGCTCCAGGCCACAGCGTTCGAGCAGCTCGGCATAGAACTTCGGTTCGATCGCCCCCACCGCCACGTATTTACCGTCGGCACAGGTGTAGACATCGTAGAAGTGGGCGCCACCATCCAGCAGGTTCTCGCCCCGGTTGTTGCTCCACTGACCGGCGGCCTTGAAGCCGTACATCATGGATGACAACAGCGCGGCGCCGTCGGTCATGGCGGCATCGATCACCTGGCCCTTGCCAGAGCCGGTGGCTTCCAGCATGGCCGCCAGAACCCCTACGGTCAGCAGCATGCCGCCTCCACCAAAGTCTCCCACCAGGTTCAGGGGAACCACAGGTGGCTCATCAGCACGACCGATAGCGTGCAGGGCGCCACTGATGGCGATGTAATTCATGTCGTGGCCAGCCGCGTGGGAAAGGGGGCCATGTTGTCCCCAGCCGGTCATGCGGCCGAATACCAGCGCCGGATTCCGTGCCTGGCACTCATCAGGACCCAGGCCGATCTTTTCCATTACGCCGGGGCGGAAGCCCTCGATCAGTGCGTCGGCCTTCTCCACCAGCTTCAGGACTGCTTCAACGCCTTCCGGCTTCTTCAGGTCAATGCAGATGGTGGTGCGGTTGCGGGAGAGGATGTCGTGTTTCCAGGCACCGTCCTTGCCGGCACCGGGCCGGTCAATACGGATCACCTCGGCCCCCATGTCCGCCAGCATCATGCCGCAGAAAGGCGCCGGGCCCAGCCCGACCATTTCGATTACGCGTTTACCTGTCAGTGGACCTGCCATTGTTCCCCCGGATCACATTGGGTATTCAATAACCCGGGTCGCGACGGCGACCCGGTTGATAACGGATGTCGGGTATTGCTCAGAGCCCGTGCTTTGACACATCCACCTTGGCGAAGATCTCGTCGTAGTAGAGTTCGGCAAGTTCATCCACACTTTCTACGCCCTGGACCAGGTCCACCCACTTGTCGAGAATCTCTGCGAACTCGTCCAGCATCTCCTGACCACGCTGAACGTCATAGCGGTCCTTGTAATACTCGACGATGGTAGTCATGTCCTTCTCGACAAAGGCACGGGTCGCTTCCTTGAACTCGGCGGAGGCTTCGTGGATATTGCCGCCGTTCTCGCGAACCGCATCCAGCGCCTGCTCCTGGGTTTTCTCGTACAGCCACGGGGTACGGGCTGTCAGGTCCGCACCGGCTTTGAGCATCGCCTTGCGCTGGTCCTCGGAGAGAGACTTCCAGACATCCCCGTTGACACTGGCACCGCTGGAGCCGGCATAGATGCCCCCTGGCAGATCCACGGTGACATCAGTGACGACCTCAGTCAGGCTAAGGTTGGTAATTTCGGGCAGCGAGGAGATGGTGCAGTCCAGAGCACCCTGGCCCAGCCCTTCCCGGATTTCGCTGATCGTCATGGAGACAGACGAACCATCGAATTCCGACACCCAGCGGGACCAGTGAGAGCCGGCAACCCGCATCCGCAGGCCTTCCATGTCATCGGGCTCAACAACAGGTGTCGTGCATATCAGTCCATAGCCGCTGCTGGCGACATTACCGGTGTAGACGTGGTTCTGCGCCTTCAGCTCTTCCATGCACTCAGGGCAGTTAAAGAACATAAACTCGGTAATAGCCCCCTCAAAGGCGAAGGTACCCATGCCGTTTAGCCGCTCAGGGTCGATCAGGTTCGTCTGCATGGCAGACTCGTTGATCAGGTTGATGTGGGGAAATTCCGACGGGAAGTAGACCGTCAGCAGGTAACCCACATCGGCGAGGCCGTCCCGGACACCGGCGGAAACCTCCGAGGCACTGAGCAGTGACATGGGATAGATCTTCGCCGACAGGTCACCGCCGGACGCTTCCTCCAGCTTCTCTGCCCAGGCATGGACCGCCTTGTCAGCTTCCGACCCGGCGGGGTACACCGACGCATAGGACAAGGTGCGTGCCTGGGCCGGCGTGGCCAGCATGGCCGCTGTGAGAACGGATGCGGACAGGCCGCCGACGGAAAGCAGGGATTTACGCGAAATCATGGTGGACCTCCTGATCTTTATTGTTGTTGTACCGGTATCGGGGCAACGTAACGTAAAGATCAGTGTAGGTAGCCACACAGGGGCTCACCATCGTCGGAACCGACGAACTGTTCGTGGTTTTCGGCTGGCGTCCGGCGATGGTGAAGTACGGCTACAGGCGGAGTTTTTCCAGCTGTGACCGGATGTTATCGGTAATGGGTGCGGGCCGGTTGGTCTCCAGATTGACGACGACCATAACGCTGTTGGCAATGGCATGGACGCCATGGCGACTCTTTGCACCGCCGGTCAGGTGGAAGGAGGTGTTTCCGATATGACTGACCCCGGTGACCAGCTCCACGGGGGTCGAACTGGGACGAAAATGGAGGTAGGTAATGTCCATGGCGGCAATCAGCAGGCCCAGGTTGCCGATATCCACATTCTGCAGCGTGCCGAAGCGGGCCTGCTCCATGTAGCGGGCGATGGCAGCCTCGCTGCGCTGGCTGTCCGCATCCATGTCGGCATAGCGGGGGGTCAGTTCCTTGTGGACCGGGAAGTGAGAGAAATCTTCCGCGAACTGGCTGTAGCCCTCATCCGGCATGGCCACCGGATCGGTATCCACATCCGCCCGGAAGCGGTTGAACATACCCTCCGGCAAGGCTACCCGCTCATGGTTCAGGAAGGCCCCCAGCCAGACATCCTGGATACCCACAAGCTGGTCGTTCTGGTGCAGTTCGGTGCGCAGCTGTACCCGGTTGCGGTCCACTCCCACCAGGGTGACCACGAATTGGATATCACTGCCGTAAAAGCTCATCTCCCGGAACTGGGTGATAGCCCGCAAAGGACGCAGGCGCTCAGCGTCGGAGAACCAGGCATCGGGGCCAAAGCGATTGACCAGGGCCTGCATGCGGGCCTCGATATGCAACTGGTAGGCGCGGGAGTTATTGACGTGGCGCCAGGTGTCCTGGTCGGTATAACGGGGTGTCAGGGCGCCGCGAAAGACGGCACCGGATGGAGATTCTGCATTCATGGTAAGACGATTTTCCTGCAAGTGATGAACCTTCTAGGATCCATTTTCCGCGTCGGCTTCGCAAGCTACTTCGTCGTAAGCGACGATTGCCAGCGGTTTACCTGAACGCCAAGATGAGTGGCTATAACCGGTTCTTCCAGACAACAAGACCAGCAGGGAGATTTCCCATGAGAAGCAAGGCGACTACCGTTTCCGAGGCCGTAGACACCCGCATGTCAGTTCGTGGCTTCACTGACCAGCCCGTGGACGGCGCTGTGATCCGCCGGGTGCTGGAGCAGGCCGCCCGCTCCCCTTCCGGTGGCAACGTACAGCCCTGGCAGCTGTATGTGGTCGGTGGTGATGACCTGAAAGCCTTCAAGGAAATCATGGCCACCCGGGTGAAAGAGGCGCCCACCGGTGAGGACCCCGAATACAATGTTTATCCGCCGGGCCTGAAAGCCCCCTACCGGGACTATCGCTTCCAGGTGGGCGAGGACATGTACGGCCTGCTGGGTATCCCCCGGGAAGACAAGGCCGCCCGCATGGGCTGGTTTGCCCGCAACTACCAGTTCTTCGGCGCCCCCCTCGCCCTGTTCTGTTATGTGGACCGGCAGATGGGGCCGCCCCAGTGGTCCGACCTGGGCATGTTCCTGCAGACGGTGATGCTGCTGCTCCGCGAGGAAGGCCTGGACTCCTGCGCCCAGGAGTGCTGGAGCCTGTACCACAAGACCCTTAACGACTTCCTCAACCCACCGGATGACCTCATGCTGTTCACCGGCATGTCCATCGGCTACATGGATGAGGAAGACCCGGTCAACGAGCTCCGCACCCGCCGTGCCGCCCTGGAAGACTTCGCCAGCTTCCGGGGTATCTGAGCCAACAGCCCTGTCCAGCAGCGCCCCTGCTTCGTCGGTTCGGACGACGACAGCAGGGCCCCGCCACGTTATTTGTTCCAATAGCATTCAGACAACAGGAGGCAAACACATGTCCGGACTTTCCGCCGAACTCAAACAGGTTTTCAAGGAACACGGTGACAAGGCCCGCCCGGTGAAGCAGGCAGCGGTCCTCGGCGCCGGCATCATGGGTGGTGGCATCACCATTACCAGCGCCGCCCACGGCGTGCCGGTGATCATGAAGGATATCGCCCAGGAGCAACTGGACCTGGGCATGAAAACAGCCACCAGCCAGGTGAATCGGCTGGTCAAGAAAGAGCAGATGACGCAGGAACAGGCGGACCAGGTTCTGGCCACCATCGAGCCAACCCTGGAGTACGAGGGCTTCGACAAGGTCGATGGCGTTATCGAAGCAGTGGTGGAAAACCTGGGCCTCAAGCATAAGGTACTGGACCAGCTGGAAGCGGTGGTTCGTGACGACACCCTGATTGCCACCAACACCTCCAGCCTGCGCATCGATGATATCGGCCAGCACATGAAGCACCCGGAGCGCTTTGTTGGCATGCATTTCTTCAATCCGGTGCCCGTCATGCCGCTGGTTGAGATCATCCAGGGCACCCGCACCTCGGATGAGTCCGTCTCCACCGCCGTTACCTGGGCCCTGAAAATGGGCAAGACACCGATCGTGGTACAGGACTGTCCCGGCTTCCTGGTGAACCGTATCCTCACCGCCTACACCCGTGCCTTCCTGCAGCTGGTTGAAGAAGGCGCCGACTTCGAGCACGTGGACAAATCCATGGAGGCCTTCGGCTGGCCCATGGGCCCGGCCTACCTGGAAGACGTGATCGGCATCGACACCGGCAGCCACGTCTCTGACGTTATTTCCGCCGGCTACCCCGAACGCATGCCCCATATTGAAAACGACGCCTTCCGCCTGATGAAGTCAAAGGATCGCCTCGGCCAGAAGAACGGCAAGGGCTTCTACGAGTACACGCCGGACGACAGCGGCCGTCCCCAGAAGCATTCCAGCGCCGAGGCCCATGAACTGCTGAAAGAAATCCAGCCCAACGGGCAGAAGGACGTCAGCGTCGAGGACATCCAGCAACGCATGATGCTGGCCATGATCACCGAAGCAGTGCACTGCCTGGAAGACAAGGTGGTCAACTCCGCCGAGGAACTGGACACCGCTCTGCTGATGGGCGTGGGCTTCCCCCGGGACAAGGGCGGTGCCATCCGCTACGCCGACAGCCTGGGCGCAAAGACCATCCTGGAACAGTGTGAGCAATACCGTCACCTGGGCACCCAGTACGAGCCCACGGCCACCATCCGCAAGCTGGCCGAAACCGGTGGCAGCTTCTACGACGAATTCCCGGCGGGTAACTGACAGGAGATCCGGCCATGAGCTACGAACGCATCCACCTGTCCATTGAGGATGGTATTGCCACCCTCACCCTGGACCAGCCCAAGACCATGAACGCCATGTCAGTGCCACTGCAGCAGGAGGTGATGGCAGCCCTGGACGAGATTGCCGGGAATTCGGACATCAAGGCCCTGGTCATCACCGGCACCGGCACCGGCAAGGCGTTCTGCTCCGGCGCCGACCTGGGTTCCATGAGCCCGGACTCGGACGGACCCAGCTTGGGCACCCAGGTGAAAAACCTAATGGAAGAACTGTCCAATCCGATGGCCCTCAAACTGCGGGAGCTGCCCTTCCCGGTGGTCTCCGCCGTCAATGGCGCCGCAGCCGGTGCCGGCGCCAGCATCGCGCTGGCCGGGGATGTGGTTTTGGCGGGCAAGTCTGCCTACTTCCTGTTCCCCTTCATTCCCAAGCTGGGCATCCTGCCGGACCTCGGTGCCACCTGGATCCTGCCGCGGCTGATCGGTCGAGCAAAGGCCATGGCCGTCAGCCTGCTTGGTGAACGCATGTACGGTGAGGACGCGGTCCGCGAGGGCCTGATCTGGAAGTGCGTGGCGGATGAAGACCTCCAAAGTGAGGCGGTTGCGACGGCGCGCCGGCTCGCGGCCGGACCAAACCATGCGGCGCCGGAACTGCGGGAAGCGTTCGACCGGGCTGACACGGCCTCCCTTGCCGAACAATTGTCCTATGAGGCGGAGCGCCAGCAGGAACTGATCGACAGCCCGACCTTCCAGGAAGGTGTTCGCGCCTTCCTCGAAAAGCGCGATCCGAAATTCTGACGCCCTGATACAGGCCCCTTCTACCTTCCCAATGACAACTCCCGTCCGGAAACCTTGACCGGGCGGGGCAACGGAGCGAGGCACGCCATGTGGAGCTTTGAGACAGACCCGGATTTCCAGCAGGAACTGGACTGGATCGACCAGTTCGTCCGTGACGAAGTGGAACCCCTGGACCATGTACTGGGTAGCCAGTGGAACATCCATGACCCGGAGTTCCAGCGCCTGGTCAGGCCGCTGCAGAAGCAGGTGCAGGAGCGTGGCCTGTGGGCCTGCCACCTGGGACCGGAGCTGGGTGGCAAGGGCTACGGCCAGCTCAAACTGGCCCTGATGAACGAAAAATTCGGCCGATCCCGCTTCGGTCCGATCGTATTTGGCTCTCAGGCCCCCGACACCGGCAACGCCGAGATCCTCGCCCATTATGGCACCCCGGAGCAGAAAAAACGGTTCCTCGACCCGCTGCTGGATAACGAGATTGTCTCCTGCTTTACCATGACCGAGCCCCAGGGCGGTGCTGATCCCCTGGTGCTGGAAGCCTCGGCGGTCCGGGAAGGCGACGAATGGGTGATCAACGGCGAGAAGTGGTTTGCCTCCAATGCCCGCTTCGCCAGCTTTTTCATCATCATGGCGGTCACCGACCCGGACGCATCGCCCTACCGGCGCATGTCCATGTTCATCGTGCCGGCGGACACCCCGGGCATCGAGATTGTTCGCAACTATGGCTTCTACGGTGAGCCGGAAGATACCCACGCCCACCTGCGCTGGACCAACGTGCGGGTGCCGGCCGAGAACATGCTGGGAGAACAGGGGGACGCCTTTGTCGTAGCACAGGTTCGCCTGGGTGGAGGCCGGATGCACCACGCCATGCGCACACTGGCCCAGGCCACCCGGGCCTTCGACATGATGTGCGAGCGGGCAGTATCGCGCTTCACCAAGGGTGAGCAACTGGCAAAGAAACAGATGGTGCAGGAGAAGATCGCGGACTCCTGGGTGGAGCTGCGTCAGTTCCGCCTGCTGATCCTGGAAACCGCCTGGCTGCTGGACCAGGGCCATGACTACAAGGCCACCCGCAAGAACATCGCGGCGGTCAAAACCGTCATGCCCAAGATCCTTAACGACATTGCCGCCCGGGCCTTGCAGATCCACGGCTCCCTGG
Source organism: Marinobacter sp. (assembly GCF_041690615.1). Taxonomy (GTDB): domain Bacteria; phylum Pseudomonadota; class Gammaproteobacteria; order Pseudomonadales; family Oleiphilaceae; genus Marinobacter. The sequence goes on from NZ_JAWLGY010000028.1 coordinate 37,694, forward strand.
GCATTTCCCATGACATGCCCTTTGCGGAATGGATCATCAACTCCTTCCACGTCAGCCTCGCCGATGGTCCCACCGAGGTGCACAAGGTGACGGTGGCCCGGGAAGTGCTCAAGGAGGTACAACCGGCAAAGGGGTCGTTCCCGGATTACCTGAAATCCGAACAGGTCCGCCGGGCCCGGGAAAAGTTCGGACTGGATGGGGAGAACTGAGCCATGACCGGAATCACTGAGCTGAGCCGCTCCCTCAAAGGCAGCCGCGTACTGGTAACCGGTGCGGCCAGCGGCATGGGCCGGGCGACGGCGGCGGTCTTTGCCAGTGAGGGTGCCCGGGTAGCCGTAACGGATTACGACTCCGATGGCGCCCGGTCGGTGGCGGAGCAGCTGACCAGCGCCGGCTATCAGGCGCAGGCCTGGCACCTGGATGTCAGCGACCCCGAAGCCATTCGCAGCGTCGTTAATGACGTAGCAGATACTTTCGGCGGGCTCGATATCCTGGTGAACAACGCTGGAATTTCGGGTTTTGCAGCGATCGATGACGATCAGTACGACTCTGTCTGGAGCCGTTGCTTGTCCGTGCTGCTAACCGCCCAGCAGCAACTGGTCCGGGCCGCCCTGCCCGCCCTGAAGCAGTCATCCCACCCACGTATCGTAAACATTGCGTCCACCGAGGCCCTGGGGGCCACTGCAGAGAATAGCCCCTATGCAGCAGCCAAGGCCGGTGTTACCGGGCTGACCCGGGCCCTTGCAGTGGAGCTGGGCCCGGAAGGCATTACCGTCAACTGCATCTGCCCCGGCCCCATCGACACCGCAATGACCGAATTCGTGCCACCGGAACACAAGGTCATCTTCGCGAAACGGCGCACGGCGCTGAGACGCTACGGCACGCCGGAGGAAGTGGCCCACATCACGGTCAGCCTGTGCCTGCCCGCGTCGTCATACCTTACCGGCGCGGTTATTCCCGTGGACGGCGGGCTGATGGCCCGTAATGCCTGAATGGGTTGCGGAGTTTATCGCCCTTCGACAAGCTCAGGGCGAACGGGACAATTAAGAGAAAGCTGCCTCGCCAAGAAATCCACGAAAATTAAGTGTTTGATAAGGTCTAGATCGTCACTTTTTCTTTCGTGTTTTTGGTGGATTTCGTGGCTAAAGACCTCTTTGTATTTATCCGTTCGCCCTGAGCCTGTCGAAGGGCCTCTGTCGAAGGGCCAAGGATTCCATGGCAAAAACGCTCGTCAGGAAAGTGTGAGCCCCCCATCCACAATCAACGTCTGCCCCCGCATATAGGAAGCCAGCGGCGAGGCCAGGAACAGGGCAGGTCCCGCCATTTCCCGGGGCTCGCCCATCCGCCCTACCGGAATGGCTGCCTCGGCCATCTGCTTTCGTTTCGGGTTGTCGGTGGTCACCTTGGTCATCTTGGTCGCGACAAATCCCGGCGCGATGCCGTTTACCGCGATACCCTCCGGTGCCCAGGCCTCGCCAAGGGTACGCACCAGTGCCACCGCCCCTGCCTTGGAGGCGTTGTAGGCCGGGTTACCCTTGGTGGAGTGGAACGCCGCCGTGGAACTCACAATGATCAGAGAACCCTGGCTTTCGGCTAGCTGGTCATGGAACTTCATGGCACAGGCCCGCAGGCTGTTGAGGTTTACGTTGATGACATGGTCCCACCCGGCACGCTCGAACTCGCCCCGCTTGTAGACCACCACGCCCTGGCACAGGATCAGCACATCGAGTTTGTCGAAGGCAGGCTGGACACGTTCAATCGCATCCATATCGCCCACATCGACCTGGGTATAGTGCAGACCGCCAAGATCCGAACCCTCAGCGACATCATACTCATCCGCCGACGCCCGCGTGCCCCATACATGCACCTCGGCGCCCCGGGCACGAAAGGCCTGGGCGATACCATTGCCGATGCCGCTGGAGCCGCCCACTACCAGTACCGTCTTTCCGGTGTAGTCCAGATCGTTCATTGTTGTTTTCTCCTGCCATAATGGGTCGTGGATATAACAATCCACGTTAATCAGCGTTTCAAGGCAGAGCATCGTCCGATCCGACGATGCTCGGGCAAACGGCGCCCGTTAAGGTGAAAATCAACAACAATAAAAGGATTCCTGTCACGCCATGATGCCCTCCGCCATGCCTTCAGACCTGCTTACGCTCAAATCCCTGTACACCGGCGCCCTGAGCCGTTTCGGGGACCGCTGCGCCCTGACCATGCACGGATTTAAGCTGACCTATCGGCAGTTACTGGAGCAATCCATTCGCGCTGGCAATGGCCTGGCTGACCTGGGCGTTCGCCCCGGCACACCAGTGGCCATTGCCATGGCCAACTGCCTGGAATTTGCCGTTGCCGATCAGGGTGTGATCCAGGCTGGAGCCATCAAGGTTCCCCTGAACGATATGCTCAGCGATGATGAGGTCCTCTACATATTGGCAGATGCCGGCGTGCGGGTCGCCATTGTGGATGCACGCCGGGTGTCGCTGCTGGAAGCAAAACGCTCGCAGCTACCAGACCTGGAAACCGTTATTGTCGTTGGCGACAGCGCCCCATGCCCGACGGGAATGGTTCCCTGGCGGGGCTTCCTGGCGGACGCTCGTCCGGAATATACCCAGGTAGACATTACCCCGGACCAGCTTGCCTTTATCGGCTATACCGGTGGCACCACCGGCAAACCCAAGGGCGTCATGCACAGTCAGCAGAACATGTACCTGAACCTGTTTTCTCACCTGACGGAACTGGGCCTGCAGGACGATGAGCGCTTGCTGTTGACCTCTCCCCTGCCCCACGCTGCCGGCATGCTGTTGCTCACAGGCCTCCTGAAGGGCGCCACTCATTACATCGAGCCAGGGTTCGACCCAGCCACGGTGATCCGGCGAATCCGCGACGATCGTGTGACCCTCACCTTCATGGTACCCACCATGATCTACCGATTGCTGGACTGGCTCGAGGAACAGCCCGGCCCGGAACCGGACCTGGGCGCCCTGCGCACCATGCTGTACGGTGCCGCACCCATTACCGTGGACCGGCTGCAACAGGGCCTGGCCACTTTCGGCCCGGTGTTCATGCAGCTCTATGGCCAGACTGAGGCACCCAATTTCATTACCCGGCTACGCCGGGAAGACCACGACCCAGAACATCCCGAACGCCTGCTCAGCTGCGGCCAGCCGGCGACCATGTCGAGGGTGCGAATCGTTGATGACCAGGGCAATGACGTTCCCGAGGGCG
>NZ_JAWLGY010000029.1:0-38971 GCF_041690615.1 Marinobacter sp.
ATGGTTCGGCTTCAGAGCCAATCATGAACCGCCGTGGTACGGAACCGTATGCCCGGTGGTGTGAGAGGACGGGGGAGGCAACTCCCCCTCCTACTCGATCAGTTGAAGGTGGTTCGCCAGTGAGTTCGGGGCAGTGGAGGGTGCTCAGTCAGCCTGTTCGGGTTTTTCGTACCGGATATCGGTGACATACCACATGACGGGCCCTTCCGGTGTCTGTACCAGTGCTTCGTCGTCCACCTGTTTCTTGAGCAGGGCCCGGGCCATGGGGGAATCGATGGAGATAAAGCGCTTGTCGAGGTCCAGTTCGTCGTAGCCCACGATGCGGAAGCGCCGGGTCACACCGTCCTCGTTTTCCACTTCAACCCAGGCCCCGAAAAACACGCGGCCTTCCTGTTCCGGGCTGTAGTCCACCACCTGCAATTCACGGGACCGACGTTCAAGGTAACGGAAGCGGCGATCGATCTCCCGCAGCCGCTTCTTGTTGTACTGGTAGTCCGCATTCTCGGAGCGATCGCCAAGGCTGGCGGCCCAGGTCACCTTGCGGGTCACATCGGGGCGTTCCACCCGCCACAGGTGCTCCATCTCGGCTTTCAGCGCCTCGAAACCGGCGCGGGTGATCAGCCTTGCGCGCATGGGATATCAGGCAGATTCTGCCACCGGCACCTGTTTGTGGAGCACATCGGTGTAAAAGAACATGAGGGCCTGGCGTGCCTGGTTGAGCCGGGCACGGGAGAGCTGGATGCGGTCCTGCAGGTAGAGAAGGAAAAGTTGCTGGTCGGCACCTTCCAGGGTCTCCGGGGTCTTCGGTTGGTGAAAGAGGACGAATCGGGCGATCCAGTGAAGATAGGTCTGCTGGGTACGCTGGTTCAGTTGTTGATGGCGGATGGCGTCCTGCACTCGCTGAAACAGGCCGGGTTCGCTCTGCTCGAGCGCTTCGGTCAGATGCATGGTGATTCCTGCTGATGGCTCGCGGGCCGCTTGTCGACCCTGTTGTTGTTATAGTGAACGCATCATATGACAAACGCTTGAATACCGCAAAAGCCGTCAGCAGGAAAGCGCGGTTACTGAAGTTACGGCTTGTTCAGATTCCCTGGGACATCCGTCTGCAGCTCCGCAGGTTACCCGCGGAATTCCCCCAGTCGATCAATATATCGCTGCATGGCGTCTTCCCTGGACATGCCCTTGAGCTTCTCCCGGGCATCAAACTTGGTCCGGCCCACAAAGTCCATCATACCGGGGCGCTTGCCAGTGACGTCCCCTTCGGTGGCCTGCTTGTAGAGGGCATAGAATTCCAGTTTCTGTTCGTTGGAGGGGCTCTGGTCGCCCCGGCCGTTCTGGATGTAATCCACCGCTTCATTGAAACGGGTTTCGAGATCGCTCATGGCAGTTTCCTTGCGCGGCTGGTCCGTGGTGTAATCTGGCAGGCAGCTTCCGAGTATAGCGCCCGTGCACAGTCTGAAGCTATCAGATGCGGGGCTGCCGGTCACCAGGGCCTGCTGTAGCCGCCGTCCCGACGGGCCCTTCAATCCGCCACAGTAAGTTGATTTCGCCCGTTCGCCTTGGACTTGTACAGCGCCATATCGGCCTTCTTTATCAGACGCTCCGGATCCGGGTGCATGGCGTCAGCCGTCGCCAGCCCCAGACTGACCGTGACCCCCAGCACCTCATCATCCACCTTCACCTGGTGACGCTCGATGGCTGTACGGATACGCTCCGCAACCACGGTCGCCTCTTCCCGGCCCGCGCCAGGAAGGATCACCACCATTTCCTCACCACCGTAACGGGCTGCTGTGTCGTTCTCCCTCGAACTGGCCCTGATCAGATCGGCGACTTCCCTCAATACCTGATCCCCCAGCTGATGGCCCCAGGTATCGTTGAACTGCTTGAAGTGATCGATATCGATCAGCACCAGCGACATCTCCCGATCGAAACGGGCCACACTGGCCAGCTCCTGGCGCAGCATATTCTGGAAATAGTCGTGGTTGAACAGATTGGTCAGGCCATCCACCGCCGCCTTGCGGGACAGCTCCAGGCGACCGGCGGCGGCCACCGAGATAATCTCCAGGGCGCCGATACGTGCCTCGGTAAAGCAGTTGCTGATGTGGTTGTTCTCCAGGTACAGCAAGCCGATCAGGGTTCGCTGCGGCCCCTGTCCGATGGCAATAGGCAGGCATAGTATCGAACGCACCCGCTCCCGCAGGATGTACTCCTCCCGGTCCAGCCCCGGTACCGGACTGTTCACGGACAGGGCATCGGCCACCACTACACTTTCCCGGGTGCGGCTCACGTAGTTCACCGTAGCCCGGGAAACGGATTCACACTGCTCCAGTGGTGACGATTGCAGGATCACGACTTCATCCGAGTCCACCGAGGCCTCGGCTTCGATTCTCAGGTTTCCGTCTCCATCCCGTAGCGCCAGGACGCCCCGCTGGGCACCGGCAAACTCGATGGCGATATTGATAATGGCCTCCACCATACGGCTGTGGATCTGCTCATCCGCGATGGCTTTCAGTGCCTTCATCAGGGACGTCATGTCCACTTCTGCCATGGGCATGGCCCGGGTGCCAGACAGGGTGGCGGCCGGGCGGGACTCTGCCAGTTCCGGGTAGCGCTGCTCCAGGTGCCTGACCAGGGCATGGGCACCCCAGCGCCGGTAGAGGTTCCGGGCCCGGCCCAGATAGGGCATGCCGATGGTGACTCTGCCTGCGTCGACGTGCATGGTGCCGCAGAGCTTGCAGGCCAGCGCCTGTTCTTCGACGAAGCCCTGCTCACCGGCCAGGGTGATGGCCTGGTCGTAAGCCTCGTGGGCGTCGAAATCCCGGTTTTTGCAGCGCAGTAATTCCGCCTGTAACAGCTGGTATTTGTTGGCCATATTGACCGGGCAGGTACGGGCTTCGATGCGCATCAGCCGCAGGTCCCTGCGAGCGAGGCCCAGGTAGCGCCGCCGCTGACGGGAGGTATTGACCGTGCGGGCGTTGTGCAACAGCACCAGGGCTCTCACGAAGCGGGACCAGCGACTGGTGTAGAAGCCCTCGGTACCATATCGGATACCGGTCAGATGTCGGGCAATGCTGGCGCTGTGCTCCTGGTACCCGTCGCCGTCGAACAGATAGTGCAGGTACATGGACTTGAGCAGGGCATGCTCAATGATGGCATTATCGGCGGCTTCCCGATGCCGGGGAAGCATCCCATGGATGTCATAGACATCCCCCGAGAGCTCTGCCGGGTGCTTGCTCAGCCCTCGAAGGTTGCGGATAAACTGTAGCCGGGCCTCGTGGTGGTGCAGCACCGTCCCCAGGTGCAGGGCGCGGAACTCCCCCAGCTCCTGGGCGGTCTGCTGCTCCAGTTTTTCCAGGTCGCCACCGCCGTGCAGCAGGTAGTCTCCATGAATGGTGGCCGCGTGGACCGCGTACTCGAAATCGCCGTTCTCCATACACATCCGGCTGGCCTGGCGCAGATTGTCGAACGTCTTGTGGAGCGGATCCTTCCAGTGCTGGATCAGGGCCGCGTAGAGATGTAATGCCCGCCCCCGTCGGCTGTTGAAGCGCTCACTCAGCTCAACCGCGAGCTTGCCCAGCCGGGCGCCGGTTTCTGGGTCGTGCAGATCCCTGGCGTACATCATGCCCAGGACCGAGAAGCTGGTCGTGGTTTCCGGGCTGTGGCCGTATTCCAGGGCCATCTCCGCTCCGCGGATACAAAGCAGCGGAAGTAACATGGGCTCGGCAAACATGCTCGCGCTGCCGATGGAGGCACCAATGCGGCCCGCTGCCCGTTGTTCGGCAGAGCTCAGGTCCGGCAGGTCGCGCACCGCCTCCAGGTTGACGGTTTTCAGCCGGCTCCGGAATCTCAGGAAGCGGTAGATGACATGGCTGCGACGGGGATGGCGGGGGTATTTATGGCCAAGGTCCGCGAGCAGGGGCAGGGCAATGTCGATGGCCTTGTGCAGTTCACCCTGGGTAATCAGGTAGCTCATCCAGGTTTCGTGGAAGCTGACACGGCCCAACAGGTCACGGGCCTTCGCCAGGCCGGTATCCACCAGAACTTTCAACCCCTTGCCGTCGCCTACGTAGGCAGCCGCCTCCGCCGCCGCACTGTATGCGCTCAGTGCCAGGGCGTAGTCCTGTTCCCAGCCATGGTCACCGAGCAGCAACACGGCTTTCTGGAAATGATTGTAGGCGATAGGGTAGGACGCCGCCTGACGGGCGCGGTAGCCGGCCTCCAGGTTGAGGCGGCATAACTCCCGCCGCTCCTCCGGGTTATCCATCAGGCCGGCGGCCATGTTCAGATGGGTGACAATGGCAAAAAGCCGGTCCTTGCGCTCAACCGGGTCGAGGTTGTGAAGCAGCTGGCGGCCGATTTCCAGGTGGGTCGCCTGGCGGGTATCTGCATCCACCAGGCGGTAGGCCGCCTCCTGGATACGGTCGTGGGTGAACGCGAATTCGACAGTAATACGGCCGGCATCACTGACCTGGGCCAGTTCGGTCAGCTGGTAGCTGTCTCGTACCGGTGTCACGAGGCCGGCTCGGGTCGGTGCCTGCAGGGCGCCGGCAACATCACCCGGGGCCTGCCCGGTGATCATGGAGAGCATGGCTACGGAGAAGCGGCTGCCGGCACAGGAAGCCAGCCGAAGCAGCTCCAGGCTTTCCGGGGGCAGGTTTTCCAGCTTCTGGGTCATCAACCCGGCGACGTTGTCGGTGATTTGCTGCTGGCTTAGCCGGGCGATATCCCAGACCCATCGTCCCACTGAGGGCTCATAGGTGATCAGGCCGCGCTCGTGCTGGTCCTTGAGGAATTCCTCCACGAAGAACGGGTTACCTTCGGTTTTCTGGTGCACCACCCGGGCCAGGGGTTCCACTTCGCCGGAAGTGGTCATGAGGGTATCCGACAACAGCCGGCAAATGTCCGGAACACCCAGTGGCTGCAGGGCGATATGGGTGAGGTAGACATCGGTACCCTGCATCTGTTGCAGGGTCGCCATCAGGGGGTGATCGGGGGTAACTTCGTTGTCCCGGTAGGCCCCCACCACCAGCAGGCGGTCGCCTTCCATCTGGTTAACCAGCAGGTCCGCCAGTTGCAGAGTACTGGTATCCGCCCATTGCAGGTCATCCAGGACCAGCACCAGAGGGTGATCGGCATGACTGAACACCCGGATGAAGTTGAACAGCGTCAGGCGGAAACGTTGTTCCGACTCGGCAGCCCCGACGGCGGCAAGCCCGGGTTGGGGGCCGATTATCAGCTCCAGTTCCGGGATCAGTTCGGTCATCAGTACGCCGTTGGGGCCGAGGGCTGCGGTGAGCCGGTGGCGCCAGTAGGCGAGGCGCTCATCGCTTTCGGTCAGCACCTGCTGGACCAGGTCCCGCAGGGCCACGGTAAGGCCGCTGTAAGGAACGTCCCGGTGGACCAGGTCAAACTTGCCCACGGTGAAATATCCCCGTCGGGCCGTGACCGGCTTGTGCAGTTCGTTGATCAGGCGGCTTTTGCCAATGCCGGAGCGCCCCGCCACCAGCGCGAGGGCTACCCGGTCGTAGGCCTTCTCGAAGGCGGTCAGCAGTTGTTCCACCTCCTTCTCGCGCCCGTAGAGGCGCTGGGGAATGCGGAAGTGGTCCGGTATGTCATGGCTGCCCAGGGGGAAGGGGTCAATGGAGGAAGTGGCATTGACGTTTCGGTAGCATCGATGCAGGTCATGGAGAAGTCCGGCGGCACTCTGGTAGCGTTGCTCGGCGGTCTTTGCCAGCAGTTTCATGATCAGGTCGGACAGAACCCGGGGGATACTGCTGTTGAGATCCGCCGGCGCCACTGGTGTGCGCGCAATGTGGCAGTGGAACCACTCAATGGGCTCTTCTGCGGAGAACATTGGCCGCCCGGTGACCAGTTCGTACAGGGTCGCCCCCAGAGAGTAGAAGTCTGACCGATAGTCCACGACACGGTTCATGCGCCCCGTCTGCTCCGGGGACATGTAACCCGGCGTACCGGGCACCGTGGTGGGGTGGCCGGGGCTGGTCTGTTCGTTCTGCTGACGGGTGGCGATACCGAAATCAATCAGCCGGATCGCCCTGGACTTGCTGTTCACCAGGATATTAGCCGGGTTGATGTCCTTGTGGATGATGCCGGCGGCGTGCAGGTGTTTCAGAGCGGTAGCAATGGTTGTTGCAATACCTACACAGGCCTTGAGATTGATGCGGCGGTGGGTGAGGATGCGGTCCAGGGACTGACCTCCCATATCCTCGAGCACCAGCGCGGGCAGGTCGCCTATGTGGGTCATCTCATGCATGCCGATCAGGTAGCTGCCTTCCGTATCCCGCAGGATGTCGTGCTCATGGTGCAGCAGCGCGATATTTTCCCGGGTGGCGTCTTCAGGCTTCAGGGTTTTGATAACGACCGTGTCGCTATCGGTTTCCCGAAGTGCCCGGTAGATACGGGTGTTGCCCCCTTCAGCAATTTTCTCCACAAAGCGATAACCGGAAGGCACGTCAGTGGCCTGAACCCGGGTGCTGACAGTCATGGTGTGGGGGCTCCTCCATTATGTTTTTTATAGTATGGCGGAATGGACGGGTGAAACATGTAAGCGAAAGTAATCGAATATTATATGTAGTAACTGTCTACTCATTCGCAGAAATGGCATTTCGTGTCATCGGGGTTGAACTCCCGTTAATAGCTGCAATAGTTAAGAGAGATTTCCCCTGAGCCATCTTTCCGGGCAGAGTTTCATACAAAGTAGACAAAAAAGCGGTGACCGGGGCCCGGCCAGATTACGCCTTCACGCATTTGACGATCAGAAAAGGAGGCAACACATGTCGAATGACGGTATCAGCAACGACAGTTACAAAACGCTCTCCACCCTGGATGTGGGTGGCAAGACCTATCACTATTACAGTCTGCCCAAGGCGCAGGAAGCCCTGGGTGACCTGGAGAGGATGCCTTTCTCTCTCAAGGTACTGACGGAAAACCTGCTGCGATTCGAGGATGGCGTAACGGTAGAGAAAAAACACCTTGAGGCCATGGTGCAATGGCTCAAGGATCGCCGTTCCGACACCGAGATCCAGTTCCGCCCGGCGCGGGTGCTGATGCAGGACTTTACCGGTGTGCCCGGGGTGGTGGACCTGGCGGCCATGCGTGAAGCAGTCAAGAAGGCTGGCAAGGACCCGGCACTGATCAACCCCCTGTCGCCGGTGGACCTGGTCATCGACCACTCGGTGATGGTGGACCACTTCGGCGACGCCTCAGCGTTCAAGGACAATGTCACCATCGAGATGGAACGTAACCAGGAGCGCTACGAGTTCCTGCGCTGGGGCCAGCAGGCCTTTGACAACTTCCGGGTGGTGCCGCCGGGCACCGGTATCTGCCACCAGGTCAACCTGGAATACCTGGGCAAGACTGTGTGGCACAAGGAGCAGGGGGGCAAGACCTTTGCCTACCCGGATACCCTGGTAGGTACCGACTCCCATACCACCATGATCAACGGCCTGGGGATCCTCGGCTGGGGTGTGGGTGGTATTGAGGCGGAAGCTGCCATGCTGGGCCAGCCGGTGTCCATGCTGATTCCCGAAGTGGTGGGTTTCAAGATCTCCGGCAAGCTCCGTGAGGGCATCACCGCCACAGACCTGGTGCTGACCGTCACCGAAATGCTGCGCAAGAAAGGTGTAGTGGGCAAGTTCGTGGAATTCTATGGCGACGGCCTCAAGGACATGCCAGTAGCCGACCGGGCCACCATTGCCAACATGGCACCGGAATACGGCGCCACCTGCGGCTTCTTCCCGGTGGACGAGCAGACCCTCACCTACATGAAACTCACCGGCCGGGACGATCACCAGCTGGAACTGGTGGAGGCCTACGCCAAGGCCCAGGGCCTGTGGCGGGAGCCAGGCCACGAGCCAGTGTACAGCGACACCCTGGAGCTGGACATGGGTGATGTGGTGGCCAGCCTGGCCGGTCCCAAGCGGCCCCAGGATCGCGTACCTCTGACCAAGATGAAGTCCGCCTTCGAGCTGGTGATGGAAACCGCCGAGGGTCCGAACCAGCTTCGCGAGGAGAAATGGGAGTCAGAAGGTGGCCAGACCGCGGTAGGTGTTGAGGACAGCTACGAGCACCATGCCAGCCAGCCATTGATGCTGGATGGCGAGAAATGCCGCCTTGATCCGGGTGCGGTGGTCATTGCGGCCATTACCTCCTGCACCAACACCTCCAACCCCAGCGTGATGATGGCGGCTGGCCTGATTGCGCAGAAGGCCGTGGCAAAAGGCCTGAGCACCAAGCCATGGGTGAAGACCTCACTGGCGCCGGGCTCCAAGGTCGTCACCGATTACCTCAAGGTGGGTGGTTTCCAGGACGACCTGGACAAGCTTGGCTTCAACCTGGTGGGTTACGGCTGCACCACCTGTATCGGCAACTCCGGGCCCCTGCCGGAGGAAGTCGAGAAGGCCATCACGGAGGGTGACCTGACTGTAGCCTCCGTGCTCTCGGGCAACCGGAACTTTGAGGGGCGGGTCCATCCCCTGGTGAGAACCAACTGGCTGGCGTCACCCCCGCTGGTGGTTGCCTATGCCCTGGCGGGTAACGTGCGTGTGGATCTGACCAAGGATCCCCTGGGCACTGACAAGGAGGGTAACCCGGTTTACCTGAAGGACCTCTGGCCCAGCCAGCAGGAAATCGCCGAGGCGGTAGAGAAAGTGAAAACTGACATGTTCCGCAAGGAGTACGCGGAAGTCTTTGACGGCGATGAAACCTGGCAGTCCATCAAGGTGCCGGAGAGCAAGGTGTATGAGTGGTCAGACAAGTCCACCTACATCCAGCATCCGCCGTTCTTCGAAGGCCTTGGACCGGAGCCGGATGCCATCGAAGACATCCGCGACGCCAATATCCTGGCCTTGCTCGGAGATTCGGTAACCACCGACCATATTTCACCCGCCGGTTCCTTCAAGGCCGACACGCCTGCCGGGAAATACCTGCAGGAGCACGGGGTGGAGCCGAAAGATTTCAACTCCTACGGCTCTCGCCGGGGTAACCACGAAGTGATGATGCGGGGCACCTTCGCCAACGTCCGTATCCGCAACGAGATGCTCGACGGCGTGGAAGGTGGGTACACGAAGTTCGTGCCCACTGGCGAGCAGATGGCCATCTACGATGCCGCCATGAAGTACCAGGAGCAGGGCACGCCGCTGGTGGTTATCGCCGGCAAGGAGTACGGCACTGGCTCCAGTCGTGACTGGGCCGCCAAGGGCACCCGCCTGCTGGGGGTCAAGGCCGTGGTGGCTGAGTCCTACGAGCGTATCCATCGCTCCAACCTGATCGGCATGGGCGTCATGCCCCTGCAGTTCCCGGAGGGTGTGGATCGCAAGAGCCTGAAACTGACCGGTGAGGAGACCATCTCCATTGAAGGGCTGTCCGGCGATATCCAGCCGGGCCAGACCCTGAAAATGACGGTCACTTACAAGGATGGCTCAACCGAAACCTGTGATCTCAAGTCCCGCATTGATACGGCTAACGAGGCGGTGTATTTCCGCCATGGTGGTATCCTCCACTATGTGGTGCGGGAGATGATCAAGCAGGCGTGATTTGCGCTGGATATAGCCTCCCTGCCGGGATTTACCGGGGGGAGGCAGGTTATTGGTCGAAACCCAGCCATGCCAGCCAGCGGTTCGGAAACCGGGCTGTCAAAGGGACGTTATCCAGGTGCCACCGGGGTGGCACGGGTGATTTTGTCGTGGCGGTTACCACCAGTCCCATCTGGTGATCGCTGAAAGGCGCGCGTAGATCCGGCGGTAATCGGCGGGATTCCTGTGGTGCGCCGGTAATCTCAGCGTCCAAGGTGGTGTTGTCAGGAAAGTGCAGTGTCAGTGGCTGGCCGGCTATTGCCAGCTCTGCCAGCTCCGGGTTGAGATAAATTTCAATGGTAGGCACTTCTTGTAACCGGATGCTCACAAGCCGGCTTCCGGCGCCTACTGTTTCTCCCTCAACTACGGCGATATCAGTAATGGTGCCGTTCCCTGGGGCGGACACAGACAGTAGCTCCGTTTGTCGAAGGATTCGCTCCAGTTGCAGACGATCGCGCACCTGATCCTGTTGCTGTGCCACTGAGGGCTGGAGGCTCTGAACAGAGCCGGCAAGCTCGGACAGACGAATGTCCAGCTGGTCACGGGCTGCTGAAAGCTCTCCCCGGGTGGCTGCTCCGGTCGCCACCAGTGATTCCAGCTCGTTGACCCTGGTTCGGGCCCGGTCTACCCGGCGCTGCAAGCTGTTGCGCTGGGATTCACTTGCCAGGATGATGGGCTCGCGCGACAGCAATGCTTCCAGCTCCTGCTGCTGTGCCGACAGGGAACTGCTGCCTAGCGACGCAATTAAATCTCCCGTGCGGACGTTGGCACCTGGCTGTACATGCAGCTCTTCCACTCGCCCGGTCAGCATCGAGCGCACGTCGGTTGATGGCAGGTGCAGTCGGGCCGGTGCCTCTGTCAGCGCCACTTCCAGAAACAGCTTGCCTACAAACCACAGGAACGGGCTCGCGACCAAGAGAAGGATCAGGTACCAGCGAAACCGGAATGCCGCTCGCTTGCCGGGCGCATAGAGCACCTTCATGCCCTGGTCGCGGGTCGGGTCTCGTTCCTTCTGATTGGAAAAACGTACTTTCATGATCGTGTCCTGACTCGGTCAATCACCGGTTTGCTCCGGGTAGGCGGGGTGGTTGCGCCAGTCCTGCCATTCGATGTTGTGGATCCCTTCGCTTACCAGAGACTGTTCAACTTCGTTCAACCCCTTGGTGGTTTGGCCATGCCAGCTTTGTGAGTCGGGCAGGGCTGCCTCGACACTCTGGGCCAGTCGGAAGGTCAGCTGCGGCCATAGCTGTTCCGAACGATCCATCAGCCCGACCGAGCGCCGGGTGCGTGTGGTATAGATCATCAGCGATACCTCCCGGACACCGTTAGCCGCTAGCTGACAGGGAACACAGGTTACAGGGTCGGCCATGTTGCTGAACCAACGGTGGTGACTGACCAGGGTCACTGGCCACGGGCTGACCTCGGTGGCTTCACCCACGGTTTGCAGCCATTGCTGCAGTCGTTGTTCCGGTACTGGCCACCCCAGCTGTTCGACCTCCAGGTCCAGGTGCAGGCCAGCAAAGGGAAGTATGGACAGGCGCCGGATCAACGCAGTCAGATCCGCCCGGTGCTCATCGGTCAACCAAAGCGGGTCGCCAAGTAGCAGGTCGACCCGTATACCCCGGTTTTGTGCCTCACTCACCAGGGTTTTAAGCGGATCCAGGATCTCTTGGGGGCGGGCAACCTGGCGACTGTCGAGGCCCAGGTAGAGCCGGTTGAAACCGGTGCTTTCCAACGCCTGCAGATGACGCTTTCTTCGCTCTGCTTCACCCAGGAGAGGGCGGCTGTCCCACACATAAACTGCTTTGATCGGATCGCTGTTGCCCCCGGCGCCCTCGCCACTGATTGGCCAGCTAACGGCCTCTGAACCCAGTAATTCAGCCTGGTTATCTGAATGCTCCGCCACCTGGAGCAGGCCGGCACGCTCCTGCGATGCCCCCCGCCAGGCCCGATAGAGGTTGAGATGGGCCTCGGCTTCCTCAACCCTGGCAGTACGCATCGCCATGTAGCCTGCCTCGGAGTCTATGGTCAGGCGTTGGCGGCGCTCCAGGGTGAGTCGCCTGGCCAGGGTAAGCTGATCGACGGCCTCACTGACATCATCCAGTGCCTCACGGTAGCGGAGCAGGTTGTCTTCCAGGTAGCCTCGCCATTGATCGAGCTCGGCCCTGTGTCGTTCGCGGGCTGCCCGGTACCGGGCGTTATCCGGTGAACCGGGATCAGGACCGGTCAGGGCCGCCAGGGGAACTTCGAAGGTTACCCCGGCTACCAGGCCGCTGCCGGTTCCAGAGGTATCCGTACGCCGGTCGAGGCGCTGGGCAATGGTGAAATTTGAGTCGACCCGGTCTGACCAGTGATGATCACGGTTACGGGAAGCTGTTTCCATACTTTGCAGGCGCGCAGTAACAGCGGGGTGATGATTGAGGGCATCGGTCCACTGCACCAGCGGCGCAGGATGTCGTGTAAGCGTTGGTCGTTGGGGCAGGTCAGGCGGGGTGAGGATGGCGCCAGCGAGTCTGGCCGTCCGCTCCCGCAGTTGCGACTGATACTGTTCGCTGCGCTCGCAGGACCGGGTGACCCGGTCCCAGCGCTGCTCCAGCCACTTTAACTCCGACGTTCTCAAAGCCTGCTGACTCGCCCGTTCACGGGCACTGGCCAGCTCTTCGCGGGCAATGGCTCGCCATGTTCCGCACCAATGGGTCACTGCCCCGGCATGCCACCAGTCGGTGTAGCTTTGTCGAAGCTGAAATCGTTGTGTGGAACGCCGAAGAAGGGTTTCGTAGGTTTTTTCGGTAACCGCCAGCCGGGCATCGCTCACCGCCCGCTCGCGCTCGTCCAGGGTGCCCAGCAGCGGATAGCGCAACCCGACACTGGCTCCGAAGCCGGTATAGTCATCCCGGTTGCCATCTGGCTGAAGTTCATGGAAACGGCCAATGTCTGCGCCGCCGAAAACCGACCATCCTCGCTCCTCGATACGGTATTGGTGCTCAATGGCCAGTCTCTCCTGCTCGGCTTCCTGTACCCGTACCTCGGCGCTGTCTTCCATGCCTGCCAACAGGGATTCCAGGGTGACCGCCTGAACGGTACCTGATGTGACCAGCAGCAGTGTGAAAAAAACCAGGTGTGAAACCGCCAGCATCAGAAACGTTTCCCTTTTCTGAGGACCCACCAGGGGGCCATGCTCGTTTCTTCATGGCCCCGGCGGAACATCTCGTTGAGGGTACAGACCACGCCCCAGCAGCGCAGCAGGAACATGAACAAGGGGAATATCGGCACAAGTGGTGCCAGTTTGAGATCTTCCATTGGTTGCTCTGATACCAGGATCAGGCCCGTCAGATAGAACACCACTGTGGTGGCAAGGTAAACGAGGTAAATGATGGTAAAGAGGAGCAATACCGCCTCCACGGGCAGCACCACAAGGCCAGCCAGTGTATAACCGACAATCAGGAACGGCAGTACCAGTTGAAAGAACAGGCCGCTGACCAGCGTCATCATGAAATTGCGCCAGCCTAGCAGGCGGGGAGTCATGCTGTCGGCATGCTTGCGAACGTACAGGAAGTAGAGGTCACCGTCCCACCGCAGGCGCTGCATGAGAAACGCCCGGAAGGTCGCCGGCACATCGGTATACCCGATGGCGGCGGGCTCGAACGGAATGCGCAACGGTCGCCGACCGAAATAGCTTTTGATGCGAAGCGTCAGGTCCAGGTCTTCGGCCGTATGCGTGTCCCAGCCACCGATGTGGAGCAGGAACTCGCGGCGGAATGCCCCAAAGGCGCCTGACACATTATTCACGGTGTTCCATTCGGACATGCCGGTCTTGGAGGTATGAATCGACAGAAAGTATTCCAGTGCCTGAAACATGGTTGCCAGGCTGACCCAGACGTTACGAACACGCAGGCTACCGGATACTGCGGGTACGTTCGGGTCCTCGAAGTGCCTGACGATGTTACGGACCATGGTGTTGTCGAAGGAGGTATCGCCATCCAGGGCCAGGACAATGTCCCCGGTGGCTTGCTGCAGACCGGCATTGAGCGATGAAACGCGGCCACCGCGCTGCCATTTTGCGATAGGCCGTAACTCGCGCCCGGGGTAAAGTTCCGGGTTGATGCGGAAATCGCGGACCGTTTGCATGGTGGCCGGGTTGGCAGCCGCGCCATCTACTACCGGTATCAGTTCAATTTGGCCGGGGTACAACTGCTCGCAGAGCGTCTGAAGGGTTTTTTCCACATCACGCCCCTCGCTGTAGCAGGTGATGACGCAGGAAACCCTGGGTGTATAGAGACTTTGACTGGGTGTTGCGCTCAGGCGGCGAATGTACCAGCGGAATATACCGGCCAGCACCAGCAGGTTTACCGGCAGCTCCATCAGCAGGAAGAACGGAAACAGCAGCAGGAAGAGCCGGGTCAGCCCTTCCAGGTTACCGAGGCTGGCCGCAAGCTCTGCAAGCTGGAAATAGGTGCTGTCCAGCATCAGTTTACTTCCCCGGTCAGCCGTGCCATCAGCAGGCTGGCATCTTCCTGGCTGAGCAGATCCTCCGGCAGCGTGAAACCTGCCAGGCGAATGTCAGGCAACCCGTCAGTTTGCCGGTTCTGGTAAAGGCCGGTCAGTTGCGACAAGCGGCTTCGAAGTACCTGCATCCCTTCCCGGTCGGTATGGGGCAGAAGGAACCAGAGCAGGTTTTCACGGGTACGGGTACAACGGTCGGTGTCACGGATCGCTTCCTGGATTCGATCCACCAGGCTATCCACCATCGCCAGGCCCCGGCTATCTCCGGTCAGTTTTTCCAGTGCTTCTATCTGCATCACCAGCACAGAGCAGGGTTGCATTGTCTGGTAGCGACGGGCCTGCTGGATTTCCCAGTCCAACAGGGTATGGAACGTGGGGACCGGAACCAGATTCAGTCGGCCAAAGGCTTCGGTCACCCCCTGATCCGCAAATCCCTGACGGCACCGCAGGCGCCCTCTCTCTGATAGCTGGTGAGGTCGGATTTCCCGGACTTTGAGCTCGTTAGGTTCATGGTGTTCGCCACACTCCAGGCAGCGGGCTTCCACCTCCGCATCCACAAAGAAGTTCTGGCAGGACAGGCACCGGTAATTCTCCAGCGGACGGTCATAGTCACTGCCAATGTGACGCAACCGGCTCAGGCAATTGGGGCAAATCATCAGGCCGTCCTTGAGGAAATGCTCCTGGGGCGCCACGTGACCGCAGGTAAAACAGTGCAGTGACGGCTGTCGGGTGATATCCAGTGCCCGGCAGGCCGGGCAGACATCCACATAGTTCAGGCGCCCGGAACTGCAGCGGTTGCACAGCCGGATTCGGTCTATCAGTTCACCCCGTTCCAGCCAGCCCTGTTCGGCCATAAGGTTCAGCCAGACCATGTCGTTGACCGGTTCTTCCGCGGACATGACGTCCAGTAACGGATATCGATAGAGTTCCCTGAAGTCGGGATCAAGCCCGGGTTCCAGGCGGCTGGAAGGTCGGCTCCAGAGCCAGGCCAGCACGCGCTCCTCGAATCGTTCGGGAGGCTGTCCGCGGTTGAACATGTTGAGACGTTCAAGCCAGAGCCGGAACGTGGGAAGGAGTTTGCCCGGGTCCGCCGGGATGGTGCCGTCGCTGAGTGGGATGTCCCCATCCCGGGTAAAGATCAGGCGGAAGCGAAAAGCGGCGTGGCTGCGTAACCTTTGCACCGCATCGGTTGCGACATGGGCGGTTTGGTCAAGCAGCACGATATCCGTGTCCGGATGGTCGAGGAGACTGTCAATGTCAGCAACACTGAACCAGTCAGCAGGAATGGACGTCGGGCGCTCAGCCGAGACGACAACTATCTTGGGTGCTTTCATATGACTCACTCAGATTGCATAGTAGTGTGCTGGCGTTGGAGTCCCTCCCTGTGTGCCACTGCCGGGTTGAGCGAATCCGGAGGTTCCCGGAGACCACTTGTTTTCAGATAAGTGGACTATCGCGTAAGCTTGTTACCAAGTTTAATGAAAATCTGGGTTGCTCGTATATGTCCTCAGTCAAATCCCTTGATGAAACCAAGACCCGACTCAATCTGGAAACCTCCCGTATAGGCTGGCGCGAACTGCAGACCTACTATGCCCGTGGCCATGTTGTACGTGTGTCGCCAGAACTGGACCTGCTGGATGTGGCCGCTGAGCTGACGGCTGACAACAAGGTACAGTTCCAGCACTGGATGAGCCAGGACCAGGTTGGTGATGTCAGCCCGGACCTGGCCCGCGCCTGGTACGACCGGGAAGCGGAACTCTGGGCGGTGGTCGTGGCGCCCTGGGTGCTGGTCCAGGACCGGCACGACCAGAAACTGCACTGAGCCCGCCATGAAACTGCACTACTTCCACGGTCGCACACCCCTGCATTCGCTGGTGCTCTGGCAGGACAGGCGTCGCCTGGAACTCCACATCAAAAAAGTGGCAGGTGGAGTGTGGGCCGTGCTGGTGCTGGCAGGCGGTCCGGATGGCCAGCCGGACACGACCCGCTGCCGTGGCCCCTACCGGGACCGTGACAAAGCCGAAGCGGCGCTGCGCCAGCTCGCCGGCAGTCTGCTGGAGCAGGGCTATAACCCGAGCCGGGATGAGCCGGTGCAGTGGACCGTCTGTGCCCAGCGCCTGGCCCGGGACCTGCGCCAGCAGGCCGAAGCCAATGAAGGCCACTACCGTTTCGACCCCGAGCAACCTGAACCCACATTCTGACCCCGACCCTTTCCGTTCACCCGACAAGAGACTGCGATGCTGGCCGGTGCCCTGCTGATTCTTCTGCCATTGTTTTTTGGCTTTGCCATTCCCCTGAATAACCGCACCGTGATGACTACCGTTCATCACGGTGTTGATGGCCTGGTGTATTTTATCCTGGCCCTGCTGGGCGTTGGCCTGGGGCAGATGGACGGCCTGGGTCAGCAGCTGGCAGCCATGGCGATACAGGTGGGTGTGCTGGTGGCGGGGCTGTTGTTGCTGAACCTGGCTGGTCTGTGGTTATGGCATCGCTGGCAGCCCATGCACGTCGAGGCCGGCACGACCAGCGGTGCAACCAGTTACCGACGCCTTTTCCTCGCTGCGGCGAAGCCGCTGGCGGCGGTTATGGCAGGTCTGCTTGCGGGCTGGTTCCTGCTGCCGGCCCTTGGCTGGGTGGAAGACCTGGCCACCTGGGCGCTGATGTTGTTGCTTTTCATGATCGGCCTTCAGCTCCGTAACGCCGGGCTCTCCCTTCGGCGCCTGCTGCTGAACCGGCAGGGTCTTGGCATCGCGGTATCCCTCACGGTCAGTTCGCTGCTGGCGGGGGTGCTGCTTTCCCCGGCGTTGCAGGTGCCACTGTTCCAGTCCCTGGCCCTGACGGCCGGGTTTGGCTGGTATTCGTTGTCTGGTATTGTGATCGGCGATGCACTCGGGCCTGCCTGGGGTGGCGTGGCCTTCCTCAATGACGTCATCCGGGAGATCATCGCCCTGGCACTTATTCCGGTGATCATCGGGCGACGGCCCGCCATGGCAATCGGCTACGGCGGTGCGACTGCCATGGATTTTACGCTACCGGTAATTCGCAGCAGCGGTGGTCTCGATTGTGTGCCGGTGGCCATTGCGTCCGGGTTTATTCTGTCGTTCCTGTCGCCAGTCCTGATGGGGTTGTTCCTGTCGCTGGTATAGACGACGGTCCATTGAGAGTCGTTTTCGGCTTGCCTTTCTGCGGTCGGCGAGCGCATGATTTGCGCTGGTCCGGGACTGCCTGGAACCCGTACGGGAAGGGATAATCGCCCTGAAACAAAAAACGGACATTGTGTAATGGCGTCACAAACCCTGCTGGCCGCACAGCCCATCTATAACCGCGACAGTGAAATGGAAGCCGTGGAGCTGCTCTATCGAAATGACCTCGGCCAGAGTGCCCTGGCGGTGGGTGAGCAGCAGGCGACCAGTGAATTACTCTTCAACTACTGCACTGGTATCACCGACCATACAACCCATTACGGCACTCGCGCCTACATCAATGTATCCGCCGACCTGTTGCTCTCCGGAATCGTGCTGCCGGTGGACCCCGACAAGGTCATGGTTGAACTGGTAGAGCGCATTGACCCTACGCCCGAACTGGTTGCGGCGGTACGTCACTGGTTTGACGCCGGGTTTCGCTTTGCGCTGGATGACTTTGCCTTCGATGAAGGCTGGGCGCCCTTGCTGGAAATGGCAGATGTCATCAAGGTGGACGTTTCCCAGTTTACGCCGGAAGTCGTGGCGGAAAACAAGCACCGACTGGCCCATTTGCCGGTTCGCTGGCTGGCGGAAAGGGTCGAGGACCAGGAAGCCCGCGACCAGTACCTGGCCATGGGGTTTGACCTGTTCCAGGGTTACTTCCTTGCCCGCCCCAAGCTCATCTCCGGGCAGAAAATGCCCGCTTCCGGTATCCAGTTGACCCGGTTGCTGGCATTGCTGTATCAGCCGGATCCGGATATTGGTGAGCTCACCCGTGTATTGTCCCAGGATCCCGACCTTTCCCTGAACCTCGTCCGAATCGTCAACAGTCCGCTGTACCGTGGTTCGGGCAAGATTTCATCGGTGAGGGAAGTGGTTGTCCGGCTTGGGCTGACCAACCTGCGTCACTGGGTGTCGATGCTCAGTGCCATGCAGGCGGTCAACAGGGAGCAGGCCCGGCTGGTACTGATACGGGCCCACGTGTGTGAGTCCCTCGCAGGGCGGGTGCGGGTCAATGCCCCGGCCCGGGAGGAAGCCTTTCTTACCGGGCTGCTGTCCGGCGCGGAGATCATGCTGGGGGTGCCCGCCGATGAGTTTATCGACACCCTTGACCTGCACAATGACATCCGCAAGGCCATCCTGCACCGCAAAGGCGGCCTGGGGCGGGTGCTGCGCCTGGCGATCACCCTGGAACAGGCCATGGCCATGGGCACCGACCTGGACAAGTGGGACACGCGCCTGTTAAGGATCTACGATCAGTCTGCCAGCCGTGTACAGCGGCTTATCCGTGAACTGCAGGCCCCCGCATAAGCGAATATACTATCCCGACATCCGGACTGCCCGCTTTTGCGTAAAACGCGTACAGATTATTAAAAGTTCGTTAGATCAATATAACGGCCTCGCGTGATTCACAGGCAGGTAAGGTCCTTGGCATCCAGAATTCTCCCCGGCGGGCAGCGATGGCTGTTGGCTACTTTGTTTCTCGTAATCCTGTTGACGGTCCTTGCACTATTGCCGGTCTTGCCTTCCCTGCTTTCTGGCACCGGGTATTACGGTTTGCGGGTGGATTTGCCCGCCCCGTCCCTTGTGGAGCCTGGCCAGGCAACCCAGGTGCCGCCTCCAGAGGGTCTGGCCCTGGTGTTCTTTGGTTACCAGAGCTGCGGCACGGTGTGCCCGGTTCAACTGACCAATCTTCTTACCCTGCAGCGCAGACTGGCGGGTGCGCCGGTTAACTTCGTATTCGTGACATTGGACCCGGAGCGGGACAGCCGGCAAAGGCTGGACCAGCTGATGGCGTCACTGGGGCCGAAGTTCGTTGCAGTACGGCCGGAGTCAGGTGCGGCTGCGCGGCAGCTGGCCAGCGGTTATAACGACTATGCCCACAGGGTGGGCGGTGGCGAGGCCTATGAGCTGGACCATTCTGCCCACCTGCATGTTGTATCCAGCCGGGGGCGACGGGAATTGCTCTATACCACACCCGACCTTGACCTTGATCGAGTTGTCGACGACCTGAATCGTATACTCTCTGAGCAGCCTGTGATGTCGCTCGCTGCGTCTACAACGCCTGCACTGGAGTTGGCAAGCCAATGATGTCTGATACGCAATTTGCCCGCCGGGACGCCCTCAGCAGCGACCGGCAAATGTTGTGGATACTGCTGGCCCATGTGCCTGTGGTCGGATTGTTGGTTCCTGTCGGTTATGGAACCCATGTGTTCGCGATCGTTGCTTCGGTGCTCCTTGGGCTGGTGGTGTCTGCCGCCTACGCAACACTCCGGGGTACCCGTGGCTTTTCGGTAGTGGCTGCCACGGCGTTGATGGTGTTCTCGGCCATCATGATCCAGGCACAGATGGGCCGGATCGAAATGCACTTCCATATCTTCAGTGCCCTCGCCCTGGTGATGGTCTATCGGGACTGGTTGCCGATCCTTGTGGCGGCCGGCGTGATTGCCGTGCACCACTTGCTGCTCACGGCGCTGCAGCTGTCCGGCGTCAGTCTCGGTGGCATGCCGCTGATGATTTTCAACTACGGCTGCAGCTGGTCCATCGCCTTCCTGCATGCGGCGTTCGTGGTCTTCGAAGCCGGAATCCTGATGTTCTTTGCCCTGCGGCTGGGTCGTGAGCGGCAGGTTACCCACAGCATCATGGAACTGGTGGAACAATTTCGTCAGGACGGGGATCTGAGCGGGCGGCTGGATGAAAGCGCCGACGACACCGCCCGGGCCTTCAACAGCATGCTTGACCAGTTCTCCGGCCTCATTCGTGAGGTGGGCTCGCTATCGGCCCAGCTAAGCAGCACGGCCGGCGCCCTGGATACCATGAGTGACCGCACCACCGCGATCCTTGGCGATCAGAATGACCGGCTCGGCCAGGCGGCCAGCGCCACCGAAGAGATGACAGCGACAGTGCATGATGTGGCTCGCAATACCCAGCAGGCCTCCGAGGCCTCTGCCGAGGCTTCCCGTTCAGCGAACGCTGGCACCAAGCGGGTGGGTGAGGCAGTTGCGCTGACTGATGCGACAGACCAGACCTTGCAGTCCTCTGCCGAGGCGGTCAAAAGCCTGGTAGGTAATGTGGGCAGTATTGGCCAGGTTGTGGGTGCCATTAATGAGATTTCCGAGCAGACCAACCTGTTGGCACTGAACGCCGCCATCGAGGCTGCCCGTGCCGGTGACCAGGGGCGTGGCTTCGCCGTGGTTGCTGATGAGGTGCGCAACCTGTCCCGTCGCACCCAGGAATTCACCAGGGAGATCGGTGCCACGATCAATACCCTGTCTGCCGGCGCAGAGCAAGCCCTGGCCGCATTGGAAATGGGGCAGACCCGATCCCGGGAGACATCCGTTGCCATCAGGGCAACCGGAGAGGCCATCGACGCCATTCACCAGGCAGTTACCCAGGTCACCGACCTGAGCATGCAGATTGCCTCGGCGACCGAGCAGCAGGCCGCTGCGTCAGTGCATATCAATGAGAGCGTGCAGGGAGTGGCCAGTCAGAACCAGGATGTGGTGGGGCAGGCCCAGGATGTGCGCAGGCTCGCTGCCGAGCTGGGTCAGCTTGCGACCGGCATCAACCGTTTGATCGAGGGCTACCGGGCCTGAAGCCCGGAATGCTCGCTGGCACACGGTTTGAATGGGCTGGAGATGGTTTATATGGTAGTTTCCTGATAGAGATGATGCTCAACGGCCAATCGCCCGATACCTGGTAGCCTGACCCATGAACGTACTGATACTTGACGCGGATGTTCCCATGGCGGAACTGATGGAAACCCTTGTTTCCGGACTGTTTTCCCAGGCCCGCGTTCACAGTTATCGTACCCTTGCCGAGGCCAGGGCCGATCTGGAGGAACTGCGTCCGGAGCTGGTGGTGTGTGATTGGGACCTGCCGGATGGTCGCGGCCTGGACCTGGTGCGAGCCCTCCGCCGGCTGGACCGGGAGGTGCCGGTGCTGATGGTGTCTGAGAAGGTGGACCGGGAGCGGGTGCTGGCCGCCGGCCGGCTGCATATTCAGGGGTTCGTGCCGAAACCGTTTACGGCGACCGCGATGCAGGAACGCCTCAAGGCCTTGCTGCCCGCCGGGCAGCCTGGTGGTCCGGAAACGAGCTTTGAGGTCATGCTGCGCCGCGCCCGGGATACCCAGGCCTATCTTCCCGCGGAACTGGATCCGGCCAGCGTCATGGCCCTGGTGGAGCGGGCCGGGGAACTGTCAGTGGGGGACCTTTCCGAGGCCTGGAAGAGCCAGCCTGCGGTAACCGCCCGCTTGCTGGACGTGGCGAACACCAGCGCCCTGCGTCGCTCGGGCGAGCCTTGCAGCAGCCTGCGGGAGGCCATTCGAATGCTGGGCATCCGTATGAGCCTGAACCACGCCCTGGCGCTGGCCCTGGATATTTCCCACCGTCTGTCTGACCCTGCCCTGAAAAGCCTTGCCGAGGAGCAGGTCGCGAAAAGTTCGGAGCTGGCAGAGCTGGCCAGTGGCATGGCCCGCAAGGTGGGAGTGGATGCCTCCCTTTGTTACACCGCCGGGCTGCTGCACCGGATTGGTGAGTTGGCGGTCATCAGTACCGCCCAGCAGTTCATCGCCTCGGACGGCGCCCTCGATGACGACGATGTGGAGCGGGCCTTATACGAGTGGAGTGGCACATTGGGTAATGTGCTCAAGGTAGCCTGGCGCCTGCCGTTGCCGTTGCGCAACCTGATTGGCGCGGCCTATATGCTGCCTCGCGGCAGTGGTGAGCGGGACAAGGCTGTCATGCGGGCCGCTTGGCTGATGTGCAACGACATGCAGGAAAGTGACGAGTGTGATCGCCTGCTGGGGCGGCTGGGGCTGGATGTGGCCAGCGCCCGGGCGCCGGCCTGACACGAGTGTTTTCTCCAGCGTAGCCTTTTGCGTCAGTGTGCCCCTTCCTCCGGGAAAAAGGTGCGCATACTGGCCTGCCAGGTGGCGCTGAGAACCTGTTCCAGCGGTAACTCCTTGACCTCGGCAATCTTCTCCGCCACGAAGGGCAGGTAGAAAGGCGCATTCTCCCGGCCCCGGTAAGGAACGGGGGTAAGGAACGGCGAGTCGGTTTCCAGCAGGATCTGCTCGACAGGAGCCATGCGTACGATGTCTCGCACGTTTTCCGCCTTGTTAAAGGTGGTTATTCCGTTGAAACCCAGGCACCAGCCCTGGTCCAGTGCATAGCGGGCCAATCCGGGGCCGGATGTAAAGCTGTGGATGACGCCCCGGCGTTTCAGGGTGTCTTCGAATTCTGACAGAATGGCGATGGTGTCCTCATCGGCTTCCCGGCTGTGAATCACCACCGGCTTGTCCAGGTCAGCGGCAATCTGCAACTGCCGCCGGAAAACCTGGCGCTGGACCTCCCGGTCAGCGTTATCGTAGAAATAGTCGAGCCCGATTTCGCCCACGGCAACGATCTTGTCATCGGTCGCGTGTTCGCGGATTTCCGCCTCACAGTCATCCGAGTAGGCTTCCGCCTCATGGGGGTGAACGCCCTGGGTGCCGTACAGCCAGGGTTGCAACTGGCTGAGTGCCCGTACCTGCGCCAGGTTATCCGGGGAAACCGCGATGGTAATCACCCGTTCGATGTTAACACTACGCACCTTCTCAAGGGTCTCCTCCAGGGGGCGCTCCTTGAGGTAATCCAGGTGGCAGTGGGTTTCTATCAATGGCTGATCGAAAACCGGTATTTCTCGTTTCTTGCGACTCATAACTGCTAACCTGACCGTAAATAACACCAGTTTATCATTAACCCGCGCACCGCTTGTATGCTGGTCCGGGTAATCACTTGTATAGGGGTGACCAATAACCCCGTCGCTGCGAGACTCTGCCCTGCATGCTTTCCACACCATTTAATGAAACCTGGGTGTACGACCCCCGCAAACCATCACTTCATGATTATTCGGCCGATATCGACGATGACGGCGTGCCAGCCCTGGAACCGTGCCTTGAACGGATTGGTGAGCACCAGCGCCGGCTCTGGGCCAATGGTGAAAAGGCCTGCCTGATGGTCTTTCATGGACTGGACGCCAGCGGCAAGGACAGCCTGGTGCGCACCCTGGCCACCTATATGGACCCGGCGGGTTTCCATGCCTGGTCCTTCGGGCGGCCTAACGGTATCGAGGCAAAGCATGACTTTCTCTGGCGGGTGGTGCCCTACCTGCCCGCCCTGGGCGAGACGGTGGCCTTCAATCGCAGTCACCATGAAGCTGTCATGGCAGAGCGGCTCTGGCCGGTGCGGGATGAAAGTCACTACAACTGGCAGGCCCGCTACAGTGCCATTCGCGCTTTCGAGCAGCACCTGGTCCAGGAAGGCACGACCGTATTGAAGGTCTGGCTGCACCTGTCAGAAGAAGAACACCGGCAGCGACTGATCAAGCGGCTGGACAAACCCCGCAAGCGCTGGAAGTTTGACCACTCCGATATTGAGGCCTGGAAACGACGGCAGGAATACCTCGGTGTGGTGGAGGAGGTCATCGCCGCCACCCACACTCCTGAGGCACCCTGGTTGATTCTGCCGGGGGACCGCAAGCCGGTTGCCCGCGCATTGATGGCCAGAATCCTTGCGGAACAGCTGGAGGCCCTGGCGCCGGAGTACCCAAAGGAAGACGACGAAGTACTTGAACAGTATCGGGAACTGCTGCGTAAGGATAGTTAACAGAGCAACGCGCTATCCTGCTACCAGGGGCCGCGCACAACCGGATGCAACAACACCATGATTGGATTTATCCAGAAAGTTCTGGTGGATATCATCCGCACGGAAGGCGGTGAAGAGGCCTTGGTGGCTATTGGCCGGAAAGCGGGCCTGGATGAAGTGCCCGACTATCGTATTGACCGGGATTACCCGGACGATGAGTGCCTGCGACTGCTGCAGGCGACCGGCGAGTATTTCGGCCTCGACGAAGACGCGCTTTACTGGCTCTATGCGGATCACTTTATCCGGGAGTCCCGGCAATTGTTCCCCATGTTCTACCAGATGGCGGGCTCGGCGCGGGCGTTCCTGGAGCGCCAGCCCCGTATCCACACGGTGCTGGCTTCAGGCCTGCGCAACGAGGAAAGCCGGGAACGGGTCCGTGACAAGTTCGAGATTGACCAGCAGGGCGATGACCTGCTGGTCACCTATCGCTCTCCCAATCGCCTGTGTGGCTTGTATGAAGCCCTTTTTAACCGGGTGTTGCAGGAGTTTGGCGAGACCGGGTCCATGGAGATCCTCGACTGTCAGAAGCGGGGGGCGGAAGCCTGCCGCTTCTGCCTGAAGGTGGAGGCACTCGGTGAGTGATTCTGAACGGCGGCTGCGGGCCCGGATCAACGAGATTGCCGACCAGCTCTGCCAGGCGATCGACGGTCGCTATGACTTCCACCTGAGTACCGATTCCGAAGACCTGGATGTGCAGAAGCTCTCCGTGCTGTCCAACTTTGTGCTGGAATCGGTGCGCCGTAATATCCGGGAGCTGGAACGTGCCCGGGACCAGTTGGAGGAAAAGGTACAGGAGCGTACACGGCGACTGGACCTGATTATCCAGGGCGCCAACGATGGCGTCTGGGAGTGGGATTTCGAAGAAGACCAGCTGCAGGTCTCTGTCCGTTGGCTGGCGATGTCGGGATGCCAGGAACTGGGGCACCGATTCAGGCCTTCAGAATGGGTCATGCGCATGCACCCGCAGGACCGGGGCCCGTTCAGCGAGGCCATGCTCAACCACGCGAATGGGCTGAGCGAGCGGTTCTCCTGTGAGTTTCGGCTGCAGGATGGCCGTGGTGGCTACCGCTGGATGGTCGCCCGCGGCATTTGTGAGATGGATCCGGTGACAGGTTCCCCCCGCAGAATGTCTGGCACCCAGGCCGACATGACCGAACAGAAGTTCGTCGACAGCACCACGCGCCTGCCCAACGCTGAGTACCTGGATCTGGTGCTGCAGCAACGGTTGGCAGAAGGGAGCGGTCAGGTCGGACTGCTGGTGGTGGTGTTCTCCAACCTGGCCCTGGTTCGCGACTCGCTGACGCCGGCGGAGGAGCGGGCCCTGGTACGGGAGGTACGCCAGCGCCTGCACCGCTGCCTGAGGCCCGGGGAACTGGTAGCACTGCTGGCAGATAACACCCCCGCTGTACTGGTCCATGATGCGGATGAGGACGGGCTTCGCACCCGTGCCCGGGAATTGATGCAGCAGTTCGACGAGTCCCTGTTGCTGAATGAACGTCGGGTCTGGCTATCCCTGGTGGTCGGGGCTATACCGGGTGATGACGGCCGGTTCATTGGCTCAGCCGACATGCTGCAGGCCACACGCACCATGCTGCGGCGGGTCCGTAATGCTGCCACCGGCAGTTTCCTCGTCTACCAGGACGAGATGCGCCAGCGTAACCGGGAACGCCTGGATGCGGAGCAGAGCCTGCGCAGTGCCTTGCGCCATGACTGGGTGGAACCTTTTCTCCAACCACTGGTGAACCTGCAAAGCGGCGAGGTGGATGCCTTCGAGGCGCTTTGCCGGATCAGACATCCGGATCTGGGACTGATCTCCCCGGGCCTGTTTATTCCGGTCGCAGAGGAAACCGGACTGATCGGCGCGCTGTCCGATGCCATGCTGCTCAAGACCCTGCCGCTGATGAATGATCCGTTGCTGACCCAGGTCTATGGCGAACACTTTTCGGTGAGCCTCAACCTGTCCCCGGCGCAACTGCATGATCCTGCCATGGCGGACCACCTGATCCGGGAACTGCACAGGGCGGGCGTGGATCCTCGCCGACTCAAGGTGGAAATCACCGAAACCGCGGTGATGGCCGATGCCAGTATCGCCATGGTGGTAATGAAAGAGCTGCGCCGGGCGGGTATCAGCGTGGCACTGGACGACTTCGGTGCCGGTTATTCATCCCTGGGCTACCTGCGCCAGCTACCCCTGGACCAGCTCAAGATTGACCGGTCGCTGGTGTCCGGTATTGATTCAGACAGCGAGAAACGGGCGATCATGGAGATGATCCTGACCCTGTGCGAGCGCCTCTCGCTCTCTGTGGTGGTGGAAGGCATCGAGGATGAGAGGGAGTTGAGCTGCCTGGTGGGCATGGGCGCCCATGTCGGGCAGGGTTTCCTGTTCAGCCGTCCGCTACCCCGGGACGAACTGGTCGCCCGGGTTCCCCGCCGCGGCATCCTTGCCCTGGCAGGGGGCCAATAACAGTAAGGCCCGGCCGGTCAGCGTCCGGCCAGGGCCGGCTGTCGGCGCTGGGCAGCCCAGGCCAGTGCCAGGGCCGGAACGATCAGAACGGCGCTGATCATGGACAGCTGCAGGTTGGACAGGGGCACTGGGCCGCCACCGGGGATGGCCAGCAATAGCCCGCCCACGATCAGGGCCGCCCGGATAGGCCATTGCATCAGTCGGCTGGCGGCAAGGTTGCCCACCCCCAGTATCCAGCCCTGCATGGAACCGGCGATCAGCACCACACCGGCCAGCGCCTGCAGGATGACCACCAGAATCTCGTTCCAGCTGCCCTGGAAGATCAGCGCAGGGTTCAGCACGAACAGGAACGGGATAAAGTAGATCACGCTGCCCAGGCGCATGGCCTGAAGCCCGGTTTCCATGGCCCGTGATCCAGCTACCGTCGCGGCTGCAAAGGCCCCCAGGGCCACCGGCGGGGTGATGAAGCTGAGCATGCCCCAGTAGAGGATGAACAGGTGCACCGCCAGTGGGTCCATGCCGCCACCATTGATCAGGGCCGGCGCCAGCGCCACCGCCAGGAAGATATAGGCGGCCGTTACGGTCATGCCGATACCCAGGATAAAGCTGGTGACAGCGCCCATCATCAGCAGTACCAGGGTGTTGCCCCCGGCCAGGTAGATCAGGTCATTGGCGATGGTACCGGACAGGCCGGTCACTGACAGGGCGCCGACCAGCAGACCCACACCGGTGAGGATGGCAATCAGCTCGGCAAACAGTTTGCCGGCTCCGCCGAAGAATTCCTTCACGTCCTGCCAGCCCCAGCGCTGGTATGGCAGTACCTGGTTGATCACCAGCAGCAGGGCGGTGGCGTAGAACGGCGCTATCGCCTCCCGGCGAAGGAAGAACAGCATCCAGATCAGCAGTACAAACACAAAGATAAAATACCAGCCTTCCTTCAGGGTCTGACGCAGTGAGGGCAGTTCCGCAACGGGCAGGCCCTTCAGGTCGTGGCGCGCAGCATAGGCGTCGATCTGTATAAACAGGCCCAGGAAGTACAGCACTGAAGGTACTACCGCCGCCAGGGCGATGGTGCCATAGGGAATATTCAGAAACGCCGCCATGATAAAGGCGGTTGCGCCCATCACCGGCGGCATCAGTACGCCCCCGGTGGACGCGCAGGCCTCCACGCCGGCAGCATAGGACCTGCTGAAGCCCACCCGGCGCATGGCGGGAATGGAGAGCACACCGGTGGTCATCACATTGGTAATGACGCTGCCGCTCATGGACCCCATCAGCCCGCTGGAGAAGACTGCCACCTTGGCCGGGCCGCCCCGCACGTGGCCGAGCAGGGCAAAGGCCAGGTTGATAAAGAACTTGCCGCCGCCGGTCTTCTGAAGGGCCACGCCGAACAGCAGGAAGCCTATGACCAGGTTGGCAAAGGCCTGAAGGGGAATCCCCATGATGCCTTCACGGCTCATGGCCAGGTAGCTTGCGGTCTGGTCCGGCGAAGACGGAAAACCCTGTATCGGACCCGGTACCTTGTCCGCAAAAATCGGGTAGATACTGGCAAGGCCGACGATAATCGCAATGGGCAGCCCGCCGGCGCGGCGGATGGCTTCTACCACCGTCGCCCAGAACAGGAAACTCATGACGATAGCATGCTGCGGCGCGGAGTATTCCCAGCCCCGGTCGAGGATTTGTTCGGCGTTATAGACAAAAAACCCGCAGATGCCGGTGGCGGCGAGGAACAGAATAATGTCATACCAGGGCACCTTGTGCCGGCTGGCGAACCGGTTCATGGGCCAGAGCAGGAACACCAGTGGCAGCATCAGTGCCACCACCATATAGAAGAACTGGCTCTCTACCTGGGTGACCACGTTGATGAGCTGGAGGTTGAACAGGTAATCGATAGTGAACAGGGTCAGGGCCACGGTGGCCAGGCGTGGCAGCCAGGGCCACAGGCCCGGCAGCTCACGAACGCCGGAAATGTTCTCCGGCTTTTGCTCGTCGATGGACGTTTGCGTCATGGTGCAGAACACTCGCTGGAACAGAGGTGTGCGGCGGTGGACACTGCCACCGCCGCGGGTTCAGAGTGCGGATTAACGGAACACCGGGTTCATGCCGGCCTCTTCCAGGGCTGCAGCCCGGGCTTCCATCCAGCCCGCCTTGAACTCGTCTTCGTCGGATGGGGTGTCGCCGGAGGTGTATTCCTCCCAGGTGTCCATCAGGATCTGCTGGCGCTCCACCAGTTTGTCCTGGTGTTCCTGCATGTCGTCGGTCCAGTGTCCGATTTCCTTGTAGTACTCAACCACCGCGTCATGGAACGGAATCACCCACTCCATATTCTGGTTTTCCAGGGCATACCCGGCGTTGCCCGGGGCCCCATCCTTGTACTTGTCGTAGTCCTCGGTGAACACCTTCACCAGGCTTTTGACCAGGGTCTCGTCGGTATCAGCATTTGCTACCACGATCGGGTAGGGATAGCTGGAGCCGATCCAGGGGTCGTCCTTGCTGATGCCTGCGCCGGAGGTGACCTCGTGGGGCTGGAAGTAAGGTGCTACCTCGTTGAGACGCTGCCACCCTTCCTTGTCTTCCGGGTCCAGGGTCAGCCAGGTGATGCCCCGTGGGCTGGCTGCCAGTTGTTGGGGGCCGCCAGCGACAGAAACCGTGAATGCGGTGTCACTCTGGTCAGCAATGATGCCCTCGAAAGCACGGCCATAGCCGGGGAATTCCACCCGCTCCACGTCATCCCAGGTCAGGTCGCCGAAGGCCAGCATGGCTTCGGTGCCCAGGTTGAGGGCATCGTCGCCGCGAATCCATGAAACGCGCTTGCCCTTGAGGTCATAGGGGGTTTCAACATCAATATCGCCGGCCACTGCGATGCTCAGCCCGAAGCTGGCGATGGAGGTGGTGATCACCCTGATCGGCTGCGGTCCCCAGTCTTCGCCGGCGAACATCAGCACGCCCTCGGAGCCATAATAGGCGGCGATACCGCAGGAACACACCGGCACCCGCCCTGTTTTCAGGGGCGTCATACGGGAGACGTCATTCTCACCTGGGAGAATACGCAGCGACACGTCGTATTCGTTCTGCAGCAGGTTGCCGATAGAGACCATCTGCGCGTAGCCAGCGGAACTGGTGCCATAGGCGGTCATGCCCAGGGTGTTGGGCAGGTCGACGCCTTCCGCGCTGAACGCGAGGGCCGGAGCGGAGGCGAGTGTCAGGGCCACGACGGACCTTTTCAGATTGAACATCGCATTGTCCTCTTGTCTTTGTTGTATTTGTGGTTGCGGGTTCCGCAGGGCGGAACAAAATTCTGTTTAAGTATGAATACATTAATCAGCCATTGTTCAGGCTGTCAACTAAAAATAGAACAAGCGCTCGATTATGTCAGGGGCGATTTCAGGAAGATTTGTCGATCTTCCGGGCAATGTTGCTACAGAGGGTGTGAACGAAGCCGATATCCCGATTCGAAAGCAGGGGCAGTTTTTCGAAGATCCATTGATACAGTTTGCCGTCTGCAGGGGTATCCGTTGCCGGCAACAGGTGCTCCAGGCGTTCCCTGAGTGCACCGAGACGGGCCGGATCGGACCCCGGCACCTCTGACCGGTCAGTACTCGCTGTCCTGGCTGAAGAAAGCTCCCAGGCATAGAGCATGACCGATTGCGCCAGGTTGAGGGAGGGGTAGCTGACAGCCATGGGTATACCGGTCAACAGGTCGCAGCAGGCCAGCTCCTCATTGGACAGGCCCCGGTCTTCCCGGCCGAACAGCAGGGCTGTGGTGGCTACGGCATTGCCCTTGTTGGCGAGCACCCCGGCCAGTTCGCCGGGAGTGTGCCAGTCCGATCGGCCGTGGCGGGGTTTGGCGGACGTGCCGATCAGCAGTTCCGCGGAGTTTCGGACCGCCTCGATATCAGGGAAAATGCGCGCGTTATCGAGAATATGGTCGCTGCCATGGGCCAGCCAGTGGGCTTCGGGCCGGGTATGCAGATCCGAGTTGACCAGCCACAGCTGACCAAAGCCCATGGTGCACAGGGCACGGGCGGCGGCGCCGACGTTTTCGGGTACCTTGGGTTCCACCAGGACAAAGGCCAGTTGCATGACATTACCTCCGCAGCGGAGTTTACACGACACTGATACGGCTGTTTACCGGCATTGGCGGAAGCTTAATGCCTGGTTGGTCCACCATCATGCCTTATGGCAGCCGGCGCCTTTCATGGTACCGCAGCCGGACTGGGTAGTCCGGAACCCGGAACTGGCCCGCTGGCTGGATCAGCTGGATGAGACCGACTGTATCCGCTTCGAGGATGAACCGGAGCAGTTGTCGGCGTCGGTATTGCGGTGGCTGCCGGAGGTGGCGCAATACACAGCCCTGACCGCCGTGGCAGATTTAAGGCCGGCACCGGAAGTCGTGGCAACGGCAACCCTGGCCGAGCGTGAGGCCACCGATATGCCCGGGCGCAAACGATTACAGGCGGGAGCCCTGTGTGCTGCCCTGTCGCCGCTTTCCCTCCCGGCCCTGGACTGGTGCTGCGGCAAAGGCCACCTTTCCCGGACCCTGGCCCGACACAGTGGTTTGCCGGTGACCGGTTTCGAGTGGAATCCCGCCCTGGTGGAGGATGGTAATCGCCTGGCACGGCGTTTCGGTGAGCCGTTAGAGCTTCAGCCGCAGGATGTTATGGCGGCAGGCCTGCGCTGGCCCGACCGGGTCCATGGCACCGCCCTGCATGCCTGCGGGGACCTGCACCGCAAGCTGATCCGTGATGGTGTCCGGCTGCGGCAGCCACGCCTGAGTTTCTCTCCGTGCTGCTACCACCTGACCGGCCAGCAGAACTACCGTCCCCTGTCTGAGAGGGCCAGGGGGCATCAACCGCGGTTGGCGCTGTCCCGTGATGAGCTTCGGCTGGCGGTACAGGAAACCGTCACGGCCCCACTGAGAGTGCGGGAGCAGACGGAGCGGGCAAGGCAGTGGCGCCTGGGGTTTGATGGTTTGCAGCGGACATTGCGGGAAGAGGACAGCTATCTGCCGCTGCCGCCGCATCCTTCGCGGCTGCTGAACCAGGGGTTTGAGGCCTTCGCTCGCTGGGCAGCGGCCAGGAAGGGACTGGCGCTACCGGCGCACGTTGACTGGATACACTGGGAAGGCTTCGGCGCAGCGCGTTTACGGCAGGTTCGGCGGTATGAGCTGATTCGCCACCTGTTCCGTCGCCCGCTGGAACTCTGGCTGGTGTTTGACTATGCCCTGTATCTGGAAGAAGCAGGTTACCAGGTCCGGCTGGGAACCTTCTGTGAGCGCTCGCTGACACCCCGGAACCTGCTGGTGGATGCAGTCAGGGACTGAAACGAAGAAAGGCGCCCGCAGGCGCCTTTCTGGTTTCATCCTGGATGTCGTCGATCAGCGACGAACCTGCAGACGGGCTTCTACCCGGCGGTTGCGGGCACGACCTTCACTGGTCTCATTGGTGGCCTCTGGCTCGGCTTCACCGTAACCCACCGGGGTAACACGGTTGCTGTCGATGCCGTACATGTCCACCAGGCGATCCGCTACCGCTTCGGCGCGACGCTGGGACAGTTGCTGGTTATAGTCAGCCGCACCAGTGTTGTCAGTGTGGCCGGCGATCTCTACAGACACTTCCTCGTCATCCTTCATGGCGTCAGCCACTTCGCGGATATCGTCGTCGTACTCTGAGCCAATTTCCGCGCTGTCGATGGGGAAGGTGATGTACAGGGTGATGGTGTCGATGGTGACCACTTCGCAGCCGGTTTCATCCACTTCGGTACCGCGGGCGGTTCCGGGGCACTCATCCAGGCGATCCACGACGCCGTCACCGTCGCTGTCCAGTTCACAGCCATTGCGGTCGACGGCAGCGCCAGCAACGGTGTCCGGGCACTGGTCACGGTTATCGGGAACACCATCACCGTCGGCATCCGGTTCTGGTTCCGGTGCTGGAGCCGGCTCTGGTTCCGGCTCGGGTTCGCTGGCACCACGGCTGAAGGCCAGGCTGATGCCGGCGCTGACCTGGGCATCAAAGGTACTCTCGTCGATGCCATGGAAGGCTCGCACGTCACCCCGCAGTGAAACCAGGTCGGTAACGTTGTAGCGCAGGCCGCCGCCCAGGTTGACGCGGGTTTCATCGTGTTCGGTGCCCGGGGTGGTCACCGTACCGCCATCAAAGTCGGCATGGCCAACACCGGCGGCCAGGTAGGGGTTGAGCTTGTCGCTCTGGCTGCCGAAATAGTACAGGCCATCTACCCGCATTTCTTCAAAGTCCACGTCACCGCTGGTGTACTTGCGGTCGGGTTCGGAGCGGGAATAGACCGCTTCCACCGCCCACTGGGGAAGGAACCGGTATTCCAGGCCGAAGCCGTAGGTGGCTTCCTCGTCCAGATCGCGCTTGTCATCGAAATACTGGTAACCGGCGAAGGGGTTGAGATAGATCGTCTGAATATCGTCCTGGGCAAGGGCCGGGGTACTGATCGCAGCAGCCAGAAGGGCCGCTCCGAAAGGGCGGAATGTGTTCATGGGTGTTCCTCTTTCCTTGGCATGTGAAAGCGCCTTAATCCCGGCGCCTGACACAAGTTAAGTTTCGTAAGCCTGCGAATTCAAGGGACAATTACCGAAGTTTCGGAATCTACGACCCTGCTGGCCTACTCATTAGCTTACGCTCAAAAGTGTGATCTGGATCTCAAATCTTTGATTTGAAGACCATTCTTTTTCAGGGCTTGCGGTACTCGATCCGTTCCACACAGCCGTTTCTGAAATAAACGTAAGTCAGCTCGTAGAGTGCGCCGTAATATTTCGTCTGATAGACCCAGGTTTCCTGGGGGG
The DNA here is from genome assembly GCF_041690615.1 of Marinobacter sp. Lineage (GTDB taxonomy): Bacteria > Pseudomonadota > Gammaproteobacteria > Pseudomonadales > Oleiphilaceae > Marinobacter. Next base: position 33,239 of record NZ_JAWLGY010000029.1, read on the forward strand.
TGGGGTAGACCTCCGAGGTGCGCCCGAATGCTCTCTGCACCTGCTCTCGCGTCATCCCCGGGAAGACCTGGTTGCGGGCCAGGTAGGTGCGCAGGTCGGTGGAGTTAATGAAACGGCAGGTATCTTTCCCGGGAGCTGTGGGCGCTTCCTCTTCAGCGGGTTCCGGGGCGGGTTCGTAGTTATAGACGGGCAGGTTGTCGCCGAGACTGCCGCCGACGCGATTGTCGCGGACGTGCACCTTCTCGGAGTCAGGGCCGCAGGGCCGGTCGGAAAACTGCACCCCACCCGGACTATCGCAACGATAGACCCCTGAATCCGCGGAGGTATCACCCGCATGCATGGTCACCAGCATGGCGGCGGCCAGCATCAGCATGACTGGTCTGAAAGGAGGCGTTCGGTGACAGTTCATTTGCGGTTTCTCATGAATTACGCATCTGTCATGGGCCGAAAATACAGGTGCGCACTTTTCTTGCTGAACGTCAGTGTACGACCCTCGTCAAAGCGTACATCAAAGGCGGTATCGGTTTCCGCCAGTACCGAACCCGGGCCGAAAATGGCGTGGCTGAGACGCTGGCTGGTCCAGACCGGTGAACTGGCGGCAGTGCTGGTAGCCGATTCTCCCCGCAGGGTGACGCCGGCCCGGTCAGCGTAGCGCTGGGCGACGCTGGTCAGGGGCTGGTCTGCCTGGTAGTTTTCGGCATCCGTGGTTGGGGAATCAGCCCGTTGGTCCAGCCAGCGCCCGAACTGCTCACTCAAGGCGAAGCAGAGTTCGTCCACAAACCGGCTTGGTGCCTGATCGGCGTCGATGGCCGGTCTCGGCCCGCCAGGCCGGGTGATCAGGTGCAGCTCTCTGCGGGTACGGGTGACGGCCACGTAAAGCAGGCGCCGCTCACTCTCCATGAAAGCCTTCAGGTCATCCTGCTGCCGGGGGCTGTAGGGCAGGTATTTCTCCTGCAGCCCCGGGATGATTACTCGCGACCATTCCAGGCCCTTGGTTCGGTGGATGGTCGAGAGCAGCACGCCGCCGGCTGGTTTGGCGGTGTCATCCTGCTTTTCCAGGGCCTGCCGACGCAAACTCTGAAGGTGGGCCAGAGCTTCTGCCGGGGGCACATCCAGCGTCGCCAGGTAATCCCGGAATCCCAGTACGGTATCAATACGCTCATTGGCCGACTCATGGGTCAGGGCCAGGCTGCGAATGCCCTCGAACAGTTCGGTTTGCTCGGCATACCGTTTCAGAAGGGTGGCGACGGGGCCGGAGAAGCCGGTCAGTGCGGTCAGGGCTTCGCCGAGGCGACGGAGCTTGCGGGCCGGCATGGGGCCAAGGGCTGACTCGTCCAGGCTGAGCAGGCAGCGGCCCCAGTCGGACTCGAAGCCCGCCAGCATCCGCGCCATGTTGCCCAGCTCCTGTTCCTTCAGGCCAACATGGGGGAATCGCAGCAACTGCCGGGCCGCCTCGAGGCGGTCTTCGGCGGTCATGCGCGGCAGCTGCCCGGTCACCACCTGAAGCAGGCTGGTTATCGCCTCCACTTCCCGGCTGAACAGGGCGCCCTTGCCCGCGTTGATGCGATAGGGGATCTGCCGGGCCAACAGGCGCAGCTCAATGGGTACACTCTGGCTCCAGACCCGGAACAGGATGGCGGTCTGCTGCTGTTCCGGTTCAGGCAGTGCTTCCAGCAACTTCACCACGACGCCACTGTCCTGCTCACTCTCGTGCAGATGTACCTGAGTGGCCGGTGTTGAAGCATGGGAGTGGCACAGCACGTCGTTACGACCGTGGTTATGGGTAATCAGGTGGTTTGCCAGCAGCGCCACCCGGTGCCCGTAGCGAAAGCTGTAGCTGAGCGTTTGCTGCAGCGGTTCGTCGAACTCCTCCCGGAACCGGGTCAGGATAAATTCCGGCCGGGCCCCCCGGAACTCGTAGATGGTCTGGTCCGGGTCACCCACCACGGTCACCTTCGCCCGGTCACCGGCCACGTAGCGCAGCATCAGGTGCTGGATTTCATTGGTGTCCTGATACTCGTCCACCAGCACCAGGTCCATCTTGTTGCCCACCAGTCGTTGCAGGGCCGGGTTCTGGTGAATGGCCATCACCGGCTCATAGAGCATGTCAGCATAGGTGATCTGGCTGCGGGCCTTGCGCCATTGTTCAAAGGCGTGGAACAGGTCGATGAGGTAGCGGTGGCGGTCACTGTAACCCAGTTCCTCGAACACCACTTCCACCGGGGTCAGGGTGGTTTTTACCAGGTCGATGAAACCGGTGGCGGTTTCCACATAGTCCTTCTTGTTGCGCCGGATCTCGTCCGCCAGGTCTTCCGGTGCCAGTTGACGGGTCAGCAGCCAGGCCTGGTAGCTGACTTCCTGTTCGGTAAGGATTTTCTCTGAGAAGGCCGGCAGGTAGCCCTCCTGAACGAACCGCTTGTACAGCCGCAGTCCCATGGCATGGTAGGTGCGCACTTCCGGCAGCGCCAGGGCAAGATCACGGGTGACGTCCCGCAGCTTGCGTTCGAAGTCCACCCGGGCGCTGCGATTGAACATCAGCACCAGCATACGGCGCGGGTCGTGGCCCTGCTGCAGCAGCCAGCGCAGGCGCCAGGCCAGGGTGGTGGTCTTGCCACTGCCGGCCACGGCGGTGATCAAGGCATGCTCGTGGCCGGCAGTGATGATGTCGCGTTGTTCGTCGGTGAGGAAGTCGGGGAGCGGGCTGGTCATGGCGCCATTGTAAAGGAGCGCGGGACAAATCCCGAATGGTTCTCGTCAGTGCCGGGGCACTGACACACTGCCGGCCGTACTTCATAATGACCGCAACATTCAGACAAGGAGTGATTCCATGGCACAGGCGCAGGATGAGTCCATCAACGTATTGGGCGAACCGCTGGAAGACTGCGGCACCGACCCGGTGACCGGTTTCTTCCGGGATGGGTGCTGCAATACCGGTCCGGAAGATCTGGGCAGCCATACGGTGTGCGCCGTGGTCACCGACAAGTTCCTGGCGTTTTCCCGCAGCCGCGGCAACGACCTGAGTACGCCACGGCCGGAGTTCGGCTTTCCGGGGCTGCGCCCTGGCGATGGCTGGTGCCTGTGTGCCGCCCGCTGGCAGGAAGCCCTGGAGGCTGGTTCCGCACCCCGGGTCCGGCTAAGGGCCACCCACCGGGCTGCATTGGATATCTGTGACCTGGCGGACCTGAAGCGGCATTCGGTGGACCTGAACTAGTGAGCAAAGGCAGCTGGCAGGCCCTGTCGCAGCGGCTGGCGGCCCGGGGTGAGCGGCGCCTGGTACTGGTGGAAGGCGCCCGCGAGCAGGCCCTGGCCCTGGTAGGCAAGGTCTTGTCACAACTGGCCCCGGCAAGCGGTTTGTGGGTTGGTGAGACGGCGGCCGTGCCCCATCCCGCACTCACCGCGATTTCGGCTAACCAGGCCCGACAGCATCTGGGCACGGAAAACCCGTTGCTGGTCTGGGATGGCTGGCAGGGGAACCCGCCGGATTCGCTGGCGGCGCTCAGCGGCACCCTCCAGGCGGGTGGTTTCTGGTTCTGGCTGATGCCGGAGCTTGCTGAGTGGGGTGCCTTCGCCGACCCGGATTATCCACGGATGGGGTTGTCCGCTGAGGGGCAGCATCCCTTTATGGCCCGGATGGCCAGGGTGCTGGCGGAGGATCCGTCGGTCATCCGTGTTGCCGCTGATGGTGATTGCCTGCCGCAGGCCTTGACTGAAGATCTTCCGGATCAGGAGGCGTTTCGACCCGCTGGAACTGCGGACCAGGAACGAGCCATAGAACAGATCATTCACACCGGCCGGGGCCGCCGCAGGCGACCCCTGGTAATCACCGCCGACCGCGGGCGGGGCAAATCCGCTGCGCTGGGTATTGCCGCCGTCCGACTGCTACAGGCCGGCCGCAACCGGATCCTGGTCGTGTCTCCCCGCAAGGAGAATGTCTCAACGCTGTTCAAACACGCCGCGACGGAAGCTGGACAGGACTACACCGGGCAAACGACCCTCCAAACGGCCTCTGGCCAAAGCCTGCAATGGTTACCGGTCGATGATCTGCTGGACCGACGACCCGAGGCGGAACTGGTCATGTTGGATGAAGCCGCCGCCATCCCGGCACCGCTACTCCGGCAAATCCTGCTGGGCTGGCCGAGAGTGGTGTTTGCTTCGACTGTTCACGGTTATGAAGGCTCCGGTCGGGGGTTCAATCTCCGCTTCCGGGCTGTACTGGACCGGGAAACCCCCCATTGGCAGGCCCTGACCCTGGAACAACCGGTGCGCTGGTCGCCCTCAGATCCCCTTGAGCCGCTGGTGAACCGGCTTTTCCTGCTGGATGCCTCCGCCACGAACCCGGGGCAGGAAGGGGATTGTTCCATCAAGCAATGGCAACCCGCTGAGGCAGGCGAGCAGGACCTGTCCAGCGCCTTCGGCCTGCTGGTGGACGCTCACTACCGCACCACCCCCGGCGACCTGCGCCAGTGGATGGACGACCCGCACGCGGTCACCCTGGTCGCCCGGCAAGGGACGGACATTGTCGGCGTGCTCTGGGCCACGGTGGAAGGCGGCCTGGACATGGAACTGGCACAAAAGGTCATGCGGGGCGAGCGACGGCTCAAGGGCCATCTGTTACCTCAGTCGCTTGCCAATCACGGCGGCGATGCCGAGGCCGCCACCCTGCGGATGTTGCGAGTGGTCCGTGTAGCAGTTCACGACCAGTGCCGCCGCCGAGGTATCGGCCAGGCACTGCTTCACCACGCCGTACGGCAAGCGACAAACCTCGGGCTGGACGCCATCGGCACCAGCTATGGCGCCTCGCAAGAGCTACTGCCATTCTGGCAATCCGCCGGCTTCAACACCGTACGCCTGGGCATCAGCCGTGAGGCAAGCTCTGGGGAATATGCTGTGCAGATGCTTCAGGGGCTGACGGACACTGGCGTGGCTGTACAGCAGCGGCTTTCGAATCGTTTTTCGGAGCAGTGGCCGGTCATGCTGCCGGTGGTGTGGCCGTCATTGTCACCGGAGCTGGTTCTGGCCATCACAGCTGATTTGCCGCCGGCGCCACCACTGACAGAGCAGGAGCTGATTGAGCTGGAGGCCTTTGCTCATGGGCACCGGGGGTTTGAGCTGACCCTGGCGGCACTAAGGCGCCTGACGATGCAAGCCGGGGTATCGGTGCGGCTGGCAGCGTCGGAACAGGCTTCGCTCTGGGTGGCCTGTGTGCTTCAGAGCCGCACCTGGTCAGACCTACGAACTCAAGGGTTATGCCACGGACAGCGGGACGGGGAATCCCGGGTGCGCAAGCTGACTGCTTCAATGCTTTCTGAATAAGCGAACTACGATGCCAATATAGCGCCTGAACCGATTCACCTTGCCCGGATTTAGTAAAAGGAGGGATAGGCATGGTTGTCGTTAATGTCGATTTCGTTGTGTTTTTGTTATCGCCTGACCACGAAACGAAGCAATCTTTAGGGAAAGAACTGGGAACTTAAAATTTCGTTACCGTTAGGTCGTGCCTCTTCGAGTCCGGCCGATATTGATTTAAAAACAATGACTAAAGGTGTTTTTCGTGTGACTATAATTCGTCCGCTTCGGCCAAACTATAGTAGACGTTATGATCTATCTTGTCTGCGGCGAAAATAGCCTTAGAGCATCTCAAGAAAACCGGTTATAACCATCTGGTTATGCCTCCATCTCGAGGCCGAAGAGAGGCGCCATAGATCGGCCGCTCTGGTCGCAAAGCGGACATTC
>NZ_JAWLGY010000030.1:0-36262 GCF_041690615.1 Marinobacter sp.
GGGCCCACAGGGGACTTGCACCCCCAAGTCATCCGGCCAGCACCACCTGGACCGGAACAGCGCCGTCAAGGCGCTACGCGCCATGCCTGGCGCACTACAGAAAAGCCGGGCTGGAAATCTCCAGTCCGGCTTTTTTATGCGGCGGACATGCCCGGCAGATCGTCTGAGCTGCGGGCATTCCTGGCCTGACCGGTCACATCCGGTTCAGCCATTCCGGTGGCTCTTCCTCTTCGTCACCCTCACCGGCAACGCCTTCTTTCGGAGGCACAACCATATCACTGCGGGTAACGCCCAGCGTAACCAGCAGATTCGCCGACACGTAAATGGAGGAGTAGGTACCGACGATGACACCGATGGCCAGGGTCAGGGCAAAGTTGTTGATGGCCTCACCACCCAGGAAATACAACGCCATCAGCACCAGCAGGGTGGTCAATGAGGTGTTGATTGTCCGGTTGATGACCGCATGGATCGAAAGGTTGACAGTTTCCTCCGGGTCATCAATCCGCAGCTTGCGGAAGTTTTCCCGGATACGGTCCATGATCACGATGGTGTCGTTCAGCGAATAGCCGATAACCGCCAGCAGGGCTGCCAGCACGGTAAGATCAAAGGTCCACTGGAACAGGGCAAAGATGCCCAGCACGATAATCACGTCGTGGGCCAGGGGAATCACCGAGGCAATACCGAATTTGAACTGGAAGCGCATACCCACGTAGATCAGCACCACCGCCAGCGCCAGCAACATCCCAAGGCCGCTGTTTTCCTTGAGCTCATCACCAACCTGGGAACCCACGAATTCGGAGCTTACAAGCTCTACATCGCTGTCTGAACGGCTCCGGATATCCTCGAGAATGCGGGGGCCAAGCTCGTCGTCACCGGCCTCCTGCATACGAATCAGAACCAGGGTGTCAGAACCAAAGTTCTGCACCACGAACCCCTCGTAGCCGGCATCTGTCAGGTCACTGCGGACATCATCAAGCTCCGGAGCCTCGGCGTACTCCAGCTCCACCGAGGTGCCCCCGGTGAAGTCCAGCCCGAAGTTAAGCCCCCGCATTCCGAGCAGTACGATGGATGCTATCACCAGCAATACCGAGATGACTGCGAACGGTTTGCGCAGATTCATGAAATCGAATTTTTCGGTACGGGTATCAGACATTGGCCAGCTTGCCTCCGATCGAGAGAGATTCGACCTTCCGGCCTCCATAAATGGCATTGACCATCGCCCGGCTCACTACCAGTGCGGTGAACAGTGAGGTCAGGATGCCGATGCTGAGGGTTACGGCGAAGCCCTTCACCGGACCGGAGCCCATGGCGAACAGGATAATCGCGACCAGGAAGGTGGTGATGTTGGCGTCCACAATGGAAACAAAAGCCCGTGAGTAACCGGCGTTAATGGCCAACTGGGGCGATACACCTTCCCGCAGTTCCTCTCTTATACGTTCGAAAATCAGTACGTTGGCGTCCACCGCCATACCCACCGTCAATACGATACCGGCGATGCCGGGAAGGGTCAGTGTGGCAGAGATGATCGACATACACGCCAGCAGCAACATCAGGTTCAGTGTCAGCGCCACATTCGCCACCAGACCGAACGCCCGGTAGAACACGGCCATGAACACCAGTACCAGAATGAAACCAACTACAACCGACATGAAGCCGGCATCAATATTCTGCTGCCCGAGGCTCGGGCCGATGGTCCGCTCCTGGACAAAGTACATGGGGGCTGCCAGGGCGCCCGCACGCAGCAGCAGCGCGAGCTCCGAGGCTTCATGGATGGAGTCCAGGCCGGTAATACGGAAACTGGAGCCCAGGGTGGACTGGATGGTCGCCAGGGAGATAATGCTGGTTTCCTCTACCCTCTCCTCGCGGGTAATCACCTCGCCGTCGACGACTTCCTGCTCCATTTCAGTGCGGAACTCAATGAACAGTACCGCCATACCCCGACCGACGGCATTGCGGGTGGCACGAGTCATCAGGTCACCGCCCACGCCATCCATGGTGATGTTGACCTGCGGCATCCCGTTCTCATCAAAACCCTGGTTGGCGTTGGAGACATTCTCGCCGGTGACAATAACCTCCCGCTCCAGACGAGCGGTACGCTCGGGCTCGTCTCGGAAAGGATAGCTCTCGGTAGAAGCCCTTGGTGCGTCCTGTCGGGCCGCCAGACGGAACTCCAGGTTGGCAGTCGCACCCAGCACCCGTTTGGCCTGGGCGGTGTCCTGTACACCGGGGAGCTCCACAATGATACGGTCTGCCCCCTGACGCTGAACCAGCGGTTCCGCGACGCCCAGTTCGTTGACACGATTGCGGATAGTGGTCAGGTTCTGCTCAATGGCGTAGTCCTGGATCTGCTGTATCTCCTGCTCGGACAGGCTCAGATTCAGAAGATAGTTCTCACCCTCCGTGCTTTCGTCCAGCAGGAATTCATCGTAGCGGTCGCGAATAATGTCAAAGGCTTCTGAACGGTCACCTTCGCTGCGGAACGAAAGCTCGATGTTGTTACCGTCCGAGAGGTCCCCGCCAAGATAACGAATACGTTCCTCACGCAGCTCCCGCTTGATCTGGCTGGAGGTAGCCTCAAGACGCTGCTCGACAGCGGTTTCCATGTCCACTTCCAGCAGGAAGTGAACACCACCGCGCAGGTCGAGACCCAGTTTCATGGGACCCGCCCCGGCCGCCTGCAGCCATTCCGGGGTGGATTCGGCCATATTCAGGGCAACCAGGAATTCCTCACCCAGGGCCTGCTGAACAATCGGCCGTGCCTCGAGCTGGTCATCAGAGCTGGTGACGCGAATCAGCGCACTGCGCTCCTCGCGGTCAATGCCCTTGATGGCGATGCCGGCTTCCTCCAGTGCCTCCGAAGCCCGGTCGACCGTCTGCTGGCTGATCTCGGTACCACTGCGTGCACCGGTAATCTGAACGGCGTAGTCGTCGGGGAAGACATTCGGCAAGGCATAGACGAACCCGATCGCCAGCACGACCAGGATCAGTATGTTTTTCCAAAGCGGATACTTGTTCAGCATAGGAGCCCTTTCTTGACCGCTATCAGGCCGCCTTCATCGCGGCGGCCTCCCTGGTCAGTGTGTTCAGATGTCTTTCAGAGTGCCCTTGGGCAGAGCTGCGCCGACGGCAACCTTCTGAACCTTCAGTTCCACGTTATCGGCCACTTCCAGCACGATGAAATCGTCGGTAACACGGGTAATACGGCCAACAATGCCACCGGAGGTGACCACTTCGTCGCCCTTGTTCAGGCCTGACATCAGTGACTTGTGCTCCTTGGCCCGCTTTGACTGGGGACGCCAGATCAGCAGGTAGAAAATGAGGATAAAACCACCAAAGAAAATCACCTGCCCCATAACACCCATGCCCTGGGCGGCATCCTGGGCCAGGGCAACACCCGGCACGGCGGCGGCCAGGAGGGTGGCCAACATGGCTTTTACTGCTTTCATAAAATGTCTCCGTTAATGATTCTGCAATGAATACGGGTGCGTGGAGGATCAGCCCCGGGCCAGGGGCGGCACGGGCAGGCCACGCTTGGCGTAGAAGGATTCCACAAAGTCGGACAATGTACCTGCTTCAATAGCCCCGCGCAATCCGGCCATGACCTTCTGGTAATAGTGAAGGTTGTGGATGGTATTCAACTGCGAGCCCAGCATTTCACCACACTTATCAAGATGATGCAGATAACTTCTCGAGAAATGTGAACAGGTGTAGCAATCGCATTCCGCATCCAGCGGCGTGGTATCGTGGCGGTGAGTGGCGTTACGGATCTTGACGATACCGGTAGAGGTAAACAGATACCCGTTGCGGGCGTTGCGGGTGGGCATCACACAATCAAACATGTCCACACCACGGCGCACCGCTTCCACAATGTCTTCCGGGCGTCCGACACCCATCAGGTAACGGGGATGGTCTTCGGGCATCCGCGCCGGCAGGTCGTCCAGTACGGCGATCATTTCCTCTTTCGGCTCACCCACGGACAGGCCGCCAATGGCGTAACCGTCAAAGCCGATGTCCACCAGGCCCTCCAGGGACCGCTGGCGCAGGTCGTTGTACATGCCGCCCTGGATAATGCCAAACAGTGCGGACGGGCTGTCGCCATGGGCCGCCTTGCTTCGCGCCGCCCAGCGCAGGGACATTTCCATGGACTCCCGGGCCTGTTTCCCGGTGGCCGGGTACGGGGTGCACTCGTCAAAAATCATCACAATATCGGAGCCCAGATCCCGCTGGACCCGCATGGCGATTTCCGGGTTCAGTTCCACCGGCGAACCGTCCACCGGCGAACGGAAGCTCACGCCCTGCTCGGTGATCTTGCGCATTTCCCCGAGACTGAAGACCTGGAAGCCGCCGGAGTCGGTCAGTATAGGCCCCTGCCACTGGGTAAAATCATGCAGGTCCCCGTGGGCCCTGATGACGTCAGTGCCCGGCCTCAGCATCAGGTGAAAGGTGTTACCCAGGATAATCTGGGCGCCGGTGGCTTCGATATCCCGGGGCAGCATACCCTTGACGGTGCCGTAGGTACCCACGGGCATGAAGGCCGGTGTTTCCACCACACCCCGGGGGAAGGTCAGCCGGCCACGGCGGGCCTTGCCGTCTTCACCCAGCTTTTCAAAAGTCATGAAACAATCGTCGCGCATCTCAGGCTCCTGGTCCGGCGAGTGCCCCGAGGCTGGGCTCCTGGCCGGTAATGAACATCGCATCGCCGTAACTGAAGAAGCGATAGCGTTCAGCCACCGCCTCACGGTAGGCCGCCATGGTGTGGTGATAGCCGGCAAAGGCACTTACCAGCATGATCAGCGTGGACTCTGGCAGGTGGAAATTGGTGATCATGGCGTCCACGGTCTGGAACCGGTAACCAGGCCGGATGAAGATATCTGTCTCCCCCTGGAACGGCCGCACCGCCCCGCCGCGACTGGCAGACTCCAGTGACCGTACCGAGGTGGTGCCTACCGCGATCACCCGCCCACCGCGGCGCCTGGTTGCCCGGATCGCCTCGACCGCCGCCTCCGGCACCGTCGCCACTTCGCTGTGCATGACGTGGTCTTCCACCTTCTCAACGCGCACTGGCTGGAAGGTGCTCGCACCAACGTGCAGGGTAACGAACGCTGTTTGGATGCCCTTTTCGGCGAGGCGGTCAAAAATGGACTGGTCGAAATGCAGGCCCGCAGTGGGGGCGGCTACGGCGCCGGCTTCCCGGGCGTAGACCGTCTGGTAACGTTCCCGGTCGGAGTTTTCATCGGGGCGGTCCACGTAGGGCGGCAGGGGCATGTGCCCTGCCCGCTCCAGCAGATCAAGCATGGCCTCTCCGGATTCGGTTTGCAGCCGGAACAGGGCATCCTCCCGGTCAAGCATTACCAGCGCGGAGCCATCTTCCAGCACGACCCGCTGACCGGCTTTCAGTGCCTTGGACGCACGCACATGGGCCAGTACGGTATCGGTGGCTTCAACCCGTTCCACCAGAACCTCCACCCTTCCGCCGGTGTCCTTGGTGCCGAACAGGCGGGCGGGGATGACCCGGGTGTCGTTAAACACCAGCAGATCGTCGGGCTCCAGCAGGTCCGGCAAATCGCGGAACTGGCGGTGGGCCAAAGTGCCGGAGATGCCATCAAGGCAAAGCATGCGGGACGCACTGCGCTCGGCCATGGGGTAACGGGCAATCAGCTCGTCGGGCAGTTCAAAATGGAAATCAGAGACTTTCATGGACAGGTCGACCCGGGGCCGGCCCTGGAAGGCCGGAATTCTGAATACACCGGGCCAATGAGGAATGGTAGCGGCGGGCGGACTCGAACCGCCACGGGTTTTACCCCAACGGATTTTGAATCCGTCGTGTCTACCAATTTCACCACGCCGCCACACAGGTTGCCCGGTCGTCGAGAGCCCGGATTATACTGACGCCGGTTGCGAAAGCAAACGACGGAATAACAAAGCTCCGTTACAGCCGGTCAAACAGCGACAGTTGCGACGTCTGGGCGAAGGACTGCTGCGCCGCCTGCAGCACAAAGCTCTGGAACGAGAGATTGCTGATCGCCTCGGCGTAGTCCACATCCTGCAGCTGGGAACGCAGGTCTTTCGCGTACAGGGACGAGTTCTCCAGGAACTTGCCCGTGGACTCCAGCTGGTTCATGCGCCCACCGATTTCGGTCTGGGTGCGCAGGATGGACTCCTGGGCATTGTCCAGGTTGGCCAGGGAGTCACCGATAAGTTGGTCGTAGGTGGCCTGGGTGCTGATGAAGTTGGCTTCAGTAACCGGGTCTGTAACCGCCGGCCCGACATCGATGTTGTCGAAACGGGCGCCGGACGTTTGCAGCTCCCCTGCGATCATTCCTGTGGCATCAATGCTGATTTTGCTACCCGATGAGATCAGTTTGAGCTCACCATTCTCCACACTTGCTTCTATACCTGCCAATGACTCATCTTCCGAGCCATTAATAAGCGCGGCCAGATCAGCCAGATCTTCAGTGCCATCGAACGTAAAAGCCGCCTGATTGATTTCAAGTACATCACCAGCTTCAGGCGCAAAGCTGGTGATCGCGCCAGCCTCTGGCTGCTTCGGAAGGTTGTCCAGGCCGTAAATCAGCTTCTCGATGGAGCGGAATATCGATTGCTTTTCACTGGTGTTGATACGGAACTCATCGCCATCTTCGGCTCCAGAAATCTCGAACTGCATTCCCTGATAGCGAATACTCTCTCCACTGACATATTCACCTGACTCCAGTACCGCACCACCGGGATCGTTCTTGTCGCGGATATCGTACCGGAATCCAGACGTTTGCGTCCCGTCCTGCTCGATCGTTACCAGGTAGTCCGTGGGTGAAGCCCCAGCGACCTGTTCAGGGTCCAGCACCACACCACTACTGATCCGCGCCCCCGATTCAACATTTGGTCCCACCTCAGTGAAGAACGTCGGCCCACCCGCGGGCACATTCACGAACAGGTCCTTGCCGTGGTCGCTGATGGCCACATTGACACCATCATCCACTTCCAGTTTCCGCTGGCCTTCGTCCCCCTGGTACACCCAGTCGCCGTTGATGTTCTTGGCAAAGGCGGGGGTATCCCCCTGAAAGCCGCTGAAGATGTAGGAACCCGCACTGTCCTGGGTATTGGCCTGGGAGGCCAGTTCTTGCAGCCGCTGTTTCAATTCGGCGGAGATGGACTGCCGGTCATTGGCCGTCAGGGAACCGTTACCCGCCTGAACGGTGAGCTCACGAACCCGCTGGATTATGTCCACCATACTCTCCAGCGAACTCTCTTCCAGTTGCAGCCGGTTCTCCGCCAGGCCCACGTTGCGCTGGTAGGTTTCGATGCGACCCACTTCCTGGTCCAGCTTGAGGATCCGCGCGGCGGCCACAGGGTCGTCAGAAGGCCGGTTGACCCGCTTGCCGGTGGATACCTGCTCCTGGGTCTTGTTCAGATTGACGTTCAGATCCTGCAGGCGGTTGGTGCCACCGGTAAAGATCTGCTGCGATGAAATTCTGATCATGTCACTTCACCTCAAACCTGGCCTAACGGAAAGTGCCAAGCAGTGTGTCAAACAGTTCCTGGGCCACGCCCATCACCCGGGCAGAGGCGTTATAGGCCGCCTGGTACTGGATCAACCGGCCGGCTTCCTCGTCCAGATTGACCCCCGAAACGGCTTCGCGCTGGTTTACGGACTGATCCAGCAGGGTCTTGCCGGAATCACTGTCCAGCTGGGCCTGGCGGGTTTTCACGCCCACCTGCTCTACCAGGCCGGCGTAGCCTTCGGTGAAACTCTGGCTGCCGTTGTTCATGGTGTTCTTTGTGGCGAGGGCCGCCATCAGCTCGGCATTGCGGTTGTCCGCGTTGCCATTGGTGTTATAGCCGATGCTGAAACTGTCCCCTGCCTTCGGGTTGCCACTGATCTCGAACTGGAACCCCCGGTAGTTCGAATCTGCCGGGTCTTCCGTAAACAGCTTGTTACTGATGCCCGGCTGATAGGTACCTGTTTCCAGCGGTGTGCCAGGGTTCTCCGGGTCTCGAATGACGTACTCGTTGTCGCTCGTGAAATAGATCTCCAGATCCGGTGTCAACTCTCCCCGCTGACTGAACTCCGACAGTGGCGCGTTGGTCCGGGGGTTGCGCACATCAAACATCAGGCCCTGATTGATTTTCGCATCGCCACTGTTGCCACTGTCAGCCTGGGCACGCACCGGGCTTGCGAAGGCAAGATCCTCTTCCCGCTCCACTTTCAGGTCAATGTTGGACGCTTCGAAACGGGTTGGCTGGATCTGGAAGCTGTCACCCTTGCTGAAGCTTCCGGACTCCACAAAAACGTTGAACCCGGGCATGGTAATTTCAGCGGGCAGCTCATCCGGCAGACGACCCTGGTTCACCACCTTGCCGCTTTTCTGGTCAATCAGTTCGTAACTGCGGCCGTTTTCTTCCGTAAACAGCAGGGTCCAGGAGCCTGCCGGCAGTTCCGAGGGATCGGTGATATCCACCCCCACCACTGAATTCTGGGGCGGCTGGTTGTCGCCACTGGCAATAGCCCGGGCCAGTTGCTTCTCCCGGCTGTTTACCTCGCTGAAGAACAGGCCGCCCAGGTCGCCTTCCAGGTCCATACCGATCTGGTGCTGGTGATTCACGGATTCCTGCAGGGCAATGGCCACCCGGCCCAGCTCATCGAAGGCCGGAGCCAGGCCCTCACTCTCGAAACGTCGCAGGCCGCCAAGTTTACCGCCGGTAACCTGGTCATCAATCACCCGGGTACGACTACCATCCGTGAGGGTGAATTCCAGCCGCGTGGGATCATCCGCATTACGCCGGGTGCCCAGCTGAGACGCATCCGCACCCACGACGAGAGACTGGCCATTGGCCAGCGATACGTTCAGCTGGCCGCCACCAGCCTGGTTCACACGAACCTGAAGGATTTCCGACAGCTTGCGGATGGCCTCGTCCCGCTGGTCCACCAGATCATTGGGCAGTCGACCCTGGGCCACGCCGGGAGATTCGGAAATAGCGAGGTTCAACTCCGCCACCGTATTGAGCAGCGTATTGGCGTCCGCCACATTCTCGGACTGCTGGGTTTTCACCAGCTCCCGCTGCTGGATGAATTCCTCGTGCAGTGCCTGGAACCGGTTGACCACACTCTGGGCCTCACTCAGTACCAGCTGGCGCTGCGGCAATGAGCCCGGATCTTCAGCCGCATTCTGCATGGCGGCAAAGAAATTGTTCAGGGTCTTGGACAGGCCGGTGTCTTCTCCACCAAGCAAGTCGTCCAGCCGGGACAGCTCCTTGCGCAAGGTTTCCTGCTCGCTATGCAGCGCCGTGTCGGAGCGTACCTGATCCACAAGATACTGGTCGGCAAGCCGCCGGATATTGGCAATGTCCACACCCGTGCCGACAGACCCGTTGCTGGTATAGCGAGTCGGACTGGACTCGAACTGCACTTCCTGCCGGCTGTAGCCCGGGGTATTGGCGTTGGTAATATTGTTGCCGGTGGTGTTCAGGGCGGACTGATGCCCCAGCACCCCACTCAGACCGATACCAATCAGACCTGCCATGGTGCTTACTCCTCACCGACCATGGACAGGGTCGGGAACTGGTTCAGGGCCGCCTCAAAGGGTTCCCCTTCCATGATGTTGCGAATCTTGCGGCCATAGGCCGGATCGGTGGCGTAGCCGGCTTCCTGCAGGCGCTCGGCAAACACGTCAGGCTGATCCGCCACTTCCCAGACATCCCGGTAACGGGGGTTGTCCTGCAGGAAGCTGACATAGTCCTGGAAGCTTTCCCGGTAATCCGGATAGCGCCGGAAGTCCCAGCGCTCCTTCATGGCAACGCCTTCACGGAACTCGGTTGTGGCAATATTGACCGACTCACCCTGCCAGCGGCCGTCGGCCTTGATGCCGAACAGGTTGTAGCTGTGGGCACCGTCGTTGCCACGAATCATATGCTTGCCCCAACCGGTTTCCAGGGCTGCCTGGGCCACCATAAGCCGCGGGTCAATGCCGGATTCCTTTGCCACATCCTGTGCCAGGGGCAACAGGGTGCGGACAAAGTGTTCCGGGCTGTCAAAACGTTCGGGCATTGGTTGTCCGCTGGTCGCAGCCCGGGTTTGGCCCTGCCCCTCACTGGCGTTCGACACCGGTCCATTATCCGGCTGTTCCACCAGCGCCCGGACCTCACTCACCCGTTCCGGGAGCTTCGGCGACAGGGGCGGCAGGCTTCGGTCGTAATCCGCCAGGGTGCGACGGGCACCCGGCATCGCATTACCCTGGTCATCCATGCCCGGAATCTGCCGGCTGAGCTGCCGGACCAGCGCATCCGCCAGGCCGAAGCCCTGATTCTTGCCCATGGACAGACTCAGCTGGCTGTCAAACATATCCTGGTAAAACCCGGACTCGTTGCTCTGCAGGTAATTGCCTTCCGACAGCACATCGTTGGCCGAGCGCATACTTTTGAGCATCTGGTTGAGGAACAGGCCTTCAAACTGTCGGGCCACCTTTTCCAGCGCCGCCTTGCGATCGGTACGGGCCTGGGTCTTCAGGTCATTAAGGCCGCTGAATTCGGTGTAGTACTGAGCCTGCTGGATTCCGGACTGCTGCATCAGATCACCTATATCACAATCAGCTCGGCGCGAAGTGCGCCCGCCTGCTTGAGGGCCTCAAGCACCGCCATCACATCGCCCGGCGCGGCGCCCACCTGGTTCACCGCCTGCACGATTTCGTTCAGGGTGGTGGCCGGGCCAAACTGGAACATCCTGGCGGGGTCTTCGGTGACCGCAATCTGGGTATCCGGTGTAACGACCGTCTCGCCATCGGTGAACGGGTTGGGCTGGTCCACGTTCGGGTTCTCTTCTATGGTGACCGTCAGGTTGCCGTGGGTCACCGCCGCCGGGCTGACCTGAACGTTCTGACCCACCACAATGGTGCCGGTGCGGCTGTTGATCACCACCTTGGCCGCCTCTTCCGCCGGGTCGACTTCGAGGTTTTCCAGAATCGACAGGAAACTCACCCGCTGGGAGGGATCGCGGGGCGCTTTCACAGACACAGAGGTAGCATCATGGGCGTAGGCCATACCCTCACCCAGGTAATCGTTGATGGTTTCCACGACCCGGCGCGCGGTGGTGAAGTCGCTCCGTAGCAGGTTCAGGGTAATGGTGTCACCCTCGGTGAAGGGGCTGGTAATCTCTCGCTCAATGGTGGCGCCATTGGGAATCCTGCCCACGCTGGGCACGTTGACCGTGATACGGGACCCGTCCTGACCTTCCGCCCCGAAACCGCCCACGACAAGGCTGCCCTGGGCCATGGCATACACCTGGTCATCGGCACCCTTGAGCGGGGTCATCAGCAGTGTACCGCCGCGCAGGCTATCGGCATTGCCCAGGGACGAGACGGTAATATCCAGCTCCTGGCCGTTCTTGGCAAACGGGGGCAGCGTGGCATGGACACTCACCGCTGCCACATTGTCGGTGTTCGGATTAACGCCTTCCGGAATGGTGATACCGAAGCGGTTCATCATGTTTCGGAACGTCTGGCTGGTGGCCGGGCCGGAGTCACCGGTGCCATCGAGCCCTACCACCAGGCCGTAGCCCACCAGTTGGTTATCCCGTACACCCTTTACCCTGGTCAGATCCTTTAGCCGGTCGGCCAGGACCGGGCCGGACACAAGGGCCAGGATCAGACTGATTGCGAGGATTCTGGATACACTCACAGGGGCCACCACTCACTGTTGAAGAACCGGGTAAGCCAGCCGGGCTGGTTGGCCTGATCAAAATCACCGGTGCCACCATAGGCCAGCCGTGCGTCGGCAATCCTCTGGGACGAGACCGTGTTATCGGGAGAGATGTCTTCCGGGCGAACCAGACCACTGACCCGGATATACTCGTCACCATTGGTCAGCGACAGCCACTTTTCGCCGCGAATATGCAACACACCGTTGGGGAGCACTTCGGTTACCGTGACCGTGATATTGCCTGCCAGGCTGTTGCTCTGGTCCGCCTCGGCCTGACCTTCAAAATCCCGCTCACTGTTGACACTGCCGCCCAGGCGCTCGAAGTTACGACCGAAGAAGGACGGAGTACCCAGACCGATCTCGCTGTCCTTGGTCATACTGCTCTCGGCGTTCTTGCTGGCGCTGGTGGACTCCTGCAGTGTCACCGTGAGAATGTCGCCCACATTCAGTGCGGTGCTGTCACCGTAGAGGCTGTAATTGCGGGAACTCTGATAGATGGCACCCGTGTGCGGTCCCCGCTGCTCCATGGCCTCGGCACGCACCGGGGCGTAGGCCGGGTCGTTGGGTTCCGGACGCTCCCGGGTCATGGACTGACAGCCCTGCAACAGGGCCAGCACCATGATCAGGGCGGTGCCGGGGAGACCTCTGTGTGCGCCGAAGGCGGATTTGGTGATGAGGACTGTCATGATCGAGTATCCGCTAACCGTTAACCGATGTTGTTGGTGATGAACTGCAGCATCTGGTCAGAAGCCGACACCACCTTGGAGTTCATTTCGTAGGCCCGCTGGGTGGTGATCATGTTGACCAGCTCTTCCACCACCTCAACGTTGGAGGCCTCGGTCATACCCTGCTGGATGGTGCCCAGCCCGCCGATGCCAGCCTCACCTTCCTGGGGGTCACCACTGGCTGCGGTTTCCCGGAACAGGTTGCCACCCATGGCCTGCAGACCCTGGGGGTTGATGAAATCCACCAGGGGAATCTCCCCCAGATTCACTGGGTCCGCCTGGTTCTCGACCACTGCGGACACAGTGCCATCCTTGCCGATGGTGACACTGGTAGCGTTCTCCGGAATGTTGATGTTGGGCTCGAGCAGATAACCATCGGGGGTGACCACATCACCGTCGGAGTTCACCTGGAACTGGCCATCCCGGGTGTAGGCAACTTCGCCATCCGGCATCTGGATCTGGAAAAACCCGCGGCCATCCACGGCCAGGTCCAGGGGCTGCTCGGTCACCTGCAGGTTGCCCTGGGTAAACTGCTTGGTGGTGCCCACTACCCGCACACCGGTACCCAACTGCAGGCCAGACGGCAGCTCGGCATTCTGGGTATTGAGGCCACCCGGCTGCCGGTTCACCTGGTACAGCAGGTCCTGGAACACGGCGTTGTCACGCTTGAAGCCGGTGGTGTTCACGTTCGCCAGGTTGTTCGAGATGGTGGTCATCTTCGTGTCCTGGGCGCTCAGACCGGTTTTACTGACCCAAAGTGCTGGATGCATGTCGGTACTCCTTTCTGGCTGGCCGCCGGGCGGCGAGGGTTTGCCGCTTTTCGGGCGACGGGGCCGTTGTTCGTGTCGTTATCAGAGGTTTTGCAACAGTCGTGCCGTAACCTCGGAGTTCTCGTCGGCGGTCTGCATGACCTTTACCTGCATTTCGAACTGCCGCGACAGCTCCAGGTTGGCGATCATTTCTTCAACGGCATTGACGTTGGAGCTTTCCAGGAAACCCGAAGCTACTCGCATGTTGGCGTCCGGCTGTTCCGGGCCGTCAATGGCCTGGTCGGGCTTGCGACGGATAAAGCCGTCCTCCCCTTTCATCAGGGCGTCCGCCGGCGGATTGACGAGTTTCAGCCGGTCGATTTCCACCAACTGGTCGGGAGGGCCGCCCACAGGCTGGATGGAGACGGTACCATCAGCGCCGATCAGGAGTCGCTCGTAAGGAGGCAGCGCCACAGGGCCGCCGTTGCCAAGAACCATTTCACCGGAGCCAAGCCGCATCATTCCATTGACATCCACTTGCAGACTGCCGGAACGGGTGAAGACTTCTTCGCCCTGATTATTCTGGACCGCGAGCCAGCCTTCACCCTCAACCGCCAGGTCCAGGTCACGGCCGGTTTGTTGCAGCGGTCCGGGCGCAAAGTCGGTTCCGGGGCGTTCTGTCATGGCGTAGGCGCGGGTCGGGTGGTGTTCGCCGAAGACGGGCATGCTGCGGGCCTGGGCGAAGTCTTTCTTGAAGCCGGTGGTGTTGACGTTGGCAAGGTTATTGGCATGGGCCTGCTGCGCCATCATGTTCTGCTTGGCGCCGGACATGCCGATGTAGATGGATTTATCCATGGGAAAACTCCTGCCGGAAATCTGACGTTCTTTCGTCGTTTTTCTGGTTACTGCAGGAGTCGTGCCAAATTTAAGCGACTTGCTTGGGAAGGGGTACGGGACCGAAGTTGGGTGGCGAGCCGGAGCGCGGTGGTCCTTTTTCTCCACCGCAATTCACGGTCCATCCCTGGACCGGCCGTGAATTGCGGCGAAGAAAGAGCCCCTGACCCCCGGGGCCCTCCACCAGGCCCCTCAGATAAGCCCAACTTCAACCAAACCGATACCTCACGTATTAACGAAGGTTGATAATCGTCTGAGTCACCGCATCCGAAGTCTCAATGGTCTTCGCATTGGCCTGGTAGTTACGCTGGGCAATGATCAGGTTCACCAGTTCCTGGGACAGGTCCACGTTGGACTCCTCCACCGAGCTGGCCGAAATCGAACCCAGGGTCCCCGTACCCGGCGCACCGAAAATCGGCTGGCCCGACTCGAAGGTTTCCACCCAGTTAGTGTCCCCTACCGGCGACAGACCATCGGCATTGGCAAAGGTCGCCAGCGATACCTGCCCCAGGTTCTGGGACTGACCGTTCGAATACCGGGCAAAGATAACCCCTTCATCAGAGACATCGAGACCCGACAGGCGACCGGTGGTGTAACCGTTCTGCCGCTGATCAACCACACCGAACGAAGAACCGAACTGCGTGGTTTCGCTCAGGTTGATGGCGAAGTTCGATGATACCGGGGGATCGGCAATCGGCAGCTGGCCGCCATTGGCAATGGGAAGCGGGCCATCCGAACCATTGGGTTGACCTGAGTTGTCTTTCGGCGTCCAGTTGGAGACCAGCACCTGGCCGTCAGGGTCACCATCCACTGACGCAATACTGCCATCACTGTTGAATTCCAGTTCATAGCGGGCACGGGTGGGCTCCCCGGTCGTGAAGGGGGGATCACCTACGTCTTCACCATCGATCTGGACATACATTGCCCAGACGCTTTCGCCACCGGAAACAGGCTCCTTCACAAAATACTGGGTCATGGCATGCGGGTTACCCAGACTGTCGTAAATAGTCGAAGAAGTAGCGTGGTTATAGGTGCGCTGGTCTTCGGGGTTGAAGGTGTTGGTCCGACTCACAGAAGGCTCAGTGGATGCCAGCAACCCGTCGGTGCCGTTATCCGACTTCACCTGGACCGAACGGTCAAGGACCAACTCGTTGACCTCACCACGTTCCGTAGCGGAAAAAACACTAACGTCATTATCATCCACTGCAGAAATCGACAGGTCGTTGCCGCGACTGTCGATAAGACGCAGCTCTCCACTATCGTTTTTCGTTGCATTAATAGTATTCAGCGGAGAGTCGTTGATCGAGTCCTGTAACCAGTTCAGAGCCTCCTCGGGCGTAGAGACCTCGTCATTATCAGGAATAGAAAATTCGGTGCCCTGAATATTGAACTTGTACCCTGGCCCAATATTAGCGGGAGGAATACTATAAGACGTTCTCGCTGATGCAGTTACTCCTGAAAGCTGATTCAGCTGCTCAGCGATTTCACGGGCTTGCTGGTCACCGTCGAATGTTAGCGTAGTGGATCGCCCATCATCGTAGGTAAAGGTCAGCGTGTCCGTCTCAGCGGGTACCAGGGGTGGGGCGTCCGGATCTGCGTCAGGTACGGAAGGATCCAGAGAGTTAACCTCATAACTCTGCCGGATAACCTCAAGTACTGACTCCCGCGAGTCGAGATTAATCTCCGAATCAAAGCTCGTGGTCCGCCGTGGCGCCAGGTTGTCCGTATCGATCTGCAGGTCTCCGCGAACACCGCTTAGGTTGCCGTCACCATCGGCCTGGTAACCCTGCACCTTCATGGACTGGTTGTTCACCACAAACCCTTCCTTGTCGATGCTGAACTGACCGGCTCGGGAGTACTGCACCTGGCCGTTGTTGCTTACTACAAAGAAACCGTCTCCATCTACAGCCATGTCCAGACCGTTCTGGGTGCCGCTGATGGAGCCCTGGGCGAAGCTTTGCTTGATGTCCTGGACCTTTACCCCGCTGCCCACCGACATCTTGCCGGAGCTGAGAAAGCCACTGGAATAGAGGTCACCGAACTGGGCCTTGCTGCCCTTGAAGCCAACGGTGCTGGCGTTGGCAATATTATTGCCGGTGACGTCCAGATCAACCTGTGAGGCACGAAGCCCGCTGAGTCCGATATTAAATGCCATTGTCCAACCTCACTCAGTTGACTTGTTGTACTTCAGACAGGGGAATGGACCCCATACCCGCAAGGTTAAGGGTGATGCTGCCGCCCTTACCCAGAGAGACGCTATCGACGTTGGCGCTCATCATGGTTTCAAGCTGCTCCATACCCTCGGGATAGCTCCCCTGGGCGGATACATAGTAGCGGCCAGGCGGCAAGGGATTGCCGTTGCCGTCTGCACCGTCCCAGGTGAAGGCCTGCTGACCGGCAGAGGCCTGGCCCAGGTCCAGCTGGCGCACCATTTCGCCGGCGGCGTTCTCAATATTGACCCGCAATCCGCCGGTACTGGAGGGAACGTTTACCACACCCCTCATCTCGCCACTTTCATCCAGGGTGCCGAAGTCGGCGGGAGCCAACACACTCTTGCCCACCATGGCGGACGCCTGCAGGGCCTGGGAGGAGCGGAACTCGCCCACCACATCACCGACGGTCGAGCTCAGGTTCTGCATTTCCTCCAGCGAGCTGAACTGGGCCAGGTCGGCGATGAACTCACCGTTGCCCTTGGGCTCCAGCGGGTTCTGGTTCTTCAGCTGGGCAATCATCAGTTCCATGAACTCGTTCTTGCCCAACTCCTCACTACCGGCACCCTTGCTCTCCTGCTTGGTGCGGTACTCCGCCAGCACATCGGCCGTTGAGGTGGTGTTATTTACAATGCTCATTGGTCATTTCCCCGAACAAGAATCACTGGCCTTTTACTGCTGCCCAAGGGTGAGTACGCGCTGCATCATGGTCTTGGCCGCGTTCATCACGTCCACGTTCATCTGGAAGCTGCGGGACGATGACATCATGTCAGCCATTTCTTCCACCACGTTCACGTTGGGATAAAACACGTACCCCTCCTCGTTGGCGGCAGGGTGGTGCGGCTCGTAACGCATCTGCAGTTCTTCCTGGCTTTCCACGATGCCGTCAACGGTAACGCCGGTGCCCTGCTCCTGGCCGAAACGGAAGTGGCCGCTGGCCTGGTCCGGGTTCAGCAGCTGCTGCTGGATAGCGGCAAAGACCGGCTTGCGGGCGCGGTAGGTCTCATCCACGCTGGAGCTGGCGGTCTCGGCATTGGCGATGTTCGACGCAGTGGTATTCAGCCGCAGTTGCTGCGCGGTCATGCCGGAGCCGGCGATATCAAAGATGTTTCCCAGGGACATACGATTTCTCCTCTATATTCCCGGTGGCCGGCTTACTCGCCCTTTATGGCCTTGCTCAGGCCGGAAAACTTGCTGCTCAGAAACTCGAAACTGGCCTGGAAGTCCATGGCATTACGCATGAACCGGCTCTGCTCCTGCTGGGCATCCACGGTATTGCCGTCAATGGACGGCTGGTGGGGTTTGCGGTAGAGCAGCTCGGGGCTGCCACCGGACCCGGAAACGTCCATATGGGATGAATGGGTCCGGGCCACCCCCTCGCCCCGGGACGCTTCAGTCGCCTGTTTCAGCATCGCCTGAAAATCCACGTCACGGGCCTTGTAGCCGGGGGTATCTGCGTTGGCCAGGTTATTCGCCAGCACCTGGGCCCGCTGACTGCGGGCGACCAGTGCCTGCTCATGGATACCCAGGGCCTTGTCGAAGGTGATTGCCATAATGCCTCCAGTAACTGCATCACCCTGCCGCCGGTTGCCGGTCAGGGCGCTTTGCAGTGATAGAAGCAATGACAGTGCCAGAGTTGAGATAGACTGTTTTTGTTATTTTATTTCAGTGTGTTACCAATGAACGAGCAGCACTGAAAGATAACACGGGATACAAATGACGGCTGGGGCGGCAACCCCTTTCCCTTGCCGGAGACAGGCGCAGCCTTGCAGGCTATTGGGGCCAGCGGGAGGTATACTCGCTGACTTCCGGCCGGGGCACCGGGGGTTTTTCGGAGTCCACGGTACCAACATAGATAAAGCCGACGATGGATTCGTTGTCCGCCAGGCCCAGCCCCCTGCATACCTGATCGTTATCAGACACCTCGCCGGAGCGCCACATGGCCCCGTAACCCTCCGCCTGGAGCGCCAGCACCAGATAGGCTGCGCTGGCAGCACAGGCGTATTCCTGTTCGTACTCGGGAACCTTGGGGTGAGATACCGGGGAGGCAATAGCTACCAGAATCATGGGTGCACGCAGGGGCGCCCTGCGCAGCTTTTCCCGTTGCCCGTCACTGGCATCGGCCGGAGCGCTGGCCTCGAACAACTCCCCCAGACGCTCCAGGCCCTCACCCTCAATAATCAGGTAGCGCCAGGGGCGCAACAGGGCGTGGTCCGGCGCCCGGGCAGCACAGGCCAGCGCAAGGTCCAGTACGTCCTGGGGGGGTGCCGGTGCCTTCAGGCGGGGTTCGGAACTACGGTTGAGCAGAGCCTCGGTTATGCTGTGCATGGTCAGCTGTTATCTCCCGCTGGGTGAAACGACGCCGCATTGTCCGCCTGCGCCGTTGCTGGTAATCTCATCGGCTGGATTCGGGATACTTTCGCTGGAACCGTAACCGTCGCCAGCAAAAATAACAAGACTGCCACGCCAGCCCGGCCAGCGCCGCAATCCACGATCACGATCCGTCTTCCACAGGGACGAAGCATGTCAGGGTATGTAAGCACGCCGGATACCAGCCGCAAGTCCCGCGCGGACGCAACACTGGACGACACGCCCCAGGCGATTCCCCCACTACCGGATTTCAACGGCCGGGTTCTCGGCGCCGCCGCCTTCTGCGGCATCATCATTGCCGGCGTTGTGGACGGCATTTTTTCAGAGTCCCTGCTTTGGTTACTGGCCGCCGGCATCGTCTGGCCCCACACGATCCTGTTTCTCAGTCGCAAGCTTGGTGCCGACCGCCAGCCCCGCATCCGGCAGTACCTGTTACTGACGGAGTGCATCTTCGGTGGACTGGTGATCGGCCTCACCGGCCTGACGCCGGTGCCCTCCCTGGCCATGGCGCTGATGCTGATGTTCAGCTGCCTGATTGTGGGCGGACTTTACCTGTGGTTCTATGGCACCCTGTTGCTGGTTGCCGCTACCGGCCTGGTCGTGGGCCTGCTGGGGGTCACCGAAGACTTCACCACTCCCCTGCTTACCAGCCTGGTCTCCCTGGCGGGTACCGGGCTCTATATCTGTGTCACGGCCTTCTATACCCACCAGCAGGCCCGCATACTGCTGGCCGCCAAGACCCAGATCCAGAAGCAGCGGGAACAGTCCATCGCGCTGTCTGACAAACTCTCCAAATACCTGTCGCCCCAGGTCTGGCAGTCCATCTTTACCGGTGAACGGGACGTACGGCTGGAAACCCGACGCAAGAAGCTGAGCGTGTTCTTCTCGGACATAAAGGGCTTTACCGACCTGTCCGAGGAAATGGAGCCGGAAGCCCTTACCGAGCTGCTCAACAACTACTTCAACGAAATGTCGGAAGTGGCCCTGCGTTACGGGGGCACCATCGACAAGTTCGTGGGTGATTCCATCATGATCTTCTTTGGCGACCCCTCCTCCCGGGGCCAGAAAGAAGATGCCCTGGCTTGCGTGTCCATGGCCGTCGACATGCGCAACCACATGAAGATCATGCGTCAGCGCTGGCGCAGCCAGGGTATCCGCACGCCACTGGAGATACGCATGGGCATCAGCTCCGGGTTTGTCACCGTGGGCAACTTCGGCGCCGAGAACCGCATGGACTACACCATCATTGGCAAGGAAGTGAACCTGGCCAGCCGTCTGGAACAGCTGGCAGAGCCCGGCCAGATTCTGGTTTCCTACGAAACCTTCTCACTGATCAAGGAACGGATCATGTGTCGGGACAAAGGAGAGATCACGGTGAAGGGCTTTGGCCGTCCTGTGGCCATCTATGAGGTCATTGACTTCCGCCGCGACCTGGGCCCCAACCGCAGCTTCCTGGAGCACGAGCACGCCGGTTTTGCCATGTACCTGGACTCCGGCAAGATCGCCGACAATGACCGCAAGGCCATCCTGGAAGCCCTTGAAGAGGCCGCTGAACGCCTGCGGGGTGAAGAGGAGGCGGAGCAGACCTGACACCAGCGCTTTCGCAAAGCTGCCGGGGCAAAGTCCGCGTTATTGCCGCACCAGCCTCAGCCGGGGCGCCTCGCCGGGATCAGTGCTCCGCCAGGGATTGATGTCCAGCCCGCCACGACGGGTGTACCGGGCGCTGACCGCAAGGTACTCCGGCTGGCACCGCTGCATCAGGTCGGTAAACACGGTTTCCACACAATGCTCGTGGAAATCCTGCTTCTGCCGGAAACCCACCACGTACTGCAGCAACGATGAGCGATTGATCGCCGGGCCAGTATATTCCACCAGCAACGACCCCCAGTCCGGCTGCCCGGTGACCGGACAGTTGCTTTTCAGCAAGTGGGAGCAGAGACTTTCGGTGACAACCTCACCCCCTGCCCGGAGCACCTCGGGGCAGTATTCGTATCCCACACTGTCCAGGGGCTCGTCATCGATCAGGATCGCCCCGTGGGGCCGGCCTTCGGCGGTCATGGCGCGATCCACACTATAGAGCGATACCACTACCTGGGCACCACAGGCGCTGGAGAGATCCCGTTCGATGGTTTCCCTCACCTGCTCGTGGCTGGAGAACACTTCCTGGTTCAGGGAGTTCAGGTAGAGCTTGAGGGACTTGGATTCGATCAGCGAAGGCGAGGCCGCCGGCAGCCGGAACTCGCCCCAGGCCACCGTCGGTACCCCACCCGGTCGGAGCCAGGAGAGCTCCCACGCCTGCCAGAGATCGTCACCAAACCAGGGCCAGCGGCCATCTTCCAGCCCGATACGACGCCGGTTGTCGTCCCTGGGCACCGGAAACAGCAGTTCCGGAGCGTAGCGATCCGGGTACTCACTGGACTTGCCCAGGGGGGCGTGATCAAGGGCCATGGTTACTCCTCAGTGACGGATGCCCTTGCCCCGCTGCAGCATGCGCAGGGACACCACGGACAGAATAATGATAAACACCAGGATCATACCCAGCGCCACATAGGGATTCACATCGGAGACGCCGAGAATGCCATAGCGGAACGCGTTCACCATGTACAGGATGGGGTTGATCAGCGACACCCCCTGCCAGAACCCCGGCAACAGCTCGATGGAATAGAATACCCCGCCCAGATAGGTCAGCGGAGTCAGCACGAAGGTCGGCACGATGGATATATCGTCAAACTTGGTGGCCAGCATGGCGTTGATAAAGCCCCCCAGGGCAAACAGCGCCGAGGTGAGAAACACCGTCAACACCATCATCGGCAGGTTATGGATGTGCAGCCGGGTAAACGCCAGCGACAACAGGGTAACGATGAGTCCGATCCCCAGACCCCGGGCCATGCCGCCAACCACATAGCCGGCCAGGATCGCCCAGTTCGGCGTCGGCGATACCAGCAACTCTTCGATGCTGCGCTGGAATTTCATGCTAAAGAAGGATGACACCACATTGGCGTAGGTGCTTGTAATCACTGACATCATGATGAGCCCGGGAACGATGAACGACATATAGTCGAAGCCGCCCATGGACCCGATCCGGGAGCCGATCAGGTTACCGAAGATGATGAAGTACAGGGTCATGGTGACCGCCGGGGGCAGCAGGGTCTGCGGCCAGATCCGGGTAAAGCGGCGGATCTCACGAATAACAATGGTGAGAAAGGCGGTCAGAATCGCACTGGCGCTCATGGGGTCACCTCCCCCTGACGGGCATTGTCTTCCACCATCCGCAGGAACAGCTCCTCCAGCCGGTTGGACTTGGTCCGCATGCTCAAAACCCGGATACCCTGCTGATCCAGCTGGGCAAACACACCATTGAGCCCCTGGCTCTTTTCCACATCGACTTCGACAGCCCCCTCCCCGTCCAGGCGGGTGTCGAAACCCTCAAGCACCGGCGCAGTGGTCAGGGTCTGTTCGGTATCAAGGATAAAGGTTTCCACGTGCAGCTGGGTCAGCAGCTCTTTCTTGCTGGTATGCCGGAGAATCTCGCCATGATCAATAATGGCGATATTGCGGCACAGGGCTTCCGCCTCCTCCAGGTAGTGCGTGGTCAGGATAATGGTGGTGCCATTGCGATTCATCTCCTCCAGGAAGGCCCACATGGACCGGCGCAGTTCGATATCCACGCCGGCCGTGGGTTCGTCCAGAATCAGCAACCCGGGCTCATGGACCAGCGCACGGGCAATCATCAGCCGACGCTTCATGCCCCCGGAGAGCATCCGGGCAGGCGTGTCCTTCTTGTCCCACAGGCCCAGCTTCTTCAGGTAAAGCTCTGCGGACTCCCGCGCCCTGCGCAGGGGAATGCCGTAATACCCCGCCTGGGTGGTAACGATGTCGAACACTTTCTCGAACTGGTTGAAGTTGAACTCCTGGGGGACGACGCCCAGGTTCAGCTTGGCGGCAGCAAGGTCAGTGTCAATGTCGTGGCCAAACACCCGTACCTTGCCGGAAGACTTGTTCACCAGGGAGCAGACGATGCCCAGGGTGGTCGATTTGCCGGCGCCGTTGGGCCCCAGCAGGGCAAAGAAGTCCCCTTCCCGCACCCGCAGATCAATGCCCTTTAGGGCCTCGAAGCCACTGCCGTAGGTTTTTCTCAGATCTTCGATTTCAAGGGCCCAGGCGGACGGCGCCTGATGGCTTGATCGGATTGTCATCGCGGATTCCGGCGGGGTGAGTGTCAGAAAGCGCTATATCTTGAGCCATACCGGAAAAAATTCAAGGGTGACCGCCAATCCGGGCCTGCCATTGACCGGAAGATGACGGCGAGAGCGAGCCGTGGACTGTGCCTGACAGGATCAGGCACCCACCAGGCGACGCAGGTTCCAGCGACTTTCTGCACCGGTGATATCGTACCGGGCGGGATCAAGGCCGTCAGTGCCATTGGGCAGGCATCCCTCTACCCGCAGGGACTGGTCCATGGACCGCCCTTCGTTGCAGGTGGCCAGGTTGACCATTCGTGCCGCTTTCAGCGGTTGCTGGGCACTGTCAGTCATCACCATCACCTTGGGCATCAGCCGGCGTTTGGGGGAATGGGAGACAACGACGCCCCGCTGACCGTTGGTCAGCTGCACCAGGGTACCTATGGGGTAGATACCGATGGACTGGATAAACTGCTCCACCAGGTCTTCCTGGAACTCCACATTGCGGAGTTCGAACAGCTGGCTTACCGCCTGCGCGGGTGAAAGCGGCTGATAGCCCTCACGGGGCGCGATCAGGGATTCGTAGTAATCCACCAGCCCCGCGATCTTGGCAAGCAACGGGATGCGGTCACCCCGCACGCCGGCGGGGAAGCCAGAACCATTGTGGCGCTCCCTATGGCCGCGTACCACCGCGATAACCCCCCGTGATACCCCGGCCTCTTCCAGCCTGTGGGCACCCAGTTCAACGTAGGTCCGGTATTGCTGATACTGGTCTGCATCCAGCTGGTGTTCATTGAACAACAGGAATCGGGGCAGCTCCGACTTGCCGATGTGGGCCAGCAGGCATCCGGTGGCAAGCGTGGTCAACAGCGACTCGTCCAGCCCGAGATGGCGGCCAAAAACCAGCGCCCACACCGCTGTCTTGAGTGAGTGGCGGTAGGTGTGTTCATCCTGTTCACGCACTCGCGCCAGCCAAAGCAGGGCGTCGGGGTTACGCAGCACACTGGCGGTCATCTGGCGGGCTACCTTTGAGACCGGACGCAAGTCCGGCACCATGTCATTACGAAGACTGCCCGCTACCTTCTCGATGGCGTCCTCCGCAGAGCGCAGAAGGTTCCTGCTGGACCGCAGTTCACGGTTCAGGGAGCGGGAGACCTGGTGGCGTACCGGATTACGGATCTGCACAGGCGGCAGCTTGAGGATGTCCTGCTCGCGCACCTTGCGGCTGGTGCGACGGGCAAAACTGGGCGCGCCGGCGTGGTCATATTCCAGGCTGTCCCGGCCTTCGGCCACATCCACCATCACCCACCGACAATGGGAGATCAGCGCCCGGATGTCATCCTGGGAGCGGATATAGAAGCCCTGTATGGGAAAGGGCGTCAGGTGCCAGGGGCGATCCAGGTCCGAGACAAACATCCCGACCTCGAGGTCCTGCGCGTTCACCTTCTTCTGGGCTACACCCACCTTCCACCTCTGGCCTGGCCGTTTTTCGACAACATCCATTGTCGCCACCTCCCTGTCGCGAATCTATTACAAACGGATGGAAAACCGTTACCAGACGACTACGACTGGTTACTTTTATTGTCCTTCTGCAGCATAGCGTAATGCTGTGACATGAATCACAACCTGTAGGCTATCTGGAGGGGTTTCTGACGAATGGCGGTATCC
The DNA here is from genome assembly GCF_041690615.1 of Marinobacter sp. Taxonomy (GTDB): domain Bacteria; phylum Pseudomonadota; class Gammaproteobacteria; order Pseudomonadales; family Oleiphilaceae; genus Marinobacter. The sequence goes on from NZ_JAWLGY010000030.1 coordinate 24,486, forward strand.
GGCGGATCAGTGGTCAGCGAACTGCAGGCCAAATCCGTCGACGCTCTGTCGGACCACCACCATGCGCAGTTCAGGAGCGGGTACCGGAAGCCCCTGCACCTGCACGGTCACCACATCCCCCAACTCCGGTTTGAAGTCGTCTTCCTCCACGACCACGAAAACACCGCCGTCGGAGATATCCCGGGTGGCAAAGTGACGTTTGCCCAGGGTGTCGTGGGCCACGCTGACTCTTGCATTGAGTGCAGTGCGGATGTGTTCACGTCGATCCGATTGGGTCATGACTCTCTGAGGCCTGCCTGAAGGTTGTTGGAGTTATCAGCACACTTAACCAGAAAAATTGACCTGGAACATAGCACTGAATCGTAACAATAATTTTCAGCGTTAAAAGAATGTGAACCTGTTGACAGTACCTGGATAACAAATGAGAATGGTTTTTGTTTTTCACCAGATTAGCAACGGGATTCAAACCATGAAAATCAAGATTGCCGCGGCCGTTGCCGCTTGCGCTGTTACCCTTGGGCCCCTGCCTGCCGCTGCCAGTGGCGAAGTCAACATCTACTCCTACCGTCAGGAGTTCCTGCTCAAACCCCTGCTGGATGCCTTCACCGACGAAACCGGCATCGAGACCAATGTGGTCTTCGCCAAGAACGGCCTGGCAGAGCGTCTGGAGCGTGAGGGACGCAACAGCCCGGCGGACGTGGTGATGACCGTCGACATTTCGCGTATTTCCGAACTGGTTGAGCGCGATCTGACCGCTTCCGTCGACAACGACACCCTGGAAGAGAACATTCCGGAGAACCTGCGCCACCCGGAAGGCAAATGGTTCGCCCTGACCACCCGCGGCCGCATGATCTTTACCTCCCTTGACCGGGTAGAGGAAGGTGAAATCACCACCTACGAAGAACTGGCTGACCCGAAGTGGGAAGGCCGTATCTGCACCCGCAGCGGCAAGCACCCCTACAACATTGCCCTGATCTCTTCCATGATTGCCCACCACGGCGCTGAAGAAGCCGAAAAGTGGCTGGAAGGCGTGAAAGACAACCTGGCCCGCAAGCCCCAGGGTGGCGACCGTGACCAGATCAAGGCCGTTGCGGAAGGCGTCTGCGATGTCGCCATCGGTAACAGCTACTACTACGGTGTCATGCTGCAGGACGACGAGCAGCGGCCCATCGCCGAGCAGGTTCGTATCGTATTCCCCAACGATGACGACCGTGGCACCCATATCAATATCAGCGGTATCGCCCTGACCCAGAGCGCCCCCAACCGCGACAACGCCATCAAGCTGATGGAATACCTTTCCAGTGACGAGGCCCAGCAGATCTACGCCGAGGCCAACAACGAGTTCCCGGCCAACCCGGACGTGTTGGCCACCGGTATCGTGGCAGAATGGGGTGAGCTGAACGCTGACACCCTGTCGCTGCAGACCATTGCTGACAACGCCAACGAGGCCGTACGTATGGTTGACCGGGTGGATTACGACAACCGCTGATCCCGGTCAATAAAACCCGATGCCAGTGGCTTTCTGTAAGTCACTGGCATTGTTTGTTCCGGGTGCAGTTGTTTAAACTGCTGCCTTTTCCACCGAACAGGACCAGCATGAACCAGGCCGACGTCATTGAGGAACCGGTAACTCCATCACCGCTGACGCCGCGCCGCACCTCCAAACGCTGGCTGATTTCCGCCGCTCTCATTACCGCCATCGTTGCCCTGCCGGTCTTCTCCGTGGCATGGCTGGCGCTGTTCCCTGACGAGAATATCTGGCCACACCTGCTGGACACCACGCTGCCACGGTATGTCTGGACTACCCTGCTGCTGATGGTAGGTGTGTCAGCCATTACCCTAAGCATTGGCCTGGCCACCGCCTGGGCCGTCACCATGTGCAACTTTCCCGGTCGCAGGATGTTTGAATGGGCCCTGTTGCTGCCCTTTGCCGTACCGGCCTACGTGATTGCCTACGTCTACACCGATATCCTGCAGTACGCCGGCCCCGTCCAGGGCGCTCTGCGCGACTGGTTCGGCTGGACCAGTGCGCGGGACTACTGGTTCCCGGAGATTCGCAGCCTGTGGGGCGCCACCCTGATGCTCGGGCTGGTGCTTTACCCCTACGTTTACCTGCTTGCCCGGGCGGCGTTTTTGGAGCAGTCTCCATCCCTGTTCTCCGTCAGCCGCAGCCTTGGCCACTCCGCCCTGAGTACGTTTTTCCGGGTGGTGCTGCCCATTGCCCGGCCGGCGGTGGCCGTTGGCCTTTCCCTGGTGCTGATGGAAACCCTGAACGACTTCGGCACGGTGGACTTCTTCGCGGTGCAGACCCTTACCGCCGGCCTGTTCGATACCTGGATGAACCTGGGCAACCTCGGGGGCGCAGCCCAGATCGCCATGATCATGCTCACCTTCGTGGTCATCCTGGTGACCCTTGAGCGTTATTCCCGCCGCAGGCAGCAGCAATACGCCGGCCGCGACAATCGCGCGCCCATCCAGCGCTTTTCCATGAGCTGGCCCCGTCAGTGGATCTGCGTTGCGGTCTGCGCTGCCCCTATCATCCTCGGCTTTATCGTGCCGGCACTGGTCCTGGGTCGTTACGCCGTCATCTACTTTGACCAGAGCTGGACCGGCGACTTCCTCGAAAACACCTTCAACAGTCTGTTCCTGTCGTCGGCTGCGGCCGTCACCACGCTGGTGATCGGACTGATTCTGGCCTACAGCCGCCGCCTGCACGACACACGCCCCATGCAGGTGATGATGCGGCTATCGAGCCTTGGTTATGCAATGCCCGGGGCGGTGCTGGCAGTGGGAGTGATCGTTCCCATGGCCGCGTTTGATAACCAGCTGGACTCGTGGATGCGGGACTGGTTCGGTGTCAGCACCGGGCTGCTGTTCAGCGGCACAGCCTTCGCCCTGGTGTTTGCCTACACGGTGCGGTTCCTGGCGGTATCCGCTGGCAGCCTGGAGAGCGGCCTGCAGAAAATCACCCCCAGCATGGACATGGCGGCCAGGTCCCTCGGGCGCAGCACCACCGCTACCCTGCTACAGGTACACCTGCCCATGTTGCGGGGCACCATGCTGACCGCTGCCCTGGTGGTGTTCGTGGACTGCATGAAGGAACTGCCGGCCACACTGATCCTTCGGCCCTTCAACTTCGATACCCTGGCCACCCACGTGTACCAGTATGCCTCGGATGAACTGCTGGGTATCAGCGCCCTGCCCGCCCTGATCATCGTACTGGCCGGCATTGTGCCCATTATCCTGATGAGCCGCTCCATCGGCTCGGCCCGGGCCTACAGCCAGCACTGAGGCTGTTACGCACCGGCAGCCCTCACCACGAACCGGCCCTCGAAGGTGGCAACCGGTCCGGATTCTGGCGCCGTGGTGGGCTCACCGCAATACACCCGTGACGTCAGCGCCAGCCGCCCCCGCCCCTTGCGCTTCAGCATGGACAGGAAGCGCTGCTGCTCCTGTTCACCGGGCAACTCACACAGGGCATAGAAATCACGGTCCACTGGCTGGCTGTAATCCATCTGCCCACTCTGTATCACCACGTGGCCATCCACCCCTGCATCCTCCACCACCAGCTCGATCAGCCCCCAGGCAGCCAGCACGGCAATGGAATAGACTGAACCGCCAAAGCCGGTGCCCTGATGATTGCTGTTCGGTGCCAGCGGCGCCCTCACCAGCAGGCGCTGACCGTCATAGCTGACCAGTTCCGCCGCCATGGCGTCGGTCATGGGTATCACACGATGAATACGTTGCTGGAAATCAGACAGGCGGCTCATGAACTTCTCCGGGGGCAGACTGAAACGACGAAACCGGCCAGGAGGCCGGTTTCAGTATCGGTTAACCGAAAGATTAACGGAAAGCCTTCAGGTGGCCAACAGGCCCCTTACTCCCAGATAACAGTCCTGTCCTGGGCGTACCAGTCCTCTACGCGGTCGCGGTAGGCGTCTTCCACCACATTGCGCTTTAGCTTCATGGTCGGTGTCAGGAAGTCATTCTCAATGGTCCAGGGCTCCCTGACCACCACCATGAAACGCAGGTGCTCATGGGGATCCAGGGTCTGGTTGACGTCCTTGAGCAGCTCCACGAAGTCCTTCTCCAGCTCCTTGCGGAACGACGGATCCTCCCGTTTTGCCTGGGCGGCTTCCGACAGCATCACCAGACAGAAGGGGGACACCTGGTTTTCACCGGACACGCAGACGGCCTCGATGTGGTCGTCCCGCATCAGCTTGTTCTCGATGGGGGCCGGGGCCACGTACTTGCCCTTGCTGGTCTTGAAGATTTCCTTCAGGCGTCCGGTGAGCTTCAGGCGGCCAAGCTCGTCGATCTCGCCCACGTCGCCGGTACGCAGGAAGCCGTCCTCGGTAAAGGCTTCCTTGGTTTTTTCCTCGTCCTTGTAGTAACCCATCATGGTGGTGGGGCTCTTCACCAGCACCTCACCGTTCTCACCGATCTTGCACTCCACACCCGGCAACGCCTCGCCCACGTAACCGGTGCGGGCACGGCCCGGCTGGGTAGTATGGGAATAGGCGATGTTCTCAGACATGCCATAGCCTTCCAAGAGCTCAAGGCCGAGATTGCGGTACCACTCCAGAATGTCGTGGGACAGCGGCGCAGAGCCAGAACCGGCGTAGCGCACGTGTTGCAGCCCCAGGCCCGCAAGCACTTTCTTCTTGATAAGACGGTTCAGCAGAGGAATCTTCAGCAGCTTGTCCAGCTTCTCCTTGGGCATCTTTTCGAACACCCCGTGCTGGAACTTCGTCCAGATCCGCGGCACGGCAATGAACAGGGTGGGCTGGCAGCGCTGCAGGTCTTCCACAAAGGTATCCAGGGTGTTGGCAAAATACAGGTGGAAACCCTTGTTCATGGACACCAGCTCACCCACATAGCGCTCGAATACGTGGGCCAGGGGCAGGTAGGACAGGTACCGGTCCTCACTGGTCACTTCCAGCCGGTCCGCCGCGCCGGAGGCGGCATAGGCCAGGTTATGGAAGCTCAGCATGACACCCTTGGGCCGGCCGGTACTGCCGGAGGTGTAGACAATGGTGGCCAGCTCTTCCGGCTCGCGGGTGGTATTGTCCTCCATGGGCGGGTTCTGGGCCACAATGTCGTCCCAGCTCTCAAAACTGGTGGGCGGGCTCAGCGGATAGCTGATACAGCGCACGGAATCCGGCACCCCGGGCTTCATGGACTCCCAGTCATCCAGCTTGCCCACGAACATCACCTCGATTTCGGCATGCTCGATGATGTAGCTGACGGTATCGGCGTTCAGTGTCGGGTACAGGGGCACAGAGATATGCCCCGCCATCCAGATGGCCCAGTCCGACATGATCCAGTGGGCGCAGTTCTTGGAAACGATGCCGATACGGCTCTTTTCCGGAAGGTTCAGCGACTTGAGATAGGTGGCCATGCGCCGGGCCTCGCCCACTGCACGGCGCCAGGTGTAATCCACCACCTTGCCGTCAGGAAAAGGCTGGGTCATGTATACCTTTTCGGCGCGGGCGGTTTCCCAATGATAGATCAAGTCGAGCGGTAGCTTTTGTTGTGTACTCATGTGTCTTCCCGAAGACCTCCGGCTGTGTCAGGCGCAGCCACTGCGGAACCACGCCTGTTTGTTGTTATCCTTGAAATTTCCGACGTGTCTGCCGCCGGTATCTGAAGACTATGGCAAGACCATGGACCCCGTCAAAGCCGTTCACAACAAATTTGCGGCATAACCCGTACTTTTACGGCCGTATCTACCCGGCGGACCAGCCATGGCCGGGTGTTATTGGTGGCGCAAAAAGCGGCACCATGTGGTAAACTCCCGCCTCCTTTTTTGCAGCTGGCCCGGTCATACCGGGCTGCCCACACGCCATATTTCTGGAGAGACGGCTCATGGCCAAGACTTTTCTGCGTATTCTGGCAAGTACCCTCCTGCTGACCGGCTTCGGCCTGGCCCAGGCGGATGAAACCAAATCCGTTGCTATCACCCAGATCGTGGAGCACCCGGCCCTGGATGCGGTGCACAAGGGCGTCAGGGACGAGCTTGCGGAACTGGGCTACAACGAAGGTGACAACCTGGAGCTGGTGCACGAAAGCGCCCAGGGCAACTCCGCCATCGCCAGCCAGATCGCCCGCAAGTTCGTGGGTGACGAGCCGGACGTCATCGTCGCCATTGCCACGCCGTCTGCCCAGACCGCAGCGGCTGCTACCCGTAATATCCCGGTGGTGTTCTCCGCGGTCACTGACCCGGTAGCCGCCAAGCTGGTAAAGAGCCTGGAAGCCCCCGGCGCCAACATCACCGGCGTCACCGACATGCTGCCCCTGGACCGCCACCTGGATATGGTGCTGCGTGTTGTACCGGACGCCAAAACCATCGGTACCGTCTACAACCCCGGTGAGGCCAATGCCGTAGCCCTGGTCGAGCTGCTGGAAGAGCGCCTGGAGGCCCGCGGCCTGAAACTGGAAAAGGCCGCCGCCACCAAGACCTCTGAAGTGCTGGGCGCTGCCCGCTCCCTGTCCGACAAGGTGGACGCCATCTACCTGACCACCGACAACACCGTTATCAGCGCAGCCGAAGCCGTGGTCTCTGTGGGCGAGCGCGCGAAGATCCCCGTATTCGCCGCCGATACCGCCACCGTTGAGCGCGGCGCCGTTGCCGCCATGGGCTTCAACTACTACGACCTGGGCCGCCAGACCGGCGCCATGGTTGCTCGTATCCTGGAAGGCGCCACCACTGCGGACATGCCGGTGGAAACCGTGGACAAGCTGGAACTGTACGTGAACCCGAAAGCCGCCGGGAAAATGGGCGTCACCCTGAGTGACGAGATGATCTCGGAAGCCTCCAAAGTAGTCGGTAACGACTGAACATCCCGGCGGGCCCGGCCTGGTGCCGGGCTCGCTCCAGCCTTGCGAATATCCGCTCATGCTTAGTCAGATTGCTTTTTTCGGTGCTGTGGAGACCGGCCTCATCTATGGCCTGGTGGCCTTCGGCATCTACATCTCCTTCCGGGTTCTGGACTTTCCTGACCTGACCGTCGATGGCAGCTTCCCCCTGGGTGCTGCTGTCGCTGCCGTGCTGATCCTCGGCGGCTGGAATCCCTGGCTGGCCACCGCCATGGCCATGGTCGCGGGTATGGCGGCCGGTGCCGTCACAGCCCTGCTGAACGTCAAGCTGGGCATTCTCAACCTGCTGGCGTCCATTCTGACCATGATTGCCCTGTACTCGGTTAACCTGCGGGTTATGGGCAGCCCCAACCTCCCGCTGCTGATGCAGGAAACCGTCGTAACCTGGTGGGAAAACATGCTGCCGCCGGAGTATTACTTCCTGGCGCCGGTAGCCCTGTTTACCGTTGTGGTTGTGATCAGCCTGCTGTTGCTCTGGCGGTTCATGAAATCGGAAATCGGCCTGTCCATGCGCGCCACCGGCGCCAATCCACGCATGGCACGGGCCCAGGGAATCGCCACCGGCGCCATGGTGGTACTGGGTGTTGCCCTGTCCAACGGCCTAGTAGGTGTCGCCGGCGCACTGGTGGCCCAGAGTCAGGGTGCTGCCGACGTCACCATGGGTGTCGGCGTCATCGTTATCGGCCTGGCCTCACTGATCGGCGGTGAGGCAGTGATCAGCCCCACCTCGGTGGTCAGGGCCCTGCTCGCCTGTGTGGTCGGTGCCATTATCTACCGCCTGGCCATTGCCTTCGCCCTGAACGCAGACGTTCTTGGACTGGAGTCCCAGGACCTGAACCTGATTACCGCCGTACTGGTGACCCTGGCCATCGTACTGCCGGGCTTCCGTAACACCATCCGGTCACGAATGACCCGCAACAAGGCCTGAGGAGCAACGCCATGATCAGTGCAGACAACCTCAAGCTGACCTTCGGCAAGGGCACGCCGCTGGAGAACCCTGCTCTGCGGGGCATGAGCCTGACCGTCAACCAGGGTGAGTTCGTCACGGTGATCGGCAGTAACGGCGCCGGCAAGTCCACCTTCCTCAACGCACTGGCCGGGGAAGTGATTGTCGACTCCGGGCGCATCGAAGTGGACGGCCAGGATGTCACCCGGCTGCCCACCCACAAAAGGGCCCGCCGGGTCGCCCGGGTATTCCAGGACCCGCTGGCGGGCACCTGCGAGGGCCTGTCCATCGAGGAAAACCTGGCCCTGGCCATCAAACGGGGCCAGCGCCGGGGCCTCACCAGCGCCGTCAAGCGCAGCTACATGGAGCGTTTCCGCGGCGCCCTCGCCAAACTCAACCTGGGCCTGGAAAACCGCCTGGGTGACAAGATGGGCCTGCTTTCCGGCGGCCAGCGCCAGGCCGTCAGCCTGCTGATGGCCAGTCTGACGCCCTCCTCCATCCTGCTGCTGGACGAGCACACCGCCGCCCTGGACCCGAAAACCGCCGCCTTCGTGCTGGAACTCACCCAGGACATCATCGCCGAGCAGCAACTCACCGCGCTGATGGTCACCCACAGCATGAAGCAGGCGCTGGAAGTGGGCGACCGTACGGTCATGCTGCACCAGGGCCAGGTGGTGTTCGACATTGCCGGACCCGAGCGGGAGGGGCTTGAGGTGAAAGACCTGCTGGACCTGTTCGAGAAACAGCGCGGCCTGGAAGTGGAAGACGACAGCCTGCTGCTGGGGTGACCGTTGATCACCACCTGGACAATGTGAGCAGGGCCTGACCAGCAACAGTGCCCTGCTTCACAAACAGAAATATCTGTCGCTTTGCAGGCCATAAATACCCGAACCCTTGCCCCGTCTGGCTTGCCGCCGTTGCAACCGTTTTACTGATAATTTTTTTGCACCACCAAGCCCCTTTTAATAGCCCCTCCTTTCTTCACACAACACTATATAGTGTCTATACTCCCGCACATCCCAACTAGATATAGTGTTTGGCCCAAACCCCCGACAGGGTCGCCAAACCCGCAGTGAGCGCCGTTTACGCGGCGTTCGGACCATAAAAAATCAGGCATAACCGAGGGTGGAGATGAGCGCGAAACTACAGGTAGTAACCACAGATATTCCGATGCAGGATGCCTCACTGGACATCTGGAACAGCAAGTACCAGCTGAAAACCAAGACCGGCGAACCTGTAGACCGCACCATCGACGACACCTACAAGCGGGTTGCCAGGGCCCTGTCGGAAGTGGAAGCCAAGGGCAAGCGCGACCATTACATGAAGGAGTTCATCTGGGCCCTTCAGAACGGCGCCATCCCGGCCGGCCGGATCACCTCCAACGCCGGTGCAGAGGCCCACAAGCCGGCCACCTCCACCATCAACTGTACCGTGTCCGGCACCATCCAGGATTCCATGAACGATATCCTGGAGAAGAACCACGAAGCGGGCCTGACCCTCAAGGCCGGCTGCGGTATCGGCTATGAGTTCTCCACCCTGCGTCCCCGTGGCGCCTACGTGGCCGGCGCCGGCGCCACCACCTCCGGCCCGCTGTCGTTCATGGATATCTTCGATCGCATGTGCTTCACCGTGTCCTCCGCCGGTGGCCGCCGTGGTGCGCAGATGGCCACCTTCGACATACACCACCCGGACGTGATCGAATTTATCCAGGCCAAGCGTGAAGACGCCCGCCTGCGCCAGTTCAACCTGTCGCTGCTGATCACCGAAGACTTTATCGAAGCCGTAAAGAACGGCGACGACTGGCACCTGTCGTTCCCGGTGACCGCCAAGGAAGCCGAAGACGAAGGCCTGGACCTGAACGACGCCAGCCAGTTCGTCTACCGTGACTTCCCGGTGCAGGAAGGCTATGTCACCAATGAAGAAGGCAAGGTGGCCTGCCGCATCTATCGTACGGTGAAGGCCCAGTTCATCTGGGACACCATCATGACCTCCACCTACGACTACGCCGAGCCAGGGTTCATCCTCATCGACAAGGTGAACCAGATGAACAACAACTGGTTCTGCGAGGAAATCCGTGCCACCAACCCCTGTGGTGAGCAGCCCCTGCCCCCTTACGGCAGCTGCCTGCTGGGCTCGGTGAACCTGACCAAGTTCGTGGAAAACCCCTTCACCGACAAGGCCAGCTTCAACTACGAGAAGTACCGCCAGGTGGTGGCCATCTTCACCCGCATGCTGGACAACGTGGTGGAAATCAACGGCCTGCCCCTGAAGGAACAGCGCCACGAAATCATGAACAAGCGCCGTCACGGCATGGGCATCCTGGGCCTGGGCTCTACCCTGGCCATGCTGCGCATGCCCTACGGCTCTGACGAGTCCGTGCAGTTCACCGAGGAAGTGGTCCGTGAAATGGCCGTGGAAGGCTGGCGCCAGTCCCTGGCCCTGGCTGAAGAGAAAGGCCCGGCCCCCATCATGGACGAAGAGTTTGAAATCACCCCCAAGATGATGGCCTGGCGCCCGCAGCTGGCGGACGACGGCTACAAGGTGGGCGACAAGGTCAAAGGGCGCATCCTCCACGCCAGATACAGCAACTACATGAAGCGCATCGCCGACGTGGAACCGGAACTGGTGGAAAAACTGGCCGAGAAGGGTGGCCGCTTCACCCACCACACTTCCATCGCGCCCACCGGCACCATCAGCCTGTCGCTGGCCAACAACGCCAGTAACGGCATTGAGCCGAGCTTCTCCCACCACTACTCCCGCAACATCATCCGGGAGGGTCGCAAGACCAAGGAGAAGGTCGACGTATTCAGCTTTGAACTGCTGGCCTACCGCCACCTGATCAACGCCGGCGCCATGCCGTTCTCTGACGACGCCGACAAGAAGCTGCCGGACTATTTCACCACGTCTGACGACGTTACGCCGACCCAGCATGTGGATATCCAGGCTGCGGCCCAGAAGTGGGTGGACTCGTCCATCTCCAAGACCGCCAACGTGCCCACCGACTTCGCGTACCCGGACTTCAAGAACATCTACATGTACGCCTATGAGCAGGGCCTGAAGGGCTGCACCACCTTCCGCTTCAACCCGGAAGCCTTCCAGGGCGTACTGGTGAAAGAGTCCGACCTGGAAAACACGCTGTACGAGTTCACCCTGGACGACGGCAGCAAGGTGACCTTCAAGGGCAATGAGCAGATCGAATACGACGGCGAAATCCACACCGCCGCCAACCTCTTCGACGCCCTCAAAGAAGGCACCTACGGTAAATATTGATCCGGGAACTGACAGGAACCATGACCATGACTGCAAAGATTACCAACAAGATCGTCGGCTACCGGGTCAAGAAGGCAGACCCGGAGGCCCAGGCACCGGCCCCCGAGCAGCTGGGCCCCAACCCGGTCAAGATGAACGAGAACATCGAACGGCCGGACTTCCTGCTGGGCACCACCTACAAGATCAAGCCGCCGGTGGCCGAGCACGCGATGTACATCACCATCAATGACATCATCCTCAACGAAGGCACCGACCACGAAAGCCGGCAGCCCTACGAGGTGTTCATCAACTCCAAGTCCATGGAGCACTTCCAGTGGGTCATCGCCCTCACCCGGGTTATCTCCGCCGTGTTCCGCAAGGGCGGCGATGTGACCTTCCTGGTGGAAGAGCTTCGCTCGGTCTATGACCCCAACGGTGGCTACTTCAAGAAAGGCGGCGTGTTCATGCCGTCCCTGGTGGCCGAGATCGGCGGTGTTATCGAGCGGCACCTCAAGGCCATCGGTCTCATCGAGACTGAAGAGATGAGTGAGGTTACCAAGCGGATTCTGGCGGAGAAGCGGGCTGAGTTTGAGACGGCTCAGAAGACGCCCTCTAACGATGAATCCGTTAGCGAATATCCGGCCAATGCCACGCTTTGTAACAAGTGCCATACCCAGGCTGTGGTTATGATGGATGGGTGTGC
>NZ_JAWLGY010000031.1:0-35950 GCF_041690615.1 Marinobacter sp.
TCGGGCGTATCTGGCCGGGCAAAACAATCTTTTTTGCCCGGACTGGCCCGTACGGCCCGGGATTGCGTATGCCTCAGTGTCCCGGGCGTCCATTGCGCGCTACCCTGTAACAGATTGGCCGTATCCGTGTCTGATACCCGTCATTTCTCTTCCGGACGTTGTAGACCATGTCGAAACCGAAACTGATTGTCCTCGCCCTGATTGCCCTGCTCGTGGCGGCCTTTATCACGCTGGGTGGGCCGGATGTGCTGACTCTGGAGAACCTGAAGCAGAATCAGGTACAGCTGGATGACTGGATTACGCGCAACCTGCTGCTGGCGGTGTCCCTGTACACCTTGGTCTACGTGGTCACCACCGCCCTGTCCCTGCCCGGCGCCACTGTTCTGACCCTGGCGGGTGGGGCCTTCCTGGGCAATCTGGTGGGTCTGGTAACGGTTTCGCTGGCGTCAACCATTGGTGCCTCCCTGGCCTTTCTGGTGGCCCGTTTCCTGTTGCGAGACACCCTGAAGCGCAAGTATGCCAAAACCATCCGCCGGATTGATGAGGGTATCGAAAAAGACGGTGCCTTCTACCTGGCCACGCTACGCCTGGTGCCGGTGTTTCCCTTCTTCCTGATCAACCTTGCCATGGGCCTGACGGGGATGAAACTGCGCACCTATGCCCTGGTCAGCTGGCTGGCCATGTTGCCGGGCACCTTTGTTTATGTGAATGCCGGAACCCAGCTGGGGCAGGTAAGCAGCATGGGCGATATTGTCTCGGCAGACCTGCTGCTGTCGTTTGCATTGCTGGGCCTGTTCCCTCTCATCGCCAAGTTCGTGGTGGGATTTATCCGGCGCCGCCGGGCATACCGGGGCTTCCGTAAACCGGATTCCTTCGACTACAACCTGCTGGTGATTGGTGGGGGATCGGCCGGACTGGTCTCGGCCTACATAGGTGCGGCCGTGAAGGCCAAAGTGGCGCTGATCGAGCGGGACCACATGGGGGGCGACTGCCTGAACACCGGCTGTGTGCCATCCAAGGCGCTGATCCGCAGTGCGAAAGCCGCTGACACCCTGCGGCATGCAGACCGCTACGGTCTGGACTCTGTGCCGGTTTCCGGCAACTTTGCGAACATCATGGGACGGGTGAAGCGGATCATCGGGAAGATCGAGCCCCATGACTCCCCGGAGCGTTACCGCAGTCTTGGCGTGGATGTGATTGAGGGCAGTGCCAGTTTTGCCTCCCCCTGGGAAGTGGACGTAATCCGCAACGACGGGCGCCGGGAACGGCTCAGCGCCCGCAGCATTGTCATTGCCACCGGCGGCAAGCCATTCGTGCCTCCGATCCCCGGTCTGGAGCATATGGAACCGCTGACCTCGGAGAACCTCTGGGACCTGCAGGAACAGCCGGAGCGGTTGCTGGTGCTCGGGGGCGGACCCATCGGTTGCGAACTGTCCCAGGCCTTCGCCCGGCTCGGTAGCCGGGTCATCCAGATTGAGGCTGGCGAGCGGATACTGGCAAAGGAGGATGATGAGGTGGCAGAGCTGGTTCAGCAGCAGTTCCTTGAAGAGGGAGTTGATCTGCGAACCGGCCATAAGGCGGTGGAATTCACCGAGGAGAATGGCGAACGCATCGCCTGGTGTGACCAAAATGGCGAACGGATACGGATTCCCTTTGACCGGGTACTGGTTGCCGTCGGCCGGGCGGGTAACACTGACGGCCTGAACCTGGAAGCCCTGGGTATCGAGCCCAGAGGTAATGGTACCGTCCCGGTAGAGGACGACTTGTCCGTGGGTTACCCCAATGTGTTTGCCTGTGGCGATGTGGCTGGCCCCTACCAGTTCACCCACGCCGCCGCCCACCAGGCCTGGTACGCCGCAGTGAACGGCCTGTTCGGTCAGTTCCGGCGGTTCCGGGTGGATTACCGGGTGTTGCCCTGGGTGACGTTCACATCACCGGAAGTGGCCCGGGTGGGTTTGAGTGAAGCGGAGGCCCGGGAGCAGGGCATGGAGTACGAGGTCACCCGCTACGGCCTGGACGACCTGGACCGTGCCATCACTGAAGATGAGGACCATGGCTTTATCAAGGTGCTGACGGAGCGGGGCAAGGATCGCATCCTTGGTGCGGTAGTGGTGGGCACCCACGGTGGTGAGATCCTGGCGGAGTTTACCCTGGCCATGAAACACGGCATCGGTCTCAACAAGATCCTGGGCACCATTCACCCCTATCCCACCTGGAACGAGTCCGCCAAGTTTGCCGCCGGCCAATGGAAACAGGCCCATGCGCCCCAGGGGGTGCTCGCCTGGCTGGCGCGTTTTCACCGCTGGCGCCTGGGGAGTGGTCGGGCTGTCAAGAGTCAGCGTACCCAGGATAAACCTGTAACATAATGGCCGTTGCCGTGTCTCAGCAATAACCGTTCGTTGCCATGGAGCCCCTATGCCCCTGACTGCCGAGAAAATAATACCTGTTACCGAAGTACTGGAGCCCCGCGCCAGGGACAGCTGGACCCACACCCGGGAGGGTGACCCCCGCGGATACATAGACTCTGACCGTCTTCGGGAGTTGTGGATCCATACCGGCACCGCCTGCAACCTGGCCTGCCCCTTCTGCCTGGAGGGCTCCCACCCGGGAGACGGGCGGATCCCGGGGATGAAGCTCAGCGATGTAGAGCCCTTTATCCATGAAGCGCTGGATATGGGCGTGGAGCAGTTCTCCTTCACCGGTGGCGAGCCTTTTGTGATTCGGGATTTCGTGAATATTCTCGACTACGCCAGCCGGTACCGCCCCTGCTTTGTCCTCACCAATGCCACCGAACCCTTGCTGAAGCGGCGGCACCAGGTACTGCCGCTGCTGGATAACCCCCATCCGATCCATTTCCGGGTCAGCCTGGATTATCCGGATGCGGCCCGCCACGATGTGGACCGGGGCGAAGGCAGCTTTGACAAGGCGCTGGAGGGCATCCGCTGGCTGGTGGATCAGGGTTTCAAGGTGTCCATTGCCCGGCAAAGCGATCCCATGGAGGACCCGCTGCAGGTGGAAAATGCCTTCCGGGCGATTTTTCGGGACTGGGGCATTCCGGAAACCCTGGCCTTTACCGCTTTTCCCGACCTGGGTACCCCGGGGTCCGACGATGGCAGCCCGGAAATCACCGAAAACTGCATGGAAAAATACCCTACCCGGGAAAGCCGCGCTCACTTCATGTGCACCTACACCCGCATGCTGGTGAAGAAGGACGACCAGGTGCGGGTTTTCGCCTGCACCCTGGTGGACGATGACCCGCAGTACGACCTCGGTGGCACCCTGGCGGAGAGTATGGATGAACGCATTATGCTGCGGCATCACCGGTGTTTTTCCTGCTACCGGTTTGGGGCCAGCTGCAGCGCACCAACATAAACCGCCTGAGTCAGAGCTTGAAGGGCGGCCCGCACAGAGTATGAAGAGCGTGTGGTGGGGGCCCCTTTCGCAGCAGCGCCATGGATGGCGCAGTGCAAGGTCGGGCCAGGGAAGGCCCGTGAATTGCAGCGGAGAAAGGGGCCCCCGCCGCAGGCTCCGCCCCCCAACTGTCATGCAGACCAAACAGTCGATACCTGGATAACCGAGGAAAACGGGAATGACCGGCACTGAAGCCACCCTGTTCTGGGGCTTTCTGATCGTCTACGGGGTGGTAATGTATGCCCTGTCACCGAAGAGTCGCAACGCTGAGTCCTTCTATAAAGGCGCCGATGATCAGGGACGGCCAGTAGGTCAGTGGTCACTCACGGCTTCCATATTCATCAGCTGGATCTTCGCCAAGTCCGTGACTAACGCGGCCAATCTGGGCGCCACCTACGGTGTCACCGGTGGCCTGGCCTATGCCGCTTACTGGCTGTCCATTCCGGTCGCCGGTTACATCATCTACCTGATCCGTACCCAGACCGGGGCGGGCAGCCTGCAGGAGTTTCTTACGTCCCGCTTTGGCCGACTGGCGGCGCTGAGCTTTGCGGCGGCAATCCTGATTCGCCTGTACAACGAGGTGTGGAGCAATACAGCGGTCGTGGGCGGTTACTTCGGCAATGTCGGGGAATGGCCCTACTACACGGCGGCCATGGTCTTTACCGCCTTCACCCTCGCCTACAGCCTCAAGGGCGGCCTGCGCAGCTCCATCTTCACGGATGTGATCCAGGCAGTGCTCTTCGTGTTCTTTGTGGCAGCGGTGTTGTTCCTGATCATCCCTGCCAACGACGCGGGCACCCTGCTCACCACCGGCGAGTTCCGGCTGGAGGCCGGTATGGATCTGTTGCTGGTGGCTGGCCTGCAGCTGTTCAGCTATCCGTTCCATGATCCGGTACTGACCGACCGGGGGTTCGTGAACCGGGAAAAGACCATGCTGAAGAGCTTTGTGGTCGCGGGCCTGCTCGGCTTTGTGGCCGTGTTTATTTTCAGCCTGGTGGGTGTACACGCACGGCTCAATGGCATTGATGCCGGTGGCAATGCCCCGGCAGCAGTAGGCCAGGCCCTGGGACTGACGGCATTGTTCCTGATGAGTGTGGTGATGATGACCTCCGCCGGATCGACCCTGGACTCCACCTTCACCTCGTTCTCCAAGTCCATCGCCGTCGATCTGCCAAGACTGGCCAGGCGGGCCGCCGAGCGCCTGCCTAGTATGAAGGTGGGCGCTGCGGTGATGATCATCTTCGCCATCCTCGGCAACCTGCCCATGTTTGCCGGTACCGACATTCTCAAGGCAACCACCATTTCCGGCACCATGGTGATGGGGCTGGCACCGGTTTTCCTGTTCTACGGCTTTACCCGCTGGTCGCCCTGGAGCTTCCATCTCAGTTTCTGGACCGGGCTTGGGTTGGGTGTACTGCTCACCGTCGGCTGGATACCGGACTCCTGGGCCATTGGCGATGGTGCCTACGCCCTGCTGCTGGGCACCAATGCCTGGGGCATCCTGATCTGCACCACCGGGTTCTTCGTGCCACTGGTGCTGCGCCGCCTTTCGGGTCGCTCGCTGGCTACAACCGGGGCGGGTTCATGACCGAAGGCCGCAGCTGTCCCCTGCATTATCGGTATCGTCCGGAGCAGCTCACCATGGCACCGCAAGCCTGCGATGCCGATGTGCTCTATGTGATCGGCGGCCTCTACGGAAACCCCTTCGCCCTGGATGAAATCGAAGCCATGGCGGAGCGGGAGCAGCAAGGCGGTTTGCGTGTAAAACTGATCTTCAACGGCGATTTCAACTGGTTCAACGCCGACGATGCGCTTTTCCGGGACGTCAATGACCGGGTGCTGTCGCACGATGCCATTACCGGTAACGTGGAATACGAACTGGCCCGTCCCGGCGATGGTGCCGGGTGTGGCTGTGCGTATCCCGACTTCGTGGAAGACGCAGTGGTAGAGCGCTCCAATCGCATCATGGAGCGCCTGCAGCGGGTGGCGGGAAACCACCCGGATCTGCAGGAAAGGCTTGCTGGCTTGCCCCGTTATCGGTGCCTGATCTTTGGAGGCCTAAAGGTTGTCATTCTGCATGGTGATCCGGAGTCCCTCGCCGGCTGGGGGCTGGCCCATGAGGCCCTCACGCAGGCAGGTGATGGTCAGCTCGCCGAATGGTTCCGGCAAACCGATGCGGATGTGATCGTCAGTACCCATACCTGCCTCCCCGTGATTCGTCACCTGACCGTGGGTGGCCGTGTCCGGCTGTTCCTGAATAATGGCGCCGCGGGCATGGGGAACCTGCTTGGTGACCCCCGGGGTCTGATTGCCCGCCTGGCCCTGACCAGCCCGGCACCAGAGGGGCTGGGGCCTGAGTACCCGCTCCCGCTGCACGGCGCGCTGGTACCGGTAGACTTTCCCCTGGCTGACTGGATCGTCCGGTTTGACCATCTGTGGCCACCGGGCAGTGACGCTGCCTTGTCATATCGCCATCGTATCCTTAAAGGGACGTCGCTCACCGTGAAACAATTGCTGGGTCTGACTGGAACCGGTGAGAGATTGATCTAATATGAAAGAGCGCTGGTTTCGCTCCATGGTTCAGGGCAGGCGTGTGGCTGGTCCTCTGACCGGGCGGCCGGTTGATTTTTATTTTGTGGTCTATATAATTCACCACTAACGTTTGCAGCGAAAAGACTGAACATGACAACCGAAGGTTCAAATACCACCGCCATCACCCTCCGTAAACCGGTCAAGGATGATGGCTTCCGGCTTCACCAGCTGGTGGCAGAGTGTCCGCCACTGGATCCCAATTCGATCTACTGCAACCTCCTGCAGTGCAGTCACTTTGCCGATACGGCTGTGGCAGCGGAGATGAACGGCGAACTGGTCGGCTTCATTTCCGGATATATCCCCCCCCGGCAGCCTGATACGGTTTTCGTCTGGCAGGTCGCGGTTCATGAGAAAGGCCGAGGTCAGGGGCTCGCCAAGAGAATGCTCAAGGAAATCGTGGCGCGGGATGCGTGCAAGAACGTTACCCATATGGAAACCACGATCACTGACGATAACGAAGCCTCGTGGGCATTGTTCCGCTCGTTCGCCCGGGACATGGGCGCGGAAGTGAAATACCACGAGCACTTCGAAAAAGAGATGCATTTCGGCGGCCAGCACGATTCCGAATTCCTGTTACGCATAGGTCCTTTCACCCGCAAGGGGTGATCGCACCGCCATCGCTTTTGTTTGACGGGCCGGCAGGGGGTAAGAGGAACCCCTGCCCCTCAGTGCCCCTGAAACTGTGCGGTGTGCCGGTCGCGACCGAACCCGTCCGGCATCCGCATTTCCACCTCGAACCTGACATGCTAAGAGGCAAGACAATGGAAATTTTCAAGTCTGTTGAATCTGAAGTTCGCGTTTATTCACGGGCCTTTCCGGTCATTTTTAACCGGGCCAAGAACGCGCACCTGTATACCGAAGACGGCAAGGAATACCTGGACTTCCTGGCTGGCGCCGGGTCCCTGAACTACGGACATAACAATGATGTCCTGAAGAAAGCCCTGCTGGAGTACATCGAGTCTGACGGTGTAAGCCAGGGCCTTGACCTGTTCACCACCGCCAAGCACGACTTCATCGAGTCCTACAAGAAGTACATCCTTGAGCCCCGGGGCCTGAACTACAAGATGCAGTTCACCGGGCCCACCGGCACCAACTGTGTCGAGGCCGCCCTGAAACTGGCCCGCAAGGTGAAAGGCCGCACCAACATTATCTCCTTCACCAATGGTTTCCATGGCGTTACCACCGGTGCCGTAGCGGCTACCGGCAACAAGCATCACCGTGGTGGTGTGGGCATGCCCCTGGGCAACGTGGACTTCATGTTCTACGACGGCTACCTGGGCGAAGACGTGGACAGCCTGGCCATTATGGACAAGCTGCTGTCTGACGGTTCTTCCGGCTACGAAACCCCGGCTGCGGTGATTGTTGAGGCGGTACAGGGTGAAGGTGGCCTGAATGCTGCCCGTGC
Source organism: Marinobacter sp. (assembly GCF_041690615.1). Classification (GTDB taxonomy): domain Bacteria; phylum Pseudomonadota; class Gammaproteobacteria; order Pseudomonadales; family Oleiphilaceae; genus Marinobacter. Next base: position 7,409 of record NZ_JAWLGY010000031.1, read on the forward strand.
CGAGTGGCTGCAAGGCCTGGAGAAGCTGTGCAGGAAGCACGACATGCTGCTGATCCTGGACGATATCCAGGCCGGTAACGGCCGTACCGGTGAGTTTTTCAGCTTCGAATTTGCCGGCATCAAGCCCGACATGGTTACCGTGTCCAAGTCCCTCAGTGGCTACGGTCTGCCCATGGCACTGGTGCTGTTCAAGCCGGAGCTGGACATCTGGGAATCCGGTGAGCACAACGGTACCTTCCGGGGTAACAACATGGCGTTTGTCACCGCGCGCACTGCCATCGAGACCTACTGGAAGGACGATGCCTTCGCCAACGAGGTGAAGGCCAAGACCAGGGTTCTGGGTGATGCCCTGCAGGTCATCTGTGACAAGTATCCGGGAGAGTTCCACGTCAAGGGACGCGGCCTGATGCGTGGTATCGAGGCAAAGAACGCCGAGCTGACCGATGCCATTACGTCCCGCGCCTTCGAGAAGGGGCTGATTATCGAGACCAGTGGTCCCAACGACGAGGTCATCAAATGCCTGATGCCGTTGACCACCAGTGAGGACGACCTGAAAAAAGGTGCTAAGATTCTGGCTGAAAGTGTGGACGAAATCATGCAGGAAGGGATCAGCGAAGCGTCATAAGACGCCAGTGACCCGGCTGGTTGATTTGATAGTTTCCCGGGCTAGTCCCGGGAAACTGCGAATCTCGCGGGGCGGGCACTTGCTGACCTCCCTGGCCATTCATTCTGCAGGATAACGACGGAAACACCATGACTAGCCAATTGCATACCGTCGAGAAGATCGGCGGTACCTCCATGAGCAACTACGAGGCGGTCCGCGATAACATCATCATCGCAGATCGCAGCAAGGATGACCTGTATCAGCGCATCTTCGTGGTGTCCGCCTACGGTGGCGTGACCAACGAGCTTCTGGAGCACAAGAAAACCGGTGAGCCGGGCGTCTATGCCCTGTTTGCCGATGCCGAGTCTGACTGGGCCTGGGGTGACGATCTTACCAAGCTGGTAAAGTTCCTCACCGACATCAACGGCGAGCTGTTTGTCGACCCCATGCTTAAGCAGCAGGCCGACCAGTTCATCACTGACCGTATCGAAGGTGTTCGGGGCTGCCTGATCGACCTGCAGCGGCTGTGCTCCTACGGCCAGTTTCAGCTGGAAGAGCACCTGCTGACCGTGCGGGAGATGCTGGCGGGTATCGGCGAGGCCCACAGTGCCTTCAATACCGCCCTCAAGCTTCAGCAGGAGGGTATCAACGCCCGCTTTGTGGACCTTACCGGCTGGCGCGACAACGAACTGTTGCCGCTGGACGAAAAGCTCAAGCAGGCATTCGATGCCGTCGACCTGACCCGCGAGCTGCCCATTGTTACCGGCTATGCCCAGTGCAAGGAAGGCCTGATGCGCACCTTCGACCGGGGCTACAGCGAGATGACCTTCAGTCGGGTGGCGGTAATTACCAATGCCCGGGAAGCGGTTATCCACAAGGAATATCACCTGAGTTCCGCGGACCCCAACATCGTTGGCGCCGACAAGGTGGTGCCCCTGGGTCGGACCAACTACGATGTGGCCGACCAGTTGGCCAACCTCGGTATGGAGGCCATCCACCCCCGGGCGGGCAAGGGCCTGCGCCAGAACGAGATTCCCCTGCGGGTGAAGAATACCTTCGAGCCTGAGCACACCGGCACCCTGATCACCGGCGATTACGTCAGTGAGAAGCCCCGGGTGGAAATCATCGCTGGCGCCAAGGGTATCTTCGCCATTGAGGTGTTCGACCAGGACATGCAGGGCGAGCCGGGCTATGACCGCCGGATCCTGGAAGTACTGAGCCGCTTCAAGGTGCGGTTTGTGTCCAAGGATACCAATGCCAACACCATCACCCATTACGTGGACAGCACCCTCAAGCACGTGAAGCGGGTAGTCAAGGCGCTGGAAGAAACCTTCCCCAACGCGGAACTCAATACCCGCAAGGTAGCACTGGTGTCAGCCATTGGTTCCGACATGAAAGTGCCGGGTATCCTCTCACGCTCGGTGAAAGCACTGGCGGACGAGGAAATCAGCGTGCTGGCGGTTCACCAGTGCATGCGCCAGGTGGACATCCAGTTTGTGGTAGACGAGGACAACTACGAGAAGGCCATCGTGGCCCTCCACGGTGCCCTTATCGAACCCCACAACCACGAATACGCCATTGTGGCGGCCTGAAGCCCTGCTCCAGGTAAAGCGGTTATCGGCGGATAGAACCGGTCGCTTCATCCGCCGGTAAGGGAGGATGTCTTGCCTCCTGACCGGGGCACCCGGTGCATTGCGCCGGGTGCCTGCCGGTCCCCACCGGGTCGCGACCCGCTTCCTGTTATTCTGATACCGTTTTCCCCTCCGTAAGCTGCAATCCGTGCCGGTTCACTGTCCGTAAATACTGACAGATCCTGAACCGGGACCGGTGACACGGTCCCTGCGGAGTGCCCATGCGACACGACTCCCTGAACGACCTTTCCGAAAGCCTGGTGTCCCGCTATTTCCGGGATGTATCGGGTCATGACCTGTTAACGCCAGCCCAGGAACAGAGGCTTTCTGCCCGACTGTCCCGTGTGTTCGGCCGGCTTTCTGACCTCACTGGCTGTAGCGTGCCCGCTACCATCCGTGAGGCCAGGGATTGCTATGCCGGGCTGCCCACGGGTAATCACGGGCGCCGGCTGAGGGCACTGCTGGAAGGCTGCCGGGACCGCCTGATCCGCAGTAATCTCCGCCTTGCGGTTCACATTGCCCGTCGCCATGACTATACGGGCATGGCCATGGGGGACCTGATCCAGGAAGCCAATATTGGTCTGATAAAAGCCGTGGACCGCTTCGATCCCGCCCGCGGGTTCCGTTTTTCCACCTACGCTTACTGGTGGATCACCGAAGAAGTCAGGCGCGCCCAGAAACGGGGGCAGCGGGTGGTGCGGGCGCCGGACCATGTCATTGATGAGATCCGCCAGTTACAGGCGGTCACCATGCGCTTGCACCATCGTCTTGCCCGTCAGCCGCGCCAGAGCGAACTGGCCCGGGAAATGGAAGTGGATCCGTCCCGGATCAGTGAGATCAGGGGGTATGCCGCTACCGAACTGTCCACGGAGCTGACCCTCGGTGAAGGTAGCGATACGTCACTGGGGGAAACCCTGGCTGATGAAAGGTTTGACCCTGCTACCCTGGTGCAGGGCAATGACCACAAGCGAACCCTGGGGGCGCTGATGGACCACCTGAACCACCGGGAGAAAGAGGTGCTGACCCGCCGCTTCGGCCTGGGGATGGATTCGGAGCATACCCTTCAGGTGATTTCGGACGATCTGGGCATCAGCCGTGAGCGGGTGCGCCAGATCGAGAAGGGGGCCATTCGAAAGCTACAGGAACTGACCTTCTCCCGGAGCATCAATCACCCTATGGGTGAAGGAACATCCAGCCAATGACCGCCAGCTGGCAGAAGACCACCACGGTGGTGAGTCCTACCCGCAGGCGGCGGTACCACAAGGGCCAGTAGTTGTAGAGCCAGCGTACGTCGATCAGGCATAACGCCACATAGGCCACCGGGTAGACCAGGGCCCGCCACTCCAGCGGCAGCAGAAGTGCCAGCCCCCCTGCCAGGAATAGCGCCTGGCTGATGACCAGTGTTACCACCGGAGACAGCGGGTAGCATCGGTTCTCCAACTGCATGGCCACAGGCCAGTATACCCCCGCCATAAAGGCCAGGATGCCCGCACTGTAGATATGAAACCAGGAAATTAGCCAGCCTGCGTACTGTGGCATCACAAGCAGGCCGATGACGCCGGCCAGGAAGGGGATCAGTCCGGCCACCCCCACCAGCATGGCCAGCCTTTCAACGGAGATCACTGTGGTTGCCCCTGGAGTTGGATCCTCAGCGGATCCACCGGTGCGGGCTCCATGCCCGCCATCTCATTGTAGGCGGAGGCGTGGACCACGTCGGTACGCTGAATGTCGATCTCTTTGAGGGTATCGAGCACCTCCCAGCTGCTGCGGAAGAGCCGGGTCTTGCCGTACGGGTCGGACAGAATCAGGGTCTGCTCACCAAGATAAACACGGGCCATGTATTTTTGTCCTTCAATGGACAGAATTTCCAGCAGCGTCACCGGGCCGTTTCCGGCCTTGTACAGCTCAGCAAGGGTAATGCGCACGGGTATATCCCCATCGGGTGAAGGTGTCTTCCAGTACCCGGAATTACGCCGTGAACGAGGGGAAAGATCAGTGTGATGGCAAGAAAAAGCTGTCGGCCTCACCCAGCTCACGACAGGGCTGGTGGGCAGGGCAGTGCACCAGGTGGTCATTGACCATGCCGGTGGCCTGCATGAAGGCGTAGACAATGGTGGGGCCAACGAAATTGAACCCCCGCTGCTTCAGCGACTTTGACATGGCTTCAGCCTCGGCGGTGGTGACCGGTACGTCGCTGATGCTCTGCCAGCGGTTCTGGATGGGGCGTCCGTCGACAAAGGACCACAGGAAGCCGCTCAGGGACTCGCCCCGGTCCCTCATGGCCAGCCACGCCCGGGCATTGCGGATAATGGATTCCACTTTCAGGCGATTGCGGATGATGCCGGGGTCCGCCAGCAGCGCCTCGACCTTGCGCTCGTCGTAACGGGCTATTTTTTCCGGGTCGAAGTGGTCGTAGGCGGTCCGGTAGCCCTCCTGTTTGCGGAGGATGGTAATCCAGCTCAGGCCGGCCTGCTGACCGTCCAGGCAGAGCTTTTCAAACAGGGCCTGGTCGTCCGTTTCCGGACGCCCCCAGACCTTGTCGTGATAGGCAACATAGAGCGGGTCGGTGCCGCACCAGGGGCATCGTTCGGCATTCCGGTCCATGGTACTGGTTCCTCCGGTCGTTCAGTTGTCCGCGTTATTCGCGGGCGGGACCTGGGTCATGGGGCAGATCATCCATGGTTGCTCCGCCAGTCGTTCCAGCTCCGCAGGTATCAGGTGAGTCTCATCGCTGCCATGAACCAGGTGGAGGGCTGGTGCCCGGTCCGTACTTTCATCCCGCCAGACCACGGCAATCATATAGCCCTCTGCCTGGGTCAGTGCCGTATGCCAGGTTTCGCCGGGCCGATCACCGATGAGGTCCAGGTTGGCACTGACTTCCAGCGTCTGCAGGTTATTGGCGATGCCCCGGCCGGTGGCCTTGAGCCAGGCTTCCTTGAGTGTCCAGACCTGCAGAAAGGCATCCTGGTCCGCCTGCGACAGCAGCCATTCCTGTTCCGCTGACGTAAACCACCGGCGTACGATCCGGCGCCAGTTGATGTCCCGGTAAAGCGGCTCGATATCCACGCCGACCCCCGGGCGGGACGACACGGCGCAGGCGGACATGCCATGGCTGTGGCTCAATGACAGTTGCCAGCCTTCGGGCTCCGCTGAGGCTACCGGGCGCCCATGTACCGGGCGGCACAGATGGGGGGCCAGGCCGCTGACACCATACAGGGCCTGGCGTACCAGCCAGCGGCTGTGAACGAACTCCAGCGTCCGGCCGGTGGCCATCCCCGAGGCGACTTCACGCTCGTAGGCACCCAGCCAGTCCGGGAAGTCGTAGGGCTCCAGGGGCTGGCGGCCGAGCCAGACGGAAACGCTGGCACGGTCAGGGTTGGAGTCGTTGGATGGTCCAGCCATTGTCGCTCCTGAGGTATTCAAAACGGTCGTGCAGGCGGCTCGGGCGACCCTGCCAGAATTCGATGCGACGGGGAACTACCCGATAACCCCCCCAGAAGGAGGGGAGGGGAATTTCTCCATCCCCGAACTTGCGCTTGATCTCGGCCACTTTCTGTTCCAGCAGGCCCCGGGAGCGGATCACCTTGCTCTGTTCGGAAACCCAGGCGCCCAGCTGGCTGCCACGGGGACGGCTGGCGAAATAGCGAAGGGACTCGGTCTGACTGACCCGGGTCACCATGCCCTGCACAATGACCTGCCGGTTCAGGCCTATCCAGGGGAACAGCAGCGCGGCTTTCGGATTTTCTTCCAGCTCCCGGGCCTTGCGGCTGCCATAATTGGTATAGAATACAAAGCCGTCATGGTCGAAGTATTTCAGTAATACCGTGCGCAGGTCCGGCTGGAAATCCGCACCGGTGGTGGCCAGCGACATGGCGTTAGGCTCGAGGATACCGGCTTTCCTGGCATCATTGAACCAGAGCTCGAATTGCCGGACCGGGTCATCGTCCAGGTGCTCGCGGTCGAGGCCTTCGCTCTCGAAATCGCGGCGCATATCACCTATATCCATCGGGGATTCCTGATATAAAGGTTGGGTTCGAATCTACGCTTCTATATTCTTTCAGGATCACGATCGCTTGAGAACCTCAAAGGAGTTGACGAAGTGACCCAAACCGCCCGACGCAAACCCGCCTGGCGCCGCTGGTGGTTCTGGCTGCTGGTACTGGCGCTGGCCTGGCTGGTCATCGGGTTCGGCCTGGTACCCATGTACCTTTCCTCGGCCATTCCGGATCGGGCACAGCAGTCGCTGGGCTGGAGCACTGAGGTCGGCGATGTCAGTTTCAACCCCTTCACGTTTACCCTGTCGGCCGAACGCGTCCGCGCCACTGACGATGACGGCGAACAGGTCTTCACCGCAGATAGTATCACCCTTGACCTTGGCCTGTTACAGCTGGTCCGGGGAGCCGTGAATGCCCAGCAGCTCACCCTCGAAAATCCGTTCCTGCGACTTGATGTGTTGCCCGGTGGCAGTACAAACCTGGTGGAAGACTGGCGCAAGCACGGCGGCGCCGATAATGACAACAGCTCATCGGTACAGTGGATGCTTGGCGAGGGCGTGGTCAACAGTGGCCGCGTGCAGTTGAGGCGCCTGCCAGCGGAAGCCAATGGCGAGGTCCGCTCATTTACAGTGGAGACCATCGGCCTGACCGTGGCGGACGTGGCCGGCTCTTCGCAGGATGATCCGGGCAACTACACCCTGCAGGCCGCCATGGGCGGGCAGATAATGAAATCCCGGGGCAGTCTCAGCGTGGATCCGCTGTGGTCCAACGGTCACCTGTCACTGAGTGATGTCGATTCGGACGCTCTGCAGAGCTGGCTCGGGGAGTACCTGCCATGGCGCGTTCACGGGGGTCGGCTGTCCTTCGAAACCACGTTCCAATTCGCCTATGACGACAAGGGTATCGCCCTGGCCACCCGTGACGGCCAGCTTGACGCTCGGAACCTGGAGCTGGCGGACCCGCAGGATGCTGAACAGGTGCTTGCCAGTGCTGAATCCCTGGCAATGGAGGGGGTAGCCTTCAATCTGGAGGGGCCGGAGCTGGTGATATCCGCCATCGCCGGTGAATCACTTTATCTGGATGCACTGGTTACAGAGGACGGCACCTTCAACCTGACCCGTCCGCTGCAGCGGACGGATGATGCCTCCCGGGGGCAGGGTAACAGCGGTGAGGGATCCCTGCGCTGGTCCGTGGGGCGTCTTGATATCAGCAAGAGCACCATCGACTGGCGGGATGAGCGTGTGCAGGATCCGGTGGAACTGACGCTGCAGGATGTTGAGCTGAACCTGGGCGCCATGACCGAACAGCTGGAAGAGCCCGTCACCTACCAGGCCAGGGCTGCGCTGGAAAAGGGGGGAACGGCCTCGGCCAATGGCCAGTTCACCCTGGTCCCGCTGACCTTCGAGGGCGGGGTGAACGTGGACCAGCTGATGCTGGCCCCGTTTAATGGCTACCTGGCACAGATCAGTGAACTCGAAGTCCGGGAAGGCATGCTGAACCTGTCCGGCAACATTGATATTGATGTGCAGGATGATCCCCTGACCGGCACGTTCAGTGGACGGGGCAGCATCAGCCAGTTTGACAGCCGGTTGCCGGATGAGGACGAGGGCACCCTGGCGTGGCGGGAGCTGCGCCTGGATCCCATTGAATATAACTTCTCGCCGGCCCGGCTGGAACTGGGCACGGTAACCCTGTCCGAACCTGAACTGGATGTTGTCCAGTACCCCCAGAAGCCACTGAATGTGGTCCGCTTTCTCGGCCCGGGAAATGACGGGCGGGAGCGCAACAGCGAGGCCTCTGGCGACGCCGCTCAGACCCTGATCTTCCGGCTCCGGCAGCTGGACCTGTCCAGCGGAGAGATCCGTTATACAGATCATACCCCCCGGCCATCCTTTGCCAGTCGGCTGCATGACGTACAGGCATCCGTGGTCGGTCTCAGCAACATCAGGCCCCAGCAGGGCCGTTTCAATCTGCGAGGCACCCTGGATGATTCCGGTGATTTCCGGGCCGAGGGTACGATCGCCACCCTCGGCACCGAAGACCAGTCCGAGGTCAGGGCCACGCTGGAAGGGCTGTCCATGCCCGTGCTCAACCCCTACTTTGGTTACTACCTGGGCTACCGTGTGGACAGTGGCAAGCTCTCTGGCGAGGGCCATTACGAGTTCCAGGGAACCCGCCTGGAGGCCACCAACAACCTGGTCCTGGAACGCCTGGAGCTGGGGGAGGCGGTACAAAGCGACGCCGAAGTCACCGCGCCAGTTCGCCTTGGCCTGGCCCTGCTACGGGACGACAACAACCGGGTGAGTCTGGATATACCGGTCAGCGGAGACCTGGCGGACCCTGAATTCAACATGGGACCGGTAATGATGCGCACCTTGCGGGCCTCGCTGGTCAAGGCCGCCATGTCGCCATTTAACCTGCTGGGCTCCATTGTGGACCTGGGGGAGTATTCCCCTGAAGAGCTCGGTGGCGTGGGCTTCCTGGCCGGGGAAACCACCCTTGCCATGGGCGAATACACCAAGATGGAAACCGTTGCCAGGGCGCTGGATGCGAGAAACGAAATTGTGCTGACTATCCGGGGCGTTGCACTGGAATCGGCAGATCTGCCGGCCCTCGAGGCCACGCTCGGCGAAGATGAATCCGTGCCGGACGATGCCCTTGAGACGCTGGCGTCCCAGCGGGGCACCAGCCTCAAGCGCCTGCTGGAGGACGAGTACGGGGTCTCCCCAGAGCAGATTTTCCTTCAGGCACCGGAGGTGCGAGCCGGTGAAGACAGCGAAGGTCCGGTGACCATCGAGTTTGAGCTGGAAGTCCGATGACGAAGCCGGTGCTCAGTCATTTCTTTGCCTACATCGGCCGGCTGCGGTGGATTCGCCGTTGGGGGCTGATGCGCAATGCCATTGAGGAGAACGTCGCCACCCACTCCTGGGAGGTGGCCACCCTTGCCCATGCCCTGGCAGTGATCCGCAACCGGCATTTCGATGGCCGCGTCAACCCGGAAACCGTCGCCACGGCGGCACTCTACCATGACGCCACCGAGGTCATCACCGGCGATATGCCGACCCCGGTGAAGTACCACTCGAAGGTGATGCGGGAAGCCTTCCGGGATATCGAACACAAGGCCTCCGATGAGCTGCTGGCCTTGTTGCCGGAAAGCCTGCAGACCGACTTTGCCCCCTATATCCAGGAGGCACGCTGGCAGCCGGATGTGGCGGAGCTGGTGAAGGCAGCAGACCGCCTGTCGGCCCTGCTCAAATGCGAGGCGGAAATCCAGGCCGGCAACCGGGAGTTTGAGCCGGCGGCCCAGCAGATCCGCGAGCGGCTGGAGCAGGAAGCCCTGCCGGAAGTGAGGTATTTCCTGGAGGTCTTTGCCCCGGGTTACAGCCAGCCCCTGGACCATCTGCTGGGGGACTGATGCTGGACCCCGGCCAGAGGTGGCAGAAGGTTTTTCTCAGGCCGCCAGTACCTGGTTACGGCCGCTGTTCTTGGCCTGGTAAAGCGCCTCATCGGCTCGCTTGAAGGTGGTCTGCAGGGTTTCACCCAACTGGTGAATGGCAACGCCCTGGGACACGGTGAGCCGGTATCCGTCCGGCAATTCATCAAAGCGCAGCGCTTCGACTGCCTTGCGGATGCGCTCTGCTGCGGGCACGGCATGGTCCGGCGATGTATCCGGGAAAATCAGCAGAAACTCCTCCCCGCCAATGCGTCCCACGTAATCCCCTTTACGAATGGTAGCCTGAATGGTGCGGCTGACCATGCGCAGGATTTCGTCCCCGGCCTGGTGGCCAAACGTGTCGTTTATGCGCTTGAAGTGATCAATGTCCAGCACACTGATGCCCAGTGCCTTGGGGCCGGGAGACTGGCGCTCGCTGCGGGCGACTTCCCGTTCGAACTGTTCCATCACGGTTCGGCGGTTGGGCAGACTGGTCAGGGGGTCGCGGGTGGCCAGCTCCACCAGTTCCAGGTTGGCGTGTTTCAGTTCCCTGTTGCGGATGCTGAGCTGGTGCCGAAGCTCGGAAATAAAACTGCCCAGGTAGGCAACGATGGACAGTACCGAGGCATAGGCAAAAAGGGTAACTGCTTCCAGCGGCCAGTAGATGCGTTCGGGGGCCAGCCAGCCGAGCAACAGTACCAACCCCAGGTAGCCCAGCCAGAACAACCAGGCAATGGTGAGCATCTGTCGCCGGTTCAGGGCCAGGGCGCCGAACATGATGCCGCCGGTGGCCAGCAGGAGGAACAGGATGCGCCCCTGGGGAAGGGCGACAAAGAACATGACATACAGGGAAGGAACGACCGGCCACATGATCTGGACCATGGTCATGCTGGGATCCTTGAAGCGCAGGTTGATTCCGAACTGCAGAATCAGTACCAGCAGGGTGCCGAGCAGCAGGCTGCTGGCAAAAAAGACCAGTACAGGGGCCAGCGGCAGAAAACCGCCCAGATAAAGACCGAGCACCGCCAGGGCAGTGCAGCCGTGATTGGCAAAACCCCAGATCATCCGTTTCAGGCGCAGTGACTGGGCCCGTTGAATCCGTTGTTCGATGGTTTCTGCGGTCATTTTCGCTGGCTTGATCAGTTTTTATACGGTTGTTTTAAAGTGCGCCAAGATTACCACGAAATAGTTCGTATGAACCGCCACCGGATTACAAGATGCCCTCTGAACCCTACAGGCCAATTAATTCGGGTTTATATAGCGTGCTTATTGATTAAAGCCTATAAACAGCTTTTCCGTACTGTAGCAGAAATATTCAGGTCTGACCCCGGCAAGTAATCGTAGCATGTGCAAGTGATTGCCTGCCTGTGGCAGCATAATCTCGTCGCCCGAACCTTGCCGGGTGGGAATGCAACTGGACAACTACCCGCGGGAGCCTGAATGCCGCGCCTGAAGACCAACCCTGTCCGAGGCAGCCTGGGGCAACTGCTGCTGGTCTGGGGCTTGCTCCTGCCCGTGACAACCCTGGCACAACAACCTCCCGGTGTCCGGCTCGCGGAGGTAGAGGAACGCCCGGTCTATGAGGAAACCCGGCTCAACGGAACCGTAAGTTCGCTGAGGGCATCCCGCCTGTCTGCGTCGGTGGCCGGCCTGGTGTCCGGCCTTGGGGTGGATGTGGGCGACCGGGTGGGTGAGGGTGATACGGTGGTTACCCTTGATGACGAGCAGGCCCGCCATGCGCTGACCAGTGCCCGTGCCCGGCAACAGGAGGCTGAAGCGAGCCTGGCGGAAGCCCGCCGACGGGTTGAGGAGGCACGCTCGGTCGGAGCCGGACGCAATATTGCCCGCACCGAGCTGAGTGCCCGCGAGTCGGAGCTGGCGGTGGCCGAGGCCGCCCTCGCCAGCGCGCGGGCAGAGCTAAGCCGTTTCCGCACAGATCTGGAGCGACACCGTATCTCAGCCCCTTTTGAGGGGGTGGTCAGCAGTCGCAGCGCCGATATTGGTGAATGGGTGACGCCTGGTGATGAACTGATGACCCTCGTCGATCCTGATAACCTGCGGCTGGATTTCCAGGTGGGACAGGATTACTTCGGCCAACTCAACGACGATACCGAACTGTTACTGACATCCCACGTCCGTGATCCGGTAACCTTGGAAATCGCCTCGAGGGTGCCGGTCACTGACCCGGCCTCCCGGACCTTCCTGCTTCGGGCCACCGCTCCTGTCGACACCCCCCTTATGCCCGGTATGTCGGTGTCGGCCCTGCTGCGGGTGAGCACCGGCGAACAGGGCCTGACCGTGCCAAGAGATGCCCTGAATCGCTATCCGGAGGGGCGGGTTACGGTCTGGGTGGCTGAACCGGCGGAGGAAGAAAACCGCTATACCGTGACCGAGAGGCGGGTGGAAACCGGTGCCGGCTTCCGCGATCAGGTGGAGGTGGCAGAAGGCCTGGAAGCGGGCCAACGAGTGGTCTCCCGGGGTAATGAAGCCCTGGATGAAGGTATGACGGTGCGAGTCTCCGAAAGGTCGGCACGCTGATGTTTGCTGCCGTTATCCGCCACGGCACGCTGGTGACCGTGGTCACCCTGATCATCGCCATTCTCGGTGCGGCCGCTGCCCTTCGCATACCGGTGCAGATGATTCCTGACCTGGAAACCCGCACCGTTACCGTGGAAACAAGCTGGCCCGGCGCCACCCCGCAGGATATCGAGAAAGAGATCCTCATCGAGCAGGAGCGTTTCCTGCGCAATGTTCCCAACCTCAGCCGCATGGTGGCCACGGCCTCCAGTGGCAGCGCCGAGATCGAGCTGGAGTTTCCCTTCGGTGTAGACATCACGGAAACCCTGATCCAGGTGAACAACGCCCTCAGCCAGGTGCCGGATTATCCCCGCAACGTGGACGAGCCGCGCATCGTGGCGGCCTCTTTCTCGGCCAATGCGTTCATGTATTTCCGCGTTTCCACATTGCCGGACAATCCCCGGGAGCTGGATATCCAGCTGATGCGGGACTTCGTGGAGGACCGGGTGCGTCCTCGCATGGAAAGCGTCGACGGAGTATCTGAGGTCACCATCGGTGGCGGTGCCAGTCGCCAGATGCAGGTGCTGGTGGATGAGTCGGCCCTGGCGCAGCGGGGGCTCACCCTGCTGGATCTGCGGGATGCCATCACCAGCCGCAACCAGGATGTGTCCGGAGGGGAGATCGACTCCGGCAAGCGGCGCTACCTGCTGCGGACTGTGGGGCGGTTTGATGATATCGACGCCCTGGAAGCGCTGGTGGTGGAGCGCCGGGGCGACAGCGTGATCCGGCTGGGCGATGTGGCGGAGGTCCGTCAGGGCCAGTCCCGCATCAGTGAGCGCTCCATCATCAATGGCCGGGAAACCCTGGGTCTGCAGGTCCGACGGGAAAGCGGTTCCAACGTCATCGACATCAAGCAGGCGATGCTGGAAGAGGTGGAAGCCATCAATGAGGAGGTGCTGGAGCCAGCCGGTATGGAGCTGGGCCTGACCTCCGACGATGCCCGCTACGTAGAAGCCTCGGTGGCCAATGTATGGACCAATCTGGGTATCGGTGCGGCGTTCGCCACCCTGGTGATGTTTCTGTTCCTGCGCTCCGCCAGGGCAACCTTTGCCGGCGTGGTGGGGATTCCGTTGTGTGCCATCGCGGCGTTTATCGGACTGATGATTACCGGGCGTACCATCAACGTGATCTCACTGGCGGGCATTGCCTTTGCTATCGGCATGACGGTGGATAATTCCATCGTGGTACTGGAGAACATCGAGCGTCATCGCCGGCTTGGGCTGGACCGCTTCGAATCAGCGCTCAAAGGTGTTCAGGAGGTCTGGCCGGCGGTACTCGCGTCCACCATGACGACCATGCTGGTGTTCCTGCCGATCCTGTTTATTGAGGAGGAGGCCGGACAACTCTATTCTGACGTGGCCATCGCCATCTCTGCTGCTATCCTGGCGTCCATGCTGGTGGCAGTTACCCTGATACCCACCCTCAGTGCCCGCCTGGAATTCGGCAAACAAGGTACGGATACCGATGAACACGGTAACGTCCTCAGCGGTGGCTGGAGTTCGGCTGTTATTGCTCTGGTCCGCACGCTGATTGCTACTCCGGTACGACGGCTGGTCGCGATTCTGGGTACGGTCGGGGTCAGCGCTGGCGTTATCCTGTTTCTGACGCCTCCGGCGGAGTACCTGCCGGAGGGGGAGGAGCCCAAGACGTTCGCCTCAATGAACGCGCCTCCGGGTTATAACCTGAACGAGATGACGGCCATTGCCGAACAGGTGGAGGACCATTTCCTGCCCCATGTGGATGCCGACGGCGAGGCCTACGCCGCGGGCGAAACCCGGGTGCCCCCGATGGCCTACCTGAACATGCAGGTATCACCGACCTCGGTGCGTATTATTGCGGAGACCCTGGAGCCGAACCACATCGAAGCCCTGATGGACGAAATCACCCGCTACTACCGCCAGTTTCCGGGGATGCGGGCGTTTGCGGCCAAAGGATCGATTATTTCAAGTAACGATGGTGGTACCCGCAGCATCAACCTGGATATCTCGGGTCCGGACCTGGTGTCCATCTACGGTGCCGCCAACGCCGCCTACGACCGGGCGCAGGAGATCTTCGACAACCCCAGAATCCAGAGCCAGCCGTCTACCCTTACCCTGGCGCAGCCATTGATCCAGGTGCGCCCGGACTGGGACCGGGCCGCCGAGCTCGGTCTCGGTACAGAGGCAATCGGATTTACTGTCTCGTCCATGACGGAAGGGGCCTATGTGGATGACTTCTTCCTGGATGACGACAAGATAGATGTATACGTCTACGGCAGCCAGGGCCGTGATACCGAACTGTCCCGCTTGCCCGACATCATGGTACACACGCCCACGGGCGCTACCTTGCCCTTGTCGAACCTGGCTTCTATCGAGGAGACGGTGGATACCAGCACAGTAAGGCGGGTGGATGCCCGGCGTACCGTTACGCTGAACGTGATTCCGCCAGGCGATGTGCCATTGGAAACCGGAGTGGAACGGGTCCGTACCGAACTGGTGGAGCATCTGCGGGAGTCCGGTGAACTGCCCTCCAGCGTCAACGTGGATATTTCAGGTGCCAGCGACCAGCTCAACGCCACCCGTGATGCTTTGACCGGCAATTTCCTTATTGCCCTGGCCATCGTCTACCTGCTGCTGGTGGCCATCTTCGCCCACTGGGGCTACCCGTTGCTGATCATGACCTCCATCCCGTTGGGTGTGGCCGGGGGCATCGTCGGCCTGGCCGTGATGAACCTGGTGGGTGGACTTCTGCCCCGCATCGGCCTGCAACCCCTGAGTCAGCCTTTCGATATGATCACCATGCTGGGCTTCCTGATTCTGATGGGCACGGTGGTCAACAATCCCATCCTGGTGGTGGAACAGGCCCGCCAGAACCTCAGACGCAAGGGCGTGGATATCGTGGAGGCGGTAGTGGCTGCCGTTCAGACCCGGCTGCGTCCCATTGCCATGACCACCCTGACCACCATCTGTGGCCTGTCGCCACTGGTCTTCCTGCCCGGTGAGGGTACCGAGCTGTATCGTGGCGTGGGCGCGATCGTGCTGTTTGGCTTGTTGGGTGCGGCAACGGTCACGGTGACGTTCCTGCCGGCGTTGACGGTGTTTGTGCTTGGGCTGAGGCGGGCTTCTGACTGACCCGTGGTATCCCATAGTGAACGTGGGTGTTTGAGGCGCAGCCGGGAGGGGGGGGTTCTTCCGGGAATCGAAAACTCGCTTTGCTCAGACAACGATTCCCTGCAGAAATGAACCCCCGGCTACACCTCTGTGGACTTTGATGCAGTCTGCAATGAACGGAGGGGTGGGGTGCTGTCAGGCAGCTTTTGCCAGGGATTTGGCCTTGCTGACTTCCAGTCTGACGGCGTTTCCGTCCAGCAGGACCCGGTAGCTGCTCACCCTCACGCTCTCATCTTCCAGGCACTGGCCGGTGACCAGGTTGAAGTGCTGCTTGTACAGGGGAGAGGCCACCACCGGCTGACCTTTCAGGTCGCCGGTAATACCCCGGGCCAGGACGTTGGCACCACTGAACGGGTCGGTGTGGCTGATGGCGAACAGCGCCGGCAGGCGGTGTGGCAGGTAGAAAATGGCCACCGGGCCATCATCGGTCCATACCGCGATGCCGGATTCCGGTACCAGGTCGTCTACGGTGCAGACGATGTTCCACTGGCTTGTGGTTTTCATGGGTTTCTCCTTCTGTTTTGGTTCGGCTCCCTCAGGGCTTGGGAGATGGCTGATTGGTTTCGTGCCTGCGCCAGGGTGGGTGTGGCTTTCCTCCGTGAAAAAAGAACTCGCTTCGCTCAGACACCTTTTTTCCCCGCGGAAAGCCACACCCACCCCGCCGTGATCAAGTTGGTTGCAGCTCTCAACAAGAAGCCGGGTTTTACTTTCGTTGTCTTTGTCTTTGTCTTTGTCCTTTAACTTCGGTCACCCCTTAGGTCTGCCAGAGGTGTGTGGGGGTTCTTTTCTGCAGGGAATCGTTGTCTGAGCGAAGCGAGTTTTCGATTCCCGGAAGAAAAGAACCCCCGCGCGACTCCAGCCCCCAAAACTGGCAGGCCAACGACATCGCCGCCAAACCTGCAGGCTAGCGACCCCAGCCCCCAAACTGACAGGCCAACGACCCCGCCCCCAAAACCGCAGGCTGGCGACGAAGCCTCAGGCCTCCCCGGACGCCAAAACAGGCCGCCGCTGCAACCGCTCAGTAGTCCACTGCTGCACCGGATCTTTCTGCCCGGGGGCATTCACAAACTCCCGAAACCGCTTGCGCTTCTCCGGATCCTCCACCGCCGACTTCCACTCACACTGGTAGGTACCCACGATATCCGCCATGTGCTGCTCCAGCTCCGCGCCGATGCCGAGGCTGTCCTCCAAAACAACCTGCTTCAGGTAATCCAGACCACCCTCCATGTTCTCCATCCACACACTGGTACGTTGCAGCCTGTCAGCGGTGCGCACGTAGAACATCAGAACCCGGTCGATGGTGCGGATCAGCTCCTCATCAGACAGGTCAGTGGCAAACAGGTCCGCATGGCGCGGTCGCATACCGCCATTGCCGCATACATACAGGTTCCAGCCGTTCTCGGTGGCGATCACGCCGATGTCCTTGCTCTGGGCCTCCGCGCACTCACGGGTACAGCCGGACACCGCCATCTTGATCTTGTGGGGGGAGCGCAGGCCCTTGTAGCGATTCTCCAGGTAGATCGCCATACCCACACTGTCCTGCACACCGTAGCGGCACCAGGTGCTGCCCACGCAGGATTTCACCGTGCGCAGGGACTTGCCGTAGGCGTGGCCGGTCTCGAAACCGGCGGCGATCAGTTTTTCCCAGATTTCCGGCAGCTGGCTCAGGGTGGCGCCGAAAAGGTCCACCCGCTGCCCACCGGTGATCTTGGTATAAAGGTCATACTCCTTTGCCACCTGCCCCAGCACGATCAGCTTGTCCGGGGTGATCTCGCCCCCGGGTATGCGGGGCACGATGGAGTAGGTGCCGTTCTTCTGCATATTCGCCATAAAGGTGTCATTGGTGTCCTGCAGGGGCACATGATCGGTGGCCAGGATGTGCTCGTCCCAGCAGGTGGCCAGGATCGAGGCCACCGTGGGTTTGCAGATATCGCAGCCGTGCCCCTTGCCATGCTGCCGGATTAACGTGCGGAAGGTACGGATGCCGTTGACCCTGACAATGTTGAACAGGTCCTGGCGGCTGTAGGGAAAGTGCTCGCAGATGTCCCTGCTGACTTCCACGCCCCGCTTCTCCAGTTCGCTGTCTACCACGTTCTTCAGCAGTGCGGCACAGCCGCCGCAACCGGTGCTGGCTTTGGTTTCCGCCTTCACGGCACCCAGGTCGGTGGCGCCGGCGTCGATGGCGCAGCAAATATCGCCCTTGGTAACATTGTGGCAGGAGCAGATGGATGCGGCTTCCGGAAGGGCGTCCAGGCCCAGGGTGGGGGCGCCCCCCTGGCCCTCCGGCAGGATCAGCGCTTCCGGGTTCTCCGGCAGTTCGATACCGTTGAGGGCGTACTGCAGCAGGGTGTCGTAGTGACTGTTGTCGCCTACCAGGATGGCGCCGAGCAGTTTTCTGCCATCCTCGCTGATGACCATGCGGCGGTAATGACCGGCCTTCTCGTCGTTAAAGCGAATATTGCGGGCGCCCGGAGTCCGGGCGTGGGCGTCGCCGATGGAGCCCACATCCACCCCCAGCAGCTTGAGTTTGGTGCTCATGTCCGCGCCGGTGAAGGCGGCATCCTTCTCGCCATTGAGGGCGGCGGACAGGGTGCGGGCCATGGTGTAGCCGGGAGCCACCAGGCCGAAGATCTGCTGGTTCCACAGGGCACACTCGCCGATGGCGTGGATGTGGGGGTCGGAGGTGGCGCACTGGTTGTTGATGACGATGCCGCCGCGCTCACCGAGCTCCAGTTCGCAGGAACGGGCGAGGGCGTCCTGGGGCCTTATGCCGGCGGAGAACACGATCAGGTCCGTCTCCAGATGGGAGTCGTCGCTGAAGTTCATGCGCAGGCGGCAGTCCTCGCCCTCCACAATGGCAGTGGTGGCCTTCTCGGTATGCACCTGCACGCCAAGGTCTTCAATCTTGCGGCGCAGCAGGGCACCGCCGTCCTCGTCCAGCTGTACCGGCATCAGGCGCGGCGCAAACTCCACCACATGGGCATTCAGGCCCAGGCTCTTGAGGGCGTTGGCAGCTTCAAGACCCAGCAGGCCGCCGCCCACCACTACCCCGGTCTTTGCACCATCAGCACAGGCGCGGATGCGGTCGAGGTCTTCCAGGGTGCGATAAACGAAGCAGTTGTCGTTGTCCTTGCCATCAATGGGAGGCACGAAGGGGTAAGAGCCGGTGGCCAGTACCAGTTCATCGTAATGATAAGCGCCTTTGCCGGTAGTGACGGTCCGGTTGCTCCGGTCGATGGTAGTCACCGGTTCGTTCAGGCGCAGGTCGATGCCCTTTTGCTGGTACCAGTCGGCGGTGCCCATAGCCAGGTCAGCGTGGGTCGAACCACTGAAGTATTCGGACAGGTGGACCCGGTCGTAGGCCAGCTGTTTTTCCTCACCGAACACCATAGTGCTGAAGCCGGCGGCGGCCGGTGAATCGGCGAACTGCTCCAGGAAATGGTGACCGACCATGCCGTTACCAATGACGATCAGGGTCTTGCTGCTCATGGGTCTGTCCTCTTTAATATCACTCAAATACTTTTTGCCGACGCTCAGGCGGCCTGTTCGCAGTAGTCACGGCCGAAGGCCAGGGTCGCCCGCCACGGGGTCAGGTCGTGGCCTTTTCGAATCTGCTCCGCGTACCAGGGCCCGTCGCTGGTTTCACCAAACAACACGGTGCCTACCAGACGCCCACCCCGCAGCAGCAAGCGGCAATAGCGGTTCTGCTCATGGTCCTGCCAGACAATGGATTCCGTGTGCTCGTCAGGTCGGGTCTGGCCGCAGGAGTAGATCGGGATGCCGCTGATCTTCAGGCGGGTTGGCTGGCTGGTAACCCGGAACAGCTGTTTGCCGACGGTACCTTTCAGCACCTGAGCCAGCACCCGGGCCTGCTCGTAGCCGGGGTCCACGAGACCAAAGGTCTTTCCGTCGATCTCGCAGCATTCCCCCAGGGCGAAGATGGCCGGGTCGCTGGTGCGAAGCTGCCGGTTAACCCGGATGCCACGTCCGTATTCCAGGCCTGCCTGAGCCGCCAGCCAGGCATTGGGCGTAATGCCGGCGGCGGTAATGACCAGGTCCGTGCTGACGAGGGTGTTATCGTCCAGCTGCACCGCCCGTACCCGGCGGTTACCCAGAAGAGCAGCAGGGCTGACGCCGGTGCGGATGCCCAGGCCACGTTCCTGCAGGCTGGCGGCCAGCAGTTCGCTACCCGTGGTGTCCAGCTGCCGGTTCAACAGGTGTGGATTCCGGTGCAACACGGTCACCGCCATCCCCCGGCAGCGAAGGCCTTCGGCGGCTTCCAGCCCCAGAAACCCACCACCGATCACTACCGCACGGCCATGACGCTGGCTCAGGTCGATCAGTCGGCGGGTATCCCGCAGGTCGCGAAAGGTCATCACACCATCCAGATCCTCACCAGGGATACCCAGTGGTGTCGACCTGGCGCCTGTGGCCAGCACCAGCATGTCGTAGGCCAGGTTACGGCCCGCTGCTGTGATTACCCGCTGCTGTTCACGGTCGATGGTTGTGACCGGGTCACCGTAATAGCGCTCGATACCGGCGCCGTGAAACCAGCCGTCGTCCTTGAGCAGAAGCTGATCCAGGGTCGCATCGCCAGCCAGTACAGACGACAGCAACACCCGGTTATAGGCCGGCACCGGCTCAGCGCCGAGCACCACCACCCGGTTGAAAGGATGGCCACCCTCACACAGATGCTCCAGTAGCCGCTGGGCCACCATGCCGTGTCCGCAGATTACCAGTGTTCCCCTGCTCATCACTGTGCTCCTGAGTCGTGGATGTTGGCGAAACAAAAAAAGCCGGAGCATCTGTCCCCCGAAGGAGAGTCGATGGTCCGGCGCCAATGCCAACAACGATGTTCGGTGAAGTCCGGAGACTTCGGGATACTCAAGCCATCTTCGGCTGACGTGCCCTGATGGTCCGGCCGCTCCATGGCCGGGACGATCATCCTTGCTCTGGTTATAGCGAGTACTGTGCCATCTTTAAGTAATTCAAATAAAACAAGCACATAACGGTTTCATGCTGAATCCTCGCCCGATCGTAAATGCCCCCGGATCGCTCACCACGACGGATTCGTGCACCGCCTTTGAACACGGCCATCAGGCGATGGCCCGCAAACCACGACGGGTTTTGTCTGTGCCTCGCTCATGCTCGTCATCCTTGTCGGCAGCTGGCCCTTTGCCGGGAAACCGCTGCTTCTCGTACAGGAACGACAACACCGCTTGCCGGTAACGCATGTAGGCCGGATCGTCAGCCAGCGTCACCCGGTCCCGGGGCCGTGGCAGATCAATGGACAGGTCTTCCCCCACCGTGGCCGAGGGCCCGTTGGTCATCATGATGATCCGGTCCGACAGCAGCACCGCTTCATCCACATCATGGGTGATCATGATCACCGTATTGTTCAGTTCCTGCTGAATCTCCATCAGTGAATCCTGCAAATGCGCCCGGGTCAGCGCATCCAGCGCCCCGAAAGGCTCATCCATCAGCAGAACACTGGGCTTCATTGCCAGAGCCCGGGCAATCCCCACCCGTTGAGCCATGCCCCCGGAAATCTCCCCGGGTCGCTTGTCCAGCGCATGGTCCATATGCACCAGGGCCAGGTTATGCTCGATCCATTCCTTTCGCTCGCGCTTGCTCATACGCTTGCGAAATACCTGCTGCACGGCCAACTCCACGTTCTCGTAAACGGTCAGCCAGGGCATCAGCGAGTGATTCTGAAAAACCACCGCCCGCTCCGGCCCTGGCTCGTTCACCTCATGCCCGCCCAGCACACAGCCACCCCGGGTTGCCTTCAAAAGGCCAGCGACGATGTTCAGTACGGTGGACTTGCCACAGCCTGAATGGCCGATCAGGGATACGAATTCGCCTTTACCGACCTTCAGGTTCAGGTCATCGAGGGCAATAAAAGGCCCTGCTGGCGAATCGAATGCCATCTGAACACCGGTCAGTTCAAGGTCGGTTTTTTTGTTCATAGCGGTCACTCCAAAAGTTAGGGGAGCAGTGGGTGGGTATCTATCTGACGGACCGTCGAAAAGAGGGACCTTTTCGACGAGCCTACAGGGACGTATTCACGGCGTGTCCGGCAGATAGATACCCACGCACTGATCATGCTCCATAGCCAGACGGCATAAGGCACTTCCAGCCAGTGCCTCATGCTCCTGAGTATTATGGTAAAGAGGCGTTGCAGGAACGCGTTTCAAGAGTCCCAGGCCACCCGCCGCTGGACCACCAGCATCCCCCGATCCAGCAAAAACCCGATGAAACCAATCGCCAGCACCGCGACCATAATCCGGCTCAACGACTGGCTACTCCCGTTCTGAAACTCATCCCACACAAACTTCCCCAGCCCGGGACTCTGCGCCAGCATTTCCGCCGCAATCAGCACCATCCAGGCAATCCCCAGGGAAACCCTCAGCCCCGTGAAAATCATCGGAATCGACGAGGGTAACACCACCTTCCGCACATGGGTCCAGAACGACAGCCGCAACACCTTCGACACATTCACCAGATCCGGACTCACCGCGGCTACACCCACACTGGTATTGATCAGCGTCGGCCACAGGCAGCACAGGGTCACCGTGATCATCGAAGTAATAAACGACTTGGAAAACATCGGGTCGTCAGATACATAGGTGGCAGACACCACAATGGTCACCAGGGGCAGCCAGGCCAGCGGCGACACCGGTTTGAACACCTGCACCAGGGGATTGATGGCGGCATTCACGTGCCGGTTCAGGCCAATCACGATGCCCAGTGGCACCGCAATCACCGTGGCCAGGACAAACCCCGCCAGTACGGTGCCCAGACTGGTGACAACCTGATCAATAAACGTGGGTGCGCCCGGATACGACCGTATACGGACTTCCGCGTCGGGATTGTCCGCCAGCATGCGGGCGTTCCGCTCCTCCTGCATGGTTACAAACTTGTCCGCCCGGGCCCGCTGGTCCTGGTGCTCCTGCCACAGGGCGCCGGCCTGCTCCGCCACCGCAGCCGGGCCCGGAAAGGCACCGAGTGAGGTCTGAACCTGGGGCGCGGCCAGGTGCCAGAAGCCCAGAAATACCAGGATACCCACCAGTGGCAGTGTCAGCTGCCGGGCCTTTGACGCCAGCTGTCGCGGGTTGAAAGACTCCGCCAGGGCGACCAGCCATCGGCTGATCATCCGGGATGGATTGGTCTGGCTCAGGGTGCTCATTGCCATTCTCCTCGCTTGTCGTCCGGTTGCCCCGGCTACCCGGAGCCAGGGCAATTACGGCCGGGCAGGTTCCCGGGGTTCAAGGGCTTCAGGGCGTATCCTTGCCCTTCAGGCCGATTTCGAAACTGTCGATGTAGGCGTTGGGCTCCCGGGGGGTGAACGGGACACCGTCGATCAGTTCACCCTGGTGGGGCCGCTGGAAGTTCTCGGCGTCCAGGTCCGGGAAGTCATCAGCAGAGAGCGTCCCGTCCTCGACCAGGGAGCGGGCAGCCTGCTTGTAGATGTCAGCCCGATAGACTTCCTGGGCCGTCCTGATGTACCAGTCGTCCGGTTTTGCTTCCGGAATCTGCCCCCAGCGGCGCATCTGGCTCAGGTACCAGATGGCATCCGAGGGATAGGGATAGGTGGCGTAATAGCGGAAGAACACATTGAAGTCGGGCACCTCCCGTACATCGCCCCTTTCGTATTCGAAGGTGCCGGTCATGGAATTGGCGATCACTTCCTCGTCTGCTCCCACATAGTCGGAGCGGGCCAGAATCTTCACTGCCTCGTCGCGATTGGCGTTGCCATTCTCATCCAGCCAGTGGGCGGCACGAATCATCGCCCGCAGCAGTCGCAGGTGGGTGTTGGGGTTCTGTTCAGCCCACTCCCGGGTCACG
The DNA here is from genome assembly GCF_041690615.1 of Marinobacter sp. Classification (GTDB taxonomy): domain Bacteria; phylum Pseudomonadota; class Gammaproteobacteria; order Pseudomonadales; family Oleiphilaceae; genus Marinobacter. The sequence goes on from NZ_JAWLGY010000031.1 coordinate 30,646, forward strand.
CCAAAGACCTTCTCCGGATTGTTGGGCCAGATCTCATAGTCGGTGATCACCGGCACGCCGATGCCCTTGAACACCGCCTGCTGATTCCAGGGCTCTCCCACGCAGTAACCCTGGATGGTGTCCGCTTCCAGGGTGGCCGGCATCTGTGGCGGCGGCGTCACCGACAGGTGCACATCCGCTTCCAGGGTGCCACTGGTGTCGCCCCGCTGGGGCGCATAGTAGCCGGGGTTGAGGCCGCCGGCGGCGAGCCAGTAGCGCAGTTCGTAATTGTGAGTGGACACCGGAAACACCATGCCCATGCGGAAGCGCTCTCCCTCCTCCCGGTAGGACTCGACGACCGGTTTGAGGGCGCTGGCGCTGATGGGGTGCTTCGGCTCACCGTCGGCGTTCTCGTCAAGCTGGAGCTTCATCGCTTCCCAGACGTCGTTGGAGACGGTAATACCGTTGCCGTTGAGGTCCATGCTGAAAGCGGTGATCACATCGGCTTTGGTACCGTAGCCGATGCTGGCTCCCAGGGGCTGGCCCGCCAGCATGTGGGCACCATCCAGCTCGCCGTCAATCACCCGGTCCAGCAGCACCTTCCAGTTGGCCTGGGCTTCCAGTTCCACGAACAGCCTCTCATCCATAAAGAAGCCCTGCTCCCATGCCACCGCCAGGGGGGCCATATCCGTCAGTTTGATAAAGCCCAGTTTCAGATCCGGCTGTTCCGCCGGGCCGATGCCGGCATTTGCGTCACCCGCCACGCCTGCGGCCATGGTCACTGCCAGAAGAAGGTTCCGTATCATAGTGCCCCCCGAAGGTCTTTCCGTTACTCGCAAAAAAAAGCGCCTGCCCCCCGTTGCCGGGAAACAGACGCCAATGTCTGCAGATCACTCTGAATGTGCTGGAAGTGATTCCCGCACAGGGGAACCGATCCTGAACAAGGTGTAGCAGCTAACGTGCCAGTTATAAAAAATCTTTATAAACAGCGATGTAACAAATGGGCGAGCATATTCGGCGCGTCTGGTCTATCAGGTGGCGGTGCATTTTTGTGCGCGATGCACCAGCCGGGTGCGACTCAGCTGTGATAACCGTGGACTCCACAGACGCTGGAAGGCGGAGGATGGGGCCTGCGGGGTAAGGTCGTCCCCTCCGGCCCCGATCTTGCTAGAAAACAGTCAGAATGCCCTGCCGGTGCCATGGCCCCGGGCAGGGTCTCACAGCGGGCAATGAAGCCTGACGGGCAGCTCCTTCCGGGGAGTTAGCCGGTCAGGCTTTTTTGTTGCCTGGTAACCGATCACAGGAATGGACGCTATTACCGTGAACACTTCCGACCTTCTGCCTCTCCGGACCACCTGCCCGTACTGTGGCGTGGGCTGCGGTGTACTGGCCTCTCCTGGCAGGGTAGAACGCACCGCTGGATGCCGGCCCGTGTCCGGAGACCCGGCCCATCCGGCGAATGCTGGCCGCCTTTGCGTGAAGGGAGCCAGTCTCCACGAAACCACGGGCTCCGACAGTAATCTGCGATTCCCCCGCGTGCTGGGGAGCCGGGTCAACTGGGACCGGGCCCTGGACGAGGTAACGGGCGCCATCCGGGAGGCCATGGAGCACCACGGTCCCGGCTCGGTGGGCTTTTATCTCTCCGGTCAGCTACTGACCGAGGACTACTACGTTGCCAACAAGCTGGCCAAGGGGTTTATCGGCACACCCCATGTGGATACCAACTCCCGCCTGTGCATGTCTTCGGCGGTAGCGGCCCACAAACGGGCCTTTGGCGAGGACGTGGTGCCTGGCTGTTATGAAGACCTGGAACTGGCGGATCTGCTGGTGCTGGCCGGTAGCAACACCGCCTGGAACCACCCGGTGCTTTACCAGCGTATGAAAGCTGCTGACCGCCCCGGGCGCCGGGTCGTGGTGGTTGACCCCCGCCGCACCGCCACCGCAGAACTGGCGGACCTGCACCTGGCCATCCGGCCGGGTAGCGACACCCTGTTGTTCAACGGCCTGCTGGTCTGGCTGGCGGACACGGGAGCTGTCGACGACGCCTGGGTGAGTGCCCACTGCAACGGCTTTGACGATGCCCTGGCGTCGGCCCGGGTGAGTGCGTTTGCACCACAGAAGGTGGCTGAGGCCTGTGACCTGACGGTGGACGAGGTGGTGACCTTTTATCGATGGTTCGCCGAAACGCCCCGCTCCGTCACGGCCTTCTCTCAGGGCATCAACCAGAGCGTGGCCGGTACCGACAAGGGCAACGCCATTATCAACTGCCACCTGGCCACGGGGCGTGTGGGCAAACCCGGAGCCAGTCCGTTCTCACTGACCGGTCAGCCCAACGCCATGGGCGGCCGCGAGGTGGGCGGCCTGGCCAACACCCTGGCAGCCCATATGGATTACGATACCCCGGGCGCCCGGGGAGCGGTAGCGGATTTCTGGGGCACGGATCGCCTGCCGCAGGCACCCGGGCACAAGGCCGTGGACCTGTTTGACGCCGTCCACCGGGGCGAGATCAAGGTGCTGTGGATCATGGGCACCAACCCGGCGGTGAGCCTGCCGGACAGTGAGCGAATTCGCGAAGCCATGGCCCGGTGCCCGGTGGTGATCGTTTCTGACTGCGTCAGCCACACCGACACCACGGCGCTGGCGGACATCCAGCTGCCGGCACGGGGCTGGGGCGAGAAGGAGGGCACAGTCACCAACTCCGAGCGATGCATTTCCCGCCAGCGCGCGTTCCTGCCACCCACTGGCGAAGCCCGCGCGGACTGGCAGATTCTCGCGGAAGTCGGGAAGCGACTGGGCTACCGGGAGGCCTTCCGGTGGCGGTCGCCAGCGGCGGTATTCCGGGAACACGCCCGGCTGTCGGCCCTGGATAACCACGGAACCCGCCAGTTCAACCTGTCGGGTCTCGCGGACATCACCGATGAGGGTTATGACTTGCTTGAACCAACCCGGTGGCCGATAACGGCGAGGCAGCCCGGAGGCAGCAGGCGTCTGTTCGGGGATGGCCGATTCAGCACGCCGGACGGCCGCGCCCGTTTCATACCGGTGCGGGCAACCGCACTGGACCAGACTGTTGTGGGGCCCGGGCGAATGCGACTGAACACCGGTCGAATCCGGGACCAGTGGCATACCATGACCCGTACGGCCCGGGCGCCACGGCTGGTACAACATCGACCGGAGCCGTTCGTGGATATGCACCCGGACGATCTGCCTGCCCTGGGTATCACGGAAGGGGAGCTGGTGTCCCTGGGTAATGAACGTGGCGGCCTGTTCACCGGGCGTGTGAGAGCTGAGCCCGGACAGCGCCAGGGCGAAGTGTTTGTACCGATTCACTGGAGCCACCAGTTCACTGGCCAGGGGCTGGCCAGCGCCCTGATCTCCCCGGTAACGGACCCGATCTCCGGCCAGCCAGACTCCAAAAACGGTTTCGTCACCGTGATGCCACTTCCCGCCCGCTGGCACGCCCGCCTTTTGCGACCCCGGGGGGCAGCCCGGGGCTGGCAGGCGGACTACCACACCCTGGTCCCTCAAGATCACTGCGACACCTGGTACCTGGCAGGCAAGCAGCCGGAAGACTGGCACCGGAACATAACCCGCTGGCTGGGCGGCGCCCCGGACCTGGTGCTGGAAGACAGCGCCACCGGCACCTACCGGGCCGCCAGGATCAGGCAGGGTCAGCTGGACGGGGTGCTACTGGTTGCCAGGGAAGCCAGCCGGCTACCGGATCCCACCTGGCTGGCCTCCCTGTTTGACGGGCGATCACTTTCCCGGCAGGAGCGTCGGGGGCTGCTTGCCGCCTGGCATGTTGCAGTGGAAGATATCGGCGCCGTTGTATGCAGCTGTTTCGGTATTGGCGATAAGCAAATATCGGCGGCTATAGAGGCGGGTGCCGTTACGGTAGAAGCACTGGGCCAAAGGCTCCGGTGCGGCACCAACTGCGGCTCCTGTATTCCGGAACTCAAAGCGTCGATAGGAAAAAACCTCCCCCCGAGCAACTCACTCCCCCGCAACAAGCAGTCTGGGAGATAAATTATCCAGGGCGTCGAAACAACCTCAATCCACGGCAGAAAGCATCACAAACGGCACCCGGAACCGAAGCCCCCGGGAGCGCCCGGTGCCATCCACCGTACAGGTCTTGCGATTGATCCGCACAATCACCCCCTCCCGGGCCGTCGCACCTTCACCAAACCGCACCGCCTCCCCGGGCTGCCACTGCCGCGCCTGAGCTACGGGGCTGGGCAGCGCCATCGGCTGGTTATCCAGCGGAAACCCGATGTCATGGGCTGACTGTGCCAGCTGCCGCCGGACACTTTCTGCCATGCCGTTGTCGTTAAGCTGATCCAGCAACTCGTAGAAATGGTGGTTGTGAACCGAGCCGTGATAGCGCTTGCCATCATGCTGCTGCAGCAGGTGCGCGAACTCATGGGTGCAGGTATGGGCCAGCAGGTTAAGCACCGATACCGTGCCCCCAAAATACCCCCGGCTGCGGATCTCCCGGGTGGACAACCAGGCGGCAGCCGTGACCGGGTCATGCTTTGCCGCCACCATCCGTACCCCATAGGTAATCTGGTGGCGTCTGCCCCGGTGATCAAACCGATGGTAAGTGGCCCGGCCAGAACCGGCACGGCAGGCAAGGTCGGCCATCGGGTGTAGCTGATGTCGGTAATGGTCCCACAGCACCTGTTCGGTGGTGGTGCACATCAGCCGGGCAATGGTCCGGTAGGGTTGCAGATTGGAGGTCATCGATCGAGAACAGCGGCCTGGGTATTACCGCAACTTGTACCCTACCGGCAGGGCATAGGTAAAGCTCTGCCCTTTCATCTCGGCGGGAACTTCCGGTAACGGGCTGGCATCCTTCAGTAATTGCAGTGCGGCACGATCCAGCAGTTCGTGGGAGGACGAGTCCCGCAGGCGGGTATCCAGCAGACGCCCGTTGCGGTCAAACTCGAAAATAACCACAGGTGTGCCTTCCTGGCCCAGGCGCCGGGCCCTTCGGGGGTACTCATGATACCTGGCCAGGTGGCGGGTCAGCTTGCTGAGGTATTCATCCACCGAGCTGTCATCCCCGGCTACCAGTTCTACCTGTTCCTGGCGTGTGGACTCGTCAGCGCCTTCATCCGGTTCGGCAGTGTCCACGTCCGCTTCTGCATCCGGTTCAGGGTTCTGCTCAGCGCTGGCATCAGTCTGCTCGGGTCGGGGTTGCGGTGCGGGCTCCGGTGACGGAGCCTTTTCTGGCTCTGGCTCTGGCTCTGGCTCTGGCTCTGGCTCTGGCTCTGGCTCTGGCTCTGGCTCTGGCTCTGGCTCTGGCTCTGGCTCTGGCTCTGGCTCT
>NZ_JAWLGY010000032.1:0-30535 GCF_041690615.1 Marinobacter sp.
CGCACTCTAACAAACCCTGAAAAATCCGGAGTCTGCTTTGAAGGTTTCCCGCTGGTCCATGCCGTTGCGTTACAGCGCGCTGATGGCGAGTGTTATTGGTTTGGTGCTCACTGTGCCCCTTGTTTTCTGGTCTCCGGGGTTTGCCCTGCTCGCACTGGTGTTCCTGGGCTTGCTGGTGCTTGGGGTGTGGGACATGGTGCAGCGTCAGCGGACAGTCAGTCGCAATTATCCGATACTGGCTCACTTCCGCTATTTCCTGGAATCCATTGGCCCCGAAATCCGCCAGTATTTCATCCAGTCGGATACCGAGGAGCGGCCGTTTTCCCGGGAGCAGCGAACCATTGTCTACCAGCGGGCCAAGAACATTCTGGACAAGCGTCCGTTCGGTTCCCAGCTGGAAATGTCCGGCGAGGGATTTGAATGGATGGATCACTCCATACAGCCGGTGGAGATCGAGGACACGGATTTCCGCATCACCATCGGATCCCGCTGTGCGAAGCCCTACAGTGCCAGCGTATTCAATATCTCTGCCATGAGCTTCGGGTCATTGTCGGCTAACGCGATTCGCTCCCTGAATGAAGGAGCGAAGATGGGGGGCTTCTACCATGACACTGGCGAGGGCTCCATTTCCCGGTATCACCGCGAGCCGGGGGGCGATCTGGTCTGGGAGATCGGCTCCGGCTACTTTGGCTGTCGCAAAGAGGACGGTTCGTTCAGTGAAGAACGCTTTGTGGAGAACGCCACCCTCGACCAGGTGAAAATGATCGAGATTAAACTCTCTCAGGGCGCCAAACCGGGCCATGGCGGGATACTGCCGGGTGCCAAGGTGACGCCGGAGATCGCCGAAGCCAGGGGGGTGCCAGTGGGGGAGGACGTGATTTCACCGGCCCGGCATTCCGCCTTCTCCACCCCCATAGAGTTGCTGGAATTCGTCGACCGGTTGCGGGAGCTGTCCGGCGGCAAGCCGGTGGGCTTCAAACTGGCCATTGGTCATCCCTGGGAATGGTTCGCCATCGTCAAGGCCATGGTGGAGACCGGCAAGCACCCGGACTTTATCGTAGTGGACGGTGGGGAGGGCGGTACCGGGGCCGCGCCACTGGAGTTCATCAACCGCCTGGGAATGCCGCTGATTGAGGCCCTGCTGCTGGTCCACAATTCCCTGGTTGGTACCAATCTGCGGGAACATATTGCGATCGGGGCCGCAGGAAAGATTACGTCCGCGTTCAACATCGCCCGCATCCTGGCGCTGGGGGCAGACTGGTGTAACGCGGCGCGGGGGTACATGTTTGCCCTGGGCTGCATTCAGGCACTGAACTGCCATACCGGCCGTTGCCCGAGCGGCGTGGCCACCCAGGATCCAGTGCGCGGTGGCAAGCTGGACGTGGCGGACAAGAGTGTGCGGGTAGCCAGCTTTCACCGTAACACTGTCCGGGCCCTGGCCAACCTGATCGGAGCCGCCGGCCTGAGCCACCCCCGGGAACTCGGGCCCGAGCACATTGTTCGCCGGGTCAGCAAGACCACCGTGCATTCCTATATGGACCTGTATCCGTACCTGGAACCCGGTGTGTTGCTGAACGGCGAGGAACCGGAGCACGGGGTATTCCGCAAGTACTGGCCAGTGGCGCGGGCGGACACTTTTGATCCCCCGGAGTTTATTCTGAAGCTGCGGGAAACCAAGCTGCGTTGAATGGCCGGGAGGCCCCGGCCCATGGCCGCCAGGGGCTACCAGGGATGGTAGAAGTCCGTCACTTCACGGTTTGCAAGGACCTCGCGATCGCGGACGTCATGGCTCACCAGGACCAGCGTCTTGCCCTGGTCGCGGGCCCTCAGGAGCAGCGCCTGCAATGTGTGCCGGTTGTCGTCATCGAGCCCGGTCATGGGCTCATCCAGCAGCAGAATGGGCTGGGGCCTCAACAGCGCCCGTGCCACGGCTACCCGCTGGCGCTGGCCACCCGAGAGGTTGTCGGCCCGACGTTTGCCGAAGTCGCCCAGGCTGACGGCATCGAGCATGGTGTCGATCCGTGACCATTGCTGCTGTGATAAACGCAGCCCCGGGTGCAGGCCAAGTCCCATATTTTCGGCCACGGTGAGGTGATCAAACAGATTCTGCTCCTGAAACACCGTGGTTACCGGCCGCCTCCACGGGGGCAAAGCCGAGAGGCTCTGGCCCTGCCAGCGTATGGCGCCTCCTGAAGGCGTCAGGAAGCCGGCGATCAGATTCAGCAACGTACTCTTCCCGCACCCACTGGGGCCACTCAGCGCCACGCACTCTCCCTCCTGTACATTGAGGTTGAACCGCCATCCCTTGCTGCCAGCGGCCTGGGCAGGATAACGAAACAACAGGTCGTTGATCTCAAGCATGGTTGACTCCGGATGTGCCCGGTGTACGGCCCAGGCGGGAAAGCAGAACGAAAATGGCGGTGATAAGCCCCAGAAGCCAGCAGGCGGTGCCGGTTGCCGGGGCTATCTGGTAGCTGCCCAGCTGCTGGTGCAACACCATGGGCAGGGTCGGCTGGGCAGGGGAACCAAACAGGGCGATAACGCCGAAATCGCCCAGGGAAAGGGTGGTGCCATATCCCAGCGCCAGCGTCACGGGCCGTTTCAGCCGGGGCCATTGCAGCCATCGCCACCGGTACCAGCCCCGGATATCCAGCTGATCGGCGATCCGGAGTGTTGATCCGCTATTGGCCTGAAATGGGCCCCGCAGCACCTGCAATGTAAAGGGCAGTGCCATCAGGCTGTTGATCAGTGCAACCACCGCCAGCCCGTAGTCCTGGATACCGAGCCGGGGCTGGATCAGCAGGAACAGGCCGGTTCCCAGAACAATGGGCGGCACGATCAACGGCAGGTATCCGGACACGCTGGCAAGGCTACGGGGTAGTCCCGGTTTCAGTGCGTTAGTGGCGGCGAGCAGGGCAAGGGTGAGAACAACGGCCAGCATTCCGGCGGGCAGGGCGATGGCCAGGCTGCGCAGGGTGGCGCCCCAGAGTGCCAGCTCAGAATCTACAAGCTCGCCCGCTAGCCAGGGGATTCCCCGCCATGCGATCGCCAGCACTGGCAGGGCCAGGAACAGTGCGAAAAGCCCAATCAGGGCCTGGTCGGCAGAACGACGCCAACCGGTGCTGTCGGGCCTGCGAGCATGTGCACCGACGGATAACGACTGATCAGGTAGCATCGCCTGGTGCCGGTTCTGGCGAAAGACCAGCCACCAGAGGCCACCGCAGATCAGCAGTTGGACACAGGCCAGCAGTGCGGCCCGGTTGAAGTCGAATTCAAACCGCAGGGCCTGGTAGATGGCCACCTCGATGGTCGTGGCACCGGGTCCCCCTCCGAGGGTGACCACGATGGCAAAGCTGGTAAAGCACAGGGAAAAGACCAGCGCGGCCAGGCCCGGCAATACCGGGCGCAGGGCCGGCCAGTCCAGTACCCGCCAAAGCTGCCAACTGCCCAGCCCCAGCTGGCTGGCCACCCGGCGCTGATTCGCGGGAACCCGCTCCAGTGTCTGCACCATGATGCGGGCGGCCAGGGGGGCATTAAAGAAGATATGGGCCAACAGAATGCCGGTCAGGCCATACAGGTTCCAGGGCAATTCAGCACCAGCCCATTGCAGGAGTTCAGCCAGCCAGCCGTTACGCCCGTAAACGGCAACCAGCCCCGACACCGCGACAATGGAGGGCATTACCAGACTCATTTCCATCAGACGGAGCAGCCCGCTTCGCCCCGGGAATGACGGATGTCGCACCAGCGCCCGGGCCACGGGAATAGCAATAAGCAGGCTCCCCAGTACAGAGAGGGTGGCCTGCCAGACGGTAAACCGGATGACGCCCTGAAGGTACGCGCTTTGCCAGAGTGCCGCCAGGTCACTGTCGGCCCGGAGGAACAGCGCCAGCAGGCCGCCGCCTGTGAGCAGCAGAATCAGACCGGAAAAAACCAGACCGGGGGCGAGTTGCCAGTTGCGGTGGGCGAGCGGCGGCGAGTTGTGGGTGGCTGCATGCATCTCAGCGGGTCATGGCATCCAGCCATTCATTGACCCAGTCCTGGCGATGGTCCCTCAGGGCCTCCGGCGGAAACATCAGGGCCCGGGAGGGTTCGATCAGCCGGTCAAATACGTCCGGCAGCTCATCGCCCAGGTCAATGGCGGGATACATGACGTTTTTAAGGGGGATGTGACGCTGGAAATTTGGCGTCAGCATGAAATCCAGGAAGGCGCGGGCAAGCGCTTTCTGGTCTGAGCTGTTGACCACCGCTGCCACTTCAACCTGCAAGTAGTGGCCTTCCTCGAACGGGGCGGCCTGGTAGCGATCGGTTTTGTCCACGGCCATGTGGTACGCCGGTGAGGTGGAGTAGGAGAGGATCATGGGCGCTTCTCCGTTCATGAACAGTGAGAAGTAGCCATCACTCCAGCTCTGGGTGGTGGTAAGAATCTTGCCTTGTAATTGTTGCCAGCGCTCGTCAGCCTGGTCACCGAAGACGTGTTTCATCCACAGCAGCAAACCCAGCCCGGGGGTACTGGTGCGCGGGTCCTGGATGATAATTTTCAGGTCGTCCGGGGCGTTCACCAGGGCTTCCAGGCTTTCGGGGGGATTGTCGATCTGCTCGGTATCGTAGACGAACGCAAAGTAACCCCAGTCATAGGGCACGAAAACCGGGTCCTGCCAGTCCACCGGCAGTGACAGCTCCGGTAGTGACAACTCGTGTTGAGCCAGCAGGCCGGTTGCCCGGGCAGTTTCCATAGTGGACGTATCCAGCCCCAGGACCAGGTCAGCGCTGGTTCCGGCGCCTTCCAGTCTCAGGCGCTGGAGAATGGCTCCGCCACTGTCCAGCACGGTGAACCGCAGTTGGCAGTTGCAGCGCTCCTCGAATGCTTCCTTGATGGCAGGTCCGGGACCCCATTCCGCGGCAAAGGACGGGTGGGTGTAAACCGTCAGCACCGGTTCGGCGTATGCCTGGTGCACTGCAAGCAGACCCAGCAAAATCGGTGCTGTGCGCAACATCTGGCGGACGTTCATCATTGGTATTCCTGGCGTGGCGATTCAGGTTATCGGGGTGACCAGAGCGCAGGAGAGGTTAGCTGACAGGACGTCATGTGCTGGCTCAATCCCTTCGCCGGCATGGTCCGGATCAGGTTCTGCGGGTATGGTCTCAGCCCGGTTCAGGGGCACCCCGTTGAGTGTTGGCAGCATAACCCGGTGAGACCTGCGGTGCCAGATCAGTAACCGGTTTGTGACAGGGTTTTGTCAGTCTCTAAAGGATGATTTCCTTAACCTGTACTATTCTTCACATTGCTGGCCCGGGCAGACTGCAGGCGATGGCCATATCTGCTTCGGCGTCCGGTAATTCAATGGGAATTCAAAGCTTTTTTGATTCTTAGAGTTCAAAACAATAAAATTGCGCCGTTGTAACGTTGCGGGAGGGGCTGCCCCCCGTGAAATGTAGCAAGCCATAGTCTATGGGAGGCTCCACAGTGGGCGAGGTTGTCAAAGACGAATACCAGACGGACTACGTGGCAGGCCAGGACAATATCAATCCGTTCGGCCTGGACCTGCATGCACCCGTGTTCCCGATTACGGCGATTCTGGTAGTCGTATTCGTAGTGGGCACACTGATCTTTCCGGAAGGAGCGAAAGAGCTTCTGGACGGGACCAAGACTGCAATCATCAATAATTTTGACTGGTTCTTCATACTGAGTGCCAACATTTTTGTGGTGTTCAGTATAGCGCTGATCTTTATGCCGGTCGGCAAGATAAGGTTGGGGGGCCAGGACGCGAAGCCCGAGTTTACCCGGCTATCCTGGTTCGCCATGCTGTTCGCAGCTGGCATGGGGATTGGCCTGATGTTCTGGGCGGTTGCAGAACCGGTAGCCTACTACACCGGGCACTGGGATATGTCACCGTTGAACGTGACTCCGGAGACGCCCGAGGCCCGTAGCCTGGCAATGGGCTCCACCATGTATCACTGGGGTCTCCATCCTTGGGCGGTCTACGCCGTAGTCGCGCTGTCTCTGGCGTTCTTTGCGTACAACAAGGGCATGCCGCTGACCATTCGTTCAGCTTTTTTTCCGCTGTTACGTGACCGCGTCTGGGGTTGGCCGGGGCACATCATAGATGTGCTCGCGGTAGTTGCCACCATTTTCGGCCTCGCCACCTCTCTCGGTTTTGGTGCCCAGCAGGCGGCTTCCGGGTTCGACTATCTGTTTGGCATCTCATCTGGCCTCAATGTGCAGATGGCGATCATAGCCGGGGTTACGTTCGTTGCCCTGATTTCGGTACTGCGTGGTCTCGACGGCGGCGTCAAGGTTCTCAGTAACTTCAACATGATCGTGGCTGCAGTGCTGCTCCTGTTCGTCATTTTTGCTGGCCCGACAATGGCCATCCTCGAAACCGTTTGGTTAACCAGTTCCAGTTACGTCGCCAACTTTGTGCCACTGAGCAATCCCTTTGGCCGTGATGATGAAGGCTGGATGCACGCCTGGACAGTGTTCTACTGGGCCTGGTGGATCTCCTGGTCACCCTTTGTAGGTATGTTCATTGCGCGAGTTTCCAGGGGCCGCACAGTGCGGGAGTTCATTACCGCCGTGCTGATTATCCCGACGGTGATCACGGTGTTCTGGATGAGTGGCTTCGGCGGCAGTGCGCTGGATCAGATGCAGAATGGTGTCGGCACCCTCGCATCAGAAGGCCTGGGCGAGGTTCCGCTGGCCATGTTCCAGATGTTCGAGAACCTGCCTTTAACTGGCATTATCTCGTTCGTGGGGATCATCCTGGTTCTGGTGTTCTTCGTCACGTCATCTGATTCAGGGTCGCTGGTTATCGACAGCATCACCGCCGGCGGCAAGACCGACGCACCGACTGCCCAGCGTGTGTTCTGGGTTGTCATGGAAAGTGCCATCGCCGCTGCGTTGATCTTCGGTGGCGGTGCTGACGCCCTGGGGGCTATCCAGGCAACTGCAATCAGCGCAGGTCTGCCATTCACCGCTATCCTGCTGGTAATGTGCTGGGGGCTGTTCAAAGGCCTCAGCCACGAGCGCAAACTGCTGCTGGCAGAGGGCAAGTTATAGGACCTGTCGAGGTCGTAACGGAACCGGGGCTACGGCCCCGGTTTTTTTACGCCTGAACAGTCAGTTCCTTACAGGTACTTCGAGCCGGTGAAGATGACAAAGGCAGGCAGGCCAGGGAGCGCGTTTCAGGCTCCGAATGTGGTCATGGCGTAGGCCGCCCGTTTCTCGGGCGTAAAGTGGGGCCGCTTGAGGGCTTCAATGTTTCTCAGCCTCGGCAGTAATCCCTTGCCGTTGGCCATCTGTATGGCCAGGCCCGGACGGGCATTCAGTTCCAGTAGTAACGGACCCTCCACTTCATCCAGCACCAGGTCCACCCCGATATAGCCCAGGCCGGTCGCTTCGTAGCAACGGGCGGCCATCACCAGCATGGTGTCCCAGTCATCGAGGTGGATGTCACTTACCGGCAGGCCAGTGTCCGGGTGAAGCAAGATCTGGCGATTGAACTGCACCGCGTTGAGCGCATCGCCTGAACCAATGTCCAGGCCCACGCCTACCGCCCCCTGGTGCAGGTTCGCCTTGCCGTCAGATGCTTTGGTGGAAAGCCGCAGCATGGCCATCACCGGGTAGCCCTGGAATACCACGATGCGGATGTCCGGTACCCCCTGGAACGAGAACTTCGAGAGCAGGGCAGTGGGTCGCACCAGGTCCTCGACAATAGCCACATCTGGCGTGCCCCCCAGGCTGTAAAGCCCGGCGAGGATGTTACTCAGGTGGCGCTCCAGGTAGCCCAGGGTGATATGGGCGCCAGACGCCTTGACGTACTGGTCTCCCTCCCGGCGCTGGATCACGGTAATGCCCTTGCCCCCGGAGCCTTTCGAGGGTTTGATGGCAAACCCTTCCAGGTCCACTGCCATGTCGCTGAAATGGCTGATTTCGTGCTGCTGCCGGACCACCTGCCGCAGGCGGGGGGTTTTGATATCAAACTCTTCCGCCAGCAACTTGGTCTTGAGCTTGTTGTCCACCAGCGGATAGGCGCGCCGATCGTTGTAGCGGGCGATGTACGACACATTGCGTTCGTTCATCCCCAGGATACCGGCCTTGCGAAGGCGAAAGGGCGATATCCAGGCCGTCATGAAAAATTCCTCACCGGGCTGAACCGCCGCAGTTCAGTCAGCTTGTAGCCAGTGTACTGACCCATTAACAGCACCAGTCCGAATGTCACCAGGTGAAGCTCGGGGAAGTTGAAGGTCAGATGCCGGGCAAGCGGTGCATCCATTAGCAGGTAGGCCAGTACTGCCACGAACAGGCTGCCGAAGCCCTGGGTCAGAACTTCCCGGGCGCCGTCCTCTTCCCACAGGATGGACATACGTTCGATGGTCCAGGCCAGAATCACCATCGGGAAGAAGGTGACGGTCATGCCGGTGTTGAAGCCCATCTGGTAACCGACAATGCTGATGCCGGTGGTGATGGCAATCACCAGGATGATCAGTGCGGATATCCGGGCCACCAGCAGCAGGTTGAGGCTCGACAGGTAACCCCGCATCAGCAGTCCCACCGTAACCACGGACAGGAAGGCCACCAGGCCCGGAATCAGCGAGGTCTGTACAAAGGCCACCGCAATCAGAACCGGCATGAAGGTGCCGGAGGTGCGGACGCCGATAATAATCCGCATAAAGGCGACCACGAGGGCCCCCAGTGGTAGCAACAGCAACATGCGGAACATGCCCTGTTCCTCAATGGGCAGTTCATAAAGGCTCAGAAAGCCGAGGCCGTTGCCGCTGCCTTCACGGGTGGCCAGTTGCAGGGCAGGGACAGTCTGCTGAAGCATGGAGTAACTGATCTGTGAGTCTTCACCGCCCATGACATCCAGAAGGGAGTCTGCATCCTGGCGCCACAGCACCACGTTATCCGGTACCCCTTGCTGGCCGGTTTCGGGGTGAAAGGTCAGCCAGCGCTCACCGTTATGGATCTGCAGGAAGGGCCGCAGGGGCTGAAGACGGCGGGCGTCTTCCAGTTTCAGCCCATCAGCCACCCGGGCCGGAATGCCGGCATGGTTCAGCATGCGCTGTACCATGGTGACATAGGGGTTGTTGTTCAGCAGCAAGGCGATGTTCTGGTCGGGTTCGGAGGCCTGCATCAGCTTGATCAGCTCGCGGGTCATGCTCTCCGGGCTGGCGGACTTGGCGGCAGCCTGCTCCAGCACCTCGGCGACGGCAGTCGCCTGCGGCTCCTCCCAGAACACTGGCTGGGGGTCCGGGGCGATGGTTCTGACGTCGCCATCGCTGGATCCGTCAGGTGTCAGTTGTACGTTGAAGTACAGGGTCTGCGGACCTTCTGCCTGGCGTATGCTCCATTCCGCGCGCAGGTCACCGGAATCCTCGATCAGCGAAAAACCATAGCCGGGGGACGCGGCCTGTTGCGACAGTACCCGGAATCCGGGGGGATTGTCCGGCACGTTCAGACTGACCAGTACTTCCTCACCAGTGGCCTCGAAATCGATGCGGGCTTCCACCATCCACACCGGCTTCTGTTCCCCTGCCAGCCAGGGGATGCCCAGTTGCACATGCCGGGTCACCGCCAGGGCAATGCCGGCGGCGATCAGCAAAAAAATGGCGAGGTAGAATGGAAAGCGGGAACGCTGTTTCAAGACAGGGCCCTCAGTTGTTCCGCGTGGAGCCGGTGCGAATGGAGCGGGGCAGTTCGGTGCTGTATTCCTTGCCTACGTCGATCAGCATGACGTCCCGTAGAATGTTCCGGCCAATCAACAGGGGGTAGGTGAGGTGGGCGCGGTCACTGAGGGTGAACTCGGCTTTCTGTTCGTGGTCCCCGATGCGGAACTGGAGTTCAACGACCGCCCTTCGCTCGTGGTCCTGCTCGTTCGCTTGAATAATTCGCACGTTGCGGACCACCTCGCGCTCAAGGGTCTCGAACGTGTCGTCCTTGCCGGGTACCGGGATGTCAAAGCGTACCCACTCCTGGCTGTCCCGCTCGAACCGGCGAACGTTACGGGCGTCCATGGAAGAGGTTTCGGCACCGCTGTCGACGCGGGCGTCATAGATAAAGTTCGGGCCAACCAGGAATGCCTTTTCCACCTCCCCGACAACCAGCTTGCCCTTGACCCGGTCACTGGTGCCCGTGTCTTTCGAGGCATCGATGGTACACACCGGAGCCTTGGGTGCCGGCGGGCACTCGGGCGGTTTCACCTGCCTGGTGATGGTATCGATGATCTGTTGGGTCGACTCACTGTGGAGCTCGGTGAGCTCCTGGTGGTGGCGGTCACCGGTGGTTTTCAGGTAATCAAGGTCAGCATTCTGGCCTGCCACCGATGCCTGAAGCCCCTGCATGTCATAGCGGTCCACCAGCACCGAGTCTGCAGCGCAGCCGGATAGCAGGGTGGCCAGGGCAAGCAGGGGGGCTGCAAGCGATTTGGATGTCGACAACATGGGATCTCTCTGACTGTCCGGGTCGCGCGGATTATACATGAACGGTCCCTCGTTCGGGTTTACGGTAACGTCACGATGGCCAGTGGCGGGCGCTCGGTGACTACCGTAGCCGGGTTGGTCGGCATTTGCTGACCAAACATCACTGCCGGCTACAGCTTTGAGGAATTCGCGTATAGTACTGGCAACCGTAAGTTGATGAAAAGCACAGGCCCGGAGATCGCAGGAGAACGTCGCCTTGAAGCCGTTGTGGGAACAGATTATCGGTCAGCCGGTCGCGCTGGCAATCGTTGTTGTACTTATTATCCTTTTGCTTGCCCTGGGGCTCCAGCTGAGAAGCGTCCGACGCCGGCTGGCCGAGGCGCGGGAGATGCAACAGAAATCGGACCATGAACTGGCACGCACCGGCCACGACCTGGAACTTCAGCGCCAGCGGCTGGAGCAGGCAGAAGCCCGTTCAGGGGAGTTGTCGGAGCAGCTGCGGGAACTGGAGCATCGTGTTGAATACTGGCGCAGCCAGGCCAGTACCCTGGAGCAGCGCAGCGCTACCCTGGAAGCCGAGAAACAGTCCGAACATAAACGGGCCGAAAGCCTGATCCATGAGCGGGACGAACTGAAGGCCCGGCGGGAGGATATCTCTGTCCAGCTTGAGGCGGCCCGGGTCAAACTGCGGGAACAGGACGTCACCATCGACAAGGAGCGCAAGGCCACTGCCGAGAAGCTGGAATTGCTCGAGCGTAACCGGGACGCCCTCAAGCACGAGTTTGAAAATCTCGCCAACCGTATCTTCGAACAGAAAAGCGAGCACTTCAGCAAACAGACCCGCACCAGCCTGGACAGCCTGCTCAACCCCTTCCGTGACCAGATCCAGGATTTCCGCAAGCGGGTGGAAGACGTTTACACTACCGAGACCAAGGACCGGCAGGCCCTGCGCAGCGAAATCAAGTCATTGCAGGACCTGAACCGCCAGATTACCGAAGAGGCGGCCAACCTCACCCGGGCCCTCAAGGGGGACAAGAAAATCCAGGGCAACTGGGGCGAGCTTATCCTGGAGCGGGTGCTGGAAAAATCCGGCCTGCGCAAGGGCGTGGAATACGACACCCAGGGCAGTTACCGGGACGGCGACGGGCAATTGCTGCGACCGGATGTGGTGGTCCATCTGCCAGATCAGCGTAACCTGATCGTTGACTCCAAGGTCTCTCTGCTGGCCTACCAGCAGTGGGTCACCGAGGAAGGTGAAGTGGAGCGGGAAAGTCATCTCAAGGCCCATGTGGAAGCCGTTCGGCAACATATCCGCACACTGAGTGAAAAGGACTACAGCCAGCTTCATGGCCTCCATTCGCCGGATTTTGTACTGCTGTTCATGCCTATAGAACCGGCCTTCGTGGCGGCATTCCAGCATGACGAGAACCTGTTCGCGGAAGCATTCGAGAAAAAGATTATTGTAGTGACACCAACCACACTTCTGGCCACCCTGCGGACGATCGAGAACATCTGGCGGTACGAGCGCCAGAGCCAGAACGCCCGCAAGATTGCTGACCGGGCCAGCGCGGTCTACGACAAGTTGCGGGTGTTCGTGGAGGCCATGGATAAAATGGGCAGCCAGTTGCAGACAGTGCAGACCACCTACGATGGCGCCATGAACACCCTGACCCGGGGCCGTGGAAACCTGATTTCCCAGGCCAGCAAGTTCGTTGAACTTGGCGTGCGGGTCAAAAAGGAGCTCCCGCGGACGATCACTGACCAGGCGGACGCCGGCGGTGACGAGGACGAGGCGCTGGAGCCTCTGCAAGGGCCGTCCCATGAGCCGGCTGACCAGAGCGGGGAGGGGACCCCGGACGATCAGAACGACGCCGGTCAGAACCCACAGGATGATCAGCCCGCACAACCGTCAGGTAAGGACGAGGAGAAAAGCGATGTACTCAAGGATTAAGGTACCGGGCAAAACACCCCTGGCCGGACTGGTGCTGGCGGGTGCCCTGTTGGTCTCGGCGGGCGCTGCCCTTGCGCTCCCCCCCGAGCATGAAATCCAGCGCCTGATGCTGGCGGTGGAAGAATCCGTCCAGGAAGATCAGTGGGGGCAGGCGGCGGAGTACCTGAACCGTCTGCAGCGGATCGAAGGTGAAAAGCCGGCTGAATATCTCTACTACCGGGGCCAGGTCATGGCGCGGTCACAGCACTACAACGAAGCCCTCTCCGCCCTGGAAAACTACGTGGCCGGTACCGGCGCTGACGGTGAACACTACAGGGAGGCCCTGAAGCTCATTACCCGTATTGAGAAAGAGCGCTCCAGCCAGTCAGGTGGCTCTGACCAGAGCAGTGACGAACCGGTAGCCGAGATCGCCCCTGCCGGTGCCGCTGCTTCGGAGGGGCAGGGCGCGAGTGCCGGAGTCGCCAATACGGGCGCCCTGGTATCCCGCCTGAACCGGTTGTTCGATCAAGCTGGCTGGCGCCGGGATGCCCGCCTTATCCGTGAGGGCAGCAGCCCGGATATCCTCTACCGGGTATCCGCCAGCAACGGTGAGCTGAGTTTCCGCGAAAGCCGCCGGGAGGACGGCCGTCGCCAGCTGAGCACGCTCACCCTGCCAGTCTACGGCATCAGTCCAATGATCGAATGGGAATGTGAGAACGCCACCGAGTCCTGCTGGATCTACGATCCCCGTGACAATTCCCGTTTTCTCCGGCTCGGCAATGACCGCGACAAGGCCAGTCAACTGGCCAGCACCCTGGGTCAGCTGATCCGGCAGTTGCAAAGACCGTCAGGGGGAAACTGAAGCCAGGACGCGCCCTTGATGGGGACGGGGCAAGCCCTGGGCTGGCCTGCAACAGGCGTTACGAAAACGAGGAAAAGTCCGGCTTCCGCTTCTCCATAAACGCCTTGAAGGCCTCCGCCGCTTCCGGTGACTTCAGCCGCTCCCCGAACAACTCGCCTTCGGCCAGCATCGCCTCCCGCAGTTCCGAAGTATTCCGACGGTTCAGCAACCGCTTGGTGGCGCGCACGGCCGCTGGCGGCTGGGCCGCCAACTGGGCGCAGGCAGCCAACGCCTCGGATTCGGTCGCAGAGGGCTCGCTAACCCGGTTAATCAGTCCCAGCTCAGCGGCCTTGGTTGCATCGAACGTACCACCCAGCAGAAGCAGCTCCGCTGCACGAACCCTGCCCAGCCACTCCGGCAGCAGCAGGCTCGAACCACCCTCCGGGCACAGGCCCAGGTTGGCAAACGGCATCTGGAACGCCGTATTGTTACCGGCAAACACCAGGTCACAGTGCAGCAGCATGGTGGTACCAATGCCTACCGCCGGGCCATTGACCGCCGCAACTACCGGCTTCTCGGCCCTCGCCATCCCGAACAGGAAGCGCCCTACCGGAGACGTCTCGAAGTCACCCACCGGGCCTGCCGCAAAATCGGACAGGTCGTTGCCCGCCGTAAAACATTCCTCGGTACCGGTGATCAGCGTGCAGCGGATGTTGGCGTCGTTCTCGGCATTGGTGATGGCATCCGCCAGCGCGGCGTACATGGCCTGACTCAGGGCATTCTTGCGGTCGGGGCGGTTCAGGCGGGCGATCTGTACCTGGTCCCGGATTTCAATGACAACGTGTTCGCTCACGGAGGACTCCTCTATGCATTTTTTATGGTGACCGGCTGACGGCCTACGACTTTGGTCGTGGTCGGGATTAAACCCCAGAACCACGGGAGGATGCAAAGCAGCAGCATACCTGTATAAAACCTGACCCTGCTGGTAAACTGTGCGCCGTTTTTGTGGCGCGCCTTCCTGACTCTCCCCGGCCGCGCTTCCAACCGAACAACCGGAAATTGATGAGACGCCTATGACCACCGTAATCCGCCAGGACGACCTGATCGAAAGCGTAGCGGACGCGCTGCAGTTTATTTCCTACTACCACCCCAAAGACTTTATCCAGGGCGTATACGAGGCCTACCAGAAGGAAGAGTCCCAGGCGGCCAAGGATGCCATGGCGCAGATCCTCATCAACTCACGCATGTGCGCCCAGGGGCATCGTCCCATTTGCCAGGACACTGGTATCGTCACGGTGTTCGTCAATATCGGTATGGACGTGAAGTTCGAGTGCGACCAGCCGCTGGATGATGTCATCAACGAAGGCGTGCGCCGCGCCTATACCCATCCGGACAACGTGCTGCGCGCTTCCGTGCTGGCGGACCCGGACGGCAAGCGGGAAAACACCAAGGACAACACCCCGGCCATCATCCACTACAAGATGGTGCCCGGTAACACCGTAGAGGTGCACGTAGCGGCCAAGGGCGGCGGTTCCGAGGCCAAGTCGAAGTTTGCCATGCTGAACCCGTCTGACTCGGTCGTGGACTGGGTGCTGAAGATGGTTCCGCAGATGGGCGCCGGCTGGTGTCCGCCGGGCATGCTCGGCATCGGTATTGGCGGCACCGCCGAGAAGGCGATGGAGCTGGCCAAGGAATCCCTGCTGGAACCCATCGACATCCACGACCTGCAGGCTCGCGGGGCGTCCAACCGGGCTGAGGAGCTGCGCCTGGAACTGTTCGAGAAGGTAAATGAGCTGGGCATCGGCGCCCAGGGTTTGGGTGGTCTGACCACCGTGCTGGACGTAAAGGTGAAGGACTACCCCACCCACGCGGCCAACAAGCCGGTCGCCATCATTCCCAACTGTGCCGCCACCCGCCACGCGCACTTCGTGCTGGACGGCTCCGGCCCGTCACTGCAGACCCCACCGAGCCTCGAAGACTGGCCGGAAATCACCTGGGAAGTCGGCGAGAACGTGCGCCGCGTGAACCTGGACACGGTTACTCCGGAAGACGTGAAAGACTGGCAGCCGGGCGAAACTGTTCTGCTCTCCGGCAAGATGCTTACCGGTCGTGACGCTGCCCACAAGAAGATGGTGGACATGATCGAGAAGGGCGAAGAGCTGCCGGTAGACCTGAAAGGCCGCTTTATCTACTACGTGGGACCGGTAGACCCGGTGCGCGAAGAAGTGGTTGGTCCTGCAGGCCCCACTACCGCGACCCGCATGGACAAGTTCACCCGCACCATGCTGGAGAAAACCGGCCTGACTGGCATGATCGGCAAGGCCGAGCGCGGCCAGGTGGCCATCGATGCCATCCGTGAATTTGGCGCGGTTTACCTGATGGCCGTGGGCGGTTCTGCCTACCTGGTCTCCAAGGCCATCAAGAAAGCGGAAGTGGTTGCCTTCCCGGAACTGGGAATGGAAGCCATCTACGAGTTCGAGGTGGAGGATATGCCGGTCACCGTAGCGGTGGACTCCCGTGGTACGTCTGTACACCAGACCGGCCCGGTGGAGTGGCACGACAAGATCATTGCTGCCAAGGCGGTTTGATTTTCAGTCACGCAAGCCACGGCCCTTCGACAGGCGCCCTTCGACAAGCTCAGGGCGAGCGGGGTTGGTAGGCACCTTAGGGCTGGGTCAGGCGCTTCGACGGGCTTAGGGTGAGCGGAGTTGGTAAGCACCTTTGGGCTGGTGCAGGTCCTTCGACAGGCCCAAGGCTGTCGGAGATAGTAGCACCCTTCGACAGGCTCAGGGTGAGCGGAGTTGACTTACCCCGTTCGCCCTGAGCTTGTCGAAGGGCGTGGTTCCGGGGGGGCAAAAAAACTCTCAGTCCTTCGGGCCCCAACTCACGACGAGCAACTGATACTCATACGCCGCCCCCAGTCCGGCGGCACCTGCGCATAGCGCTCGTACTCCGGCTGTTCGTCAAAGGGCCATTTCAGTACCGTCAGCAATTCGTCCAGGGGCGCATAATTTCCCTCCCGCGCCGCTTCAATCACCTGCTGGGCAAGGTAGTTCCGCAGTATGTATTTCGGGTTCACCCGGCACATGGCGTGTTCCCGTTCCTCTGGCGTCTGTGATTCGCTATCCAGGCGTTCCCGGTACCGCTCCAGCCACGCATCCGCCACACCGCGGTCCACGAACAGGTCCCTTACCGGGGCTGGCCCCCGGGAGGGCAGGGTAGACAGGCCCCGGAAGAACCGGGTGTAGTCAACGCTGTGCTCATGGAGCATGCTGAAGGTGTCCATGACCAGACCCTGGTCGTCCTCGCCTTCCCCGGACAAGCCGAGTTTTTCCCGCATCAGTGCCGGAAAGACGGTGTTATAGGTGGTCTCGTATTCCCGCATACCCCGACGCAGGTCGTCGGTGTCGATCAGCGACGACAGGGCGTGGGCCAGGTACTGGCAGTTGATGAAGCCGATTTCCGGCTGCCGGTTATACGCATAGCGACCGCCCTGGTCGGTGTGGTTGCAGATATAGCGGGCGTCGAAATCATCAAGGAACGCATAGGGTCCGTAATCGAAGGTGTCGCCGATGATGGACATGTTGTCGGAGTTCATTACCCCGTGGCAGAAGCCCACTACCTGCCATTGTGAGATCGTACGGGCGGTACGCCGCACCACCTCGCCAAAGAAAGCCGGGTAGCGTTCGGCTTCGGGCAGCTCGGCCAGCTCCGGGAAATGATAGCCAATGGTGTGATCGGCCAGGGTCCGGACCGCTTCCGGCCCAAGGTGGTTGGCGGCGTATTCGAAATGACCGAAACGGATATGGCTGTCCGCCACCCGTACCAGCGCAGCTGCCGTTTCGATGGTTTCCCGGCGCACCGGCTCGTCGGAGGACACCAGGAACAGCGCCCGGGTCGTCGGAATGCCCAGGTAATGCATGGCCTCACTGCACAGGTATTCCCGAAGGGTGGAGCGCAGTACCGCCCGGCCGTCCCCAAAGCGGGAGTATGGGGTCTGTCCGGCGCCTTTGAGGTGCCAGTCGCGAATGCGGCCGTCCGGATCCTGTGTCTCCCACAGCAGAAGGCCACGGCCGTCCCCGAGCTCCGGGTTATACATGCCGAACTGGTGACCGGTGTATTTCATGGCCACTGGCTCCATGCCTTCCAGCAGGGCACGCCCGGCGCCGATATCCGTCCAGTCCTCGGGGCTTTCCACCGACAGGCCCATTTCCCTGGCCAGGTCCTTATTGAAATGCACCAGAGTGACTTCGCCGCACAGGGGCGTGGGCTGAACGTGGCTATAGAAAGTGTCCGGCAATTCAAGGTACCGCCGGGTTGTCTGTATGCCGCTGAATGCTGTCATAAGGGAACTGGCCGGTGCCGACTGGCTGTGGGCCATTCTCCTCCTATACTGGTGGATGTACTACGGGTAAGTACCGGGGCGAACGGGGTCGCTGGTACGGAACCTGCTTTTCTACAGGAAGATGTAAACGCCTGGAGCCGATGCTATGCCGAACACCGACACCGATGATGCCCTCGAAGCCCTGATGACCCAGCACCGGCTTCCGCCGGAATACCGCCGTACCGTCAGCGATGTGATCGAGCCCCTTGCCCTGTCACTTTATCAGGCCAGCAAGGACTCGGACACACCCCTGGTGGTGGGCATCCATGGTGCCCAGGGCACCGGCAAGTCCACCCTCACTGATTTTCTGCGGGTTCTGCTCGCGTACCGGTACCGGTGCCCCACTGCAAGCCTGTCACTGGACGATATCTACCACACCCGGGAAACCCGCAGCCAGCTTGCCCGTGAGGAACATCCGATGCTGGCTACCCGCGGTGCTCCGGGCACCCATGACCTCGCCCTGGGCAATAAAGTGCTCGATCAGTTGGTCGGTGCAAACGCCGGTTCCCGTACGCCCATGCCGGTCTTCAACAAGGCCCTGGATGATCGGGAGCCGGAGGAACACTGGCCCCTGTTCATAGGTCATCCCGAGATCATCCTGGTGGAAGGCTGGTGTCTCGGGGCGCTGCCCCAATCTGAGGACGAGCTCGCTACGCCATTAAACGACCTTGAAAAGAAGGAGGATGTCGACGGCCGCTGGCGGCGTTACGTCAATCAGCAACTGGAGGGGCCCTACAAGGATTTCTTCGAGCGCCTGGACCTGCTGATCATGATGAAGGCACCGTCGTTCGATGCGGTAAAACGCTGGCGCACCGAACAGGAGCACAAGCTGGCCGAGCGCTATCGGGCTGCCCCGAAAGTGGGCGAGGAAAGTGGCCGGCCCGCACCACAAGTGCGCATTATGGGGGATGCCGAACTGGAACGCTTTGTCATGCACTACGAACGTATCACCCGGCATTGCCTGGACGAGATGCCGGCACGGGCAGATGTCCTGCTGGAGCTGGATGAAGACCACACCCTGACCCGGGCCTGAAGCCGTGGCAGGGCCTGCACTGATCGTGTTCAGCGACCTGGATGGCACGTTGCTGGACCACGACACCTATGACTGGTCGCCAGCGCGGCCTGCACTGGAACGGCTGAAAGCCCTGGCGATTCCGCTGGTACTCACGTCCAGCAAGACCCGGGCGGAAATGGACGACCTTCGCGCACAGATGGGCAACCACCACCCCTTTATTGTGGAAAACGGCGCTGCCACGGTGATTCCAGGCGACTATTTCGCGCCTGGCCCGGAGCAGGTCAGTTGTCTGGGGGCGGGGCGTGGAGAGATTCTGGAGCACCTGCGCCTGCTCAGGTCGCAGGGGTTCCGGTTCATAGGGTTTGCGGACATGACGGATGCGGAGGTTGCCGGTCACACCGGGCTGGACCCTGAGGGGGCCCGCCGGGCCCGGGACCGCATCGCGACTGAACCGCTGCTCTGGCAGGGGCAGCCGTCAGAACTGGAGCAGTTCCGCCGGGCGCTGGAATCCGAAGGGCTTCAGCTGTTATCCGGCGGTCGCTTTCTCCACGTGATGGGCCAGTTCGACAAGGCCGGTGCCATGGCACAGCTGGTTCAACGCTACCGTTCCGCTTGGCCTGAGGAGGACTGGCAAACCGTGGCCCTGGGTGACAGCCCCAACGACCAGGCCATGCTCGCTGGCGCGGACCTTGCTGTGGTCATGGCAGGCCCCGGCGCAAGCCGGATTACGCTGCCGTCAGGGCACCGGGTTATCCGATCGCAACAGCCCGGCCCGGTGGGTTGGAACCAGTGTGTACTGGAAATCCTGGAGCGTTACGGCTACCAATGACGCGTTGCCCGGCGCCGCTGGCAGCGATGACTCCGGATCAACACAAGGAGAGCCCGAATGGGGGATTTCTACCAGAACGGCATTGTCACCACACTGCATAACCTGACCCGCCGACCAGTGGAGGGCCTGGAGCGGGAATTGCTCACCTTCAGTAAAACCCGTCCCATGGGCCTGGTACTGCCTTCCCTTTATTCAGAGCTGGAAGGGCCTGCGCTGGCCAACATCGTGGAGGAGCTCAAGGCGGTGCCCTACCTGGACCAGATCGTGATTGGCCTGGATCGCGCCGATGAAGCCCAGTATCGCCATGCCATGGAATACTTCTCGGGCCTGCCCCAGAACGTCAAGGTACTCTGGAATGACGGCCCGCGGCTGAAGGCCATTGACGACAAACTTCGGGAGCAGGGCCTGGCGCCTTCGGAAATGGGCAAGGGACGCAATGTCTGGTTCTGTTTCGGCTATATGCTGGCCTCCGGCCAGGTGAAATCCATTGCCCTCCATGACTGCGACATTCTCACCTATTCCCGCGACCTGTTGGCCCGGCTGATCTATCCGGTGGCCAATCCGTCGTTCAACTATATGTTCTGCAAGGGCTACTACGCCCGGATATCCGACAGCAGCATGAACGGCCGGGTCAGCCGCCTGCTGGTGACCCCCTTACTGAGGGCCCTGAAGAAGGTTTGCGGCCAGCGGGATTTCCTGGACTACATGGACAGCTTCCGCTACCCCCTGGCCGGCGAATTCTCCCTGCGGCGGGATGTGATCACCGACCTGCGGATCCCCAGCGACTGGGGGCTGGAAATCGGGGTGCTGTCAGAGATGCGCCGCAACTACGCCACCAACCGGATCTGCCAGGTGGATATCGCCGATAACTACGACCACAAGCACCAGGACCTGTCACCGGATGACGCCAGCAAGGGCCTCTCCAAGATGAGCCTGGACATCTGCAAGGCGCTGTTTCGCAAGCTGGCCACCAACGGCGAAGTGCTCTCCACGGAGGAATTCCGGACCATCAAGGCCACCTACTACCGCATTGCCCTGGACTTTATCGAGACCTACCAGAACGACGCCCTCATCAACGGCCTGAATATCGACCGGCACCGGGAGGAGAAGGCCGTGGAGATGTTCGCCAGCAATGTGATGGAGGCCGGAAACTACTTCCTGGAAAATCCCATGGATGCCCCCTTTATCCCCAGCTGGAGTCGGGTCGCCAGTGCCTTGCCGAACCTGATGGATGAACTGGTGGAAGCGGTGGAACTGGACAACCGGGATTACGCGCCATGACCGATACCCTGACCCAGAAGCTTGCCGGCATGCTGCAGCAGATCTACCCGGCGCTGGATGTGCAATGGCTGGCCGGGGAGCTGTTGGGCGCCATGGACCTGTCGGAAGACCGCCAGGGCCCGCCCGCCCACCAGAATAACTGGGACGAATCCGACGTGCTGCTGATCACCTACGGCGACAGCGTACAGCGGCCGGGGGAGAAGCCCCTGCGTACCCTGCGGCAGTTCCTGGACGATTGCCTGGCGGAGACCGTGAGCGGGGTCCATGTGTTGCCGTTTTTCCCCTACAGCTCGGACGATGGCTTTTCGGTGATGGACTACCGGGCCGTGAATGAATCCCTGGGTGACTGGGAGCATATCCGCGCCATTGCCGATGGCTACAAGCTGATGGCGGACCTGGTGATCAACCATATGTCTGCCCGCAGTCGCTGGTTCGAGAACTTCCGCCGGCGCGAGCATCCGGGCAAGGACTATTTCTTCGAAACGGACCCCACCCAGGACCTGAGCGAGGTCGTCCGCCCCCGCACCTCACCCTTACTGGTGCCGGTGCAGACCGACGACGGCGAACGCTACGTGTGGTGCACCTTCAGCGAAGACCAGGTGGACCTGAATTTCGCCAACCCCCAGGTGCTGGTGGAGTTCGTCCAGATCATGCGGTTCTACCTGGAACAGGGGGTGCGCATCTTCCGGCTGGATGCGGTGGCTTTCCTTTGGAAGGAACCTGGCACCTCCTGCATCCACCTGCAACAGACCCATGAGATTATCAAGGTGCTGCGGTTACTGGTGGAGCACCACACTCCCGAGGCCATCCTGGTCACCGAAACCAACGTACCCAACCGGGAGAACCTGACCTACTTCGGCAACGCCAACGAAGCCCACGCTATCTACAATTTCTCGCTGCCACCGCTGCTGATCAATACCCTGGTCAGCGGTAACTGCCGTCACCTGAAAACCTGGCTGATGAGCATGCCCCCGGCACAGATGGGCACCACCTATCTGAATTTTATCGCCTCCCACGACGGCATCGGGTTACGGCCCACCGATGGCTTGCTGAGCGATGACGAGAAGCAGGCACTCATCCACTGTATGGAAACCTTTGGTGGCAAGGTGTCTTACCGGCGGCTGCAGGCCGGTGGTAATCAGCCCTATGAGATCAATATATCCCTCTGGGATGCGCTGAAAGGCACTGAGGAAAGCGGGCCGGACCAGTGGCAGCTGCCCCGCTTTCTCTGCGCCCATGCCATCATGTTGGCCCTGGAGGGCATTCCGGCATTCTATATCCACAGCCTGCTGGGCACCGGCAACGACTACGCCCGGGTAGAGCACACCGGGCGCCTGCGCTCCATCAACCGGAGCCAGTGGGACCTGGAGACCCTGGAGCGGGAGCTGGATAACCCCATCAGCCGGCACAACCAGGTGTTCCACCAGCTCAAACGATTGATTGCCATTCGCCGCAAACAGCCGGCCTTCCACCCCAACGCCACCCAGTTCACCCTGCACCTGGGCCTGAAAATCTTCGGTTTCTGGCGCCAGAGCATGCGGCGTGACCAGTCCATTTTCTGTATCCATAACATTACCGACGAGGTGCAGCAGGTGGCGCTGGCGGATATCAACCTGATCGGCACCGACCACTGGCGGGACCTGATCAGCGGCCTGGAAATTGATGATCTCTCCGGCAGCCTGACCCTCAAACCCTACCAGGCGGTGTGGCTGGCCAATCGCTGACGTGCAGGGCGACATCGGGTGGCGGGATGAATACACTGGGGCGTTCACCCTGGCCCTGCTGATACTGCTATGACGGACCCGAAACGCATCCTGCTGCTCTCCGGCTATGACGCCGGCAGCCACCGCCGCTGGCGTGACCAGCTAATCGCGGGCCTGCCCGGGTATCACTGGCAGGTGCTGGCGCTGCCACCCCGGTTTTTCCGCTGGCGGATACGGGGCAATCCCCTGAGCTGGCTTGGGGAGCCCCTGTTGCAGGAGCCCTGGGACCTGGTACTGGCCACCTCCATGGTGGACCTGGCGACCCTGAAGGGACTGAACCCCCAGCTGGCCAGCACCCCGGCCATTCTGTACATGCACGAGAACCAGTTCGCCTACCCGGATTCCGGTCGCCAGCACTCCAGTGCCGAGCCGGCCATGGTCAACCTGTACAGTGCCCTGGCGGCGGACCGGGTACTGTTCAACAGTGCCTGGAACCGTGACAGTTTCCTTGATGGCGCCTATCGGTTTATCGACGGGATGCCGGACCGGCTGCCTCCGGAAATGACGGCCTCCATCCGCGACAAGTCCCGGGTGTTGCCGGTGCCTATTGATGATCGCCTGTTCATCAACAGGCACACCGCACCCGGCTGGTCGGCGCCTCACCTGCTGTGGAACCACCGCTGGGAATACGACAAGGGGCCGGAGCGGCTGTTGTATCTGCTTAGGGAACTGCACCAGCGACAGCAGCCTTTTCGTCTGAGCGTGGTGGGGGAGCAGTTCCGGCGGCAGCCCCAAGCCTTCGGACAGATCCGGGAAGAGTTTGGCGAACAGCTGGTGCAGTGGGGTTTTCTGGAGCAGCGGGGCGACTACGACCGGCTGCTGGCCAGCGCCGATATTGTGTTGAGTACTGCACTCCATGACTTCCAGGGCCTGGCCATGCTGGAGGCTATGGCCTCTGGCTGTCTGGCGCTGGCACCACGACGGCTTGCCTACCCCGAGTACGTGCCGGCCTCCCAGTGCTATGAAAGCGTGGAGGAAGATCCCGCAGCCGAGGCCCGGGCAGCGGCGGACACCCTGCAGACGATGCTTGCGCAACGGCCGGCGCCAATGAGTCCGGATGGCTGGCGTACCTCCCGGTTGATGACAGACTATCAGCGAGAAATCGATGAACTGACCGGTCGATTACGTTGACCTGAACACCACGCTGCGGTTGCGGCCCGTTTTCTTGGCCTGGTAAAGGGCGTCGTCCGCCTGTTGCAGCCACTGCATGTAGTTCTCCGGCGTGTCCGTCAGTTGCACCAGACCCATGCTGACCGTGCAGTGGATAGGGCCATCGTCGGTCTCGATGGGGGTTTCGGCGATGGTTTCCCGGATGCGCTCGCAGATCACCAGGGCTCCGTCAATGTCCGTTTCCGGCAGGATAATGGCAAACTCCTCGCCACCATAGCGCCCGGGACGGTCCGCCTGTCGCAGGGCTTCCCGGGTAATACAGGCCACCTCGCGAATGACCTCGTCGCCAATCAGGTGCCCGTGGGTGTCATTGATGGGTTTGAAGTGAT
Organism: Marinobacter sp.; assembly: GCF_041690615.1. GTDB lineage: Bacteria > Pseudomonadota > Gammaproteobacteria > Pseudomonadales > Oleiphilaceae > Marinobacter. The sequence continues at coordinate 23,962 of NZ_JAWLGY010000032.1, forward strand.
CAATATCGAACATCACCAGCACGGTGTTGTGGCCATAGCGGCGGTAGCGTTCGAACTCTGCATCCAGCAGGTTCTCCCAGGTACCCCGGTTAAGCAGGCCGGTCAGGCGGTCGGTGGAACTGAGCCTTTCCAGTTGCTTGTTGGCGTGTTCCAGGGCCCGGCGTCCACTGGCCACGTCCGTGACGTCGTAGATCATCAGGCAGACCTGGTTCACCCTGCCGTCGGGGCCGGTCAGCGGACTGAGTGTCAGGTTCTGGAACATGTACTCCTCGGTGCCGGTCACCGGGCGGGTATTGCGGAACCGGAACAGATAGGGGCGTTGCTCCCAGGAGGTAAACGTGCGGGTGTTCAGGGTAACCACCGACTGAACCTTGCGGGTCAGCCAAGCCCTGGGCAGCTCCGGGAACTGGTCGAACAACGACTGGCCAAGCAGGCGGCTGGCATTGACGCCGCTGTGGTTTTCCATAAAGCCGTTCCACATCTGCACCCGGTAATCCAGGTCGATCACCACCAGACCGACTTCGATGGACTCCAGCAGGGTGACCAGGCTGTGATAGCCGGTGGCGTCCGTTGTGTCAGCCATACATGCTCCCGTGAGTCATCTCAGTGTTCGCCGGTAAGGAAGGGCAGCCGGGTTTCCAGCTGGCGGATGGATTCCTCGGTAAGAAACACCAGCAGGTCGCATTCAATCTCGTAGCCTTCCAGGCGGTAGGGAATCTCCACACACATGAGTTTTTCCTGGCGCTGGTTATGGTATTCCACCAGGTGGTCCACCCTCCGGTGGCGCCCCAGTACCATGGGCTGGCCCAGCCCCAGGTGAATGTCCATCTGCTCGCCGACGCCCCTCAGGAAGGCGCCGAACAGAATGCTGGACATGTCCATCAGCACCTCGATATCCAGGGCATCGGATTCCACCTCGCCGTAGTCCAGCAGGCGCACCATATCGTCGATACTGGAATCGGAGAACAGAAGCAGTGCTTCACCGGCCAGCCCGGCGCCGGTGAACCCCTGGCATACGGCGGAGTAAGTCCCTTGCTGCTCGGTGGCGGCGGACAGCAGCATGCTCAGCTCGCTGCGGTAAATGGTGGTAATCTTCGGTACCGGCAGTTGCACAAACACCTGCAGCAGCCGGGCGAGCAAGTCCGCCGCCTGGCCCATGGCCACGTTGGAGACTTCCTGCAGGAAATCGGCCAGGCCCACACTAAACGGTACTCTGCCGTCGTCAGGCTGGCTATGGGGTTGGGGGGCGGTAGCATCCGGCTGGTAAAGGCCGAACTGCTCCAGCAAACGGGCCAGCAGGGCACGCTCAACCGGTTTCCGGACAAAGTCGATAGCGCCCAGTTCCTTCACCCGCTTACGGGCTTCCGGCTGGATGTCGGCGGACACCACCAGGGTCATCACTGGCAGGTCTTCCCGTCGGACAGTCTCAAGCACCTGGTAGCCGTCCATATCCGGCATGTTCAGGTCCAGCAGCAGAAGGTCGGCGGCACCCTCACGGATGTGATGCAGGGCCTCCTCGCCGTTTTCGGCATAGTGGATATCGGTTTTCCAGTCCCGGGGCAGGGCGCGGGCCATCTGCTTGCGGGCCATGGCCGAATCATCGCAGATGAGGATGCGGGTTTTCATGAGATCTCGCTCGCCGCGAAGACGAAATGGTGCCTTCCCTGCCTGACGATCGGGCGCTCCCAGCGCACCTGAAGTGCCAGTATTATACGCGGATAACAGATACACATAACGGGTAAACCGTTAAAGCCTGCAAAACCTTAAGGTGCGTCACGCCTGTTGTCCGGTGGGGAAGGTACAGCTCTTTTCGGAGAAACTGGTACACTTCGCGCATCCGACGACAATCCCGGGAGCCCTGGTGTGACCCCCACATTTTACTGGCACGACTACGAAACCTTCGGCGCAGACCCTATCCACGACCGGCCCTCCCAGTTTGCCGGCGTGCGCACTGATGCGGACCTGAACATCATCGAAGACCCGCTGGTTATCTACTGCAAGCCCACGGACGACTACCTGCCGCACCCGGTCGCCTGCCTGATCACCGGTATCACACCCCAGAAGGCCCTCGAGAACGGCTACCCGGAAGCGGATTTCATCGGGCAGATCAACGAGGCCTTCAGCCAGCCCGGCACCTGCGCCGTTGGCTATAACAGCCTGCGGTTTGACGACGAAGTCACCCGCCACACCCTGTACCGCAACCTGCGGGACCCCTACGCCCGGGAATGGCAGAACGGCAACTCCCGCTGGGACATCATCGATATGGTGCGCCTGACCTATGCCCTGCGCCCGGAAGGCATCGAGTGGCCGCGCAAGGAAGACGGCAGCCCCAGCTTCCGCCTGGAGGAGCTCACGGCCGCCAACGGCATTGCCCACGAGGCCGCCCACGATGCCATGTCGGATGTGGAAGCGACCATCGCCCTGGCCAAACTGATCAGGGAGAAGCAGCCAAAACTGTTCGAGTTTGTCCTCAACAACAAGGACAAGCACTCCGCCCGGGCCATGCTGGACACGGCAACCATGAAGCCGGTGTTCCACGTTTCCGCCAAGTACCCGGCCACCCGGGGCTGCTGCGCCATGGTGGCGCCGGTGGCAGAGCACCCCACTAACAAGAACCAGGTGATCGTCTACGACCTGCGGGCAGACCCCAGGGAACTGATCAACGCCACTGCGGAGCAGATCCGGGAGCGGGTATTTACCGCCCAGGCGGATATGGAAGAGGGCGTCGCCCGCTTCCCCCTGAAAGGAGTACAGCTCAATAAATGCCCGGTACTGGCGCCTGGTACCATGCTCAAGAGCCTAAGCCCGGAACGTCTGAAACAGTTGAAACTGGACGGTGACACCCTGCGGCAGAACCTGGCCACCCTTCGGGCCGCTGAAGGCCTGTCCCAAAAGATTGCTGAAGCCTTCGGCCACCAGCCGGAGAGCGACCTGACCGACCCGGATGAGCAACTCTACAGCGGCGGCTTTATCAGCAACACCGACCGGGAAAAACTCAACTGGGTAATCAGCCAACCCCCGGAGGCCCTTGGCGAACTGGACCTCCGATTCGAAGATCCACGCCTGCCCGAATTGCTGTTCCGGTACCGTGCCCGCAATTACCCGGGCACATTGATCGATGGCGAGCGGGAACGCTGGGAAGATTTCCGGCGCAAGCGGTTGATGGAGTCCAAAAAAGGTTGGCTCTCAATGGAGGCCTATGGCCGTGAACTGCAGAGGCTGGCGGGGAATCCGGATATTACGCCGGAACAGATGCACATTCTCGAGGAGCTGCATCTCTGGGGTGAGTCGATAATGCCGTATTTCTAGTGGTTGAGTTGGGGGTAGTGCCTGAAAGCCGGGCTCCCGAAGATTTGGCCACGGAATCCACTCCCCTTCGACAAGCTCCCTTCGACAAGCTCAGGGCGATCGGGGGGGAAGGGCATGCTAGATGCACAAACAAGGGCCAGCTTTTAGCCGCTAAATCCACGAAATCATACGAAAAAGGTTATTCAAGTCTCTGTTATTTCGTGGATTTGGTGGATTTAGTGGCCAACTCGCTATTTAAATCTTCTTTTGTGTCCAACTGAGCAGAATCACTGCAAAGCTTTCCCTGACTCCCGTTCGCCCTGAGCTTGTCGAAGGGAGCTTGTCAAAGGGCTCATGTCGATGCCGTTCACCCTGAGCTTATCGAAGGGCAGAGGGTTCCGTGGCAAAAATGACTTCTTATCTACGCCGCACAAAGTAAACCGACAGCGGCTGCCCCACCAGGCTCTGCACCTGGCTTCCCAGCGCCTCGGCGCGCACCTGACGTGCCACCGGTCCGAGTGCCAGGCTATGGCCGTCGCTGTCCCGGGCCTTTACCAGCTTCCAGTCCACTTCGTTGCTGACCAGGCCCATGAGGTCCTGCAGCTGGCGGATGTCCTGGGGGCGGAACCAGCGGTCGCGGCAGCCGCCGAGGCCGTAGAAATCCTCCTCCTTCAACAGGTCCTGCCACTGGGGATCATTTGCGTTGTTCAAGGCCATACGGCGCAGGCGCCGCAGTGTCTCCCGGGTGGGCTGCAGGTTGTGTGTAGCAATCAGCTCACGAATCTGCGCATCGCCCCTGGTTTGTTCGGCGACAGCGGTATGCATATGGACCACCGCTCCACCGGTGGTTGCGTCGCTGACCAACGCTGCCAGCGACAACTCTGACATGGCCGGAGAGGGCAGGCGGCCCACTTCCACCCAGTGCACCTGGTGCCCATCCGCGACGAAGCGGCGGGCCACGGACCAGGGCCAGAATACAATGTTGGTCAGTCCCAACTCATCTGCGCGGCGGGCGGCCGTAGCCACATTGGCCAGCGACTCGTCCACGGCGATCACTTCCACGTCATCGAGGTAACGGGCCAGTTCCAGTGCCCGCTGACCAGACTGGGCGCCGCAGATCATCATGCGCAGCGTGCCAGGCAGGGCAGAAGCATCCAGTCCGAGTTCCTGAGCCATAATGGTCTTCAGGCTGCTGCCGGCGTGGTAAGCCAGGCGCTGCCAGCTGGGCCAGGCCTGGGGCACGTCGGTGCGAACCAGGGTGAGTTCTTCCGCTTTCTCGTCAAAGTTCTGCTTGATGGCTTCGTCCATGGCGCGGTCGTAGTAGCTGGCGGCCATCACCGGCTGCAGGGCAGTGGGCCAGTCGGTCAGGGACCATTGCCCGAGCTGAGTGGCAAAGTGCTGGTGGAACAGTGCACCGTACATGGCGCTGACCATCACGCTACCGACCAGGGATTCTACCGGCTCGTTCATGGCCAGTTGGGCTGCAATGCTGTCGTTGATGGTCTGAACCAGGTTTTCTTCGTCTTCTGCCGCTACCAGTGCATAGCCGGTGCGGTCCACATAACGGGCGATGGCCAGGGTCAAAGGCTGCAACTCGTCCCGCAGGGAGACAGTCTGGGCCACTTCCGCGATGATGGCCCGGCGCAGGAGGGTGATCAGCTCCTCAATGGCCGGGTCTGGCATCAGGGTTTTGTCCAGGGCCAGCATCAGCAGCTCGTCGTCGGCAGCAGCGTCCAGGAACACCTCCGCATTGGGGTTATCCAGGTCGTACTGCTGGCGCAGGATAGCAGCGCAGAAGCGACCGATTTCCTGGTGGGGCAGCTCCTCCCGGCGCAGCAGGGCAATGGCGTCCAGCGCTAGTTCCGTATCCGCCTTGTGCACCTCGATCTGCGCTGCGCACTGCAGCATGCCGCTGAACACACTGGGCCAGTCCAGCCCAAGCTGGATCAGCTTGCGGTAATGCAGGTAGGCCACATCAAACTGCCCCTGCTCCCGCATGGCATGGGCCACACCGCAGAAAGCGGCGGCAGATTGCCGGTCCAGCTCCAGCGCCTGCAGGAAGTAGCTTTCCGCCTTCACCGGCCGCTCGGCCTTCAGGGCCCAGTAGCCCAGGTTGCAGTACTGCTGGGGTTGTTCCGGCTGGATGTGCAGGCTTTGCTCGAACAATTCCGCCGCCCGGTCCAGGTCACCTTCATCCATCGCTACCCGGCCCAGCAAGCCAACAGCCGCAGCGTGGTCTGGCTGCAGCACCAGCGCCTGGTCCAGTAGCTGCCGGCAACCATGACGGGCCTGCACCCGCTCCAGGTAACGGCGCTGAGAGTTGTTGGACTCGCCATAGGCCACATTGGCCTCCAGTACCAGCCGCGCCACCTCGGCCTTTTGGGAATTAGAAAGCTGGACATTGTATTGTGCTTGCATGGAACACCTCGTGGACCTGGCCGCGGCAAGGGCGGCAATAGTCTGCAGTTTTTGACGCTTATTGCGGTAGTTGGGGGAGGTGTTGCGAAGGGTGTGCCAGTTTTGGAGGCCGTTAGTCTGAGACGAAAACGGCCAGCATAAGCCGGCCGTTTTCCTTCAGTAGGTTGGCAATTAGCCCTGTAGCAACTGCAATACCTGCTGCGGTCGGGCATTGGCCTGAGACAGAACTGACAGGCCCGCAGACTGCAGTACCTGAGTCCGGGCCAGTTCTGCCGTCTCCGCTGCGAAGTCCGCATCCCGGATCCGGCTGTTGGAGGCCGAGAGGTTTTCTGAGGTGGTGCTCAGGTTTTGAATCGTGGATTCGAAGCGGTTTTGTACCGCACCCAGTTGTGCTCTGAAGCCATTGATGGTGTCAATCGCGTAGTCTACCGAGATCATCGCAATATCCGCGCCCTCGCGGGTTGAGATATCGATGTCGTTCACAGTACTTGTGTCGTCCTCAACCGTTCCTTCGACCTGGTTGACGGTTTCTGTAGCTGGGTCGAAAGTGCCATCCCCGTCGAGGTCAGCCCGGATATCCACTGTAAAAGGCTCGCCAAACTGAGACGAAAAGAAAATTTCGTCATTTTTGGCATTCAGGTGGGCTTCTATGCCGGTCTCGTTCGACTGGGCGTTGACCTGGCTGACGATATCATTCAGAGAGCCAACATTGTCGAACGTGTATGAGGTTCCGTTTATATCGACATTGAAGCTGTAGGATTCGCCCTCTTCGAACTTATCGGCGAGAGTCAGGTCTTCGGCGGCATCCAGTTCCGCTGCCTGAACCAGGGAGGCGCCGTCATTGCCAGTGAACTGGATGTTGGAGATG
>NZ_JAWLGY010000033.1:0-28877 GCF_041690615.1 Marinobacter sp.
CCAGCAACTCCACCAACACCTGTTCGTAAATCTCGGACAGTGTGTCCAGGTCCTCTGCTTTCACGCACTCATCCACCTTGTGGATGGTCGCATTCAGCGGCCCCAGCTCAACCACCTGTGCGCCCGTTGGGGCAATGAATCGCCCGTCGGAGGTGCCGCCGGAGGTTGACAGTTCTGTCTCCCGGCCGGTCACCCGACGGATGGCGTTCTGTGTGGCTGTCACCAGGGCGCCCCGATCGGTGAGGAAGGGGCGGCCGCTCAGGTGCCATTGCAGGTCGTACTTCAGCTTGTGCCGGTCCAGTATCGCGACCACTCGCTCTTCCAGGCTCTCCGCCGTGTTCTCCGTGCAGTAGCGGAAATTGAAGTGGACCAGTAACTCACCGGGGATCACGTTGCTGCCCGTACCCGCCTCGATCTTTGTAATCTGGAAGGTGGTGGGCGGGAAGAAGTCATTGCCGTTGTCCCAGAACTCATTGGCCAGGGCATCCAGCGCCGGGGCGGCCAGGTGGACGGGGTTTTCCGCCAGGTGCGGGTAGGCCACGTGGCCCTGCACGCCGTGGACGGTCAGGTAGCCGTGTAGCGAGCCACGACGACCATTCTTGATGATGTCCCCCACCTGATGGGTGCTGGACGGCTCGCCGATCAGGCACCAGTCGATCTTCTCGTTTCGCTTCTCCAGGGTATCCACTACCTTCACCGTGCCGTCCTGGGCGGGGCCTTCCTCGTCGCTGGTGATCAGCAGGGCGATGGAGCCACGGTGGTCCGGGTTGTTCGCCACGAAGCGTTCGCAGGCGGTCACGAAGGCCGCCAGGCTGCCTTTCATATCGGCGGCACCACGGCCATACAGGTAGCCATCGCGGATCACCGGATCAAACGGCGCATGGGCCCAGTTCTTCTCGGGGCCGGTCGGTACCACATCGGTATGGCCGGCAAAGGCCAGCACCGGTCCCTCGGAGCCCTTGCGGGCCCAGAGGTTGTCGGTTTCGCCAAAGCGCAGGTTCTCACCCGCAAACCCCAGCGGGGCCAGGCGGGACATCATCAGCTCCTGACAGCCTGCGTCGTCCGGTGTGACGGACTGGCGGCTGATTAGCTCCATGGCGAGTTCGAGGGTGGGGGACAGGGTCATGTAGGCCTCTTTTTGAGCTGAGGGAAGAGACAAAGAAGATTTGGCCACGGAATCCACGGAAGAACACGGAAAAAAGATAAAGACAAAGCTTGTTTGCCACTAAACCCACGAAAGAACACGAAAGTAAAAAACAGGAGAACCATTACAGGCAGTTCATTTTTTCGTGTGATTTCGTGGGTTTCGTGGCCAGAAAATCAGTTCATCTTTGCTTTTTTCCGTGTTCTTCCGTGGATTCCGTGGCCAATCAGTCTTTTAATTGTTCGCGTGCAACTGCTCGTTCAGTTCGATGGCGGTCTTGTTGGTCTTGCACTCCACCGCACCAGTCTGGCTATTGCGGCGGAACAGCAGGTCCGGCTTGCCGGCCAGGTCGCGGGCCTTGATGACTTCCACCAGGTTGTTCTGGTCATCCAGCAGGGCCACCTTGGTGCCGGCGGTGATGTACAGGCCGGCTTCCACGGTGCAGCGGTCGCCCAGGGGGATGCCAATACCCGCGTTGGCGCCCAGCAGGCAGTTTTCGCCCACGGCGATGATGATGTTGCCACCGCCGGAGAGGGTACCCATGGTGGAGCAGCTACCGCCCAGGTCAGAGCCCTTGCCGATCATGACGCCGGCGGAGACGCGACCCTCGATCATGCTGGTGCCTTCGGTACCGGCGTTGAAGTTAATGAAGCCCTCGTGCATTACGGTGGTGCCTTCACCCACATAGGCACCCAGGCGGACCCGGGCGGTGTCGGCGATGCGCACGCCACGGGGGACCACGTAGTCGGTCATCTGCGGGAACTTGTCCACGGATTTCACTTCCAGGATGCGGCCCTGCAGGCGCGCCTGCAGCTGGCGTTCGGGCAGCTCATCCAGGTCAATGGCGCCCTCATTGGTCCAGGCGAGGTTGGGCAGCAGGCCGAAGATACCGTCCAGCTTTACGCCATGGGGCTTCACCAGGCGGTGGGAGAGCAGGTGAAGCTTGAGGTACACCTCCGGGGTGCTGCTGGCGGTGTCGTCGGTTTCCAGGATAGTCACGGCCACCGGCCTGTTGCTTTCGGCCGCTTTCAGCGCCAGTTCCGCCTGGGCAGTGTGGGCAGTGGAACCCAGTGCATCGGCGAAGGCCTTGAGCTGCTCGGCGGTGGCTTCAATGGCCTGGTTGCCGCCCTGGTAGCCCAGGGTGTTGCCGGCAATTTCCATCAGGTCGCTGTCCGGCATCAGCACCGGCTGCTGATAGAAAACTTCCAGCCATTCACTTTTCTGGTTCTGGCTGCCGATGCCAATTCCGAATGCAAAACTCATCTTGTGCTCCTCTGTTAAAAAATTTTGGGCCACGGAATCCACTGAAGAACACGGAAAAAGAAAAGATGAACTGATTTTTTAGCCACGAAATCCACGAAATCCACGAAAAAATGAACGGCCTTTAACGGCTTTCCTGTTTTTTCTTTCGTGTTCTTTCGTGGGTTTCGTGGCGAAACCGTATTTTTCTCTTTGCTTTTTCCGTGTCCTTCCGTGGGTTCCGTGGCAAAAAAGCTTATACAGTAAACTTGGAAGCCCACTCTTCGGCGTTGAAACCAACGCTCACCTGGTCACCGCTCTCCACCACCGGCCGTTTAATAATCGACGGATTGTCGAGCATGATCTCGTGGGCGGTCTGGGCGCCAATGGTATCACGAAGCTCCTCCGGCAGCTTTCGCCAGGTGGTGCCCCGTTTATTGATCAAGGCTTCCCAGCCAATGGCCTGTTCCCAGCGGGACAGCAGGGTTTCATCCAGGCCGTCTTTCTTGAAATCGTGGAAGTCGTAGGCGATGCCGTTGTCGTCCAGCCATTTGCGGGCCTTCTTGACGGTATCGCAGTTTTTTATGCCGTAGAGTTTCATGGGTTGGTCCTGGTTTTTAAGCTTCTCTGTTCTTCAGAAACCGCACAATCCGCTCAGCCGCCTCCACACACTCCTCCAGCGGCGCCACCAGCGCCATGCGCACGCGGTTTTCGCCGGGGTTGTAACCGTCCACGGTGCGGGACAGGTAACGACCCGGCAGCACATGCACGTTCTGTTCGGCGGAAAGATCACGGGCGAAGGTCTCGTCGCTCATGGGTGTTTCCGGCCACAGATAGAAGCCAGCGTCCGGGAAATCCACCTTCATGACCTGCTGCAGGATCGGCACCACCGCCTCAAACTTGGCCCGGTAGGCGGCGCGGTTTTCCTTTACGTGGTCCTCGTCCTGCCAGGCGGCGATGCTGGCCAGCTGGTTGTGGATGGGCATGGCGCAGCCGTGGTAGGTGCGATAACGCAGGTATTCTTTCAGGATGCTGGCATCGCCGGCCACGAAGCCGGAGCGCAGGCCGGGCAGGTTGCTGCGCTTGGACAGGCTGTGGAACACCACGCAGCGGGCATAGTCGTCCCGGCCGATGGCGGCGCAGGTCTGCAACAGGCCTTCCGGCGGGTTGGATTCGTCCGGATAGAGCTCGGAATAGCACTCATCGGAAGCGATGATGAAGTCGTGCTGGTCGGCCAGTTCGATGACCCGCACCAGGGTTTCCCGAGGGATAACGGTACCGCTGGGGTTGCCCGGCGAGCACAGGAACAGGATCTGGCAGTCTTTCCACACACTCTCCGGTACGGCATCAAAATCCGGGATAAAGCCGTTGTTGCCATCACAGGCCAGGTACACGGGCGTCGCACCGGCCAGCAGGGCGGCGCCCTCGTAGACCTGGTAGAAGGGATTCGGGCTGACCACCGTGGCGGGGCGGCTGGCGTCGATGGCGGCCTGCACAAGCGAGAAAATGCCTTCCCGTGTGCCATTAACCGGTACCACATTGCCCTCGGCCGTCAGCGTGCCCGGGTTCAGGTCAAATCGCCGGGTCGCCCAATCCGCAATGGCCTGGCGCAGCTCCGGCATGCCCCCCGTGGTGGGGTAATTGGCCAGCCGGTCCAGGTTGTCGGCGATGACCCGTCTCACGAATTCCGGCGAGGGGTGCTTGGGCTCGCCAATGCCCAGGGAAATCGGAGGGATGTCAGCCGGTGGCACCACATCGGCCTTCAGCCTGGCCAGTTTCTCGAACGGGTAGGGGTGTAGTCGGGACAGGTTGGGATTCATTGCATGTTATCCAGCATGGTGCGCAGGTCTTCCTGCAGGGCCTGGCAGACGTCCGGGTCGCGGATTGGCCAGCCGTGCTCGTCGGTGACAAAGAAGGCGTCTTCCACCCGCTCGCCCAGGGTGGCGATCTTGGCGTTGGTCAGCCGTACCCGGTGGCCCAGCAGGACCTGTCCGACCCGTGCCAGCAGGCCCGGGCGGTCGGGGGTGATCACCTCAATAACCGTGCGCTGGTTGTAGGTGTCGTTGGAGAGGGTAATCTCCGTGGGAAAGGAAAAGTGTTTGAGCTGCCGGGGCGTGCGCCGCTGGATGATTTCCGGGTAATCATCCGGATCGGCCAGTTCGTCCTCGAGTCGTTTGCGGACGCGCTCCTTGCGGGCCGGGTCCTTGCCCAGGGGCTGGCCCTGGTCATCCAAAACCACGTAGGAGCTGATGGACCAGGGCCCCTTGTTGGCCACGCTGATGCGGGCGTCCACGATGTTGAGGTTGAGCTGCTCCAGGATGGCGGTGGTTGCCGCGAACAGGGCTACCCGGTCTTTCACGTAGATGACGATGTGGGAATAACCGTCGGTCGGCCCGCCCCGTGTGTCACGGATCAGCACCAGCGGCTTGGGATCGTCACCGTGCCGGATTATGGCGGCCGTCTGCCAGGCGATATCCACCGTGGAGTCCTGCAGGAAGTATTCCTCGTCCAGGGTGTCCCAGATGCGGTCAATCTGCTCGTCGGTCACCCCCTGGGCATTGAGGATGCCACGGGCCTCCGCCTGGGTGGCGCGCACCCACTCTTCCCGGTTGAAGGGCGTCTCGGTACCCCGGCGCAGGGCCCGCTTGGTTTCCACGTACAGCTGGCGCAGCAGGGATGCCCGCCAGGTGTTCCACAGCTTGGGATTCGTGGCGCTGATATCGCAAACCGTCAGCACATACAGATAGTCCAGGTGGACCTGGCTGGGCACGGCCCGGGCAAACTCGTTGATGATGTCCGGGTCAGAGATGTCCTTGCGCTGGGCGGTCATGGACATCAGCAGGTGGTTTTCCACCAGCCAGGCAATCAGCTGGGTGTCCCGCTCGCTCAGATGGTGGCGCTGGCAGAAGGCTTCCGCGTCCTCCGCGCCCAGCTCGGAATGATCGCCACCACGGCCTTTTGCCACATCGTGGTACAGGCCGGCCAGGTAGAGCAGTTCCGGTTTTGGCAGCTGATGCACCAGTCGCGAGGCCAGGGGAAATTCGGTGCGGCTCTCCGGGTGGTTCATGCGCACCATGTTGCGGATCACCCGCAGGGTGTGGGTGTCCACTGTGTAGATATGGAACAGGTCGTACTGCATCTGCCCGATGATCTGGCCAAACTCCGGCAGGTAGCGCCCCAGCACATTGTACTTCTTCATGTGGGCCAGGGTTTCGTCCAGGGCATGGGGCGTTTTGACCAGTTCCATGAACAGGGACGTCACCGCCAGGTCGTTACGGAACTGGTCATCAATCAGGTGCCGGTGGGCCCGCAAGGCACGGATGGTGGACGCCCGGATGCCCTTGATGGACGGGTGCTGGGCCATCAGCAGGAAGATTTCCATGATGGCGTAGGGGGCGTAGGCGAACACCTGGGTGTTGATGGCCTCGATGTACTGGTCGCGGATGCGGAAGCGGCGGTTCAGGGGCTGGATCTTCGCTTCCTGGTCCCGCTGCAGGATGGCCTCGTCGTAGTACTGCAGGATCACGTCGGTGAGCTCGGAGAGGGCCAGCACGGTGCGGTAATACACCTGCATCATCTGCTCGACGCCGAGCCTGCGGCCCTTGTCCCGGTAACCCAGCATATCCGCCAGGGCCCGCTGGTGATCGAACAGCAGCCGGTTCTCGTTGCGGTCGGCAATCAGTTGCAGGCCGTAGCGCAGGCGCCAGAGAAAGGTCTCGCCCTTGAGCAGGATGTCGTGCTCTTCCTGGGTGAGAATGCTGAACCGGGTCAGGTCAGCGATGCTGTCCAGGCCGAAATGGCGCTTGGTGATCCAGCCGATGTTCTGGATGTCCCGCAGGCCACCGGGGGCGCCCTTGAGGTTCGGCTCCAGGTTGTAGTCGGTGTTGCTGTACTTGCGGTGACGGGCCAGTTGCTCTTCCCGCTTGGCAATAAAGTAGTTGCGGTCGCTGCAGACTTCATCGGAGTAAACGGCGCGGGTGAGCTCCGTGCGAAGCTCTTCCGGGCCCGCGATCATGCGGGTTTCCAGCAGGTTGGTGAGCACCGTAACGTCGTCGCGGGCTGCCTGGCGGGACTCGTCCAGGCTACGCACGCTGTGGCCGATGTCCAGCTTCAGGTCCCACAGCAGGGTCACGAAGGCACCCAGGTCATCGTGCCAGCTGTCCGCAATCCCATCCCGGGTGAGGATCAGCAGGTCGATATCGGAGTGGGGGTGCAGTTCCCCGCGGCCGTAGCCACCCACGGCCAGCAGGGCAATGTCCGGGGAGCGGGCAAAGTCGTAGCGGTTCCAGATGGTTCTCAGAACATGGTCGATGGTATCGGCCCGGGACTTCACCAGGTCGCGAACATCGGCACCGTTACGGAAGGCCTCGGCGTCCGCTTCATAGGCATCCCGCAACAGCTCCCGGGCCGGCCGTACCGGAGAGGGGTCGTTGGCGATCTGGTAGGTGAGAACCGTGTTGTCCACTCAGATAGACTCTTCCTTGCGCCTGGTGAGTACCTCGTGGCCGTCGGCGGTGACCAGGATGGTGTGCTCCCACTGGGCGGAGAGTTTGTGGTCCTTGGTGACGGCAGTCCAGCCATCCCCCAGCACCTTGGTGTGGTACTTGCCCTGGTTGATCATGGGTTCGATGGTGAAGGTCATGCCTTCCTTGAGCTCCATGCCGGTGCCGGGCTTGCCGTAGTGCATCACCTGGGGTTCTTCGTGGAAGACCTTGCCGATGCCGTGGCCGCAGAAATCCCTCACCACGGAGTAGCGATGCTTCTCGGCGTGTTCCTGGATGACGTGGCCGATGTCGCCAAGCCGGGTGCCGGGTTTGACCAGCTCGATGCCTTTATATAGGCATTCCTGGGTAATCCGGATCAGTCGCTCGGTGCCTGGCTTGGGGTTGCCGACGACCCACATCTTGCTGGTGTCGCCGTGGTAACCCTCTTTGATAACGGTGACATCGATATTGATGATGTCGCCGTCCTTGAGCACTTTCTTCTCCGTGGGAATGCCGTGGCAGACCACATGGTTGACGGAGGTGCAGATGGATTTGGGGAATCCCTTGTAGTTCAGGGGCGCCGGAATGGCCTGCTGCTCGTTGACAATGTAGTCGTGGGCGACGCGGTCGAGCTCCTCAGTGGTGACGCCGGGCCTGACGTGGTCGTCGAGCATCTCCAGCACTTCGGCCGCCAGGCGACCGGCCACTCGCATCTTCTCGATTTCTTCCGGAGTCTTGATGGATACAGTCATTGGAGTTCCTGGTAAATGAATGGCGTCGCCTGGTGGAGCCGCGCAGGTTCGTTGTGTGCCGGCATGGCACTGCGAGCGGCCTCTGCCGTTATGGGCAGGCGGGGCGAAGTGTCTATTTTAAGGGGCTGCCTCAACAGGTACAAGGAAGCACGAAAGACTGGCCTCAATGGGCCGGTTTATGGTATAAACGCGCCGCCGAAATGCGAACCCGGGCCAGGCCCGGAGGCGCCGGCAAAATCACACACGCGTCAGCACGTTGTTCCAGGGTGCCTGTTTTATGGCCGGGAGGCCGCTCAGGTTGGAGCAATCGGACGTGTGGAGGACTAACCCGAAGCTACAAGGTAACTATCATGGCTCAGGTAAACATGCGTGACCTGCTCAAGGCAGGTGCTCACTTCGGTCACCAGACTCGCTACTGGAACCCGAAAATGTCGAAGTTCATCTTCGGCGCCCGCAACAAGATTCATATCATCAACCTGGAACAGACTGTTCCTGCCATGAACGATGCGCTGCAGTTCATCGAGCAGCTGGCAGGCAACAAGAACAAGATCCTGTTCGTCGGCACCAAGCGCGCCGCCGCCAAGATCATCAAGGAAGAAGCCGAGCGTTCCGGTCAGCCGTTTGTTAACCACCGCTGGCTCGGTGGCATGCTGACCAACTACAAGACCATCCGTCAGTCCATCCGTCGCTACCGTGACCTGGAAACCCAGAGCCAGGACGGTACCTTCGACAAGCTGACCAAGAAAGAAGCCCTGGACCGCACCCGTGAGATGGAGCGCCTGGAGCGTTCTATCGGTGGTATCAAGGATATGGGTGGCCTGCCGGACGCCATGTTCGTGATCGACGTGGACCACGAGCGTATCGCCATCAAGGAAGCCAACAAGCTGGGCATCCCCGTTATCGGCGTTGTGGACACCAACAGTGATCCGGACGGCGTTGACTATGTGATTCCGGGCAACGATGACGCCATCCGCGCCATCCAGATCTACGTGAAGGCCGTTGCCGACACCTGCATCGAAGCCTCCCAGGCTGGCGGCGCTGCTGACGAGTTTGTTGAAGTCAGCGAAGAGCCTGCAGCCGGCGAAGCCCCCGCAGCCGAGTAACGCTGCCGGTCATACGGCTATCACGTTGACCCGATTGAATGGGGGGCGAGGGTAACCGCCTCCCTTTCGCTGGATTCAACCGCCGGGCCCTGATCGGGCCCGGCCGGTTCTAACTGTTAAGAGGATTGAACATGGCTGCTATTACCGCTGCAATGGTCAAAGAGCTCCGTGAGCGCACCGGCCTTGGCATGATGGAATGCAAGAAGGCACTGGTGGAAGCTGAAGGCAGTGTTGAAGCTGCAATTGAAGAACTGCGCAAGTCGTCCGGCCTGAAGGCCGCCAAGAAAGCCGGCCGTACCGCCGCTGAAGGCGTGTCTCTGGTGAAAATCTCCGATGACAACACCGTGGCCTACATCCTGGAAGTGAACTCCGAAACTGACTTCGTGGCCCGTGACGACAACTTCGTCAATTTCGCCAACGATGTGCTGGATGTTGCTTTCGAGCGTGGCGAAACTGATGTTGCCAAGCTGATGGAAGGTGACCTGGAAGCCAAGCGTGAAGCGCTGGTCCAGAAGATCGGTGAGAACATCACCGTTCGCCGCATCGTGAAGGTGGAAGGCCCGGTAGTGGGCGGTTACGTGCACAACACCAACAAGATTGCCGCGGTTGTGGCAATGACTGCTGGTGATCCGGAAGTGGCCCGTGACATCGCCATGCACGCCGCTGCCGTTAACCCCCGCGTAGGCAAGCCGGAAGACATGCCCGCCGAGGAAGTCGAGAAAGAGAAGGACATCATCAAGGCCCAGCCGGATATGGAAGGCAAGCCTGCCGAAATCGTCGAGAAGATGATGGGCGGTCGCATCAAGAAGTTCCTCAAGGAGAACAGCCTTGTGGAGCAGCCTTTCGTGAAGAACCCGGACCAGACCGTTGGCGAGCTGCTTAAAGCCAACGGCGCTGAGCTGGTCGGCTTCGTTCGCCTGGAAGTGGGCGAGGGCATCGAAAAGGAAGAAGTGGACTTCGCCGCCGAGGTGGCTGCCGCCGCCGGTACCGGCAAGGCCTGAGTCTGCTGACCCCCGGAGTGGTATTCACCGCTCCGACGGGGTCTCCGGTTCCTGCCGGAGCCCCCTCAGTCTGCCACGCCAGTGCGGGTTCGCCCGGGCTGCCGTGGCGGGCTTGTATCTGAGATGCCCCTTTTGTCGGGGCATGAGGAGCATGTCAGATACAGGTCCGACGTATCCAGAAACTCCAGCGACGAGGGGAACAGCATGCCAGCATCATCCAAAACCCAGCCCAGATACAAGCGCGTTCTGCTCAAGCTCAGTGGCGAGGCCCTGATGGGCGAGCACGAGTTTGGCATTGATCCCAAGGTTCTTGACCGCATGGCGCTTGAAATCGGTGCCGTGATTGGTATCGGTGTCCAGGTGGGGCTGGTGATTGGTGGTGGCAACCTGTTCCGGGGCGCGGCCCTGAATGCCGCAGGCATGGACCGTGTCACCGGCGACCACATGGGAATGCTGGCCACGGTCATGAACGGCCTGGCCATGCGGGATGCCCTGGAGCGCTCGAACATACGTACCCGCGTCATGTCGGCGATCCCCATGAGTGGTATCGTGGAGCATTACGACCGTCGCCGGGCGGTGCGTGACCTCAAGGACGGCGACGTGGTGATCTTCTGTGCCGGTACCGGTAACCCGTTCTTCACCACGGATTCTGCGGCCTGCCTGAGAGGGATCGAGATCGAGGCTGACGCGGTACTCAAGGCCACGAAGGTGGATGGCGTCTACTCCGCTGATCCCATGACAGATCCTTCAGCGGAGAAATACGACCGCCTGACCTATGATGAGGTTCTGGATAAGAAACTGGGTGTGATGGACCTTACTGCCATCTGCCTGGCCCGGGACCACGGCATGCCACTGCGGGTGTTCAATATGACCGCGCCGGGTGTGCTGACCCGGATTGTGACCGGTGAGCCGGAAGGGACGCTCGTCGAATAGGCGCTGCCCCCACTTATCAGGGGGCTGTCGAACAGGCCGCCCCGGAAACGAATTCATGCTCCATGCCGGTCAGGCATGGGCAGAGACAAACAGACAAGCGAGGACGCGCAAAGTGATTGACGATATCAAGAAAGATGCCGAGAAGCGCATGAAGAAGAGCCTGGAGGCACTGTCTTCAGCCTTCAACAAGATCC
Source organism: Marinobacter sp. (assembly GCF_041690615.1). Classification (GTDB taxonomy): domain Bacteria; phylum Pseudomonadota; class Gammaproteobacteria; order Pseudomonadales; family Oleiphilaceae; genus Marinobacter. The sequence goes on from NZ_JAWLGY010000033.1 coordinate 10,851, forward strand.
GCACAGGCCGGGCCCACCCGGCCATCCTGGACAGTGTGCATGTTAACTATTACGGCCAGGAGACACCGCTGAAGCAGGTGGCCAGCGTTAACGTCGAGGATAACCGCACCCTGACCGTATCGCCCTGGGAAAAGAACCTGATCCCCACCATTGAGAAGGCGATCATGTCCTCGGACCTGGGCCTGAACCCTGCGACCAGTGGCGACATCATCCGCGTGCCCATGCCCATGCTGACGGAAGAAACCCGCCGGGAAATGGTCAAGCAGGCCAAGCACGACGCCGAAAACGCCCGGGTGGGCATCCGTAATGCCCGTCGTGATGCCAATAACGACCTGAAAGAACTGGAAAAGGAAAAGGAAATCACCGAGGACGACCAGCGTCGCGGTGAAGAGGCCATTCAGAAGCTGACTGACCAGTACATTGCCGAAGTCGACAAGGCGCTCAAGTCCAAGGAAGATGACCTGATGGCGGTTTAACCGCCGGACGGAACACCCGATCAGTATCAGGGGTCTGCATGACGGATTCAGTAACAGCGGGAATACCGGTGGAAGCCGGCAAGGTTCCGCGCCACGTTGCCATAATCATGGACGGCAACAACCGTTGGGCCAGGGCCCGGCGGCTTAATGGAGTAGCTGGCCACAAGGCGGGCGTCAACTCGGTGCGGTCTGTGGTAGAGACCTGCGCCCGGGAAGGAGTCGAGGTACTGACCCTGTTCGCCTTCTCCAGCGAGAATTGGCGACGGCCCGAGGACGAAGTCTCCGCATTGATGCGGCTGTTCCTGTTTGCCCTGGAGCGGGAAGTGAAAAAGCTTCACCGCAACAACATCCGTCTGCGCATTATCGGAGACCGCAGTGCCTTCAGCCCGTTACTGCAGGAGCACATGGCGCGGGCGGAAGAGCTGACCCGGGACAACACCCTGATGACCCTGGTGATTGCCGCCAATTACGGTGGCCACTGGGATATTACCCAGGCTACCCGGCAAGTGGCGGCACGGGTACTGGCCGGCGAACTGACGCCATCGGATATTACCGATGACGTTATTCAGCAGTACCTGTCCATCGGCGATTTGCCGATGCCGGACCTGATGATCCGTACGGCGGGGGAGCAGCGCATCAGCAACTTCCTGCTATGGCACCTGGCCTACACCGAGTTCTATTTCTCGGAGGTGTTCTGGCCGGATTTCCGCAGTGAGGAGATGCGCAAGGCCCTGCAGGCCTACGCCCGGCGCAAGCGCCGGTTTGGCCAGACCGACGACCAGGTGGACCAGCGTCTGGCTGCCCAGCAATGAATGCTCAGTAACAAGGCAGTGCGGATGGCTTCGCGATTCTCGGTGCAGACACCGATGACCTCGAGGGCCTCCTTGCCGACACAACAAGAAACTGACTGAGCCAAGGACAAGAGCGAATAGTGACGTGCTCAAAACCCGAATCCTGACGGCGCTGATCCTGGCGCCCATTGCCATCATCGGCATATTTTTCCTGCCGCCGCTGGGCTTTGCTGTTTTTACCGGAGTGGCCATCACCCTCGGTGCCTGGGAGTGGGCCAATATGGCTGGCTACACCAGTGGCCCGGCCCGCGCGGGCTACGGTGCCCTGGTGGCACTTATCCTGGTGGCCGTCTATAACCTGCCGACGCTACCTCTGCTGTGGCTTGGCCTGGTCTGGTGGCTGGTGGCACTGCAGATGGTGCGTGTTTACCCGCAGGCGAGCTCGCTATGGAGCAACCCGGTTATCAGGGGCGTGATGGGCCTTCTGGTGCTGGTACCGGCCTGGGTTGGCCTGAATCACCTGCGTAACGGTACCCTGTTGTTCGGAGATCTGGAAAACAGCCTGCTGGCGATTCTCTATGTCTTCCTGGTGGTCTGGGTGGCAGACATTGGTGCCTATTTTGCCGGCAAGGCCTTCGGCAAAGCCAAGCTGGCGCCCCGGGTAAGCCCGGGCAAGTCCTGGGCCGGTGTCTGGGGTGGCCTGGTGGCGGTTTCGCTGCTGGCGGTTGCGGCGGGTCTTGTTGCCCGCGCCGGGACTGGCGATATCCTGTTACTGCTGGTGGCCAGCGTTGTCGTTGCGGCGGTTTCTGTCGTGGGCGACCTGCTGGAGAGCATGCTCAAGCGCTTCCGGGGCATCAAGGACAGCAGTCAGCTGCTGCCCGGGCATGGTGGCATTATGGATCGTATCGACAGCCTGACAGCGGCGATTCCTCTCTTTGCCCTCATCATTACCCTGATTGGCTGGCTGTCTTCGGGAGCGACGCTGTGACCCTTGAGACCGGCATGCGCCACCTGACCTTGCTGGGCGCCACCGGGTCCATCGGGCTGAGTACCCTGGATGTGGTGCGACGCCACCCGGACCGGTTCTCCGTGCACGCACTCACCGCGTCCACCAATGTCAACGACATGGTCGCCCTTTGCCGGGAGTTCCGTCCGGCGGTAGCGGTGATGGCGGATGCGGATGCGGCGGAGCAGCTGGCACAGGCGCTGGCGGATTTGCCGGATACCCGGGTGCTGGCCGGTGAAGCAGGGCTCATCGAGGTCGCCGAGTCAGCGGAAGCCGATACGGTCATGGCCGCCATTGTCGGTGCGGCGGGCCTGGCGCCCACGCTGGCAGCGGTCAAGGCCGGGAAGCGGGTACTGCTGGCGAACAAGGAAGCGCTGGTGATGTCCGGGCAGTTATTCATGGACGCGGTGGCCCATTCCGGTGCCCTGCTGTTGCCCATTGATTCCGAGCACAACGCGATCTTTCAGTGCCTGCCAGCGGAACGGGTGCGGGACCTGCCCGGGGCCGGGGTGCGTCGAATCCTGCTGACGGCGTCTGGCGGGCCATTCCGTAATCACACTCCGGACATGCTCCGCGACGTAACCCCGGCCCAGGCCTGCAAGCACCCCAACTGGTCCATGGGCCAGAAAATCTCGGTGGATTCGGCCACCCTGATGAACAAGGGGCTGGAACTGATCGAGGCCTGCTGGCTGTTCAATACCCGGCCGGATCAGATCGAGGTTCATGTGCACCCGGAGAGCATTATTCACTCCATGGTGGAGTATGTGGATGGCTCGGTTCTGGCGCAGTTGGGCAGCCCGGATATGCGCACCCCCATCGCCAACGGCCTGGCCTGGCCGGAGCGGGTGGACGCCGGTGTGGCACCGCTGGATCTGTTTGCCCTGGGGCGTTTTCACTTCGAACGGCCGGATACCGCCCGCTTCCCCTGCCTGAGGCTGGCGGCCGAGGCCTTTGAGGTGGGAGGAACGACTCCGGCCGTACTCAATGCCGCCAATGAGCAGGCGGTTGCCGCCTTCCTGGCCGGGAAGCTTTGTTTTGCCGATATCCCGGTTATCATAGAGCATACCCTTGCCAGGGTGACGTCAAAGGCGGCGGATGATTTTGCCGCCATCATGGCAGCGGACCAGGCCGGTCGGGCCGAGGCCCTGGCCGAAATTGAACGTCTGGCCCGGCGTACCCTGGCACCCTGACGCTGTAACGGCCGGAGGCCACGCGATAGCATGTTGGACATTCTGCAGACAGTTCTGGCGCTGATTGTCACCCTTGGCATCCTGGTGACCATTCACGAGTTTGGTCACTTCTGGGTGGCCCGCAAGTGTGGCGTGCGGGTGTTGCGGTTCTCGGTAGGCTTTGGCAACCCCATCTGGTCCCGCTATGACCGTCACGGTACCGAGTTCGCGGTGGCGGCGATTCCCCTGGGTGGTTACGTCAAGATGCTGGACGAGCGGGAAGCCCCGGTGCCAGAAGATCAGCGCCACGAAGCCTTTACATCGAAGCCCCCGGGGCAACGCATCGCCATCGCGGCCGCCGGCCCGGCTGCCAACTTTATCTTTGCCATTGCCGCCTACTGGCTGCTGAGCGTGGTGGGTTTCACCACGGTGGCGCCGGTGACCGGCGATATTGCCGAGGGTTCCATTGCCAACCGCATGGGCCTGCAGTCGGGCATGGAGGTTCACCAGGTGGACGGCCGCAACGTCACCTCCTGGCGGGACATCAACATGCGCCTGTTGGAGCGGGCCGGTGAACAGGATGAGGTCAGCTTCACCATCAGCGACGGTCAGGGCGAGCGTACACTGACCGCAACCCTGGACGGCTGGCAGCTGCCGGACGACAACCCCGACCCGCTCGGCCAGTTCGGTCTGAGTCCGCTGCGTCCGGATGTCCCCGCGCAGATCGGACAGGTGGTTAGTGGCGGCCGTGCCGAGGCTGCCGGGCTGCAGGAAGGCGACCGTGTCGTTGCCGTCGATAGCGAGCCGGTAGCCGACTGGTTTGCCCTGGTGGAGAGAATTCAGCAGTCACCGGAACAGTCACTCGAGCTGCGGGTGGAGCGGGATGGCAGTACGGTAACCCTGCAGGTGACCCCCGCCTCCCGTGAGGTAGAGGGTGTTGAACAGGGATATGTCGGCGCAGGTGTTGCGGAAGTCAGCTGGCCGGATGACATGCTCCGGGAGGTTCGTTACGGGCCACTGGCTGCGATTCCCAACGCATTTTCGGAAACCTGGTCTGATACCCGGTTGACCCTGGTCGCAATACAAAAGATGATTACCGGCCTGCTGTCGCCCACCAACCTGAGTGGGCCGATCACTATCGCCCGGGTTGCCGAAGCCAGCGTCAGCTCGGGATTCGAAGACTTTGTTCGTTTCCTGGCTTACCTGAGTGTCAGTCTGGGCATTCTCAACCTGCTGCCCATACCGGTGCTGGACGGCGGGCATATTGTTTATTACACCATCGAGGCCATCCGCCGGCGCCCGCTCTCAGAGCAGGTACAGGCGCTGGGACTGAGGATCGGTATGGCCATGATTCTGACTTTAATGGTGTTTGCTCTTTACAACGACCTGATGCGGTTGTGAGAATTGCGAGCTCCTTACGCGCATAAACAGGCGATCTGACTGAATGAGACGTTCTTTACTGGGTGCAGCGATTGGTTTGGCCCTGGCAGGCATGGCCAGTCAGCCGGTTACGGCACAAGAGTTTACGGTGGCGGATATCGAAGTCGAAGGCCTGCAGAGGGTTTCGGCCGGTAACGTATTTTCGGCCTTTCCTGTGGACATCGGCGAGTCCCTTGGCGAGCAGGAGCTGGCCGAGGCCATCCGGACCCTGTTCAAGACGGGGCTGTTCACGGACATCGAGGCCTACCGTGACAACGGCACCCTGATACTGGAGGTCCGGGAGCGTCCGGCTATCGCTTCCATCGAGATTGAGGGCAACAAGAACATCGAAACGGATGTTCTCATGGATGCCCTGTCCGGTGCCGGCATGCAGGAAGGGCAGGTGTTCCGCCGGGCCACCCTGGAACGCCTCGAACTGGAAATCCTGCGCTCCTACGTGGGCCAGGGGCGCTACAACGCCCGGGTGAAGGCGAACGCGGAAGAGCTGCCCCGCAACCGGGTGGCTATCCGCCTGGACATCAACGAGGGCGACGTCGCTGCCATCCGGCACATCAACATCGTGGGGAATGAAGCCTTTTCCGATGAGGAATTGCTGGACCTGTTCGAATTGCGCACCAGCAGCTGGTGGAACTCCCTCACCAGCAAGGACAAGTATGCCCGCGAACGCCTGAGCGGTGACCTGGAATCCCTGCGCTCCCATTACCTCGACCAGGGCTACCTGGACTTCAACATCGAGTCCAGCCAGGTGTCCATTTCGCCGGACAAGCAGGATGTCTTTGTGGCGGTCTCCGTGAACGAAGGCCGTCAGTATACGATCTCCGATATTCAGTTGCGTGGTGATCTGATTGTCGCTGAGGAGGAATTGAGCGAGTTGATTGAGCTGGAGCCGGGGGATGTGCTGTCCCGGTCAGAGCTGACCGCCACTTCCGAGCGCCTGTCCCGCCGGCTTGGCCGTGAGGGCTACACCTTCGCCAATGTCAATGCCATTCCCGAGTCAGACTCGGAAGACACCGCAGCCGTGACCTTTTATGTGGAGCCGGGCAAGCGTACCTATGTGCGTCGTATCAACTTCTCCGGCAACGTAACCACCAAGGACGAGGTCCTGCGCCAGGAAATGACCCAGATGGAGGGCGGGGTGGCCTCCACCGACCGCATCGAGTTCTCCAAGGACCAGCTGGAGCGCCTCGGGTATTTCCGTTCCGTTTCAGTAGACACCACACCGGTGCCCGGCTCGGACGACCTGGTGGATGTTAATTACAGCGTAGAAGAGCAGCCCACAGGCAGCCTGTCCGCCTCTATTGGTTTCTCCCAGGTTTCCGGGGTCATCCTTGGGGCGAATATATCCGAGAACAACTTCTTCGGCACCGGCAAGCGGGTGTCCATCGGCGCTAACGTGAGCGACTCCATCAAGAGCGCCAACTTCTCCTACGAAGATCCCTACTACACCGTGGACGGTGTCAGCCGTGGGTTCAGCCTGTTCGCCCGGGAGACGGACTTCGAGGAACAGGACATTTCCTCCTACCTGCTGGACGAGTACGGCGGTCGCGTAACCTTTGGCTATCCCATTGATCAGTACACCCGCCTGAACTTCGGCCTGGGTTATACCCTGTCCAAGATCAGGGCCGGTGATTACACGGCGAACGAAGTGTTGCGCTTCATTGACGAGGAAGGCAACGACTTCAACAACTACTTCCTTACCGGTTCCTGGCGCCGGAGCACCCTTAACCGGGGCATGTTGCCCACCGATGGCTACAGCCACACGCTGTCTGCCGATGTGGCGGTGCCCGGCAGCGACCTGACCTTCTACAAGCTGCGCTACAAGGGCGACAGCTTCTGGCCGCTCAATGAGCAGGAAACCTGGGCCATCCGGGCCCGGGGCGAACTGGGCTATGGCGATGGCTATGGTGACCGTTCCCAGATGCCGTTCTATGAGCACTTCTACGCCGGTGGCTATGGCTCGGTGCGGGGCTTCGAGGCTAATTCCCTGGGTAACCGCGTTGAAACCAACAAGACCTGGACCGACGATGACGATCCTTTCGGCGGTAACGTACTTACTGAAGGCAGCCTGGAACTGATCGTGCCGACGCCGTTTGCCGGCGACACCCGCAGTATGCGCACGGCGCTTTTCCTGGATGCCGGCCAGGTATTTGATACCGCCCGGGGCTTTGACCCGGAAGTGAATGAAATCCGGGCATCCGTGGGTATTGGCTTCCAGTGGATTACGGTGGTGGGCCCACTGGCGTTCAGCCTGGCGCAGCCAATTACCGACAAGAGTGGCGATGAAACCCAGGTGTTCCAGTTCTCCCTGGGGCAGAGTTTCTGACGGCCGCATCTCACAGAGCGATGGCCGTCACAGCAATGGCGTGGTTTTTCAGACAATAAGAGCCTGAGAACCGCATGGCAGGACAGGAGACAACACAATGACTGGATTCAGGAAATTGGTGAGGTGCGCCGCGGGCGCCCGGGTTGTGGTGGCCGCCATGGCACTGGCGATGAGTGTACCCGCTCTGGCTGATACCCGCATCGGAGTGGTGGACCTGCGCAAGGCGCTGTTTTCATCCAACGACGCCCAGACGTTCAGTGATCAGCTGGAACAGGAGTTTTCGGGCACCGAGGCCGAGGTTCGCGAGGCCCAGCAGGAGGCTCGCCGGCTGCAGGAGCGCTTGCAGAAAGATGGCGCCATGATGAACGAAAGCGAGCGGGAGCAGCTGACTGCCGATTTCCAGAAGAAGGCAGAAGCGTTCACTCGTCAGAAACAGCAGCTGGATCAGACACTGAACAGCCGCAAGCAGGCGTTTCTGGAGGAGGCCCGGCCGGAGGTGGATGCAGCCGTTAAGGCACTGATGGACGAGCATGACCTGGATATTATCCTGCCGTCCGAGGCGGTAGTGTCCGTCAAGCCGGAACTGGACCTGACCGAAGAACTGCTGGAAAAGCTGAATCAGTAACATGCCCACCAGAACCATGACCCTCGGGGAGATTGCCAGTACACTGGGCGCCGAACTCAGGGGCGACCCGCAGCTGGAAATTGCCGGGCTGGCAACGCTTGAGGCGGCCCGCCCGGATCAGCTTAGCTTTCTGGCCAACCCGTCCTACAGCCGTTACCTGGACGCTACCCGGGCCGGGGCTGTGCTGGTATCACCGGCCATGGCGGACAAGGCTCCGACCAATGTCCTGTTACTGGACGATCCCTACCTTGGCTATGCTCGCATCAGCCATGAGTTCGATACGTCACCGGCGCCGGTGCTCGGGGTCCATCCCACGGCACTCATCGATGAGTCGGTGTCGGTTCCGGCCAGTGTCAGCATTGGCCCCTACGTGGTCATCGAGGCGGGCGTCACGCTGGGTGAGGGCGTGGTCGTCGGCGCGCATTCCATTATTGGCGCCGGCTGTGTGATCGGTGACCAGAGCATACTGCGGCCGCGGGTTACCCTGGCCCACGGCGTTACCATGGGCAAGCGCTGCCATATCCTCAGCGGGGCCGTCATCGGCTCCGACGGGTTCGGCTTTGCCGTTCACAAGGGCACCTGGCACCGCATTGCCCAGATTGGCGGTGTGACCCTGGGGGACGATGTGGAAGTGGGTGCCAATACGGCCATCGACCGCGGTGCGCTGGACGATACCCGGCTGGGTAACGGGGTCAAACTCGATAACCTGGTGCAGATTGCCCACAACGTCCAGATTGGCGATCACAGTGCCATGGCGGGCAAGGTGGGTATTGCCGGCAGTACCCGTATCGGCAGTCATTGCATGTTTGGCGGCGCAGCGGGAATCAGCGGCCACCTGACCATTGCCGATGGCGTGCAGGTAACCGGAATGTCACTGGTTACCGGAGATATCCGTGAGCCGGGGGTGTATTCCTCAGGTACCGGTCATATGACCAATCGCGAATGGCGCAAGAACGCTGCTCGCTTCAGACAGCTGGACGCCATGGCGCGCCGGTTGAAGGAACTGGAAAAGAAAATTGAGGGCTGAGGCCAATACCCGATGATGCAAATTGATGAAATAATGAACTTTCTGCCACACCGATACCCCTTCCTGCTGGTGGATCGTGTGGTGGAAGTGGAAGCCGGCAAGTCCATTGTCGGTTACAAGAACGTGACCTTCAATGAGCCGTACTTTACCGGCCACTTCCCGGGTAAGCCCATTATGCCCGGCGTGTTGATCATCGAAGCCATGGCCCAGGTTTCGGGTATCCTCGGCTATGTTACCGCTGGTCGCTCTGCCGCGGATGGTTCTATTCACCTGCTGGCGGGTTCCAACAAGGCCCGTTTCAAGCGTCCGGTAGTGCCGGGAGACCAGCTGCGGCTGGAGTCTACCCTGTTGTCCAACAAGCATGGCATCTGGAAATTTGACTGTCGCGCGCTGGTGGATGGCGAGGTAGTCTGTGTTGCAGAAGTCATGTCGGCTGAGAGAGACGCTTGATGACTGAAAAGCACTGGAACGGTGTCCATCCCCAGGCAATCGTTGACCCTTCTGCCAAACTGGCTGATGGGGTCAGTGTGGGGCCATGGAGTTACATCGGACCGGGGGTCGAGATCGGTGAAGGCACCGAGGTGCATTCCCATGTGGTGATCAAGGGCCCGACCGTAATCGGTCGCAACAACCGCATCTTCCAGTTTGCCAGCGTGGGCGAGGACTGCCAGGACAAGAAATACGCCGGCGAACCGACCACCCTGGTGATTGGCGACAATAACGTCATTCGCGAAAGCTGTACCATCCATCGTGGTACGGTCCAGGACCGGGGCGAAACCCGCATCGGCAGTGACAACCTGCTGATGGCCTATGTCCATGTGGCCCATGACTGTGTGATTGGTAACAACACCATCCTGGCCAACTGTGCGACCCTGGCCGGCCATGTCACCATTGGCGACTGGGCGATCCTCGGTGGTGGCACCATGGTGCACCAGTTCTGTCATATTGGTTCCCACAGCATGAGTGGCGGCGGCAGTATTGTCCTGAAAGACATCCCCGCCTATGTGATGGCCAGTGGCCAGTCCGCCAGCCCCCACGGCATCAACATGGAAGGTCTGCGTCGTCGGGGCTTCAGCAAGGATGTCCTGACGGAGTTGCGCCGGGCCTACAAGATCATCTACCGCCAGGGTCTGACCACTGCCCAGGCGCTGGAGGAGCTGGAGAAAGCCTGGCCGTCGCTGCCGGAAATGCAGCCGCTGATGGAGTCCCTGCGCATCGCCGACCGGGGCATTGTCCGTTAGGTCGTCCGGTGACGTCTTCCGAATTGCCTGTTACTGAGCCGCCGTTGTCTGTGCCCCGCATCGTCAGCCGGGCACCGGTCACCATCGCCATGGTGGCAGGGGAGGCTTCCGGAGATATCCTCGGTTCCGGTCTGATTCGTTCACTGCGTAAACGCTATCCCAATGCCCGCTTCGTCGGTATTGGCGGTGAGGAAATGATCACCGAAGGCTTCCATTCCCTGGTCCCCATGGAGCGGCTTTCCGTGATGGGGCTCGTGGAGGTGCTTGGGCGCCTGCGGGAGCTCTTCGCCATCCGTGCCCGTCTGATGGATTACCTGCTGACCACACCACCGGATGTGGTTATTGGCATTGATTCTCCGGACTTTACCCTGGGTGTGGAGGAGCGGTGTCGCAAGGCAGGCATTCCCACGGCACATTACGTCAGCCCCTCGGTCTGGGCCTGGCGCCAGAAACGTATCTTCCGGATAGCCCGTTCCGTCGACCTGATGCTCACCCTGTTGCCGTTCGAGGCCCGTTTTTACGAGGATCATCAGGTGCCGGTGGCCTTTGTCGGACACCCCCTGGCTGAGCGGGTGCCCATGGAAGTGGATACCGCAGGCGCCAGGGACGCCCTGGGGCTGGATCAGGACAAGCCGGTGCTGGCCATACTTCCGGGCAGCCGGGCAGGGGAGGTGGAACGGCTGGGAGGCCTGTTCCTGGAAACCGCCCGCAGGTTGCAGGAGGTGCATCCGGACCTGCAGTTGGTGGTGCCCTGCGTGAACCGCGAGCGGGAAGTCCAGGTGCGCGAGCTGGCGGATTCACTGGATGTACAATTGCCGCTGACGGTGGTGAGGGGCCGGTCCCGGGAGGTCATGGCCGCGGCAGATGTTGTGCTGCTGGCCTCCGGAACCGCCACCCTGGAAGCCATGCTGCTGAAAAAGCCCATGGTGGTGGGCTATCGCCTGAGTAATCTGAGTTATGCGTTGGTATCCCGCCTGGTGAAAGTGCCCTGGGTGTCCCTGCCCAACCTGCTCGCGCAGGAGGAGCTGGTCCCGGAACTGTTGCAGGATAACGCCACGCCAGAGAAGCTGGCAGAAGCGGTACTGGAGCGACTGGATAACCCGCAAGAGAGGGAACGGCTGCATGAAGCCTTTACCCGGCTACACCACTTGCTGCGCCGCGACGCTGACGAGCGAGCTGCTGAAGCGGTATCCGCATTGATCGAAAAGGAAAGACACTGATGGCCGGTAAAGCTGTACTGCCCCCGTTCGAATGCCAATACCTGGGCTGGAAGCTGGCCGGTGTCGACGAAGTAGGCCGTGGCCCACTGGCGGGGCCGGTGGTGACAGCGGCGGTCATTCTGCACCCGGACCGGCCCATTAAAGGGCTGGCAGACTCCAAGAAACTCACCGAAAAGCGCCGGGAAGCCCTGTACGACGAAATCATCGAAAAGGCCGCGGCCTGGAGCCTTGGCCGCTGCGAAGCCGACGAAATTGACCGCCTCAACATATTCCAGGCCACCCTCGTCGCCATGGAGCGGGCGGTAGCCGGGCTATGCGTGCCTCCGGAATACGTACTGGTAGATGGCAATCGCTGCCCGAACTGGCACTGGCCATCGGAGCCCGTTATCAAGGGCGACGGCCGCGTTGCCGCCATCAGTGCCGCTTCTGTACTGGCCAAGGTCACCCGCGACCGGGAAATGGTCGCCCTGGAAGAAACCTACCCGGGCTATGGTCTCGCTGCCCACAAGGGCTACCCCACACCGGTCCATCTGGAAGCGCTGAAGCGCCAGGGCGTTACCCCGATTCACCGCCGTTCCTTCCGGCCGGTCCAGGAGGCCCTGGAGAGCGGCGGCATCGGGGTGAAAATGGACCTCGTCGCCCTGTAGGCGTACGCAAGGCGTTCAGGTCAGCGACGCCCCTGCACCATGGTCAGTGCCAGTGCGACGGTGCCCGAGGCCAGCAGGGCGCCGGCAAAGGGAGCCAGTGTCGGCGCCCCGCCGGGAAAGCTGGCGATGTAAAAGGCTTCGGTAAGACTTCCTGTCATTACCCAGTCGGGCAGGACAGCGCCCACCAGACCCGCCAGCGCGCCCCCCATCGCAGCCGTCGGCGTAACCCGGGCCCAGAGCCCCATGAGAACCGGAACGATAGCCGTCGCGCACAGCAGGTCGGCAATCAGGAACAGCCTCAGCACCGAGACCCCCTGCAACGCCACGATAACCACCGGCACCATCAGGGCCACCGTCACCCAACGGGCGGCGGTCAGGGTCAGGCCATCTTTCTCGGCTACCGCGAGGGATGCAATGCCATTCTGCAGGGTATCCACGGAGGAGGCGACCAGGGTCACCGCCAGCACAAGGGCTACGGCTCCGAGCCACTGTGGCGCTTCACTGAGCAGTGCGAAGAAGGGAATCGGGGGCTGGCCCAGGTCGAGCCCGGCCATGGCAGCACTCATGCCGAGGCCGCCGACAATGGCCACCACAACGATCGTGGTACCACCCCCGAGGATTGCCCCTTTCCAGAGTGACGCGCTGTCACGGGCCGCCCACACCCGCTGCCAGTAGCCCTGATGGAAAAGGTTGGCTGCGGTCACGGCAAGCACCAGGGTCAGAGCCACACTGACGGCACTCCAGAACGGGATGCCTGGCAGCCCGGCAGAGGCTGTTACGGGGGGCAGGTGTTTCCAGTCCACGAACAGAACGGCTGCCAGCAGTGCCATCAGCAGCAGCGCTTGCCAGCGGTCTGTGGCAAGGCTGGCTCTCAGCCCGCCCCAGGTGGTGTAGATCAGGGTGGTTACCGCTACGGCGATGATGACGACCTGGCCGTTCAGGTCTGAAAGTAGCCCGGTAATCGAGCCAATGGCCGTGAGCTCGGCGGCCAGAAAGCACGCCATATAAAGCACCGAAATCAGCGATACCCATCGGCGCATGCCCTTGCCGAATCGTTCCTCGGCAAACCCACTGATACTGCGCCCCCTGGGCATTTGCCTGCGAATCAGCGGGCCGAGGGTAGCGAAAATGATAAATGGCAGTGCCGCCCCCAGGGCGTAGCCGGCAAGCGCGACCGGCCCGACAAACGCGCCGACTTCCGGTGGCGCAAACAGAATCCAGGCGCCCATGCCTGAAGCCAGAAAGGAGAGGCCGATGGTGGTGGCTCCCTGACTGTTGCGGGCTGTCATGTAATCATCAAGGCCACTGGCCGTCTTGCGGGCGCGGAGCCCCAGCCAGCCGAAAAGGCACAGTGCCGCCACAATGGCGGCCAGGTGGGTCATCATCATGTCGCGCTTCCTCCGCCGGAATGATCCGGATCAGGTTCCAGGGTCTGTCGAAGACACTCTCAGTCCCGGCGGCTGATGCCGGGGCTCCCCTGGCGACTGGGTTGTGGGTTGTGATGTCACTGGTTTCTGCTGTTCGCTGGCAGGCACTGTAAGGCTATATCGCACCACAGGCAACTAAACTGGGGCGTGATGCCCCGGAGCACTTGTCCTACCCTCGGGGGGCGTACTCGCCTCGCAGATGGTGTAACCTTGATCCAGCATCAGGCCGGCGGCTTCCTGTTTGAACTCAGGACTAAAGGACTGTCGTTACCTGATCATTGGCTACGACATGTTGATAACAAGCAGACCACAGATAATCGGCAGGTGCGGTGTCACCCGGGCCTGCGAGCAAGGTGGCGAGGACAACTGATGGGTGAGATTGAAGCCCGGGACGTACTGGCGACTCAAAAAAAGCTCTACCACAAGTTGCTTGGAAAGCGCGCCGCAATAACTTCCTGTGATGCGAGAGACCTGGCTGCCCAGTCACTTCTACTGCTGGATGATGCGCAGCAGTGCTGGCAATTGGTAACCGACTGGTTACAGGCCCGGTTCGACGCAGACCGGGTAGACGGCGGGTGGGGCCGTCCGTTTGATCCCGTTTATACTCCGGCCCAGGCTGAGTCTTTTGCTTCTCGGGCGCCCATATCATCCATGCGCGCATTGCGAGTAGAAAACACTGACCCCGGTGTTCGTGACCTTTGGCTTTCTGACCAGCCAGTTGTCTACGTCGATATTGCCCAAGAGCCGAGATTCCGGTCTGGGCTACGTCACGCTTTGATTGCGGCCGGGACGACCACCAAGTTGGCTGTCGCCCTGAAAAGTGGTCGTCGCCCATTCGGCTTGCTCTGCATGGATCGTGTGGTGTCTGCCCGGCCCTGGGAAGGCAGAGCATACGAAAGCTTCACTAACGTCGTGGAAGAGGTGCTGGCCCCGGTACTGAGTGCTGCAGAGCAGTTATGCGATGGTACTTCTCATCTTGTGCCACAGCCACAAACCGGTTTGACCGGTACCCTGCAAGAGTCGCCGCTCTCCCGGTTGACGACCGCGGAACGAACGGTGGCCAGACTGGCTGCGTCAGGGAAGAGCTACAAGGAAATAGCGCGTGAACTGGATCGAGCGTTCTCAACCATTGATCACCAGTTGCGTAGCATAAGACGGAAACTGGCGGTCCGTTCACACTCTCAGCTGGTTTCGTTGCTGGCGTCGCGAGAAAACGTCAGATACCTGACCCATCATTCCGACAGTCGCGAATATTCGCGATAGCACACCGCTCCTCGAGCCATCTAGCATGATAGGTGCACCTTCGAAGTAAACGGCTTGGTAGGTGGAAAACAAAAACACTGCAATGATCACGAGGAGAGCACAATGCAATTGACGACCAATACTCCATCACTCGAGGGAGAGGTGTCATGAACTCTGTTGCCGATATTGCTGAGCTGCCAGCCACTTCTCACCTGGGGCAGAGCGATCTTCCGTTTGTCACGTTCATGGAGGGCCTGGAGCTGCAGGTTCTGCATATAAGTATTGAGAGTGGGCTGTGGGTGGTGAGAACCCGGTTTGCGCCAGGCGTAACGCTTCCGCGCCACAAGCACACCGGCGAAGTGTTTGCGATCACCTTTTCCGGTTCCTGGAAGTACCTGGAATACCCTGATCTGAATACTTCAGGCTCTTACCTCTATGAACCCGCCGGGTCCATACACACATTGCATGTGCCTGACAGCAATACCGAGGTCACTGAGGTATGGTTTGCCATTCAAGGCGCAAACCTGAACCTCAACGAGCAGGGCGAAGTCGATAGCGTATGGGATGCAGCCTTTATCCTTGAAACATACCGGGAGCTCTGTAAAGCGGAGGGTCTGGATAGCTCTGGTGTTATCATCACGTGAAGTCGTTGCCGCCCTGTACAGGGCGGCAGTCATTCAGCACCAGTTAGTGTGCTGTGGGGGATTACGGCATTCAGTTTGCGACCCTGGACTCCCTGCAGGACGCCAGGTGCTATACACCTGATCCGTACTATTGCCACTTCGTGATGAATTCGATCGCTGCAGCGTTCACCTCTTTCGGATCCGAAGCGCTCAAGAAGTGCTGGCCTCCCTCAACAACTTTCAGCTGCGCTTCCTTCGACCCGGTGAAACGGGCGATGCCATCTTCGGCGTTGGCGACGGAATATACGGAATCCGCAGTTCCGTGAATCCACAGCACCGGACACGTAACACTGTCAAGGCGGGCCAGTAAACTGTCCCGGTCGCGCAGATTGATCGAGCAGGTCCGTAGCCGCTCACGGCCAGAATCCCCGGAATAATTCCTGCGGTAGACGTCCAGCCAGAACGCCCGATCCTCGTCGGATACTGAATCGCCCAGGCCGGCGTCAAGCACGCCAATAACAAATTCATCCGGTACCACCCAGTCGTCGGGGACAGGTTCAGCCAACGCGTCAATGGCGGGTGTGCAGAACTCGGTGCCATCCCAGCAGCCAAGTGCCTGGCTTTGCTGACTTTCGCGGTCCATGGACGTGCCCAGCGGAATGATTCCTTTTATGCGGTCGGGTGCGAGCATGGCGGTTTGGGTCACAATCCAGCCACCCTGGGAGGTGCCCATTGCGAAGGCCTGGTCAATGCCCAGCGCATCCAGCACCTGCAGGTTGGCGATCGCACTGTCCCAATAGGTGAACTGGCGGTAGGTGGAGCGGGTTTTGCCGTGGCCGTATGGCTCGATGGCCAGGAGGTTGGCCACCTTCAGGAGTTCCTCGTCGGAGAATTGTGGCCTGAACAACTCGGCCGAGGTGGTAAACGAGTTATTCATGATCAGTGTTGGCAGTGATGGATCGTAAGGCCTGCCAAAGCGGTAACCCACAGTGGAGCCACCGAGGTGGGGGATATCGACGGTTTGGGTAGTGTCAGTCATTGAGCAATCCTTTTGTTATTAATATCAGAAAGGGATTTCGAGATCTGAGTTACAACTGGGCGTGGGAGTAAATGCCCAGTTCAGTCAAAGCTACGATGGGCTGGAAGTCAAACCCGGGCGGGTGGCAATCGGCGGCTTGCCAGGACTGTGCAAAGGGCGCGCCCGACGTTACCTGGAGCGGGCGTTGTAAGCGCCGTCCCCGGCGATCACATCCGGGGACGGCTTGGCAGTGTTACTCCTGCCGGCGGTAGGGGTCCTGGTTATACGCCTTTACCTCGGCCCGGGCGACCACGTTATGGTGGACCTCGTCCGGTCCGTCTGCCAGTCTCAGGGTGCGCTGCTTGGTATACATGTCGGGCAGCGCTGACCACTGGCTGACGCCGGTGGCGCCGTGGATCTGGATAGCTTCGTCGATAATCTTGCAGACCTTCTCTGGCACCATGGCCTTGACCATGGAGACCCAGACGCGGGCTTCCTTGTTGCCAAGCACGTCCA
Organism: Marinobacter sp.; assembly: GCF_041690615.1. Taxonomy (GTDB): domain Bacteria; phylum Pseudomonadota; class Gammaproteobacteria; order Pseudomonadales; family Oleiphilaceae; genus Marinobacter. Next base: position 27,642 of record NZ_JAWLGY010000033.1, read on the forward strand.
TCGCCTTGGCGGCCTTGAGGACCATCATGCGCATGGCTTCAATTTCGATCCGCGCGCGTGAAATGGTTTCCATATTCTTGCCCAGATCCAGGATCGGGCGACCGAAGGCTTCACGGCTCTGACCGCGTTCGATCATCAGGTCCAGCGCCTTCTCGGCGGCGCCGATGGAACGCATGCAATGGTGGATGCGCCCCGGGCCCAGGCGCAGCTGTGAAATCTCGAAGCCGCGGCCTTCACCCCACAGTATGTTCTCTTTCGGGACCCGCACATTCTCGAGTTTGATGTGCATGTGGCCATGGGGGGCGTCGTCGTGGCCGAACACGTGCATGGGGCCGACCACAGTCAGACCCGGCGCATCCATGGGTACCAGGATCTGGGACTGTTGACGCCAGGCCTCGGCATCCGGACTTGTCTTGACCATGCAGATCATGATCTTGCAGCGGGGATCGCCGGCGCCGGAAATGTAGTACTTTTCGCCGTTGATGACCCATTCGTCGCCTTCCAGTACCGCGCTGGTTTCAATATTGCGAGCGTCCGAAGAGGCCACATGGGGTTCGGTCATACCGAAGCAGGAGCGGATCTTGCCTTCCAGCAATGGTTTAAGCCACTGCTCTTTCTGCTCGGGGGTACCAACCCGTTCCAGTACTTCCATGTTGCCGGTGTCCGGCGCGGAGCAGTTGAGGGTCTCCGAAGCCAGGGGGTTCTTGCCCAGCTCCACCGCCAGGTAGGCATAGTCGAGGTTGGACAGACCTTCACCGGTTTCGGCGTTGGGCAGGAAGAAGTTCCACAACCCGGCTTCCTTGGCCTTCTGCTTAGCGCCCTCAAGCAGCTCGAGCTGGCCGGGAGCGTAGCTGAACCGGTCTGCGCGGCCTTCGCCCAGGCGTTCGAATTCTTCCAGAATGGGATCGACATTGTCACGGATATGTTGCTTGACGGCCTCAAGCAATGGCCGGGATTTTTCCGACATGGTGAGGTCGTTCATTTCTGCTGGCGTGGTAGTGATGTCCACGAGGGCTTCTCCTTGTTGTAGTGAGCTTTCCAGACTCGGGGTTGAGGGTGCTTTCCGACAGTTGACGGATTGCCTTCTGTTATTCTTCGTCCAGGTTCTGGCAGAGCCGATGCAGACTCTTGCGGTCCACAATATCAATCAGGCGGGACATAGGTCAGCTAACGCTAAAGGGCAGACCGATTAGTGTCAACAATAAAACGAGCGGTCGCTCTATTGTTATTGCTCGG
>NZ_JAWLGY010000034.1:0-28340 GCF_041690615.1 Marinobacter sp.
GGCAGAATCAGCGTAGTGATCTTCTGCCGCCGCGCCGCAATCACCTTCTCCCGGATACCACCCACCGGCAACACCTGACCGGTCAGGGTCAGCTCCCCGGTCATGGCAATATTCTGGGGCGGTGCCTCCTTTCGGGCGATGGACAGCAGGGCAGTGGCCATGGTTACACCCGCACTGGGGCCGTCCTTCGGCGTCGCCCCCTCCGGCACGTGCAGGTGCACAAACGACTTGTCAAAAAACGCCGGGTCGCCCTTCAGCCGCTTCAGGTTGGAAGACACATAGCTGTAGGCAATATCCGCTGACTCCTTCATCACATCCCCCAGCTGACCGGTCAGCTTGAACCCCCGCTGGTTGCTGTGAATGCGGGACGCCTCGATACTCAGGGTGGCACCGCCCATGGCCGTCCAGGCGAGACCCGTTACCACGCCAACGCCCTTCAGCGCCTTCTCCTTTCGGAAAGCCGGCTGGCCCAGATAGGCTTCCAGGTCAGACACGCCCACCCGAACCGGCTTGTCCGGGGTCTCCAGCAGCTTCACAATGCCCTTGCGGATAATCTTGTGCAGCTGCTTCTCCAGGTTCCGCACACCGGACTCCCGAGCGTAGCCCTCAATCACCTGCCGCAGGGCCGCGTCGGTAATGTTGAGCTGCTTCTTCAGCAACCCGGCCCGCTTCAGCAGGCGTGGCAGCAGGTGATGCTTGGCAATGGCCAGCTTTTCCTCGGTGATGTAACCGGACAGGCGGATGGTATCCATCCGGTCCAGCAGCGGCCGCGGAATGGTGTCCAGCTGGTTGGCGGTACAGATAAACAGCACCTTGGACAGGTCCAGCCGCACGTCCAGGTAGTGATCGAGGAACTCCCGGTTCTGCTCCGGGTCCAGGGTCTCCAGCAGGGCGGAGGCCGGGTCACCCTGGAACGAGGAGCCGATCTTGTCGATCTCGTCCAGCATGATCACCGGGTTGGATACCTTCGCATCCTTGAGTGCCTGCACGAACTTGCCGGGCATGGCGCCGATGTAGGTGCGGCGATGGCCCTTGATCTCGGCCTCGTCACGCATGCCGCCGAGGCTGAATCGGTAGAATTCGCGGCCGAGCGCGTCAGCAACAGACCGACCAATGGACGTCTTGCCCACACCGGGCGGCCCTACCAGCAACAGGATGGAGCCGGAAATCTCGCCCTTGAAGGAGCCTTCCGCCAGGAACTCCACAATACGGTCCTTCACATCGTTGAGGCCGTCGTGCTCCTTGTCCAGCACCTCCCGGGCGTGGTTCAGGTCGAAGTGGTCCTGCGAGGTGATGCCCCAGGGCACCTGGGTAATCCAGTCCAGGTAGTTGCGGGTAACGCCGTACTCCGGGGAGCCCTGTTCCAGCACCTGCAGCTTCTGCAGTTCCTCCTCGAACTTTGCCTGTACGTCCTCGTTGGGTTCGAGCTTGTCCATACGGGCCTGGAAGCGCTCGATATCGGCGGTCTTGTCGTCCTTGGCCATGCCCAGCTCCCGCTGGATGACCTTTAGCTGCTCCCTCAGGAAAAACTCCCGCTGGTGCTTCTGAACCTTGTCGTTCACTTCCTCGTTGATCTCCGCCTGCAGGCGGGCCACTTCCTGCTCCTTGCGCATCAGCATCAGTACCTTTTCCATGCGGCGGAGCAGGGGGACCGTGTCCAGTACATCCTGCAATTCACGGCCCGGTGCACTGGTCATGGAAGCTCCGAAGTCAGCGAGCGGGGAGCTGTCATCCGGCCCGAACCGGGACAGGTATTGCTTCACATCCTCGCCATACAACGGATTGGAGCGGAGCAGCTCCTTGATGGCACTGATAATGGCCAGGGTGTAGGCCTTGAGTTCATCCGCCGGTTCCTCCGGCTCTTCGGGATACTCCACCTCCACCAGGTAGGGCGGCTTGCGGCGCAGCCACTGGGTGATGCGGAAGCGGGTCAGGCCCTGGGCGATGAACTGGACCTTGCCGCTGTCCTGCTGGGCATGGTGAACCCGAACCGCGCAGCCCATGGTTTCCAGCTCTTCACTGCCGGGAATGTTTTGCTCCGGGTCCGGGTCTTCCACGTAACAGATGCCCAGCATGTGGTGTTCGGTGTCGCCCACTCGCTTGAGGGTTTCCTGCCAGGGATCCTGGTTGACCATGACCGGCTGCACCTGGGCCGGGAAGAACGGCCGGTTGGACACCGGAATTACATACATACGGCGTGGCCGGGCCTCTCCGGGCAGGATCAGGCTCTTGCCGCTGTTCTCTTCCGTGCCGATGTATTCGGTGATGTCTTCCTGTTCCGGTGCCTCGTTACGATTTTCGTCGGCCATGGTGTCCTCATAGTCTCTGTGGCAGAGGGCCGGTAAGCGGGTGCCAACCGGTGTACGGGTACTTCAACCCGTGGGGTACTTCCAGCTATGTAGCGGCGGCGATCAGGAATTCAAGGCTTTAGACGCGCGATGCTTTCTGCCCCGTCGTCTTCTGGCGTATTGGCTTGAATTTGGCGTCTCAGGCACCATGTAGGTCGTAATCTTCAGAACCTTCTAACCGGATCAGGACAGGTACCCGACCCATGAGCAACTCGCCGTTTATCTTTGAAGCCACCATCGACAACTTCCAGGAAAAGGTCATGGACGCGTCCGCCAACACCCCGATCCTGGTGGACGTGTGGGCCGACTGGTGTGCCCCCTGCAAGCAGCTGATGCCCATTCTGGAAAAGCTGGTGGAGGAATATAACGGTGGCTTCCTGCTGGCGAAGGTCAACGCGGACGAACAGCAGCAGCTGACCGCCAGCCTGGGTGTGCGCAGCCTGCCAACGGTGATCCTGGTCAAGAATGGCCAGGCCGTGGACGGCTTCAACAGCGCACTGCCGGAAGGGGAAGTGCGCAAGTTGCTGGAGCCTCACGTGGAGAAGGCCGAGGACCAGGAGGCACCTTACGATCAGGCCCACCGCCTGTGGGAAGAAGGTGACCTCGACGGTGCGCTGGCCATCTTCAGTCAGCTGAACCAGCAGAATCCGGACGACCTGAAAGTGCTCATCGACCTGGCCCAGATCAAGGCTGAGCAGGGCGACCTGGACACCGCTGAACAGGTGCTGGAAAGCCTGCCCCCGGAAGAGAAGCTTCAGCCCAAGGCCAAACAGCTGGCGGCACGACTGAAAATCCTCCGCCAGGCCGGCGAACTGCCCCCCATCAAAGACCTGGAAATGGCCCTGGAGCAGGACCCGAACGACCCGGATGCCCTGCACCAGCTGTCCATGCAGTACGCCCTGAATGACCGCAACGCCGAGGCCATGGACCTGCTGATTCGCCTGATGCAGACCAACGCCGGCTACAAGGATGGTATTGCCAAGACCTCACTGGTGGAGCTGTTCGAAAAGCTGGGGAACAACAACCCGGATGTGCGGACCTATCGGCGGAAGTTGTATACGCTGATGCATTAAACCGTAGCTGTGTGCTTTCCCGTACAAGCCCCTCGCCCTTGATGGGAGAGGCGTTGGGGTGAGGGTGGAGCAGGCAACGGCGGAGTAGGCCCTCGTTCACCCTCTCCCGTAGAGGGAGAGGGTATAAACGACCTCCGAGAGGGGGTGTCTCTATCCCACAAGCGGCTTCAGATACCGCCCGGTATGGGACCGCTTGTTTCTGGCCACTTCCTCAGGGGTGCCCTCGGCAATTATCTCACCGCCGCCGGAGCCGCCTTCCGGCCCCAGGTCGATGATCCAGTCGGCGGTCTTGATGACATCCAGGTTGTGCTCGATCACCACGATGGTATTGCCGTGGTCCCGCAGGCGCTGCAGTACCGTCAGCAACTGCTGGATATCGTAGAAGTGCAGGCCCGTGGTGGGCTCATCCAGGATGTACAGGGTCTTGCCGGTGTCCCGCTTTGACAGCTCCCGGGCCAGCTTCACCCGTTGGGCCTCGCCCCCGGAGAGGGTGATGGCGCTCTGGCCCAGGCGAATGTAGGACAGGCCCACGTCCATCAGGGTCTGCAGCTTGCGGGCGAGGAAGGGCACGGGGTCGAAGAACTCCCGGGCTTCTTCCACCGTCATCTGCAACACTTCGTTGATATTCTTGCCCTTGTAGCGCACTTCCAGGGTTTCCCGGTTGTAGCGCTTGCCCTTGCAAACATCGCAGGGCACGTAGATGTCCGGCAGGAAGTGCATCTCCACCTTGATCATGCCGTCGCCCTGGCAGGCCTCGCAGCGGCCGCCCTTGACGTTGAAGCTGAAGCGTCCCGGCTTGTAGCCTCGACTACGGGCTTCCTGGGTGCCGGCGAACAGCTCGCGGATGGGAGTGAAAATGCCGGTGTAGGTGGCCGGATTGGAACGCGGGGTGCGGCCGATGGGGCTCTGGTCAATGTCGATCACCTTGTCCAGGTGGTCGAGCCCCTTCAGGGTTTTGTAGGGTCCGTGGGTCAGGCTGGTCGCCTTGTTCAGTTTCGTGGCTGCCACCGGGTACAGGGTGCCGTTGATCAGGGTGGACTTGCCGGAGCCGGACACCCCGGTGATGCAGGTCATCACCCCAAGGGGCAGTTCCAGGTCCACGGATTTGAGGTTGTTGCCGGTGGCCCCGGTGAGGGTCAGGGTGTTGCCATTGCCTTCATTGCGGGTAACGGGTACCGCTATTTCCTTTGCACCGCTCAGGTATTGCCCGGTGAGGGAGTTTTCGTTGCCGATGATATCCGCCGGCGTACCCTGGGCCACCACATGGCCACCATGAACACCGGCGCCGGGGCCGATATCCAGCACATGGTCGGCGGCACGGATGGCGTCCTCATCGTGCTCCACCACAATCACCGTATTGCCCAGGTCCCGCAGGTGGGTGAGGGTGGCCAGCAGGCGGTCGTTGTCCCGCTGGTGCAGGCCGATAGAAGGCTCGTCCAGGATGTACATCACGCCCACCAGGCCGGCGCCGATCTGGCTGGCCAGGCGGATACGCTGGGCCTCGCCACCGGACAGGGTGTCGGCACTGCGCTCCAGGGTCAGGTACTCCAGCCCCACATTCACCAGGAACTGCAGGCGCTGGCGGACCTCCTTGAGGATCTTCTCGGCAATCTCGCCCTTGCGACCCGGCAGTTCCAGGCCGTGGAAATAGTTGAAGGCATCACCCACCGGCATGTAGGTGATATCCGGCAGGTTGTGCTCATCGATAAACACATGGCGGGCACTGCGACGCAGGCGTGAGCCGCCACAGTCCTTGCAGGGCTGGGTGCTCAGGTGCCGGGCAAGCTCTTCCCGCATGCTCTGGGATTCGGTTTCCCGGTAGCGGCGCTCCAGGTTCGGCAGCACCCCTTCGAACGGGTGCTCCTTCTGCATGATATGGCCCCGGGAGTTCACGTAGCGGAACGGAATATCCTCCGTGCCAGAGCCATGGAGTACGACGTTCTGAAAATCTTCCGGCAGGTCCGCGAACGGGGTATCCAGGTCAAACCCGTAGTGCTCCGCCACGCTGTTCAGCATCTGGAAGTAATACACCGCACGACGGTCCCAGCCGCGAATGGCGCCTTCGGCCAGGGTGGCCTCCGGGTTGTGTACCACCTTTTCCGGGTCGAAGAACTGGCGTACCCCCAGCCCGTCACAGGTGGGGCAGGCGCCGGCCGGGTTGTTGAAAGAGAAAATCCGGGGCTCCAGCTCACTCAGGGAGTAGCCGCACTGGGTGCAGGCATAGCGGGCGGAGAAGGTGATATCGTCTGCCTTGCCGTCCATATCCGCCACCAGGGCGATGCCGTCGGCCAGTTCAAGGGCGGTCTCGAAACTCTCTGCCAGTCGCTGCTCCAGACCTTCCTTCACCTTGAAGCGGTCCACCACTACGTCGATGGCGTGCTTCTTTTTCTTGTCCAGGGGCGGTACATCGTCGATGTCGTAGACATAGCCATCCACCCGCAGGCGGATAAAGCCCTGGCTGCGCATGGTGTCGATCACCTGCAGGTGCTCACCCTTGCGATCGCGGATCACCGGCGCCACGATCATCAGCTTGCTGCCTTCGGGCATGGCCAGCACCTGGTCCACCATCTGGCTGACGGTCTGGGCCTCCAGCGGCTGGCCGTGGTCCGGGCAGCGGGGCTCGCCGGCGCGGGCGAACAGCAGGCGCAGGTAGTCGTAGATCTCGGTGATGGTGCCCACGGTGGAACGCGGGTTGTGGGAGGTGGACTTCTGCTCGATGGAGATGGCCGGTGACAGGCCCTCGATGTGGTCCACATCCGGCTTTTCCATCATCGACAGGAACTGACGGGCGTAGGTGGACAGGGATTCCACATAGCGCCGCTGACCTTCCGCGTAGAGGGTGTCGAACGCCAGGGAGGACTTGCCGGACCCGGACAGCCCGGTAATGACAATCAGCTTGTCCCGGGGCAGTTCCACATCGATGTTCTTCAGGTTGTGCGTGCGTGCGCCTTTGACCTGGATGGTCTCCATAGTGCTCCTCTGGCGATTTCGGTTCTGACCGGAGAGTCGGGGGCGGGCAGGCGGCCCGGTTTCGTCCCGGAAAATACGCCAGTATAACGGCTTCGGGTCTGTCGCCAACCTCGAAGGGAGTTATCTGGGGGCAAAGCCGGGGATTGCCATGTCAGGGTTTCCCGAGAGGGGAGTCGGTGTCCAGCAGAATGTCCGGGGGTAAATCCTCCAGGGTGGTCGGGGTTTCGGATGGCTCGTCCGACAGGTCCACGATAATTTCCACACGCCGGTTCAGGGCGCGGTTTTCAGGGGTTGAGTTTGGCTGTCGGGAGCGGGTAGATGCCAGGCCCATAACCCGGAAACGCGTCTCATCGAGTGGTCCCGCTTCAATCAACGCATTCGCCACTGCCGCAGCCCTGTCCGCAGACAGGTTCCAGTTTGATTCGTAGCGACCACTACGGATCGGGATATTGTCCGTATGGCCCTCCACCGTCAGGTCGCCGGGAATATCGGTGAGCACCTTGCCCATCCGGTAGAGCAGGTCGACCATGGCGAAGGTCAGCTCAGCAGAGCCTGATGGAAAGGACCCCCGCTCCTCAATCCGCATTACGATCTGTCGTTTGCCGGACTGGGTCCGCACTTCCAGCTGGCCGGAGGCGATTTCCTCTCGCAGCGCATTTTTAAATAGTTCGGCGTACTGAACAACCCGTTCATTGGTGGTCTGCTCGCTGGGTTGTGTGGCAGGCTCCCGCTCAAGGAAAGGCTCTTTCCGGGTGGTGGACTGGCGCACCTCATCAAGGTCGGTGGGGTCGGGTTTGCCGGGGGTGAAGTGCTGGAATACCGGGCTGGTTCCCTGGGGGATTTCCACAGCTGGTATTTCCCGTTGCACGCCGAAGGCCTTGGCCATTTCCTGTGCGATCTGTTTGAACTTCATGGCGTCAATCTCGGAAAACGACAGCAGCAGCACGAAGAAGCACATCAGCAATGACATCAGGTCAGCAAAGGTGACCACCCAGGCCGGGGTGCCTGTGGACTCCTCCTCTGGCAGTTCATCCATGATTTCAGGCCCCGCTCTCTGCCGTAGCGTCGCGCTTGGCCGGTGGCAGGTAGCTGGACAGCATCTGTTCGATAACCCGCGGGTTCTGGCCTTGCTGGATAGCCACCAGTGCGTCGGAGACCAGTGACTGCATCCGGGCCTCTTCGGTCAGGCGCAGTTCCAGCTTGTCGGCAATCGGGTTGGCAATCATGGTCGCAATCATGGCGCCGTAAAGTGTAGTCAATAGGGCGACGGCCATCGCCGGTCCGATGGTCTTGGGGTCTTCCATGTTGGAGAGCATCTGCACCAGGCCCACGATGGTTCCGATCATGCCCATGGCAGGCGCGACATCCGCAAAGGCCCTGAAGACCTTGGTGCCCCAGCGATTGCGGTCGATGGTCAGCAGGCGCTCCTTGGTCAGAAGCTCGTTGATGACGTCCGCCTGCTGGCCATCCACCAGATGCTGGATGCCCTGGGCCAGGTAGTCTGAACTAGCCTCACGTCCCTCGAGGTTCAGTACGCCCTGTTTGCGGGCGATGTTGGCGATGTCCACCAACTCTTCGATCAGCTCTTGCGTGTCCGGCAGCTTGAAGGAAAACGCCCGCCCAGCCGCCTTCAGAGCGCCGAAGTATTGACTGAAGCTGAACTTGGCCAGCACTACCGCGAAACTGCCCAGCACCACGATCAGTACGGACGGAACATTGAGAAAAACCTCCGACGAGGCCCCAAGCACAATGGCTGTACCGATGATGGCCGCGCCGCCGACCAGTCCAATCAGAGTCGCCAGATCCATAGACGAACTTCCTGTATGAAAAAAGTGGACGAATTGTAAGCAAACTGGCCGGCAAGATACAGCTAACGAAAATCAAATACGGCGGGGTGGCGGTGACGGGTTGCCCCGGTTTGTGTGAGCCATGCTCCTCCAAACGATAAATTCACGCCCCTTATCTGTTAGACTTGCCCGCTTTGAACCTGACCGTGACCTGAAGATGAACTATTCGGAACGCCGCGCCGTTGCCGCACTTGCCTCCGTCTACGCTATGCGCATGCTGGGCCTGTTCATGGTGCTGCCGGTCTTTGCCCTGCTGGGGCCGGAGTTGACTGGCGCCACGCCGGCGCTGATCGGCCTGGCTATCGGAATTTACGGGCTTACCCAGGCCTGCCTTCAGGTGCCCTTTGGCGCCCTGTCGGACCGTCTCGGGCGCAAGCGGCTGATCTATCTCGGCCTGGTGATCTTTGCGGCGGGCAGTTTGCTGGCGGCGGCCTCGGACCATATCTATGGCGTCATCGCAGGGCGGGCCCTGCAGGGGGCCGGCGCCATCGCCAGTGTGCTGATGGCGATGGTGAGCGACCTGACCCGGGCAGAGCAGCGCACCAAGGCCATGGCCGGGATCGGGGTGACAATTGGCCTGTCGTTCTCCCTGTCACTGATCGTCGGCCCGCTGCTGGGTCAGTGGGCCGGCCTGTCCGGTATTTTCGGGCTCACCGCGGTGCTGGCCCTGGTGGCCATTGTTATTGTCTGGAAGTTGGTGCCCAATCCCCCGGCCATGGTCACCGAGGGCGAGCATCTGCCAGCCCGGGCCATGCTGGGCCAGGTGGTGGCAGACCAGCGCCTGCTGCGGCTGGATTTCGGGATATTTGCGCTGCACCTGGCGTTGACCGCGCTGTTCATCCAGGTGCCCTTGCTGCTGTCCGACAGGCTGGGGCTGCCCCAGGGGGATATGTGGTGGTTCTACCTGACGGTCATGGTGACATCGTTCTTCGCCATGGTGCCTTTCATCATTATTGGTGAAAAAAAGCAGCAGATGAAAGCCACGCTGTGCGGGGCGGTTGCCCTGCTTGCCCTGGCGACGGTGGCGCTATGGCTGTGGTCGGCTTCCCTGACGGCGGCCTGGTTCGGGCTGTTCTTCTTCTTCATGGCATTCAACCTTCTTGAGGCAAGCCTGCCGTCACTGATCAGCAAGGAGTCACCGGCCGGGGCCAGGGGTACGGCCATGGGGGTTTACTCCACATCGCAGTTTTTCGGGGCCTTTCTTGGTGGTGCCGCCGGCGGTGCGCTGGCGGGTTGGGCCGGTGCCGACGGGGTTTTCGGGCTGATGGTAATGGTACTGCTGGCCTGGCTTGTGGTGGCCGTCACCATGCCGGCCCCCCGCTATCGGGACCGGGGTGGAAACGTGGTAGAGTTAGACGCAACGGACGCTGACGAAGGAGCGTCAGACATGAACAAAGACACAGCAGGGGTGAAACATGGCACGAGGTGTTAACAAGGTCATTCTGATCGGCAACCTGGGGCAGGACCCGGAGACCCGCTATACGCCGAATGGCAACGCGGTGGTGAATCTCAACCTGGCCACCGATGAAAGCTACAAGGACCGCCAGACTGGTCAGATGGTGCCCAAGACTGAATGGCACCGTATCGTCATGTTCGGCAAGATCGCCGAAGTGGCCGGCCAGTACCTGCGCAAGGGTTCCAAGGTCTACATCGAGGGCAAGCTGCAGACCCGCAAGTGGCAGGGCCAGGACGGACAGGACCGCTACACCACCGAGGTGGTGGTGGATATTAACGGCCAGATGCAGATGCTGGACAGCCGTGGTGCCGGTGGCGGTATGGATCAGGGCGCGCCTCAGGGGCGTCCGCAGCCACAACCACAGCAAAACCAGCAGCCGCCCCAGGGCAATTATGGCGCCCAGGGAGGTCAGCAAGGTGGTGGCTATAACCAGCCAGCCGGAGGCCAGGGTAATATGCCCGAGCCGGTGGACGATTTTGATGATGATATTCCGTTCTAATCCGCCTAGGCAGGGAATTCAAGCTGGTACCGGTAAAGCCTCCACAGTTGGAGGCTTTTTCGTAACCGATTGGTCAGGACTCTAGATTTTGGGCATGCTGGAGCCTTCCTGCGGGACAGGCTTCGGTATTTACCTCAGTGCTCCTCCACCTCCGGATGATCCATTCCCAGTTCATTGATCTTCCGGGTCAGGGTATTCCTTCCCCAGCCAAGCAATATCGACGCGTCCCGCCGACGGCCGCCGGTGTGCTTGAGGGCGGTTTCGATCATGATCTTTTCGAACTCGGGCACCGCCGTGTCCAGGATGCCCTTCTTGCCCCGGCGCAGTTCATTCTCCGCCCAGTTGCGCAGGCCCTCCTGCCAGGTCTGGCCGGTGGCGGGGGTTTCCGCCTGCTGCACCAGCTCCGGTGGCAGGTCATCGATGTGAACCTCGCGACCACTGGCCATCACCGTCAACCAGCGGCAGGTATTCTCCAGCTGGCGCACGTTGCCAGGCCACGGCAGGGTGGTGAGGTATTCTTCGGCTTCCGGGCGCAGCAGCTTGGGCTCCACAGACAGCTCTTTCGCTGCGCGCTTGAGGAAGTGCTGCATCAACCGTGGGATATCCTCCCGGCGCTCCGCCAGCTTGGGCAGGTGCACGCGGATAACATTCAGCCGGTGGAAAAGATCTTCCCTGAAGGTACCAGCCTCCACCAGTTTTTCCAGGTCCTGGTGGGTGGCGGCGATGATGCGTACATCCACCTTGATGGGGGTTGTGCCGCCTACCCGGTAGAACTCTCCGTCAGCCAGTACCCGCAACAGCCTGGTCTGGGTATCGGCGGGCATATCGCCGATCTCGTCGAGGAACAGGGTGCCACCGTTGGCCTGCTCAAACCGGCCCTGACGGGCCGCACCGGCGCCGGTAAAGGCGCCTTTCTCGTGGCCAAACAGTTCCGACTCAATCAGGTCCTTGGGAATGGCCGCCATGTTCAGGGCGATAAACGGGTGGCTGGCCCGGGGGCTGTGGTTGTGGAGGGCCTGGGCTACCAGCTCCTTGCCGGTGCCGCTCTCGCCGTTGATCAGCACTGTGATATTGGAGTGGGACAGCCGGCCGATAGCCCGGAAAACCTCCTGCATGGCCGGGGCTTCGCCGATGATCTCGGCGTTACGGTGAGGTGACTCGGTACTGGGCTCTGAGGTGGCGCGGCGTTCGTGGCTGTGGGCGACGGCCCGCTTGACCAGTGCCACGGCGTCGTCCACGTCGAAGGGTTTGGGCAGGTACTCGAAGGCACCGCTCTGGTAACTGGTGACGGCGCTCTCCAGGTCGGAGTGGGCGGTCATGATGATCACCGGCACGTCCGGGTGCTGCTCAACGATTTTGGTGAGCAGGGCGATGCCATCAATGCCAGGCATGCGGATATCGCTGATGATGGCATCCGGCTCCTCATGCTCGAGGCGCATCATGACGTTATCGCCGTTCTCGAATACCCGGGGTGCCATTCCGGCCTGGGTCAGGGCGCGTTCCAGCACCCAGCGGATGCTGCGGTCATCATCGATGATCCAGACGTTTGCCGGTTGACTCATCACGCGGTCTCCTCCAGCGGCAGAAAAATAATGAAGTCGGTCTTGCCGGGCTCGCTTTCACATTCCACCAGCCCGCGATGCTGTCCGATGATGCTCTGGGTAATGGACAGCCCCAGACCGGTGCCATTCGCCCGGCCACTGATCATGGGGTAGAAAATGTTCTGCAACAGGTCCGGGGGAATGCCCGGCCCGTTGTCGATAATGTCCACCCGACACACCAGGCGGTGGCGCTTCTGGCCAATGGTGAACTGGCGCAGTACCCGGGTGCGGAAGGTAATCGTGGGCGGTTCGTCGCTGCAGGGTCCGTCCCGGTACTCAAAGGCGGCCTCCATGGCGTTGCGGGCGATGTTGAGAAACGCCTGTATCAGCTGTTCCTTGTCGCCGGGGAATTCCGGCAGGCTTATATCGTAGTCCCGGCGGAAGTTGAGTTTGCCCCGGCTCTCTGCCTCCAGCAGCGTGCGCACCCGCTCCAGAACTTCGTGGATGTTCGTTGGCGCCAGCCGCATGGCCCGGTTCGGTCCGAGCATCCGGTCCACCAGGCTTCGCAGGCGGTCCGCCTCGTCGATGATCACCTGGGTGTATTCCTTCTGGCCGGCGTCCGAGAGCTCCCGGTCCAGCAGCTGGGCGGCGCCGCGAATGCCCCCCAGCGGATTCTTGATCTCGTGGGCCATGCCCCGCACCAGAATGCGGGTGGCCTCCTGCTGGGTCAGCAGGTCCTCCTCGCGGCTGATACGTATCAGCCGGTCCCGGGGCTGGATTTCCAGCAGCAGCCGGTCCGAGCCTGCACCAAAAGGGGTCACGGAGTAGTCCACGGTTAGCCGGTTGCCCGTGGCCAGCAGGAACTCGGCTTCCCGCCGGGTATAGGTCTGACCCGTTTCCACGGCGGTCTGCAGGGTATCCAGGGACTGGTCGGTCTCCAGCAGCAGGCCGGCCAGGCGAAGCCCGCGTACCCGTAACAGACTGGTCTCCAGCATGCTCTCGGCCGCCGGGTTCAGGTAATCGATCCGCAGACTGCTGTCCACCACGATCACCGCCGTGGTGAGGTTGTCGAGAATGCTCTTGTAGTCCGTAACCGCTGCCATGAATCTCCCTCGGTTGCTGCCCTGCACGTCCGCCATCGTGGTCGGCGCCGGGGTCTGCGGCATCCACTCGTCATCGTGTGTAACGCGTGTTTCTGCACCTACCCGTGATTTGCAAAAACCGATCCAGAATTGTGATGACGTCGCAGTTTATTGCTGTATGTGCGCCATTTGCGGGCAAAGGCGCTCAGGACAGGGGATCGACCCGGTGCGGGCCGATGGCGTACCAGTCAGGGTAGCTGACGGAACGCCCTGTCTCGGATCAGAGTATGGTCTCTAAATGGTGCGCGCGCACTAAAGTGGTGCATGCATTTTAGAGGGGAGGAGTGGGGAGCGGGGCCGGGTCACTCGGACCCGGCCGCAGGCAGGTCAGTTATTTACGGTAGGGCGGTGGATAGTGAAGCTGATGGACTCGCCGGTGAAAACCCGCTCACCGTCGGCGTTGATCACGTTTACGCCGGCATTGTGTGTGCCCCGGAAAACGTTGCTGACCGACACGGTGCCGGAAGTCGTCTGGCCAACCGGCTGGCCGTCCAGGGTGATCTCGAAACGGTGCCCCTGGCGCAGGCCCGGGTCGCTGGCCACCTGGAACTCTACATTGCCGCTACCGCTGTGGAAGGCCTCGTCATCGGCGGGGGCCAGGAAGGTTACTGACTCGTACGCTTTCTGGTCACCGATCTCGCCGTCTTCCTCATCCAGCTGCTGCTCTACGGTTTCCGGTTTGGGCATGGTAATGGTGGTCGCCGGCTTGACGTTTACCCGCTCAGCCTTCCCCTGGGGGTCATCGGTGAAGGTAACGTTGCCGTCCTTGTCCACCTGGCGGTAGACCTCGGCCTGGACCGGCAGGGAAAGAAATGCCGAAGCGACGGCGGCAATCAGGAGCTGTGTTTTCATATCCGGGACCTTTCTGTGGACCATGGCCGGATTATCGGCAGAGGCGGGGTGCAATGCAATGGAGCATGCGTCGCCTTCGGTTACGGTGAGGTAAAAGTCACAAAAAAACCCCGCACGGGGCGGGGCTTGAGTCTTCGTTACCGCACAAGGCGGTAACCAGCCGGACTCGCTTTTAGCAGGAGTAGTACAGCTCGAACTCCACCGGGTGGGTAGTCATGTTCAGGCGCTCTACTTCACCGCGCTTCAGATCGATATAGCCGGCAATCATGTCCTCGGTGAACACGCCGCCACGGGTCAGGAACTCGTGGTCTTCCGCCAGGCAGTCCAGGGCTTCCTGGAAGGTCTCGGCCACGGTGGGGATCTCCAGGGCCTCTTCCTTCGGCAGGTCGTACAGATCCTTGTCCATGGCATCGCCCGGGTGGATCTTGTTCTGGATGCCGTCCAGGCCGGCCATCATCAGGGCAGCGAAGGCCAGGTACGGGTTGGCGGACGGATCCGGGAAACGTACCTCGATACGACGGGCCTTCGGGCTGCTCACGTAGGGAATCCGGATGGAAGCGGAACGGTTACGGGCCGAGTAGGCCAGCATGACCGGTGCTTCGAAGCCTGGTACCAGACGCTTGTAGCTGTTGGTGGAGCTGTTGGTGAAGGCGTTGATGGCCTTGGCGTGCTTGATGATGCCGCCAATGTAGTACAGGGCCATTTCGCTCAGGCCGGCATAACCGTCACCGGCGAACAGGTTCTTGCCGTCCTTGTTCAGGGACATGTGTACGTGCATGCCGGAACCGTTATCACCAACCACCGGCTTGGGCATGAAGGTGGCGGTCTTGCCGTAGGCGTGGGCCACGTTATGCACGCAGTATTTCAGGATCTGTACTTCGTCAGCCTTGCGGGTCAGGGTGTTGGCGCCAACGCCGATCTCACACTGGCCGGCGGTGCCCACTTCGTGGTGATGAACCTCGATTTCCAGGCCCATGGATTCCATGGCGGCACACATGGCGCCACGCAGGTCGTGGAGGCTGTCAACCGGGGGAACCGGGAAGTAACCACCTTTAACGCCCGGGCGGTGACCGATGTTGTTGCGCTCGAAGTCTTCGCCGGATACCCAGGCGGCTTCCTCAGAGTACAGCTCGTACATGGCGCCTTTCATGTCGATAGCCCACTTGGCGGAGTCGAACACGAAGAACTCGGGCTCGGGTCCGAACAGGGCGCCTTCGGCGATGCCGGTGGACTTCAGGTATTCTTCCGCACGCCTGGCCACGGAGCGGGGATCACGCTCGTAACCCTGCATGGTGGAGGGCTCCACGATGTCACAGGTGATGTTGACTGTGGTTTCCTCAGTGAACGGGTCCAGCACGGAGGTTTCGTCGTCCGGCATCAGGATCATGTCGGATTCGTTGATGCCCTTCCAGCCGGCAATTGAGGAGCCATCGAACATCTTGCCTTCGGTGAAGAAATCCTCGTCCACCTCGGTGGCGGGCAGGGTAACGTGCTGCTCCTTGCCGCGGCTGTCAGTGAATCGCAGGTCGATCCATTTGACTTCGTGTTCCTTGATGAGATCAATCGTCTTGGACATTGTGGTTACTCCGTAAGTTAACCCGTGCTGCGGGTGATTTCGGTGTTTGTTGTGCCGGATCGTTCAGCTTCGCTGCGGTCCGATCTGTTGCTGCGGCGACCCCGGGTCCGTTGGAAACGCCGGAATCGCTCTGACATTCGGCTGTCCTGAGTGAATGCAATGTGCTTGCCAGTTTTTGGCCGGCGCGCCACAACGGCGCAACCACGGCCCTTCTGAGGGCAGCTCCCGCTCCGCAGTGGGGCAGGGCGCGCCGGGCTTGCAGGTTTTGCGCACCAAAAATGTGCACAATCGCCTGGCCGTGAGCCTTTATAGTGCAGCATGCCGTGCTTTGCACCGGAACAGGATAGGCGTTTTTCTTCATATAAACGACACGGACTTTGCTATATACTGCGCCCGCAATTTCTCCCCCTGCCTGATTTCCTTGTAGGGTACCGGTCAGTGAGCCGGGAGACTATTCATTTTCAGATTTGAGATGGCATGTAGGCGATCCGCTGTTAGCGGCGCGTACGCGCGACCCTCTCAGGTCACCAGACATGCCACAGGAATTTTTTGTGATTGATAAGTTAAGAAACGTTGCCATTATTGCCCACGTTGACCACGGTAAAACCACCCTGGTAGACCAGTTGCTGCGCCAGTCCGGCACCCTTGACCGTAAAGAGCTCGAGAGCGAGCGGGTTATGGACTCCAACGACCAGGAAAAGGAACGTGGTATCACCATCCTGGCCAAGAACACAGCCCTGAAATGGCACGACTACGACATCAACATCGTGGACACCCCGGGCCACGCCGACTTCGGCGGTGAGGTAGAGCGGGTCATGAGCATGGTCGACAGTGTGCTGCTGGTGGTCGACTCCATCGACGGCCCTATGCCACAGACCCGGTTTGTCACCCAGAAAGCCTTTGCGGCTGGCCTGCGCCCCATTGTGGTCGTCAACAAGATCGACCGCCCGGGCGCCCGTCCTGACTGGGTAGTGGACCAGGTATTCGACCTGTTCGACAACCTCGGTGCCACCGACGAGCAGCTGGACTTCCCCATTGTGTTTGCCAGTGCCCTCAACGGTATTGCCGGTATGGAGCACGAAGCGCTGGATGACAACATGGACGCGGTGTTCCAGGCCATTGTTGACCACGTTCCCGCCCCGGACGTCGACCCGGAAGGCACCTTCCAGATGCAGATCTCCCAGCTGGACTACAACAGCTTCCTGGGTGTTATCGGCATCGGTCGTATCATGCGTGGCCAGGTGAAAACCAATACCCCGGTTGTGGCTGTTGGCGCCGATGGCAAGAAGCGTAACGGCCGTATCCTGAAGATCATGGGCCACTCCGGCCTTCAACGGGTGGAAGTGGAAGCGGCCCAGGCTGGCGATATTGTCTGCGTCAGTGGCCTGGACCCGCTGTATATCTCCGACACCCTGTGTGACCCCAATGCCGTCGAGGCCCTGCCGCCGCTGACCGTGGACGAGCCTACCGTGTCCATGACCTTTCAGGTCAACGACTCGCCGTTTGCCGGCAAGGAAGGCAAGTACGTCACCAGTCGCAATATCAAGGAGCGTCTGGAAAAAGAGCTGCTGCACAACGTGGCGCTGCGGGTTGAGGAAGGCGAGTCCGCCGACAAGTTCAAGGTTTCCGGCCGGGGCGAACTGCACCTGTCCGTTCTGATCGAGAACATGCGCCGGGAGAACTTCGAGCTGGCCGTGGGTCGCCCGGAAGTGGTGATCCGCGAGATCGACGGCAAGAAGCAGGAGCCCTACGAGAATGTCATCGTCGACATCGAGGAGCAGCACCAGGGCCCGGTTATGGAGCAGATGGGCCTGCGTAAAGGTGACCTGACCAACATGATCCCGGACGGTAAGGGCCGCATCCGCCTGGAATACACCATTCCAGCCCGGGGCCTGATCGGTTTCCGTAACACCTTCCTGACCATGACCTCCGGTACCGGTATCCTGACTTCCACCTTCAGCCACTATGGCCCGCTGAAAGAGGGCGCCATGGGCAGCCGCCAGAACGGCGTGCTGATTTCCATGGCCAAGGGCACAGCGATGACCTACTCCCTGGAAACGCTCCAGAGCCGCGGCAAGCTGTTCCTGGATCCAGGGCAGGAGATCTACGAAGGACAGCTGTGTGGCATCCACAGCCGTGACAACGACATCGTGGTGAACCCGACCAAGGCCAAGAAGCTGGACAACATGCGCGCCTCCGGCAAGGACGAAGTCATCGCCCTGGTACCGCCCATCAAGTTCACCCTTGAGCAGGCCCTGGAGTTCATCGACGACGACGAGCTGGTAGAGGTGACGCCCAAGTCCATCCGCCTGCGCAAGAAGTTCCTCACCGAGAACGAGCGGAAGCGGGCCGGCAAGAAGTAAGGCCCGGCTCTGCCGCGCCCTTCGACAGGCTCAGGGCGAACAGGAGATAAGCTCCGTTCGCCCTGAGCCTGTCGAAGGGCGCCTGTCGAAGGACGTGGCCCGGAGACCAGGCCTCTTGCAGAAACCGCGAAGGAAAGCACTGTCCCAACTGTATTTCCTGCCCGTATCTCCGCTAGACTCCTTCTGATCATGACAAGGAGTTGCCAATGCTCACCCTCTACCCGGAAATCGAACCCTACGCCCGCCACCGCCTGGCGGTAGATGCGCCCCATGAGCTGTACCTGGAAGAGTCCGGCAACCCGGAGGGTATTCCCGTGATCGTCGTTCACGGCGGCCCCGGCGGAGGTTGCGAGGAGTGGTACCGGCGTTTTTTTGATGCCGAGCGGTTCCGGATCATTCTACTGGACCAGCGGGGTGCGGGTCGCTCGACGCCACTGGCGGAGCTGGAGGGCAATAACACCCAGGCGCTGGTGGAAGACCTGGAGCGAGTGAGGGAGTTTCTGGGCATTGACCGGTGGATGCTTTTCGGTGGTAGCTGGGGCTCCACACTCAGCTTGGTCTATGCGGAGGCCCACCCGGACCGTGTGTTGGGCCTGGTGCTGCGGGGCATCTTTCTGTGTCGGCCTGAGGACATTCAGTGGTTCTATCAGAGTGGGGCCGGGCGGGTGTTTCCGGATTATTGGCAGGACTACCTGGCGCCCATTCCTGAGGCGGAGCGGAATGATATGGTCAGCGCTTACTACCGTCGCCTGACCAGTGAGAACGAGCTGGAGCAGATCCAGGCTGCCAAGGCCTGGTCCGTGTGGGAAGGACGTTGTGCCACCCTGCACCCCAACCCCCGTGTGGTCGAGCACTTTGCCCACCCCCATACGGCCATCGCCCTGGCGCGGATCGAATGTCACTATTTCATGAATAATGCTTTCCTGACACCACGGCAGATTCTGGATAATGCCCATCGTCTGGCGGAGATCCCGGCCGTGATCGTTCATGGCCGGTATGACATGGTGTGTCCACTGGATAACGCCTATGCCCTTAGCGAAGCATGGCCCCAGGCCGAGCTTCAGGTCATCCGTGACGCGGGGCACTCGGCCTCGGAGCCGCCCATCGTGGATGCACTTATCCGTGCGGTTGAATCGGTTTCCCGACAGGCGTCACCGCGCCTGGCCTGAGGCGGCTGGCGGTGACTGGATTCGCTGTTTCCTTTAAATAGCCGTATCAGCGGCCTTCTTGACCTTGCTCACTTGCTTCGTGGGTGGCCGGCCGATAGAATCCGGCACGCTCCTGACCCAATCTTGTACCAGGGATTTCATGAAGGGACTGATCCAGAGAGTGACAGAAGCCAGCGTGTCGGTGGATGGCAACACGGTTGCCAGCATCGATATGGGTTTGTTGCTGCTCCTCGGCGTCGAACGGAACGACGGACTGGCGGAAGCAGATGCGCTGCTGCACAAGGTTATCCGCTACCGGATTTTTCCCGATGGTAAGGGCCGCATGAACCGAAGCCTGGAAGATTGCGGTGGCTCCCTTCTGATTGTTCCCCAGTTTACCCTTGCCGCTGACACCGGCTCTGGCACCCGCCCGGGTTTTTCCGGGGCGGCCGCGCCTGATCGTGCGCGAGAACTGGTGGCCGAATTTGTCCGCAAGGCTGAAGGGGAGCTGGGTCAGACCCGGGTAGGTCAGGGGGAGTTCGGTGCGGACATGAAGGTGGCCTTGGTTAACGACGGGCCAGTGACCTTTTTGTTGAGTGTCTGAACCAACTTGTCATTGGGAAGCGTTAACGTTAAAGTCTCGCAACTTCTGATTTTGCTCGCGAACTGTGCAGTTGTGAGGCGGGGGCGCACTGAGCGCCCAAAACTGGTGCGGGCAACGGGGTATTGATCGTCGCGGCAGTACGTGCCTCATTTATAAGGCATTGAATTCAGGCGTCTTTGAAGAAAGTGGTCTCAATCTTGTTCAAAGGGGTGACATCACGGGTTATAAGCAGTGCCTGAAGCTGCCACAATGTGCTAAAAAATGCCGGTTAAAAATTTGCAAATAATCGGCTCGTGTATTAAAAAGGGTTTATCAAGACAGGGCTTTAAGAAAGCCTTGTAAGTGATTGACTGTGAAGGGCTCCGATATAAGAAGCCTGACGTCATCACCCCGCAGCCACTGCCCAGGCAGGCGGAGGCGGGCGTACTGAGACTGACAGGCGGGTCAGGCCCGTCGCTAAAAAACCTGAGTTAACTCAAAAGGAAGATGCAAAATGAAAAAGACACTCATCGCTTCTGCGATTGCCGCTGCTACCTTCTCCGGCTCCGTGCTGGCCCAGGAAAGCAACCTGCCTACTATTTACGGTAACATCCAGCTGGCCGCAACCTACGACGATTACAAGGACGGCCCGTCTGAAACCAACCACTTTGACAATGGCTCGACTGTTGGCGTTCTGCACGATCACGCCATTACTCCGAACCTGGAAGGTTTCTTCAAGGCTGAGTTTCACTTCGACGCCGAAGCTAATGATGCCAACGCAGACAAAGACGATGGTATCTATGAGATCGATGAAGCCTACATCGGTGTCCGTGGTGACAACTTCGGGCAGCTGTGGGTAGGTAAGGACGACTCTACTTACGAGCGTGCCGTTACCGTTATCTCCGAGTACTATGAAACAGCAGTGATTCGTCAAGCTGCTCCTTATTCTACCGGTGAAGGCGACTTGGTTCAGTACATGTCTCCTTCCTTTGGAGGCCTGTCCATCTGGGGTGCTGTTCAGTATAACGGCGACAGTGACACTAAGGGCGGTGATGATAAGTCCTTCCCTTGGCAGTTGGCTGCTGTATACACCATGGACAACCTGGAACTGGCCGCAGCTATTGACTCCAACGACAACACTGGCCTAGACGCCAACAACGAGAACACCTATGGTGTTCGCGGTACTTACAGCCTGGACAACCTGGCTCTGACTGCTGAGTATCACACACGTGATGACGTGCGGGACACCTACGGCGTAATGGGTGTTTACACCCTCGGAGCCAACCGTTTCGCGCTGTCCTACGAGCGCACTGAAGAAGATTTCGGTAGCGAGCTGGACTACGACACTGTCACCCTGCAGGCCCTGCACAACCTGTCCGACAACATGTACGTCTATGTTGAAGGCTACCTGGGTGGTGGCGACAATGTATACGAATATGAAGATGATGCAGGTAATGATGCATACACCGACGAGCGCACTGTCGCAGCTGTTGGCGCTGTCTACTACTTCTGATCAGCTGATTAGCTGAAATACGAAGCAGTAAAGCATCAAGAAAAACCGGCAGCCTTCGGGCTGCCGGTTTTTTCGTTTAAGCTGATGAGAAAATTGGTCGGAGAGTGGTCCCATGGCAGAAGAACTGGAAATCAAGCTCAGCCTGACCCCCGGCGCCCTGAACCAGGCCCGGCAGTGGCTGCTGGCCCAGGCCGGGGTTCGGGCCGGCGGTGAGAAAACCCTGGTCAATCGCTACTACGACACGCCCGCTGGCGAGCTGAATCGCCAGAAAGTCGCGTTGCGGGTACGGCAGGCCGGTGACCGTTACATCCAGACCCTGAAAACCCAGGGAGAGTTTGTGGACGGTGCCCATAAACGCCAGGAGTGGGAGTGGCCGCTGACCGGCACAGAGCTGAATATCGGGCTGCTGGCTGACACACCGGTGGGTGAAGGCGTTAACCTGGCCGAACTGACGCCGGTCTTTGAAACCAACTTTCTGCGCCGGGTGGTGATGCTTGAGGGTGCCAATGCCACCGTCGAGTGTGCCCTGGATCAGGGCAGCATCGAGGCCGGCGGCCAGGCCCGGGATCTGTGTGAGCTCGAGCTGGAGCTGAAGGCGGGCAGTGCTGACGCCCTGCTGGTCTGGGCCCGGGAGCTGGCAGCGGAAATACCGGTGTTCCTGAACCTGATCAGCAAGGCGGAGCAGGGCTATGCCCTGGCAGGGCTGCATCAGCCATCACCCTTGCCAGACAGTGATCCGCTGGTTAACCGGGTCACGCACGGTCTGGCCCGTGCCTGGCTGACCGGTGCCATGGACCGTGAGCTGGGGTCAGATCTGGCTGAGCTGGCCGGGCGCCCTGGTTTGCCGGATCACCTGGCAAAGGATGTGGCATGGCTTCAGGGACAGCTGCAGGCGGGTCAGAGCGTTGCAGTACTGGCCAGCCAGTCCGTACGGCTGGGCCAGTTTCAGCTGGCCCTGCTGGCCCTGGAAGACCAGGCACGCTGATTGGCCTGGCTGCAAAATCAGAACCCGGCCGTGTCGCGCCGGCGCAGGTTTCCAGCGGGCCTGGCGGTCTCAGGCGTCGGTGCCAAGCCCAAGTATGGCGGTGGCAATGCTGAAGTAGATCAGTACCCCGCTGACGTCCGCAATGGTGGTGATCAGTGGGGTGCTGGCGGTAGCTGGGTCAAAGTTCAGCTTGTCCAGCAGGAAGGGCAGCAACATACCCACGATGCTGCCAATCAGTACCACCAGAACCATGGAGATGGCCACCACCATCGCAATGGCCGGTCCGGCCCGGAACAACCCGACCACCATTACCGCCACCGCCATGGTGAGCCCGAGCCCTGTCGCCACCAGGATATCCTTGCCCAGCAGCATGCCCCAGTCGCGGGTGGAAACGTCGCCGGTGGCCATGCCCCGCACCATCAGGGTGGCGGACTGGGCACCGGCATTACCGGCGCTGGCCACCAGCAGGGGCATAAAGAAGAGCAGAGCAATGTGCTCTGAAATGGTCTGCTCGAAATAAGCGATGCCTGCGCCGGTAAAGATATTGGCGAATACCAGGATCACCAGCCACTGCACCCGGGACCGGTACAGGGAAAAGGGTGAGGCGGTTTTCAGGCCGGTCTCCAGCTTGCCTACCGTGGCACCCTTATGGATGTCTTCGGTGGCTTCGGCTTCCGCCACGTCCATGGCATCATCGTAGGTCACAATGCCCACCAGGCGCCCGTCGTCGTCAGTAATGGGCAGCGCAATCAGGTCGTAGCGGGAGATCAGTCGCGCCACTTCTTCCTGCCTGGTATGGGTCTGGGCAGAGACCAGGCCGGTGGCCATCAGCGAGTCCACCAGGGCACCCGGCGCACTGGTGATCAGGTTACGTAAGGAGATAGCCCCCAGCAGGCAGTGGTCCTGGTCCACCACATAGGCCTGGTAGATGGTTTCCTTGTCCGGTGCGGTGTTGCGTAGCAGGGCCAGGGCAGAGGCGACAGTCATGCCGGAGGTGACCACGGCATAGTCCGAGGTCATCAGCGCCCCGGCGGTACCTTCTTCAAAGCTGGCCAGGCGTCGCAGGTCTTCCCGCTCACGGCTGGCCAGGGACTGGAACAGGGCGTGTTGCTGGTTTTCATCCAGGATATTGAAGAAGTCAGCCCGCTCGTCCGCCGACATGTCGGTGACAATACCAGCCAGCTCCCGGTTGGGAATCAGGCGCGCAAATACCCGTTGCATATCCGGGCCGATGTAACCAAAGATCTTTGCCTGCAGTTCCACCGGCAGGCTTTGCAGAAGCTTCAGGCCCAGGTCGCCGTCTTCGTCGTGGGTATATTCAATGAACTCGGCCAGGTCCGCCGCGTTAAAGGCTGATGCCGCAGCGCGAATGGCCTCCGGGTCGCCGGAGGCCAGGGCGGTATCGAGGGGTTGAAAAAAGTCAGAGTCCAGGAATGCCACGCTGCGGTGCCTCTTCAGGGGGCCGGGTTCATGGGCCAGGGGCGTTATCGGGGTGCTTCCGGATTCGCTGGCGGCTCGTGCATGGTGTGCCACTTTTCCAGGAATTGGCGGTACCGCTCGAGGGCTTCTTCCACCACCGATACGTCCGGGGTTTCACTGGATTTGACGAGCACGATCAGGCCCTTGCCTTCCACCTCTTCGTTCGGTTCGGGATGGCAGACAACGTTTTCGTTATCGTCGATATAAGCCAGCGCAGTGCCGATACCGTGGCGAATCAGGGCGCTGACTATATCAGACCAGATCAGGTCGTCCAGTGTCAGGTCGTACCTGTGCGGGTGATCCTGTTCATAATTGAAGAGGTCTTCCAGCACCTTTTCGGTGCCCGGTGACACCACCGCACGAACCATGATTTCCGGGTAGGTACGTACCGGCCGGATGGTCGACCGTATACCGATGGACCGGAAGCGTTGCCGGTTGTCGTCCCGGACACACTCCACCGTGGTTTTCCCCGCCAGGTTCAGTTCGCTCAGTCGATGGGCGATATCGAACGTATAGCTGTCCGAGCCCGGGTCGGTCTCATCCAGTGCCAGCACCAGGATATGGCGCGCCAGGCCGGCATGGACCGCCTTGAGGTCAGCCTCGCTGGCACCGGTGCCGTGGTAGTGCACCAGGCCGATATCACGGAGCTCCGGAGGCAGGCCGGTGGGATACTGCTGGGTCAGTATCATGATCGGAACGCTCTCATAGCCGGGCACAGAGCGCAGCTGGGTGGCGATGCGCATGAAATACTGCTCGCCGCCCCGTCGGGGTGTGTTGATAATCAGCACGTGGTTTTTCATGTCATATCTCCAGCGGCCGGTCAGGATTCGCTCCCGGCGGTAGAAGCGGTATTCGATATAGTCGCTGATGATGAGTGTCAGCAACGTTATGCCCGTTACATACATCAGCGCAATGGTACTGATGCGCCCGATCACCGTGGTTGGTGCCAGGTCGCCGAAGCCCACGGTGGTCAGTGTGGTCATGGCCAGCCAGATGGATTCTGGCAGCGTCAGGGGTTCTGCGGCCCAGAGGATCAGGGTGTGAGTTGCAACAAGGCCCACCAGAAGCTGGAACAGCAACTTTAGCCGATTCCGGATGATACCCGACATGGGCAGGTGGGTGAGCTGATGTTCCGGGTTCAGGGGACGGCGGTTGGGCAGCATCTGGGTGGGTTCCCGGCAGTTCCTGTGTGGTGATGGTTGGCGTTGTTTGCCCTGTGAGGTTTACGGCAGGGGTTGTGCACAGCCTCCTGACGTATAGAGTAGACGGAATATAACAGAGAGTCAGGGGGTTGCGTTATGTCAGAGCCGTGGAGCAGTCTGCCGGAGCCACTATCGGCGGAGGTGGCGGATGCCTGGGGGCATGTGTTTCCGGATGGGGTTCCGGCCTGGATCCGTGATGCCGGCCTGAAGGAGTCGGACCTTGCCGGCGCCATGGCTCGCAGTCTTTTCCTGCGGGAGACGTTGCAGCGCCACAGTGAACTGGTGGAGCAGGCCCTGGCAGCCCGGCCGCTGACCGAGCCCACGACTGGCGACAGTCTGCGCCAGCGCTGGCAGCAATACCTGGAAGACGTCTCCGATGAGGCCGGCTTGCACCGGGCGCTGCGTCAGTTCCGTCGGGAGAGTCAGTTCCGCATGATCTGGCGGGACGTGACGGGCCTGGCGGATTACCACGAGACCGTCGCCGCGGCCAGTGACTTCGCGGACACCTGTATCCAGGCTGCGCTGGACTGGCTGTACCCCCAGGTTTGCGAACAATACGGCACACCCTATGGTATCGACCCCGGCACTGGTGAAGAGGCACCCCAGCAAATGGTCGTTCTGGGCATGGGCAAGCTGGGTGGCCATGAACTCAATATTTCCTCGGATATCGATCTGATCTTCGCCTTCCCCGGCAAGGGAGAGACCCGGGGCGGTCGCCGTTCCCTGGACAATCAGCAGTTCTTTATCCGCCTGGGGCAGAAGCTGATTCAGGCCCTGGACCAGATTACTGCTGACGGGTTCGTGTTCCGGGTGGACATGCGCCTGCGGCCCTATGGCCAGAGTGGTGCCCTGGCCCTGAGCTTTGCCGCGCTGGAAACCTACTATCAGGACCAGGGGCGAGAATGGGAGCGCTATGCCATGGTCAAGGCCCGGGTGGTCGCCGGTGACCAGCAGGCTGGCCGGGTGCTGATGGAAAGCCTGCGCCCCTTTGTTTACCGCAAATATATTGACTTCAGCGCCTTCGAATCCCTCCGCTCCATGAAAGCCATGATCAACCGGGAAGTGCGGCGCAAGGGCCTTGAAAACAACATCAAGCTGGGCAGTGGCGGCATCCGTGAGATCGAGTTTGTGGTCCAGGCCTTTCAGCTGATTCGTGGTGGGCGGGATCGGGAGTTGCAGCAACGTGAATTACTGGCCATTCTCGGGGAACTTGAGGCCCTGGAGTTGCTGCCTTCAATGGTGGTCCGGGAGCTGAGGGATGCCTATATCTTCCTGCGCAACCTGGAGCATGCCCTGCAGGGTATGGAAGACAAACAGACCCAGTTATTGCCGGAGGATGAGCTGAGCCAGGCACGGGTGGCCCTTATTATGGGGTTCGATAGCTGGCAGGCCTGCCTGGATACCCTGAATGAGCATCGTGACAGGGTGGCCAGGCATTTTGCCGATATTATTGCCCTGGAGGACGAAGAGGACGGCACCACGGACCTGGATGAAAGCTGGCAGGAATTATGGCTGGCAGAAATAGAGGAGGAAGATGCCCTCAGCTGGCTTGCCGAGCAGGGCTTCGAGGACCCACAGGCCAGTCTCGCATCACTCAAAGAATTGCGGGAGAGCCGCACGGTCCAGGTCATGCAGAGCCAGGGTCGGCAGCGGCTAAACCAGTTCATGCCGGTATTGCTGGAGGCCCTCAGCCACGTCGGGCAGCCTTCAGAGACCCTTGAACGGGTTCTGCAGCTGGTCGAAGCTATCCTGCGCCGGACCGCCTACATGGTGTTGTTACTGGAGAACCCTGGTGCCCGCAAGCAGCTGGTGTGGCTGTGCAGTGAGAGCCCGTGGATCGCCCGTCAGCTGGCAGAAACCCCCCTGCTGCTGGACGAGCTGCTGAACGCCGAGAACCTCTACCACCCGCCGGCCAAGGCGGAGCTGGAAGACGATCTGCGCCAGCAGATGCTGCGGATTCCTTTCGAGGATCTTGAAGAGCAGATGGAGTCCCTGCGCCATTTCAAAAAGGCCCACATACTGCGGGTGGCGGCCTCCGAGCTGCATGGTACTTTGCCGCTGATGAAAGTGAGCGACTACCTCACCTGGATTGCCGAAGTGGTGCTGGACCATGTTGTGGACGTGGCCTTCGCCAACCTGGTCAGTCGTCATGGTTATCCCCGTCGCGGGGATGGCTCCGCCTGTGACACCGACTTCGCCATTATTGGCTATGGCAAGCTGGGCGGACTGGAGCTGGGCTATACCTCAGACCTGGATCTGGTTTTTATCCATGACGCGGATCCGGAGCAGGCCACCGATGGTGACAAGCCCATCGACAACGCGGTGTTCTACACCCGCCTGGGTCAGCGCATCGTTCACATCCTCAGTACCCAGACACCCTCCGGCCAGTTATACGAAGTGGACATGCGCCTGCGCCCGTCCGGCAATTCCGGGCTGCTGGTCAGCACCATGACCGCCTTTGACAAATACCAGCGCAATGACGCCTGGACCTGGGAGCACCAGGCCCTGGCCCGGGCCCGGGGGGTTGCCGGTTGCGAGCCTACCCTGGAGAAATTTGAGGCCCTTCGCCACGAGATACTCTGCCAGCAGCGGGACCCGGAAAAGCTGCGCACCGAGGTGGTCAACATGCGGGAGAAAATGCGCGCCAGCCTGGGTACTCCCGAAGCCCGCCAGGGCGAGGTTTTCCACATCAAGCATGACACCGGAGGCCTGATCGATATTGAGTTCCTGGTGCAGTACCTGATGCTGAGCCAGTCCCATGCCCACCCCGAATTAACCCAGTGGTCGGATAATATCCGGCAACTTGAGGAGTTGGGCAGGGCCGGAGTCCTGCCTGTGGAGGACACGGAAAAGCTGCGGGAAACCTTTATTACCCTGCGCTCCACCATCCACCGCCGGGCCTTACAGAACCTGAACAGCCAGGTAGTGGGGGATGCGTTTCCGGACGAGCGGGAGTACGTCCGCAAGATGTGGCAAAAAGTAATGAATGGTTAGCTTGCTATACTTCTTTTCGGTGATTTTTCCTGATAGACTGCCGTTTTTCCGAAAAACGTTTTCCAGGAGTAACAACAATGTCGATGGCTGATCGCGATGGCCTGATCTGGTTGGATGGAGAGATGGTTCCCTGGCGGGAAGCCAAGACCCACGTCCTGACCCACACCCTGCACTATGGCCTGGGCTGTTTCGAAGGCGTGCGGGCCTACAATACCGACCAGGGCCCGGCCATTTTCCGGCTGAAAGAGCACACCGATCGCCTGTTCCGTTCCGCTCATATCCTGAACATGAAGATGCCGTTCACCAAGGATGAGCTGAATGAAGCCCAGCGTGCGGCAGTTCGCGAGAACAACCTGGACGAAGCCTACCTGCGCCCCATGGTCTTCCTGGGCTCCGAGGGCATGGGCCTGCGTGCCGATAACCTGCAGGTACACGTGATGGTCGCCGCCTGGAGCTGGCCGTCCTACATGTCGCCGGAAGCCAAGGAACTGGGCATCAAGGTGCGCACGTCGTCCTACACTCGCCACCATGTAAACATCACCATGTGCAAGGCGAAGGCCAACGGCAACTACATCAACTCCATGCTGGCCCTCAATGAAGCCATTTCTGGCGGTGCCGAAGAGGCCCTGTTGCTGGACAACGAAGGCTACGTGGCCGAAGGCTCTGGTGAGAACATCTTTATCTATCGCGACGGCGTGCTGCACACCCCGGAGCTGACCTCCTGCCTGGAAGGCATCACCCGCCAGACCATCCTGGACTTCTGCAAGGA
>NZ_JAWLGY010000035.1:0-6086 GCF_041690615.1 Marinobacter sp.
CAGGATGGAAGCGGTTCCCAGTGCCTTGGTCAGCGGGCGGGAAGTGATCTTGCTTTGTTGTGCCATGGTTTTAAACCCTTTTTTTATGTCTAATCGACTCGATTGTTGGACTCAGTGACGCTATTACTGCTTGTTTTGCTTGTGATTATTCCTTGCTGCCTGATCAAACCTCCGGTTGTTATCCCTGTGGCCAGTTGATGCCAGGCCGCGTAGAGCCTGCAGTTATTCTGGTCGACTGCCACCCTGGCTGAATGCATTTTGCAATTCTATCAAGGCGGTTATGGGCGAATGATCAAGTACAGTCTTAGCAGAGAATCCAACAAAGGCAAGGGCCTTGATGGGACAGGTCCACACTTTTTTTCGTGTGTCTGATGAGAATCACACTTCCATGGTGCTTTTTTTGTTCTCTGCTCCGACCGCAGCCTGTCACCAGCCGCTCAGTCAGGACGCCTTCCATTTAGCAGTCTCCCGGATAGTAGGAATAAATTTTTTGTCATGCAATAGCCTCAGTGACTTTTTTACAGGATTTGTAATGATTTTGTGCTGCACAGTGAAATCACTGTTGTGGCGAAGATTCTGCCGGAAATGGCCCGGATCGATGGTCGTAAAATGGTGCATGCCTGCGCTGTAGCCGGGCTGGGGTGCATGATGAAGGGCGCTGGTGCGTCAATCTGGTTTCAATTCCGGTTGGCAACTTGTTCTGGAATTGACTAAGCTGTTCCGCAAAGCAGAATCTTATACCGAAAAAGTGATTCGGTTGTTGGCTTCGTTCCGCAAACCGCCCGAATATGCCCGGAGAGTGCGTTAGTTTCGCAACGCCGTTCCGGTTTGGCAGGTTTTTTGAAACAAATTCGGAACAGGCCATGGTCGGGACGAAAACGCACAAGTAAAATGCGCGGGTTTCTGACTTTTTCATCTATTTCTGAGTTGCCCTGTGGGCATTGCCACAACCCGGTGCGTGCCGGTGGCTGTCACGGGGCTTTTTGAGGCACCGGAAACTATGACCTTGAGCACTAAAACAAAAGCAGATCTGGTCGAAGCGTCCGCCGATTCCCCGGACAAGCCCGAGAAAGACCGCAAGTTTGTCGAAGCCCTGTCCCGGGGCCTGGATGTACTGCGGGCTTTCAGTCAGGGTTCTGTGATCCTGGGTAATCAGGACATCGCACGGCTGACCGGGCTCCCCAAGCCCACTGTCTCCCGTATGACCTACACCCTCACCAAGCTTGGCTACCTGAGCTACAACCCGGTGCTGGAAAAGTACCAGCTCAGCTCCGGCGTGCTGGCCCTGGGCTATGCCTACGTCTCCAACCTGAAGGTGCGCCAGCTGGCCAAGCCTTACATGGACGAGTTCGCCCGCCGTAATAATATGTCGGTCGGCCTGACCTGCCGGGATCGTCTGCATATGATCTATGTAGAGAACCGCATGCCCCCGGAGGCTTCCCTGCTGCGCATGGAAATCGGTCTGAAGCTGCCCATGGCGACCACTGCTGCTGGGCGGGCCTACTGCTCCTCCCTGACGGAAGACGGCCGCAAGATCCTGATGGAAGCCCTGGCCGAGAAATACGGCCCGGAAGGCTGGCCGGAAAAGAAGAAGGGCCTGGACCAGGCGCTGGAGGATTACCGGGAGCATGGTTTCTGCCTGTCCCTCGGCGAGTGGGACCGCAATATCAATGCCGCCGGTGTGCCCGTGCGCCTGCAGGATGGCACCACCATGGCCCTGACCTGTGCGGCGCCGTCGTACCTGGTATCCGGCGACAAACTGCGCAGCTCCATTGCCCATCAGTTGGCCATGCTGGCGAGTGATATCGAGTCGCTGGGGGTTTGACCCTGCTTTTTTGGCCACGGAATCCACGGAATAACACGGAAAGAAAAGACGAAAGGATTTATAGCCACTATACCCACTAAAAAACACGAAAATGGTTGCTGAGTAGACACTTACTGGCTTTGGATTTCGTGTCCTTTAGTGGATTTCGTGGCCGATAACGCCTTTATCTTTTGCTTTTTTCCGTGTTCTTCCGTGGATTCCGTGGCAAAAAATTCTTTCTGACACCCCGCATGCCCCCAAATTTTCCCCTCCCGCTCCATCAGGCGTACAATCGATCTCCCCAAAGACAATCTGGTCGATGTTCAGCCAGTCCAAGGTTGAAACATTCCGCAAACTTGTATTAAATCACCGGTCTGTTTCGCTGAATAAAACTCCATTCCATGTTTTGCGCAAGGAGGATCTATGTCCGACGTCGTAACCTATAACCGCGAAGGCGCCATCGGCGTTATCACCGTCAACTACCCGCCGGTGAACGCCCTGGGGCACGCGGTTCGCTCCGGTATTCAGAACGCCGTACAACAGGGTCAGGATGATGCGGACGCCAAGGCCCTCCTGATCATGGCCGAAGGTCGTACCTTCATGGCCGGCGCTGATATCCGTGAATTCGGCAAGCCCATGCAGGAGCCCGGGCTGCCAGAAGTGGTCAACTTTATCGAAGCCTCTGACAAACCGGTTGTTGCTGCCATTCATGGCACTGCCCTGGGCGGCGGCCTGGAAGTGGCCCTGGGCTGTCATTACCGCGTAGCGGTACCCAGTGCCAAGGTGGGTCTGCCGGAAGTGAAGCTGGGCCTGCTGCCCGGTGCTGGTGGTACCCAACGCCTGCCGCGCCTGACCGGTGCCCAGAAGGCGCTGGAAATGATTACCACCGGCGATTTCGTTGCGGCGAAAGATGCCCAGGCGGCCGGTATTGTTGATGAAGTCGCCGGTAGCGAAGACGTGAAGGCCGCCGGCTTGGCGTTTGCCCAAAAGGTTATTGATGAAGGCAAGCCGGTACGTCGCGTGAGCGAGCTGACCGACAAACTGGAAGCCGAGAAGGGCAGCGATGTCTTCGACAAGTTCCGCGAAGGCCTGAAGAAGAAGGCTCGCGGCCTGCTGGCACCGTTCAAGTGCACCGACGCGGTGGAAGCGGCGTTCACCTCCTCTTCCTTCGAGGAAGGCATGAAGCGCGAGCGTGAACTGTTCGGTGAACTGATGGAATCCGACCAGCGCGCCGGTTTGATCCACGCCTTCTTTGCCGAGCGTGAAGTTTCCAAGGTTCCGGGCCTGCCGAAAGACACCCCGATCCGCGACATCAAGAAAGTCGGTGTGATCGGGGCTGGCACCATGGGCGGCGGCATCGCCATGAACTTCGCCAACGTCGGCATTCCCGTCACCATCGCGGAAGTGAAGCAGGAAGCCCTGGACAAGGGCCTGGCCATTATCCGCAAGAACTACGAGAACACCGCCAAGAAAGGCCGCCTGACCATGGAGCAGGTGGAAGAGCGCATGAGCCTGATCAGCGGCACCCTCACCTATGACGACTTCGCAGACGTCGACCTGGTGATCGAAGCCGTGTTCGAGCGCATGGATATCAAGAAGAGCATCTTCAGTCAGCTGGATGAGAAGTGTAAGCCGGGCGCTATCCTGGCCTCCAACACCTCCACCCTGGACATCGACGAGATTGCCTCTGCCACCAAGCGTCCGGAAGACGTCATCGGCTTGCACTTCTTCAGCCCGGCCAACGTCATGAAGCTGCTGGAAATCGTCCGTGGTAAGAAAACCGCTGACGACGTCAAGGCCACGGCCATGAACCTGGCCAAGCGCATCAAGAAGGTGGGCGTACTGGTTGGCAACTGCCACGGCTTCGTGGGCAACCGCATGCTGCACAAGCGTGGTGCCGAAGCCATGGCCCTGGTGAATGATGGTGCTACCCCACAGCAGGTGGACAAGGTACTGACTGACCTTGGCTTCCCCATGGGTCAGTTTGCCATGGGTGACCTGGCCGGTATCGACATCGGCTACAGTATCCGCGAAGAGCGCCGCAAGGCTGGCGAGGATGTTCCGCCGAGCTGGATGGACAAGCTGGCCGAACAGGGCCGTCTGGGCCAGAAGACCGGCGCCGGTACCTACAAGTACGAGGAAGGCAACCGCAAGCCGATCCCGGATCCGGAAACCGACAAGATCATCGCCGAGTTCCGCAAGGAGCAGGGCATCACCCCGCGTGAGGTGTCTGACCAGGAAATCCTGGAGCGCTGCATGTATGTGATGATCAACGAAGGCGCGAAGATCCTGGACGAAGGCATTGCCGACCGCTCCCTGGATATCGACATTACCTGGATCTACGGCTACGGCTTCCCGGCCTACCGTGGCGGCCCCATGTTCTGGGCTGACCAGATCGGCCTGGACAAGATCCTGGACGCCGTGAAGAAGTATCACAAGGAAGTCGGCGGCAAGCAGTGGGAGCCGTCTCCGCTTCTGGAAAAGCTGGTAGCTGAAGGCAAGAAGTTCGGCGACCTGTAAAACAACGATTGTTGGCCACGGAACTACGGCCCTTCGACAGGCTCAGGGCGAACGGTAAGGCTTAGATAGGCTCAGGGCGATTGGTAAGCCTTCGGTAGGCTGAGGGCGCTTGGAACGCGATTGGTAAGCATTCCGCTCCATGCTCCTCCGTTCACCTTGAGCTTGTTAAACAGAGAGCTCTGCCAGGGCCGGTTCTTCCGTTCGCCCTGAGCCTGTCGAAGGGCGTCTGTCTAACGGCGCGCTTGCCAAGGGCAGTGGGCTCCGTGGCAATCCCATTTTAAAGAGGACAACACAATGTCTGATGCAGTTATCGTCTCCACCGCCCGTACCGGTCTTGGCAAGTCCTACCGGGGCGCCCTGAACAACACCCACAGCGTTGATATCGCTGGTCACGTGATCAAGCACGCCGTTGAGCGCGCGGGCATTGACCCGAACATCGTTGAGGACGTCATCCTCGGCGCTACCTTCCACGAAGGTGCCCAGGGCAAGAACATGGCCCGCCTGGCAGCTATCCGTGCCGGCCTGCCGGTGACCACCGCTGGCCTGTCCATCAACCGCTTCTGCTCCTCCGGCCTGCAGTCCATCGCCATTGCTTCCCAGCGGGTTGTATCCGAGAAGGTGCCGGCCATCGTCGCTGGCGGTGTGGAGTCTATCTCCCTGGTGCAGAACGACAAGCTGAACCAGTTCCACGCCACCAACGAGTGGCTGATGAAGAACAAGCCGGAGCTGTACCTGTCCATGATCGAAACCGCTGACATCGTGGCCCAGCGCTACAACGTCAGCCGTGAAGCCCAGGACGAGTACGCCCTGATCTCCCAGCAGCGCACCGCTGCCGGTCAGGAATCCGGCAAGTTCGCTGACGAGATCGTTCCCTACGACACCACCATGCTGGTGAAGAACAAGGAAACCGGTGAAGTCAGCGAAAAGCAGGTCACCCTGGACAGGGACGAGTGCAACCGTCCGAACACCACCATCGAAGGCCTGCAGGGCCTGGACCCGGTACGTGGTGAAGGCAACTTCGTCACCGCCGGCAACGCCTCCCAGCTGTCCGACGGCGCCTCTGTGTGCACCGTGATGAACAGCACCTACGCCGAGAAGAACAACATCGAGCCGATGGGTATTTTCCGCGGCTTCGCTGTTGCTGGTTGTGAGCCGGACGAGATGGGTATCGGCCCGGTCTTCGCCATCCCGCGCCTGCTGGAGCGTAACGGCCTGACCATGGACGATATCGACCTGTGGGAACTGAACGAAGCCTTCGCCTCCCAGGTTGTGTACTGTCGTGACCGTCTGGGCATTCCCATGGAGAAGCTGAACGTCAACGGTGGCTCCATCGCCGTGGGTCACCCCTACGGTGTCACCGGTTCACGCCTGACCGGCCACGCGCTGATCGAGGGCAAGCGTCGCGGCGCCAAGTACGTGGTGGTCACCATGTGCATCGGCGGCGGCCAGGGCGCAGCCGGCCTGTTTGAAGTGGTATAAACAGGCAGAATCGAAAGGGGGCGGGCGAGAGTTCGCCCCCTTTTTGGTTTTAGCCACGGAATCCACGGCCCTTCGACAAGCTCAGGGCGAACGGAGGAAAACGGGAAAAGGCAAAAAAGGGATCTCGTGGCCAAAGCATCTTTTTCTTCCGTGTTGTTCCGTTCGCCCTGAGCTTGTCGAAGGGCCGTGGATTCCGTGGCAAATCAGTTATTTCAGAAAGGCATATCAGCGTGCAACAGAACATCATCAACACCCGCGATCTCGAATTCCAGCTGTTCGAACT
>NZ_JAWLGY010000035.1:6186-27994 GCF_041690615.1 Marinobacter sp.
CCGTGGATTCCGTGGCAAATCAGTTATTTCAGAAAGGCATATCAGCGTGCAACAGAACATCATCAACACCCGCGATCTCGAATTCCAGCTGTTCGAACTCCATCAGGTCGAGGACTTCCTCAAGTACGACCGCTACGCCGACCACAACCGCGAAACCCTGCAGGCCGCCCTGGACCTGGCGCTGAAGGTGGCGGCGGAGGCGTTTGCCCCCCACACGCGACTGGTGGACGAGGAAGAGCCCAGGTTCGAGAACGGGCGGGTGGTGATGCGTCCGGAAGTGAAGCAAGCCCTGGACGTACTGCGGGAAACCGGCCTGCTGGCAGCCAGCCAGGATTATGAGCGGGGTGGCATGCAACTGCCCAGTGCTGTGGGCCAGATGTGTGTGGGGTTGCTCAAGGGCGCCAATGTAGGCACCCAGGCCTATGCGGGCCTGACCATCGCCGCGGCCAACCTGATCCTGACGCAGGGTAGTGAAGAACAGAAGACCCGCTATGCCGAACCCATGCTCAGCGGGCGCTTTTTCGGCACCATGTGCCTGACCGAGCCCCATTCCGGCTCCTCCCTGGGGGATTTGCGTACCCGGGCCGAGCCGGCCGGTGATGGCAGCTATCGTCTCAAGGGCAACAAGATCTTCATTTCTGCCGGTGACCATGAGCTGAGCGACAACATTGTCCATATGGTGCTGGCACGCCTGCCGGATGCGCCTCCGGGGGTGAAAGGTATTTCGCTCTTTATCGTGCCCAAATACCTGGTGAACGAGGACGGCAGTCTGGGTAAACGTAACGACGTGGCCCTGGCCGGTCTGATCCACAAGATGGGTTACCGGGGCACAACCTCCACCATGCTCAACTTCGGTGAGAAAGCCGGCGCTGTCGGTTACCTGGTGGGCGAGCCCCATAACGGCCTGGCCGCCATGTTCCACATGATGAACGAGGCCCGCATCGGCGTTGGGCTGGGCTCGGTCATGCTGGGCTACACCGGTTACCTCCACGCCCTGGAATACGCCCGTGAACGGCGGCAGGGCCGTCCGGTGGGCAACAAGGACCCGCAATCGCCCCAGGTGCCGCTTATCGAGCATGCCGACATTCGCCGCATGCTGCTCACCATGAAGACCTACGTTGAAGGCGGGCTGTCACTGGCCCTGCAGGGCGCCCGCCTGGTGGATGAAAAGAAGGCGGCGCAGTCCGACGAGGAACGGGAGATGGCCGCCGGGTTGCTGGACCTGCTGACCCCGCTGATCAAGTCTTGGCCTTCCCAGTTCTGCCTGGAAGCGAACAGCCTGGCCATCCAGGTGCACGGTGGGTACGGCTACACCCGTGAGTACCCGGTGGAGCAGTTCTACCGCGACAACCGCCTGAACCCTATCCACGAGGGCACCCATGGCATCCAGGGGATGGACCTGCTGGGACGCAAGGTGTCCATGGCCGGCGGGCGGTACTATCAGGAGTTGCTGCGTCGTATTGCCGCGACGGTGGACGAGGCGGGCAACAACCCGAAGCTGGCAGACAACGCCCGTCGCCTGACAGACACCGTGGAGGCCCTGAAAGAGGCCACCGACCGTATCCAGGCGGTAAAGCAGGAAGGCCAGGTGGAGCGTGCGCTCGCTAATGCCTCGTTGTATCTTGAGGCCTTTGGGCACACTGTCGTGGGTTGGCTGTGGCTCCGCCAGGCGCTGGCGGCGGCAAAAGGCCTCTCCGGGGGTGGCCCTCAGCCCGCTGCTTTCTATCAGGGCAAGCTGAAAGCCTGTGATTTCTTCAGCCGTTATGAACTGCCCCGGGTAAAGGGGCTGACGCAATTACTCAGGGAGGTGGACGCCACCGCCCTGGAGATGGAAGCCGAGGGCTTCTGACGCCGCTATTCAAACAACATCCGATATCAGGAGGGATACACCATGAGCCGTCAGGCAAAAGCAGTGGTCTGCCGTGAATGGGGCAAGCCTGTTCAGGTCGAAACCATCACCGTCGACGGCCCCAAGCGGGGCGAAGTCACCATCAAGGTCGCGGCCTGTGGCGTATGCCACAGTGACCATTCCGCCACCACCGGCAAGATCCAGTACCCGCCACCCCTGGTAGTTGGCCATGAAGCCGCCGGTGTTGTGGTTGAAGTGGGTGAGGGTGTGACCGATCTCAAGGAAGGCGACTATGTGGTGAGCACCTTCATCACCATGTGCGGCAAGTGTCGCAACTGTGTTCGCGGTCGCCCGGTGCTGTGTGAGAATGCGAAGAAGTCCCTGGTTACCCTGCCGGACGGTACCGTTCGTACCCATGGCAAGGACGGCGAGGACCTGTATGTATTCGGCGCCTGCGGTGTGATGGCGGAATACGCCACCCTGCATGAAGACAACTGTGTCAAGATCGATGAAGGCGTGCCCCTGCCCAGTGCCGCGCTGGTAGGCTGTGCCGTGATTACCGGTGTTGGCTCGGTGTTCAATACCGCCCAGCTGGAGCCGGGTTCCCGCGCTGCCGTCTTCGGTATTGGCGGTGTCGGCCTGAACGCCATTCAGGGCTGTGTCACTGCCGGTGCGGAAATGGTGATTGCGGTAGACAGCAACGAAGCCAAGCTGGAAATGGCGAAGGAATTCGGCGCCACGCACACCATTAACATCAATGACGTGGAAGACGTCAGCAAGGCCATCAAGAAACTGAGCGCCGGTGGCGTAGACTACGCCTTCGAGTGCGTTGGTAACGGCAAGGTGGTTGAGCAGGCCTACAAGGCCCTGGGCCGCGCCGGTACCGTGGTAGTGGTTGGTGTTGCCGACATGAAGGACAAGACCTCCATCAGCACTTTCGCCCTGCCGGCGGATGAGCGCACGCTCAAGGGCAGCTGGCTGGGTTCCGCGCGGCCCCAGTACGACTTCCCGAAGATTCTGAACCTGTACAAGGCCAATCGCCTGAAGCTGGATGAACTGATCACCCAGACCTACAGCATTGACGAAGCGCCCCAGGCGTTCGAGGACATGCTGGCGGGCAAGAATGCCCGTGGCGTAATCGTTTTTGAATAAGGCCCAATGTCTGATTGTCTGGCAAACGCCTTTGGCTAGATCTTCCTACAATAGCGACTCCCGAAAGGAGCATTACCATGAACAATCTCAGCAAGAACTACATCAACGGCCAGTGGGTTGACTGGTCCGGTGACACCATCGACGTGCACGAGGGTACCAACGGCGAAGTGATCGCAAAGGTACCGTCCTCTGACCGTGCCGCCATGGAACAGGCTATCGACGCCGCCGACGCGGCCTTTGACAGCTGGAGCGAGACCCCGCTGGAAAAGCGCATTGACGTCATCAAACAGCTGCATGCTGGCCTGAAAGAACGTGCCCCGGAAATCGCCAAGGTCGTGGCCCGGGAAGTGGGGATGCCCATCAAGCTGGCAGGTATGATCCAGGCCGGTATGCCCATCAAGGTCACCGAAACCTACCTGGACATGCTGCCGGACTACCCGTTCACCGAGCAGTCCGGTAACTCCGAGGTCCAGTACGCGCCGGTAGGTGTGGTCGGCTGTATCACCCCGTGGAACTACCCGCTGCACCAGGTCATCCTGAAAGTGGTTCCGGCCCTGGCCGCTGGCTGCACCATCGTACTCAAGCCCAGTGAGGTGTCCCCGCAAAGCGCCTTTATCCTGGCGGAAATCCTGGACGGCACCGACCTGCCCAAGGGTGTGTTCAACATGGTCTGTGGCCTCGGCCAGGAAGTGGGCGATACCCTGATCAAGCACCCGAAAGTGCGCATGGTGTCCTTCACCGGCTCCACCCGCACCGGTCACCTGATCGCCCACGCGGCGGCGGACGACTTCAAGCGCATTGCCCTGGAAATGGGTGGCAAGTCCGCATCCATCATACTGCCGGACGCCGACCTGGAGGCTTCTGTGAAGGGCTCCTTCATGAACTGCCTGCAGAACAGCGGCCAGACCTGTACTGCACTGACCCGCCTGCTGGTGCACAAGGACCAGCACGACCAGGCCTGTGAAATCGCGGGTGCCATCGCCAACGGCGTCAAGCTGGGTGATCCCCTGGACGAGAACACCCGCCTGGGCCCGCTGGCCTCTGCTGATCAGCGCGACAAGGTCCGTGGTTACATCAAGCTGGGCATTGAAGAAGGCGCCACCCTGGTAGCCGGCGGTGCGGAAGCGCCGGAAGGCCTGGAGAATGGCTACTTCGTCAAGCCGACGGTGTTTGGCAACGTGGATCCCAACAGCCGTATCGCCCAGGAGGAGATCTTCGGGCCGGTGCTGTGCGTGATCCCCTACGAAACCGAGGAAGAAGCCATCCGCATCGCCAACGGCACCGCCTACGGCCTGTCGGGTGCAGTCTTCTCCGGTGACCAGGACAAGGCGAAGAAGGTCGCCGGCAAGATGCGCACCGGCCAGGTGTTCGTCAACGGCGGTGCCTTCAACCCGCTGGCGCCCTTCGGTGGTTTCGGCCATTCCGGCATCGGCCGCGAGTTTGGCAAGTGGGGCCTGGAGGAATTCCTTGAGGTTCGTTCATTGCAGTTGTAATCGCCGACACCGATAAGGTAAATATAGAAGGCTAACGAAAGCGGGCATCTCCCACCGGGAATGCCCGCTTTTGGTTTACAGGACTGAAGAGGAACCATTCGTGAGCAGTATCTGGACAATTACCCCAACCATCGAAAGCATGCAGGAGCGGGTAAAGAACACCGCTGTGGACAACATGGGTATCGAGTTTACCGGGGTAGGTGACGACTACATCAGCGCCCGGATGCCGGTGGACACCCGCACGGTGCAGCCCTATGGCATTCTCCATGGCGGTGCCTCGGTCGTGCTGGCGGAAACCCTGGGCAGCGTCGCCACCAACCACTGCCTGAAAAAAGAGGGCACCGCCGGTGTGGGCCTGGAGATCAATGCCAACCACATCCGCTCGGTAAAATCCGGCTGGGTTCACGGCACCGCGCGCCCGCTGCATACCGGCGGGTCTACCCAGGTCTGGGAAATTCGCATCGAGACGGAGGATGGTAAGCTGGTGTGTGTATCCCGCATTACTATGGCGGTTATTAACCTTTAAGGGTTGCCACGGCCCCTCGAAAGCGCCCTTCGACAGGCTCAGGGTGAACGGGGGAGCACGGGAACAAATGCTTTACCGGTCGTTTTCCCGTTCGCCCTGAGCTTGTCGAAGGGCGGTGGATTCCGTGGTAAATAAATACAAAAAGGAGCTATCTCCATGAAAATGGGTCTTAAAGGCAAAAACGCCGTCGTAACCGGCGGCAGCAAAGGTATCGGTCGCTCCATCGCCCTGGCGCTGGCGGCCGAAGGTGTCAACGTGGCCATCTGCGCCCGCAGCGAAGGTCCACTGGATGAAACATTGAAGGAAATCCAGTCCCTGGGCGTGAAAGGCTACCGGGAAGCCTGCGATGTAGGCGACAAGGCCAGTCTTGACGGATTCCTGGACAATGCCCGCCGTGAACTGGGCAGCGTGGATATCCTGGTCAGCAATGTCTCCGCCCTGGGCGCCGGCAACGACCTGAAAGCCTGGGAGGCCAACGTCACCCTGGACCTGATGTCCACCGTACGCGCCGTAGACAAGGTGTTACCCTGGATGAAGGACGCAGGCAGCGGCAACATCATCATCCTGTCCTCCATCTCCGGCATCGAAGTGGGCACCACCCAGCCCTACGCCGCCACCAAGGCAGCGCTGATCAGCTACGCCAAGTCCCTGGCAGTAGACCACGGCCCGGACGGCATCCGCGTCAACAGCATTGCCCCCGGTTCCATCAAGTTTCCCGGCGGCGTCTGGGACAAGGCCGAAAAAGCCAATTCACCCCGCTACCAAAGCACCCTGGATCGCATCCCCTGGGGCCGTTTCGGCAAACCGGAAGAAGTGGCCAATGTCGCTGTCTTCCTGGCCTCTGACGCGGCCAGCTGGGTGACCGGCGCGTGCATTCCGGTAGACGGGGCACAGCACCGGTCAAATATGTAACTGTCATCCATCCGCCCGGCGCTGATAGCAAGCTCGAGGGAGAAATTCGGAGGTCACCGAATGGTCGGGGCGCCCGTGGGTCGGTAAGGCTTTCCGGGACCCTTAAAAAGAGGGACCTTTTTAAGGAGCCCCCATGGACGGGTTCACGGCGTGTCCCGGAAAGCCTTACCGGCCTGCGGGTGCGTGCTCCGTTGTCAGCAGGCCTGGCATTGAAAAGTATCTTGAAATGTCACCGCTCGCTGAAAGAGCTGAGACCACGCAGGGCGGGCAAGGATCATTGGAAGAGCAGCACGGGCTGAGCCTAGGGCTTCCCCCCAAGCAAAATCTTCACAGCCAGACAGGCCTCCTCCACCTCCTCGATGTTGGGCTCCCGCCCGATAATCACATCGGAATACAGACAGGACTCCGCCAGCCGCACCATAAAGTACGAGAGACTCTCCACCCGCATGGGCGGCTTCTCCAGATACCCCTTGTCAATCTGGTCCTGGATCATCAGCGTATTCGCTTCCACCACCCGACTGTGCATGGTGGAGGCCGACGAGGTCAGCACCCGCAACGCATGCTCCGGGTCCTGCTTGATAAAGTCCCGCAGGGGCTTGGCCCGAACCAGCTCAATGGTGATCCGCCGGTAGACCTCAACCACGAAATCCACGCCGGTTCCGGGAGTAGAGGCCACCACGGACGCCCGGATCGGCGCATACAGGGACCAGAGAATATCCCCCAGTAACAGATCCTTGTTGCCCACCCAGCGGAACAGGGTGGCACGCCCGATACCCAGGTCTTCCGCCAGGTCCGCCAGGTGCAGTCGATCGCCCTTCAGCCAGATGCGGCGGGCGCGACTGAAGGCCTCGGCCGGCGTTGCGCCGGAAGAGCGCTTGCGGGTTTTCTGCAGTTCACGCTGCAATGGAGAATGTGTAACTGCCACGGGCGTCTCACTTCTGGTAGTAAAAAGGTACTGAAAGCATCCTTGTCGCTACCTTTTTTGACATTGTTTTTGTTACATAGAGTGTAAGAGTCTGGTGAAATAGAACAAGCGCTTTATCTGTGGACGATACCTTCCCCGGTAACGTCTCGCAATTGAGTACGACTTTCCAACATATTGGCCATAAAAACAATAACCAATTTAGCAAACTGAAATCCGGAGCCCGTTGATGTTGTTTATTGGGGCGCTGTTTGTCTCTTGCCTGGTCACGCTGTTTCTGGCTCGCTACGCCTGGGTGAGGCGGGAAGCGCCCACGGCCAAAGCCGTTGCTGCCATGATGACCGGGGTCAGTTGGTGGACGCTGTGTTATGCCCTGGAACTGCTCCATTACAGCGTACCGGGGCTGGTCCTGGAACCGGACGGCCTGCCCCTGTTCTGGTTTCGTCTGATGTTTATCGGCGTTGTGCTCCTGCCGGCGTCTTTCCTGGTGTTCGTGTTGCTGTACACTGGCGTAAAAGAGCGTATCAGTGCCCGCCTGATAACCTGGCTCGCAGTGGAACCTGTTCTGGTCGTCCTGGTTGCCCTTACGGACGGCACCTTCCATGACTGGTTCCTGGCAGGCTTTGCCTCAGACAGCGATCAACCCTTCAGGGGCGGGCCGGCTTTCTGGCTGCATGCCCTCTATTCCTATCTGATCACCCTTGCCGCCTATGTACTGCTTATCCGTTTTATCATCCAGTCCCGGTCATACCGTAAACAGGCCGCGCTGTTGCTTTTCGGGGGCATGGTTTCCTCCCTCGCCAATATCCTGACCATATTGCGTGCCCTTCCCGAGCCCCTGCAGGGGCTGGATATAAGCCCCTTCGGCTTCCTGGTAACGGCTGTGCTCATGTTGCTGAACATTCGCAAGCAGGGTTTCCTGGATGTCATGCCCATTGCCCGCTCACTGGTATTTGACCATATGGCCGATGGAGTGCTGGTCGCAGATGACCGCGGGCGTCTGGTGGAC
The DNA here is from genome assembly GCF_041690615.1 of Marinobacter sp. Lineage (GTDB taxonomy): Bacteria > Pseudomonadota > Gammaproteobacteria > Pseudomonadales > Oleiphilaceae > Marinobacter. The sequence continues at coordinate 14,050 of NZ_JAWLGY010000035.1, forward strand.
CGTAATCCGGCTGCCCGGCAGTTCTTTGAGTCGGGCGGCCGCCGGCTGGCAAGGGGGGAGATGGTCGGCGACCTGGTGCCGGGATTGTTGCGGGGGCGTCAGTTCAGCCCCGATCTGGAGGCTAACGGCCGCATCCTCAGCGTCCAGCGTAACCTCTTCCGTACCGGAACCGGGAAGCTGCGGGGTATTGTTTACGTATTCCGGGACGTAACCGACCTAAAGCGGACGGAAGCCGACCTCCGTGAAAAACTCGAGCGCATCGAGGAGCTGCGCAACGCCCTCAAGGAGGAGTCCATTCGCGATCCGCTGACCGGGCTCTACAACCGTCGCTGGCTGGATGAGGTGCTGGAACGGGAAATCCCCCGGGCGTTACGGGAACAGCGGCCCCTGACGTTCTGCATCATGGATCTGGACCACTTCAAGCGGGTGAATGATGACTGGGGCCATGATGTGGGGGATCGCATCCTCGTGGCCCTGGCAAAGCTGCTGCAGGATGGCAGCCGCAAGCAGGATGTGGCGGCCCGGTTCGGTGGCGAGGAGTTTGTGCTGGTGTTGCCGGGGCTGGACCCGCAGGGTGCCCTGGACGTGGTCGGGCGCCTCAGGAGTGAGTTCTCGGACATGGATTTCAGTCCGGGAGGGCCCGTCCGTCTGACATTCTCCGCTGGGCTCGCTTGTGTTCCGGACCACGCGTCAGACCGGGAGACCCTGTTCAGGATGGCAGACCGGGCCCTTTACCAGGCCAAGGATCAGGGTCGGGACCGGGTCGTTATTGCAGCGATGGCGGATGGCGATGACGCCGGGGCAGGGGAGTCTGCCTGAACATGGGCCAGGCAGACTCCCGTGAGCGTCCGTTAAAGACCGGGAACCTATACCCGGAACTGTGAAACCAGCTCCCGCAACCGCTCGCCGAGGCGTGCCAGTTCCTGGCTGGCTTCGTTGGTCTGGGTAACGCCGGTGTCGCTGTTCTGGGCAGCCTCCACAATACGGACCACGTTCTGGTTGATCTCTTCGGCCACCTGACTTTGCTGCTCGGCGGCAGTCGCGATCTGGGTGACCTGGTCATGGATATGCTCCACAGACTGCTCAATGGTGTTCAGGGCCGAGCTGGCGTGGTTGATGCGCTCAACGGTCTGCTCTGACAAACCCTGGGACGAACGCATGCGCTCCACGGCGCTGCGGGACTCATTGATAAACCCGTCGATCATTTCACGGATCTGCCCGGCAGATTCACCGCTGCGCTGGGCCAGCTGACGCACCTCATCCGCAACCACCGCAAAGCCACGGCCATGCTCACCGGCACGGGCCGCCTCGATAGCCGCGTTCAGGGCCAGCAGGTTGGTCTGATCGGTCACTTCGTGAATCACGTCCAGCACTTTCTGTATTTCGTCGCTGCGGGAAGCCAGGGCCTCGATCGCCTCAGCACTTTGCAGGAGGTTCTGCGACAGCTCGTTGACCGATTGCTGGGAGCCGGCCATGGTCTGGCCACCGTCCTTCGCCAGGCGGTCCGCGTCTGCACCGGCACTCTGGACCTCGTTGGCGTTCTTCGAGATCTGGTGGATGGTGGCGGCCATTTCATTGATGGCGGAGGCAATCTGGTCGGTTTCTGAACCCTGGGTCTGTACCGAGGCGCGGGTCTCTTCCGCTACCCGGCTCAGTTCTTCAGCAGCGGACGCTACCTGGTTGGTGGTATCGCCTACCTCGCGGATGGTGGTGTGGATCTTGGCCACAAAGGCGTTGAACTGACGACCCAGATCGGCCAGTTCATCAGTGCCGTCATCGGGCAGGCGACGGGTGAGGTCGCCTTCGCCCTTGGCGATGTCCTCCATGGTGCGGGTGACCCGGTTGAGGGGGGCAGTGACGCTGCGGCCCATAAACAGGCCAAAGCCTATGGCAATCAGGACGATCACCGCTGTGACACCGAGGATCGTCAGCATGGCACTGCGGATCTGCTCGTCAATGTCATCCCGCGCGGCTGCTACGGCCCGGTCAATGTCCGTGATATACACGCCAGCGCCTATCACCCAGTTCCAGCGATCCAGTGTGATGGAGTAGGAGAGCTTGGGTTCCTTGACCTCTTCGGGGTTGGCAGGATTGTCCCACTCGTACTGGAAAAAGCCGCCATCACCGCGGCCGGCTTCAAACAGCTTCGCCAGGAGTGCCCGTGACGCATCGGTGGTTTCGTCCGAAAATCCCTCCAGGCTCGGGTTGGGCGCAAAGATCAACATGTAAGAATCATCCCTGTAGGCATACAGGTAATTGTTGTCGCCAAACACAATGGACCGGAGCTTGTCCCGGACCCGCTCCTTGGCCTCTTCGGTCGGATAGGCCTGCTCGTCATATTCTTCGCGGATCAGGGCCCGGGCCCCCTGAACCAGATTCTTCAGCCCGCTTTTGTGGGCATCGAGCAGGTTGCTTCTCAGTCGCTCTACTTCAGCCTCTCCATTGGCGGACAGCTGTTGGGCCGTGATCCAGGCGGTTACACCAGCAGTCACCAGTACCGGCACCAGCACTGCAATCAGCAGACGTGAACGGATGCGCAGTCGCTCCATCAGTTTCATGGTAAAACTCCAGACAATCTGAAAGGTCATTAGGGTCGAGATAAGTTGGTCACGAATTATCCGGATACGCGGCAGGAATGCCGTTCCGAAATGTAACCGGACTCTCGTCATGCCTTTCATATCGGCCGATGAGGTCACGCCTTGAGCATTGGGTCTTCAGGTGTCCGGGGCCCGGGTGCCGGATTGTAAAATCATGTCAAAACAATGTGACCTTTCACCAAAGATTGAGTGGCCATTCACGACTTGCCCGTTGCCGGGTGGCAAGCTCCAGGTAAATAGTGAAGAATGAGACGAAATCCCATAATGCCCACAACGACACGCGCGACAGGCGTTCCGGCCTCCGGAGCCCTGCCTGGTAGTCAGAACAATAAGATGGTCGCCCCCGATGTATGAGACTATGCAGAAAAAACTGATCCCCGCCCTTTGCGTTTCGCTGCTGGCACTGACCAGTGCATCATTCACCCAGGCTGCCGTTTCCCAGGCTGAGGCCAGCCGGCTGGGCAACAGCCTGACGCCGTTTGGCGCCGTCCGTGCCGGCAACTCCGAGGGCACCATCCCCCGCTGGACCGGCGGCGATACCACCAGGCCCGACGGGTACGAGGGGTCTGGCGACCACCACGTCAATCCCTACCCGGACGATGAACCCCGCTACGAAGTCACCGCTGAGAATATGGACGACTATCGTGACGTTCTCGCGGATGGCGTTGTGGCAATGATGGAAGCCTATCCGCAGACCTTCCGGCTCCGGGTCTTCCCCACCCGCCGTAGCCATACCGCACCGGACCACATCGCGGAGAACACCCGCAAGAACGCGGTGAGAGCGAGCCTGGTTGATGGCGGCAACGGTGTGCAGAATGCCTTTGGGGGCCACCCCTTCCCGATCCTCCACGGCAACAGCGAAGAGAAGGCCATGCAGGCCATGTGGAATCACCTCACTCGCTGGCGCGGTCGCTGGGCCGAACGCGAGTACACCGAAGTCGTCGTAGTAAATGGCCAGTATGGCGGCGTCACCATGCGCCAGGAAGTCTTCTTCAACTGGAACAAGGAAGGCGGTTCTCCGGAAGACCTGGACAACATCGTCAACTACTACCTGTCCACGGTTATTGCACCGGAACAGTATGCCGGCGGCGGTATCCTCGTGCATGAAACCCTCGACCAGGTAAAAGAGCCCCGCAAGGCCTGGGGTTTCAGTGCAGGTGAGGTTCGCCGTGCTCCCAGCCTTGGTTACGATGCGCCTATCGCCTCTGCGGGTAATCTGCGCACGGTGGATGACACGGACACGTTCAATGGCGCCCTCGACCGGTACAACTGGGAGTATAAAGGGCTACAGGAAATGCTGATTCCCTACAACAATTTCGAGATCACCAGCGACAAGTACACCTACGATGACGTGCTGGACAAGCAGCACCTGAACGCTGACCTGATGCGCTGGGAGTTGCACCGTGTACACGTTGTGGAGGCCAACCTGCGGGAAGACGCCCGCCATCTCTACCACAAGCGGGTCTTCTATATCGACGAGGATAGCTGGAATATCGCCCTGGTGGACCAGTACGACGATGAGGGCAACCTCTACCGGGTCACGATGGCGATGCTGAAGAACTTCTATGACATGCCCGGGGTCTGGGCCGATCTTGAGGTCTACCATGACCTGAAGAAAGGCATTTACCACGCCACCGGCCTGATCAATGAATCAAAAGGCACCCGCACCTTCAAGAACGATTTCCCCGGCAAGCGTTATTTCTCGCCCTTTACCCTGCGACGTCGTCTCGCCGACTATTGAGACGATTCATAAAAATGCGTCACATGGAAGTGACACGACAGACCTTTCCTCCAAATAGTTCTCCCCCGGGGCGCCAGACAGGTATCCCCGCCTGCCCTTAATCTGTGTACAGGTTTTCGACTGACGGGTCTCAGGTCCGGTTTTGTCGGAAGCGCCTCCGGCCATCGGAAACTGGCCGGATAACGACAACAACAGACAAGGCAGAACGAACCATGAATTTCCTGCAGCACCACCATTTCTGGCGCATGTCGATGACATCCGTGCTGGCCGCCTCCCTGCTGGCCGGTTGCGGTGGCTCTTCCTCCAGCGCTGACGAGGATGATACAGCCGAGTTGCCACCCAATGTCCGTCAGACCCAGGCGGGTCAGGTAGAGGGCACAGAACAGGGCAACCTGCTTGCGTTCAGGGGCATCCCCTACGCGAAACCACCGGTGGGTGAGCTGCGCCTTGCACCGCCTCAGCCGGCCGGGGCATGGGACGACGTGCTTGACGCGAGTGCCTTCGGTAACAGCTGCCCCCAGAGCGGCAGTGCATTTAATGGCTTCACCGACAGCCTGGAGGAAGACTGCCTCTTCCTGAACGTGTACACCCCCGCCGAGGGTGAGAATCACCCGGTAATGGTCTGGATCCACGGTGGGGCCTTTATCACCGGCTCCGGTGGCGAGTCCTATGAGCCCTCCCGGCTGGTGGAGGAGGGGGTGGTCGTGGTGACCCTGAACTATCGCCTGGGTGTGCTGGGTTTCCTGCCGGCGGCAGGCCTGCCGGAAGGGAACGGGCAGTTCGGCCTGCTGGACCAGCAACTGGCACTGAAATGGGTACAGGACAACATTGGTGTATTCGGTGGCGATGCGGATAATGTGACCATCTTCGGCGAATCTGCCGGCGGCCACAGCGTACTGTCCCAGCTGGTTTCGGCAGGGGCAGGCACCGGCTCTGAAGGTCTGTTTCACAAGGCCATTGTGCAAAGTGGCGCCTACCAGCCTACCCAGATTCCCCAGGAAGTTGGCGAGGCCGTCATTGGTGCGCCAGTCGTTGCAGCGCTGGGATGCAGTGATGCCGCCGATATAGCTGCGTGTCTGCGTGACGAGGAGGTTACCACCGCCGAGATCCTCGAAGCCCAGGGTGATATGTGGTTCAACCCCACCTGGGGGCAGGGCATTTTGCCCTACTCCATCCAGGCTGCCCTGGACGGCTCTGACGGAGCCGCCTTCCCGCAAGGTATTCCGGTAATGACTGGCAATAACCTTAATGAGGGCCGCCTGTTCCTTGCCCTGGACGAAATCTCGGCGGTACTGGCGGGCTCACCGGACCCGGTGGATACTCCGGAAGAGTACGAGGCTGAAGTCCGGGCCCTGCTGTCATCGGATCCCCGAAACCTCGATGCGGACCAGGTTGCGGCGGATTACCTGGTCGCCGATGGCAGCGGGCCACTCAGTACCCCCGCCTTCACGGATCCCGGTGACCCTGACCGTTTCAGCCTGGCGCTGGCCTCCATCCAGACCTCCTGGCGTTTCGCCTGCAACCAGATTGCCCAAGTGAACAGCCTGGCCGACCAGGATGTTCCCACCTTCGGCTACTGGTTCACTGACCAGAATGCCCCCAGTCTGTTCGGTCCGGATCTCACGCCGGCTCTCAGCTTTGATCTCGGTGCTGCCCACGCACTGGAAATCCAGTATGTGCTGAACAGCGAAGCGACCATACGGGCTCGTGGCGCTACCGACGAGCAGGTTGCCCTGTCTGAGCGAATGATTGACCACTGGGTACAGTTTGCCCGCTACGGCGATCCCTCCCCGGATGACGGCACGGGGGCATGGTCCGATTACGCCACCGGTACCCAACTGATGGAACTGACACCGGAAACCCCGGCTTCGGAGGCCCTGGTGGACGTGGCGGTGGCAGCGGAGGCCCATAACTGTGCCTACTGGGCGGATCCCCCGCGGGCTGCTGACGAAACCTGATACCGGACCCGGCCGGTATGGCGATTCACGAGTTGTGTCCCTGAATCGCCACCGGCTTTGTAAATCCCGTCCCCCTGATGAATAATGGAACGCTGTTCCAATAAACAACACTGATATTCATCAGGGGAGTTCCATGAAGACAAGAATCACTGAACTGTTTGGTATCGAGCACCCGATCATTCAGGGCGGCATGCACTGGGTTGGCTATGCCGAGCTGGCGGCCGCTGTTTCCAACGCGGGCGGCCTGGGCATTATCACCGCGCTGACCCAGCCCACGCCGGAAGACCTGGCCAAGGAAATTGCCCGCTGCAAGGAGATGACCGACAAGCCCTTCGGCGTGAACCTCACCTTCCTGCCTTCCTTCCAGGAACCCCCCTATCCCGAGTACATCCAGGCCATCATCGACGGCGGCGTAAAAATCGTGGAAACCGCTGGCCGCAGCCCGGAGAAGTACATGCCGGCCCTCAAGGAAGCCGGCATCAAGGTGATCCACAAGTGTACTTCCGTGCGGCACGCCCTCAAGGCCCAGAAAATCGGTTGTGACGCAGTCAGTGTGGATGGCTTCGAGTGTGGTGGTCATCCCGGAGAGGACGATGTGCCCAACTTCATCCTGCTGCCCCGGGCGGCGGAAGAGCTGGACATCCCGTTCGTGGCATCCGGCGGTATGGCCGACGGCCGCAGCCTGGTGGCGGCCATGGCCCTGGGCGCCGACGGCATGAACATGGGTACCCGTTTCCTGGCCACCACGGACGCCCCGGTCCACGACACCGTAAAACAGACCATTGTGGAAGCCGACGAACTGCAGACCCGGCTGGTGATGCGCCCGCTGCGCAATACCGAGCGGGTGATGAAGAACGCCGCAGTGGACGAGATCCTGCGGATCGAGAAAGAGAAGGGCGCTGATACCCAGATCGACGACATCCGCCACCTGGTCACCGGCGCCAAGGGCAAGATGGTGCTGCACGAGGGCAAGATGGACGAGGCGGCCTGGAGCTGCGGCATGGTGGCCGGACTGATCCATGATGTGCCATCCTGTGAGGAGCTGATCAACCGCATCATGAGCGAGGCGGAAGGCATCATTCGTGATCGCCTGATGGGCGCTCTCTAAGGAGACAATCATGGCAGAACTGAACCTTCTTACCGATGGTGGCAGTTTCTTCGAAGGCCCCCGCTGGCGGGATGACCGCTGGTGGGTGTCCGACTTCTACCGTCACGGTGTTTACACGGTCACCACAGACGGCCTGATGGAAAAGGTGCTGGATGCGCCGCAGCAGTCTTCCGGTCTGGGTTGGTTGCCGGACGGTTCCCTGGTCTATGTGTCGATGGTGGATCGTAAGGTCATGCGGCGATCACCCGAGGGTGAGACCAGCGTGTATGCTGACCTGTCAGACCACGCAACAGGGCATGTGAATGACCTGGTGGTCGCCAATGATGGCAATATCTGGGTGGGCAATTTCGGCTTTGACCTGATGGAAGGGGCGGACCTGCAGCCGGCGAAGCTCATGCGTATTGACCCGGAAGGCAAGCTCAGTGTCGCGGCGGACGATCTGTACTTCCCCAATGGCATGGTGATTACGCCAGACCAGAAAACCCTGGTGGTGGGCGAAACCTTCGGCAACCGCATGACCGCATTCACCATCGCGGACGACGGTGAGCTTTATGACCGCCGGGACTGGGCTGAGTTTGGCCCGAGGCCAGCGCCTGGTCCCCGCGCCGATATGCTGAAACAGCTCAGCATCGGCCCGGACGGTTGTTGCCTGGACGCAGAAGGGCAGATCTGGATTGCAGATGCCTTCAACCAGCGCTGTATCCGCGTGGCTGAAGGCGGCGAGATCACGGACGAAATCAAGGCGCCGGAAGGCCAGGGCGTGTTCGCCTGCATGTTGGGTGATACCGATGGCCGCACGCTACTGATGTGCTGTGCCCCGGACTCGTCCGCCAAGCGTCGCAAACAGGCGAACGAGGCTGCCCTGTACACCGCCCGGGTATCGGTACCCCACGCCGGTAATCCTTGATGGCTCTGTGGTTCCCGGGTCGGGATGATCCGGGAACCCGCTTTCGGCCTTCCCTTATGCCCCTTCCGGCGCAAGCTTTCGTATACCCCTCCACACGCCGTTGAGTGGGTTCGCTACCGTGTCAGGTCATGGTTGGCTTGTTCCTCCTCGCCGGTAAGGTGGACAAGGGGAACCCTCCGGGCCGTTACCCCTCAAAGCTCCATAACACCACGACTTTCTTGAAGCCGTCGGCAAGAGCAGGGTGGTGACTGATCTGACAGGGGGACAGAGTGTGTTGAAGAAACGAACAGGATGGATGGCGCTGTTTGCTGCAGGTGCGCTGAGCTTGTGGGCCGTCGCAGCTGCCCAGAATGAGTCGGAGCAATCGGCCTATGCCCCGGAGGACCCTGAGCTGGCAGTAGCCACCTTTGCAGGCGGCTGCTTCTGGTGCGTCGAAGCGGGGTTCGAGAAGATTCCGGGCGTGGTGGAAGCTGTCTCCGGGTATGCCGGGGGTGATGAGCCTTCGCCCACCTACGAGCAGGTTTCCTCAGGCCGTACCGGCCATACCGAGGCGGTTCAGGTGTACTACGATCCGGAAGAGATCACCTACGAAGGCCTGGTGGAAGGATTCTGGCGTTTTATGGATCCAACGGATGCCGACGGCCAGTTTGTGGACCGGGGGCAGCAGTACCGCCCGGCCATTTTCTATCATGACGATACACAAAGGGAAATCGCGGAAGCTTCAAGGCAGGCGCTGGCGGACTCCGGCCGCTATGATGACCCGGTTGTGATTGAAATCGTGCCCCTGGACAGGTTCTGGGATGCCGAAGGCTACCACCAGGACTACTACGAGAAGAACCCCGTCCGCTACAAGGTCTACACGTTCAACAGTGGCCGGTTCCAGTTCATTGACAAGGTCTGGGGAGAGGACCAGGAGCTGGACTTCTCGCAATTTCGCCCGGGTGGCGATAAGACCTCAGCCGCTTCCACCACTTCTTTAACCGACCGCATCGTGAACGGACCGGGGTTTGATCCGGAAAACTTCCGCATGCCCGATGAGGCCACACTCCAGGCCCGACTCACTGACCTGCAGTACAAGGTGGCCCGGGAAGACGGCACCGAGCGGGCCTTTGACAACGAGTACTGGGATAACAGGGAGCCGGGGCTGTATGTGGATATCGTCTCCGGCGAGCCCCTGTTCTCGTCCCGGGATATGTATAAATCAGGCACCGGGTGGCCCAGCTTTACCCGTCCAATCGATCCGGACGCGGTTGTGGAGCGGGAAGACAACAAACTGTGGATGACCCGCACCGAGATCCGCAGTCGCTACGCCGATTCCCACCTGGGCCATGTCTTCAATGACGGGCCGGAACCCACCGGACTGCGCTATTGCATGAACTCCGCGGCCATGGCGTTTATTCCCCTCGACCAGATGGAAGCGGCCGGCTACGGGGAGTACATCGACCAGGTCCGGGACACTAACTAAAGCCAGAGATCCCTGACCGGGGTGTCCAGCGAGAAATGATGGCGGACCTGTGCCTGCAGCAGTTCCGCCGTGGCAATGGCATCAATCAGCGCGTTATGGCCCGGGTAGTGGGGCAGGTTGTAGCGCAGCCGGCTGTCGGCAAGGCGGATGGACACCGGCTTCTTGCCCCACAGCCGCTGCCAGCGGGTGGGGTTACGATCCGGGTGAAGGTGGGCCTCAATGGCCATGGTATCGATAACCGGAAAGTCGATGCCCTCCTTCAACCGCCACTGCAGTGCCACATCCAGAAAGGGACGCTCAATGGCCCGGTAGTGCACCACCGGGATGCTGCCTGCCAGGGCCGGTAGTAACTCGTCCAGAATGTCCCCCAGGTCCGGCGCTTTCTGGATGTCCGTATGGGTGATGCCGTGAATGGTCACCGAAGTCTGGTGCAACGGCAGGGCCGGGCGCACTACCCAGTGTCGGGCCTCTGACAGACGAATCCGCTGGAGGGTAAAGGGTACCAGTCCGATGCTGACGATGGAGTGCTGGTCCGGTTCCAGCCCCGTTGTCTCGAAGTCCATGGCCACCAGTGGGACTTCTTCCATGGGGGTATCCGGTGTGATGGCGAACGCTTCGTAGAATGCCCTCAGGCGGGGGTCACCGGTCTCTTTCGCCAGCGATGCCATTCGGCCAGGCCAGTCGTTTGATGGCAGGTGACCCCCGCTGGATGCTTCACGTCTGGTGCTCATGACTCTCCTGTGTACTGCAGCATGGTGTCCTGCGAAGGCTACCGGGGAATCTGGGCATTGTAGCGGTAGCGCAGGAACTTCTGGGCCTGACTCACTACCTGGAAGGCGTCTTTCAGGTGACTGCGCTCAAAGGGCGACAGGTCCTCAGGGCGCACATTGTTGTCCGGCTCGCGTCCATCTTCGAGGGCCAGGGCCTGGTGACGTATGCGTACGATGGCGATGAATTCCATGGCATCCCGCAGGTTACCCACGCCATCGTCCGGCAACAGCCGGGTCTTGCCGATGTCCCTGAGTCGGTCAAAGGAGTTCTGGGCCCGGGAGCCACAGGCCAGGGCGTGTACCCGGATCAGGTCGGAGACCGGCGCGGTACCCCGGCGCTTCAGGTTGAAGGTTTTCTGCTGCTTGCCGTCTTCCTCCATCACAAACTGGCGGAAGAAGCCCAGTGGCGGGGTGCGGTTAAGGGCATTGCGGGCCAGCAGGGCCAGGAACCGCTGGCTTTTCTGTGCTTTTTCGGCGATCAGCTCTTTGAGGGCCTCGGCGTAACGATCTTCACCGTACACCCCGTCCAGGTCAAAGAAAATATTACTGTTGAGCAGGGCTTCCGCCTTGGGGTTGTCGATCCAGTCGGTAAAGTACTCCTTCCAGACTTTCAGGGGCTGCCGCCACTTCGGATTGGTCGCCATGATGTCGCCAGTGCAGTAGGCATAGCCGCACTCCGCCAGGCCATCGCTGACAAACTTCGCCAGGGCAAGAAAGTACCCATCGTGCTCCGCAGGGTCGAAACTGTCATCCAGTACCATGGCGTTGTCCTGGTCGGTAACGATGAGTTGTTCGTCCCGGGCCATGGATCCCAGGGCCAGGAAGCAATAGGGCACCGGAGGCGGGCCGAGTTTCTCTTCTCCCAGTTCCAGCAGCCGCTGGGTAAAGCTGCGGCCGATACCGGCCATGGCACTGCCGATCATGTGTGAGTTGGCATCCTCGTTTACCATGCGGATAAAGCTGTTGCGGACATCCTGGCTGACGGATTTCAGGCCTTTTATATTGGGCTGGCGATGAATGTTACTGACCACGTAGAGGCTGTTCTGGGACTCGTACTTCACGATATCCGACAGGGCCACCACACCCCGCGGCTTGCCGTTATCTATTACCGGCAAGTGGTGCACATTGTTGTGCAACATCTGCAGCATGGCCTCGAACACCAGCGCATCTGCCCGGATGGTGATCAGCCCCGGTGACATGATATCGGCCGCCGGGGTTTCCGAGGGCAGGGCGTCCGCCACCGCCCGGGTGCGCAGATCCCGGTCGGTGATAATGCCCACCAGGTCGCCCTCGTTGTCGCCACTGCCCTCCACCAACAGCAGTGAGGAAACCCGGTTGTCGGTCATGATGCGGGCGGCCTCCTGCAGGCGGACGGTTGAGGGGGCGGTGACCGGTGCCCGGGAAATCAGACGGGAGACCTTCGCGGTCATGGAGTCGTTGGCGTGGTCCGACCGGGACACGGCCAGGCGCAGGCGGCTTTTGTCTTCCACCTCCACGAAGTCGGCAAAGACATCGTAGTTATCGAACAGGTGCTGGAAGATCGGGTGAGGGATCAGGTAGATCAGGGTGTCTTCAAGGGCCGTGGCGGGAAAACGGACCTGACGTCCCATTAGCAGGCCGATCTGACCGAAAATCTCACCTTCTCCGAGACGGTTGTACAGCTCGCCTGAGCGGCGGTAGAGCTCCACCGCGCCGCTGCGTACATAGTGCAGGTAGGTGTTTTTCTGGCCCAGTTCCAGGATTTTCTCGCCCGCCCGGAAATAGGCGATCTCGATGCCGCCAGCCACCTGGTCCAGTGCTTCATCCGGCAATTCATCGAACGGTGCGTGCTGTTGAAGATGGTTCCGGATGTCGATCAGTTCCGCTTGCATGGCCCGCCCTGTTGCTATGGTGTGAACTATTGCAATATAGCAGGGCAGCACGGCGGTTCGCGAACGGATCGCCTTCAGCGTTCCGATGACTGACTGGTATGAGGTAAAAGGATGAACTCGACCATCACCCGGGGTGGCGGCCTGCTGGCAGCGGCCCGGCGCTGGGGCATTCCCCCCGATCACTGGCTGGACCTGTCCTGTGGTATCAACCGCAGGGGCTGGCCTGTGCCGCCGTTGCCGGATTCCCTGTGGTATCAATCCTTCGGTGGCGAAACAGACCTGGATGCCGTGCTCCATCAGTGGGGCAGGGCGCCGGGCAGTGCCGGGAGCCTGGCGGTACCGGGAACCCACATGGCCATGCGAACCCTGCCACTGCTGCGCTCCCCCTGCCGGGTAGGCATACCGGCGCAGGCACCTGCGGAACTGGCTGAAGGCTGGCGCCTGGCGGGGCACACCGTTGTGCCGGTGACCCGTGAGCAAAGCCAGGCTGGTGATACCTGGCTGAACGAGCTGGACATTCTGGTATGGACCAACCCGGACGCCCGTACCGGCGCCGCTGTCTCCCGGGACCGTCTGCTGGACTGGCATGGCCAGCTGGTAGGGCGTGACGGCTGGCTGGTGGTGGATGAGGCCTTCGTGGACGGTTGCCCGGGCACCAGCCTGGTGCCCATGTCCTCCGCGCCGGGGCTGGTGATTTTGCGTTCCCTGGAAACCTTCTTCGGCCTGGCGGGAATACGGGCGGGCGCGGTGTTTGCCGAGCCGGCCGTTACTGACGCCCTGGCGGCCCGGCTGGGGCCGGAAGCGATCGGCGCACCGGAGCGCCACGTCATGGCTCGTGCCCTTAAGGACCTGCGCTGGCAACAGAACAGTGTCCGGCGCCTGGCGCAGGACAGTGAACGACTGGACCAGGCCCTTCAGAAGTCCGGTTTGCCTGCCACAACCGGAACCCTGCTATACCGTTACCTGGCGTTCCCCGAGGCACCCCTGGTGGCGGATTTTCTGGCGGGGCAGGGTATTCTTGTGCAGTGTTTCGACGCCCCGCAGGCCCTGCGGATTGACTTGCCGGGAGACAGGTTCGAGTGGGAGCGACTGGAGCGCACCCTGCAACACTTGACGAATTACATTGACCACCACAGGGGGTGTTGCTAGCCTTGCGCCCTGTTTTCAGGTGTCCTGTCGTCAGTGTGGCGCGGGATGAAACGGGAAGTCGGTGAGCCACAGGCTATTCCGACGCTGCCCCCGCAACGGTAATTGAGTGATGTCACGGCCCTCCGATTCGGTGAATGGGCGTGACCTGAGGGTAACCAACCCGCCACTGCGCATTGTCGTGGGAAGGCGGTTACCCGGAACCGCGCCGCGGTTCGCTCATAAGCCCGGAGACCGGCCTGGGAACACACCCGGAGTTGCGGAGGGCGGCTCGGGTAGGCGATTCCCGGCATCTTTCCGCTCTCCGTCTTGCCTGCCCCACTGATTACTCCGCAACGCATATCTTGAACCCGTGCGGGTGCGCGCGGTTTGTGGAGTAGTA
>NZ_JAWLGY010000036.1:0-27966 GCF_041690615.1 Marinobacter sp.
CGGCATCGGGGCGAGGCCTTGAACCGGGAGATGGTCCAGGTCAAGGAGGCAACTTCAGCAAGTCACCGAAGGGTTCTGTTGTTGATTGTCAGCCGTTATCCCGCTTCCAGTCCCGCTTGATCTTCTTGGCCAGGGACCACTTGTGGACTTCGGTGGGGCCGTCGTATACGCGGAAAGCGCGGATTTCGCGGAAGACCTGTTCCACAATGGTGTGCTCGGTCAGGCCGTTGCCGCCCATCACCTGGACGCAGCGGTCGGCAATGCGCATCAGGGCTTCACTGACGGCCACCTTGGCCATGGAGCTTTCGGTACCGCCTTGTTCGCCCCGGTCGAGGACGCTGGCGCACCAGTCGATCATCAGCTGGCATTGCTGCAGGTCGATCTTGTTTTCGGCCAGCATGAAACCGACGCCTTCGTGGTCAATCAGCTGCTTGCCGAAGGCCATGCGACGGTTGACGTAGTCGGTGGCGATCTCGTTGGCGCGGATACAGGCGCCAAGCCAGCGCATGCAATGAGACAGGCGGGCCGGTGCCAGACGTACCTGGGCGTAGCGGAAGCCGTCGCCGGCGGCGCCGAGCATCTGGTCTTCCGGCACGCGCAGGTTTTTGATGGTCAGGGTGGCATGGCCGCCAGGCATGGAGCTGTCCATGGTATTGGGCACGTTATCGATCTGGATGGCCGGGTTCGGCAAGTCCACCAGGAACATGCTGGCCCCTTCCGGCGCCTTGGCCATGATGATACCCACGCCTGCGCCCTGGGCACCGGTGATAAACGCCTTGCGACCGTTGATGACCCACTCGTCGCCATCTTTGTGGCACTCGGTCATCATCATGGACGGGTCAGAGCCGGCACCGCCTTCCTGGGACGGCTCGGTCATGAAGAAGGCGGAGCGCTTCTCGCCGGCCACGATGGGCTTGAGGAAGCGTTCCTTGATCAGGTCGCTACCCATCTTGCCCAGCAGGAACATGTTGCCTTCGTCTGGTGCGGCCGTGTTACAGGCCAGCGGGCCGAGGGGAGACAGGCCGCTGCGGATCAGCACCATGGCGGTGCCACGCTGGCTCAGGTGGCCGCCTTCCGGGAAGATGTGGGGTGTGAGTACGCCGGCCTCCCGGGCCTTGGCGCGCATCTCCTGGGTCAGCTCGTCGGTGGGGCAGTCGTGGTGGTCCCGCCGTGGGTCGCTTTCATAGGGAATGACCACGTCGCGAACAAACCGTTCGACTTTCTCGGCGATTTCTTCCGCCCGAGCCCGGTCCGGAAAGCTGTCGTCAGTGATCGGGTCCATGGTGGTGTTTGTCATTGTTGTCTCCGGCAAAGGTCTTGCAGGCAGGTCGCTCCGTGGAAAGGTAGCGATGCCGATCAGTCACGTATAGGTATCATTGTGGCTTCGTGGGCCGTGAGCGCCATCGTCGTTATGGACGAAATAGTGCGAGCGCTCTATAGATTAATGGGGGGCGATTGGCCAGACAAGCACTTTTGTTAAGGGGGTGGAGCGAAGGCCGGATTGCGGGTTGATCTGGCGCAAAATGGCGGGTGGTTCCCCAGGCCATGCTGGTGAATGAATGATTCATGCGCTTTACTGAATTTGTCGTCAACAGTATTTCGCAGGAGGTTTGCAATGAACAGAATTGCGCGATCTATCGCCGTTTCCATGATACTCGCTGCACCTGTCGCCCTGGCTCAGGGTCAGGGTCAGGGCCAAGGTGGGCCTGGTGGTCCCATGATGTCCCAGGAGCAGATGCAGCAGATGGATCAAAATATGTCCCGCATGCAGGAGATGAACCAGAGAATGCGGGGCGATACCGGACAACAGCGCGAGCAGCGGCATGAGTTGATGCAACAGCATATGGAACAGATGCAGCAGCACATGCAGATGATGCGGGGCATGTCCGGGCAGCAGGGAATGATGAACAATCAGGGTATGGAGAATCGTCAGGAGGGCGGTAACAGCCCGGGTATGCGGAATAACCAGGGCATGTCCCCTGGTCAGGGCGGCCAGGGTCAAGCCGGCTCGGGGATGAATACCGATGAACGTGTTCAGCTCATGGAGCAGCGCATGGACCAGATGCAGTTGATGATGGAGCAGATGCTGGAGCACCAGCGTCAACTTCAGCGTGACTTGCAGTGACGTTTAACCCCAGTAAATTGCCGTAATGGTCGGGGCCTCTCGGCCCCGGCTATTCCGAAACCTGGCTTCGGGTTATTGTTGGGGTTACTCAGGAACTCTCTGCTGCGACGTATCCTTTGAACTGCTCCCGTAGCTTCGTTTTGAGCAGTTTGCCGGTGGCGGTGTGGGGCAGCTCGTCGACGAAGGCGATGTCATCCGGCAGCCACCACTTGGCGACCCGTTCACCCAGGAATTTCATCAGGTCATCGGCGGTCACCGTGGCGCCTTCTTTGGCAACGACGATCAGCAGTGGTCGCTCCTGCCAGGTCGGGTGATGGATGCCGATGACAGCGGCTTCGGCCACGTCAGGGTGTGCTACCGCCTGGTTCTCAAGCTCCATGGTGGAGATCCACTCGCCGCCAGACTTGATGACGTCCTTTGAACGGTCAACCAGTTGCAGGTAGCCATTGTTGTCGATGGTTGCGATATCGCCGGTCGGGAAGTACCCATCGGCGTCCAGTTGGTCACTGTTGTCTTTTTTGAAATAGCCTGCGGCAATCCATGGGCCCCGTATCATCAGGTTGCCGACTGACTCGCCATCCCAGGGTTGCTCGTTGCCTTCGTCATCGGTGATCTTGGACTCGACGCCCCAGATGCCACGCCCCTGCTTGGACTTGATGGCAAAGCGCTCGTCCTTGGAAAGGTTCCTGTGCTTGGGTAGCAGGTCGCCATTCACGAAGCCGAGGGGGCTGGTTTCTGTCATGCCCCAGCCCTGCATGACGTCAATACCATTATCTTCGAACCGTTCGATCATGCTCCTTGGTGGCGCAGCGCCGCCGATACTGACCTTTCTGAGGGGTAGTTTTGAAAGCTCCAGCTCGGGCTTTGAATCAATGTACTGCAGGAACATCAGCCAGACGGTTGGCACACCCTGGGAGAAAGTGACACCCTCCGAGGCCATCAGGTCATACAGGTTTTCACCATCCAGCCGGGGGCCGGGCAGCACCACCTTCGCGCCGGTCATGGCGGCCGCATAGGGGACGCCCCAGGCATTGGCGTGGAACATCGGAACAATCAGCAGCAGGCACTCGGACGCGCTGATGTTGGCGCCATCCGGGGTTGCGGCCATGACGGTATGGAGCACGGTGGAGCGGTGGGAGTAGAGGACGCCCTTGGGATTCCCGGTGGTGCCTGAGGTGTAGCAAAGCGATGAAGCGGTTCTCTCGTCAAACAGCGGCCACTGGTAGTCGGGTTTTTCTGCCTGCACCAGTTCCTCGTAACAGTAGAGGTTTGGCAGGTCCATCTCCGGCATAGAGTCCTTGTCGGTCATGGCAACATAGAATTCGACGGACTTCAGTTTTGGCGCCAGTTTCTGGACCAGGTCGGTAAAGGCGATGTCGAACATCAGCACCCGGTCTTCTGCGTGGTTGATGATGTATTCAATCTGCTCTTCGAACAGACGGGGGTTGATGGTGTGCAAGACTGCACCAGAGCCTGAGACGCCGAAGTAAAGCTCCATGTGACGGTAGGTATTCCAGGCCAGTGTGCCGACCCGGTCACCTTGCTCGATGCCCAGTTTTTCCAGTGCGTTGGCCACCTGTTTGGACCGGTTTCTCAGCTCAAGGTAATTGGTCCGGTGAATAGGACCTTCTACCGTTCGGGTGACAATTTCCGAGTCCGGGTGAAACCGGGCGGCGTGCTCGATGAGGGAGGAAATCATCAGGGGGTGCTCTTGCATGATGCCCAACATCGCGATCTTCCTTATTGTTGTTGATGTTCCAGAGAACCGCGGCGCCTCCCTGTCGGGAATGGCCGCGAATGCGTTGAAGCTAATAGTGAGCTTGATTGCTACTTAAACAACGTAGAAGTGACCGGGAAATCCGGCCATCGTCGGAATGGACGAATTATGATCAAGGGCAAGGAGGTACCGGGAGAGAAAGGAGCACTACAAAAGTAGGTTTTCAGCCTGGAACATTGGCCATGGTTGCCTGCATCAAGGCAACGGTTTTTACACTTTCGCCAGAGTAGGCAAGAACCTCGCCCCGGCAAACCGACAGCATCCGGCCAGCGGTTTCCAATTTGCCGATGGCCACAAAACGCTCACCGACGGCGGGTCTGACAAAATTGGTTTTGAATTCGACGGACACCACGGTATGTCCTTCAGGTGCCCGGGTCAGGGCAGCATAGCCGCAAGCGGTATCCACCAGGCTGGTTACAACGCCGGCATGCAGGTAGCCAAGCCCCTGGGTAAGGTCTGCCGAGAAAGGCAACTCTATCTGGACTTCACCGTCGGCAACCGACAGCAGGCGGGCCCCCAGGGTTTTCATCAGGCCCTGGACATTGAAGGTGGATTCGAGGCGGTTCCGGAGATCGTTCATGGGGTGGCTTCGGGTCACTTGTCAGGATGGTGTTGAACTACCTGGCACAGGGCCAGAGTGGTGTGGTCGCAGCAGTGTAGTGTTCTGTACGCAGACCCCTAGCTCGCCTTGCGCTGGTTTCGCAGCATCTGTGCTTCTTCCAGGGGCAGCCACTGTATATTGAGCTGATTCTTCTCGATGTTCACGACCCCCTGGCAGAGGTTGGCCTGGTGCTGGCTGGCCCGGTGGCTGATCAGGTCATCCAGGAGTTCCAGCAGTGCGGACTTGAATCCCGAGTCCTGAAGTCTGCGCTGGTCGTTCCGGGGAAACTGCCAGGTGGCATGGCTCAGGCGTTCTCCTTCATCTGCAAAGAAAACGACGTCTCCTGTGACCGTGGTATTCCCCAGATACTGGCTTGCCAGTTGTGCCAGTCTCTCTTGGTCCATGGACGGTGTATAAGACATTTCTGTGCTCCTGATGCTTCAATCACCTGAACGCCGATCTCCACCAGACGCCTGTCCGGCAGTGCAGCTCTCCCTTCCCTTGTATGGTCGCACCCCTGGTCTGGATAGGGAACTAATAAACAGAATATCCGCATTCCGGAGGTCAGCGCAATAATATTGACCGATCGTTTGGTGGGTACTAGGTTGAGTCTTGTACCTTGAAACAACAATGACAAAAAACGGGAGATCATCATGAGCGGTATAAGAACTACAAAAACGTTTCTACTCGGCTCCCTGGCCGCAACCTCAATCCTTTCATCAGTCAGTGTTGGTGCAGAAACATTAAAATACACAACGGGTTACCCGCCCAATACCACTGCTGCGATTGCCGCAGAGGATTACGCCAGTTATCTGGATGAGCTATCCGGTGGTTCCCTTACGGCGAAGGTGTATGCCGGGTCTTTGCTTTCCTTCGCCGAGACTCCCTCTGGCATCGCCCATGGTATGGCAGATAGCGGTCTGCTTTTTCTCTCCTATTCACTGGCTGAATTCCCATACTCCAATATGGTCGCAGAGCTCACCATGATGCTCGAAACGACTGGTGTATCTCCGGAGAAGGCTGGCCTGGCCTATGCAGGAGCTATGTCTGAGTTCATTTTTTCCGACTGTCCCGAATGCACAGAAGAATTTGTTGAGCAGAATCAGGTTTTCCTTGGCGGGGCAAGCAGCCCCCCCTATTGGCTGCTTTGTACCACGCCAGTGACTGACATGGACGATATGCAAGGCAAGCGTTTAAGGGCTGGAGGTGCCCAGTGGTCACGATGGGCGGAAGCCATGGGCGCGACACCGATATCTGTCTCGGCAGCAGAAACCTATGAGGCCCTGAGTCAGGGCGTTATTGATTGCACGATGATCGTTACCACAGATCTTTCGGTCTGGAAGCTGGATGAAGTGGTCACGGATATTACCGTCCAGGTGCCTGGCGGTGTTTATGGTGGATCTGCCATTAACAATACCAACCTGGATGTGTGGAAAAAGCTTTCGGTAGATCAACGAAAGGCGCTGGTGAAGGCATCGGCCATGTTGTCTGCAGAAGCAACCTGGGGGTATGTGCAAGAAGGTCTGAATAACCTGGAAGCCGCACGGTCGAGTGAAGATATTCAGGTTCACGAGCCTTCTGATGCCTTGGTTAAAAGGTCAATAGAGTTTATTGCGAATGATATCGAAGCGGTGGCGGCCAATTATGAAGAGCGTTTTGGTATCGAAAATGCCCATGAACGGATTTCAGGATTCAGGGAAGTACTGAACCGCTGGTCGGATCTGGTCGAGGACGTTGATGATGCGGATGAGTTGGCTGAACTCTACTGGAGGGAGGCCTTCTCCAAGATCGATGTGGAGCGTTATGGTCTCGAGTAACCCATGATCGATAACGAGCTTTGACTCCGGGATTATGACAAGGATGTCGCCGAGCCCGGTGAGCGTCGCAGTGGTGCTTTGACTATGAAGGTTCAGGGGGAAAGAAGGTGACAGAACAAAGATTCGAGCAGCGGTTCTGGCAGCAATTGTATGACCCGGGCCAGCCCGGGGAGATACGCCAGGAATTTGGAGATATGTTGTCGGTATTCCGGGATGCGGTGCGACAGCGTCCGGACATGCCGGCCATTCTGTATTTTGACGGCAGCTTGTCGTTCAGTGAGGTCGATAAGGTATCGGACCAAATGGCCAGGGCATTTATCGACAACGGACTTGGCGCTGGTGACCGGTTACTGATGGTGATGCAGAACGTGCCGCAGTTTGTGCTGGTACTGATCGCTGCGTGGAAGGTCGGAGCGATCGTGGTGCCTGCAAACCCCATGTACAAGTCGAAAGAGTTCGAATTTGTCCTTGAGGATTGCGAACCGACCATCGTTGTTCTGCAGGATGAGTTTTACCGCGCCGTTGGCAAGGACGTTACCGAAAAACACGGGGTGGGAAAGGTCTATGTCACCTCGGAGGCGTTTTTCCAGGGGGAGAGCGATCCGAGGGTATTCGGTGATACGCCCTCCGGTGCAGGGTGCCCGGAATTTATGGAGGAAGTTTCTCCGTTGCCGGCAGGCGACATCCCCGTTATTGAGCTGACGGATACGGACACCGCAACCATCGTCTATACCTCCGGTACGACCGGCAAGCCCAAGGGTGCCATGCACTCCCACGGCAACCTGTCTTTCAACGCCCAGGTATCACGGGAATGGCTCAGAATGGAGCCAGGTGAGCCTAACCTGGCCATAGCGCCGTTGTTCCATATTACCGGGCTTGTGGGCAACCTTTGTTCGGCGCTGCTGGCCGGGTCGCCCCTGGTACTGTATCGGCGATTCGTGCCCGATATGGTGCTGGACGAGATCAGAAGGCACAAGCCGGTGTTTACGGTCGCGCCAATTACCGCATTGATTGCCCTGATGAATGTTCCCGGCGTGAAGCCTGGTGATTTCGAGAGCTTCCGGCTGGTACTTTCCGGCGGGGCGCCGGTACCTCCCGCCGTGCGCGATGCCTTGCGGGAAAAGCTTGGCATCGTGGTCCGCAATGCCTATGGAATGACGGAAACCAGCGCAACGGTGACCGTGACGCCCCTCCAGTACGAGGGGCCGGTCGACCCGAAATACGGCGCCCTGTCGATAGGTGTCCCGGTGTTCAACACCGATATCCGAATCGTGGACGACCAGGGGAAAGAAGTATCCGCAGGGGAGGAGGGGGAGCTGCTGATAAAGGGGCCCCAGGTCATCTCCGGATACTGGCGGAGGCCTGAAGATCAGTCGATTGTTGATGGATGGATTTCGACAGGCGATATAGCCACAGTCGACAAGGACGGCTGGGTTTACCTGATTGACCGCAAGAAGGACATGATCATTGCCTCCGGTTACAAGGTCTGGCCCAGGGATGTGGAAGATGTGCTTTACACTCATCCGCAGGTTCGCGAAGTCGCCGTTGTGCCAGCGAGGGATGATTATCGTGGTGAGACCGTGAGAGCCGTCGTCAGCCTGACGGAAGGCGCAACGGTGACGTCGGATGAATTGATCGACTATTGCAAGGAACGCCTGGCGGCTTACAAGTACCCCAGGGTCGTCGACATTATCGACGACCTTCCCAAAACCCCGACAGGGAAGATTTTGCGGCGGGCCTTGAAAGAGACCTGATTGCTTGTTGGATTGCATACCGGCCAGGGGCAGTATGGCGCAGAGGTGATTTTGCGTTTGCATGGCCAGAGGGCCACTATGGAGATCGGGTTTTCTGGTTGCTCCCTGTCACCGTTCAAACGAGGAGGTTGATATGACTTACACCATGGACCGCATCATTCCGGATGCGGACTTTGAAACCGTTGATGAACGCACCCGCAAGGCCCTCGCTGACAAGGGCTTTGGCGTACTGACGGAAATCGACGTCAAGGCAACCATGAAGAAGAAGCTGGACAAGGACATGCCCGGCTACCGCATTCTGGGGGCCTGTAATCCCGGCATGGCCTGGGAGGCCATTGGCACCGAGCCGAAAGTGGGGGCGATGCTGCCCTGTAACGTGATCCTGCGGGAAACCGGCGATGGCATTGAGGTCAGCGCCATTGATCCGGTGGAGTCGATGATGGCGGTTAACAACGATGACTTGAAGCAGATTGCCGCAAAGGTCCGCGATATGTTGGCTGAGGCCGTCCAGGCGATCTGATTCGCTGGCCGTTCAGCGGGGTTTCGGGAGCGGCGGGAGGTGGAAGATAACACTTTGCAATGCGGGAACCATGGATTCCCGGCGAAGGGATACGTATAGTTGGGTTCGAACCAATATGGTTTCAATTTGAAACAAAAATAAAGGAGTTCCCCCAATGAAAAAGTATCCCCTCGCTGCGGCTATCGGTCTGATGGCCATGGGTTCTGTGGCTGTCCAGGCGGCCGATCTGCGGTTTGCCTCGGGCTACCCGCAGGGCAGTATTACCAGCGACGCCCTCGGTGTCTTTGAGGAGCGCCTGGGCGAGCTGTCCGATGGTGAAGTGGGCGTTCGTGTATTCGAGCTGTCTCTGTTGAACCTCAAGGAAACCCCGTCCGGTATCCGTGACGGCATGGCCGATATGGGCGTGGTGCTCACGCCGTACTTCCCGGCGGACTTTCCCCACACTAATATGGTTGCGGAAGTCTCCATGTCCATCGAGCTGACCGAGCGTGGCTCATCCCAGGCTGGACTGGTTTACACCGGTGCCATGTCTGAATTCATTTTCAATGAATGCACCGAGTGCCGTGACGAGTTCGCAGCCCAGAACCAGCTTTTCCTGGGTAGCGCGGCGACCCCGCCGTATTCCCTGCTGTGCCGTGAGAAGATCGACAGCCTGGAAGACCTGGAAGGCAAGAACCTGCGCACCTCCGGTGCCCAGTGGGCACGATGGGCCGAGTCTGTGGGCGCCAACCCCATCACCATGTCCGTGAACGAAATCTATGAAGGCCTGAGCCAGGGTGTGGTGGATTGCTCGGTCCAGTCCACGTCGGAACTGTCGGTGTTCAACCTGTTCGAAGTGGTGGACGACATCACCGTGAACTACCCCAGTGGCACGTTCAGCGGTGTGGGTTCTGCCAACATCAACCTGGACAGCTGGCGCTCGCTGAGTGAGGAGCAACGCCAGGCACTGCTGGAAGCCACGGCAATTCTGTCTGCCGAGTTCAGCTGGGGCTACGAGAAGGGTGCCGTGGATAACGAGCGCACCGCCGAGGAGCAGGGCATTGGCCTGACCCAGCCTTCCGAGGCCATGGTGGAAAAGAACCGCGAGTTTATTCGTGAAGACCTGAAAACCATCGCCTCCGCCTACGAGGACCGCTACGACATCCAGAATGCGGATGAGAAGATCGAGCGCTTCCGTGAGTTGCTGGCAAAATGGCGCGAGCGTATCGATGGCGTCGAGAGCAGCGAAGAGCTGGCAGACCTCTACTGGGAGCATGTGTTCTCCAAGGTCGACGTCTCTCAGTACGGCCAGTAATTCCCTTCAGGACGGTTTAACCCGGCCAGGGACGGCCTTGTCCAATCTTTATCAGTCTGGCTGTTCGCCCGAATAGCCAGGCGGCGCCCTGAAACCGGTCAGCCCTTCTTCTTCCAGCAATTTTGCGAATCCCAGGGTCGTCAGATCCCGGCCCGGTGCCCCGATTACCTGGATGCTGTAGGGCATCCCGCCGTTGGTCACACCCGCCGGAACGGTGGTTGCGGGCAACCCCAGCAGTGTTGCCAGGGCAATCCAGCAGAACTGGTCGTGGTAGGGACGGCTCTCGCCGTTAACCTGGATCTTCCGGCGATAGGGCGGGTCACTCTGGTCGTGGCGGATGGCGGTTACCGGGTTTACCGGTGCCAGGATAACGTCCACTTCCCGGAAGACTTCTTCCACCTGTTCCCGCATTTTCTCCCGGGTTTCGTTCCAGTGCATCCAGTGGCCGATGGTCTGGCTGGTGCCACGGGCGAATTCCGCCATACCGCAGGTCATGGGTGTTACCCGGCGCAGGGGCCTTTCCGCAAGAGCGAAGAGTTTGAGGCGCCGCTTCTGGCGACTGGTCATTCCGCTGCCCAACAGGCTGCCCAGCAGGTTGAAGTAGGCCGGCATGATGTGGGCCAGGGATAACAGCGGGTGTACCAGCTCCGTCACGAGGGCGCCGCGGGTGGCCAGGGTATCGGCGAGTTTTCGATAGCTGTTGGTCAGTTCGTGGTCCACGGGGCATTCCGGGTCGTCCAGCCACAGGCCAATGCGGGCTTCAGCCAGGCTTTCAACCGCTGACGGTGCCATGTTCAGTTGCCAGCTCCGGGCCAGGTGAGGGCGCGGCCCGGCGATAATCTTCAACAGCGTTTCCAGATCTTCTGCCGACCGGGCCATGGGCCCGCCTTCTGCCAGGTCTGGCTGGCTGATGGTGCCTGGCGGGCCGGGGATATGGCCGCGGAAGGACACCAGAGTGCGGCTGGGCTTGTGCCCGAACACACCACAGAAGTGGGCCGGTGTGCGGATGGAGCCGGCCAGGTCGCTGCCGAGTTCCAGCGGTGTCATGCCACTGGCCAGGGCCACGGCGGAACCGCCGGAGGACCCGCCGGGAGTGTGGTCCCGGTTCCAGGGGTTATAGGTGGTGCCGTAAACCTGGTTGTAGGTCTGTAGGTCAGAGGCGTAGTAAGGCACGTTGGTCTTGCCGATAATAATGGCGCCAGCGTCCTGAAGGCGTCTGATCACATCGGCGGGCTGTTCCGGACGATAGCCGGACAGCACCGGTGCGCCGGCACAACAGCCCAGGCCGGGCACTTCCCAGGTGTCTTTTACGGTCATGGGCAAGCCATGCAGGGGGCCGCAGGGTTCGCCGGCCTGACGTTGCCGGTCGGCTTCCCTGGCCAAACCCAGGGCCCGTTCCTCGTCCAGGTCGATCACGGCGTTGAGGGCGGGGTTGTGTTCTTCAATGCGCTGGAACAGGGACCGGGTAAGAGCCTCACTGGTCAGCTCGCCTGCTTCCATTAACTGCAGCAGTTGGGAAGCCGTGCGGTAATACAGCGGTTGGTCCATGTACGTCTCTCGGGCCATGGCGGGATCAGAGTTCGTCGCGCCACCGTTTGTGGTGAACCTGATCCTTTATAGCGTCAATAATTTCCAGTGTCAGGTTGATCAGTACCTCATTATCCTGGCGGCGGGGCACTTCGGGTTCTCCGGTGGTGTCGAAGGTCCTGGGTTGTGGCATGAACACATCGACCAGGTCGGCAATGAAGTCGTGGTTGCGGCTGCTGGACAGGTCTTCCATCACCTGGTTGATGATGTTGGCGGTGATGTCGCCAATGGCCTCCTCCAGCGTGCCTCGCACCTGGTTACCGAAGATGGGCAGCAACTTGAGGCGGGACAGTTCCGGGTTCTGGCGGATAGCCTCGCTGATGCGCTGTTCCATATATCGGCGCAGGGCCGCCCGGTTCGGTACGTACCCCTGGCTGGCCATATCGGCCACCCGGTCCGATATCCAGCCCGCCAGGACGTCCCGGCGGGGCAGGATGATGTCATGCTCGATGCGGTCGAGCAGCGGGGAGCCCCGACGTACTTCTTCCTGCATGCCTGACAGTACCTTCAATACAATGCGGTCGGACAACTCTTCCATGAAGGCTTCATAGTAAAACGCGAGAAACTGGTAAAGCCGTGTCTGCGTAAAGTCGATAACACCGTAGCGGTGCAGGCGGTAGATGATGCTGATCACCCGCAATACTCGCAGGAAGCGCATGCCGCTGGTCGGTATACAGCCAAGCAGGTCGTACCAGTGGATAAATGGATAAAAATACCACCTCTGATAAAGCTGGATGCGTATGGCGTACAGCCAGCGCACGAAGAACTCTGTCAGGAAGATGCTGACGAAGGTCAGGTCGTAGAAGATGAAGTTGCGGTGTACCGGGTGGTAGGCATTGTAGAATGCCGGCAGGGATTGCTGGAAAAAGTCCTGGATGGCCGCGAAGCTGTATATGGAATCGAAGATAATCAGTGTCAGGTTGAGGATCAGCAGACCCAGCATCAGAAAGTCGACGACAAACCAGACAGTCTGATGGCTTTTCTTGAGATTCTCCCTGTTGATGGTGAACATCCGCTGGCAACAACTCCCCTGACGCCTGGTTGAATGGAAAGTGTCCGGCAACGCCCCAGGCGATCAGTATTTGCCGCCGATTCATGGTGTTGTCAGACGCTTTCTAACAGACTAGCGTATTTGGACGTTCACGACGAACCCCTGACAGGGTAGCTATTTGCCGGGGAATAACTACGGGCGCCGTTAAACCGGAGCAGGATTTGCGAACCAATTACACATCAGGAAGATTCTCCTTCGGCGCTGCGGCCTCGCTGCTGCTGGCACTGGCGCCTTTGGCAAGCGCCAACCAGGTCGATATCCGGATTGAGGGGGATTACCCGCAACTTCTGCAGAACGCCCGTGCTTTCGTCGGAGAGGTGGAAAACCGCAGCCGTCCGTCGTTGCGTCGCTACGGTCGCACCGCGGAAGATCAGGTCCGTGAAGCCCTGCGAGCCCTGGGTTACTACAGTCCGTCTATTACTCGTCGTATTCAGGACGGGGACCCGCCAGTGCTCATTCTGGACGTGGTACCCGGCGAGCCGGTGCGAATCGCCTCCCGTGAGGTTACGATTTCCGGCCCTGCCTCGGAAGACCCCGAATTCAGCACCGATCTGCCGGAGCGACCGGCGGAAGGTGATATTCTTGACCATGGCCAGTATGAAACCCTGCGCCAGGTGATCAGCAGTCGCGCCTCACGCCTCGGCTACTTCGACGGGGAGTTTGAGGAGCGAACCCTAAGCGTCAATCCGGACACCCGCGAGGCAGACATCCTGCTGCACTTTGTCAGCGGCGAGCGCTACCGCATGGGGGAGGTCAGCTTCAACAAAGACCATGTGTTCGACCAGTCGCTGTTGCAGCGATTCGTACAGATTGAGCCGGGTGCTCCCTACCACGCTGACAAGGTGGCGGAGCTGAGTTCAGACCTGTCCGACAGCGGCTACTTCGAGCAGGTACTGGTCACCGCGCCGCCCTCGGAAGCGGAAGACGGCACCATTCCGGTCACCGCCCGCGTCAGTGAGCGGGATCCCCGCTCGGTGGCGGCCGGTGTAGGCTTCTCCACCGATGTGGGCCCTCGCTTCCGGGGCACCTGGACCGAGCACTGGGTCAACGAGTGGGGCCACCGCCGTGGTGCTGAAACCGAACTGTCAGCGCCCCGTCAGAACATCACCGGCTGGTACGAGTTGCCGCTGGACCCGCCAATGACAGACTCCATACGGCTTTCGACAGGTTACCAGCGGGAGGATATCGAGGACGTGCAGTCAGACCGGTTTACCATTGGCCAGCAGTGGCGGCACCGGATGGATAATGGCTGGACCCGGGTGCTGTCCATGCGCTGGGAAAACGAGCGGTTTGATATCGGTAACGCGGAATCCGGAAATACACGGTTACTGTTGCCCGGTGTGGCCTACTCCAAACGCCACGCTGATTCGCCCATCGATCCGTCCCGGGGCTACAGGCTGCAGTTCGATGTGACCGGCGGTTTGCGGGACGCGTTTTCGACAGTGGATGTGCTGCATGTGAACTCGGAAGCCCGGGGACTGATTACGCTGGCGGAAAACCACCGTTTCCTGACCCGGTTCCAGCTGGCGGGCGTGGCCACCAACCGGTTTTCGGATGTGCCGCCGTCACTGCGGTTTTTCGCCGGTGGTGATCAGAGTGTCCGGGGTTATGGTTATGAGACCCTGTCGCCGAAAGACAGTGATGGCAACGCCGTGGGCGGGCGATACCAGATGGTGGGCAGCGTGGAGTATCAGTACGCGGTGGCGCAGAACTGGCGCCTTGCGGCTTTTGTCGATGAGGGTAATGCCATCCATAACCTGAACGACTCCCTGGCCACTGGTGCCGGTGTGGGCGTGCGCTGGATCAGCCCGGTGGGGCCGATCCGCTTCGATGTGGCCAAGGGTCTTGATGACGAGTTTGGCGGCGGCTGGCGCCTGCACTTTTCCATGGGGCCGGAATTATGAGCCGGGCGAGCCGTTTGTTGACCAGGGCGTTCAAGTGGTTGCTGGTCACTCTGCTGATTGTGCTGTTGTTGTTGGTGATCGTGGTTGGCGCACTGCTGGCGGCACTGCGGTCCGACACTGGCACTGCCTGGGTGCTGGAGCAGATTCCGGGGCTTACCACGGAACAGGCCAGCGGTTCGTTGCTGGGGCAGTGGCAGGCCGCGCAACTTTCCTGGAGCGGGTATGGTGTGCAGGTGCATGCCGAGGAACCTGTCATCGACTGGTCGCCCACCTGCCTGTTCCGAAAGACCTTCTGCCTTGACCGCCTTGAGGTGGCGTCGCTGGACGTTACCCGGCTGCCGGACGGCATGGCGGAAGACGATGAAACTTCCGGGCCGGTGCAACTGCCTGAGGTCAGCCTGCCGGTCAGTCTGGATATCGGCGCAGTTGATGTTGGCATATTCCGCTTCAATGACACCCTGATCTGGGACCGGCTGACACTGCAAGGCGGCGGTAGCGGCGCGGACTTTCATATCCGTGAACTTGACCTGACCCGGGAAGACGTATCACTGGCGGTCAGCGGCCGCGTGGAAACCCGTGGTGACTGGCCCCTGGCACTGGACGTGGATCTGACCCTGCCGCCGCCGGAGGGCGACCAGTGGCGTATCGCCGGCCAGTTGCGGGGCAGTGTGCGTGATCTGCGGGCGGACCTGGCGTCCAGCGGTTATCTGGACGGGGACCTTCAGGCCGAGATGGCTCCGCTGGCCCCGGGCCTTCCCGCCAGTGCAGAGTTCCGCTCCGATGCCTTCCATGCCCTGGATACCCTCCCGGAGACCCTGACCCTGCAGGACTGGCAGCTGAATGCCGGGGGCAACCTGACGGATGGTTACCGGATCAATGCCCGGGCGCAGCTTCCGGGGCAACGGGGACCGGTGGACCTTGACCTGTCTGCCCTGGTGACCGCCCGTGAGGCCAGCGACGTGCAACTGAACCTCACTGGCCCGTCCGCCGAGGGTGATGGCCAGGCCGGGCTGAACCTGGACGGTGCAGTCGATTGGGCGGATGAGCTTGCTGTCCGCGCCAGCGTGAACATGGGGGCCTTTGCCTGGTATGACCTGCTACCGGATATGACGCCACCTCCGGTCACGATTACGGCCCTGCAGGCAGAGGGTGAATACCGCAACGGGGAATACAGCGCCATTGTCGACCTGGACGCGTCCGGTCCCATGGGTGACGCCACGCTCGACAGTCGTGTAAAGGGCGACCTTGAAAAGGTACGGCTGGAAGAGCTGACCATGACCACCGGGGGCGGTCGCCTTCAGGGAGAAGCGGAAGTCGGCTTTGCCCAGGCGCTGAGCTGGCAGGGTGAGTTCCTGCTGGAGCAGTTTGATCCCGGTTACTGGGTGCCGCAGGCATCGGCCAGCATCAATGGCAGTGTCACCTCCCGGGGCCGGCTGGATGATGAAGGTCAGCCGGAATTCACCGCCGCCTGGGACCTGGAAGGCCAGTGGCAGGAGGCGCCGCTGACCAGCCGTGGCGAGCTGAAGGCGGCCGACCGGCAGTGGCAGATTCCGGAAGTGATGGCGACCATCGGCGATAACCGGCTGGCACTGACCGGCCAGTTACAGGACCCGCTGGGTGAGACGCCAGCGGTGGATATTGAGGGCGATCTGGATTTTCCCCAGCCAGAGGTCCTGCACCCGGAGCTGGCCGGCAGCCTGCGGGCGGAGTTTGCGGTGAACGGTCCACTGATGACCCCTGCCGGCACACTCGAGGCGTCCGGCGAAGGCCTGGCCTGGCAGAACCAACTGAGTATCAGTGACCTGACCCTGAGCGCTCGCCTGGATGAGAATCAGGCCCTTGAGGCCACGGTTGCGGCCAGCGCCATTCAGGCAGCCGGTCAGACCATTGAGCAGGTGGAGGCCGATCTTTCCGGCACCCTGGATGATCATCGATTGAACCTGGCCGTGCAGCACCCCCAGGCGGTTCTTGAGACGACGCTGGCCGGAAACTGGGCGGCGGAAGAGGGCGGTCAATGGAACGGGCAGCTGGCGGAAGGGCAGGTACACCTGCCGGAACCGGACCAGACCTGGCGGCTTGAGGCCCCCGCAGACCTGAACTGGCGTAATCAGACCCTGACCCTTGGGGCCCATTGCTGGCGCTGGCAGGACAGCACCCTGTGCGCCGGGGAACAGCCGCTGTTACCCGATACCGAGCTTGATCTGGAAATCAGCAATCTTCCGGCATCGGCACTGTCACCCCTGCTGCCGGAAACCATTCGCTGGGAGGCTCGCATAGATGGCTCGCTGGTGCTGGCACTGGGTGGCGAGGGGCCCACCGGTCAGGTGCAGTTGTCCGCGGGGCCCGGCGAGGTAGAGGTGGTGCTGGATGAAGACTGGGAGACCCTCAGCTACCGGACTCTGACGCTGTCAGCCGACTTGACACCGCAGCAGGCGGATGTGGCCCTGCGGCTGGACGGTGATGGACTGGGAGCGTTGTCGGTAGATCTGACCGTGGATCCCAACGCTCCCGACAGGCCGGCGAGCGGCACGTTCAGCCTGAGCGACTTTGATCTGGCCATGGTGGGCTCCCTGCTCAATATGGAAGAAGTGAGCGGGCTGGTTGAGGGCTCTGGCACATTGGAGGGGCCTCTGCTGGCTCCCAGGGTAAATGGCGAGCTGGTGCTCTCCGATGGTCGTGTAATCGACCCCATGGTGCCCATCCCGGTCTCTGATCTGAACCTGAGACTGGCCTTTAATGGCAAGCGGGCCACCCTGGAAGGCGGCTGGCAGAGCAACGGTACCGGCCGTGGCGAAATTGGCGGCGCGCTGGACTGGGAAGATACACCGGTGCTGACGCTGGTGCTGGAAGGCGACCAGCTGCCCCTCAACTACGAGCCCTATGCCCAGCTCGAGGTATCACCGGACCTCGAGCTGCGCTTTGTGGATGGCGACCTGGCCATCACCGGCCGGGTGGCGGTACCCAGCGGTCAGATCGAGGTGCGCGAGTTACCGGAACAGGCGGTGTCGGTGTCTGATGACGAAGTGATTGTCGGCCGGGAACCGGAGCCGCCACCTGTCCGCTCGATGAATATGGATGTCACCGTAGTGGTGGGGGAAGATCGGGTCTCCTTCGAGGGGTTCGGGGTTACCGGCGATCTTGAAGGCGAGCTGCGAATCGGCAACAACATGGATACCCGGGGCGCCCTGCAACTGGTGAAAGGGCGCTACGAGGCCTTTGGCCAGGAACTGGACCTGCGGCGGGCGCGGCTGGTCTTCGTGGGCTCGGTAGGCGAGCCCTACCTGGATATCGAGGCGGTGCGGCGGGTCGACAATGTCGTGGCGGGCATTCGCCTCAGTGGACCGGCAAGCGAGCCGCAGACCGACGTCTTCTCGGAGCCGCCCATGGCCCAGGACCAGGCGCTGTCCTATGTCATTCTGGGGCGCCCG
This sequence comes from Marinobacter sp., assembly GCF_041690615.1. Taxonomy (GTDB): domain Bacteria; phylum Pseudomonadota; class Gammaproteobacteria; order Pseudomonadales; family Oleiphilaceae; genus Marinobacter. Next base: position 17,859 of record NZ_JAWLGY010000036.1, read on the forward strand.
TTGCAGAGTCAGGGTGACCAGGGGCAGGTGAGTCGTGCGGCACTCTCCCTGGGACTCAACCGGGCCAGCGGGCTGACCCGGGGTATCGGTGAGGCCTTCGGCATACAGGATCTGACCCTGGAGGCGGAGGGCTCCGGAGAGGATTCCGCCGTGGTGGCCAGCGGCTACCTCACCGAGGATCTCAGCCTCCGGTACGGTGTGGGTCTGTTCGAACCCATCACCACGGTGGCCCTGCGGTATGACCTGGGCCGCTATTTCTACCTTGAGGCAGCGAGCGGGCTGGCCTCGTCACTGGATATTTTCTATACCCGGGATTTCTGATCGCCGAAAGCCCGCTGGACGTGCCCGGCCGTTCCGCCTATTCCATGGTGAACGTCGCCTGCACCGTGGCCGTGATCTCCCGGGGCCCCACTTCGCTAACGGTGTCGGCCTTTGCTGACGACTCCGCCATACGCATCATCACCGGCCCACCGCCGGAGGCCTGCAGGTTCAGGGACTTCACTTCGCCACAGGTCATGTCCAGTTGGGCGGCGGCAAACCGGCAACGTTCCCGGGCATTATGGATCGCAGCGGCCAGGGCGTCCCGCTGGAGTTTTTCCTCGTCGGAGTGGAAAAACTGGTGCTGACCCAGGCTGTAATTCATTCCCAGGTTCTGGGCTTTCTCCAGTACCGGATTGAGCAGATCCAGGTCATGGATCTCGAACGTGATGGTCTGGCTGGCTACCGCCATGGTCTCCGGTTCCCCCCCGGAGGTGCCCCCGTCCCGTACTGGTCGGGGTGGTTCCCGGCGTTGATACAGGTGGGCCGAGGCGTCGCTGTAATCCACCAGTTGGTTTCGGATCTCGCTGATTGCCTCCCGCCATTGGGCCATGGTGGCGCCAACCTGCTCCAGGGCTCTGTCGGCGTCCCGGTGCTCGGCGTTAATGGAGAAGCTGAGCCTGGCGCTGTCCGGGATATAACGCACCTGGCCCTCACCGCTCAGGCTGACTTCCGGGGCGCCGGCAAGTGCAGGGCCGCCCGGTATCAACAGGGCCAGCAACAAGGGGCTGAGGGCACGATGAAAATGGCGTCTAATCATGGTCTGTTCCTTCTGACGTTGGTGGCAGGCCCTCCGGTTGCGGGTATTCACCCCGGGTCAGGCGGGCCAGCTTCAGTTGCTCGGCGGTGCGCACAAAGTCCTGGAATATGCGGCGGTGGACACCGTGATACAGCAGATATTCCGGGTGCCATTGTACGCCCATCAGCCACTGTCCATGGGTATTCTCGATGGCCTGCACGAACAGGTCGTTGTCCACCGCGCTGATCCTCAGGCCGTCACCAAGCCACTGGATGGCCTGGCTGTGGATGCGGTTGGCCCCGATCTTCCGGGTACGGGCAATACGCCCCAGCCGGGTTGGTTCCACAATACCCACCGGCTGCAGGGGCAGTAACAGCGGTCGGTGGCGGGTTTTTACCCGCAGGGGTGTTACGTCCTGGCACAGGGATCCGCCCCGGAATACATTGATCAGTTGCGCCCCCCGGCAAATGCCCAGCACCGGCAGATGCAGTCGCTCTGCTTCGGCCAGCAGGGTCTGGTCGGTGCTGTCCCGTAACTGGTCATAACGCGCCTTGATGGCTGGCTGCTGGCCGTAGAGCTCCGGGTGGATATGGCTGCCGCCGGACAATACGATGCCATCAAGCAGTGAGACGTCTATGGGGCTGCCGGGGCGGATAAAGTGGGTATGGGCGCCGTAGAGCCGCAGCCCCAGGGCAATCAGGCGATCAGATGTGCGTTTGCGGGCGGGACCGCTGATGCCGATGGTGAGGCCCGGCACTTCCTCTTCCGGGCCCTGATCTGCTTCAGACATAGCCCAGGTTTTCCAGCCACTGCTGGCAGCGGGAGCGCCAGGTACTCGTGAGGTTGCGGAAGGACAGGGTGCGGCTCTCCCGGAACAGGTCGTTCAGTTCCCGCTGGTGCTCCCGGTTGGCGACAATCTGCTCCAGCACCACCCAGTCGTTCCAGACTGTGGAGAAGTGCCAGCGTGGGTTGTCGATGTCGCAGTCCGGCAACCGGTAATGCAGGGTGGGGCGGGATTTGATGCGAGGATCCTGAACGTACTCGGCCAGCAGGTTCTTGTCGATATGGGCAAACAGGGGCAGCAGGTCCAGTGCCCGGTTGCGGGTGGGGTTGTCTTTCAGGTAGTCCCGCATCAGGGTTTCGATATCCGGTGCATAGTTCCGGCCGACCAGCCTGTCCACGTACTTGCCGGACCAGGGCTCGATATAGGTAGTTACCTTGCGGCTGAAATCCAGCTGGTGGCGGCCCTTCAGCCAGTCATAGAGGGCGGCGAAGGTCTGCAGGTAGCGACGCAGGGTGTCTGCGTCCAGCGCTGGCAGCTCCGGGTTCAGCTGGAGCCCGAAGGCATAGAGGATGGCTTCACGGCTGCCTACCGCCCCGGCTTCTCTCAGGTGCTCCACCAGTTCCTCAATCGTCTCGAGCTTTTCGAAGGGGATGGGGGGCGTCACGATCTCCAGGGGCACCAGCCGCTCGGCCGCATAGTCGATAACATCCATCGCGTGGCCACCCAGCTCCCGTAGTGACTCGGGCACGCGCTCGTCCTGAAGGTCCAGGTCCTTGATGGGGTCCGAGTCCAGTTCCACGGTGAACTCCCCCAGGGCCGTGTCGATCCGGCTGACATAGCGGCTGGCGGTACTGGCCTTGCCGCCGAGCAGATCCGCTGTCAGCGCCACCAGTTTTTCGTAGCTCATGCCCGAGATTTCGATTTCCACCCCGACCCGGCGTTTTTCGCCGTCATTCGTGGTGAGAATGTCCGGCATGTGGCAGCGCTCTGGCATGTTGGTATGACTCCCTGGGAAGTTCCGGCAGCGCCGGTTGTGGTGAAGATGATCAATGTAACAGCTTACCGGCCCGCTGGAAAAATGTTGGTGCTGGCGGGCGGTGTGATCCGCCTGGAGGATGATTTTGGCGTCCGGGCAAAAGTCCGGGTACGGGGTTTACACTGGATAGAATACTGTATAAAGTTAAGTTACTGTATATAACACCAGCATCTGCCACGAGGGCCACTGCTCATGAAACTCACCGCGAGACAAAGCCAGGTACTGGATATCATTCGCCGTTACGTGGATGAAACCGGGTATCCGCCCACCCGTGCGGAGATCGCCGCAGAGCTGGGTTTCCGTTCTGCCAATGCGGCCGAAGAGCACCTCCGGGCGCTGGCCCGCAAGGGGGCCATCGAGATGGTGCCGGGCACCAGCCGGGGCATTCGCCTGCCGGAAGAAGAACAGGACCCGGGGCTGCCGGTGATCGGCCAGGTGGCGGCGGGCAGTCCTATCCTCGCCCAGGAACACATTGAAGACTACTGCACCCTGCAGCCGGAGTTTTTCACCCCGTCCGCCGACTACTTGCTGCGTGTCCGGGGCATGAGCATGAAGGACATCGGCATTCTCGACGGTGACCTGCTGGCCGTCCACCGAACCCAGGATGTTCATAACGGCCAGGTGGTGGTTGCCCGTGTTGGCGAAGACGTGACCGTCAAGCGCTACCGCCGGGAAGGTACTCAGGTGTATCTGGTGGCTGAGAACGAAGAGTTCGAACCGATTGTGGTGGACCTGCGCGAGCAGGAGCTGGTGATCGAAGGTCTCGGGGTTGGCGTGATTCGCCGGTCCGACCTGCACCAGGTGCATTGATTCTTCAGGCTGGTGCCACCCGGCATCAGCCCGCAGTATTCCGGGAGGAAGTCATGGAACAGCTGGGTTTGAGTGTAAACACAGAGTTGATGCCGGTTACCGGGTCAGCACCGGATCCCCGTGGAAATGTGACCGAGGTGATTCTGCCGCCGGGGCAGGTAGAGAATTTCCAGTTGTTGCTTCCCATGCTGACCCAGCTGAACCAGGAGCGACGGTGGCTGGCCTGGATCGACCCGCCCCAGGAGCTGGTCAGCAAGTGGCAGACCATGCATGGCATTGTTGCCAGCGAACTGCTGGTGCTGAGGTCAAGCCGGGACTATTCAGCCTTCGCGCTGGCCGAACGGGCGCTGGGTGCCGGTACCTGCCATGCGGTGGTCATGTGGACCACTCGACTGTCGAACCGTGATTTCGGAGCGCTGGAACAGGCGTCTGCCCGTGGCCAGAGCCACGGGGTGATTCTTCGGTGCCGGTAAGACGGCTTTCGGGGTGGCCCGGGATACCGGTCAGTGAAGGGTGTGGTGGGCGTGCAGCTCGAAATCGTCCGGATCAGCGTCTTCCCAGTCCACTGCGTCATTGAGGTGGCTCACCGCCTGAATGCCGGCGTCAATCATGGCGCGGGCAACGGTCATGTCCCGGTTTTCCATAAGCTCACGGGCCTCCTGGGAAAAGGAGATCTTCACCAGCGGGGCTGATTCATCGTCCACGCGCTTTAGCGCATAGTCGCCGTCGCTCAGTTGTACAATTTCAAAGAATGAAGGTGACATAGAATCCTTACATCAAGCCCGGGCCAGGTTGCTACCACTCGGCATGGCGCTCGCCCAGGTCTGTCATGAATGCTTTCATGGCTGCCAGTGTTTCCAGCAGGCCATCCGCGGAGCGATCTGGCCCGGCAGCCGCCGATACAGCGATAATGTTCTCTTCCGATACGGTTTTCTGTTGCCGGGGCGGCTCGCTCTGGGCCACCTCCAGCTGGTCCAGGTGATTCAGCCAACTGCCGGGGGTGCGGGCCAGTCCGGTCAGGAGCTCAGCATCTGGTGTATCGGCTATGAGAGCGGTCAGCTCTTCCACTGAGGCTGGTGTGGCCCGGTTCTGCTGGTGATAACGGGCGACCAGCACAAACATCAGCCGGCGGGCCCGCAGGGCCAGCTCGATGGCTCCCTGTAACGTGGCTTCCCGATCGGTGGGGGAAGCCTGCTTGCGGGACAGTCCGGCCAGCTGGGTTGCCAGATAGAGCTTTTGTGACACCAGAGTCTGCCACTGTGCTGACATGGCTGGCGGTACCTCGTCGGATGAATCGCTGATTAACGGCATATGGTATCAGAATTGACGTTCAATTTCTTCCGCTTTATGTCTGTATACTGGTAAACACGCTGCCGGTTTTCGCAGGCACTCAGTATTTCAGCCGGCCGCCCCATTGTTCCGGAGGTTAACCATGTCCAACGACGCCCAGAAATCTCTCGCACGGCTCGATGAACGCATCGCCCAACTGCAACAGTCACTGGAGGAACGGGACTGGACCCGGCTGGGGGAGCTGAACAGTGACGTTCGGGCCCTGATAGATCCGGTCATGGACGCCATGGAGCAGCGCCAGCTGTCGCCGACGGAGGTTCAGCAGCGGTTACGGACCCTGGAGCGGTTCGTGGAACAGGCGGATGCGGAGGCCCGTCAGGTTCGGGATGAGGCGAAGGAAGCTCTTGAGCAGGTGGGGCAGAACCGCAAGGCAGCCAGCGCCTACGCGAAGGTGTCGGGGCGGGACCGGTCGTGAGGGGCGTTTTCACGTCATTTCCGATTGCTGTTGATGCTGTGCCTGTGACTCGCGTCATAAAATTGACTCTCATCCATTAAACGTCTTAAATACCGCACAAACAATATCGCTGGACGGAACAGGGCTGCCCGGGCCCGGGTCCGTTATTTCTCGCTGTGCTGACCAAGAGATTCAATCTGAATGTCGATGACCGATACTGTGCTGGTGCTGAGCAGGGACGACTCACGGGCCAGGGATCTTAAAACCATACTGGAATTCATTGGCAAGGAAACGGTGCTCGATGATGATGCCTCCCGCGAACGTCTGGCCAGTGGTAACGAATGTGCCCTGGCGGAACTGGGCGTGGCAGTGATCGGCGGCGATGACGACAGTCAGTTGCACGCTGACATTGAGGCTGTCTGCAACGCTGAGTCCGGGCTGCCAATCCTGGTGGTAGGGGATCCCGATCTGAGCGGTCTGGACAAGGACTGCCAGGCACGGGTGATCGCTCGTCTGGAATGGCCCCCCAATTACACCAAGCTGATTGATTCACTGTATCGGGCACAGGTCTATCGCGACCAGTACACCCGGGCGAGGGGGCGTGGTCAGCAGCGGGACGTTATGCTGTTCCGCAGCCTGGTGGGTACCTCCCGCAGCGTAAAGGGCGTGAGGGAGCTGATGGGCCAGGTGGCGGACAAGGACGTAAGTGTGCTGATCACCGGCGAGTCCGGCACCGGCAAGGAAGTGGTCGCCCGCAATCTTCATTACCATTCGCCCCGCCGGGAGAAACCCTTCGTACCGGTCAACTGTGGCGCTATTCCTGCGGAACTCTTGGAAAGCGAGTTGTTCGGCCATGAGAAAGGCGCTTTCACCGGGGCTATCACCGCCAGGGTGGGCCGCTTCGAGCTGGCAGAAGGCGGCACCCTGTTTCTCGATGAAATCGGCGACATGCCCCTCAATATGCAGGTAAAAATCCTGCGCGTCCTGCAGGAACGTACCTTTGAGCGGGTGGGCAGCAACCGGACCCAGAGTGCCGATGTGCGTATCGTTGCGGCCACCCACAAGAACCTTGAGGACATGATCGAGAAAGGGGATTTCCGGGAAGATCTCTATTACCGGCTCAATGTGTTTCCCATCGAAATGCCGCCGCTGCGGGAGAGGGCAGAAGACATCCCCTTGCTGATCAACGAGCTGATCGCCCGCATGGAGAAGGAAAAGCGTGGGTCTCTGCGCCTGAACTCCGCCGCCATTCTCAGTCTGTGCCGCCACGACTGGCCGGGTAACGTGCGCGAGTTGGCCAATCTGGTGGAGCGACTCGCAATCATGCATCCCTATGGGGTTATCGGGGTGCAGGAATTGCCGAAGAAGTTCCGTTATGTGGACGACTACGATGAAGATATGCCGGGGGAGGAGCCTATGCCAGCTGCCGGTATGCCCGGTCTGGTGGGGCTGGATTCGCCAGCGCTGTTACCGGTTAATGGCCTCGACCTGAAAGATTACCTGTCAAACCTGGAAAAGCAGCTTATCCAGCAGGCTCTGGACGAGGCCAACGGTGTCGTGGCCCGGGCTGCGGAAAAGCTGCGAATCCGCCGTACCACGCTGGTGGAAAAGGTGCGTAAATACGGGCTTCGTGAAGAAGAAGACAGCTGACGGTTTTTTGTCGTCTCTGGTTTTGCAGCCTCGAACTTTTGGCAGATCGTATTCCAGGCTTCTGTATTAAAAGGAATAAATAGTTCTGGCACGTCTCCTGCTAAACCGCTCCTGAATCATTACATTATGGTCAGGGGGAAGCATGAGACAGATCCAGACGGCAGTACCTGCCTCCCGTTCCGGGAAGTTCGGTTCCGCGGGCCCAAGGGACGCCGCGGCGGACGCCAATGACAAGGTAACCGCACTGTTTCCGGCACAGGACGACGACGCGGCCGTGGACTCCGCCCTGGATCTGTTCAATCAGATGTCCCGCCAGATCACGGACTCGTATCGTACCCTGGAGTCCCGGGTTAACCAGCTTTCCGGTGAGCTCACCGCCGAGACCCGTCAGCGCCAGCGTGAGCTGGAAGAGAAAGAACGCCTCGCGGACCGCCTTTCCACCCTGTTATCAGCATTGCCCGCTGGCGTTATCGTTCTGGACAGTCAGGGCAGTGTTGCCCAGTGTAACCCCGCTGCCGTGGCTCTGCTCGGCGAACCCCTGGAAGGCGAGCGTTGGGTGAGCGTGATCCAGCGCTGTTTCGCCCCCCGCCGTGACGACGGCCATGAGGTCTCCCTCAAGGATGGTCGCAGGGTCAGTATCGAAATCCGCACCATGGAAAATGAGCCCGGCCAGCTGATTCTGCTTACCGACCTCACCGAGACCCGTCAGCTCCAGTCCCAGCTGGCCCACGCCCAGCGGTTGTCCGCCATGGGTCGCATGGTGGCATCTCTGGCTCATCAGATTCGTACACCGTTGTCCGCTGCCATTCTTTATGGCGGACACCTGTCCCAGCCAGACCTGGATGAGGAGCTGCGCCAGCGCTGTGCCAGTCGCCTGATGTCCCGCCTGACCCATCTGGAGTCCCAGGTGCGGGATATGCTCACCTTTGCCCGTGGCGAAACCCGGCTGGCGGAAGCTCTTTCTTCGGACCGGATCGGCGAGGGCCTGCGGGCCGCCGTCGACGGTCTCAACCTCGCAGACAGCCAGCAGGTGGAGCTGGTTAGCCGGGGTGTCCCGGTGCCGCTGATGTGTAACCAGGAAGCGCTGGTAGGCGCCTGCATGAACCTGGTCAATAACAGTCTGGAAGCCGGCGCTGAAAAGGTTGAAATTTCCCTGACCGGTGACCGGGACGAGCTGGTTATCGCGGTGGCCGACAATGGCCCGGGGTTCCCTGAGCAACAGGCTGATCAGCTGATGGAAGCTTTCTATACCACCAAGTCTCACGGCACTGGCCTGGGACTGGCTGTGGTGCAGGCGGTGGTCAAGGCCCATAACGGCCGGTTCAGCCTGGCCCCCATGCCCGGTGGTGGCGCCTGTGCGTCAGTCCGTTTGCCGGCCACCCGCAACCCGAAAACAACATCCTGACAGAAAAGGAACGTCGGAGGACATGATGGCCCGACCCCAGATTCTTATTGTTGAAGACGATCATGACCTGCGCGAGGCGCTGGTCACCACGCTTGAGCTGGCACGCTTTCGTGTGCGGGAGGCGGCATCTGGCGAAAAGGCGCTGGAGGAGCTGGCCCGCGGGCCGGTGGACATGGTGGTCAGTGACGTCAATATGCCCGGCATGTCCGGCCATGAACTGCTGGCCGAGGTGCTGAAAAAGTACCCGGGCCTGCCCATGATGCTGATCACCGCCTATGGTCAGATCAGCGATGCGGTCAGCGCCATGCAGACCGGCGCCATCGATTACCTGGTCAAGCCCTTTGAGCCCCAGGTGCTGGTGGAAGCGGTGGACAAGGTAGTGGGCGCCACCGTCAGCCGTCGTCGCAGCAGTGACGACCCGGTGGCGGAAGACCCGATCAGCAAGCGCTTGTTCCAGCTGGCGAAAAAAGTGGCTGCCAGCGACTCCACCGTGATGATTTCCGGCGAGAGTGGCACCGGCAAGGAAGTGCTGGCCCGCTTTATTCACCAGAATTCCGGCCGCAGTGATCAGCCCTTCGTGGCCATCAACTGCGCGGCGATTCCCGAGAACATGCTCGAAGCCATTCTGTTTGGTCACGAGAAGGGGGCCTTCACCGGGGCCCATGCCTCGGTACCGGGCAAGTTCGAACAGGCCAATGGCGGCACCATCCTGCTGGACGAGATTTCCGAGATGGATTTGGGCTTGCAGTCCAAGCTGTTGCGGGTTCTGCAGGAGCGTGAGGTAGAACGGGTCGGCGGCCGTCGCACCATCTCTCTGGATGTACGTGTGCTGGCAACCACCAACCGGGATCTGGCGGACTATGTGCGGGAAGGCAAGTTCCGGGAAGATCTCTACTACCGGCTGAGCGTCCTTCCCATGCACTGGCACCCGTTAAGGGATCGTCCGAAAGACATTCTTCCGCTGGCGGAACACCTGTTGCGTCAGCACAGCCGCAAGATGAAACTTACCGGCATTACGCTGGGCGCCGGCGCCCGCCAGGCAATGCAGAACCACCGCTGGCCTGGCAACGTGCGGGAGCTCGACAATGCCATTCAACGGGCGCTGGTGCTGCATCAGGGTCCTGAAATCCAGGCTGAGGACCTGTGCCTGGATATGGGAATTACCGGACTGGACAGTGTGGCCGCCAGTCCTGTGGCGCAGTCAGCACCGGTTCAGGCCGAGCCGCCGGTCAGTGGGAGTGCCGGTGAGCAGTTCTCAGCTGAAGCCGCCCACGCAGCCTCCGGGCCGGCGGACGAGTCCGCCTCGTTGGGGGATGAGATCCGGCGCCGGGAGTTCCGTATTATCATTGACACCCTCCGGCGCGAGCGGGGGCGTCGCAACCGGGCTGCCGAGCAGTTGGGTATCAGCCCCAGGACGCTGCGTTACAAGCTGGCCCAGATGCGGGACTTCGGCATCGACCTGGATGCCGAGCTGGCAATGGCCGGCTGATTCCCGACGTTCTCCGGAAAGGCGCCTGCAGGCGCCTTTTTCGTAGTGCGCCAGGCATGGCGCGTAGCGCCTTGACGGCGCTGTTCCGGTCCAGGTGGTGCTGGCCGGATGACTTGGGGGTGCAAGTCCCCTG
>NZ_JAWLGY010000037.1:0-13751 GCF_041690615.1 Marinobacter sp.
CACAAGGTTTGAGGACAAAGGCATGCAGCAACTGAATCCATCCGAGATCAGTGACATCATCAAGAAGAGAATCGAAAAGCTCGATATCTCTTCCGAAGCCAAGAACGAAGGCACCATCCTGTCGGTTTCCGACGGCATCGTGCTGATCCACGGTCTCGCTGACGTCATGTACGGCGAGATGATCGAATTTTCCAACGGCACCTACGGCATGGCTCTGAACCTGGAGCGTGATTCTGTTGGTGCTGTTGTTCTGGGTGACTACGAGGACCTGGCCGAAGGTCAGAAAGTCCGTTGTACCGGTCGCATCCTGGAAGTTCCGGTTGGCCCGGAGCTGATGGGTCGCGTGGTTGACGGTCTGGGTAATCCCATTGACGGCAAGGGCGATCTGGGTACTTCCCTGACTTCCCCGGTCGAGAAAGTGGCGCCCGGCGTTATCGCCCGTCAGTCCGTTGACCAGCCGGTACAGACTGGCCTGAAGGCGATCGACACCATGGTTCCCATCGGCCGCGGCCAGCGGGAGCTGATCATCGGTGACCGTCAGATCGGTAAGACCGCGGTCGCCATCGACGCCATCATTAACCAGAAGAACACCGGCATCAAGTGTATCTACGTGGCCGTCGGCCAGAAGCAGTCCTCCATTGCTGCCGTGGTACGCAAGCTGGAAGAGCACGGTGCCATGGACCACACCATCGTGGTCGCTGCCGGCGCCGCTGATCCGGCCGCCATGCAGTTCCTGGCGCCGTACTCCGGTACCTCCATGGGTGAGTACTTCCGTGACCGCGGTGAAGATGCCCTGATCATCTATGATGACTTGTCCAAGCAGGCGGTGGCCTATCGCCAGATCTCCCTGCTGCTGCGTCGTCCGCCAGGCCGTGAAGCCTACCCGGGTGACGTTTTCTATCTGCACTCCCGTCTGCTGGAGCGTGCGTCCCGGGTTAACGCCGACTACGTTGAGCAACTGACCAACGGTGAAGTGAAAGGCCAGACCGGTTCCCTGACCGCACTGCCGATCATCGAGACCCAGGCTGGTGACGTTTCTGCGTTCGTTCCGACCAACGTGATCTCCATCACTGACGGTCAGATCTTCCTGGAAACCAACCTGTTCAACTCCGGTATCCGTCCGGCGATGAACGCCGGTATCTCCGTATCCCGGGTTGGTGGTTCCGCCCAGACCAAGATCATGAAGAAGCTCGGCGGTAACATCCGTCTGGCCCTGGCTCAGTACCGGGAACTGGCGGCTTTCGCCCAGTTTGCTTCTGACCTTGACGAAGCAACCCGTAAGCAGCTCGAGCACGGTCAGCGCGTTACCGAGCTGATGAAGCAGAACCAGTACAGCCCGATGACCGTTGCGGAAATGGGCACCGTACTGTTCGCAGCTAACGAAGGCTTCCTGGACGACGTCGATGTCGAGAAAGTGGTGAAGTTCGAAGCGCAGCTCCTGGACTGGATGCGCTCCGAGCAGAAAGAACTGCTCGACAAGATCGGCGCCGACGGGAACTACAACGATGACATCATCGCCGGCCTGAAAGCTGCTTTGGAGAAATTCAAGACCACTCAAAGCTGGTAAATCCCCTGGCCCGCCATGTTGCGGGCCAAGTGGTACACATGAGTGTCTAACTTGAAAAGGCAGTGACTTATGGCCGTCGGAAAAGAAATACGTAACCAGATCGGAAGCATCAAGAGCACGCAGAAGATTACCTCCGCCATGGAAATGGTGGCGGCGAGCAAGATGCGCAAGGCTCAGGAACGTATGCAGGCGACCCGCCCGTATGCGGAAAAGATGCGTCAGGTTATTGGGCATATCGCGCTGGCCAACCCGGAGTACCGTCACAGCTTCCTGATGGATCGTGAGGTTAACCGGGTGGGTTTCATCGTGATTTCCTCTGACCGGGGACTGTGTGGTGGCCTGAACAGCAACCTGTTCCGGCTGCTGGTCCGTGAAATGCATGACTGGAAAAACAAGGGTGTCGAATCGGACATCTGTGCAATCGGTCAGAAAGGCGCCTCGTTTTTCCGCAACTATGGCGGCAACGTTGTCGCGGCACTGACTCACCTGGGCGATACTCCCAGCGCTGAACAGCTTATCGGTAACGTCAAGGTAATGCTGGACGCGTTTGAGGAAGGCCGTATCGACCGGCTGTACGTGGTGCACAACGAGTTTGTGAACACCATGACCCAGCAGCCGAAGGTGGAGCAGCTGCTGCCCCTGCCGCCGAGCGAAGACGAAGAGATCAGAAGCCAGTGGGATTATCTCTATGAGCCCGCCGCGGCTCCTATCCTGGATGGCCTTCTGCCACGTTACATCGAGTCCCAGGTTTACCAGGGCGTGGTGGAAAATCTGGCCTGCGAACAGGCTGCCCGGATGATTGCCATGAAGAGCGCAACCGACAACGCCGGCAGCATTATTGATGAGCTCCAGCTGGCCTACAACAAGGCCCGTCAGGCAGCCATCACCCAGGAAATTTCGGAGATTGTGAGCGGCGCGGCTTCGGTCTGACCCGGATCACGATCCAACTGGCTTTAGTGACTATTGAGATAACGAGGAACCGAGCATGAGTAGCGGACACATCGTTCAGATCATTGGCGCGGTTATCGACGTGGAATTTCCACGTGACTCCGTTCCAGGCGTTTACGACGCACTGCTGCTTGAAGGTGGCGAAACAACTCTGGAAGTCCAGCAGCAGCTGGGTGACGGCATTGTTCGTACCATCGCCATGGGCAGCACCGAAGGCCTCAAGCGTGGCTTGAAGGCAGAAAATACCGGCAAACCGATTTCCGTTCCGGTTGGTACCCCCACTCTGGGTCGTATCATGGACGTTCTGGGTCGTCCCATCGACGAACAGGGCGAAATCGGCGAAGAAGAGCGCTGGGGCATCCACCGGAAGGCTCCCGGTTATGCCGACCAGGCAGCATCGGCTGACCTGCTGGAAACCGGCATCAAGGTTATCGACCTGATCTGCCCGTTCGCCAAGGGTGGTAAGGTTGGCCTGTTCGGCGGCGCCGGCGTGGGCAAGACCGTAAACATGATGGAACTGATCAACAACATCGCGAAGGAGCACTCCGGTCTCTCCGTATTCGCGGGTGTTGGTGAGCGGACCCGGGAAGGTAACGACTTCTACTACGAAATGAAGGAGTCCAACGTTCTTGACAAGGTAGCCATGGTTTACGGCCAGATGAACGAGCCCCCCGGAAACCGTCTGCGGGTAGCCCTGACCGGCCTGACCATGGCCGAGAAGTTCCGTGATGAAGGCCGTGACGTACTGTTGTTCGTTGACAACATCTACCGTTACACCCTGGCCGGTACCGAGGTATCCGCACTGTTGGGCCGTATGCCTTCAGCGGTAGGTTACCAGCCGACCCTGGCCCAGGAGATGGGTGAGCTGCAGGAGCGGATCACCTCCACCAAGACCGGCTCCATCACCTCCATCCAGGCGGTATACGTGCCGGCGGACGACTTGACTGACCCGTCTCCCGCAACCACGTTCTCTCACCTGGACGCCACCGTGGTTCTGAGCCGTGACATCGCTTCCAAGGGTATCTACCCGGCGATCGATCCGCTGGATTCCACTTCCCGTCAGCTGGATCCGCTGGTGATCGGTGAAGAGCACTACGAAGTGGCCCGTGGCGTGCAAACCAACCTGCAGCGCTACAAGGAACTGAAGGACATCATCGCCATCCTGGGTATGGATGAACTGTCAGAAGAAGACAAGCTGACTGTTGCCCGTGCCCGTAAGATTGAGCGTTTCCTGTCCCAGCCGTTCCACGTTGCTGAAGTATTTACCGGTTCTCCCGGCAAGTACGTTTCCCTGAAGGAAACCATCAGCAGCTTCAAGGGCATTCTCAATGGCGACTATGACGACCTGCCTGAGCAGGCGTTCTATATGTGCGGTACCATTGAGGAAGCGGTCGAGAAAGCGAAGGAACTGAAGTCCAAGGGTGACAAATAAGTCACCCTCCCTTCGCTGACCGACCTGAGAGGCAACCGAGATGGCTATGACTGTACATTGTGACGTCGTAAGTGCCGAAGAAAAGATCTACTCCGGCCTGGTGGAAATGCTGATCGCCAACGGTACCGAGGGCGAACTGGGTATCCAGCCCGGCCACGCTCCGCTGCTGACTGCGCTGAAGCCCGGCCCCGTCCGATTCTTCAAGCAGGGCGGCGAGGAAGAGATTATCTATGTCTCGGGTGGCTACCTGGAGGTTCAGCCCTCTGTTGTCACCCTGCTGGCTGATACTGCTGTCCGTGCCAAGGACGTGGATGAAGCCGCAGCGCTGGAAGCCCAGCGAGAGGCCGAGAAGGCACTGGCGAACAAGACTGGTGAGTTCGAGTACTCTCGCGCCGCTGCCGAACTGGCAGAGGCGGTGGCACAGCTCCGTACCCTGGAAAAGCTGCGCAAGAAAGTACGCTGATACCGTTCCCCCGGAACGGGCTCACCCGGGCCGCATCATCGTGGCGTACCGGCCGGATTTACATCCGGCAGGTCTCGCCATCGTGAGTGCGGCTTTTTTCGTTAAAAACAGACCCGATTACACAGAACTCAGGGACTACCCATGACAGCCCCGCTCCACGTGATCATCCTGGCCGCAGGCCAGGGCTCCCGCATGAAATCCAGCCTGCCCAAGGTCCTCCACAAGGTGGCCGGTAAATCCATGTTGCACCACGTCATGGACACCGCCCGCACCCTGGGCGCGGAAGGTATTCATGGCGTGATTGGCCATGGCGCTGACCAGGTGAAATCGGTCACTCCGGCGGCTGACGTGACCTGGGCTTTGCAGGAGCAGCAGCTGGGTACCGGCCATGCCGTGGCCCAGGCCTTGCCGGCGGTTCCGGATGGCGCAGTTGTGCTGGTACTTTACGGCGATGTGCCACTGATCAACCCGGAAACCCTGGTGGCCCTGGTCTCCCGGGTGAACGAACAGAGCCTTGGCCTGCTCACTGTCGACCTGGCTAACCCTGATGGCTATGGCCGTATCCTGAGGGATGCCCATGGCAAGGTGACGGCAATCGTCGAACAGAAAGACGCCACTGAGTCCGAGAAGGCCATCTGTGAGGTGAATACCGGCATACTCGCTGTCATGTCTGATCATCTGAAGCGCTGGCTGCCTCAACTGTCCAACCGTAACGCCCAGGGCGAGTATTATCTGACGGATATTATCGCCATGGCGGCAGCCGAGGACATGACTATCGAAGTGGCCCAGCCCTCCCACGAGCAGGAAGTGCAGGGGGTTAATAACCGCCTGCAGCTGTCGGTGCTTGAGCGCTGGTACCAGCGTTGCGAGGCGGAGCGTCTCATGACGGAAGGCGCCACACTGGCTGATCCGGATCGGATAGACGTGCGGGGGTGCCTGACCGTTGGGCAGGACGTACTGATCGATGTGAACGTGGTGTTTGAGGGCGAAGTAACCCTTGGCAATAACGTCTCCATCGGCCCAAACTGCGTGATCCGGGACGCAAGTCTGGCTGACAACGTCACCGTACACGCGAACTCCGTGATCGAAGGTGCGGAAGTCGCCGAGCAGTGCCAGATCGGCCCCTTTGCCCGGTTGCGCCCGGGCACGCGCCTGGCCCGTACTGCGAAGGTGGGCAACTTTGTCGAAACCAAGAAGGCCGACGTGGGCGAGGGCAGCAAGATCAATCATCTGAGCTACGTCGGCGACGCCACCCTTGGCCGTAATGTGAATGTGGGTGCAGGCACCATTACCTGTAATTATGATGGGGTGAACAAGTTCCAGACGGTGTTGGGAGACAACGTGTTCGTGGGTTCCAACACCGCGCTTGTGGCACCGGTTTCAGTGGCGACGGATGCGGTTATTGGCGCCGGCTCCACCATCACTACTGATGTGGCGGAAAAAGACCTGGCCGTGGCCCGTGGCCGGCAGCGTAACATCAAGGGCTGGAAGCGGCCCGAAAAGAAAGCCTGACCTGACTCAAGAGCGGAAGAATCTTATGTGCGGCATTGTTGGAGCAGTCTCGCAAAGGGACGTTGAAGGGATCCTGCTGGAAGGGCTGCGACGCCTTGAATACCGGGGCTACGACTCCGCCGGCCTGGCAACCCTGAACGGGGAAGGCAACATCCACCGGGCCCGTGAACTGGGCAAGGTGGCGGCGCTCGCCGAATCCATCGCTGCCCAGCCATCGCCGGGCCCAATCGGCATTGCCCATACCCGTTGGGCGACCCATGGCGAGCCGTCCCGCATCAATGCCCACCCCCACATGTCCGGTGAACGCCTGGCCATTGTCCACAACGGTATTATCGAGAATTACCAGGAACTGCGGAACGAGCTGCGTGCCGAGGGCTACGAGTTCTCCTCCCAGACCGACACCGAGGTGGTTGCCCACCTGATCGAAAGGCACTACCGAAACGAACGGGACCTGTTCAGGGCTGTACGCGCCGCGATCCGTCAGCTTCGGGGCGCCTTCGCCCTGGCGGTTCTCCACGCGGATGAGCCGGACCACCTCGTGGTCTGCCGCGAGGGTAGCCCCCTGGTCATCGGCGTTGGCATCGGTGAGAACTTTATCGCCTCCGATCAGCTGGCACTGTTGCCGGTCACCGATCGTTTCATGTTCCTGGAGGAAGGCGATATCGCCGATGTGCGCCGGGATCGCGTTGATATCATTGACCGCGAGGGCGAGACGGTTGAACGGGAGGTGACCCGCTTCGAGCACGGCCATGATGCGGCCGACAAGGGCGAATATCGCCACTATATGCTCAAGGAGATCCACGAGCAGCCGGCAGTCATCAAAGCCACCATGGAAGGCCGTCTCACCGACAGCCACGTGCTCGAGCAGGCCCTGGGTACAGACGCCGGGAAACTGCTGGAGAATGTCCGTCACGTCCAGATCATCGCCTGTGGCACCAGTTACCACGCGGGCATGGTGGCCCGTTACTGGATCGAGGAACTGGCCGGCGTGCCCTGCTCCGTGGAAGTGGCGTCCGAGTTCCGCTACCGCAAGCATGTGATCCAGCAGGACACCCTGTTTCTGTGTATCTCCCAGTCCGGTGAGACCGCCGACTCCCTGGCGGCACTGCGCCAGGCCAAGAAGGCAGGCTTCCGCGCCGCCCTGGCCATCTGCAACGTGCCTGGTAGCTCCCTGGTGCGGGAATCCGACCTGGTTATCATGACCCAGGCGGGACCGGAAATCGGCGTAGCCTCCACCAAGGCGTTCACCACCCAGCTTACGGCATTGCTGATCTTCACACTGGCCCTGGCCCGCCACAACGGCCTGCCAGAGGCAAAGGAAACCGAAATCGTCCAGGCCCTGAAACTGGTGCCAGGTCAGGTAGCGGATGTGCTTGCCCTGGATGACGCCATTGCCGAGCTCAGCGAAGCCTTCGTGGACAAGCACCACAGCCTGTTTCTGGGCCGCGGCTCCCAGTTCCCGGTGGCCCTGGAAGGCGCCCTGAAACTGAAGGAAATCTCCTACATCCACGCTGAAGCCTATCCGGCCGGCGAACTCAAGCATGGTCCACTGGCGCTGGTGGACAGCGAGATGCCCGTGGTCACCGTGGCACCCAATAATGACCTGGTGGAAAAGCTCAAATCCAACCTGGAAGAAGTCCGCGCCCGGGGTGGCGAACTCTTTGTCTTTGCCGACCGCGAAGCTGATGTGCAGTCCGAAGACGGAATCCACGTCATGCAGATCCCGTCGGTCCATCCGATTACAGCGCCGATTGTCTTCACGGTACCGCTGCAGCTGTTGTCCTACCACGTGGCAGTACTGAAGGGCACCGATGTGGACCAGCCCAGGAACCTGGCGAAAAGTGTGACCGTGGAATAAGGCAGGCTGCATAAAATTCAATAGGGTAATTAAAGCCTGAAGGTGCCGGTGCAGCCAGAGATAAACAGCTGCATGAGGCGCTCCACCGGCGGGTCCAGTGCCCGGAAGAAACCCGATTCCGAGCGGCTTGGTGGTATCGGGTTTTGGGTTTTTGCTTGGCATCTCGCAGAGGCCAAGGCAACAGAGAGTGCCCATATTTGCCGGCGTGCTGCTGATTTCACTGCTGATGGCAGTGACGATCTCGACCCCGTGCGGGGCGTGGCTATGCCATGGATACGCTGCTCGGTGTCATTGTCGGGTACCGCTGCTCCGCCCTGCTTTCATCGACCCTGAACCCGGATCTTGCGCTGGCCAGCGGCATTTCGCCGCGCCGGAAGCAGTTGGTGCTGAGCATTGCCCTTGCTATTGTCGTTGCCTTTCTTTTCGCGGGTCTGAACGCAGCCAATGCCTTAAGCTGGCGAGCGAGCAATCAGTCCACGAGTGACCAACAGGTTTCATGAACACTCGGAAGATGAACAGACATCGTACCTTTACGTCGCGTCATAAACTCATGTTTGCTATCGGGGTTTTCCTTCTCGTGGCAATAAGCCTGTCGCCTTTCAAGCGGTCATCAGCCGTGACAGAGGTGCCGGTTTTTCATGATGAAAGCGGAGACCCTCTGTTTTCACCAAAACAGCAATCCATGGACTCGTCAGACCCGCCAATCGTTGGTAACGCTGAGCGCTCGACGGACCAAACCGTGGAATGGCAGGTGCAGCCTGGAGATACGTTGACCCGTATTTTTCGCGAACATAAGGCGCCTGTGGACGACCTTCAGGAGATTCTGGAAGCTGACGCCGAATACCTGTCGCTGGAGACTCTGACCCCCGGAACCCGGCTTGGCCTGTCTTTTGATGACGAGGACCGGTTTTCCGGGTTGACCCTGCACCTGGACCCGGCGCGGAAGGTCGTTTATACGCGACAAAAAGACGGCTCGTTCGTGCACAAAGAAACGGAAGCCGATACCTATTGGGTGTCCGAGGTTCTCAGGGGCACGGTCAATGGCAGCTTCTATCAATCGGCCCTGCGTGCAGGGCTGACCCGGGCGCAGGTTGTTCTTATTGATCAGTTACTGGGAAGCAAACTGGACTTCGGAAAAGACCTTCGGGCTGGCGATAGCTTCACCATGATCCTTGGTCATGAGATGACAGGCGAGCAAAGTACCGGTAACACCCGAATTGAAGCCATATCTCTGGTGCGCCGCTCCAGAACACACTACGCATTTCGGTTCGATGACGGCAACTACTACGATGAGAACGGTGAGAGTGTCACGCCGGCTTTTCTCCGCTGGCCCACCAAAAAGCGCTTTCGCGTAAGCTCTGCCTTCAACCGGAACCGGTTACACCCGGTTACCGGGCGTCGGGCCCCCCATAATGGTGTCGATCTCGCTACCCCGGTAGGCACTCCGATCGTCAGCACCGGCGATGGCATTGTCCGGCGTATTGGAGACCACCCCTATGCGGGCAAATACGTCGACATTGATCATGGCGGTGCCCACACAACGCGATACCTTCACCTCCACAGGATTCTGGTTAAAAAAGGGGCACAGATAAAACGGGGTCAGCAAATTGCCTTGTCGGGCAACACCGGCCGCAGTACCGGCCCCCACCTTCATTTTGAGTTTCATGTTAACGATCGACCGGTCGACCCGTTGAAAGCGGATATCCCCACCGCTGCAGCGATAAACGAAGACGACACACCGCAATTTGAAGAACAGCTCGGCGAACAACTGGCAGTGATGGAGCACGCCGGCAGCCGGTCAGAACTGATGACCGCCGAAGCACCATCCTTGTTCAATTGACGGATCAGTTCGACTTAACCACGGGTGCTGGCAGAAGGGGGAGGGATGCCTTGAATCCTGCTTCTCGGCCTATATTACCTGTCCCGAGTGCTGCAGTAGCTCAGGCGGCAGAGCAACTGATTCGTAATCAGTAGGTCGGGGGTTCGACTCCCCCCTGCAGCTCCAGCCGCCTGATCAGAAGGGGCAGGCGTTAACCGGCGGTTTCCCGCAACTCCCGAGCCGCCGCCACCATATTCTCCAGTGCTGGTATGACTTCTTCCCACTGGCGGGTTTTCAGGCCGCAGTCCGGGTTTACCCACAGGCGTTCTGCCGGCACCCGTTCCGCTGCCTTGCTCATCAGGCTGACGATTTGATCCCGGGACGGAATGTTCGGTGAATGGATGTCATAGACTCCCGGGCCGATTTCGTTCGGGTAGCGGAATTCCTCGAACACATCCAGCAGTTCCATGGCGGAGCGGGAGGTTTCGATAGTGATCACGTCCGCGTCCATGCGGGCGATACCCTCGATGATGTCGTTGAACTCCGAATAGCACATATGGGTGTGGATCTGGGTGGTGTCCTGCACCCCGTTGGCGGTAATGCGGAAGGCATCGATAGCCCAGTCGAGATACTCCTGCCACTGGGATCGGCGCAGGGGCAGGCCTTCCCGCAGGGCGGCCTCGTCGATCTGGATGATGTTGACGCCGGCGGCCTCCAGGTCCAGAACTTCCTGGCGGATGGCCAGGGCCAGTTGAAAGGCGGTGTCGCGCCGGGGTTGATCGTCCCGCACGAAGGACCAGTTGAGGATGGTTACAGGCCCAGTAAGCATGCCTTTGAGGGGCTTGTCCGTAAGGGAGCGCGCGTAGGCAATCCACTCCACGGTCATGGGGCCGGGACGCTGAATATCCCCGTACAGGATCGGTGGCTTTACACAGCGGGAGCCGTAGGATTGCACCCAGCCGAAGCGGGTGAAGATATAGCCCTCCAGCTGTTCACCGAAATACTCCACCATGTCATTACGTTCCGCCTCGCCGTGGACCAGCACGTCCAGCCCCAGCTTTTCCTGCTCACGGATGGCCCGCTCGATCTCTGTTTTCATGGTGGTGACATAGTGTTCCCGGCTGATTTCCTGCTTGCGGTACGCCAGGCGGGTCTTGCGGATGTCCGTGGTCTGCGGGAAGGAGCCGATGGTCGTGGTGGGATAACGGGGCAGCTTCAGATGTTCAGCCTGTTTGTCCGCCCGGACGGAGTAGGGGCTCTTGCGCTGGCCCAACTCGGGGGTGATCGTCTGCACCTGCTGTCTAATTTCCGGATTATTGACCCGGCCTGATGCTCGCCGGCTGGCGATGGCCCGGGCGTTATCGGCCAGGGGCTCCGCCACCGCGTCGGTTCCGGCGTTGAGGGCCGTTTTGAGAACACGGAGTTCGTCCAGTTTCTGGGTGGCGAAGGCCAGCCAGCTGCGGATCTCCGGGTCCAGGTCGCTTTCCAGTGCCAGGTCCACGGGTACGTGGATCAGGGAGCAGGAGGGGGCCAGCCACAGGCGGTCACCGAGCTTTTCATGGACCGGCGTGAGCCATTCCAGCAGGCTGTTAAGGTCCGTCTTCCAGATATTGCGCCCGTCGATTACGCCCAGGGACAGCACCTTGTGGGGCGGCAGCCAGTCCACCACCGCCTGCACGTCCTGTTTGCCCCGCACCGCGTCGATATGCAGGCCGGCCACTGGCAGGTTGCAGGCCTGCTGCAGGTTTTCCCCAAGGGTGCCGAAATAGGTGGTCAGCAACAGTTTGCTGCGGCTTCCCTTGAGAGTGTGATAGGCGGTTTCCAGGGCGGCTTTCCAGTCGGCGTCCAGTTCGGTCACCAGTACTGGTTCGTCCACCTGTACCCAGTCCACACCCAGGTCCGCCAGCTGGTCCAGCAACTGCCCGTAGACCGGCAACAGACGGTCCAGTAGTTGCAGACGGTCATCGCCGTCCCGGGCCTTGCACAGCCACAGGTAAGTGACCGGACCGATAATCACCGGCTTTGGGGACAAACCGGCACTGCGAGCCTCGGCAATCTGGTCCACCAGCCGCTGGCTGTTGAGGGAGAATGCCGTGTCTTCGGACACTTCCGGGACGATGTAGTGGTAGTTGGTATCAAACCACTTGGTCATCTCACCCGCCGCAACGCCGCAGCCGCAGTCCGCTGGCGACCGACCCCGGGCTACGCGGAAATACTGGTCCAGCTCGCCACCCTTCAGGCCTTGCACCCGCTCCGGCAGATGGCCCAGGGTGAAACTCATGTCCAGCACATGGTCGTACAGGGAGAAGTCCCCCACGGGGGCATGGTCCAGGTCCACCTGGGTCTGCCAGTTGTGCTGTCGCAGATGCTTGGCGGTGGCCAGCAGGTCATCCGAGGTGGTTTTCTGTTTCCAGAAATTTTCCAGTGCGAATTTCAGTTCCCGCCGGGTGCCGATGCGGGGAAACCCGAGGTTGTGTGCCAGTGCCATGATGATGCTCCTGTTGATCAATAAGTGACGGGAGCATAACCACTGCAGATCATGACGAAAAATGGTTAAATGTCACCAATCCATGACAAGGGCTCATGTCAGACCATGATCGAACGAAGTCATCTCAGAATCCTGCGGGAAATCGACCGCCAGGGCTCCCTGACCGCCGCCGCCCGGGCCCTGCACCTGACCCAGTCCGCCCTCAGTCACAAGATCACCCGGCTCGAGCAGTTGCTGGGTACGCCCCTGTGGCAGAAGGAAGGTCGAGGCCTCAAGCTCACCCAGGCCGGTGACTACCTGCAGCAGCAGGCCAACCGATTGCTTCCCCAGCTCGAGCGTGTGGACGAGCGGCTGCTGCAGTTCGCCCGGGGTGAGCGGGGGGCGCTGAATATTGGTATGGAGTGTCACCCCTGCTATCAGTGGCTGCTGAAGGTGGTGGACCCCTTCCTGGCCCGCTGGCCGGGGGTGGATGTGGACGTCACCCAGAAATTCCAGTTCGGCGGTATGGCCGCGCTGTTCAACCATGACATCGACCTGCTGGTCACGCCGGATCCGATCGTTCGCGAAGGGATTCACTTTGAACCGGTGTTTCCCTATGAGCAGGTACTGGTGGTCAGCCGGGACAGTACCCTAGCTGGGCTGAAACGGGTAACGCCGGAGCAGGTGGCCGCTCAGATCCTGTACACCTACCCGGTGGCCATTGAGCGCCTGGATATCTTCCAGCAGTTCCTGCTGCCCGCCAGCTGCCTGCCGAGAAAGCACAAGGTGCTGGAGGCCACCGAGATGATGCTGCAGATGGTGGCCGCCGGTCGTGGCGTGACCACACTGCCCCTTTGGCTGGTGGAGGAATACGCTGAAACCCTGCCCATTACCCCGGTCCGGCTCGGGGATGGGGGCATCCACAAGCACATCCATCTGGGTGTCCGTGAAGCCGACCTCGACGACCGGCACACCCGGGCGTTTATCGAAATCGCGGGTGAAACCACACTGGTGTGATCGTAATGTCCATGGTGCCAGCGATGGTTGTTGTCAGTGAATTCTCTGTATATAGTGTTGGTGTTCTTGGCGTACTACCAGATATTGTGATTAATCGTTAATCAGTCTGGTAAAGGGAATCCGGTGAGAATCCGGAACTGACGCGCAGCGGTATTGGGGAACGAACGGGCATCACGACACTGGCATGGAGGAACTCCAGCCGGGAAGTCGCCCGCAAGGCCGAACCGGAAGGTTCATGCCCCTGAGTCCGAAGACCGGCCAAGGACAGAGTGCTGTGCCTTCGCGTTTTAAAGGTGAGCGGCCCTTCGACAGGCTCAGGGTGAACGGGTCTTCGGCGGGGCTTGGGGTGAACTGCCCTTCGACAAGCTCAGGGCGAACGGGCTTTCGGAGGGCTTGAGGTGAACGGCTCTTCGACGGGCTTTGTTTATCTCCGATCGCCCTGAGCCTGTCGAAGGGCGCCGTTCTTTTTTGTTTACCCTGAGCCCCTCAAAGGTCCGCGGCAAACCTCCTCCTGCAACGCGAAGCCAGCAACATCCAACGCGTTGTAAAGGAGCACACCCCCATGTCCACAGCCCTGGCCGAAGCACCCCCAGCCACTACCGAATCCCTCCAGGTTATCAAGCGTAACGGCACCCTGGTGGGGTTTGACCCCTCCAAGATCAGTGTGG
>NZ_JAWLGY010000037.1:13851-20530 GCF_041690615.1 Marinobacter sp.
CAGCCCTGGCCGAAGCACCCCCAGCCACTACCGAATCCCTCCAGGTTATCAAGCGTAACGGCACCCTGGTGGGGTTTGACCCCTCCAAGATCAGTGTGGCCGTCACCAAGGCCTTCCTTGCCGTGGAAGGCGATGCGGCCGCCGGTTCTGCCCATATCAACCATGCCGTCAAAGCTGTAACCGATCAGGTGGTCCAGGCCATCAGCCGGCGCCTGAAGGCTGGCGGCAAGGTACATATCGAGGACATCCAGGACCAGGTGGAACTGGCCCTGATGCGCGGCGAAGAGCAGAAAGTCGCAAGGGCCTATGTCCTCTACCGGGAGGAGCACGCCCGCCAGCGGGCACAGGATGAGCCGGTGGAGGCGCACCCGCACCTGACCGTGAAAAAGGCCGACGGCACCTCAGCCCCCCTGGACCTGGGGCTGATGAAACTGCAGGTGGAGCAGGCAGCCCAGGGTCTGGAAGGTATCGATGGCGAATCCCTGGTGGACGATGCCCTGCGCAATCTCTACGACGGCATCGAGGAAACCGGGGTACTCTCGGCGTTGATCATGACCGCCCGCGGTCGTATCGAGCAGGAGCCGGACTATAGCGCCGTCACCGCCCGACTGCTGCTGGAACAGATCCGTCTGGAGACCGCCGGTGCCCTTAACCTCTCGACCAGTCTCTCACTGGCGGAGGTTTATCCGCAGGCGCTCAAGGCCTTTATCCACGAAGGTATCCGCTGTGAACTGCTGGACGAGGCCCTGGCGGCCTTCGATCTGGAGCGGCTGGGTGAGGCCCTGAAGCCGGAGCGGGACCAGCAGTTCGGCTTCCTGGGTCTGCAGACCCTGTATGACCGTTACTTCCTGCACTGGAATCAGGCCCGGCTGGAACTGCCCCAGGTGTTCTTCATGCGCGTCGCCATGGGTCTGGCCCTGCGGGAGGACGATCCCAACGCCCGCGCCATCGAGTTCTACAACCTGCTGTCCAGCTTCGACTACATGGCCAGCACGCCGACGCTGTTCAACAGCGGCACCCGTCACTCCCAGCTGTCCTCCTGCTACCTCACCACCGTGCAGGATGACCTGGAGAGCATCTACGGCGCCATCCGCGACAACGCCATGCTGTCCAAGTGGGCCGGTGGCCTGGGCAACGACTGGACTCCGGTTCGCGCCCTGGGTTCCCACATCAAGGGCACCAACGGCCAGAGCCAGGGTGTGGTGCCCTTCCTGAAGGTGGTCAACGACACCGCCGTGGCGGTGAACCAGGGTGGCAAGCGCAAGGGCGCGGTCTGTGCCTACCTGGAAAGCTGGCACCTGGACATCGAGGAATTCCTGGAGCTGCGCAAGAACACCGGCGACGAACGCCGTCGCACCCACGACATGAACACCGCCAACTGGGTGCCGGACCTGCTGATTGAACGCATGCGGGAAGACCGGGACTGGACCCTGTTCTCCCCCAGTGACGTGATCGACTTGCACGACCTCTACGGCAACGCCTTCCGGGAGCGCTACGAGCACTATGAAAAACTGGCGGAGCAGGGCGAGATCACCCTCTACAAAAAAGTGTCCGCGAAACAGCTGTGGCGCAAGATGCTCACCGTGCTGTTCGAAACCGGCCACCCCTGGATCACCTTCAAGGACCCCTGCAACCTGCGCTCACCCCAGCAGCATAAAGGTGTCGTCCACAGCTCCAATCTGTGCACCGAGATCACCCTCAACACCAGTGAGGACGAAATCGCCGTGTGCAACCTGGGTTCCGTGAACCTTGCAGCCCATGTGCAGGATGGCGAACTGGACGTGCAGCGGCTGGAACGCACCGTCACCACCGCCGTGCGCATGCTCGATAACGTCATCGACATCAACTACTACGCGGTACCCCAGGCGAAAAACTCCAATCTCAAACACCGCCCGGTAGGTCTGGGTCTGATGGGCTTCCAGGACGCCCTCTACAAGCTGGGCGTACCCTACGCCAGCCCGGAGGCGGTGGAGTTCGCCGACGTCGCCATGGAGCAACTCAGCTACTTCGCCCTGCGCGCCTCCGCCACCTTGGCCGGTGAGCGGGGAACCTACGAGAGCTACGACGGCTCATTGTGGGATCAGGGCATCCTGCCCATCGACTCGGTAAACCTGCTCGGGGAACACCGCAGCGAAGGCAACTTCAGCGTCAATACCGAAACGCGCCTGGACTGGGCGCCGGTGCGGGAGCTTATTGCCCGTAATGGCATGCGTAACAGCAACGTCATGGCCATCGCACCGACGGCCACCATCTCCAACATCGTCGGTGTGTCCCAGTCCATCGAGCCGGCGTACCAGAACCTGTTCGTCAAATCGAACCTGTCCGGCGAGTTCACCGTGGTGAACCCGTCCCTGGTCCGCGACCTCAAGGCCGAGGGTCTGTGGGACAACGTCATGGTCAACGACCTCAAGTATTTCGACGGCAGCGTGCAACAGATCGACCGCATCCCCGCCGAACTGAAAGCCCGCTACGCGACGGCCTTCGAAATCGATGCCCGCTGGTTGGTGGAGGCCGCTGCCCGGCGCCAGAAATGGCTCGACCAGGCCCAGAGTCTCAACCTCTACATGGCCGAGCCCAACGGCCGCAAGCTGGACGACCTGTACCAGCTGGCCTGGGAGCGAGGCCTGAAAACCACCTATTACCTGCGCTCCCTGGGTGCCACCGGTGCCGAAAAAACGGCCCCGGTCGCCGCGCCACAGCCGCAGGTTTGTTCCATAGACGAGCCGGACTGCGAGGCTTGTCAGTAGGCGGTTACCTGCCATAGTCCGACCGGGATCTGGTCGGGTGCTTTTGGAGCAGCGCCATGGATGGCGCGGTGCAAGGTCGGCCCAGGGACGGGCCGTGAATTGCAGCGGAAAAAGCACCCGGCCAGGTCCCGGCCCCCAAAGTCCGGCCAACGAATTAGAGGTTAGAAACGACATGCTCAACTGGGACGACGAACCAAAACCCCAATCCAATACCGCGAAAACCGAGGGCCCGGCCCCGGTTAACGTGGACGATAAACGCGTCATCAACGGCGAAACCGACATTAACCAGCTGGCGCCGTTCAAGTACCCCTGGGCCTGGGAGTACTTCATGAACGCCAACAAGAACCACTGGACTCCCCTGGACGTCAACATGGCCCAGGACGTCCACGACTACCACCATCGCCTTACCGCACCGGAAAAACACGTCTACGAGAACGTCCTGGCCTACCTCACCACCTCCGACATCCTCGCCATGCGCAACATTGGCCTGGCGGTGATGGAAAAGATGAGCGCCCCGGAACTGCAGATTTACCAGGCCCGGCAGGTCTACGAGGAAGCCATGCACACCTGGGCCTACCAGCACTGCATCGAAACCCTCAACCTGGACCAGAGTGAAATCTACAACCGCTACCGCGTGGTGCCGGAAATCAACGGCAAGATCCAGATGGCCAACCGCCGCCTGGACGCCGCCATGCGCTCCGACCTCAACCTGCGCAACCGGGACGACCTGCAGGAATTCATCATGTCCTACCTGTTCTTCGCGGCCGTGTTCGAGGGTGCCTGGTTCTACAACGGCTTCAGCCCCATCTTCGCCCTGCAGCGTCGGGGCCTGATGCGGGGCACTGGCGAGCAACTGCAGTACATCCTCCGGGACGAGGCCATGCACTTCTCCTTCGGCCTGAAAGTGGTCAACCAGATCCTCGAAGAGGAAAACATCACCCTCGATCCCAAGGCGGTTCGGGCCATGTGGGACGAGTCGGAAGCGGCAGAGAAGGCCTATGCAGACTACATCCTGCGGGATCCCATCCTGGGCTATTCGGCGGAGTACCACAGTGAGCAGTTCCGGTTCGTCGCCAACCGCCGGGCGAGAACCGTAGGCCTGGAAGAGCCTTTCCCCGGGGCGAAAAACGTCTCCCCCTGGTTAGACGAACAGGCCACCCTGCGCAAGGAGAAGAATTTCTTCGAGACCCGGGTGATTGAGTACCAGACCGGCGCCCAGCTGGAGTGGTAAGTTAGGGGGCCGAGTCGGGAGGGCTTCAGGGGATTTGTCATTGGCAGGTACACTGTCGCTGAATCCGAAGTGTGAGACCCCATGCCCAGATCCTACTACCGCCGCGGGCCGGACCACCGCGGCGGTGCCCCGGTTACCTTCCTGGATGTCCGGCGACGATTCCAGTTCCGCACGGTCGAGATTGGCCGCTGGGTAACCGAGCCGGAAAAACAGGGTAGCGCCGCCCTGTTCTACGACGCCCTGTGCGATCTGATGACCATCCTGGGTGGCACCGAGACGCTGATCTCCCTGCGCGGAACCCTGGCCCTGCAGTACGGCATTGGAGGCCAGCCTGCCGTGTCCGCCCACTACACCCCGGCCACCCGCAGTTTCGCCCTGGCCAAGAACGCCGGAGTTCTCTACTTCAGCAAACCAGAAGAGCTCTGCGCCCGAGCCTTCGAGGCGTTCGTACATGACGCCGACTGCAAGAACGAGTTCCTGGTAAAGGGTACCCGGGAAACCGACGAAGCCGGTCGACACCGGGGATATCGACAGGGCCAGCGAACTTGCCAGCAGCGTATTCTGGCTGGTCATCCCATCTTTGGCATTATTTGTCGCTCTGCCGGTACTCCTTAAGCAAGGTGTCAACTTCTACCTCAGCCTCGCGGTATCGATTGGCATTACCACAACCTGTTACTGGTTAATGATCATTGTTCTCCACCATTATGGCGTAGAGCTTTAAACTATCGATAATTGCGTTTGGGGAGATATCCATGCGCTTGATCCTGGTCAGTCTGCTGCTCGCAACCCTGTTAACCGGCTGCGCCAACGTCTCACGTTTCGAGAAAGGACCGTTGGTGGCCCATGGTGAAGAAATTGATGCCTCCGGCGAACCTCTTTATTACGTGGTAGGGATAGATTTGGGGAAAGCAGGGGATTCAAGGCCTTTGGAGGCTCTGCTGAGACTGTCACCGGACAGTCCACCGGTTTCCATTGGTGATCTGCGACCGCAAGACGTTGCCCGTTACCTGCCACCCTTTATACCGCCTCCACAGTGGCCTGACTCTTGGAAGCAAAAATCCAGAGAGAACGATGTCTATACGGGGGGCGGATTCCACATCGTGTTCAGGGAGGGACGTCTGTTGTCGGTCGGGATCTGTTCCCATTGCGCCGGGGAAAGGGAGGAGCCAGTAGTTGGCACGCCGGATGGTAAGCATTGGTACGCCTTGCCGCTTACCCGGCAGCAGGTCATCGATGTATTTGGTCATCCGGACCGGGTACATAAAGTGAATGAGGTTCGATACTGAGTGAGGTGAAGATGTGTTGGAAGCAGAGCCAATGAAACCATCTCGTGTTACCGCAACCCGCCTGGTGCCATCGCTTGCCTGGCTGCTGGCCTTTGCCCTGTTTGCTCTGCTTTATATCTCCCTTCGGGACGTTTTCCCCCACGGCGTGGGGTGGTTTTTCAAGGTCATCCCTATTGCACTGCTCCTACAATTGGTGGTGGCAAAGGCGTCAGGTAAGACCCGTAACTATCTAGTTGCTGCGTTGGTGCTGTCGGGTATCGGGGACACCCTGCTGAGCCCGGATGGCCTGTTTATTCCGGGGCTGGGCGCCTTCCTGCTGGCTCAACTGACTTACACAGCGTTATTTCTCACACAGTTTCGCTGGCGGGTGGGCCGACTGCCCTGGGCGTCCGCGATCCTTGCCTACACCCTGGCCTGCACCCTGTTCATCATTCCACAGACCGGTGACCTGCAGTTAGTAACTACGGTTTATATGATCGCCATCAGCCTGATGGCGATCTCCGCCGGGTTCCGGGATGACAGTCAATTTCTCTGGGTTGCCCTGGGTGCGCTGCTCTTCATGGTCAGCGATACCCTGATTGCCATCGACAAGTTTGTCTCGCCTTTCGCCGGATCGGACGTGGCCATTATGGCCACCTACTATGCCGCGCAGTTGCTGATTTGCGTCGGGACACTAGTGTCCTGTCCTCCCGATGTTACAGGGAATGCCCCAGCAGCCCCAGCACCCCAAGAATGATCAGGTACCCGGCAACAATGTAGTTCAGCAGTTTCGGAAACACCAGTATGGCAATGCCTGCGCCCAGGCTGATCAGTGGCGCAATTTCGAGATGCAACGTCATTGTCTATCTCCTCCGGGGTGGATGTTGATCATACCGGTGAGTCTGGCAGCTATCGGGTTAATCCGAAAGTCGGCAGTTAAACGTGGCCCGCTGTCCAATCCGGGTTGCGGCCAATGCCAGAAAGCCGGCCAGAACAAGCGCCAGCACCACCGATGGTCCGGCTGGCAGATCGAAGGTGGCGGAGGCAAGCAGGCCCGCTCCCTGGCCCGTCAATGCCACGGCCGCGGCCAGCGGAATCGATCGCCCGCCCAGGTGGATGACCATCAGGGGGGCGGCAATCAGGGTGGCAAACACTACATAGACGCCGGCTACCTCGACGCTGAGGGTGATGGCCACGGAGAAAAGTACCAGGAATACCCGGCCCTGCCAGCGCGAGGGAATTGCCCATTGCCAGATGATCACGGCCACCGCTATAGCCATCAGCGGCAAAAGTGCGGCAGGAGTGACCCAAAGCAGGTCGCCGCTGAGGGTCTGGGCGAGTAGCTGGGCACCGTGGGGATCCTGGCTGACCAGCAGCGTAGCCAGACTGGCGCCCACCACGTAGAGCAGGCCGATCATGGCCTCTCGAAAGGCGGG
>NZ_JAWLGY010000038.1:0-19088 GCF_041690615.1 Marinobacter sp.
CGTGAACACCCGGAGTACAAACTCCGGTGGGTGATGCGTTAAGAAATGAGGTGTTCACGTTCAACCGGTATGGGTGTTCACGTTCGCCGGAATACGCAAGGGCCACAGGTGAAACAATAAGGCAAAGTAGCAGCAGGAAAACTTTCATCGATTCCCGATCCTTGAGTCTGTCTGTCCTTTTTTGAGGATATTACCTCAATTCTTACTGCCTGGTTGAGCTGACTTCGAGGTTTTCCGCTCACGCTGAGACCTCCCGGAGCCCATGCTATAGTGAACTCGCACCCCCGCCCGCTGGCCATGACTGGCCATCCCATGCGCACAGGAAAGA
This sequence comes from Marinobacter sp., assembly GCF_041690615.1. Taxonomy (GTDB): domain Bacteria; phylum Pseudomonadota; class Gammaproteobacteria; order Pseudomonadales; family Oleiphilaceae; genus Marinobacter. The sequence continues at coordinate 329 of NZ_JAWLGY010000038.1, forward strand.
CCGACATGAGCACCGAACGCAGCTCTGATACCACCGGTAATTCCCCATGCGAACCGGGCGATGACCTGTCGCACCCTCCCCGTTCAGCGGACCTGATCGGCACCAGCCGGCTGATCATCGACGCCTTCGACGGGGTAACTGACATTGTCGAGGTGATGCACCGCAATATTTCCGGACTCGCGCCGGTTATTGGCCCCGGGCGACCCGGCCCTACCCGGGGGGTCACCGGCCTGGTCTACCGCAATATCCGTCGGGTCTCCGCCCTGACTGGCCAGGGCCTTGAGTTCACCCTCAGCCGGTTCGCCCCAATGCTCGCCAACCAGGAATCGACCGCACGGAGGGATGCCCTTCTGGCCGCCCTCAACGGCGTACTCGGGGACTACCTGGTGGCCTCTGCCAATCCTTTGGCGATTCCCATGGAGCTGCGGTACAGCGGAAGGCGCCTGATGCTGGAGCACCAGGCGCTGCTTGCGACCATTCCACACCCGTCGAACCGCCTGTTGGTCATGGTTCACGGCCTGTGTATGAACGACCGGCAGTGGCTCCGTAACGGCCATGATCATGGCAAGGCCCTGGCCCACGATCTGGGCTATACGCCCCTGTACCTGCGCTACAACAGCGGGCGTTCGGTGCCGGAAAACGGCCGGGATTTCGCCCTGCTGCTGGAAGCGCTGGTCAGCCAGTGGCCGGTACCCGTTGAGAAGCTGGTGATTGTCGGACACAGCATGGGCGGACTTGTCACCCGCAGCGCGTGCCTGGAGGCGCAGCACGCCGGCTACCACTGGCCAGCCCGACTCCGGGAAGTGATTTTCCTCGGCACCCCTCACCAGGGCGCAACCCTCGAACAGCTGGGCAGTGGCCTGGAATGCCTCCTGGGGATCAGCCCTTACAGCGCGCCGATCGGCCGCCTGGGCAACGTTCGCAGCGCAGGCATCCGGGATCTCCGTGAGGGCAATATTGGCCAGGTTACCGGCCCGGAAACACAGGCGGGGACCAGCACGGCGCCAGAGACACCTCCCCGCGGCACCCGCTATTACGCCATTGCCGCCACCACCGGATCTTCCCCCGCTGCCGCCAGCACGCTGGCCCGCGGGGATGGCCTGGTGCCCCTCAGGAGTGCACTCGGCCAGCATCGTGACCCGGCTCGCTGCCTGCCCATCCCGGATTCACGACAGGCGGTGTTTCATGGCCTGAACCATTTCGACCTGCTCGATAGCCAGCCGGTTTATCAGTGCCTGCTGGGATGGCTGACTGAGCACTGATGCCTCAGGAATTGAGCTGTACAGGGCTTCGAAGATGGCCGGTTTGAGGTAAGCCGTAGTGTCGTCAATACTTACGCAAAGGAGACGACCATGACCTCAGCGCACTACGACATTATTCTCATCGGCGCCGGGCTGTCCGGTATCGGTACTGCCTGTCACATTTCAGCCGAGCATCCGGACAAGCAACTGGCCATCCTCGAGCGGCGAGAGAGGATGGGGGGCACCTGGGACCTGTTCCGCTACCCCGGGATTCGTTCGGATTCCGACATGGCGAGCTTCGGCTACACGTTCAAACCCTGGTACTCGGACAAGGTACTGGCGCGGGGCGACGACATCCGCCACTACGTGGCAGAAACCGCCCGCCAGTTTGGCCTTGAGGACAAGGTGCAGTACGGCCTGCACATCCAGCGCGCTGACTGGTCCGGTGAGCACCAGCGCTGGACCCTCACTGCGGTTCACGAGAGCTCTGGCGAAGAGCGTACCTTCACCTGCAATTTCCTTGTGAACTGCGCCGGTTACTACAACTTCGACGAAGGCTACCGCCCCCGCTTCGACGGAGAGGAGGCCTTCGCCGGCCCGGTGATCCACCCCCAGCACTGGCCAAAAGATCTGGACTACACCGGCAAGAACGTTGTGGTCATTGGCAGTGGCGCCACGGCAATCACCATTGTGCCCGCCATGACCGACCGGGCCGCGAGGGTGACCATGTTGCAGCGCTCCCCCAGCTACATCATGGCGTTGCCGGATCTGGACAAACTGTCCATGGCGCTCGGCAGGGTACTGCCCAAACGCTGGGTGTTCAGGCTCGCCAGGCAGCGCAACATCCTGTTCCAACGGGCCCTCTACCTGGCCTGTATGCGCTGGCCGAATGCCATGCGCCGGTTCATGCTCAATCATATGCGCAAGCGCCTGGGGCCCGACGTGGACATGCGCCACTTCTCGCCATCCTACAATCCCTGGGAGCAGCGGCTGTGTGCGGCCCCGGATGGTGACTTCTTCGAGGCCGTACGTTCCGGAAAGGCGACGGTAGTCACCGACCACATCGACCACTTCACGGAGCAGGGAATTGTCCTGAAGTCCGGCGAGGAGTTACCGGCGGATATCATCATTGCGGCGACCGGTCTGGACCTGCAACTGATGGGCGGGCTGGAAATCCGGCTGGACGGTGAACCCGTCGACCTGACCCGTAAGATGACCTACAAGGGCATGATGATGCAGGACGTACCCAACTATGCCTGGATTTTCGGGTACACCAACGCCCCCTGGACCCTGAAATGTGATATCGGCGGGCAGTACCTGTGCCGGCTGTTCCGGTACATGGCCCGGAACGACCTGGCCGTCGCACGTCCGGTGAATAGCCAGGGTGTCGATTCGGATGACGGCATGCTGGACGACTTCAGTCCCGGCTACATCAGCCGGGCCAGGGACCGCATGCCCCGCCAGGGCAAAAGCGGCCCCTGGCGGGTAACCATGCATTACGGCAAAGACCGGAAAATGTTGCTCAGGGAGCCGGTGGACGACGGTGTGCTGCAGTTCGAGGCCCTACCGAAGAGTGCACCGCACTCGCCGGATTTTTCAGAGGCCGAAAGTTATGGCTGACGACTTCTAAGACATTACGACGTTTATTGTGGAATCTGATGCGAACCGACTATTGTCGTCGGTAGTACTCGAGGACCTCCCCGGTTCGCGCTGCTTCCACGTGGCAACAGTCCAGCACTTTTTCCCGGAGCATGGCCCTGCCCCGGCTCACCCTGCTTTTGGCTGCCGACTGCGACAACCCGGCCTCGCGGGCCCAGGCCGCTACGCTGCGACCTTCAATGGCAGTGGCAAGGAGCGCCTCCCTGTACGTTTCAGGCAGTTGATGGATAAAGGGCGTAAGGCAAAGTGCCAGGGTCTGCTCAGGGGGTAGTGAGAATGGCTCCCCCGCCTCAACATCATCGGGCACTGCTTCCACGGGGCGTTGACGGCGGTAGTGGTCAATCAAGGTATTACGGGCAACTCGGTACAGCCAGGCCGGAAGATTGGCGGGCTGCTCGCCCCCTTCCAGTGCCCGGGTTGCTTTTACGAATACCTCATGCAGCAGGTCTTCTGCCAGCGACGGGTCATGAACGTTGCTGCGCAGAAACCCCAGCAGCCCACTACGAAAGGTGCGGTAAGCATCTTCCACGCCCGTGGCAGACCGGACGACTATCGCCCGATCCGGAGTTTCGTCTCTCTTCAGGGGATGATTACCCACAACAGGTTTTCTGAGTTCCATTGACCGATGTCCCTGTCGGTGTCTGAGTCGGTGTATCCACGGTTTCTGTCAGCGCGGGTGGCTTGCCGAAGTGGCGTATTTCACCCATGGTTACGAAGTGCTCCCAGGGCAGGCCCTGAGGATCCATGAGCCAGTGTTTTTCACTGTTTGCGTAACAGCACTGGGTTGTACCTTCGTCCAGGATAGCGGCATCCCCATCACAGGCACGCTTGCGCAACTGTGCCAGCTCTTCACCGTCATCCATCTGGAACCCGAAATGATCCAGCCCGGATGAGGCACCGCGGGTTGAAATAGCGAAGTTAATGCGTGGGTCGTCCAGCATCCATTTGGCGTAGTCATCTTCCTGGCGGCTGGGCGCCTGACCAAACAACGTGGAGTAAAAGCGGATATTGGTGTCCAGGTCCTGGACTGACAGGTGCACATGAAAACGTTTCATCAGACTTCTCCGTCTTGTCAGTGGTTTGCTGTATCGCTACAGGTAAGACGCAGAAACACCCGGATGGTCGCAGAATTTTTCGGCCACCTGTCATTCACAGCCCGATATCCTCGTTCCACAATTCGGGGTTATCCCGGATGAACCGCTCCATCAGCGCGATGCAGTCCGGATCATTCAGGACCTCCAGCGCCACACCATGGCTTTTGAGCAGTTCTTCCTCACCCCGAAAGGTTTTGTTTTCGCCAATGACCACATGGGGAATGCGGTACAGCAGGATGGCGCCGGAGCACATGGCGCAGGGTGACAGGGTGGTATACAGGGTCGAGCGGGCGTAGACATCGGCCGGCTGGCGACCAGCGTTCTCCAGGGCGTCCATTTCCCCATGGCGGATAGCACTGCCCAGCTGTACCCGCTGGTTACGACCTGAACCCAGCACCTTGCCATCACATACGAGAACGGAGCCAATGGGAATGCCGCCCTCCGCCATGCCTTTCTCGGCTTCAGCCATTGCCAGTTCCATAAATCGGTTCATAGTGCCTCCGCTACTGGTGGGGTTGTATCGAAGATAGCACAGCGGTCCGCCAGGGCCGGAGTCCTGGAAGACGTTACCCCGAGCCCCGGCATGGCGGCCAGGCACACCAGGGCGGGATTAATCGGCGGTTTCTACCCGGTTGCGGCCTTTCTCCTTGGCCCAGTAGAGTGCCTGGTCTGCCCGCTGGATCAACAAATCTTCCGGTTCCTGCGACAGGTGCTGGGCCACGCCAATACTGACCGTAATGGGCCCAAGCGGGGACGCCACATCCCGGGCGATGGTGGCCCGCAGGCGCTCAGCCAGGTCAACCGCCTCATCAAGAGCGGTCTCCGGCACAAGCACTGCGAACTCCTCACCACCCCAGCGGCAGACCACATCGCTCTCCCGTGCCAGCTGTCTCAGCAGGTTCGCCACCTGGCGCAGCAGCTTGTCGCCAACGGTATGCCCGCACTGGTCGTTCACCGGTTTGAAATGGTCGATATCCAGAAACAGCAGGGAAAGCGGGCGCTGGTAACGGGACGCCGTTGCGATGGCACTCTTGAGCAACCGGTCAAATCCCCGACGGTTATAGACATGGGTCAGATGGTCCCGCTCCGCCGTCCGGCGCTCGGTCAGGTCCCGGACCAGGGCATAGAAACCCAGCACCTGATCATTGGTGTCATGAACCGGGATGTATTCTGCCTCAACCGGTCGGGGACCACCCAGGGCATAGGGCACCATCATCTCGAAACGGACCCGCTCTCCGGCCAGGGCCGTGTCCATATACTGACGTATGTTGTTGAAGGCGGTTTCGCCCAGTACGTCCACAACCTTCCTCCCCAGTATCTGGTCCGGATGAACATCGAACCACCGGCTGTAGGCGGCGTTGATTTCACCATAGCGATACTGGTTGTCCACGAAGGAGATCAATATGGGAAGGGCATCTACCAGCAGGGTGCGCCGGTCCTGCTCGTTCTTGAACTGGCGGGCGTCGTACAGTGAAGCTGCCAGTACATAGCTGGCCATTTCCAACAGCTTTAGCTGGTCACGTTGAAAGGCTCCGGGCCTGCCCGAGTATACTTTCAGGGCACCAAAACAATGACCGGCATGGAGCAGGGGCACCAGTACGCCTGAGCGGAAACCTGCTTCTTCAGCCTTGTCCTGGTCGACCCGGCTATCGTGGTGTACATCCTCACAGAAAATCGGGATCTGTGCCTTGTAGCAGGTTCCTGACAGGCTGGCGTCCACTGGTAACCGAATGCCTTCCACCGACCGTGCGCTGCCGGCAACGGCAGTGTAGACCAGGGTATCCCCTTCCACTTCCTCGACCGCCGCCGCCTCGGCCCCGGTTGCATCCATGGCCACATCAACGACTTTCTGGCGCAGTACGCTCAGATCCAGGCCTGCTGTGCCCACCTTGCGCTGCATACTGGCGAGGAGCTCAAGCTGCCCCTGCCGATGCTCCAGTTCACGAAGCGGGGTCAGGTCCCGCAGGGCGGCCACAAGATAACCGGACGTCTCCTTGGCCGGCGCGGCACGGACTGTCCACTCCACGTGCAGCGGCGTGCCACTCTTACGGTAATTCGTGACCTCGGTGGGCGTGGTTTTTTTAGCCTGGAAGATGGTCAGCCAGTCCGACGGCGTGTCCTTACCCACCAGCAGCGCTGGTGTCTTGCCGATGACCTCGGCAGCGGAATAACCGGTGAGTGCGTAAAAGGCGGCATTGGCGTAGACAATCGTTAACGACGGATAAGGCCCGGTAACGAGGACTCCGTCTGACACCGTCTCCAGAGCAGCCTCAAGCACCGCTGTATCGTTCATGGCAGAAGTCATTGTTGCATCGCCGGCGCAGCCTGATCCTTTTTATACGTAGTTAACATATACAGCTAAATGCAGAATAACACAGACACCAATAGCGGGCCCTGACAGAAGCACAACAGAGCGACTTTACCGTTCAGCGCTTTCCCGTTAGTGTTCAGCGAAAGCCGACCAGGGAGGGAAACCATGAGTTTCGCCGCTATCCATGAACGGGCCATTGCACGCAAGGGTGGCCCCGACAGTCTGAATGCCTTGTTGCCACGGGTGGCCCTGCCGGAAGACCTGATCAGCCTGGGCGACGACCGCTACCTGGCAGAGATTACCCGGTGCGTGTTCCGGGCCGGCTTCGTGTGGCGAGTGATCGACAACAAGTGGACAGGGTTTGAAGCCGCGTTCGACGGCTTTGTACCGCTGTACTGGCAGCAGGTACCACCGGAGGTGCTGGAAAACCTGGCCGAAGATGAGCGCATCGTGCGCAATCTTCAGAAGATCCGCACCGTGCCTGAGAACGCCCGTATGGTGGTGGAGGCTGCCCGGGAATACGGCAGCTTCGGCAACATGCTGGCCCAGTGGCCGTCCGACGACCAGGCCGGACTGCTGCTATGGCTGAAACGCCACGGGTCACGCCTTGGCGGCAATACGGCCCAGTACTTCCTGAGGATGGTGGGTTGGGACGGGTTTATCCTCTCCCAGGATGTGCTGGCGGTGCTGCATCTGGAGGGCCTGCTGGACGCCACACCAGGCAGCAAGAAAGCCCTGCTGCAGGCAAAGGCCGCCTTCAACGACTGGCACCGGGAAACCGGACTGCCCTACAGTCACCTGTCGAAGATTGCGTCCTGCAGCATCGAGCGCTGATGTGGCTGCTTTACTGATCGTGTGGCCGGCGTAGCAGTCAACGCTTACCCGGCGCCCGGGAGCACAGTAGCGATTCAGGCGTCGGAGGTTTCGTCGGCATTCAGCAGCTGCGGTTTTTTCAAGGCCTTCTGGAAAAGGTCCCTGTTCTCTGCAATGGCCAGCGCGCAGCGATCCGCTGTCTGTTCGTCCAGCCCGTCTACCTTGCGAGTGAGGAATTCCCGGATCTCCTCGGACAGCTCCAGTACCTTGTCACGGGCGTCCGCCTCGGCCTTGTTGGTGAACAGCAGGGTGTCAGGGTGCTTCAGTGCCATGTCCAGCCCATCCTTATCGGAGAAGTAGACTGCTTGTACCGCCATGGGAGTGCCTCGCAGTTATGGTGGGTTAATTGCTGTATGAATTTACAGTAACTGTACAGCGGACACAACGTTTGTAGGAGGTTCGAAACACTATCGTGAGCGAGCGTTGCCCGATCGCTGCTCAATGGCAGGCAGGATGTACCGTTCCATCAGGGCATCCAGTTTTTGCGTAAACGATGGGGAGGATGGGGGCGAAGGGTCCGATGTGATCACGGCGGTAACCGCCAGGTCCGGTACCACATAGAGCATCTGGCCACCGTAGCCCCGGCCGTAGTAGGCCTCGTATCCGTGCAGCTCGGTCACAAACCAGCCATAGCCGTACCGGTCATCGGTATAGCGGGATTCACCTCTTGGCTGCCAGGAGGTGTTCACCCAGCCTTCAGGCAGTATCCGTCTGCCGTCGTGACGACCATCATTTCGATACAGTTCGCCGATGGCAAACAGCGCCAGTGGTGACAGGCGCATGTCATTGCCCCCGAAGTAGATGCCCTGGGGGTCGGTTGGCCAGGAAGGAATGGTGATATTCAGCGGTTCGCCCAGCCACGACCGGGCCAGGATCAGCGTGCTCTGGCCAGTGGTTTCTGTCAGCGCGGCGGAAAGAATATGGTAGCTGCCGGTGGAGTACAGCATGTCGCCACCAGGTTCATCCACAAAGGGGCGCGTCAGTGCGTGGTCGACCCAGTTTTCGCTGTTCACCCAGGGACCGAAATACTGACCAGACGTCCGCTGCAGTCCTGCCTGCATGGAGAGCAGATGGCCTACGGTGATCTCCCCCACCCGGGCATCGGCACCCGGTGGCACGGATACCACCTCGGTAATCGGCTGGTCCGGTCCTTCAAACACCCCTTCCCCGATCGCCACGCCCACCATCGCCGCCATCACCGTCTTGGACAGGGACTTGATATTGACCGCTTCATCCAGCGCCGGGCCGCGAACCACCTCGGCCAACACCGGCTCACCGTCCACGGCAACCAACACACCGTGGAGCCTATCCAGGCTCCCGGCCTCCTCAGCAAAGCCCTCGATTTCCAGGGGGTTATCCGGGTTTACGGCCCCCTGGGCGGCGGCGGACGCGAGTAGTAAGCCGGTGAGGGCAAGAATTCGGCGTAGCCAGTGCGGAATCATAAGGCCCGGTCCCTGTTAGCAACATGCTTGTAGCTACGACCGTAACACGATGGCAGATGAGAGGTGCAGCGACGACGGCAATGCCGAAGAGGTCAGCTACCGGCCGCCGTCTGACTGCGAGCAACAGCGGCATCAACCTGTGGCGACGAACTCAGGCAGTCATGTATTCGGGGCCGGCAAACTCCTCACTCACCTGCGCAAAAATTTCAGTAATGGGACGCTGCGGGTTGGCGTTGTGCAGCTCGCGCACTCGCTGACTCTGGGCCAGCAGTTCCGGGCTGGGTTTTGCCCATTCCGATTCCGGCAACGGCTCCGACCACTCGGCCATGCCTTCCGGCAGGGCCTGGCGAGACATTTTTCGGAGCTTTTTCACTTCCCACTCCACCAGGCGGTTGGGGATCGTCCAGAAGGTGATCAGGTGGTACAGGTACCAGCCGATAAAGTAGAAGATGCCAGCCTCGCCGTCCCGGAACTGCTGATGGAGCCGTCTGCGGGAGTTGCGGAACACGTGTACCCCTTCCCAGGGTGGGTCGTCCGGGCCCTGGAGTTCCAGCGGGTCCTGGATGTCCTTCAGGGTGTGAACCTCGTACTCCATGTAGGCGCGGATGGCCTCCCAGCTGCTGATGGCCTGGGGCAGGCCGTAGGTCTGGAACTCCAGGGTGTACTTCTCGCCGGTGTCCGGGTGGTAGAAGCCGATCCCGAAACCATACTGGCGCTGAACGCCGTATTCCGTCACACCCCGGGCCTCGGTGACCCAGGCCACCAGCGATTCCCAGGGGACGAAGATGGGGTCCTTTTCGCCCTTGGGGACAAAGCAGACTTCCCGGCGCTGGCGGTTGAAGCGGGTGGAGATGATTTTCTGATACTTGCGGTGTTCGTTGTCCCAGATAGCGAGGCTGAAAAGAAAGAAAAAGACCCATGCTGCTACAGCGATCCACCAGCAGTAGTCAAACATGAACCAAAAAATCTCACTGGCCCGGTCTACTTCGTAGCCCTGTAACAAAGTACCACTGGCAGCAATGAGCGGAGTTATAAAAGCAACTAACACGAATATCCAGAAGGGGCCACCTAGAACCATCTGCCAACCAAAAGCAGATGGAGAACCGGCCCCGAAATCAAGATGAGAAGCGGTCACCTCCCCCACTGTATAACCATGATCCACCGGCGGATGTCCAGTGGGGAGAGGTGCGGGCGACACAAAGGTCAGCGTCCCACCGGGAAAGGCTTCTGTGCCACCGGCCCGAGGGATCTCCGCATCTTTTACTATGTCTTGAACGGTACTCATGAGTTATCCGAACCTATCAGGGGATATGTCACCTCCCGCCAGACAACATCACCTTCAGGAGCTTCCTGAACCGGTGTTACCGGGAAGTCGCTGCTACTGGAAACCTTCAGCATCCAGACCGTACCTGTGGTATCGCCTTCCGGAGACCGGGTTTCCTGTTTAACCATCAGCGCCCACTCCCGGGTCATGTGCCGATAACGGGTCTTGCGGTGTTCCGGCGGATCGAGTTCAAGCTGGGCGAACCCTTCATCCTCATTCTGGCTTAACGAGAACATCACCTCATCGGTGACTGGCACCCAGGTTTCGGGAGCTCGCTGAAACATGCTGGCGTGATCGGGCTGAATGCACCAGGCAGCCAGATGGACCCGGTGAGGTGGCACTTCACCCAGTGCAGCGACCAAACTGCCGGCGGGAACTGAGTGCAGGTTGAGCTGCCAATTGCCCCCGCTGCTGGTCAACGTGATACTGTCCCCTAAACGGGCCAGGGCAGCCTGGTATTCCTCAAGTGACCTATCCTCCCTGAGCTCTGAATCGCGCCCCCAAGGCGTACTTTGGAGCCATTGATCCCGTTCATTCAGGTTGTAACGGTTGTATACCCAGGTCCCCGCCAGTTCAAAGATTGTAAAAATCAGACCCGCGAGGTTCAGGCGGAGAAACAGACCCGAAAGGCTGCGACCTGCGGAGGCCCAGGCTGTGGCCCTGGCGGCTCCTTTCTTGGCCTCACGGGCTGCCAGCCCCATCTGTAGAGTCCGCGCAAAACCAAAAGCACTCGTTGCCGTTAGACCGCCGCTGCCGACCATACCCATCACGGCACCAACTTGCGCGTCACTGTTGCCTCGCCGAACGGCTTCCTGCCACCTGGACCGATGATCAACAAAAGCCATGGCGGAGGTAACAAACCCCGCACCATAGGCAGCTATCCCCAGCCCGACGTGCAACCTACCCATCCTTATATGGACGGTCTTCACGGCACTACGCTGCCAGGCACCCGCCAACTGCTTCGCACGCGCTCCGTATACGGTGTCCATCAGCCCTTGATAAGCCAGAAAGCCAGCCCCGATTGTCGCCGTAATACTGACTGTAAGCGCCGTCCCCAAGCCCTTTCTTTGCTCTGGTGCGGCGTTAAGTTCGCCAAGGATCTGCCAGAAGTTCACGACCTGCGCAGCAAACACCAACCACCCAAGACCATCCCCAACCAAATTCACCTTGGGGGCAGCCCCAAGCCCCTGACGGAAATGTGCCACCAGCCGGCCGACTTCTTCCTGTGCCGCTGCCGGCGCCACCACCGCCAGGGTTGCCCGGCCCGGAGCGCCATCCTCTATCCTTATGGCAGGATCTGACTCTTCCACGGGACTCAGTCCGGCGGCGACCCGTTTGCCCAGGTTCCGGTGCTCTTCACGGGCCTGCTTGAACTCCGCCAGTTTCTGCTGTGCTTCCTCGGATTGATGACCGTGGGTGGCCTTCAACCGTCGGCGCTCCCGGCTGAGCGTTGCCATGCGCTCGTTCAGTGCCAGCATCCGCCGCACATCCTCGCGGAACGTCTCCAGTTCCGCTTCGGACGCGAAGCTGAATTCCGCCTTACCCGCCTCAATGGCGCGCAGCATGCGTTTCTTGAAGAAGAAAGGCAGGTCCCGGAAGAGATCGTCCAGCTCCGGGACCGAGCGGCTCTCAATGCCCTCGTAAAGTTTCTGGAGCGAGCGGGCCATGCCGATGGACACGGCGGGTGACAGCACATCACCGATGGCTTCGGCCTTTTGCTGAATGAGTTCGGACAGCTGCTCCAGCTGTGGCAGCCTGCCCGATTCCACCTGGCGAATCCGGTCGATCCAGCTGGCCGACCCGGTAACCACTCCGTAGCCCGTCGAGGCAAGCGTTGCGTAGGTTTTCGACAGATCCCCGTCCGGGGACTGGTCTTGCAGCGGTATGGTCTGGAAGAGCGGATGGGTGAACTGCGGGTTGCTCTCCAGCCATGCCAGAATCTCCTCCGCTGCTGTGTCAGCCCGACAGATGTCCTTCAGGCAGGCGTATTGCAGATCCAGGGCATCCTCCACCTGGCCCGGGTCATCGCCATCAAAGTACCAGGTCGCCCGGTGAAGGCGACCGCTGCACAGCATGTCGACCCGGTCTTCGGTGATCACATCCAGCTGGGCCTGCCACCGCGCCAGTTTCTCCCGTTGCGCTTCCATGAACCGGTCCATGGACTCCCGGTCGATCAGGTCATTGATGCCACGGTGGCCAAACCCCTGCCCTTCCAGTGTCTTCCTGAGGGCAGCGCGCTGCTGGCTTTCCAGAGCCAGAAGACCCTCCAGGTTCCGTTCCACAAATGCCGGGTCTGCGCCCTCCAGGGACTCCCGGAAGTACCAACGGTCGACAGCCTGCTGCATACGGATGTACACGCCGTGGGCATTGTGTCGATTCGCGGTCCGGCGCAGGGCTTCCACCTCGGCGCGGAGCTCCGGGGGCAGGGACGGATCGTTGGGAGAGGGGTTGGCGCTCTCGTCAGGCTGATTGAGAACCTCCAGCAAGGCCTCTTCGGTGTCCGCCCGTGCCTCCGGGTCCAGCGCCTCCAGGTCTTCCCGGACGGCACGGATGGCCGGGTCGCTGCTGCTCTCCAGGATGGCGTCCAGGCTGTTGGTATCGAGCATGGTCATGGACTCGATCAGGGCGCCCAGCACATAGTCCCGTTCGTTGTCTCCCTCGCTGGCCCACTGATCCAGCCAGCCGACAACGGTGTCCTGATGGTCGGCCAGGTCGAGCATGACTCCCACATCGTCCCTCACCACCAGGCAAAGGCATTCGTCCGGGTTGGCGACGCCCTGCTGTTTCAGAAGTTTGCCCACCCGGGTTTTATGGTAGTAGGGCTGGTTCTCCCACACGTAGGGTTCCCATTCTTCCTCCAGCCCGCCTTCCACCGGTTCCGGCTGGTAGTCTTCGGCGAATTCCGCCACCCACTCGCTGGCCTGTTCGACGGTCAGCAGATGTTCTCCGCCGGTGCAGGCCGAAGCGCCCGCAAGGTTAACCCGCTGCATCCAGTGCCGGCGCTCTTCCTCACTGCCGGTGATCCGGGCCTTTTTTACGCCGGTCCAGGCAACGTCTGAAAAACACACGTAAAGGGTGTGGCGGGTGGGGTATTCCATGGGTCCGCCACTGAGTTCATTTTTCTGGTACTGGTATTCCCTGAGCTGGGCGGCATCCTCATCGTAAACATAGAGGTAGCCGTCCCTGAGCAGCCGGTAGCCCAGGGGACGGGACTGCAATGAGTAGGGGATGCCTGCCGTGGAGCCAGGCGGGGGCGTTTCCGTGCGCCCGTAGCGCAACGGCAACAGGGTGACGGTTTCCATCAGATCGCAGGTGGCCGGGGCTTCGGCATCGCTGTCCGGCAGCTCCCAGCTTTTCAGTTCACCGGACTCCCGATCGTCCTGCGGGCGTTTCATTCGTTCCATGGTTCTTCCCTGAACTCACATACAGTTTGCGTATTGTTTCGTTGACCTTGTGCTGCTGCACCAGTGGCTGATGTACTGCATCCGACTACGAATGCCTGTGGCCCCCTCCGCCGCTGCCTGCTCAGAGAGCCGGCACAGCTCCGGCCAGGCATCGGGCAGTTCAGGACCGCCCAATTCAGTCCGGGCCTGATCGTCAAGCGTGTCCCATATCATAAGGTTGGCCCGGCGCACATTGAATTGCCGAAAGGCTTCCGGAAGGCGGTGGGACAGCGTAATCGTGCCTGCCGAATCGTCCGCATGTACCTCATTTGCAGGAGCCTGGTAAATCCACGAGGCCCGGGTGCGATCCGGCAAGATCATTTTGGTAACGGCTCCACCCGTCTCCGTTCGGATCAGGTGATTACCGACAATTTCGGCTGCCAGTGCAGGGTGCCCTATACGCACCAACTCCATGGTGCCTGGCGCGGGTTCAATCTGAATCCGCTGGCGCAGCCAGTGCCCGAATTCGGGAGCAGGAAGCGATGTCATGACGACATATCCCGCCTCTCTTACTGCCCCATACTGAACGAAGTGCTGCAGCACAGGGTCGTATGGCCCGCTCAACCAGACCGCCCACGGGGCGACGTCCTGCACCGGTTCCCAGGGAGTGTTCACATAAAGGCAGTCGGCACCCCGCACGTGGCGAGACCATTCAAAAATTTTCTGGCCCAGATCCGGGATGGCACAAGGGTCGAGAATCAGAACAACTTCGGCGTCGCCAGGCCACTTGATGACATCAAACGGATTCCGATCCAGGGGATGGTGCGCCTGATTCATTTTCCTGGCACCTCACAGACCGGACAGGTTGCCGTCCCTTTTAGGATGGCTGCACGTTGAGATGCCACATTGACGACCGGTGAGTAAGGTACAGGGCTACCACCAGTAGCAGCCCGAGAACGGCCGCTTACGCCAGCCCCAGCCCCCTTCCCCATATCAAGTTTGGCGAGAAGTCCGCCACCAGAGGAAGGCAACGGAGCGACCACGGCATCACCGATAACGACCGTAGGGTTACCCACAACTATGGTACCCCCATGGGCTGTCATATCGCTGACCCGGGCGGCAGGTTTGCCGTTGATGAAAACCGATGAAGAGCCTTTTGCGATAGTGTCTGCGGGACCCCGGCAAACGAGCTTGTCCCCTACCTTGGCGGCAGGCTGACCACCAATCATGACATCACCGGAGCCGGAGACAATCGGTCCGCCTACGTGCTTTTTCTTGCCGGTTTTATCGGGACAGGTGTGATAACAACTGAGCGTTGCGGCGGGCTTGCCCATCCTGGGGTTCCTCCCTGAGTCGTCCATGAATCCTGTTCTTTCGCTCGGGGAAGTATATACAGCGCGTTCTTAGACGCCAATGTGCAAGTTCGCATTCCAGCCCCGAGGCGCTCTGAAAGGTCACATACCGAAACGGTTTTAACGGCTCTCGGCGTCTAAACTCATACCTTTCCTGGAATAATGTCCGGCGCTGTCGCTTTGCGGTCGGTCGGCAATCTACACAAAAAGGCGGCGTTGCATGTCGTCCGAGCCGACCCTCTTCCAAACCCGATTTGCCTCCGATACTCCTGAGAACAGTATGCCGAAATTGCGTTCGAGCGGCCCGGCCTCGGGTGGCCTGCAGGTACTGACGGCCGCCCTGCTCTTCGTGCAGGCGGATGGCTGGCTGCAATGGCTGGCCGTAGGGCTCGGTATAGCGGGTATCGCCATGGCACTGATACAAAGCCGCGAAAATGCAGGGGGTACCCAGCAGTTGGTGGCGGTGCTGAAAGGTATCAACGAAGATCAGGGCGACCTTTCCAGGGAAGTGCCCATCAGCCGTGACGGCGATGAGACAGCCGAGCAGTTCAATCAGTTTGTTGAACGCCTTCGACAGACTCTTGAAGACCTGCGTACCCAGACGATCAGAGTCACACTTTCCGCCGCCCACGGCCGCAAGCTGGCCGAAGACGCTGCCAGGGATGCCACCCCTCAGGAGTCCTGTTCGGAAACAATCTTCAGTTCCACCGAGGAGTCTTCTGCGGCAATCGACGAACTGGCCCGGCGTACCAGCGCCATCGCCGACATAAACTCCCGAAACCTGGAGATCGGCAGGGAATCCGCTACCGGACTCAACGAGGCTACGCAGCTGATCACGCAGGTCAGCCTTCCAGAGTATGATCGGCGACTTCGAGCACTCCCATAATGACCTGCTTCAGGTCAGTTCAGCGGTGGAGGAACTGTCGGTCGTAAACCGCGACGTTCACAATCGCAGTACCGAGATTCGGGAGCTGGGGCAACGCATCCGTGAAAACATGGTGAGTTCCGACACCCAAACCAGTGAGCTTGTCGAATCTGCGGACGCCACTCTTCACAGCCTCTGCCAGTTCCGCATCGGGAGGGGCCGACTGGAAGCAACCCTGGAGAAGGTCGAAGTTCGTCGTGATCAGATCCAGGAAGAAATCGCAAAACTTGCGGCCAATGGCGTCAGCATGTTCGACCGCAACCACCAGCCGATCCCGAATACCAATCCCCAGAAGTTCGATGTGAGTTACGCGAGGCCATTCCAGAACGCCTGCCAACACCTGATTGACGCCTGGGCCCGGGAGCAGGACGGGGCGCTCTATTGCCTGCCCCTGGACAGCAAGGGCTATGTTGCCATCCACAGCAGCGAACTGTCCCACGAGCCCACCGGTGACCCAGAGACGGACGTGCAGAAAAGCCGGCACATGCGCTTTTTCCAGAGCCGGGATATTCCACACATGGGGCGCTTCAAACTTCAGAGTTACATTCGTGACACCGGCGAGGTCATGTTCAACCTCTCCGTGCCCATTGAGCCGGACGGGCGCTACTGGGACGGCCTGTTTATCGGTCTTCCCGCTTCCGTTTTGGGCATCGACTCCTGATCACGGGCGCTCCAGTAAAAGCTCTTCGACCCGCTGGGCGAGCATCGCCACATGCTCGTCCCGGGCGCCCATTTCTGACAGTGCACCGGCCAGTTTCAGCAGGTAGTCGGCATTGGGGCCACTGGGGCCGTGGGAGCGGGCGATCTGTGCGGCCATTTCATCCACCGGGGCTGGCCCCAGGAAGGCAGCATTGTCCACACCGGCGACGTAGACCAGGCCCTCCACCGATTCCTCCTCGCTGAACCTCAGAGACGTAAAGAATCTCAGGTAGCCGTTCTTTTCACGGTGGTCCAGATGCTCAAAGGTCCGGGGGGATACCCGGTAGGCCACGCCCAGGCAGGTTTCCCCCGGCGACTCCACCAGGGTCACCACCCGGCCGGGCGCCTCCGGTGTCCCACGGTGGTCATGGGAGCCCTGCCAGAACCGCCGCGTCCAGCCGTCAATTGATGCAACACGCTGCTCCAGGTAGGGAAAGTCCACCTTGTAGATCAGCGAACCGTAGCCAAACAGCCAGACATCGTCGAGATGATCCAGGTTGTACCGTTGGCGGTTCAGTGCCGAGGTATCCAGTGCCATGCAATTGCTCCGGGGTGATTGAAAAAGAAAACCAGTGTCCCGCCCGGCTGAGTACCTATTCTCAACTTCCGGTGCTTGTTACGTCTACCCTGTCCATGTCCGAAAATCGCCAGACAAATGGTTCCTGCAGCGCTAAGCTTGAACCATGGAACGCCCTGAAAACCACTACCACCAAACTCTGCAGGAAGGCATCCCCTTGCGCCTCGACTTCCGGCCACCGTTGAACTGGGAGGCGCTGACCGAATTTCTGGTGTCCCGGTCCGACGGCCTCAGTCAGGGGCTGATAGGTGGCCAGTATGTCCGCACGCTGCGGGTCGGTGAAACAACCGGCTGGCTCGCGGCCCGGCCGGTGGCGGAGAAACTGCTGCAGGTAGAGCTTTCCCCTTCCCTGCTACCGCGACTTGCGATGTTACAACAACCGCTCAGGCGTCTGTTTGACCTGGATGCCGACCCCGATGCCATTGCCCGGTGCCTGCAGTGCGATGAACAGCTTGCACCACTGGTAACATCATCCCCCGGCCTGCGGGTACCCGGCACGCTGAACGGTTTTGAGCTGGCCATGAGGGCGATTCTGGGGCAACAGATCTCCGTGAAAGCCGCGACCACGCTGTTCCGGCGTCTCGTGGACCGATTCGGTGAGCCGGTGGAAACCCCGTTCTCCGGACTGGATCGTCTGACCCCGACGCCACAGCGTATTGCAGGCCTTGCCCCAACGGCACTGATAGACTGTGGGATCACCCGCCGGCGTGCCGACACGGTGATTGCCCTGGCAACGGCGGTGAATGAAGGTTCACTGCAACTGGAACCGTCGGCCGACCCGAACCAGACGAAGCGAAAATTACTGGCCCTGCCCGGCATCGGCCCCTGGACCATGGAATACATTGCCATGCGAGCGCTGGGCGACACGGATGCCTTCCCCCACTCGGACCTTGGCCTGCTGAAAGGCGCTGGGGTAGCCCGGGCATCAGACCTCGAGGTGCGTTCACAGAACTGGCGCCCCTGGAGAGCGTACGCTGCTTTCCATCTCTGGCACGCCCTGGGCCAGGGTGGCTGAACAGACAATCGGAGGAACCCCATGAACCACGCCGTCGCAACCGTGTTCTACACAGAGCTGGAGTCACCCATTGGCACCCTTCTGGTCACCAGTGATGGCGAAGCCATTACCGGGCTGCACATGGAACAACAGGCAACGCGTCCGGTTATCGAAGAGCACTGGCTGCGGGATGACCAGTGCCTGGATAATGCCAGGTCGCAGCTGGTGGCCTATTTCGAGGGACAGTTACAGCAGTTCGACCTGCCCCTGGCCGGCGCCGGAACGCCGTTTCAGCAACAGGTGTGGCAGGCGTTACGGGAAATTCCCTTCGGGCATACCGAGACCTACGGTGAGCTGGCCCGACGCATCGGCAACGAGAAGGCATCCCGTGCCGTGGGGCTGGCCAACGGGCGCAACCCTTTCGGCATCATCGTGCCCTGTCACCGGGTCATCGGCACCAATGGCGCACTGACCGGCTACGCTGGTGGCATCGAGCGCAAGAAATGGCTGCTGGCCCATGAGCAGGCGCACATGGGCCGGTGACATGGGAGGGACTCAGTCCCACTCCGGCGCAAAGTCCGGGTTGGCGATGCGTTCACCCCGGTCCAGCCCGTCGATGGCACGGATTTCGTCATCGCTGAGCCGGATCTTCAGGGCATCCAGGTTTTCAGTCTGATGTTTGGGCCGGGTGGACGACGGAATCGGCACCACACCCCGTGATACACACCAGGCAATGGCAATCTGTGCCGGGGTCACATGGTGGTCAGACGCAATCTTCTGAAGGGTCTCATCTTCCATCACCTTGCCCACCGCCAGCGGCATATACCCGGTTACCGGGATATTCAGCTGCTGGGCATGCTCCACCACCTTACGGTTGGCCAGGAAG
>NZ_JAWLGY010000039.1:0-10444 GCF_041690615.1 Marinobacter sp.
TGACTGTCGAACTGCCATAGATCACCGTGCCATAAACCCGTTCGGCCAGGTTGCGATAGGCGTCCAGCTGCGACGCCCGACGGGCCATCAGGCGCTTGCCGGTACTGAGCCGGTCACTGGCTGCGTCTTCATAGGTGCCGAAACCGCTGACTCGGACCACGATTGGGTCAAAGCGGCTATCATCCTCGCTTCCTGAATGATAATAGCCGCCATGCATGCAGCCGCTCAGCACGATCAAGCCGACGACGGCCATTAACACTGATTTCATGAACAAGACTCCGGTTAAACTGCCAGATGCTTTCACAGGCTTATGAAAGATCTGTTCCAACTTTTCTAACATACTGCTTTAATTATCTTTCCCATAACAACTGCGAGCATTCACCGACGACAGCGGCAAAGGCTGGCCGCCCCCTTGGCCCGCGCCAAGGCCCAACTGGGCTACATGCGTGCCCCGTAGTTTTGCCTGTAACCCGGCACGGCTTCATAATCCCCGCACTGATGACCAAGACAGAGAGGACCTGGTCCCATGAAAATCTATCTGGTTGGCGGCGCGGTCCGGGACGAGTTGCTCGGCATAGCGGTCAAGGACCGGGACTGGGTGGTGGTCGGGGCCACACCCGAGGCAATGCTTGCACTGGGCTACAAGCAGGTAGGCGCTGACTTTCCTGTTTTCCTGCACCCGGAAACCCGTGAGGAGTACGCTCTGGCCCGCACTGAGCGCAAGCAGGGCCACGGCTACCACGGTTTCAAGGTGTACAGCGCACCGGACGTTACCCTGGAGGAGGACCTCAAGCGCCGGGACCTGACCATTAATGCCATGGCGCAGGCAGAAGACGGCTCCCTGGTGGATCCCTTTGGCGGCCGGAACGATCTGGAAAGCCGTAAGCTGCGGCATGTTTCCGACGCCTTCTCCGAAGACCCCTTGCGCATACTGAGAACGGCCCGTTTTGCGGCGAGGTTTCATCATCTGGGTTTCCGGGTAGCCGATGAAACCATGGCCCTGATGCGGCAGATGGTTACGGACGGAGAGGTACAGCACCTGGTGCCAGAGCGGGTGTGGCAGGAGATCCAGCGTGCCCTGCATGAGGTCACCCCGGTGACGTTCTTTGAGGTACTCAGGGCCACCGGGGCTCTTGGCATCCTCATGCCGGAACTGGTGGGAGACGAGGAGGCCTTCGGCAAGGCCATGGCGGCCCTGGCCGCTACCGCTGAAAAGGGGCTGGCCACAGAGTGCCGTTTTGCCGCCCTGCTCCATCCCCTTCCCCCGGCTGAGGCACCGAAACGGGCCGCAGCGCTGAAGGCGCCCAATGATTGCCGGGACCTGGCGCGGCAGGTGGTTGAGTTGGCTCCGGAGGTCCGGGAACGACCTTTGTCAGCAGAGCGGGTGCTTGAACTGTTTAACCATGCGGACGCGTGGCGACGGCCTGAAAGGTTTGGTCTGCTGTTGCAAACCCTGACCTGTCTGCCGGAAGGCCTGGAAATTGAGGCTAGCCGTACCCTGGAACGTGCATTGGAGGAGGCCCGTGCAGTGGATGCCCGGTCGTTGATGGCCAAGGGGTTCAAGGGCAAGGAGCTTGGTGAGGCTATTGGGCGGGAGCGGCTTCGGGTGATTACCCTGACGCTTGAATAGGGATCTCGCAACCTGCCGGATATCAGTGTTCAGGCATGGGTGACGGGGTGCTGGGTTTTCTCCCAGCCTGTGAATTTGGGAGCAGGAGGGCTCGGGTGGTTGGCTTTTCTTCACCGCAATTCACGGTCCGTCCCTGGACCGGCCTTGCTCCGCGCCTTCCCTGGCGCTGTTACGAAAAGCCAACCACCCAATCCCTCTTACCGACCTCCCGGTATCCGCCACTCTGTTCTCCGGTCACTCTTGTGCCGCAATTCAAGGAGTTCCGCCAAAACCCGCTGGATAAATGTCGAGCTGCCCCTTTTTCAGAATCAGCTTCCCATTGGGGCCAGTGGCTCAATTCGGATAGAATCACCCTTCTTGTTTGCGAATAGCAGCCAACTTCTGACGGTATCCGGCAGGGGGCCTTTCGGAGCAGGGCCATGGATGGCCCGGTGCAAGGTCGGTACAGGACGTATCGTGAATTGCAGCGGAGAAAGGCCCCCTGCCGGGTGCCGCGCCCCCGGGCCCAGCAGTCTTGGGGGAGAACCAATAAACGGAGACACCCCCAAAATGCAAGACGTCGTCATAGCAGCAGCAAAACGCACCGCCATCGGAACCTTCGGTGGCTCCCTTTCCAGCCTGAGAGCGGACCAGCTGGGTACCACCGTTATCAAGGCATTGCTGGAAGAGACCGGCGTTGCTGCCGACCAGATTAATGAAGTCATTCTCGGGCAGGTACTGACCGCCGGTTGCGGCCAGAACCCGGCACGTCAGTCGGCCATCAATGCCGGCATTCCCGCGTCCGTGCCCGCCATGACCATCAACAAGGTCTGTGGCTCCGGCCTCAAGGCCGTGCACATGGCCGTTCAGGCCATCCAGTGCGGCGATGCCGACATGATCCTGGCCGGTGGCCAGGAAAGCATGAGCCAGTCGCCCCACGTGGTGCCCAATAGCCGTAATGGCCAGCGCATGGGCAACTGGACCATGATCGACACCATGATCAACGACGGCCTGATGGACGCCTTCAATGATTACCATATGGGTGTAACGGCGGAGAACATTGTCGAGAAATACGGTATCAGCCGTGACGAGCAGGACGAGTTCGCGGCAGCCTCCCAGCAGAAAGCCGCGGCCGCCCGGGCCGAAGGCCGTTTTGACGGGCAGATCGTCCCCGTGACCATCCCCCAGCGCAAGGGCGACCCGATTGTGGTGGACCAGGACGAAGGCCCCCGGGATGGCACTACCGCTGAAGGCCTGGGCAAACTCAAGCCCGCGTTCAAGAAAGATGGCACCGTGACCGCAGGTAACGCCTCATCCCTGAACGATGGCGCGGCAGCCGTGCTGGTTTGCAGTGCCGCCAAGGCCCAGGAGCTGGGCCTGACTCCGCTGGCGGTCATCAAGGGCTACGCCAATGCTGGCGTGGACCCGTCCATTATGGGCACAGGCCCCATTCCCGCCAGTCAGCGCTGCCTTCAGCGTGCCGGCTGGACTGTGGATGACCTGGACCTGATCGAAGCCAACGAGGCCTTCGCCGCCCAGGCTATTTCGGTCAACCGCGATCTGGGCTGGGACACCAGCAAGGTGAACGTCAACGGTGGCGCCATCGCCCTGGGGCACCCCATCGGCGCTTCCGGCTGCCGTATCCTGGTCACCCTGCTGCACGAAATGCAGCGTCGTGATGTGAAGAAAGGCCTGGCCACCCTGTGCATCGGTGGTGGTATGGGCGTCGCCCTGGCGGTCGAGCGCTGATTCCGTCGGTGCTCAATATCGTGCTCTACGAGCCGGAGATACCGCCCAACACGGGCAATATCATCCGGCTCTGCGCCAACACCGGCTGCCGCCTGCATCTGATCGAACCCCTGGGTTTTACCCTGGAGGACAAGCAGATGCGTCGCGCCGGGCTGGATTACAGCGAGTATGCCAGCGTTGCAGTGCACGCCAGCTACCAGGCTTTTCTGGAAAGCGAGCAGCCAAAGCGGCTGTTCGGGCTGACCACCAAAGGCAGTTGCCCGTACCATCAGGTTACCTTCGAAACAGGGGACTACCTGATGTTCGGGCCGGAGACCCGGGGCTTGCCGGAGGGGGTCCGGGACGGGCTGCCGGCGGATCGTCGGCTCCGCATTCCCATGCTGCCCCACAGCCGCAGCCTGAACCTCTCCAACGCGGCTGCTGTGGTGCTTTACGAAGCCTGGCGCCAGCTGGGCTTTGACGGCGCAAGCTGAAAGCAAACCAGACTCTCACAAAAAAACCGGCTGCAACGAGCCGGTTTTTTTGTAGCGCGAAGACAGGTGCCTCAGTGGGTCTGCTGACCCTCCGGTGAGGCCTCGCCCTGCTGCTTCTGCTCTTCCTGTTTGCGCTTCACTGCCTGGGCAAAGATGGCATCAAAGTTCACCGGTGCCAGCATCAGGGCCGGGAAGCTGCCCTTGTTGACCACGCTGTCGATGGTCTCACGGGCGTAGGGGAACAGCAGGTTCGGGCAATAGGCGCCCAGCATGGGCGGTACCTGCTGCTCGGGGAAACCGTTGAGCAGGAACACACCTGCCTGCTGGATTTCCACCAGGTACGCCACCTTGTCTTCCACCTTGGCGGTGATGGTGATGGACAGCACCACTTCGTACTGGGTGTCGCTCACCTTGTTGTGGGAGGTGTTCAGGTCCATATTCACGGACGGTTTCCACTGCTGCTGGAAAACCTCCGGCGCATTGGGAGATTCGAAGGACAAATCCTTCACATAAATACGCTGCAGCGCGAACTGGGGCTGGTTCTGGTTGGCATTTTCGTTGCTGCCGCCGGCAGCCTGCTGATCGTTCTCAGCCATGATCTTTCCTTATTTGCTTGTGCGTTCGGTTGTTATTTCTTCACCAGGGGAAGGTTGGATGCCTTCCAGTCGCCGATGCCGCCGCTGAGCCGTACCACATTGCTGTAGCCTTCGGCGTTGAGCTGCTTGACCGCCATGGCGGCATGCTGACCCATCTTGTCCACCACGATCACGGTCTTGTCCTGGTGCTTCTTCAATTCCCCGGCACGGTCCTTGATGGCGTTCAGGGGGATGTGGATGGAGCCGGTAATGCGCCCCTCATTGAATTCCTTGCGGTCGCGAATGTCCACCACTACGGCCTCATCGCGGTTGATCAGGTTCACGGCCTGTTGTGCGGATACCTTCTTGCCGCCACGGAGGCTCTCCAGGAAGAACAACGCCAGCAGCAGGGCCACAAAGATGGATACCAGAATGTAATGATTTACGACGAACTCAAACAACCGTTCCATGAACCTGTCCCGAAAGAATAATTTGGGCGGATTATACACACCCTCCGCCGGGGACAGAAGGCGGCGTCCATAGCCCGGCACACCCGATTCAGGTTAGAATTCACCCTCAAATTCCCCGGAGGCCCGGGAGCCGGTTCCAAAGCGTGTTCGGAGCCCGTCGCCGGCCCTCCACAACCACACCGGATTGAGTAATGACCAGCACTCGCAAGACGACGGCACTGATCATACTGGACGGCTGGGGCCACCGTGACCCTGCCGACGACAACGCCATCAGCCTGGCCAACACCCCGTTCTGGGACAAGGTCTGGGCCGAGCAGCCCAAAACCCTGATCAATACCTCGGGTATGTTTGTTGGTCTGCCCCAGGGGCAGATGGGTAATTCGGAAGTCGGCCACATGAACCTCGGTGCCGGCCGGGTGGTTTACCAGAGCCTCACACGCATCGACAAGGACCTTGAAGACGGCACCTTCAACGAGAATCCCGCCCTGTGTGCCGCCATCGACAAGGCGGTGACCAACGATGGCGCGGTCCATCTGATGGGCCTGCTGTCACCGGGTGGTGTGCACGCCCATGAAGACCACATTCTTGCGGCCGCCGAACTGGCGGCCAGCAAGGGCGCAAAGCGGGTCTATATCCATGCCTTCCTGGACGGCCGCGACATGCCGCCCCGCAGCGCCCGACCGTCCCTTGAGAAGGCGGCCACAAAGATGAAGTCCCTCGGTGTTGGCCGGGTTGCCTCCATTGTTGGCCGTTACTTCGCCATGGACCGGGACAATCGCTGGGACCGGGTGGAACAGGCCTACAACCTGCTGACCCAGGGTGAAGCGGAATTTACCGCCCCCGATCCCCTCAACGCCATCGATGAAGCCTACGAACGGGGCGAGAACGACGAGTTCGTCAAGGCCACCCGCATTCAGGGTAGCGACGAGCCGGACGCCACCATCAACGATGGTGATGCCGTTCTGTTCATGAACTTCCGTGCCGACCGTGCCCGTGAAATGACCCGCGCCTTCGTGGACCAGGACTTTGACGGCTTTGATCGCCGCAAGCATCCGGCCCTGGCGGATTTCGTGATGCTCACCGAGTATGCCGCCGATATCAAAACCTCCTGCGCTTACCCGCCCGAGCAGCTGAAAAACGGACTGGGGGAGTATGTGTCCTCCCTGGGCAAGACCCAACTGCGCATAGCGGAAACCGAGAAATACGCCCACGTCACCTTTTTCTTCAACGGCGGCCTGGAAACACCGTTTGAGGGTGAAGACCGCATCCTTGTGCCATCCCCCAAGGTGGCCACCTATGACCTGCAACCGGAGATGAGCGCACCGGAGGTCACCGACAAGCTGGTGGCGGCCATCAGGAGCGGCAAGTACGACCTGGTGATCTGCAACTACGCCAACGGCGATATGGTGGGCCATACCGGCAAGCTAGATGCGGCCATCAAGGCAGCCGAGTGCGTCGATCACTGCGTGGCACGTGTTGCAGAGGCACTGGAAGAAGTGGGCGGCGAAGCCCTGGTCACCGCGGACCACGGCAACTGCGAACAGATGACCGACCCCTCCTCCGGCCAGGTCCACACCGCCCACACGGTAGGCCCGGTGCCGCTGGTCTACATCGGCCACCGCCAGGTCTCCCTGAAGGACGATGGCGCCCTGAGTGACGTGGCGCCGTCCCTGCTGACACTGATGGGCCTGAAGCAGCCCGAAGAGATGACCGGCCACAGCCTGGTCGCGCTGGACCAGGGCTGAGGCCCGTTGAGGCGGATGAGGGTTAATGGCATCCCAGGCCTCATGACAGGCGCCACCGGGTTTCTCCGGCTGGCGCTTTTTGCGTTATTGCTCCCTGTCATGGCTCACGCCCAGGAACAGGTAACCCCGGCCCAGGTGGAAGCCCTCAGGAGAGATATCGCAGAGATCGACCAGTGGCTGTCAGAGGCGGAGGAAGATCGTTCGGAGCTGGAGCAGACACTGGCACGCACCGAAAAGGAAATCAGCCGGCTGACCCGGGAACGCCGGGAGTTACAGGAACAGCGCCGCCAGCAGGGCCGGGAACTGGAGGCCCTGGAAAAGCAGGAAAAGGAGCTTGACCAGGACCTGCGGGAACAGCGCACCGCCCTGAAACAGCAACTTCGCGGGGCCTGGATGGAAGGCCGGGCACCCGCCATCAAGGTACTGCTGAACGAGGCCAACCCCCAGGAAATTGCCCGCACCATGACCTATTACGAATACCTCAGCGGCGACAACCTGCAACGCCTGGAAACCTTCAACAACACCCTCGATGAACTCAGGGCCACCCGCCAGCGCAAACTGGAAGCCAGGGCCGAAGTGGTTCGTCTTGAGAAGGAAGCCGACCAGCGCCACCAGTCTCTTCAGTCCCGGAAGGCCACCCGGGAGGAAACCCTGGCCAGCCTTAAGCAGGACATCGCCGCCCGCCGTGATGAGCGCAGCAGCCTGGAAGCTGACCGCGAACGGCTGGAGAAATTGCTGAAAGAGGTGGAAGAAGCGATCGCAGACATTCCGTCGCCCTCGGAGAAGGAGCCGTTCAGCAACCGCCGGGGCGGCCTGGCCTGGCCGGCTGAAGGCCGGCTGGTGGCGGCATTCGGCGGCTCCATGGCCCAGGGACACCTGCGGCGCAACGGCATTCTAGTGAACACGGAAGAAGAGGCGGAAATCAAGGCGGTGCACTACGGTCGCGTGGTTTTCTCCAACTGGCTACGGGGCTTTGGCATGATGACCATCATTGACCACGGTGAAGGCTACATGACCCTGTACGGCCACAGTTCCAGTCTGCTGACCAGTCCCGGGGAATGGGTCCGGGCCGGGGAAACCATCGCGCTGGCCGGCCGGACCGGCGGCACCGAAGACCCTGCCGTGTATTTTGAACTTCGTCACAACGGCAAACCCCAGAACCCCATAGGCTGGCTCAAACGCCGGTAAAACAACGACTACCGGGCTTGTCCCCCGGGCTGACAAACGACGCCGGGGACGCCATACTGACCGGCGTAACGTCAAAAACCGGGTTGCTGTCGCAGTGCCTGGCATTTACTACAGGAACGCTGAATGAAACGGGTTATCCAAGGTCGTAAAACCACTCTTCTCGGCGGCTTGCTCGCCTTTTCCTGCCTGTACGGGGCCACTGCCACTGCCCAGGAACCCCAGCCGGTAGACGCCTCGTCACCCCATTCCGGCAAGTCCGGCGAAGAGGCCACCCTGCCCCTGGATGACCTGCGCAAATTTACCGAAGTCTTCAGCCGCATCAAAGAGGCCTACGTGGAAGAGGTCTCCGACCAGGAGCTGCTGGAGGATGCCATCAAGGGCATGCTCTCCGGCCGCGACCCACACTCAGCCTACCTGGAGCCCCAGGAATACGAAGAGCTGGAGGAAAGCACCACCGGCGAATTCGGCGGGCTGGGAATTGAAGTGGGCATGGAAGACGGCTTCGTCAAGGTGATCGCCCCCATCGACGACACCCCGGCACAGAAAGCCGGCGTACAGGCCGGCGACCTGATCATCAAGCTGGGTGATGAACCGGTAAAAGGCATGAGCCTGCAAGACGCGGTGACCCGCATGCGGGGCAAACCCGGCACCACCCTGACCCTGACCATCATGCGGGATGGCGAAAGCGCTCCGATCGAAATCGACGTGGAGCGGGCCATTATCAAGGTCACCAGTATCAAGTCCCGCATGCTGGAAGACGGTTATGGCTATGTGCGCATCACCCAGTTCCAGGATGAGACCGGCGGTCAGTTTGTCGAGGCCATCGAATCATTGATGGAAGAAAACGGCGGCGACCTGGACGGACTTATCATCGATGTGCGCAATAACCCGGGGGGCATTCTCCAGGCGGCCGTGGAAACCTCTGACGCCCTGCTGGATGAAGGCCTCATTGTCTATACCGAAGGACGCATCCAGAGCTCCCGCCTCCGCTTCAACGCCAAGGCCGGCGATGTGGCCAATGGCGCCCCCATTGTGGTGCTCATCAACGGTGGTTCAGCCTCTGCTTCCGAGATCCTTGCCGGTGCCCTGCAGGACCATGAGCGCGCCGTGATCATGGGCACCCGCTCCTTCGGCAAGGGCTCCGTACAGACAGTTATCCCGCTGGACGAGACCCACGCCATCAAGATGACCACGGCCCGCTACTTCACTCCGGACGGCCGCTCCATCCAGGCCCGCGGCATTGCGCCAGACATTGAAGTACGCCCGGCCACCCTCACTGAAATCGAAGGCGGTCCCTTCTTCAGTGAAGCCAGCCTTAGCGGTCACCTGGAAAACGGGGAGGGCGACCTTCGCGAGGAAGACCTGGAAGCCACCGGCAACCCGGCAATCGACCGGGACTACCAATTGCGGTCGGCCCTGAACCTGCTCAAGGGCATGGGCATTCTCAGCAAGCGGGGAGACAAGGCAAAGTGAGGCCTGGCATCACCCTCGCAGCGCTGGCGTTGTTCCTGATATCAACGCCCGGTGCTGCCGAGGACATTGACCAAGCGCCCACAACGGAGGGCTTACAGCCCACTATTGCCATCATCATTGATGACATGGGCGCCAACGCCTACGAAGGTCGTCGCCTGATCGACATGGATCAGCCCCTGACCCTGGCCTTCCTGCCCTACCGTCGTCACACCACCGAACTGGCAACCCGGGCACACCGCAACCACAAGGAAGTCATGCTCCACGCCCCCATGGACAATACCCGAAGCATCGGCCTGGGGGCCGGCGGACTGACCGTGGACATGGACAAACCCACCCTGACGAAAACCCTGCGCAGGGCCCTCCACGCCATCCCCCATGTGCAGGGCGTCAACAACCACATGGGCAGCCTGCTGACCCAGTTGCCCGAACCCATGGGCTGGGTCATGGAGGAACTGGACCACTACCCCCTCTACTTCGTCGACAGTCGCACCATCGCCACCACAGTAGCAGGCCAGGTCGCCGCCCAACGCAACATTCCCAGCCTCACCCGCGACGTCTTCCTCGACCACGAACAGACCGAGGAATTCGTCCACCAGCAGTTCCAGCAACTGATCCGCAAAGCCCGCAAAAACGGCACTGCAATCGCCATCGGCCATCCTCACCCGGTCACCGTCGACTACCTGGAGAAGGCCCTACCCGAACTGGATGAACAGGGCATCTCGGTAGCCACCGTCAGCGGCATCTGGGCCATACGGAACGGTAACCGGAGGATGTTTGCAGAGGGGGAAAAGCGGGAGATCGTGACGACGGTGGCCCACAAGTCGGAGTAACGACTTCCTCCCGGGCCAGTGAAGGCACAGAAGCTCTGGTATCAACATGTTGATAAGGCTTTCCGGGACCTTCAAAAACAGGGACGTTTTTGAAGAGCCTACAGGGAGGTATTCACGGCGCGTCCCGGAAAGCCTTATCGACCTGTGGGCGCCTTCACCCAAACCAACCGTCTTACAAGTCCTGGCCAAGTTAAAAGCGGTCTGAAGCTCAATCCCTGACCTCAATCCCCTGGGCCTTCATAAACGCCTTGGCCTCGGGAATCGTATGCTGTCCGAAGTGAAAAATCGACGCCGCCAGCACCGCATCGGCACCACCTTTGGTGACACCATCT
>NZ_JAWLGY010000039.1:10544-18123 GCF_041690615.1 Marinobacter sp.
GCCTTCATAAACGCCTTGGCCTCGGGAATCGTATGCTGTCCGAAGTGAAAAATCGACGCCGCCAGCACCGCATCGGCACCACCTTTGGTGACACCATCTGCCAGGTGCTGTAGCTCACCCACGCCCCCTGAGGCAATCACCGGCACCACCACCGCGTCACTCACCGCCCGGGTCAGCCCCAGGTCAAAACCGATCTTGGTGCCATCCCGGTCCATACTGGTCAGCAGCAACTCACCGGCACCCATGGCCACCATCTTGCGGGCCCACTCAACGGCATCGAGACCGGTAGGCTTGCGCCCACCATGGGTAAAGATCTCCCAGCGGGGCTCCTCGCCGTCACCATTTACCTGCTTGGCATCAATGGCGACCACGATACACTGGCTGCCAAAGCGCTCGGCGGCTTCGCGGACAAACCCGGGGTTGAAGACGGCGGCGGTGTTGATGGAAACCTTGTCCGCACCGGCATTGAGCAGTTTGCGGATATCATCCACCGTGCGAACGCCGCCACCCACAGTCAGGGGAATAAATACCTCGGCTGCCATGCGCTCCACTGTTTCATAGGTGGTGTCGCGGCTTTCGTGGCTGGCGGTGATGTCCAGGAAGGTGATCTCGTCGGCACCCTGCTCGTTGTACTTGCGGGCCACTTCCACCGGGTCGCCGGCATCGCGAATGTCCACGAAGTTGACGCCCTTGACCACACGGCCCTTGTCCACGTCCAGGCAGGGAATGATGCGCTTTGCCAGTGCCATGATCGCTCCTTATCGGTTCAGGCTGTCACAAAAGGCCTGGGCTTCGGATACGTCCAGGGTACCCTCATAAATGGCCCGTCCAGTAATGGCCCCGAGAATGCCCTTATCTGCGACGGTTGCCAGTCGCTTGAGGTCGTCCATGTTGGTAACGCCGCCAGAGGCAATTACCGGGATGCCGCCTGCTTCTGCCAGCGCGGCGGTTGCTTCAACGTTGACGCCCTGCATCATGCCATCGCGGCTGATGTCGGTGTAGACAATGGCTTCGACGCCATCGTTGGCGAAGCGTCTGGCCAGGTCGGTGGCCATGACTTCGGAGACTTCAGCCCAGCCGTCGGTAGCAACGCGGCCGTCTTTGGCGTCGAGGCCGACGATGATGTGGCCGGGGAATTGTTTGCACATTTCGGTGACAAACTCAGGCTCTTTGACGGCCTTGGTACCGATGATGACCCACTGTACGCCGGCCCTGAGGTAGGCTTCGATGGTTTCCGGAGAGCGGATGCCACCGCCGATCTGGATCGGCAGGTTGGGGTATTTTGTGGCGATGGCGCGGACGATTTCGCCGTTGACGGGTTCGCCGGCGAAGGCACCGTTGAGGTCGACGAGGTGGAGGCGACGGGCGCCGGCGTCGACCCAGCGGTCGGCCATGGCGACGGGGTCGTCACCGTATTCGGTGGAGTCGTCCATTTTGCCCTGGCGCAGGCGTACGCATTTGCCGTCTTTGAGGTCGATAGCGGGAATGATGAGCATAAACTTGTTTCCTAATTACACCGGGATCAGATAGTGCAGTTGGGCGCCCGTGAGCCGCCAGGCGATAAGCTTTTCCGGGACACGCCGTGAATACATCCATGTAGGCTCTTCGAAAAGGTCCCTCTTCTCGAAGGTCCCGGAAAAGCTTCTCACCCACCGTCTCACTACCTTCGAGTAATCGGCAACCTGGTGCGTATAATCCAAATAGCGCCGAAGGCTAGCACCCAACAGACCGCCAATCAGGTGCGGGCTTCTAGCAGCGATCAGCTTTTACCTGACCAGTTTGTAAAGTTCTTCAACAGCTGCAGACCCGCCCGGGCGCTTTTTTCCGGGTGGAACTGGACAGCGAAAATGTTATCCCGGGCGACTGCCGCAGCAAGGTCGACACCGTAGTGGGTGCGGCCGGCGATGGCATCGTTGCCGGCGGACTCCACGTAGTAGCTGTGTACGAAGTAGAAGCGGTCACCGTCGTCAATATCGTGCCACAGGGGGTGGTCGACGGTCTGCCAGACCTGGTTCCAGCCCATGTGGGGGACTTTCAGGCGTTCGCCGTTTTCGACCAGGTTTTCGCCAAAGAAGCGGACCTGGGAATCGAACAGGTTGATGCAGTCCACGCCGCCGTTTTCTTCGCTGCGGGACATCAGGGCCTGCATGCCCACACAGATGCCCAGGAACGGGCGGTCGACGGAGACTTCCCGGACCAGCTCGTCCACGCCCAGGCGTTGCATTTCGGCCATGCAGTCGCGGATGGCGCCGACGCCCGGGAGGATGACCCGGTCGGCTTCGCGGATCTGGTCGGCGTTGTCTGTGACCAGCACGCGGGCATCCGGGGCGACGTGCTCCACGGCCTTGCGGGCGGAATGGAGGTTTCCCATGCCGTAGTCGATGATGGCGACGGTATTCATCGGTGGAACAATCCTGGAATCAGCAGGGACCGCTCAGAGCGATCCCTTGGTAGACGGTGTGATGCCGGCCATACGCTCGTCCATTTCGATGGCCATGCGCAGGGCGCGTCCGAAGGCTTTGAACACGGTTTCGATCTGGTGATGGGTGTTCTTGCCCTTCAGGTTGTCGATGTGCAGGGTCACCATGGAGTGATTGACGAAACCGTGGAAAAATTCCTCGAACAGGTCCACGTCGAATCCACCCACGGAAGCACGGGTGTAGGGCACATCCATCGCCAGGCCCGGACGGCCGGAGAGGTCGATGACGACCCGTGACAGGGCTTCGTCCAGGGGCACGTAGGCGTGGCCGTAGCGACGAATGCCTTTTTTGTCACCCACCGCCTGTTTGAAGGCCTGGCCCAGGGTGATGCCGATGTCTTCCACGGTGTGGTGATCGTCGATGTGCAGGTCACCGGTGGACTTGATGGTCAGATCCACCAGGCCGTGGCGTGCGATCTGGTCCATCATGTGTTCGAGGAAGGGCACGCCAGTATCGAAACTGGATTTGCCAGTACCGTCCAGGTCGATCTCGACGGTGATCTGGGTTTCAAGGGTATTTCGTTCTACCCGAGCCTTGCGAGCGGCCATGAAAACTCCGGAAATTGACAAGCAAGCGTTGAATCAGGGGGCAATTATACCCGTTCGTCCCGACAGAGTCCCGTTTAAAGGGCTATGGCGGCGATAGACGGCAGCCCTTCAGAACGCCTTTTTCAGGTTGTTCATATAGGTGTCCACCAGGCCGTTGAATTCGTGTTTCACTACGGGACTGATGGCCATCTTGAGCAGCCCTGGCAGGGGCAGAGTCAGCTCGGCGGAGGTCTGGAAGCGGGCACGGGTGGTCCTGTCATCGACGGCGGTTAGTGTCCAGCTGCCTTCCACCATACCGTTGCCCTCACCCTTCACCGGCACCCAGGTCACTTTTCCGGCGCCCTTGTCCGCATGGTACTGACAGGCGTAGGCGGTCTGAATGGAGTACTTGTCTACGCCGATCTTTTCCATTTCCCAGCGATAGGTGTTGTCGCCCAGGTCCACCAGGCGATCCACCTTGGGGAAGTGGCTGACAGACCGGGGTACGTCCGACAGCAGCGTAAAGACCTCGTCAAAGGGAGCGGCCAGCTCGATCTCACGGTTCAGTTCAATGGATACGGTAAAAGCCACACCTGTGTCCTCCAGTATTGTATCGGCCGGGTTTTTATCAGGGACCGGTAAACGTCCTATTGTGGCGAAACCCTGCCATTTTGTCATACTTGGAGCACTTTTAATTTGTAATCTGTGCGTTAGGCTTTGGTCAGGGGCCAGAGCCCGCTCCCGACCCCTCACCGGATTAAGACCTGAAAGGATCCCAGTGCCATGAAAGCTGTCCGCTACATCATCTTTGCCATTGTCGGCCTGATTTTGCTGGCGATTGCGGCGGTTGCCGTCGCGGTGTTTGTCATCGACCCGAACGCCTACAAGCCGCAGATCGAGCGCGTGGTGGAGCAGAAGACGAACCTGGACCTGGATCTCTCCGGTGATATCGGATGGTCCCTGTTCCCCCTCGGTCTCGAACTTAATGAGGTGGAAGCCACTCTCGATGGTGAACGTTTCGTGGCCCTGCGCCAACTGGTTGCCCAGGTGGATTTCTGGTCGCTGATCGCCATGTCGCCACAGGTTCACACCTTCGTGCTGGATGGCCTCGACGCCCGCCTGACCGTAGCGGAGGACGGCACCGGCAACTGGACCCGCATCCTGCCGGAAGGCGAGCCCCCCACTGCCGATGAAGCCGCCGCAGAGGCGGCGCAGGAGGAGGCTGCAGTGAACGGCGGCGAATCCGGTGACGTGCTCGCCTTTGCCGTGGAAGAAATACGTATCACCGACGCCAGCGTCCAATATGAAGACATGGCCACCGGCCAGTCGGTCGTACTCCAGGAATTCAGCCTGCTGGCCAGCCAGATAGCACTGGGTTCCGAATTTCCACTGGAGGTGGGCTTCCTGGTAAATACCGGCCAGCCAGAGATGACCGTCAACGGTGACATCTCCGCCCGCCTGACCGCCAACGAGGCGCTCAACCAGTTCTCCGTTAACGGTCTGGACGCGAAATTCGGGCTCTCAGGCGAAGCATTTGCTGACCGCACCCTCCAGGCCCGGATTACCGGCGGTGTGGCGACCAACCTGGAGAATGAGACTGCTACACTGGACGAGTTGCGTGCCACTCTGGCAAATCTGGAGCTAACCACCGACCTGGAAGTGGAAGGCTTTGGCCCCCAGCCAAAGGTAACCGGCAAACTTTCGGTAGCGGAGTTCTCCCTGCGGGAACTAATGCAGACCCTGGGCATGGACGAAATCGAAACCACGGACCCGGAAGTACTCAATCGCCTGTCCCTTAGCACCAACCTTACCGGCCCGGCAGGCGTTGCGGAACTTTCGGAGCTGACCATGGTACTGGATGACACCACGTTCGAAGGGGGTGCGCGCTACAACATCGAGTCCGGTGCCCTCGCTTTCCAGCTGGAAGGTGATGCTCTTGATGCCGACCGCTACCTGCCGCCCCCCGCTGAAGACAGTGGTGATGGCCAGCCGTCCAGCAGCGGAGCACCTGCAAGTGCCAGCACCGAGGGCGACCTCCTGCCCCTGGAAACACTTCGCGGGCTTGACCTGGACATCGACCTGGGCCTGGGTGAGCTGATCATCAGCAACCTGACCATCACCGATATCAACACCTCCATTGAGGCGTCCAACGGTCAGCTGAGCCTCAGCGACTTCAGCGGCAAACTCTACGACGGCGGCTTCCAGTCCAACGTCAACATCGATGCCCGCAGTGACGATCCGACCTGGCGACTCAGGGCCCAGGTATCCGGTGTGGAAACCCAGCCACTGCTGCAGGACCTGGCGGAAATGGACATGCTGGCAGGGGCCGCCAATATCGACATTGATGCGAGCACCCGGGGCAACCGCGTCTCCGTGCTGCGCCGGAACGCTGACGGCACAGTGAACTTCAACCTGGCGGAAGGTCAGTTCACCCGCATGAACCTGACCCGGCTGGCCTGCCAGGGCATTGCAATGGTGAACCAGGAAGACCTGACCACCACAGACTGGGGCAAAACGACGCCCTTTAACGATATGAAGGGAACCCTGAAGATCAACGGCAACACCCTGGACAACACCGACCTGGTCGCCGCCCTCGCCGGCATGCGCCTGGAAGGTAATGGCACCGTGGACATGGCCGCCTCCGAAATCGACTACGAAGCCGGCCTCCGGATCGTCGGCGAGATCCACCGTGACGAAGCCTGCCGCGTTACCGAGTACGTCGAAAACGTCGTCATCCCTGTGGAGTGCCGCGGCAACTTCACCGAGGACCCGGCCGGCATGTGCTCCTTCGACGGCTCCCGCTTCCGTGACACACTCAAGGACATTGCGGCCAATGCCGCCAGGGCAAAGGTAAAGGAAGAAACCGACCGCGCCCGCGACAAAGCAGAAGAAAAAGTACGGGAGAAGATCGATGAGCGCCTGGAGGGGGAAGACGGCGACAAGGTGAAAGACGCCATCCGGGGCCTGTTCAACCGATGACAGACCGCTTCGCCGAACGCCTTCTTGCATGGTACGCCAAACACGGCAGGCATGACCTGCCGTGGCACGAGAACCGGACAGCCTACCGGGTCTGGGTGTCGGAGATCATGCTCCAGCAAACCCAGGTAACCACGGTTATCCCCTATTTCCAGGCCTTCATGGAACGCTTCCCCACCGTTCAGGACCTGGCAGAAGCGCCGGTGGATGACGTGCTCAGCCACTGGTCGGGGCTGGGCTACTATGCCCGCGCCCGGAACCTGCAGAAGGCCGCTATCCAGGTTATGGAAGATCATGGCGGTGAGTTTCCAGACAGCCAGGAAACACTCGAAGCACTGCCGGGAATCGGCCGGTCAACCGCCGCCGCCATCATCGCCCAGGCGTGGGATCGCCGCGCAGCCATCCTTGATGGCAACGTAAAACGGGTATTGGCCCGCTACCACGCGGTGCCCGGATGGCCGGGGCAGACCAGTACGCTCAATGCCCTGTGGACCCATGCCGAGCAACACACCCCCCACACCCGGGCACGGGACTACACCCAGGCCATCATGGACCTGGGTGCCATGGTCTGCACCCGCAGTCGCCCGGCCTGCGCTGAGTGTCCACTGCAGGATGGCTGCCAGGCAAGGGCCCGCAACGAGGTAACCCTCTACCCCGGTCGCAAGCCCAAAAAGGAAAAGCCCGAGAAAGCCACCTGGATGCTGATCATGGAAGACGCCGAGGGCCGGATCCTGCTGGAGCAGCGACCACCCAGCGGCATCTGGGGTGGCCTGTGGAGCCTGCCGGAACTTGACCCGGCCTTCGGCGCGGATGAACTGGAAGAAGCCTGCGAGCGGCGTTTCGGCCTCACCTGCACCCGGCCGGACCTGATCAGTGGATTCCGCCACACCTTCAGCCACTATCACCTGCATATCCAGCCAGCGCGGCTCCAGGTCGCGGGCAACCTGGCCATCCGGGAGCCGGGCACACACCGCTGGCTACACCGCGACGAAGCGCTCGCCCTGGGCCTGCCCGCCCCGGTGAGAACCCTGCTGACCAACCCGGAACAGGCCACCCTGCTCTGATCTGTTATCATCCCGCAAAAGCCAAACATTCAAGGTAAACAGGAGCGCCCATGAGCCGCACCGTATTCTGCCGCAAATACCAGAAAGAGATGGAAGGCCTGGACTTTCCACCCATGCCCGGCGCCAAGGGGCAGGAAATCTACGAGAACGTCTCCAAACAGGCCTGGGAAGAGTGGCAGGCCCAGCAGACCATGCTGATCAACGAAAAGCACCTGAGCCTGATGGACCCGAACACCCGCAAATACCTGCAAGCGCAGATGGAGCGCTTCTTCAACAACGAGCCTTTCGACAAGGCCGAAGGCTTTGTTCCACCTGAAAATTGACCCCACTGATCAAGGTTTGCCCAGCTTTTGCAAGCACCGGGAAATTTTTATCGGGCACCCTTGACTCAGTGATTCCAAACCGGTTTAATAGCGCCCCGTTGCACAGCAGTACTGCAACCTGCCCGGATAGCTCAGTCGGTAGAGCAGGGGATTGAAAATCCCCGTGTCGGTGGTTCGATTCCGCCTCCGGGCACCATTAGAATTCAGAC
>NZ_JAWLGY010000040.1:0-17360 GCF_041690615.1 Marinobacter sp.
TGGTAGGACCAGGCAGATTTGAACTGCCGACCTCTGCCATGTCAAGGCAGCGCTCTAACCAACTGAGCTATGGTCCTGTGTTCAACGGGGAGGAAATATACTGATCCGGACCGGGATGGTCAACCGTTTTCCGGGACTTTTTTAAACTGCCCGCTATCCCCGGTTGGCGGCGCGGATGCGGGCGATACGGCGTACCCGCGAGGACTTGCGCAGCCAGTTCCGGATGGCCCGGGCCAGCACCGTCCAGCGGTTGATCAGCAGAGCCAGCAGGATCACGCAGCAACCGGCAATCTGGGTTGGGCTCATGGTCTGGCTGAACCATACCCAGGCCAGCAGCGCCACCCACACCGGTTCCAGGATCAGTATCACCACACCATGGCTGTTGAAAGACAGGCTCTGGGCGTAGGTCTGTAGCAGAAAGCGAAAGGCGGTGCCGATGGTGGCACTTCCCACCAGCCACCAGAACATGGGACCGGTGAAGTTATCAAAGGTTGGCTGCCACTCCTCGAAGAACAGGGAGACCAGCCCGGTAAGTACCCCGGCTGTGGTCATGCTCAGGGCCGTCAGGGGCAGGGCGGGTACCTTCTGTTTGACAACCTGTTCACCACTGGCGTTCACCACGGTGCGGGTATTGGCGGTGCGGGAGGTAAGAATATACGACATGGCAAAGATCAGCGCTGCCACCACGAACAGCATTTGCCCGGGCTCCGGGCGGAAGCCGTTTTCAAGGGAAAGCAGGGCCAGGCCACAAATGGCCACCGGAATCGCCAGCCAGGTATTCAGGGGTTGGGGCTCGCGGAAGAAAACGCGGGCAATGGCGGGAACAATCACCACCGCCAGGCTGGTAATAAACGCGGCCTCACCAAGGTTGACGCCCAGCCAGATACCCATGACCCAGCAACTCATGGCGGAACCGAACACCAGGCCCACCCGGGCGCCACGGAGCATCTGTCGAACACCCAGGCGCGGTAGCTGATGGCGCGCAAAGAATGCCAGGATGGCACCGGCCATCAGGAATCGCATGGCCATGAACAGCAACGGCGGCATCAGCAGCACCGCCTCTTTGGAGAACGCCCAACTGACAGCGGCCAGCAGGGTTACAAAGACGAGAAGCAGGTCAGCTTTATGGGAATCAGAAAGGGCCATGGCAAGAAAATGTCCGGAAATCAGGGCGCGGAGTTTAGCATGCTCACCACGTCCGGCCTAATCATGGCCCGGTGAAGGGCGCCGCCCCGGGCCTGTGTCGCCCGGGAGCCATGGCTGTCATCACACCTGGTCTTCCAGGGTGCGCTCAGAACCAGCCTTCGTCCTGGATCGCTTCAAACTCGAAGCGCAAATGGACATCATCCGCCACCATCAACGGGTCGAGGGCGTAGGTCATGCCCCACTCACTGCGTTTGATCGTGGTGCTGGCAGAGATGCCAAGGGTGTACTCCTTGTGACCGATGGGGTAATCCGCCGCCTTGTTCAGAGTAACGTCCAGGGTCACCGGCCGGGTCTGGCCCAGCAGGGTAAGGTCGCCGGTGAGATTGCCGGTACGCTCGCCGGTGGTTTCGAAGTCGGTGACCTCAAAAGTGATCTCGGGATAGCGATCGCTATGGAGAAAGTCGTCCTTACGAAGGTGTTCGTCCCGCTTGTCGTGGTTGGAGAACACGCTGGCACTCTGGATGACTACCTTGCCAGACGGTACCTCGTTGGTTTCCTCGTCGTACTCGAACTGCCCCTTCCCCTCAAGGAACAGGCCGATGACTGACGCATAGCCCAGGTGATTCACCTCGAAGGTGATGGACAGGTGCTCTTCATCGATCTTGTATTCCTTGGGTTCGGCCTGGGCACTGGTGGCGGCGAGCGCGAGGCTGGTTACGGCGACGCCGGCAGCGATATGGGTGATGGCGTTCCTTTGGGTTTTCATCACGGTCTCCTTGCTGTTCTGTGCCGGTAAAGATAACAGATGTCGAGGGCAAAGGACCCGGATAAAAGGACCAGTGCCAACATGAGCGTAGCATGAGTGAACACATCCGGTATGGGCGGCACCAGGGCCACCATCAGGGTGACCAGTTGCCATACACAAATGGTCTTGCGCCGGAAGCTCTCCGGCAATGGCTCATTGAGCCATGTCCAGTACCAGCCCGCCATGACAAAGCCGTAACGCATCAGGCCGATAATCAGCACCCAGGCGCCGGCTTTTCCCAGTACCATCAGGGCGATGCACAGGATCAGAATAAAGAAGGCATCCAGCTCCATATCGAAGCGGGCTCCGAACGCGCTGGCTGTGCTGGTGCGTCGGGCGACATAGCCGTCCGCGCCGTCCATGATCAGTGCCAGCAAACAGAGCAGGGCATAGGGCCAGGCCAGGGTTTGCAGCAGGGCAGGTGTGCCGGCCAGGCTGGCAAGGAAGAGGACCAGCACGGCGCGAACCAGGGTCACCCGGTCTGCGGGCCCGAAGCGGCAGCCCGAGAGGCTCAGGCCAGCGACGACGCTCAGCGTAAACCCGGCGTAGAGGGCAACAGCCAGTATTATGGTTGCGGATGAGAGGGTGGCGATGTAGGCGGTGAGCAGCAGCAGTCCGGCCATGGCGGCCGCCCCCAGTGACAGGTCCACCCAGGGCAAGGGGTGCGGCGCATGATGTGTTGGCGAGGAATCCATAGCCGTAACCTGTCGTAATCTATACTGTAATGCTGATTATACCGGCGCCTGCAACGATTGGTTCACAGCGACAGCCGCCCAGCGGGTATTGCCTTCAGCATGGAGTGTGTATGAATCCCCCGTCAACGGAAATGTCACCCGCCTTCTGGTCCTCTGGAAATGGCCTTGGCGAGATTGCCCCCGGCCAGGTCGACCACAACAGTGACAACCACGGACCGCAGCTGGAGATGGAGACAGTCTACAGCGCCATAAGTCGTGGAACCGAGGCCCTGGTCTACAACGGCCAGGTACCCGAGTCCGAGTACCAGCGAATGCGGGCACCGTTTCAGCAGGGGGAGTTCCCGGGCCCGGTACGCTATGGCTATATGAACGTGGGTCGCGTTGTGGCCGGGCCGCCAAGCCTGGTGGGCCGCTACGGCTTCTGCCTGTTCCCCCACCAGCGCCGCTACCGTGTGCCCGCCAGTGCGGTAACCATCCTTCCGGAAGAGATACCCCCGGGCCGTGCGGTACTGGCCGCCAACCTGGAAACTGCCATCAATGGTCTCTGGGATGGCGAGCCTCTGGTAGGGGACCGTATTGCGGTCGTCGGCTGTGGCGTCGTGGGCTGCCTGGTCGCCTGGCTGGCCAGCAGGATTCCCGGCACCCGGGTTACCGCCATCGATCCCAACGCCAACCGGCGGGCCGTGCTGGCAGCGCTGGGCATCGGGTGGGCACCTGAGTCAGCCAGGGATGACCATGACCTGGTGTTCCATACCAGCGGCCATACATCAGGGCTGGAGACGGCTCTCAGCCTGGCAGGTAACGAAGGTCGCATTATCGAAATGAGCTGGTATGGCGAGCAGGCGGTGCCGGCCCGTCTCGGCGGCAGTTTTCATTCCCGTCGCCTGACCCTTCGGTCCAGCCAGGTGGGGCAGCTCAGCCCGCGTCAGCTACCCCGCTGGTCCTTCCGCGATCGCATGGCGCTGGCCATCCGGTTAATGGCAGACCCCGCGCTGGACAACCTGATTACCGGCGAAAGCGACTTTGAGCAGTTGCCCGACGTTATGGCGGAACTGGCCCGCGGGGCTTCTGACACCCTCTGTCATCGAATCCGCTATTCATAAACATAAGGAAAACCCATGTACACACTCACCGTCCGCGACAATGTGATGATTGCCCACAGCTTTACGGGAGAAATCTTCGGACCGGCCCAGAAGCTCCATGGCGCCACCTACGTGGTGGACGTCAGCTTCGAACGCCCGGAGCTGGACAACCATGACCTGGTTGTGGACATCGGCCTGGCCAGCGACGTGCTGGGCAAGGTCCTCGCCCCCATCAATATGCAGAACCTGGACGAGCTGCCCCAGTTCCGGGGCCGCAACACCACCACGGAGTTCATGGCCCGGTACGTCTTTGACGCCATGGCCGAAGCAATCCGCAACGGTGAACTGGGCGAGGGCGCCAGGGCCCTGACAGCGCTGAAAGTTACCCTGTCCGAGTCCCACATCGCCTGGGCCAGCTATCGTGGCGAACTCTGAGTCCTGTTACCGGTTCCTGGTTCCCGGTGATCCGGAACAACGGACTGGCGGCTATGGCTATGTGCGGGAGGTGGTGGCCGGGCTTAGGCGGCTTGACCGTGAAGTCAGTCTGGGAGGGCTGGACGGCCGGTTTCCAATGGTGGATGAGACTGCGCGAGCCGCGCTCGATAACGCCCTGGCGGCGGCACCTGACGGCAGCACCGTTATCGTGGACGGCCTCGCCCTGTGTGGTTGCCCGGAAGCGGCGGAGGTCCACGGCCCACGCCTCAACCTGGTGGCGCTGGTGCACCATCCGCTGGCGGATGAAACCGGTCTCGGCGACAGTGAGCGCGCCCATTTCCTAGAAACAGAGCGCCGGACCCTGGCTGCCGTCACCCGGGTCATCACGACCAGCGAAACCACTGCCCGGGGGCTGGGTCGATTTGGCGTGCCCTCGTCGAAGGTCCAGGTGGTGCTTCCGGGTGTTCACCGGCCAGGCGTTCGGGAAGATTCCGTATCTCGTCGTCAGGGGGCAGGTCGGGGGGAAGTCAGGCTTCTCTGCGTCGCCCACCTTTCTCCCCGAAAAGCGCAACTGGACCTGGTGGATGCCCTGGCCAGGCTGGAGGTGGGCGGATGGACCTGCGAACTGGCAGGTTCCGTGGACCGGGATGTGGACTACGCCAGCGCTGTGAGGGCAAGGATTGCAGACCAGGGTCTGACAGGGTACATCCGGTTGCGGGGCGAGCTGTCCGGTCCGGAGCTGACCCGGGCGTTCGGGCAGGCCGACCTGTTTGTGCTGCCCTCCCACTATGAAGGCTATGGCATGGTGATCGATGAGGCGCTGGCCCACGGCGTGCCGGTGATATCTTCTGACGGAGGCGCACTGGCGGCCACGGCCGACCGTCCTGGTTGTGTGACCTATCCGGCCGGTGACAGCGAAGCGCTTGCCATGCTGGTCAGCGAACGGATACAAAACCGGTCATTGCTGCGAAGCCAACAGGCCGCTGCCCGCGAGAGTGCGCAAACCCTGCGTAGCTGGGACCAGTGCGCGGGGGAGTTTGACCGGGCGCTAGGACCGATCGATGCGAGCCTTCCAAAAGGCAGTGGCTTCGCGGAAGACTGGCTGCGGCTACGGGAACCGGCGGACCATCAGGCACGTGACCCTCAGCTTGGCGTGGAAACCGCCCACTGGCTGGAGCAACGATCAGATCAGGTCCTGGTAGTGGCGGATATTGGTGCTGGCAGTGGGTCCAACTGGCGCTATCTTCGCCAGGCTTTTCCTGACGAGCTGTCAGCCCGCTGCCAATGGCACCTCTATGATCAGGATGAGGCGCTGCTGAACACTGTGGCAGTGGATGGTTCGTCAACCCATCTTCACCCTCGTCGCCTTGAAGCCGGCGACCTCGATGCGGCCTTGCCGGCCCCGTTACACCTTGTCGCCGCCTCGGCGCTGATCGACCTGGTGTCCCAGTCCTGGCTGGAGGCTTTTGCGAAAGCTGCCGCAGTGCGCTCTGCAGCGGTTCTGGTGGTGCTAACTTATGCAGGCAGCTTCCGCCTGTGGCCAGGGCATCCTTCGGACGATACGCTGAGGACGCTGGTCAACCAGCATCAGCACGGCGACAAGGGCACCGGTGCCGCCTGTGGCCCCGAAGCCAGTGAGGTGCTGGCGGGCGCGCTCCAATCCAATGGCTACCAGGTTCGGCTGGCACCCAGCACCTGGCACCTGGATCAGCGCTACCCGGAGCTGCAGTCTGCCCTTATGGAGGGCTGGGTGGAGGCAGCCCGGGCACAATATGAACGATTCTCAGACGAGGAGGAAGCGCCGGCTGATTGGCTGGAAGACTGGCTGAACACCCGGCTGGAACAGGCAGGGCAGGGTGTGCTGACCATCGAAGTGGATCATATCGACCTGTTCGGAGCACCGGGGTTGTGACCATCCGGGGCCGTGGTTTATCGCCGGTATTGCGGTGGGGGCTGACCCTGCTGTTGCTGGTGACAGTGCTCTGGCTGGTGGATCCGGCAGCCGTTGGCGGACAGCTGCAGAACGTGCACGGGCCCTGGCTGTTAGCGGCCCTGGTGATCACGCCCTTTCAGGTTGTCATCTCCGCCTGGCGCTGGCAGTTCACGGTGCGGCGGCTGGGGGGGCAGCTGCCGCTGGGTTACGCCATTGGCGAGTATTACCTTGGCACACTGGTGAACCAGCTGGTACCGGGTGGCGTGGTTGGCGACGCGGGGCGGGCCTTACGGCACCGGCAGCGGATGAAGACCACCACGCTGGCGGTCCATGGGGTCATGATTGAGCGGTTGTCCGGGCAGCTGGTGCTGTTTCTGCTGGCCGCGGTGCTGGCTGCAGCCTGGTTACCGCTGCCGAAGCCGCCCATGCCGGGGCTGTTCCTGTTGCCCGGAGTGTTGATCGTCATACTGCTGACCTGGTCATTGTTCCAGGCACCCCCACTGGCAAACTGGTGGGCGGGCTTTCAGGCTGATGTACGGCGGGCACTTCTAAGCAGGAGCGCCTTGCCGCTGCAGCTTGCCTCATCCCTGGCTGTCATCGTCTCCTACCTGGCCGCGTTCTGGTGTCTGGCCATGGGCCTTGGGCTTTCCGTAGCTGTGGATGCGCCGGGGCTGTTACTGGCACTGTGTACGGTGCTGCTGATGGCCATGGTCATTCCCCTGACGGTGTCGGGCTGGGGTATTCGGGAAAGCGCAGCGGCGGTACTTTGGCCGCTGGCGGGTATGGATGCGGAGCAGGGTGTGGCGCTGGCAGTGAGCTACGGAGTGCTGGTACTGGTCTCCGCCTTGCCGGGGGTATTTTTCCTGTTCAGTGGC
The DNA here is from genome assembly GCF_041690615.1 of Marinobacter sp. GTDB lineage: Bacteria > Pseudomonadota > Gammaproteobacteria > Pseudomonadales > Oleiphilaceae > Marinobacter. The sequence goes on from NZ_JAWLGY010000040.1 coordinate 6,972, forward strand.
GGGCGTCAAACGCCAGGTCGAACAGCATATCAGTGCCCAGATTGACCATGCGTGCTTGCGGACGCAGGGCATCAGCCAGGCTGTCGATCTCCGGCAGCGAGAACGCCGGCTGACCGCTGCCGATGATCATGGGCGCTACCAGTACGTGGAGACGATCCACCAGCCCGGCTGTCAGGAAGGTGGATACTGTCTGTCCGCCGCCCTCGATAAAAATCCGGCGCAGCCCCAGATGTTGCAGAATGGCCAGAACCTCCTTCGGATTGATGGGGCCGCTGGTGCCGGTCAGACAGGGTATCTCCTGTACGCCGCCGGTAAGCGTGTCTGGCAGGGCAGGTGACTGCCCATTCCTTGCGACCAGGCGCAATGTCGGGGCAGCGCCATCAGAAAAGAGGTGATGGCTGTCCGGTACACGGCGGTTACGGTCCACCACCACCCGCACCGGGTTAGGCCCGGTGGCAAGGCGAACAGTCAGGCGCGGGTTGTCAGCAGCGGCGGTGCCCGATCCTACCAGCACCGCGTCCGATACTGCCCGCAGGCGGTGCAGGTGAACCAGCCCGTCCTTACCGTTGATGTAACGGGACTTGCCAGTCACCGTGGCAATCCGGCCGTCCAGGCTCTGGCCCATCTGGGCGATGACGGATAATTCGTGTTCCGTTCCTGTCCGGGCTGACGTTACCAGCGGCTGAAACAGCTGCAGCAGTTGTCCCGCGAGATCATCATCGGTCAATGGTGTCTCGGGTGGCCAGTGTCCGCTGGCCGTCTCGGGCTGGTGGCATTGCCGAAGAATCATCTGCCAGGCCTGCTCGGGTGTCATCGCTGCCTCAAGGTTACGGGTCGGTCCCGGGGGTTGGTTTTCGCGTTATAGGTAACTTTTACGTAAAAATCCCTGATTGATTCACTCTAAAGTCATAAAGTAGCCCCTGCCAGTGGAAATGTCCCCGGTGAATCGGTTGTAATTCACACAGCGCTCTCGTTATCCCGGACAGACAGGAATCCGAATTGATCGAACTGACCCCCGCAACCGACTATGTTCCCGAGGCACCGGAAACCATCCGCGTACTCACCCTGCACGCACCGCCGGAGAACCGCTGGCACAGTGAGGGCCTGGAGGAGCTGCACCAGGTGCTGGGTGATCTGGCCCGCGAGAGCCCCTGTGCGTCATTGGTGATAACGGGGTCCGGTTCTGAATGGTTCTGTGGCGGTACACTGGATTCAGCACTGAGTGATGCCCGTGTGCCACTCAGCCAGCTGGCGCGGTTTTACTCCCAGGCTTTTTCCACCCTGCGAAAGTACCCGGCCCTCACTGTGGCGGCAATCAACGGGCAGGCACGGGATGAAGGTCTGGCGATGGCGCTCAGCTGTGATTTCCGCGTGGCGTCTGGCCATGCCGGGTTCGGATTTGACGCACCCCGCCAGGGGCGTTTTCCCATGGGTGGGAGTACACAGTTGTTGCCGCGTTTGCTGGGAGAGTCCATCAGCAAGCGGATGATGCTTTGCGGCCTGGAGTGGAACCCTGCCCAGGCCCTGGAACACGGGCTGGTGGATCAGGTTAACGAATGCCCCGTGGCGGCTGCCATTGCACTGCTGGCGGGAGCGCAGGGTGTTAATCCTCTGGTGGTTCAGGGCGTTCGTCAGCTGGTGGAGCACGCCCGCATGCGCCCTCTGGAAACCGGGTTTGCCGCCGAGCGCGATTGGCAAAACGCCCTGGGAGAGTGACACAGCTATCCCCGCGAAGCTATCGCGGAAACGCCTCTTTGCGGATACAGTAGGATGCATGCTTCCGGATCGTCGTTGCTGGCATCCGTCCTGAATAACAGCCCGTAGGTGGCAGGAGTTACCCCATGCGTTACCTGGAAACATTCTGGCAGAGGCTGAAGGATGCCCGCGAGGCACGGCAACTGTCCCATCGCGATCTGGCTGAGCTGGTGGGAGTGACTCCGGACACCATCACTCGCTGGGAGCAGGCGGACCCTCACCGGCGACTGTATCCGGCGGTGGATGAGCTTATCGACCTGTGCCGTCAGTTGACTGTGCCACTGGAATCGCTGCTGGACACCTCCGAACTGGATGATCCGGGACAACTGGAGTTGCCGGGGCTGGCGTTCTCCAACAGTGATGAGCTGGCGGGGGCACTGGAAGAGCTGGAGCGACAGGTGCAGCGGGTTCAGCCCAACGAGTAGGAAGTGGAATTGCTGCGCCGGTTCCGCAAGAGTACGGAAGAAAACCGGCGCATGATCCTGCAGTTACTGGGCCGCTGATGCGGCCCGTGCGCTTGACTCACTTCTTCTTGTCGCGGTTCTTTTTGTAGATGTTCTCATAGACGTAGTTGGTGGCTTCCACAAACCCTTCAATGGAACCACAGTCAAACCGCTTGCCCTTGAACTGATAGGCCAGCACGCAGCCGTTCTTCGCCTGCTCCAGCAGGGCATCGGTGATCTGGACTTCGCCGTTCTTGCCGGGCTTGGTGTTCTCGATAATCTCGAAAATATCCGGTGTCAGGATGTAGCGGCCGATAATCGCCAGGTTGGACGGAGCCTTGTCCGGTGACGGCTTCTCTACCATATCGGTGATACGGTACAAGCCATCCTTCATGGGCTCCCCGGCGATCACACCGTACTTGTGAGTCTCGTTCTTGGGTACTTCCTCAATGGCCACGATGGAGCAGCGGAACTGCTTGTACAGCTTGGCCATCTGGGTCAGTACACCATCTTCGCCTTCCGGGACGACGCAGAAGTCATCGGCCAGCACCACCGCAAACGGGTTGTCACCCATCAGGTTGCGGCCGGTGAGAATGGCGTGTCCCAGGCCTTTCATCTCGTTCTGGCGGGTAAAGGCGAAGGTGTTGTTGTTGATCAGGTCCCGGATGGAGGTGAGCAGGTCTTCCTTGCCGGTGCCGGCAATCTGGTGTTCCAGCTCGTAACTGATATCGAAGTGATCCTCAATGGCCCGTTTGCCCCGCCCGGTCACAAAACCGAACTCATTGATACCGGCCTCGGACGCTTCCTCAACCCCGTATTGCACCAGGGGTTTGTTAACAACGGGAAGGATTTCCTTCGGCATGGCCTTGGTGGCGGGAAGAAAGCGGGTGCCGTAGCCGGCAACGGGGAACAGGCACTTCTTGATCATCAATATCGTCCTTTTGTGTGGTTTTCCTGATTGGGGGCCGCCAGCACGGGCCTGGCGCCTCCGCAATGCTTGGTAATCCGGCAATCAGAAAGCATGCCAAGTGTAACCAAGGTACCGGTATAAAGGGAAACACCGGGAGGTTGCGTCTTTTTTACGGTTTTTTCACGGCAACGACGTTAATAGCGATGCACCAGGTTGGTGCGTGCGCTTTATGTTAACAATCGGAGCCTCTCCAATTGCACGGATTGTTGACAATATGCAGTGTCAGGCGTAACTTCAGGATCGTTACTTTCTATATTGTTGACAAACGCCATGAACGCTCCCATAACACTCACCCAGACCCGTGCCGATGAAGCTTTCGATTGTCTGCAAACGGCCATCGTGAAAGGCGAGCTGGCCCCCGGTGAGAAAATCGGTGAACTGGACCTGTGCGAGCGCTTCAACCTGACCCGTGGCCCGGTGCGTGAAGCCCTGGGCAGGCTGGAATCCCGTGGCCTGCTGGTCCGCCGGCCTCACGCCGGTGTGCGGGTCGTCTCCGTCAGTGCCGCTGAACTGCTTGAGCTTTACCGCATTCGTGAGGTCATGGAAGGGCTGGCGGCTCGCCAGGCTGCGGAGCGCATGACTGACGACGAAATCGCGGACCTGCAGGCGACCCTCGACAGTCATGAAGCGATGATCGAGGAAGCCCGGGGGCAGGCCTACTACCAGGCGGAAGGTGACTACGACTTCCATCACCGCATCGCCACCGGCAGCCGCAACACCAAACTCGCGCAGATGCTGCTGGGTGATCTTTACTACATGGTGCGCATGTACCGCTACCGGCTGAGTACCTCCAGTGGCCGGCCTCATCGGGCCCTGGGCGAGCACCGGCGTATCGTGGAGGCCATTGCCCAGCGGGATGGCGAGCTGGCGGAGTTCCTGATGAAGCGCCACATCAACGCTGCCCGACAGAATATCGAACGCAAGATTGAACAGGGCGAGATCTCGTTCTGATCCCGAACCCAACATTCATGAACAAGAAGGAAATCCCCATGTCACAGCAACTGAGCCCTGGCGCCCGCTTCCGCAAGGCGCTGAAAGAGAACAAGCCGCTGCAGATCGTCGGCACCATCAACGCCTATTCCGCCATGATGGCCGAGCGGGTAGGGCACCAGGCCATTTACCTGTCCGGTGGTGGTGTAGCGAACGCTTCCTTCGGCCTGCCGGACCTGGGCATGACCACCATGAACGATGTGGTGGAAGACGCCCGTCGCATCACCGCCGCCACCGACCTGCCGCTGCTGGTAGACATCGACACCGGCTGGGGTGGCGCCTTCAATATCGCCCGTACCATCCGTGAGATGGAGCGCGCTGGCGTGGCCGCCGTCCATATCGAAGACCAGGTCGCCCAGAAGCGTTGCGGTCACCGCCCCAACAAGGAAATTGTTTCCAAGGATGAAATGGTCGACCGCATCAAGGCTGCGGCCGATGCCCGCCAGGACAAGGACTTCTTTATCATGGCCCGCACCGACGCCTTCCAGAAGGAAGGGCTGGAAGCCGCCATTGACCGCGCAAAGGCCTGCATTGAAGCCGGCGCCGACGGCATCTTCGCCGAAGCCGTGCATGAGCTGTCTGACTACCGTGCCTTCGCGGACGCCATCGACGCGCCCCTGCTGGCCAATATCACCGAGTTCGGCGCTACGCCCCTTTATAACAAGAGTGAGCTTGCAGAAGCCGGGGCCGGTATGGTGCTCTATCCCCTCAGTGCCTTCCGCGCCATGAACAAGGCAGCGCTGATGGTGTATGAAAATATCCTGGAGAAGGGCGACCAGAAAGACGTGGTGGACAGCATGCAGACCCGTGCCGAACTCTACGACTTCCTGAACTACCACGACTTCGAACAGAAACTGGACGAGCTCTTCGCCCAGAAAAAGAACTGAACCGAATCCAACAAGAGATGTGAGGGAGATGACTCATGGCTGAAGCAAAGAAACTCGGTGGTGCCGGCCTGCGCGGGCAGGTCGCTGGTGAAACCGCCCTGTGTACCGTGGGCAAGTCCGGTGCCGGCCTGACCTACCGTGGCTACGACATTGCCGACCTGGCGGAGAAAGCCCAGTTCGAGGAAATCGCGTATCTGCTGCTGCGGGGCAAGCTGCCCAACCGCAAGGAGCTGGACGAGTACACGAAAAAGCTGCAAAGCTTGCGTGGCTTGCCGGACGCCCTGAAGACCGTGCTGGAGCAGATCCCCAAAGACGCCCACCCGATGGATGTCATGCGTACCGGCTGTTCCATGCTGGGCAACCTGGAAACCGAGCAGGACTTCTCCGAGCAGGACGACAAGATCGACCGCATGCTGGCGGTGTTCCCGTCCATCATCACCTACTGGTACCGCTTCGCCCACGAAGGCGTGCGTATTGAGACCGAGAGCGACGTGGACTCTATCGGCGGCCACTTCCTGGAGCTGCTGCACGGCAAGAAGCCCAGCGAACTGCACGAGCGGGTGATGAACGTTTCCCTGATCCTGTATGCGGAGCACGAGTTCAACGCCTCTACCTTCACGGCCCGTGTGTGTGCGTCGACCCTGTCTGATATCCACAGCTGTGTTACCGGCGCCATCGGCTCCCTGCGTGGTCCGCTGCATGGTGGTGCCAACGAAGCCGCCATGGCTCTGATCCAGAAGTTCCAGACCCCGGATGAGGCCGAAGAAGGCCTGATGGGCATGCTGGAGCGCAAGGAAAAGATCATGGGCTTCGGTCACGCCATCTACAAGGAATCCGATCCCCGCAACGCGATCATCAAGCAGTGGTCGAAGAAGCTGGCGGACGAAGTGGGCGACACCGTGCTATACCCGGTATCCGTTCGCTGCGAGGAGGTCATGTGGCGGGAGAAGAAGCTGTTCTGTAACGCTGACTTCTTCCATGCGTCTGCCTATCACTTCATGGGCATCCCCACGGAGCTGTTTACCCCCATCTTCGTGATGTCCCGGGTATCCGGATGGACGGCCCACGTGAAAGAGCAGCGCGCCAACAACCGGATTATCCGCCCCAGCGCCGACTACACCGGCCCGGCGGATGCCAAGTGGGTGCCCATTGACGAGCGCCCTTAACAACCTGGCCTGCGCAGAGAACGGCGGAAGCATTGTAGTGGAAGCCTGATGTCGTGGTGCCGGACCGGTCCTGCGGCGGGGGTTTTCTCCGCCGCAATTCAGGGGCCGTCCATGGCACCCGCCTTGCTCCGCGCCATCCATGGCGCTGCTACGAAAGCCCCCGCCACATGCCCGTTCTCATGCGCCGTTGCTGTTCGCAGAACGTCCCAGACCCATTTAGTGCTCCCGAGAGACCCCCTAATGAACACCCAATATCGCAAGAACCTCCCAGGCTCAGACCTGGACTATTTCGACACCCGCCAGGCGGTGGAAGACATCCAGCCCGGCGCCTGGGCCAAGCTGCCCTACACCTCCCGTATCCTGGCCGAGCAGCTGGTGCGCCGCTGCGAGCCTGCCGCTCTGACCGATTCGCTGAAGCAGCTGATCGAACGCAAGCGGGACCTGGACTTCCCCTGGTACCCCGCCCGCGTGGTGTGCCATGACATCCTGGGCCAGACTGCCCTGGTGGACCTGGCCGGTCTGCGCGACGCTATCGCAGAGAAGGGCGGTGATCCCGCCAAGGTCAATCCTGTCGTGCCCACCCAGCTGATCGTTGACCACTCCCTGGCCGTTGAACACGCGGGCTTCGAGAAGGACGCCTTCGAGAAGAACCGTGAGATCGAGAACCGCCGTAACGACGATCGCTTCCACTTTATCAACTGGACCAAGACCGCCTTCGAGAACGTGGACGTGATTCCGCCGGGTAACGGCATCATGCACCAGATCAACCTGGAGAAGATGTCCCCGGTGGTTCAGGTTCGGGATAATGTAGCCTTCCCGGACACCTGCGTGGGCACTGACAGCCATACTCCGATGGTCGATGCCCTCGGCGTTATCTCGGTTGGTGTTGGCGGCCTGGAAGCGGAAAGTGTCATGCTTGGCCGTGCCTCCATGATGCGCCTGCCGGACATTGTGGGCGTGGAGCTCAAGGGCAAGCTGCGCCCGGGTATTACTGGTACCGACATGGTGCTGGCGATCACCGAGTTCCTGCGCAAGGAGCGGGTTGTAGGCGCCTACCTGGAGTTCTACGGCGAAGGCGCCGACAGCCTGACCGTGGGCGACCGGGCGACCATCTCCAACATGACTCCGGAGTACGGCGCCACCGCTGCCATGTTCTACATTGACGGCCAGACCATCGACTACCTCAAGCTCACCGGTCGTGAAGACGAGCAGGTGGCCCTGGTCGAGAAGTACGCAAAACACACCGGCCTGTGGGCGGATGACCTGAAAACCGCCGAGTACGAGCGGGTACTGACGTTTGACCTGAGCAAGGTAGAGCGCACCCTGGCGGGTCCGTCCAACCCCCACGCCCACCTGCCCACCAGCGAACTGGCCAAGCGCGGTATTGCCGGTGAATGGGAGCAGGAAGAAGGCAAGATGCCGGACGGCGCAGTCATCATCGCCGCTATCACCAGCTGCACCAACACCAGTAACCCCCGCAACATGGTGGCAGCCGGCCTGATTGCCCGTAACGCCAATAAACTGGGCCTGACCCGTAAGCCGTGGGTGAAGTCCTCCCTGGCACCGGGCTCCAAGACCGTCAAGATGTACCTGGAAGAAGCCAACCTGCTGCCAGAGCTGGAAAACCTCGGTTTTGGCGTGGTGGCCTTTGCCTGCACCACCTGTAACGGCATGAGCGGCGCCCTGGACCCGAAAATCGAGCAGGAAATCATCGACCGCGACCTGTACTCCACGGCGGTGCTGTCCGGTAACCGTAACTTCGACGGCCGTATCCACCCCTACGCCAAGCAGGCCTTCCTGGCCTCGCCGCCGCTGGTGGTGGCCTATGCCATTGCCGGTACCATCCGCTTTGATATCGAGAAGGACGCCCTGGGGTACGACAAGGACGGCAACCCCATCACCCTGAAAGACATCTGGCCCAGCGATGAAGAAATCGACGCCATCGTCAAAACAGCGGTGAAGCCGGAGCAGTTCCGCCAGACCTACATCCCCATGTTCGACGTGTCCAAGGATGCCCGTAACCTGGTCAGCCCGCTGTACGAGTGGCGTCCCCAGAGCACATACATCCGTCGTCCGCCGTACTGGGAAGGTGGCATGGTGGGAGAGAAGTCCCTCAAGGGCATGCGTCCGCTGGCGATCCTGCCGGACAACATCACCACCGACCACCTGTCGCCGTCCAATGCCATCCTGATGGACAGCGCCGCCGGTGAATACCTGCACAAGATGGGCCTGCCGGAGGAGGACTTTAACTCCTACGCCACCCACCGGGGCGACCACCTGACCGCCCAGCGTGCCACCTTCGCCAACCCGAAACTGTTCAACGAAATGGTGCGGGACGAGAATGGCAACGTGAAGCAGGGCTCCCTGGCCCGCGTTGAGCCGGAAGGCAAGGTCACCCGCATGTGGGAAGCCATCGAAACCTACATGGACCGCAAGCAGCCGCTGATCATCATCGCCGGCGCCGACTACGGCCAGGGCTCCTCCCGTGACTGGGCCGCCAAGGGCGTGGCACTGGCGGGCGTAGAAGCCATCGTGGCGGAAGGCTTCGAGCGCATCCACCGGACCAACCTCATCGGCATGGGTGTGATGCCCCTGCAGTTCGAGGAAGGCACCACCCGCAATACCCTGGCACTGGACGGTACGGAAACCTACGACGTGGAAGGCACCGCCGCACCGGGAGCGGAACTGACCCTGGGCATCCACCGCAAGAACGGCAGCACCGAGCACGTCGCAGTAATCTGCCGTCTGGACACTGCGGAAGAGGTGGAAATCTACAAGGCCGGCGGTGTGCTGCAGCGCTTTGCCCAGGACTTCCTGGAGTCTGAGGGGGCCGCATGAGCAACGTACCCCAGGTAAAAATCCCCGCCACCTACATGCGTGGCGGCACCAGCAAGGGCGTGTTCTTCAACATCGAAGACCTGCCCGAACGCTGCCAGCAACCCGGTGAAGCCCGTGACAAGCTGCTGATGCGCGTCATCGGCAGCCCCGATCCCTACGAAAAACAGATCGACGGCATGGGTGGCGCCACCTCCAGCACCAGCAAGACCGTGCTGCTGGCCAAAAGCCAGAGTGACGACCACGACGTGGACTACCTCTTCGGCCAGGTGGGCATCGACAAGGCCTTTGTCGACTGGAGCGGCAACTGCGGCAACCTGTCTGCCGCGGTGGGGCCCTTCGCCATCACCAACGGCCTGGTCGACAAGAGCCGGGTACCGGACAACGGCATCGCCACCGTCCGCATCTGGCAGGCCAACATCGGCAAGACCATTGTTGCCAGGGTACCCATGACCAACGGTGAAGTGCAGGAAACCGGTGATTTTCAGCTGGATGGCGTGACCTTCCCGGCGGCAGAAGTCGCTGTGGAGTTTATGGACCCGGCCGACGGTGAGGGCGCCATGTTCCCCACCGGCAATGTCGTGGATGACCTGGAAGTGCCTGGTATCGGCATCCTCAAGGCCACCATGATCAACGCCGGCATACCCACCATTTTCGTTAATGCCGAAGACATCGGCTACGAAGGCACCGAGCTGCAGCCGGCCATCAACGGCGACCCGGAAGCCCTGGCCCGTTTCGAACTGATCCGCGCTCACGGCGCAGTGAAGATGGGTCTGATCAAGACCCCAGAGGAAGCCGCAAACCGGGGTCATACACCCAAGGTGGCGTTTGTAGCGCCGCCAAAGGACTACGTCAGCTCATCCGGGAAAGATATCAAGGCCGGTGATGTTGACGTCCTGGTCCGAGCCCTGTCCATGGGCAAGCTGCACCACGCCATGATGGGCACGGCGGCGGTGGCCATCGCGACCGCCTCGGCGGTCCCAGGCACGCTGGTGAACCTCGCCGCCGGCGGAGGGGATCGTACCTCCGTAACCTTCGGACACCCGTCCGGAACCCTGCAGGTCGGGGCTGAGGCCTCCCAGGTGAACGGGCAGTGGACCGCGACCAAGGCTGTAATGAGCCGCAGTGCCCGGGTGCTTATGGAAGGTTGGGTGAGGGTGCCTGGGGACTCGTTCTAGGCGCCCTGGTCAGACACGAATCAGGATTGGTCTCCTGATTGATTGCCGCCAGTGCCCTTTGGGCCTGGCGGCTTTTTTGTAGTGCGCCAGGCATGGCGCGTAGCGCCTTGACGGCGCTGTTCCGGTCCAGGTGGTGCTGGCCGGATGACTTGGGGGTGCAAGTCC
>NZ_JAWLGY010000041.1:0-15898 GCF_041690615.1 Marinobacter sp.
GCCGGCGTTCCCTGTCGAAGTGGGGCGCATTCTACAGCCCCACCGTTTTCTGTCAACGACCTTTTTGAACTTTTTTATCACGGTTTCGGTTTGCCGCTATGAAACCGCTGCTTTTCCAGCCAGAACGTCCGATTTTTAACCGTATCTGCCTGATTAATGCTCTACCGCGTGCTTGCGCCCCTTCCGAAACAGGGAGCGAACCGGTCCCGACAACGTGTAAACCAGGAAAGCGCTGAACAGGACGGTGCCTGGATCCAGGGCCACCACCACAAAGATCAGCACCACAAGCAGAATGGCGGCAAAAGGAACCCGCCCCCGCATATCCAGGTCCTTGAAACTGTTGTAAAGGATATTGGACACCATCAGCACTCCGGAACCCCCGACTACCAGTATGGTCAGCGCCGTCAGCCAACCGGCCGGCTCCCAGGTGTGGAAACACCAGACCAGCCCGGCGACAACCCCGGCGGCCGAGGGGCTCGGCAGGCCTACAAAGAACTTCTTGTCCACGGAGCCGATCTGGGTATTGAAGCGAGCCAGACGCAAAGCCGCACCGGCCACGTAGATAAAGGTAACCGCCCAGCCCACCTGGCCCAGGCTGTTCAGGGACCAGAAAAACGCGACCAACCCCGGCGCCACGCCGAAAGCCACCATGTCCGCGAGACTGTCATATTCCTCGCCAAACTTGCTCTGGGTGTTGGTCATCCGGGCAACACGACCGTCCAGGCCATCGAGCACCATGGACACAAAGATGGCGATGGCTGCATTGGCGAACATGCCGTTGGCCGCAGAAACAATCGCGTAGAAACCTGAAAACAACGAAGCCGTGGTCAGGGAGTTTGGCAGCAGATAAATGCCCCGGCGACGAACCCGCGCACCTTCCACCACTTCTTCCTCTTCCACCTCACCGGGCAGGAGGTCGTCGCGTTCAGTGTCCGCTACTTTTGGCTCTTTCTTCTCGTCGCTCATGAAACCGATTCCGTCATGGATGAACTGCTCAGTATAACCCTCAAGGGGCGAGGGCAAAAAATACGTACTGCCCCCGAAACGAAAAACGCGGCCCCGGAGGCCGCGTTTTCAGGTCAGATGCTGTCGACAGGGATCAGTTCTTGTCCTTGTCCACGATCTTGTTGGCAGAGATCCAAGGCATCATGGAACGCAGCTTCTCACCCACCACTTCAATGTCATGTGCAGCGTTCTGGCGACGGCGCGCTGTCATGGACGGGTAGTTCAGGCCGCCTTCGGAGATAAACATCTTGGCGTACTCACCGCTCTGGATACGCTTGAGGGCATTGCGCATGGCTTCGCGGGACTGCTCGTTGATGATCTCCGGCCCGGTCACGTACTCACCATACTCCGCGTTGTTGGAGATGGAGTAGTTCATGTTGGCGATGCCGCCTTCGTACATCAGGTCAACGATCAGCTTGAGCTCGTGCAGGCACTCGAAGTAGGCCATTTCCGGGGCATAACCTGCCTCAACCAGGGTTTCGAAACCGGCCTTGACCAGTTCAACGGTACCACCACACAGAACCGCCTGCTCACCGAACAGGTCGGTTTCAGTCTCATCCTTGAAGGTGGTTTCGATGATACCGGTACGACCACCGCCGATGCCGCTGGCGTAGGACAGGGCCAGGTTCTTGGCGTTGCCGGAAGCGTCCTGGAAGATGGCGATCAGGTCAGGGATACCGCCGCCACGCTCGAACTCGGTGCGCACGGTGTGACCCGGAGCCTTCGGAGCCACCATAATCACGTCCAGGTCCTTGCGGGGAACGATCTGGTTATAATGGATGGCGAAGCCGTGGGCGAAAGCCAGGGTTGCGCCTTCCTTCAGGTTCGGCTCGATCTGGGACTGGTACAGCTCGGACTGGTACTCGTCCGGGGTCAGTACCATGACCACGTCGGCCGCGGCAACCGCGGTCGGAACGTCAGCGGTTTTCAGGCCGTAGGCTTCTGCCTTGGCGATGGAGGAAGATCCGGGGCGCAGGCCCACAGTGACGTCGACGCCGGATTCCTTCAGATTGCATGCATGGGCATGGCCCTGGGAACCGAAGCCGAGAATGGCCACTTTCTTGCCCTGGATGATGGAAAGATCGCAATCCTTATCGTAATAAACCTGCATAGTAACCTCTGTCTTGGTTTGGCCCTGTTCGGGCAGGGCCTGAGTGAAAAAATCCTAAATGACTCAGAGACTGAGCACCTTTTCGCCACGGGCAATGCCGGACACACCGGAGCGCACCACTTCCAGCACACCGGTGGTGCCGACGGCCTGGATAAAGGCATCCAGCTTGTCGCTGTTACCGGCCAGCTGCACGGTGTACACCGTACTGGTCACATCCACGATCTGGCCCCGGAAGATATCCACGGTGCGCTTGATCTCGGCCCGCTGGGCACCGGTGGCCTTCAGCTTCACCAGCATCAGCTCTCGCTCGATATGGGCGCCCTCGGTCAGGTCCACCAGCTTGACCACTTCAATCAGCTTGTTGAGCTGCTTGGTGATCTGCTCGATAACCTTGTCGGAACCGGTGGTGGTGACGGTCAACCGCGAGAGGGTCTCGTCCTCGGTAGGCGCAACTGTCAGGGTTTCGATGTTGTAGTTACGCTGGGAGAACAACCCTACAACCCGCGACAAGGCACCCGGCTCGTTTTCCAGCAATACAGAAATGATTCGACGCATGATCACACCCTCTCCGTCTTGCTGAGCCACATGTCTTTCATGGCACCACGGGCCACCTGCATGGGGTATACGTGCTCGAACCTGTCCACATAAATATCCAGGAACACCAGCTTGTCTTTCATGGCCAGGGCTTCTTTCAGCTTGGGCTCGAGGTCTTCCTTGCGGTCAATGCGAATACCCACATGGCCGTAGGCTTCGGCCAGCTTGATGAAGTCCGGCAGGGACTCCATGTAGGACTGGGAGTGACGGGACTCGTAGTTCATGTCCTGCCACTGCTTGACCATGCCGAGGGCCTGGTTGTTCAGGTTGATGATCTTGACCGGCAGGTCGTACTGGCTGCAGGTGGACAGCTCCTGGATGTTCATCTGGATACTGCCCTCACCGGTAATGCACAGCACCTCGTCATCGGGATAATTGAGTTTGACCCCCATGGCTGCAGGCAGGCCGAAGCCCATGGTGCCCAGGCCACCGGAGTTGATCCAGCGGTTGGGCCGGTCAAACTTGTAGTACTGGGCGGCGAACATCTGATGCTGACCCACGTCGGTGGTGACATAGGCCTCGCCATTGGTCAGGCGATGGAGCATTTCGATGACTTCCTGGGGCTTGATAACATCATCGCTGGTTTCATAGCGCATGCCGTGGAACGCACGCCAGTCGTCGATCTGTTTCCACCAGGCCTTGAGCGCGTCGACGTCCGGCTTCTGTTTCGCCTCCCTGACCAGGCCGATCATCTCCCTCAGAACCGCATCCACCGGCCCAACGATGGGCACATCCGCTTCCACCGTCTTGGAAATGGATGCCGGATCAATGTCGATATGGATGATCCGGGCACCCGGACAGAACTTCTCGGTGGCATTGGTAACCCGGTCGTCGAAGCGGGCACCAACTGCCAGGATCAGGTCCGAGTGGTGCATGGCCATATTGGATTCATAGGTCCCATGCATACCCAGCCAGCCCAGGTGCTGCTTGTCAGAAGCGGGATAGCAACCGATACCCATCAGTGTATTGGTAATGGGATAACCCAGGGTACGGGTCAGCTCGGTCAGTTGCTCGGTGGCCTTGCCCAGAATGACTCCGCCGCCGGCGTAGATGATGGGACGTTTTGCCGCCAGCAGCATATCGACCGCCTTGCGGATCTGGCCGGTATGGCCACGGACCGCCGGGTTGTATGAACGCAGCTTGACCTTCTTCGGGTAGGAATACTCATAGCGCTCGTTGGGGGTGGTCATATCCTTGGGAATGTCCACCACCACCGGTCCGGGGCGGCCGGTTGATGCAATGTAGTAGGCCTTGCGAATAATCTCGGGAATCTCTTCCGGATGACGCACGGACAGGTTGTGTTTCACCACCGGGCGGGAAACGCCGATCATGTCCGTTTCCTGGAAGGCGTCCTCACCGATCAGGGTGGACGCTACCTGACCGCACAATACCACCATGGGAATGGAATCCATAAAGGCGGTGGCAATGCCGGTAATAGTGTTGGTGGCTCCAGGACCCGAGGTCACCAGTACGGTACCTGGTTTACCGGATGCGCGGGCGTAGCCGTCGGCCATGTGGACCGCAGCCTGCTCGTGACGCACCAGGATGTGCTTGACTTTGTCCTGCCTGAACAGCGCGTCATAAATATGCAGCGCTGCACCACCGGGATAACCATAGATGTACTCTATACCCTCATCCTGCAAGGAGCGGATGAGCATATCGGCACCAGACAATAACTCCACGTGATTTACCCTCTATAAACGAGTGAATGTTACGGGATTCCTCCCGAATTGCCTGGATGCCCGGTGCCTTGCCTCTTTTGAAGGCCGGCCTGGGCGTTCCGCCACACCATGTCTGACAGAGGTTGTCTCCTGGACAGCCCGGCTCCTGAGGGTTCCGGAACAGGGCCAGTCAACGGGTTGCCAGGATATGAGCGCTTTGCTGATACAAAAAGGCAACCGCCTGTACACGGGGTACAGGAAGTACAGTGTGGTATTCAACGGGGGTTACTGCTCGGGATTGCCTGCCGTATTGACCCCTGCTTTCAGGCAATCTGTAATTTTGACAGCGGGAAAGTATCTGTCAATAGAAACGGCGTCGCCACAAGCCCAAACTGGCAAAAAGCTACCCGCAACCATTCATCATGCCAAGGCGCTGTGATATTGCATTCCCGGGACTGGCGGCTTTCCGTCGTGTGTGCCTGCTGGTTCACAGATTCGTCGGCAAGCCGGGAAAACCTTTGCCCGCCATGGCATGATTCGCTTTAATGAACAGGTTATTGTTGGTCAGGCATGGCCGACCCGGCAGTTATTCTTCCAGGGATTTTTCAGATATGACTCGACGCCTGATTTTGATGGCCGCAATCGTCCTGCTCACCCCTGCCATGGGGTTAGCAGATTCTTCGGTGTACCGCTGGACAGATGAGAACGGCGTGGTGCACTTTGGCGACCGGGAGCCCGCTGGTGGCTCAGCCGACCGCGTCAGCGTGAAGACGGGCACGTCCTCCCGCAACTCGGACCGCAAGTCATTTCAGGAGCAGGTAGAAGCCCTGGATGAACGAAAGGCCGAACGAGACCGCCGTGAAAACGAATCCGCCGTGGAAGAGGCCCGTCGCAAGCAGCGGGACGCCCGCTGTGATACGGCACGGGCAAACCTACAGGCCATCAACAGCAACGCACGTATCCGCGTGGCGGACGCTGACGGCGAGCAGCGGTACCTCACGCCGGAGGAAATCCAGGAGAAGCGCGCTGAGTTCGAAACCATTGTTGAGGAAAGCTGCGACGACAACCCTGAGTCCTGAACCGGCCGCCAGCTGCACATGACTACAAAAACGGGAGCCCTTGAGCTCCCGTTTTTGTAGATGGCACCTCGGCCAGCGGCCTCAGCGTCACGCCTTGCTGAACACCAGCTGGTGGTCCTGCACAGTGCCCCGGATCACGTCGCCGGAGACAAACTCCCCCTGCAACAGCTTCTGGGCCAGCGGGTTCTCGATCATCCGCTGGATCGCCCGCTTCAGGGGCCGCGCTCCGTAGACCGGGTCGTAGCCGACTTCCGCCAGCAGCTCCATGGCGGCCTCGTCCAGTTCCAGCGTCATATCCTGTTCCTTCAGGCGCTTGCTCAGGGACTGGATCTGGATGCTGGCGATGCCACGGATCTGGTTCTCCGCCAGCGGGTGGAACACCACCACTTCATCCACGCGGTTGATGAACTCGGGACGGAAGTGCGTACCCACCACTTCCATTACCGCGTTCTTCATAGCCTCGTAGTTTTCCTCGCCAGCCTTCTGCTGGATGATGTCGGACCCCAGGTTGGAGGTCATGACAATCACTGTGTTACGGAAGTCTACGGTGCGACCCTGGCCATCGGTCAGGCGGCCGTCCTCGAGCACCTGCAGCAGGATGTTGAACACGTCCGGGTGAGCTTTTTCCACTTCGTCCAGCAACAGCACAGAGTAAGGACGGCGGCGAACGGCTTCGGTCAGGTAGCCGCCCTCTTCATAACCCACGTAGCCGGGAGGGGCACCAATGAGCCGCGCAACGGAGTGCTTCTCCATAAACTCGGACATGTCGATACGCACCATGGCCTCTTCGGTATCAAAGAGGAAAGACGCCAGCGACTTGCACAACTCGGTCTTGCCCACACCGGTCGGCCCCAGGAACAGGAAGGAACCGTTAGGACGATTGGGGTCTGACAACCCGGCACGGGAACGGCGCACGGCGTTGGCAACCGCTTCCACTGCCTCGTCCTGGCCGATAACCCGCTCATGGAGTGCTTCCTCCATGCGCATGAGCTTGTCCCGCTCGCCCTCAAGCATCTTGGACACCGGGATACCGGTCCACTTGGACACCACCTCGGCGATCTCCTCGTCGGTGACCCGGTTGCGCAGCAGCTTCATCTCCATCATTTCGGCCTGGCTGGCCATGTCCAGCTGCCGTTCCAGCTCCGGAATGGTGCCGTACTGGAGCTCGGACATCCTGCCCAGGTCTCCCGCGCGGCGGGCGTTTTCCAGGTCGATCCGCGCCTGCTCCAGCTGGCTCTTGATCTTCTGGGAACCATGCAGCGCCGCTTTCTCGGTGTTCCAGACCTCTTCCAGGTCTGCATATTCCCGCTCAACACCGGTGATCACATCAGACAGTTCCTGCAGGCGTTTCTTCGAGGCCGCATCGCTTTCCTTCTTGAGGGCTTCCCGCTCGATCTTGAGCTGGATCAGCCGGCGCTCAAGGCGGTCCAGGGCTTCCGGCTTGGAGTCCATCTCCATACGGATCTGGCTGGCCGCTTCGTCCACCAGGTCAATGGCCTTGTCCGGCAGCTGCCGGTCAGCGATGTAACGATGAGACAACTTGGCGGCGGCGATGATAGCGCCGTCGGTTACCTCAACACCGTGATGCACTTCGTAGCGCTCTTTCAGGCCCCGAAGAATGGCAATGGTGTCTTCCTCCGACGGTTCACTGACCAGGACCTTCTGGAAGCGGCGCTCCAGGGCGGCATCCTTCTCGATGTTTTCCCGGTATTCGTCCAGGGTAGTGGCGCCCACACAGTGCAGCTCGCCACGGGCCAGGGCCGGCTTGAGCATGTTACCCGCATCCATGGAACCTTCCGCCTTGCCGGCGCCAACCATGGTGTGGATCTCATCGATAAACAGGATGATCTGGCCTTCCTGCTTGGACAGTTCGTTCAACACGGCCTTCAGACGCTCTTCGAACTCGCCCCGGAACTTGGCACCGGCAATGAGGGAGCCCATATCCAGAGACAGGACCCTCTTGTCTTTGAGGCCGTCCGGCACCTCACCGTTGACGATGCGCTGGGCCAGACCTTCGACGATCGCCGTCTTGCCCACCCCGGGCTCGCCGATCAGTACCGGGTTGTTCTTGCGCCGGCGCTGGAGTACCTGAATGGTGCGGCGGATTTCATCGTCCCGTCCGATCACCGGGTCCAGCTTGCCTGCCTCTGCGCGCTCGGTGAGATCGATGGTGTACTTGGACAGGGCCTGACGGTTTTCCTCGGCGCCGGCATCGTTCACGCTTTCTCCGCCGCGGACCTCGTCGATGGCCTTTTCCAGGTTTTCTTTCGTGACACCCTGTTCCTTGAGCACACGGCCAAGGGTGCCCCGGCTGTCCAGCGCCGCCAGTAGCATCAGCTCGCTGGAGATGAACTGGTCACCCCGCTGCTGGGCCAGCTTGTCTGCGAGATTGAACAGGCGCCCCATGTCGTTGGACATGGAAACGTCGCCAGCGGAGCCTTTTACCTCCGGCAGGTTTTCAATCTCCCGGGCGATGGCCTGGCGAACACGACCAGGTTCAGCGCCAGCCTGCTTCAGCAGTGGCTTGATGGAACTGCCTTCCTGGTCCAGCAGCACCTGCATCAGGTGCACCGGCTCGATAAAATTGTGGTCCTTGCCAACCGCAAGGGACTGGGCATCCGCAAGGGCGGTCTGCAGCCGGCTGGTCAGTTTGTCGATTCGCATGTTTTATGATCCCCGATTCAGAGTCTGGGTGCCGCTCCCTATAACGGGAGAAACAGGCGGCAATCCCGTTTGCTTTGACATTCAATGTAGGGGCTGAGGGAAGGACTTCAAGGTAAGGTGGCAAGAAAGTGTCAGAAAATTGACAGGCGTCATCAGAAGCGAAACAGAATACGGGAAACCCGGCATCAATCAGTCAGCCAGATACAACTGGCCATCCGCCCCGTTTGACCATCACGGCGGTAGGAGAAAAACCGTTGCGGCTCACTGACCGTACAGAGACCGCCCCCAAATACGCGGGTGACCCCGAGGCGCTCCAGCCGGTAACGGGCCAGGCCATAAATATCCGCCATAAAATGACCTGGCTGCGCAGGGGACAACGCAAAGAAGCGGTCTGCGTCACGACTGTCGGCCAGAAACTGCTCTCGCACTTCCGGCCCCACTTCAAACTGCTCCGGGCCGATGGCCGGCCCCAGCCAGGCCATGAGCTCCTCCGGAACGGGAAACCGACGGACGGTATTTTCCAGTATCCCGGCGGCAAGGCCACGCCAGCCGGCGTGGGCAGCGGCCACCCGGGTGCCGGCCTGGTCGCAGAACAGCACCGGCAGGCAGTCCGCGGTCAGAATGGCGCATACCTGGCCGGGCCGATCGGTCACCGCCGCATCGGCAACCCGCTCGCTGTCTGGCAGGACGGCCACATCGGTGCCATGCACCTGCTGGAGCCAGTAAAAGTTGTCGGATTCCAGATGAGCCCAATGGGCCAGTCGGCGCCGGTTCTCAAGCACATCGCCATGGTTGTCACCCACATGGTCCCCCAGGTTCATGGAAGCCCAGGGGGCCGAACTGACACCGCCAGCCCGGGTCGTACATAGTGCCCGCACTTTGGCCGGCGCCGGCCAGTCCGGGTGCAGGACGGGCAACTCAGAACTCATGGCTTTCCAGCTCCCGGGCGTGTTTGCGCAACGCGGCCAGCAGGTTTTCAAAGTCTTCCGGCAGGGGCACTTCCCAGCTCAGGGTTTCGCCGGTTTCCGGATGCTCCAGGGTCAGTTGGCGCGCATGCAGCGCCTGACGGTGAAAAGCAGCCAGAACCTCTCTCAACTCCTCGGTAGTGCCTTTCGGCAACCTCAACCGGCCACCGTACAGCGGATCGCCCACCAGTGGATGGCGCACGTGGGCCATATGCACCCGGATCTGGTGGGTGCGGCCACTTTCCAGCTTGCAGCGAATGTGGGTGTGGGCAGCGAAACGCTCCACCAGTCGGTAATGGGTCACGGCCGGCTTTCCGGAGGGTACCACCGCCATTTTCTTGCGATCCACGGGATGGCGGCCAATGGGTGCATCCACAGTGGCACCGCCGGTCAGTTCGCCTACCACCACCGCCTCGTACTCCCGGCCCATGGTGCGGGTCTGCAACTGGTCCACCAGGGAGGTGTGGGCAATCAGGCTGCGAGCCACCACCATGATGCCAGAGGTATCCTTGTCCAGACGGTGCACGATTCCCGCGCGGGGCAGGTTTTCCACTTCCGGTGCGTAGTTCAACAGGGCATTGACCAGCGTGCCATCGGCATGACCAGCGGCAGGGTGTACCACCAGACCGGCGGGCTTGTTGATCACCAGCAGATGGTCGTCCTCATACACCACGTCCAGCTCGATAGACTGAGCCTGCCACTCCACCTGGGCTTCGGGCTCGGCATCCAGCTCGATACGGTCACCCATCATCACCTTGTCCCGCGGCTTGCACTGCTTGCCGTTGAGCGTCAGAGTGCCGCCCTTGATCCACCCCTGCAGGCGGGAGCGGGAATGTTCGGGCATCAGTTCTGCCACTGCCTGATCCAGGCGGCGGTCAGAAAGCTCGTGAGGCACCTCGAAAGACGCACGTATTCGGGAATGTTCGGTCATACTGGCCCCGGGCCGTTGCGGGCGCTGAAACACCATGAAAACCGGTGGTGGTTGTCGTGTTCCAGGCGCACCTGGTGAATATTCGTTAAACCAATGCACTATCTGCGCAGTGTACCGCTCCATTTACCTTATGTGCCGTTGAAACACTGCACAATGGCAAACAAGGTCGTTACAATGGCCCACTGCCGTTATCCGTGAGGATAGCTGGTAACCAGTCATTATACGGGATTCAGGCATGAGATCAGGTTTTCGTTGTGCATTGCTGGCCGCCACATTGGTTCTCGGGGCCTGCGCGTCGACACAGGACGATCAGGACGTTCTGCCGGAAGAGGCCTATTACGACAACGCGCGCAAGGCCATGAACTCCGGCAACTTCAATGAAGCCGAGAGCAACCTGGACCAGCTGGAGACCTACTACCCCTTCGGCCGTTATGCGGAACAGGCCCAGCTGGACCTGATCTACGCCCGTTATCAGAACCTCGATCTTGAGGGGGCTCGCAGTGCAGCAGACCGCTTCCTGCGCCTGAATCCCCAGAGTGAACACGCCGACTACGCCCTTTACATGCGAGGCCTCGCCTCCTATAACCTGGACGTCGGCCTGGCCACCCGGTACCTGGGCGTTGACCCCACCGACCGGGATCCTGGCGAACAGCGACAGGCATTCCAGGACTTCTCCGAATTGCTGGACCGATATCCGGACAGCCAGTACGCCCCGGATGCCCGCCAGCGGATGATCGCTATCCGTAACCGGCTGGCAGAGCTGGAGCTGCATGCCGCGCGTTATTATGTCCGCCGCCAGGCCTACATGGCGGCCAACAACCGGGCCCGGTACGTGGTAGAGAACTTCCCGGACTCGCCTTCTACGGAAGAAGCCCTGGTTCTGATGGCAGAAACCTATCAGGCCCTGGACCTGGACGACGCTGCAAAGGACGCGGTTCGCCTGTTGGCCGTCAACCACCCGGAGAGTGAGGCCTTTGACGGCAATATGCAGTTCCAGGGCCGGGACCTCACCCCCGAGAACCGGTCACTGCTGAACGTGATGACCTTCGGACTGTTCGGGCGGGACTGACCCCGCCCATGGGCACGCTTCTCAGTTACCGATTTTCCAGCCGTTGGTGATGGGATAACGCCGGTCCTTGCCGAAGCCCCTCTCGGTGATCCTGACACCAATCGGGGCCTGCCGGCGCTTGTATTCGTTGATATCCACCAGTCGCACTACCCGCTCCACATCCCTGCGGTCAAATCCTTCCGCCACGATGGCTTCAGCGCTGAAGTCCCGTTCCACATAAAGGTTCAGGATCTGATCCAGCACGTCGTAACCCGGCAGGCTGTCTTCATCCTTCTGGTCCGGCGCCAGTTCGGCGGAGGGCGGACGGGTGATGACCCGTTCAGGGATCACCGGGCTGACGGTGTTGCGATAACGGGACAGCCGGAAGACCTCGGTCTTGGGCACATCCTTGAGCACGTCAAAGCCACCAGCCATATCGCCGTACAGGGTGGAGTACCCCACCGCCATCTCGCTCTTGTTTCCAGTGGTCAGCACCAGTGATCCAAACTTGTTGGACAGGGACATCAGCAGCACACCCCGCAGGCGGGCCTGGAGGTTTTCTTCCGTGGTATCGGGAGTTGTACCCTCAAACGGTTTTGAAAGTGCGGCCATAAAGGCGTCGTACATGGGCTCGATGGAGAATACGTCGTAACGCACGCCCAGCGCCTTCGCTTCCGCCTCCGCATCTTCCAGGCTCATGGAGGAGGTATAGCGGAACGGCATCATCACTGCGTGGACCCGGTCAGCGCCAAGGGCATCCACCGCAATTGCCAGGGTAAGCGCCGAATCAATACCACCGGAAAGGCCAAGCACAACCGAGCGGAAGCCATTCTTGTTCACATAGTCACGAACACCCAGCACCAGCGCCTTGTAGATATTCTCCTCCAGCGAGGGTTCCGGCGGTCGGGGCCGGGACACCGGCTGACAGTGGTGATCGCAGATAAATTCCACCGGGTAGAGCCCTTCATCAAACTGGGGCACTTCCACCGCCAGTTCCCCGGAATGGTCATAAACCAGCGAGCCGCCGTCGAACACCAGTTCATCCTGGCCACCGACCAGGTTGACGTAAACGATGGCCAGCTCGTTATCCCGCGCCTTGCCCTCGAGCAGGGCCTTGCGACGGGCCTGCTTGCCAATATCATAGGGGGAGGCGTTAAGGTTGATGAGCAGCCTCGCGCCTGCTGCGGCGGCTTGCTCCACCGGGCCATCGCTCCAGATATCCTCACAGACGGTCAGCCCCACCGGCACGCCGCGCAGTTCGACCACACAGGGCCCGGTTCCGGCGGCGAAATAGCGCTTTTCATCAAATACCTGGTAGTTGGGCGGGAACCGCTTGAAATAGGTGGCGCGGATGTCTCCCTGGTCAATCAGAACGGCGGCATTATAGAGCAGCCCCCCCTGCCTGACCGGGGCGCCGATAACACAGGCCGCAGAGAGCCCTGCCTGCTGCAATAAGGCCAGCGCCTCCGCCACTCGCAGGTCCAGGCTGGGGCGCAGCAACAGGTCCTCCGGCGGGTAGCCGGTGAGGCAGAGTTCCGGAAACACAACCAGATCTGCGTTATGCTCTCGCTCAGCCCTGCGGACCGCATCGATCACCAGTTGGGCATTGCCGGGAATATCACCAACCAGAAAATCCATCTGTGCCATGACCACGGTGAATTTCCGTGCCGTCTGACCTGTTGCTGTTGACCCTGGCTGCTGAGACATGCGCCCGCTCCTGTAACCTGTTGCTGTGAAAAGGCTATTATAGCGCTGTAGCCAAGGGATTGCTGCCGTACTGACTCAGGGAAGAACTCCTGAAACCACTGCCAGACTGCAGAGAGAAATACATTTGAGCGACCTGCCTGACGACACGGTCAGCCCGACCGGCCAGAACTACCGCCCGGGAGCACCAGGACAGTCCCAGCGGCTGTTCCGGGTGTACAACCTGTACCGGATCGTGATCAGCCTGGTGCTGACCGGGCTGTTGTTCGTGGACCCAGCCCAGCTCAACCAGCCCCTGCGCCTGGCCGAATATTACCAGGCCGGAGTGCTGGGCTACCTGATTCTCAACAGTGCCATCGGGTTGATGCTGGTGGGCGGGCTCAGCCCCGGCCAGCGCCACATCACCTTTTCGGTATTGGCAGATATCCTGATCATCCACCTTCTGCTTTTCACCAGTTCGGGCATCACCAACGGCCTGGCCAACCTGATCATTATTTCTGTAGCGGCGGGTAACATCCTGACCCCCAGCCGGATGGGCCTTTTCTATGCTGCCCTCGCTGCCATCTGCTCCCTGGCCATTGCGGGCTGGGGCGTGATGGTGCACGGAGATAGCGTGGACAACATTGTCCGGGCGGGCTCACTGGGCATTCTCTACTTCGGCGCGGCGCTGATCCTGCAATCCATTACCCGTCGCATGCAACGCAGCGAAGCCCTGGCGGACTCCCGGGCCCGCAGCATCATCGAACTGGAAAAGATCAACGAACAGATCATCCAGCGCATGCGCACCGGCATTGTGGTAACAGACCAGGACGGACGCATCCGCCTGGCCAACGCTGCGGCAGAAGAGCTCCTGTTCGGGATGACCAGCCACCATGGACACCAGAGCCGGGTCTTGCCGGTGGCATTACTGGAAGGCCTGACCGCCTGGAAGAAAGACCCCCGCAAACGGCCGGAACCCTGCCAGATCCAGCCGGCTGCCCCCATGATCCAGGCCAGCTTCACCCGCCTGGACGAAGAAAACAGCGATCTGATCCTGGTATTTATTGAAGACCTCAGCAAGGTTACCCAGCAGGCCCAGCAGATGAAGCTGGCGTCATTGGGGCGGCTGACCGCCGGTATCGCCCATGAGATCCGCAACCCACTCGGGGCCATCAGCCATGCGGCACAACTGATGAGCGAGTCTGGCGACATTCCGGAGGCGGACCAGCGCATGCTGGAGATCATCCAGCGGCACTCCCGCCGGGTGAACGGTATTATCGAGAACGTGCTGGACCTGTCCCGCCGGCGCCAGGCGGATGCCCGGCTGGTCGATCTGGGCCAGTGGCTGACCGACTTCGTCCGGGAATACCAGCAATCCACAAGTTACCAGAACGGCGAGCCACCCCGAATCACTCTGGAGCTGTCTCCTGAGCTGCCAGCCGCCCGCTTCGACAAAAGTCAGATCGAGCAGGTATTGACCAACCTGTGCGACAACGGCCTGCGCTACAGCAAACAGCATACCGGAAGCGCCACCCTGGTCCTGCGGGCGGGGTCCACCACGGATGGCGAGCGTGCCTATATCGATGTGGAAGACCAGGGACCCGGCATTGCCGATGATCACCGCAATTCGGTGTTCGAGCCCTTCTTCACCACCGACAAGAGCGGCACCGGGCTGGGTCTGTACCTGGCCCGTGAGCTTTGCGAGACCAACCAGGCCCACCTGGCCCTGCTGAAGGACCGGGGGAATGGCTGCTGCTTCCGGATTACCTTCGCGCCCTCCGGCAGACTGATATGAAAACTATAAAGGATATAGCCCTATGACCACCCATACCGCACTGATAGTGGATGATGAACCGGATATCCGCGACCTTCTGGAGATCACCCTGGTGCGCATGGGTATCGCCACCCGTTCGGCTCCCGACCTGGCCACAGCGCGGGAACTGTTGCAGGCGGAACCAGCCCACCTTTGCCTGACCGATATGAACCTGCCGGACGGCAATGGCATCGATCTTGTCGCATGGATCCAGCAGCACCGGCCCGAAACCCCGGTAGCGGTCATTACAGCTTATGGCAACATGGATACCGCCATTGAAGCCCTGAAGGCCGGGGCCTTCGACTTTGTCAGCAAGCCGGTGGAACTGCCCCGCCTGCGAGAGCTGGTGAACAGTGCCCTGCGTCTGTCTGAGCCGGAACGCCAGGAAATCCAGCAGGCGGATGAGCCAGGCCTGTTACTGGGCAACTCCCGCGAAATACAGCGCCTGCGCGGGCAGACCCGCAAGCTGGCCCGCAGCCAGGCACCCGTATTCATCAGTGGCGAATCTGGCAGTGGCAAGGAGCTGGTGGCCCGGATGATCCACATGCAGGGTCCCCGCAGCGACGCACCTTTTGTGGCGGTCAACTGTGGTGCCATTCCATCCGAGTTGATGGAAAGCGAGTTCTTCGGTCATCGCAAGGGCAGCTTCACCGGCGCCAACGAGAGCAAGGACGGCCTGTTTCGCAGCGCCGATGGCGGCACCCTCTTTCTGGACGAAGTGGCCGACCTGCCACTGGCCATGCAGGTGAAACTGTTGCGGGCAATCCAGGAAAAAGCCGTTCGCCCGGTGGGTGAGTCCCGGGAAGTGCCAGTAGACATCCGTATCCTGAGCGCCACCCACAAGAACCTGCCCGAACTGGTCAAGGATGGCAGCTTCCGCCAGGACCTGTTCTATCGCATTAATGTGATTGAACTGGCCGTGCCACCACTGCGGGAGCGCCCTGATGATATCCCGCTACTGGCCAACCATATCCTCGAGCGCATTGCCCGAGAGTACGAGTGCCCCCCTGCGCGGCTCAGTCAGGGCGCACTGAATTACCTGAAGGATTACGCCTTTCCCGGCAACGTGCGGGAGCTGGAGAATATCCTGGAACGGGCGTTTACCCTTTGCGATTCAGAAGTCATCGATACGGAGGACCTGCACATTGGCACATCACCAGTGGACCTTCCCCGGGAGAGGCTAACCCCAGAAAACCATGGCGCTGACCATGGCCAGGCGCTGCCATCATTACCTGATGGCGAGATGGACCTTGAGCAATATCTGGAAACCATTGAACGCCAGGCCATTGAGAAGGCCCTTGAGGCGACACGATGGAACAAGACCGCGGCCGCGAAGCGACTGGG
>NZ_JAWLGY010000042.1:0-13821 GCF_041690615.1 Marinobacter sp.
CCATCCTGTACCTGTGGTACGCCGGCAATCCAGCTGTGGCTTACCTGACGGCCATGGTTGCTGTAAACCAGGTGAGAGGCCGGGTCATAGACTGGTTGCAGGAACGGGTCGCCCAGATCGACTGCGATCAGGTCGGCCTGCTTGCCGGCTTTCAGGGAGCCGAGCTCCTGGTCGCGCCCCAGGGCCCTTGCACCGTTGATCGTCGCCATCGCCAGTGCCTCGTGGGCCGTCAGCGCGGCGGCATCGCCGGACACTGCCTTGGCCAGCATGGCGGCCGTGGACAGCTCACCGAACAGGTCCAGGTCATTGTTGCTGGCGGCGCCATCAGTGCCGATGGTCACGTTTGTGCCGCCTTTCTGAAGGGCGTGAACCGGGCAGAAGCCACTGGCCAGCTTGAGGTTGGACTCTGGGCAATGGACGATATGGGTGCCACTACCGGTAACCATGGCCAGGTCATCGTCGTTCAGGGCAGTCATGTGCACACACTGGCTGTTGGCATTCAGCGCACCAAGGGTCTGCAGCCGCGCCAGGGGGCGCTGACCGGTCTCGCGCAGGGCCTCTTCGACCTCAAACGCAGTCTCATGGAGGTGAATCTGGAGTGCCGCGCCGGAAGACTGTTGCAGCGCAACGGCCTGTTCAAGGGTGCTGTCCGCGACGGTATAGGGGGCGTGGGGGCCAATGGCCATGCGCACCCATGGGTCGTGCTGCCACTCGTTCAACAGAGCCTTGCCCTTGGCGAGGTATTCGTCGGGTCCGCTACCCCAGGGCGTGGGCATCTCCATCAGTGGAAAACAGATTTGCGCGCGCATGCCAGCGTCCCTGGCCACCTGTGCGGCAATCTCCGGGAAAAAGTACATGTCGGAGAAGCAGGTGGTGCCGGTGCGGAGCATTTCGGCCATGGCCAGCTGAGTGCCGTCGGCAATAAAACGCTCGCTGACGAAACGCCCCTCTGCCGGCCAGATGTGGTCATTAAGCCAGGTCATCAGGGGCAGGTCGTCGGCAAGTCCGCGGAATAGCGTCATGGCCGCATGGCCGTGCATATTGATCAGCCCGGGCAGGACGACATGGCTGGGCAGGTCGATCACTTCCCGCGCCCGGTAGGCCTGGTCGGCTTGCTGTTGTGAAACAATGGCCTCGATGCGATCTCCCAGCAGCAGTACCGCCTGGTTCTCGAGTACTTCACCCAGGGGCTCGACCGGAATCAGCCAGCGGGCGTTGATTCGTACGTCAGCGGCGATAATGGTGTCTGCTGTCATGGGCAGGCCTGCAACTCCGGCTTGGTTTGTCTGGAAGGGCAGAGTATAACGGTCGAGTCAGACAGCAGCCAGCCTGTTACGTTTTCCAGAAGAGGTGAATAGATGACCCGAGGCAACCCCGATCCCGCTACCCAGACAGCCACCCCTGACACCGTCGCAATTCGCTGGCTGGGCCATGCGGTTCAACTACTGGATCAGCGTCGACTACCGCAAGAGGAGCACTGGCTCACCATCGAAGGTGCCGCCGGGGTTGCCCAGGCCATCCGGGACATGGTTGTGCGGGGTGCGCCCGCCATCGGCATCAGCGCCGCATACGGGGTCGCCCTGGCAGCACGGGGCGCGGATGACCAAGACTGGTTGCGGGAAGTGGAGGTTTCCGTCGAGGCATTGGCCGAGTCCCGGCCAACCGCTGTTAACCTGTTCTGGGCGCTGCAGCGAATGACCGGTGTGCTGAGGCAGTGCCACTCCCGGGAAGACGCCGTCGCACGCCTTGCTGAGGAAGCCGTAGCCATTCATCAGGAAGACCTGGCTGCCAATATGGCCATGGCGGACCTGGCTCTGGAGGCCATGGAGCTGAGCCGGCCCTGCGCCATCCTGACCCACTGCAATACCGGTGCACTGGCCACCGGAGGCTATGGAACCGCCCTGGGTGTGGTACGGCGCCTGCACGAACAAAAGCTACTGAAAAGGGTCTATGCGGATGAAACCCGCCCCTGGCTGCAGGGCGCAAGGCTCACCACCTGGGAACTGGCGAGGGACGGAATCCCCGTTACCCTCAATGCCGATGGTGCGGCAGCCGCCATCCTGGCCCGGGGGGATGTGAAATGGGTTATTGTGGGGGCCGACCGGATCACCGCCAATGGTGACGTCGCCAACAAGATCGGCACCTATGGCCTGGCCGTGCTGGCCCGCCACCACAAGGTGAAGTTCATGGTAGTGGCGCCGGCCAGTACCGTGGACATGTCCCTGGAGAGTGGCCGGGATATTCCCATTGAGGAAAGGGATGGCCGGGAGGTGCGTCAGGTCGGGGGTATCTCCGTCGCTCCGGAAGGCGTGGATGTGTTCAATCCGGTATTCGATGTTACCCCGGCCAACCTGATTGACCTGATTGTCACCGAGCGCGGAGTTGTCCATACGCCGGAGGTTACGGGGATGCACAAGCTTTTCGACTGACCGGCGTTGCGGCCAGCTGTTTACCGGATGTAAAAGGCCGGCTGCTTTCGGGCAGCCGGCCTTTCTGGTTCGCCAGACTACAGGCGGTCTATTCAGCCTTTGCGGTGACCGTGCCTGCGGGAAGGATGGTCGCCATGCGGCGATCCAGTTCCAGCATGTCCGCCATGATGTGGCCACCTTCCCGGACAATAAAGTCCAGCTCGTCGTCCTCGTTTCCGTGGGCCTCTGCCGCCTGCTGTTCCTCATGGTCTTCCATGGCTTCGAAGCTTTCAAACGGTTCCTCACCCCTGAGTTCCCGGCGGGCGTTGGCGATGGTCAGCTGCCGATGCTCCAGCTGCTGCTGGTAGTTTCGGCGCTCGTCCTCGTTCAGGCTGACCATGGTGGTTTTGCGCTGCTCCGTGAGGAAGTCAATTTCCTGTTGCAGGAGTCGGAACTCCGGGCTTTCGTCAAATCGTTCTGCATGGCGGTCCCGCAGCTCATCGATCATTCCGCTGAAGTCGAAGTAGCGGGCGTGGGGCACCGCGTCGATCTGGTCCCACGGCAGAGCGCGTTCAAGGGCATCCTCGCCGATTCGCGTGTTATCCACCCGTGACGGGATCTCGATATCGGGAATCACACCACGGTGCTGGGTTGAGCCACCGGATACCCGGTAGAACTTGGACTGGGTGATCTTGAGCTGGCCGTGATTCAGTGACCGCACCGCCTGTACGGTACCCTTGCCGAACGTCTGGGAGCCCACCACCAGGCCGCGGCCATAGTCCTGGATGGCCCCGGCGAAGATCTCGGAGGCCGACGCACTCATGCGGTTTACCAGAACCACCATCGGGCCATCCCAGGCGATGCCGGGATCCTCATCGGACAGCACTTGAACCTGGTTGTCGGGACTACGGATCTGCACTGTCGGCCCCTGGTCAATAAACAGGCCGACCAGGTCATTGGCCTCATGGAGAGCGCCCCCGCCGTTATTGCGAAGGTCCACCACCAGCCCGTCGACATTCTGCTCCTCACGGAGTTTCTCCAGCAGCTTGCGCACGTCCCGGGTGGTGCTCTTGTAATCGGGGTCACCCTGCTGCATGGCCTGGAAGTCCGCATAGAAGGTCGGGATATCAATAACCCCGATCCTGTAGGTCTGGCCGTTGCGGTCCAGTTCGATAACTTCGCTGCGGGCGCTTTGCTCTTCAAGCTTGACCTTGTCTCGCTTGATGTCGATGGAGCGGGTTACGGTTTCGTCACTGGCGTTAGCGGGCACCACTTCGAGGGTGACGACCGAGCCCCGGGGGCCGCGAATCAGGTCCACCACCTCATCGAGGCGCCAGCCAATCACATTGGTCGGCTCCTCTTCATCTTCCTGTTTTACCGAGACAATCCGGTCAGCCGGGCCGAGCTGGCCCTGACGCGATGCCGGGCCACCCGGTACCAGTCGGACGACCTTGGTGTACTCGTTGTCGGACTGGAGCACTGCGCCTATGCCCTCAAGGGACAGGCTCATATTGATGTTGAAGTTTTCCGAGTTGCGCGGAGAAAAGTAATTGGTATGTGGGTCCCAGGTGCCGGTGAAGGCGTTCATGTAGGCCTGGAAGGCATCTTCGCTGCGCATCTGGGAAACCCGCTTGCGCTGGCTTTCATAACGCCGGGTGAGCACCTCAATGATCTCGTCATCGTCAGTGCCATTCAGGCGCTGGCCGAGAACCGCATTCCGGATACGCTTGTTCCACAACCTGTCCAGTGCGGCCTGGTCCGGCTCCCAGTCAGCCTCGGAGCGGTCCAGCAGTATTTCGTCGTCGCTCTCGAAATCAAACTGGCCGAGACCGTCTTCGAGCAGGCCCAGGGCATAGTCCATGCGCTCCATGATTCGGTTCTGGACACGGTTATAGATTTCGAAGCCTGGTTGCAGCTGACCGGTTCTCAGTGCAGAGGCCATTTCCTGCCTGAGGGGCTGGAAGTCTCGGATGTCCTCCTGGGTGAGATAGACGCGCTGACCATCCAGATAGTCGAGGTAGTCGTCGAAAACCTCGTTAGCAAGATCATCATTGATGGCCTGATCCCGGAAATGGGTGAACTGGAGCTGGCGGGAAATCAGGATGTTGGCCCGGGCCTGCTCAATGGTAGGTGCCACTGACTCATAGGCGTTCTGGTCAACATTTGCCGAAACGGAAGTGCCGATCCCGGCCAGGGGGAGGGAAACCAGAAGCCCGAAAGCGATACTCCTGGCCCGGAATGCTACCGGCATGTTTCTTGTCTTCATATCTTGGGTTACCTGCTAAAGCCTGGGTCACGCGCCGATAGTCAGTATCGGCGTCAGACACCTGCCTGTCTGCCGACCGGGTCCGGTTTCCCGTAAACCCTGTACAGGCAGCAGTCGGTGTGGTGTCCCTTTGTCATTCATTGTAGGCAACCGCTCCCTCCGTTACCACAGTGGCTGTTGGTCGTGTAATGACAATCTCTCCATAAGTTGACCGGCAGTCTTCAGGCAAGTTCCAGTGCCCGCTGCAGTCGCTCACTCAGTTCAGGTGTCAGGTCCTCCGGCGGCAGTACCAGGCACCAGCGGGCTACCAGCGCTTCAGGGGATAATGCCGGAGTGCCCTGATCACCTTCCAGGCCCTGTTTGAGCCGCCTTACCTGGAGCTCCATGCGCAGGGGCTGGTCCGTTTCCGGAGCCGGGTGTCCGCCGAGGATCTCGGCCAGCACCACCAGTTCCTGCGGGTCATCCAGCTGCGCCCGCGCCGCAAGTGCCTGCCAGTGGTCCGGCAACTGAACCGGCCCCAGCTCTCCTCTCTGGTGCAGGTCAACCCATCGCTGCCAGTGACGGACGCTGGCCTGGTGACGCATCTGCTGCCGGCGCTCTTCCAGTTCACCGGCTATCTTGCGCAGCGACTGCTGCATCTGACCGGAGACCGGGCCGTTACCGGCCTCTTTCAGTTCGGCGAGGAGCTGGTCGGCTGCATCGGGCTCTGCGTCATGGTCATCGAGCCAGGTACGTGCCCTCGACACTACCATGTCAGCCGCCTCGTCGGCTTCGCCGGAAGCCCGGACCTGCTGTTGTCGGTGCTCATCACGCCTGGCGAAGATTGCATCGCAGGCTCCGCGGAACGCTTTCCAGAGCTTGCGATCTTCCCGGTGGCGGGTGATTCCGATGGCTTGCCACTGCTTTTGCAGCTCCTTGGCTTCGTTCATCGCATCCGGCAGCGGGGTGTGTTCAACCAGTTCCCGGGCCCGGTCCACTATGGCCTGTTTGCGGGCCTCGTTTCGGCTGCGTTCCTCGTCCAGGCGGCTGGATAATGCTGTCATCAGCTGGTCAAAGGTTTTCTGTACCGGGCGATTGTCCCGGAATTCCACCGGCCAGGCTTCCCGCCACTCCTGACGGGCGGTTTTCTCGATCTGCTCGGCGGCTTTCCAGTCCACTTGCGTCCAATCCACCGTCTCGAGATACCGTTGCAGCTCATCGCACAGGCTCTGGCGTTTCCGCAGGTGGACCTTTTTAAGATCCGAACGGGCCTCGAAGTAGGCGCGGCAGGGTTCAAACGCCTTGTCAGAGGCAGTGCGGAAACGTTGCCACAGTTCCCGATCGGAAGAGCCCCCAAGCTCCCGCCACTCCTGTTGGAGTTCCTGGATGCGGTCCGCCTTCGCCTCCGGCTCCATGGGCTGTTCAGCCAGGTATTCCATTTGTTCACACAGGGCAGTCTGTTTGGGTTTCGTGGCAAAGCCGTGCCAGTCGCCAAGCTCCCGGACCTGTCCGGCAAGGCGTTGCATTCGCGCCCTATAGCGGTTGCCGTCACGCCCGGGTATTTGCCGCTGAACGCTCTGGGCCTGCTTCAGAAAATGCCGGGATTCCTTCAACTGGCGGGCATCCAGTGCTTGCTCAAGGCGGTCCAGCGCCTGGTCCAGTTGTGCGGTTTTCTGGCGCAGAATATCCGGGTCTTCAGCCGGCTTCTGTTCCGGTGCCCGGTCTCTGGCGGCCCTGGCCAGCCCCTGTACCACTTCGGGCTGGGCCAGGCCCCGGGGCCAGTTCAACTGCTCAAGCAGGTGCCTGGCGGCTTCGGCATCCCCGGTTCCGGAGTTCAGGGTCTGGTCGATTTCGTCCTGGAGATTAGCCAGGCGCCGCAGGGCCGCAATGGCCTCTCGCAGGGCCTGCATGCGTTGTTCGAACAGTTTCTGCTCCTGGTGCGCCACTTCTGTGTCACGGGTGGCCTCCAGCCAGCGGTTTTCCTGGGTGCGTTGGAGAGCGTCCAGGGCAGGCAGGGCACTTTGGGCCGGCGCCTCACCGCCCAGTTCTGCCAGGGTCTCCTGCAGCAGTTCGAGGGTTTCCTTCCTTTGAACCTGTTGCGCTTGTTGCTCCTTTTCTGCCTGGCGCTGCAGCTCCTGTTCCCGGACTCGCTGCCGGCACTGGTGCAGGGCACTCAGTACCTGTGTGCGGGTATCGTTGTCTGATTCCGCTTCCAGGGCCTGCCACTGCTGTTCCAGCTTTTGCAGACGGGCTTCATACAGGTTCGTATCCCGGGTCAATGCGAGCTCACTTGCCTGTCGTAACAGAGTTGCCAGGGCGTCCCTGGTGGCCTGCGCTTTATCCTCCTGACGACGCTGCTCCTGCAACGTATGGCGTACCAACTGGTACACGCCCTTGTCACTGCCCCTTGCCAGCTTCTGCACCTGTTGCAACTGATCCCGGTCCGTCAGGCCCCTGGCTGCCTCGAGGCGAATGTCTGCCGCCAGTCCGTCAATGGCGAGTTCGGCCAGCGTGCGCTGGCTGCATTCCGGCTGGGCAAGCAGGGCACGTTGATGATCAATGGTGTTCTGGGCCGCATCCCGGGTTTCCTTGCCTGACGGGTTCTCCTGTTCCGGTGCGGTATCGCCCCGACCTTTTCTGGGGCTGGTCTGACTGGTCGCGGCACTGAAGCGCTTCTGGAAGAGTCTCTGGATAAATGCGGCCATGTCGGTATCCTTGAGGAATCGGTTCACCGGGCGTGTCGCCCGCAGGTGCAAACGGGTGTATGAAGCTACCCGGATAACGGGCTTTGAAGCATGTCGGGATGCTTCGTGGCCCGGGCAGGTGGCATAGTCTATCCTCTGGAAACCGCTGGCGGAAAGGGCCTGTATGGCAAACCTGGACAAAAAACGGAGCCCTGACGAGCAGGCGCCCGAAATCGCGCTGCGCTTGCTGGCCCGTCGCGAGCACAGTCGCTTCGAACTGGCCATGAAACTTCGCCAGCGACGAGTACAGGACCGGGTCATTGAGCAGGTTCTGGACGACTTCGAGGAGAAAGGCTGGCTGAGCGACGATCGCTTTGCAGAGGTTTTTATGCGTCAGCGTATCGACGCTGGCTATGGCCCCCTGAAAATACTCGCCGATCTACAGCAAAGGGGTATTTACCGTACCCCGGATGCAATGACGGCAATACCGGAATCCCGGTGGGTCACCAGGGCCATAGAGGTAAGAGAGAGGCGCTTCGGCCTGACCGATGTGTCCGGTGACTGGACTGAGCGTCAGCGACAGGGAGGCTTCCTGGCTCGCCGTGGTTTTTCCGGGGACCAGGTGGAACAGGCGCTGGAGGCTGTCAGAGCGTCGGAGGAGTAAGGCCCATCTCCCGGGGCAGAACGAGGGAGGTTTCCTGTTCTTCGGGCTTGGCCTTACGCGTTTCCCGGGAGGTCGGCGGTGACAGTTCACCGGCACCGGACTCCGCGACCATGGGGGCGTCCGGCTCGGACTGCAGGTCATAGCGCCGTGCCAGCACATCGAAATAGCGGCGGATGTTCTGCACGTAGATAACCGGCTCATGGCCTCGGGCGTAGCCATGGCGGGTCTTGGAGTACCATTCTTTCTGGGACAACAGTGGCAGGAATTCTTTCACATCCAGCCAACGGTCCGGGTTGCGACCGGCGGATTCCGTCAGGCGCCGGGCGTCTTCCAGGTGGCCGAAGCCAACGTTGTAGGAAGCCAGTGCAAACCAGGTGCGGTCCGGTTCCTGCACATGTTCCGGAATCATCCGGTGGACCTGGCGGAAGTAACGGGCGCCGCCCTCAATGCTCTGGCGGGGGTTCAGGCGGTTGTCGATGCCTATATGCTCTGCCGTAGTTCGGGTCAGCATCATCAGGCCACGAACCCCGGTGGGAGACACTGCGTCACGGCGCCAGTTGGATTCCTGGTAACCGATGGCCGCCAGCAGGCGCCAGTCCAGGCCGGTTTCCTGCCCGTAGTCCCGGAAGACGTCCAGGTATTGCGGCAGGCGCTCCTGGATGTGTTCCTCAAAGGTCAGTGCGCCGACATAGCCCAGCTGATCCAGGTGCCCGTAGAAGCGCTCCCTCAGGTGGGCCAAGGTACCATCTTTTTCGATGGTCTCCAGAAACTGGCGTGCCTCCTGATACAGCGTGCCATCATTGGTGGTGGGGAACAGCCAGGCAATGGCTTCCTGGTCGCTGACACTGAACGCCCGTTTGACGTTCGGATAGAATACATGGTTAAGGGCCAGTTCGTTGGCGTCAACTACCGCCGCCGGAAACTCACCTGCCTCCACGCGTTCAAGCATGCCGGCGGCATCGAGTCCTTCATGGACCTGGTAGTCAAGGGCAGGGTGTGCTGATCGCAACTTCTGCAGATGGGGCAGGTGGTTGGTTTCCGCCGCGACGTGAACAACCACCTGCTGCTCCAGCAGATCCTCCACGCTGTCGGGGTGGTCCAGACCGCGGTGATAGATTATTACCGACTCGGAGGTCAGCCCGTTGGCCAGCGAGCGGAAACGGTCACCCCAGTCCCGGTCTGCTGACAGTCCGGTGAAACCGATATGGGCATAACCCTCATCCAGTACCCTGAGAATCTCACTGTTACTTCCGGCCAGCCGGACCCGCAGTTCGACCCCGAGATGATCCGCAAGCCGCCGGGCCAGTTCGTGGTCGAAACCGGTGGGACCTTCCCGATCCTCGTAATAAATGGAGGGCGCGTTACGGGTGATGACGTGCAGCACCCCTTCGGCCTGCACGGTGGCGAGGGTGTCAGGGCGCGTACAGCCACTGGCCATCAGGACCCCCAGCAAAGCAACGAGAATGCCGCGCAGAGGGAGCAGATATGGTCTGAGATTTCGGGAGCAACCCAAATTCATGGCCTCCGGAACGGGATGCTGCATAATCCCCCAGAGCGATGAAAAAGGTCAATCGGCCACGGGGAAGATTGCGTGCACATGGGTATATTGTACATTTGTTGTCCGCTGCTGTATCCCCGCTGCAGTTTCCAGTATTATTGCGCCCGTTCATAAACGGTGCCCCGACGCCCGCGCATGCCCGCCATGCGGTGCCGGGCGGTATGTACCGGTTTCCCAAGTTCGCGCGATACAGGTTATAACCCATGCTGGAACTCCGCGGCGCTCCCGCTCTTTCCCCTTTCCGCTCTGAAAAACTGTTTGGTCAACTGGCAGATACCGTAGGCGGTGTGCGTGCCATCTATGCGGAATTCATGCATTTCGTGGACGCCGAGGCTGAGCTGGGCGATGCCGACCAGGCCGTGCTTGACCGGCTGCTGACCTACGGCCCCAGCGCTGATCGCCGCGATCCGGAAGGGGTCCTGTTTCTCGTCGTACCCCGGCCAGGCACCGTGTCACCCTGGTCCAGCAAGGCGACGGATATCGCCCGTAACTGCGGCCTGCGCCAGGTGCGGCGTATTGAGCGGGGCATCGCCTACTATGTGACCGCTGACAAGAAACTCTGCCGGGAAGCCCGGCAGGCCATTGCCGCGCTGCTCCATGACCGCATGACGGAAACCGTATTCCACGAAATGGGTGGCGCTGAACTCCTGTTCCATCGTGAAGAGCCTCGTCCGCTGGAGCGCATACCGGTGCTGTCCGGGGGGCGTCCAGCGCTCGCGGAGGCCAACCAGCGCCTGGGGCTGGCCCTGGCTGAGGATGAGATTGATTACCTGGTGGAATCCTTCAGTAATCTGGACCGGGACCCCACCGATGTAGAACTGATGATGTTCGCCCAGGCCAACTCGGAACATTGCCGGCACAAGATCTTCAATGCCTCCTGGGATATCGATGGTGAAGGGCAGCAGAAATCTCTGTTCGCCATGATCCGGAATACCCATGAGATGAGCAGTGAAGGCGTACTGTCTGCCTACCGGGACAATGCCTCGGTTATCCGTGGGACGGTCGGCGGGCGTTTCTATCCAGACCCGGAAACGGCCCGTTATCAGTATGTGAATGAGCCCATCCACATTCTGATGAAGGTCGAGACCCATAACCATCCCACGGCTATTTCCCCGTTTGCCGGTTCCGCTACTGGCGCCGGCGGTGAGATTCGCGACGAGGGTGCCACCGGTCGCGGGTCCAAGCCCAAGGCCGGCCTGACCGGGTTTACCGTCTCCAACCTCGAGATTCCCGGCGACCTGCAGCCCTGGGAGGCTGGCTACGGCCGTCCTGAGCGGATCGCATCGCCACTGGATATCATGATCGATGCCCCGGTGGGTGGCGCCTCCTTCAATAACGAATTCGGCCGGCCTAACCTGGCCGGTTATTTCCGCACCTTCGAACAGCGTGTGGCCGGGGCGGCCGGTGAAGAAGTGCGTGGATACCACAAGCCCATAATGATTGCCGGTGGTCTTGGAAATATCCGCGAGGACCACGTCGAGAAAGGCGAGATCCCCGTGGGCGCCCGGCTGATCGTATTGGGTGGGCCCTCCATGCTGATTGGCCTTGGTGGTGGTGCCGCCTCATCCATGGACTCCGGTACCAGCAACGAGAACCTTGATTTTGCCTCCGTGCAGAGAGGCAACCCGGAAATGGAGCGCCGTTGCCAGGAAGTGATTGACCGTTGCTGGCAGCAGGGCGGCCAGAACCCAATAGCGTTTATCCATGATGTGGGCGCTGGTGGTCTGTCCAACGCCATGCCGGAGCTGGTCAAGGACGGCGGCCGCGGTGGCAAGTTCGAACTGCGGGATATCCCCAGCGATGAACCGGGTATGTCGCCACTGGAAATCTGGTGTAACGAGTCCCAGGAGCGTTACGTACTGGCGGTCGCCGAAGAGAATATGGAACGCTTCGACGCCATCTGTCGCCGTGAGCGTTGCCCCTACGCGGTTATTGGCGAGGCCACGGAAACCCATCATCTGTCCCTGACAGACGCCTATTATGGCGATTCGCCCGTCGACCTGCCTATGGAGGTGCTCTTCGGCAAGCCGCCCCGGATGCACCGGTCTATCAACCGCACGTCCTTCACCAAGTCAATCTTCGATTCCACGAAGATTGACCTGAACGAAGCCGTGCGCCGGGTGTTGCGCCTTCCGTCGGTGGGCAGCAAGAGCTTCCTGATCACCATCGGTGACCGCACCATTACTGGCCTGGTAGCCCGCGACCAGATGGTCGGGCCCTGGCAGGTGCCGGTGGCTGACGTGGCGGTCACAGCTGCGAGCTACGATGTGCTTACCGGTGAGGCCATGGCCATGGGCGAACGCACACCCGTGGCCTGTATCGACTCGCCGGCATCCGGTCGCATGGCGGTGGGTGAGGCAATCACCAACCTCGCGGCGGCGCCGATTGCACAGCTCTCCGACATTCGCCTGTCGGCTAACTGGATGGCCGCAGCCGGTCATCCGGGTGAGGACGAAAATCTCTACGAAACCGTTCGTGCAGTAGGCATGGAGCTGTGCCCGGCACTTGGTATCGCGATTCCGGTGGGCAAGGACTCCATGTCCATGAAGACCGTCTGGGAAGAGGGCGAGGAGCAGAAGAGCGTGACTGCACCGCTGTCCCTGATCATCAGCGGTTTCGCGCCGGTGACTGACGTCACCCGTACAATGACACCGCAACTGAAGACGGATCAGGGCGAAACCGACCTGATCCTGGTGGACCTTGCGGCCGGTCAGAACCGTCTGGGCGGCTCTGCCCTGGCACAGGTGTTCGGGCAAATGGGAGCGGTAGCACCAGACCTGGATGATCCGGAAGATATCAAGGCGTTTTTCGCAGTGATTCAGGGCCTCAACCAGGATGGCAAGCTGCTTGCCTATCACGACCGCTCCGATGGAGGCATGTTCGTGACCCTGGCAGAAATGGCCTTTGCGGGACGCACCGGCGTCGATATCCGCCTGGATGGCCTGGCCGAAGAGCCCGGCCAGTTCGCCCGTGAACTGTTCAACGAAGAACTGGGCGCGGTTATCCAGGTACGTCGGGACGACACACCGTTCGTTCTGCAGCAATTCTCTGGCGCCGGGCTGGGTGAGCACACCTCCGTGGTTGGCACCCTGAATGCCGAGGACCGGGTCCGCTTTTCCTTTGAAGGAGAGCCGGTTATCGACGAGGCCAGGGCAGACCTGCAGCGTCTCTGGTCAGAAACCAGCTACCGCATCCAGAGCCTGCGTGACAATGCCAATTGTGCGCAGGAAGAGTTCGACAACCTGCTGGCCAGCGATGATCCCGGACTTGGTGCACAGCTGAGCTTCGATCCGTCGGAAGACGTGGCGGCACCGTTTATTGCCAGTGGAGCCCGCCCGAAGGTGGCTGTACTGCGTGAACAGGGCGTAAACGGCCAGACCGAGATGGCCGCAGCCTTTGATCGCGCCGGATTTGACGCGGTGGATGTTCACATGAGTGACCTCCTCTCTGGCAGGGTCACACTGGATGGCTTCCGCTCACTGGTTGCCTGTGGCGGTTTCTCCTATGGCGACGTGCTCGGTGCAGGTGAGGGCTGGGCCAAGTCCATTCTGTTCAATGCCCGGGTCAGGGACCAATTTGCAGGGTTCTTCGAGCGTGAAGACACGTTGGTACTGGGGGTCTGTAACGGTTGCCAGATGCTGTCCAATCTCCATGAGCTGATTCCGGGTACCGCAGGCTGGCCCCGGTTTGTCCGTAACCAGTCCGAGCAGTTTGAGGCGCGCCTGGTAATGGTTGAGGTGCAGGCGTCAAAATCCGCATTCCTGGATGGCATGGCGGGCTCACGGATGCCTATCGCCGTGGCCCATGGTGAGGGACGTGCGGAGTTTGGCGCCAGCGGTTTTGAGGCCTTTGACCAGTCCGGTCAGGTGGCTCTGAGATACGTGGATCATCACGGCCAGGCAACGACGCGGTATCCCTATAATCCCAATGGCTCAGAGGGGGGGATCACGGGCCTTGCCAGCCAGGATGGAAGGGTCACCATCATGATGCCGCATCCGGAGCGCGTGTTCCGTACAGCACAGTTCTCCTGGCATCCGGACGGCTGGGGTGGGGATGGCCCCTGGTTACGCATGTTCCGTAATGCCCGCAAGTGGCTGGGATGATATAAGGGCCTGGCCTGGCCGATAACGGAACCGAAAGCCGGTAACAGGGAACCCTGTTACCGGCTTTTTTGTAGTGCGCCAGGCATGGCGCGTAGCGCCTTGACGGCGCTGTTCCGGTCCAGGTGGTGCTGGCCGGATGACTTGGGGGTGCAAGTCCCC
>NZ_JAWLGY010000043.1:0-12754 GCF_041690615.1 Marinobacter sp.
AACGATGAGGACGAAACCCATAGGAGTTGCGGTCAGCCGTAGTCTCCGACACCGGTTCCAATGCCAACAGGTATAGAGCCTGCATAGCACGATCCAGCATCGTTGGTATTCCTAGCGGCCGGCGTTTGCCATTCGACTTCGGAATATAGACTCGTTTGAGCGGCCGCGGCTTATAGCCTCGACGCTCCAACAGACCAATCGCTTCCCACTTACAGCTGGGAGTGCTCCAAGTTTGGCCATCGACACCCGGGGTTTTCCTGCCCCGGTTTTCTGTAACTCGCTTCACAGCGATTGCTTTTGCTGAGAAGGAGCGAACCAGCATCCGTTGCAGGGAGGAAACCCTGCGCCATTGCTGATTCTTAGCCGCCTTCGCGATTCGTACCTGTAGCCCACGCACCCTTCGATGACAGGTTTCCCAGTCAATCGAATGCCATCCATTGGCAAGGTGGGAGCACGCAGATACTTCTGTTGAAGTACACATCTTGCTGTCCTCCAGAGTTAACCCTCGGACGGCAGTGCGCACTCGCCCCTCGCGGGGTTAGTAAACACCCCACGAGGGATTCATTGTTTGGTCTGAGCCCTTGGGGATCAGACCTCTCTTGTTGGCTTTACAAGCCTTAACGCGATCAAAGACCAGTCAGAAGTCAGCACCGTTTCCGGCTAGGGCAAATCTCGAACCCCTATTCCAGCGATTACAGCCGGACATTCGCTTTTTCTGACCTCCTCTACCACGCATCCCCAACAGCTTCCCTTACGGTTGGCCTGCCTTGCGGCGGGAATACGGGCTTACCGAGTTCCAGATCTATCACACGGACGGGTTAGGTCCTGCCTATCCACCGGTGGCTGTGTGTCAGCGTACCCCCAGATGTAAAAGAGGTATCCAGCCACGCACCTTTTTGGTCAAAGCCTGACAGCAACTTTGGCTCTTTGCGGTTGACGGTGTTTATCAGCAGTTCACTTACGTTGACCATACCGACCAGCCTAGCGCCTCACCCGCATGTTGCTTGCAGGTTCTGAGACTGCCCTCACGGGCCGATCTCACCCTTTCGGGGGCTACATTGTCAGGAAGCTTCGCACAACACCGTTACCAGTGATGCACTATCCCTAGGCTACTGTTGGCTGAACAACAGGTCTCGCTGCCGACTCCAGATATGGAGTAGGTGAAACAATGACAGAAATGGCTTACGCCGGCAGGTGCCAGCATAGCTATTGATAACGCGATTACCCCGAGACTAGCGACTGTCGGGTAGACAGCAGCAGCTCTGAATATCCGCCTTCTTTTGGAAGGTGATATTGGCCTCACCAATACCGTTAACGACGTCTTCAATGAAGACGACCGTTACCCGGATCAAGAGAGACCCGGATAACGGGTTTTTCAATTGCTATTTTCTGCGGAGGTTGGGCGTACCCACCGAACCATGCGGTGGGTACTAGGGAGTAGTTCCGCCAGGCTAGCTACCTGCGCGACTCTCGTCGCACTACATCATGCCGCCCATGCCACCCATGCCGCCCATATCCGGCATACCGCCGCCGGCGCCTTCTTCCTGCGGCTCATCAGCAACCATCGCTTCGGTGGTGATGATGAGGGACGCTACGGAAGCAGCGGCCTGCAGCGCCGAGCGGGTCACCTTGGCCGGGTCCAGG
This sequence comes from Marinobacter sp., assembly GCF_041690615.1. Classification (GTDB taxonomy): domain Bacteria; phylum Pseudomonadota; class Gammaproteobacteria; order Pseudomonadales; family Oleiphilaceae; genus Marinobacter. Next base: position 1,645 of record NZ_JAWLGY010000043.1, read on the forward strand.
ATGCCCATCTCGAGCATGTCGCCGTACTCTTCAGTAGCAGCGTTGTACCCAAAGGCGCCTTCGCCGTCGCGAACCTTGGCCACGACTACGGAGGACTCACCACCGGCGTTGAACACGATCTGGCGCAGCGGCGCTTCCATGGCACGGCGCAGGATGTTAACGCCAGCCTTCTGCTCTTCGTTGATGGCATCAACCTTGTCCAGCGCAGCGATAGCGCGGATCAGGGTAACGCCACCCCCCGGTACGATGCCTTCTTCAACGGCAGCGCGGGTAGAGTGCAGCGCGTCTTCAACGCGGGCTTTCTTCTCCTTCATTTCCACTTCAGAACCGGCGCCTACCTTGATGACGGCAACACCACCAGCCAGCTTGGCAACACGCTCCTGCAGCTTTTCCTTGTCGTAGTCGGAAGAGCTGTCCTCGATCTGCTTGCGGATCTGCTCAACGCGGGCGTTGATGTCAGCCTCGGCGCCGGCGCCACCGATGATGGTGGTGTTTTCCTTGGTGACGTTGACACGCTTTGCGGTGCCCAGGTCATCCAGGGTGGTGTTCTCCAGGGTCAGGCCCACTTCTTCGGAGATCACGGTACCACCGGTCAGGATAGCGATATCCTGCAGCATTTCCTTGCGACGGTCACCGAAGCCAGGCGCCTTCACGGCGTTGACCTTCACGATGCCACGCATGTTGTTGACAACCAGGGTCGCCAGCGCTTCGCCTTCGATGTCCTCGGCGATGATCTGCAGCGGCTTGCCAGCCTTGGCGACGGCTTCCAGCACCGGCAGCAGTTCGCGGATGTTGGAGATCTTCTTGTCGACCAGCAGGATGTAGGGGTCTTCCAGCTCGGCAGACATGTTGTCCTGGTTGTTGATGAAGTACGGGCTCAGGAAGCCGCGGTCGAACTGCATACCTTCAACCACGTCCAGCTCGTCTTCCAGGCCACGGCCTTCCTCAACGGTGATAACACCTTCCTGACCCACTTTTTCCATGGCGTCAGCGATGATCTTGCCGATGGTCTCGTCACCGTTGGCAGAGATGGTACCAACCTGGGAGATGTTGTGGCTGGTATCGCAGGGCTTGGCCATTTCACGGATGGCCTTGACGGCTTCGGTAGTCGCCTTGTCGATACCGCGCTTGAGGTCCATCGGGTTCATGCCGGCAGTAACGGCCTTGATGCCCTCGTTAACAATGGCCTGGGCCAGTACGGTCGCGGTGGTAGTACCGTCACCGGCGGTATCGTTGGCCTGGGAAGCAACTTCCTTGACCATCTGCGCGCCCATGTTCTCGAACTTGTCTTTCAGTTCGATTTCCTTGGCCACGGACACGCCATCCTTGGTCACAGTCGGAGCACCGAAGGACTTGTCCAGAACCACGTTACGGCCTTTCGGGCCGAGGGTTACCTTGACGGCGTCTGCGAGTACGTTGACGCCTGCAACCATGCGCTTGCGTGCGCTGTCACCGAATTTGACTTCTTTAGCTGCCATAGTTCTCTATTCCTGTTCGATTAAGCCAATCGTCTGAAGTGTTCAGCAAACAATCGGATTGAATGCGTTATCCGGGTTGCGGCAGGCCTCAGCCTTCAAGCACTCCGTAAATTTCGTTCTCGCTCATGATCAGCAGTTCTTCACCGTCGATCTTGACGGTGTTACCGGCGTACTGGCCGAAGACCACTGTGTCACCTGCCTTGACCGCCAGCGCGCGGGTTTCGCCGTTGTCGAGAATCCGGCCGTTACCGACAGCCACTACCTCGCCCTGAGACGGCTTTTCCTTGGCATTGCCGGGCAGCACGATACCACCGGCAGTTTTCTCTTCTTCTTCCTTACGGCGTACGACAACACGGTCGTGAAGCGGACGAATTTTCATTCTCGGTTTCTCCAGTGTCAGACTGTCTTTGACAATGACGTTGCGTTAAAAGCCGGGGCAGTTAACCCTCTGTTTTGCAGATGATTATCTGCCCGCAGCGAACTTGTGTGACCTTAATGGGGGTCACCGGATGGTTTTCAACACCCCCGGCAAAAAAATTTTCACTTTTTTTCGATGCGATCGTGGTCCCGCTCGGTTTCGTCGCGGTATTCCCCCTCGATCGGGTCTTCACCATCCGGGCGGCGACCAAACGGTCCCTGACCACCAAACGGATCGGCGCCGCCGGAAGAGAAAAAGAAGCTGCTGCTCTGGCCCCGCACCACCATGCGCTTCATGGCCTGGTGGACGAACCAATGACGTGTGCCCGGGATCAGGCAGAGGAAGCCGACGGTGTCCGTAATAAAACCCGGTGTCAGTAGCAAGGCACCACCCACGGCGAGAATCAGGCCCTCTGCCACTTCCCTTGCCGGCAGCTCGCCACTGTTCAGGCGCTGATTTGCCCGGGTCAGTGTGGCCAGCCCCTGCTGCTTGAGCAGGGCCGCGCCGATCACCGCGGTCAGCAAAACCAGACCGATGGTCGGCAGCACACCAATCATCGTGCCCACCTGGATCAACACCGCCATTTCCGCAATGGGCATAACGATGAAAAGAAAGACAAATACTGGCAATCGATGCCTCCCGGGGCTTCCCCCACTGTGAGTTTATGGCCAGCAACAACCCTGACTGGCTCTGCGGTGCCATTCCTGGATCCGGACCCTTGCCCTAGCCCGGACATCTGGCTTCCATTACCATCTGGGCAAAGTTGGAAACTTCAAGTTCAGGCAGACCGTTACCTTATGGAACCTACACGGGAACAGAGGATCTGGCAGGTGGTCTTGGCGATTCCACCAGGCCATGTGGCCAGCTACGGCCAGGTGGCAGACATGGCCGGTCTGGGGCGACAGGCGCGATTTGTCGGCAAGGCACTGGGCAAGCTCCCGGCCGGGCATTCCGTGCCCTGGTTCCGGGTGATCCGCAATACCGGTCAGATTGCCTTTCCGGAAGGTTCCGAGGCCTTTGAAAGGCAAAGATCCCTGCTGGAAGAGGAAGGCGTGGAAGTCGTGAATGGCCGGATTTCCATGAGCCGGTTTCGCTGGCGCCCTTGACGGCCCCTCTACAGGCTACAGGCGCCCTTCGACAGGCTCAGGGCTAACGGTTATGGAGTGTGGACCTCCGCTCGCCCTGAGCTTGTCGAAGGGCGCCTGTCGAAGGGCCGTGTATTGTGCAGTAACAAATCATTCACTCCCGGAAACAGAAGGCTCCTTGACCGGGGCCCGCTCATCCAGCCGCTGGCCGTTTTTCATCATGTACATGGACAACAGGATTGCAGGCACACCCATGGCACCCGCCACCAGGAAGAACTCCGCGTAGCCGAAATCAGCGACGACAATACCCGAGAAGCCCCCCAGGAACTTGCCGGGCAGCGTCATCAGGGAACTGAACAGCGCATACTGCGTGGCTGTGAAGGACGCGCTGGTCATACTGGAAAGCCAGGCAATCAACGCCACATTGGCGATTCCGCCACTGAGGTTGTCCGCACTGACCACCACGGCCAGGGTCACAATATCGGGCGGCATCTGGGCAAGCCAGACAAACAGCAGGTTGGTGGCTGCTGTCAGCACCGCCCCCAACACCAGGATTTTCCGTACGCCGTAGCGCACCACCATCACACCACCGGCCATCGACCCGGCAATGGTCATGAAGAAGCCAAACACCTTGGTGACATCCGCTACCTGGGTTTTCGAGAAGCCCATGAAATTGAGGTAAAACGGATTGGCCATCACCCCCATGGCGATATCGGAGATGCGATAGACCGCGACGGTCAGCAGGATCAGCAGCGCCAGTTCGCGATAGCGCCGGAAAAAGTCGAGAAACGGACCCGCCACCGCCGCCGAGAACCAGCCCACCAACTTTGCCAGCCCGAGGGGTAAATGGGCTCTCCGCTCGGCTTCCGCCTGGACCCGGTGGGCGATATCGGCGGCCGCCTCAAAATGGTTGACCACCGGTTCCCGGACGATCAGGACCGTGACCATCCCCACGCCCACCAGCAGCGCCATCACCTGATAGGAAACGGTCCAGGACCAGAACTCCGCCAGGTACAACGCGCCCGCGCCGGCCACCAGCAAAGCCAGCCGGTATCCGAAGATATAGGTGGATGCCAGCGCCGCTTGCAGGCGCTCCGGGGCGATTTCAATACGGTAGGCATCGATCGCCACGTCCTGAGTGGCGGAGGAGAAGGCCACCAGCAAACCGAACAGGGCCATCATTTCCGGTGCGACCACCGGGTCTACGGTGGCCATCAGGACCAGCCCCGAGGCAATGCCGGCCTGGGCGAGAAAGATCCAGCTGCGGCGCTTGCCCAGCAACCGGTCCAGCACAGGCAGGCGCAGGCGATCCACCACCGGCGCCCAGAAGACCTTGATGGAATAGGTAATGCCCAGCCAGCTGAAGAAGCCGATGGTGGCGGTTTCTACCCCCACATCCGCCAGCCGTGCGTTCAGCGTGGAAAACACCAGCAAGAACGGCAGGCCGGCGGAGAACCCCAGAAACAACAGGGCAATGACCTGCCAGCGGGTGAAGGTATAGACGGTTTCCCTCAGCCAGACGGAATCAACACGGGGAAAGATGGCGAAGCTCCGGTCAGTCGCGGAAGTTGTTGAACTGCAATGGCAGCTCCAGGTCCGAGTCCCTCAGCATGGCAATCACTTCCTGCAGGTCGTCCCGCTTCTTGCCGGTTACCCGGACCTTGTCACCCTGAATGCTGGCCTGGACCTTCATCTTGGCGTCCTTGATCATCTTGACGATCTTCTTGCCCTGATCGGTCTCGATGCCCTGGCGGAGCTTCAGGTGCTTCTTGACCAGCTTGCCAGCCTTGCTTTCACCGTCGTCGTCGATGGCGCGGGTATCAATGTTCCGCTTGGCAAAGGCCATACGCAGCATGTCCATCAGCTGCTCCAGCTGGAACTCCTGCTCCGCGCTGATGGTGATGGTCTGGTCATCCAGCTCGATATCCGCCTCCACATTCTTGAAATCCCAGCGGTTGCCCAGCTCCCGTTTGGCCTGGTCCACCGCGTTGGTGACTTCGTGCATGTCGATTTCGGAAACGATATCAAAGGAAGGCATGGTGATTTCTCCTGAAAAGAACCGCCCTTCAGTCAGGGCTCACGAATGGCCGATAGCATAGCGGCAAACGCCTGCCACATCGACCCCGCAGGGCGTGATTACACAAGCGTAAACTCAGGAGACAGGGACCGGAAACACGCGGTAACACACGAAAACACAAGCTCAACAGACTTCAGACGGGCGGGAACTTATTCTGGACACGTGGATCAGGGGAATCAGGCAGTATCTCCTGGCAGTATCCACCCCCAACGGCGGGGGATCCGGGCAGTACCTCCGCCGGCATTTTGGGACATCGTTGTGTTGTTTCAGGCAGTTTCGAACTTTCCTTGTTTGTTGTTCTCAGGCCGGCTCCGTATGGGGTTGGCCTTTTTTCGTTTTGTTTGCTCTCGAATCCACGGCCCTTCGACGAGCTCAGGGCGAACGGCTATGGAGTCCACGACCGATCGCCCTGAGCTTGTCGAAGGGCTATGGAGGCCACGACCGATCGTCCTGAGCTCGTCGAAGGGGGCTAGTCGAAGGGCCGTGGATCAGCTGATCTAATAAGCCGTTAAAGCTTCCGGCCCTTGCCCGCAGCAATCCTCAACCGCAGGGCGTTCAGCTTGATAAAGCCTTCCGCGTCCTTCTGGTTGTAGGCGCCTTCGTCTTCCTCGAAGGTGGCGATCTTCTCGTCGAACAGGGAGTCTTCAGACTTGCGGCCCACCACATCCACGTTGCCCTTGTAGAGTTTCAGGCGAACGGTGCCGTTGACGTACTCCTGGGTCTTGTCGATCAGCGCCTGCAGGGCTTCCCGCTCCGGTGACCACCAGTAGCCGTTGTAGATCACCTCGGCATAGCGCGGCATGATGCTGTCCTTCAGGTGGGCAACCTCACGGTCCAGGGTGATGGACTCAATGGCACGGTGAGCCCGCAGCATGATGGTGCCGCCAGGGGTTTCGTAGCAGCCACGGGACTTCATACCCACGTAGCGGTTCTCGACGATGTCGATACGGCCGATGCCGTTGTCGCCGCCGACCTTGTTCAGATGCTCCAGTACTTCGTGGGGCCGCATGGCCTGACCGTCGATGGCGACGATATCGCCTTTCTCGTAGGTCACTTCAATGTAGGTAGGCTGGTCCGGGGCGGCTTCCGGTGAAACGCTCCAGCGCCACATATCTTCCTCGGCTTCCGCCCAGGGGTCTTCCAGGTTGATGCCTTCGTAGGAGATGTGCAGCAGGTTGGCATCCATGGAGTAAGGGCTCTTGCCCTTCTTCTTCTCCACGGGAATGTTGCGCTCATCGCAGTAGGCCATCAGCTTCTCGCGGGAGTTCAGGTCCCACTCACGCCAGGGAGCAATCACCTTCACTCCCGGCTTCAGCGCATAGGCGCCCAACTCGAAACGCACCTGGTCGTTGCCCTTGCCAGTGGCGCCGTGGGAGATGGCGTCAGCGCCGGTCTCGTTGGCAATCTCGATCAGGCGGCGGGCGATCAGCGGGCGGGCAATGGAGGTACCCAGCAGGTACTCGCCTTCATAGATGGTATTGGCGCGGAACATGGGGAACACGTAGTCCCGTACATATTCCTCGCGCAGGTCCTCGATGTAGATTTCCTTCACGCCCAGGGCCTTGGCCTTCTCACGGGCCGGCTCAACTTCCTCGCCCTGGCCGATGTCAGCGGTAAAGGTCACCACCTCACAGTTATAGGTGTCCTGCAGCCAACGGACGATCACGGATGTATCCAGACCACCGGAATAGGCCAGCACCACCTTTTTGATATCAGACATGCCCTTGCTCCTGCGAATCACGAAAACGAAAAAACGAGGCCTGGCCCCGTCTTCTGACTCTGAAAAGAAGGCGGATATTGTACGGGAGTGCGGGGGGAATGGCTATTGGGCGGGATTGCCAGGAAAGCCCCGCCCTTCGACAAGCTCAGGGCGAACGGCCATGAAATATGGGCCCGTTCGCCCTGAGCTTGTCGAAGGGTGCCTGTCGAAGCGCGCCTGTCGACGACATCTTGTCGAAACGCCATGAACCCTATCGCCGCCGCTCACCCTGAGCCTGTCGAAGGGCGCTTATCGAAGGCCTATGAACTCTATCGCCGCCCGCCCTGAGCTTGTCGAAGGGAGCTTGTCGAAGGGCCGTGGACTCCGTGGCAAAAACCGAAACTCAGCCTACGGCCTGTGCCTGCTTGCTGGTCACTTCTTCACGAATACCATCCCACCCTTCCTTTACAGAACGCAGCAGGTTGGCCACTTCGTCCAGCTTGGCCAGGTCGTTCTTCGCGCTGGCTTCAAGCAGGCTGCGCTCCATGTAGTCATAGAGAGCCTCCAGCCTCAGGGCCAGCTCGCCGCCCTTCTCGAAGTCCAGGAAGCTGCGCAGTCCGCCGACGATCTCGATAGCCTTGTTGATCAGCTGGGCCTTGGCGCCGTAGTCCTTCTGCTGGATCTTCGCCTTGGCCATGTTGATGCGCTCCAGTGCCCCGTTGTACAGCAGCTGGATCAGCTTGTGGGGATCCGCATCGGTGATGCTGGTCTGGGTGTTTACGCGCTGATAGGCCTGCAAACCGTTCATAATTAACCTCTCGTATTCACCGGTTCTCCGATGCTTCGTCTGCTATGGCCGGGACCAGTTGGCCCGGACCACTAACCGTTGTTGTTGCCACCACCAGGATTCAACCCGGCCAGTTGCTGTGTCAGGTATTCCTGGGTCTGGTTGAGCTGTCCAACCAGAGAGTCGGCAGCGCTGAACTGCTTGATAAGTCGCTCCTGGTAGGACTCGATGCGAAGCTCCAGCTTCTCCCGTTCCTGCGCGAAACGCTCCATGTCACGGTTAAGGCTGCTGGTACGGGAGTCCAGGGCGCCGTTGACTCCGAGGATATCGGTGATGGTGCTGACGGTACGCTCGCTGACACCCTCAATAAACCTCACTGAGCCCCGGCTACCGGTCTCTCCGCCGGTAATCCGCACCTGCAGGCCGGCGGCACCACCGCCGGCGTCGTTACCCAGGTACAGTACTTGTCCGTCGCCCTTGGCCAGCTGACCGTTGATGGTGCCCTGCACGTCCAGCCCGGCGTTACCGGTCTGGGTGGTCAGGTCACTTACGCCCTCCAGCCCTGTGAGACTGACGTTCGACTCACTGCCATAACGGTTGGACGTAAAGGTGAGGTTACCCGCACCGTCCAGGTCCACCTGCACGGAACGGCCGGCAGCCTCCAGGGCCGGATTCTTGCCCAACCGCTCCTGCAGGGCATCACGCAGCTCTGCGGCGGTATAGGTGCCTTCCGCCAGTGAAAAGGTGGCGTTGGTTTCACCATCAACACGGAAGCTGAATTCATTGTCCGCGCCCACGGTGATATCGCCGGCCCCACTGAGGTCATAGCTAAGGCTGCCGCGGGTAGCCGCCTGGGTTACATTGATATCGTAGTCACCGGGCTGTGTGTTGGAGCCACTGCGAACAAACTCCACCTGCGGGTCTGTCGCCCTGCCCTGCTCCGCGAACAGTGCTGTGACATCGTCCGGGTTTTCCCGCAACTGCTGCTGGAACTTCTGGCTGTCAAACTGCAGGTTACCGGTCTGCCAGTCGGTGCTGATGCCCACGTCGGCGAGGCTGCGCACATTGGCGCCTTCCAGGCCGGGAATCACATCACTCAAAACCCGCTTGAGCTGGTTCTGGATATTGCGCACGGTGGAATCACCGGTCAGGATGCTCGCCTGCTGCTCGTCCACATCGTAGTTAGTCAGCTCACTGATGGTATCCTGCAGGGCATTGAACTTGTCGACAAATTCCTGGACCCGCTCGGCGACCGCCTGGGTGTCCTGGGCCACCTTGACGGTGGACTTGCCCTCACCGGTGATATCGAAAGTGACCCCGTCCACCACGTCATCGATGGTGTTACTGCCCTTGGTGACCGGAATGCCGTTGATGGTCAGTTCCGCGTCCTGGGCCGGCGTGGTCTCTTCCGCACCGGCGACAAAATTGGCCAGGTCGCTGCCCTCGGCCGCGTCGGTGCTCATATTGATCTGGTTGGCGGTGCCGGTCTCATCGGAACCCAGCACCAGGCGGTAACCGTCGCCGGTATTGATGATACTGGCAGAGACGCCGGCGTCGGCATCATTGATGGCGTTGGCCAGACCCTGCAGGGTGTCATTGCTGTCATCAATGGTGATATTGGTGGTCTTGTCGCCCACTGACAGAGCCAGGGTGCCGGCCCCGACACTGGTGGAGTCCCGATCCGGCATATCGGCAAACGCCAGGGCATGGGCCTCGGCCATCTGCGTCACATCGAGGTTGTAAGTGCCCCGACTGGCCTTACTGGCGTCCACGCTGGCAGACACATTGCCGCCGGAGGACTCCGCCGTGAACGACTTCATCGCATCGGCGGAACCCAGCTGGCGCATGGGCAGGCGCATTTCGGTAACGGCACTGCGAAGCTGGCCATAGGCGGACAGCTTCGCTTCCGTCATTTCCGTTTTCTGGTCCAGCCGCTGCTCTTTCGGCTTACGCTCCGCAGCCACCAACTGGTCCACCAGGTCCTGATTCAGAACCCCGGAGCCAATCCCCAACGATGAAATACTTGCCATAACACTGCCTCCTCAAGGGGGCGAAAATCGCTACTGTTCAGTTTATCGGCAGTAAGCGGCAAAACTTTGCCTCTTTTGTGGAAATTCCGATGCCGATTTGTAACAGCGTGTAACCAACCCGTTTTTACAGCAACGGAACTTACGGCCCTTCGACAGCCTCCCTTCGACAAGCTCAGGGCCAACGGCTATGGTGTTCACGGCCGCTCGCCCTGAGCCTGTCGAAGGGCCATGGACTCCGTAGCCATAAATCTTTGCCCTTAACGCAGAACACCGCCGGACCCTCTCAGGTGCGGCGGTGCTGGATAACCGTTGTTGCCATCAGGCCAGAAGCGGCAAGCTTCTACACCTTGATGTTCAACAACGTCAGCGGTTCGTTCTGCTGCAAGTTCTCTGCCAACCTCATGGCAACCTCATCCGGAATCTGGCGGATGACCTCTTTAGTCTCCTGGTCCACCACCTTCACGATGGTCTGACCCGCGTCATTATCCACCTCGAACTGCAGGTCACGCTGAACGTTCTGTACGAAGTCGTTCAGCTGGGTAACGGCCTCACCCAGTTGCTCTCTCTGATCCTCACTGCGGGCCTGAAGCCTTTCGGCTTTGGAAGGCTCGCTAGACTGCTCGGCGGAGCGGGCTTGCGCCGTACGGCCTGCGGATGACGATGCCAGGTCGGAGGCATTCCTGCCTTCGGCCTGAGATGACGACAGTGCCTTCACCGGCGCCTGGTCGCTGGCGCGCACCAGCTTCAGGTTCGGGTTGTTCAGGTTAACGTCATTCATAGCTTTACCTCGCTATCCTCAAACGGCGTTAAGCCGGAACCCGACGGTTCCGGCTTGTACCGCTATGCCCCGATTACTGCAGGAGGGACAGAACCTGCTGCGGCCGGGCGTTGGCCTGGGCCAGGACGGAGATACCGGCCTGCTGCAGTACCTGGGACTTGGACAGGTTCGCGGTTTCTGCTGCGAAGTCAGCGTCCACAATCCGGCTGTTAGACGCGCTCAGATTCTCAACCGAGGTATTCAGGTTCGTGATAGTGGATTCGAAGCGGTTCTGAACCGCACCGAGGTCCGAGCGGAAATTGTTTACCTGGTCAATGGCGAAATCGATTGCGACCAAAGCTTCATCCGCACCTTCGCGAGTACTTATATCCAGACTGTTCAGTGAAACGTCTGCATTTTCCGCGGTTGACGTATCAAGACTAACATTGACTTCATTTGTGTCGTCAGAATTGATGTCCGTCGTCATTGAGACCTGAAAATTTTCGCCTTTGGCAGAGGCAAATACAATCTCATTGCCATCCGAGTTCAGGAACGCTGAGACACCTGTATCTTTAGTAGCTCCGTTGATCTGGGCGACAACATCCTGGAGGCCGCTAGCGTCAGTGACTGAGATTTCTTCGCCTGCTACTTCGAGTTCGAAGGATACGGTATCGCCATTCTCGAACTTATCGGCGAGAGTCAGGTCTTCGGCGGCATCCAGTTCCGCTGCCTGAACCAGGGAGGCGCCGTCATTGCCAGTGAACTGGATGTTGGAGATG
>NZ_JAWLGY010000044.1:0-7318 GCF_041690615.1 Marinobacter sp.
CTGGCCCACCGCCATTTCTTGCTTCCTTTCTGATGGCGACTTCCAGAGCTTTACTCTACGCGCCGCAATCACTTTTTTTGCGCCCGCCCTGCTCTATCGGCTTTACCAGGCCAGGGCTTTCTTGAGCTCCCCAACGTAGGGTTCTACTGCCGCCCGGTCCTGCTGCGACACATCTCCCGCCTGTTCGACCCGTTTCCTGCTTGCGCTTAGCATCCGCGCCATCCTCACTTTCTGGTCATCTGAGAAATGGTCGCTGTCATGCAGTTCCGCTTCAATGCGGTCAAGTCGCTGCAGAAGTGCGGGGGCCGGTTCCTCGAGTCCGAGACTCATCAGGGCCAGCAGAATCCGGTCACCGGCATCTGCCCAGTCTTCGGTATCGTTAAAACCGTGCTCCCGGGCGATACGTCCCATCATGGCTTCCAGCTCCCTGTTATCCTGCGAACTGGCGCGCCGCAGCGCCACCAGGCTCTCCGACACCATCATGGACCCGGGAACAGTGGCAGCCATACCGCGGACCTGCTGACCCTGCTCAATGGCCCTGAGAAAGTGCTCATCGGCCTGCAGCACCCTCAATGATTCGACAAACCGCTCGACCCGCGCCCCACTCAGGGGTTCCCCGCAGGCCAGTGCCGGCAGCACCAGTGCAAGCATCAGGGCCTGAACGGTTCTTCCTTCAAACATAGCGGCTGCCTCCCCTCTCCGGAACGACATCGCCCGGTGAATGTTTGCTGAACATCATCAGGCTGCCCGAGTCGGTGGTTGCCGGCAATGGCCTGAGCCGCAATAACAGGGCTTCAACGTTCATTGCGGCTATCGGCCGTCGATAGGCGCCCGGACGTAATCGTAACCTTTGGGAACGGTTTTCTTGCCTTATTATCAATGTTTTGCCAGTCTAAAAAGGCGTTAATCAAAATATGCCACGGCTGGGTTCGGGTTTATCGCGCCCGATCCCTCGGCCTACCTACAGAATAATAAAGCCGGTCAGACCCCAGCCGTGCCTCTTGAGGACGATGGAGAAGAAAGGCATGAACAAGAGCACAATGTTACGGAAAATCACCGGTGCAACCACGCTCACCCTGGCTGCGGCCATCGGTGCGACCAGTGTTGCCAACGCTGCGACCTGGCGCTACGCCCATGAGGAGTATGACGGCGACGTACAGGACGTCTATGCCGAGTTCTTCAAGGAATACGTTGAGGAGAACTCCGACCACCAGATCCAGATCTTCGAGTTCGGCCAGCTCGGCGAGTCCGATGACATCATGGAGCAGACCCAGAACGGCATCCTGCAGTTCGTGAACCAGTCCCCCGGTTTTACCGGGTCGTTGATTCCCGAGGCCCAGATATTCTTCATCCCCTATCTCATGCCTACGGACATGGAAACGGTAGTGGAGTTCTTCCGGGAAAGTGATGCCATCAATGAGATGTTTCCGGAGCTATATGCGGAAAAGGATCTGGAACTCCTGAAGATGTACCCGGAAGGGGAAATGGTTATCACGCTGGATGAAAAAGCTTCCAGCCCCGAGGATCTCAAGAACAAGAAGATCCGGGTTATGACCAACCCGCTGCTGTCTGCCACCTATGAGGCTTTCGGTGCCACACCAACACCCCTGCCCTGGGGTGAGGTGTATGGGGCGCTGCAGACCAACATGATCGACGGTCAGGAAAACCCGATCTTCTGGATCGAGTCCGGAGGCCTGTACGAAGTATCCCCGAACCTGCTGTTCACCGGCCATGGCTGGTTCACCACGGCCATCATGGCTAACCAGGACTTCTATAACGGCCTGTCCGAAGAAGATCAGAAGCTGGTTAGGGAAGCGGCTGACTACGCCTTTGACAAGATCATCGACCATATCGATGGTCTGGCGGACGAATCCCTCGAGAAGATCACGGAGGCATCCGACGAGGTCACCGTGACCAAGCTCAATGAGGAGCAGATCCAGGCATTCCGCGACCGCGCCCCGGAGGTTGAGGAGCGGTTCATCGAGATGACCGGCGAGCGTGGCGAGGAGCTGCTCAACCAGTTCAAGAAAGATCTCGAAGACGTTCAAAGCGACTAGCCCTGAATGCCCCGGAGGGAATCCTCCGGGGCCTGACCACCGTCCAGACCTGTTTCAAAACGGAGTTTGCCCGCCATGACCAATTCAGCCACCGAACCGGATGAAGCCGAAGGTTATAAATCGGGGCTGCCGGGCCCACTGGGCTTTGTCGACCTTGTAATTGCAAAAATTGAAGCGGTAATACTCGCGGCCGGTGTATTGCTCATGGCTCTGAACACCTGTGTGAACGTGATCGCACGCTTCGTGTTTGGTGAGGGGCTATTCTTTTCCGGCGAGATCAACCGCATCCTGATCATCATGATCACCTTTGCCGGCCTGGGTTATGCCGCACGCCATGGGCGGCACATTCGCATGTCGGCGATCTACGACACACTGCCGACGACAGCCCGCAAAGTGCTGATGATTGCTATCGCCCTGTTCACTGCGGCGGTGATGTTTTTTCTCTGTTATTACTCAGTCGAATACATCCAGACCATGTATAGCAGGGGCCGGGTTCTGCCCGCGCTGAACATGCCTATCTGGCTCATTTACATCTGGGTACCCATAGGATTCGCCATCACCGGCATCCAGTACGTTCTCACTGCCATCAAGAACCTCGTTGCCAGGGACGTGTACCTGTCGACTTCCGTGCTTGACGGCTACGCCGACACTGAGTCGGAAGTCTGACCACGCGCAAGAGCAAGAAAAAAGGAAACATTCATGGCGACTTTACTTCTGGCGATCATGATCGTGTTGCTCCTGCTGGGCTTCCCGATGATGATCCCGTTGCTGACCGCTGCACTGGTTGGCTTTTACGAAATGTTCAATGGCTTCGGCCAGATGACCACCCTGATCCAGCAGATGATGGGGGGGATTCGCCCTGCATCACTGATTGCGGTCCCCATGTTTATCCTGGCCGCTGACATAATGACCCGGGGCCAGTCGGCCGATCGCCTTATTGCAATGGTCATGTCCTTTATCGGCCACATCAAGGGCGGCCTGGCCATCAGTACGGCTACATCCTGCACCCTGTTCGGTGCCGTTTCCGGCTCCACACAGGCGACCGTGGTCGCCATCGGTTCGCCCCTGCGTCCGAAAATGCTCAAGGCCGGCTACTCGGATTCCTTTACCCTGGCACTGATCATCAATGCCAGTGATATTGCTTTCCTGATTCCCCCAAGCATCGGCATGATCATCTACGGGGTTATCTCTGAAACCTCCATCGCCGAACTGTTTATTGCCGGCATTGGGCCCGGCATCATGATTCTGGTGATGTTCTCCCTGTATTGCCTGTTCTATGCCTACCGCAACAAGGTACCCACCGAAGACAAGGCCAGCTGGGGAGAGCGCATGCGCTCGGTGCAGCAGGCCGTGTGGCCGCTGTTCTTCCCGGTCATTATTGTGGGTGGTATCTACGGTGGTATCTTCAGCCCGACAGAAGCGGCCGCTGTTTGTGTGCTCTACGCGCTGCTGCTGGAGTTTGTCATTTTCCGCTCCCTGAAAACCGTGGATATCTATCGCATTGCCAAGTCCACCGGCCTGATTACAGCGGTGGTGTTTATTCTGGTGGCCGCGGGTAACGGCTTTTCCTACATCATCTCGTTTGCACAGATCCCCCAGACCATCCTGGCCGCGGTCGGTGTCAACGAAGCCGGACCGGTGGGTGTGCTGATTGCCATCTGTGTGGCTTTCTTCGTCGCCTGCATGTTCGTCGATCCCATTGTGGTAATACTGGTACTCACCCCCATCTTTGCCCCGGCGATCCAGGCGACCGGACTCGACCCGGTGCTGGTGGGTGTGCTGATCACGCTGCAGGTAGCGATCGGGTCGGCAACGCCACCATTTGGCTGCGATATCTTCACCGCAATTGCGATTTTCAAACGACCCTACTGGGAAGTGATCCGGGGTACACCGCCCTTTATCTTCATCCTGGTTCTGGCGGCCGGCTTGCTGATCGCCTTCCCGCAAATCGCCCTGTTCCTGCGGGACCTGGCATTCCGTTGATCAGAAAGCGCCAAGGCGCGTTGAGGAGGTGATCATGTTCCGACGAATCCTGGCAGCCGTTGATGGCTCCAAGCCGGCACTGGATGCGCTGGAGAAGGCGGTGGAATTCCAGAAGTTGACCGGGGCCGAGCTCTATCTGATCTGTGTCTTCAAACACCACAGCCTGTTTGAGGCGTCCCTGTCGATGGTCCGTCCACAAGAGATGCAGATACCCGACCAGGCCCTGTCCGAACATGCCCGGGATGTGGTGGAGTACGCCAAGCAGTATGCTACGCAACTGGGAGCGCCCAGCGTGCGGGGCTTCGTCAAGGGGGGGCGGCCTTCCAAGGCCATCGTCAAGTTCGCGAAACAGCACGACGTGGATTTGATCGTACTGGGTTCCCGGGGTACCCACAGCGACAAGGACGGCATGATACTCGGCAGTGTTTCCCAGCGTGTTGCCAGCATGGCCAAGTGCCCTACCCTGGTGGTCTGACCATTGATTCCTGCGTTGGCGCCCCCACCTTGAATACAGAAAACGCTGGAGCAGTCGCTCCGGCTTTACCGTTGACGGGGACACGTTATGAGCACTGAAAAAAACCCTCAGGCGGGCCAGGAACGGGAAAGGGACCGCCGGTTTTCGGTTTCTGCAAACCGTGGATCGGCCCGCCATCGTATAAGGTATGTGGAGGCGGGTGGTGCGTCGGTGGATATCGAGGAATGCACTTTCTGCCAGGTTAATCCGGAACTTGACTGGGAAGCCAGTACAACGACCGAAGGAAAACACCGGTCCGGGGACCCGCAGCGGGACCCCGGAACACCCGATAATCATTAAATTGACGTAATGCGGAACCCTGGCAGCCAAGAACTGTCTGAATTCCTGAACTTTAACGATTGAAACTTGATGGCTGTCCATTATGATGGACGCTATGGCGCAAGGGCTCCTGACGGGGAGCCGCTAACCAAAGAGCAATCATTCTACGGAGACACACATGGATAACAGGCGTTTCAACGTCAACCAGAACCAGGGTACCTACGCGGCTCCGCGAGCCGGAGCGGGCACCGGCATCAGCGCCGATGCCACCAGGGTGCTCAAGAATACCTACATGCTGCTGGCCATGACGCTTGTCTTCAGCGCGGTCATGGCGGGCGTCTCCATGGCAATGGGCCTTGGTCATGGCATCGGCATGATCTGCTCACTCGTTGCCCTGGGCCTGATCTGGTTTGTGCTTCCCCGCACGGCCAACAGCCCGGCTGGAATCGGTGTCGTATTCGCCTTCACCGGCCTGCTCGGCCTGTCATTAGGGCCACTGCTGTCTCACTACCTCGCGCTCTCTAACGGCGGCGCCGTGGTTATGCAGGCCCTCGGCGGCACGGCTATCGTGTTCTTTGCCCTGTCCGGCTACGTGCTGACCACCAAGAAGGACTTCTCCTTCATGCGGAGCTTCCTGGTTGCCGGCCTCGTGGTTGTGCTGGTTACCATGCTGGGCGCGATGGTCGCTTCCATGTTCGGCGTTGACGTCAGCATGCTGAGCCTGGCTCTGAGTGGTGCAATCGTGCTGCTGATGTCCGGCTTCATTCTGTTCGACACCAGCCGCATCGTGAACGGTGGTGAGACCAACTACGTGATGGCGACGGTTGGTTTGTACCTCAGTATCTACAACCTGTTCGTTTCTCTGCTGCACATCATTGGTGCCCTGAGCAACGAATAATACTGGCGGCAATCTTTCGCCCGCCTGAAGAAGCCCCGCCCTGCGGGGCTTTTTTCTTGCTACCATCCCGTGTGTAACCGTTCCGATTCCGAGACATGGCCATGCCTGACGTTTCCACAAACCGCAAGCCCGGCTATAGCCTGGTGATTACCGGGGCTCCCTATATCAGCCAGGCACCCGCCACGGCCTTTGACTTCTGCAAGACGCTGCTGGAGACGGGCCATAAGGTTGACCTGGTGTTCCTGTACGGCGACGGGGTCCAGCTGGCGTCAGTACTCACCGCGCCACCGTCCGACGAGACCAACTGGACAGCCCAATGGCAGGCCCTGGGGAAAGAGCACCGGATTACTCCGGTAGCCTGTATCGCTTCTGCCCTGCGCCGTGGTTTGCTTAACGAAGAGGAAGCCCGTCGCTATGAAAAGCCTGCCGCCAACCTGGCCGAAGGCTTTACCATTGCGGGACTTGGGGAGTGGGTGGAAGCCGTGACCCGGTCGGATCGCGTGGTGTATTTCCATGGAGGGGCCTGAATTGAACGATACCAGGAACATACTCCTGCTGGTGATTGACGCCCCGCCCTACGGCGACTGGCGAGGCCGTGAGGCCCTGGATATGGCTCTGTCACTGGCAGCGTTTGATCAGCCTGTAGCCCTGATGTTCCGTGGCGAGGGAGTGAACTGGCTCAGGCCCGGCCAGGACGGCAGTGCGACCGATCAGAAAACGGTGAGCCGGAATCTGGGCGCGGCACGAATGTTCGGTCTGGCCGATATTTATGCGGATGAGGACGCCCTGGTCCGCTTCGGCATCGACAAAACCGAGCCCGGGGTCGATGCGGTACCGGCGAATGCCGCCTTTTATGCCCGCTTTCGGGAGGTGATCCAGCCATGAAGGAACCGGTTGAGAGTAATGCTCCCCTCAAGTGTGAGGGGCAAGTCACCCTGCACCTTCTCAACAAACCACCATCCCACCCACGATTCCATAGCTGCATGGCGGCGCTGCAGGCTGAGGACCACCTGTTACTGATGGAAAACGCCGTGATCGCCCTGGCGGATAGTTCAGTGGCGCTGCCACCCGACACCAGCGCCCTGGTCCGGGATTGCCTGGCCCGGGGTCTTGCTGAAGGCGTTCGGGACGGCGTGACGCTGGTCGACACCCGGGGCATGGTGGAGCTTACCGACCGGTTCCAGCGCATTATCAGCTGGTGAACGCTTTTCAGGAGATATATCCGGATGTCCTTACCCGAACGCAATAATGAAGGTTTTCTGGAAGATGCCCGGCAGTGGGACGAAAACATCGCCATAACCATCGCTGCCGAGTCGGGTATCACCCTGACCGATGATCACTGGGAAATCATCTGGTTATTGCGGGAATTCTATAAAAACCACGAAATGTCGCCTCCCTCGAACCGGCTCTTCGTGAAAGCCGTGAAGGAGATACTGGGGGAGCAAAAAGGCAACAGCATCTACCTGATGCAGCTGTTCCCCGGAACGCCAGCCAAGACGGCGTGCCGCATTGCCGGACTGCCCCGACCTACCAACTGCCTGTAGCGGAGCCGCTACGGGTGTACTGGTGATCGGACGACTAAAGGAA
>NZ_JAWLGY010000045.1:0-5575 GCF_041690615.1 Marinobacter sp.
CGGTCGCGGGCGTGGGCGCGCCGGACCAGGAGCGGGCACTGGCGGGGCGGCTCGCCGCGGCGCTGGCGCGCCGCACCGGGCGCGCGGTCCAGTGGCGGGGGGGGGGGCGCCCCCCCGCCCCCCCCCCCCCCCCCACTCCAACTTCGGAGTTTGGCCGCTCCCCCTCACCCTAACCCTCTCCCGCCAGGGGAGAGGGAATAGTTCCGGAGTCAGTTTTGAACCCCACGCATTCCCGGCAACTGCCCCGAGGTATCTATGTCCACCCAGGAACCAGCCGAACTCAAAACCTTCCGCCACCAGGTCCGCGAGTTCATCGAACAGCACGCGGATGATGAGATCCTGGAAGCTGGCCGCAAGACCACCAGTTTTTTCCCGCCCTTCGATCAGGTCATGAAGTGGCACCGCATTCTTCACAGCCAGGGCTGGTCCGCCATCCGCTGGCCGGAGGAATATGGTGGTACCGGCTGGGATGTACCGCGGCAGCTGATCTTCGAGGAAGAGTGCCGGCGGGCTGGTGTGCCGCTGCTGCTGCCCCAGAGCATCTCCATGGTGGGCCCTGCAATCATCCATTACGGCACCGATGAGCAGAAGCGCAAGCATCTGCCGGGCATCCTTTCGGGTGAGAATTTCTGGGCCCAGGGGTACTCCGAACCCAATGCCGGTTCCGACCTGGCATCCCTGAAATGCCGGGCCGAACGGGACGGGGATCACTACGTCATCAATGGCTCCAAGACCTGGACGACCTACGCCCATCACGCCAATCGCCTGTTCCTGCTGGTGCGCACCGGTGGCGCTGGCAAACCGCAGCAGGGCATCAGCTTTTTCCTGATCGAGGACCTGACCGACCCGGGCATCGAGATCCGGCCCATCATCGGTCTTGATGGCGTACCGGAGCAGTGCGACGTGTTCTTTACCAACGTCCGGGTTCCCGTGGATTGCTGTCTCGGGGAGGAGAACGACGGCTGGTCCGTGGCCAAGTACCTTCTGGAGCACGAACGGGGTGGGGGAACCTCCTTCGCCACCACCTTCCGCCATGAACTGGCCACGATACGCCGGCTGGCTGGCCGCACCGGTGATGGTTTCGGGGGCTTCCTGGCGGATGACCCGGTATTCCAGGACCGCTACGTCCGCCTGCACCTGGAAGTGGATACCCTGGAGGCAACCGAGGAGGTGTTTGCGGCCATGGAAAAGGGCTCGCCGGCATCCGGCCCCATGAGCTCCATGATCAAGATTACCTCCATGGAAACCATTCAGCGCATCACCGAACTGGCCATCGACGTGGCGGGAACCCCGTCACTGGCACTGCAACTGGCCGCCCTGACCGTGGGCAGTGGCGTGGAGCCCATCGGCGAGGAGGATGCCCTGACCCTGATGCCCAAATACCTGAACAACCGTGCCGCCTCCATCTTTGGTGGCAGTAACGAAATCCAGCGCAATATCATCGCCAAGACCCTGTTGCGGTAAGGAGACGGACCATGAGTACCCTTAACCAGGAAACCCGCTCCATGCTGGAAGACAGCGTTAACCGGTTCGTGCAGGGGGAATACACCTTCGACGACCGCAAACGCAATCAGAAGGAGCATCAGGGGCAATCCCCGAATCATTGGCAAACCTTTGCCGAAATGGGATGGCTGGCGATACCGTTTACTGAGGACCAGGGGGGCCTGGGCGGTGATATCACCGACACCCTGGGCGTGATGAAAGGCTTCGGCCGGGGCCTGGTGACCGAACCCTACCTGGGCGTGCTGACAGCGGCACGCCTGCTGGCGCTTGCTGAAGCGCAAGGTGAGGGTGCTGAGTTATTGGCAGGCATTATCTCTGGCGCTCGCCAGGCTGTGTTCGCCTGCGAAGAACCTCAGAGCCGGGGCAACCCCCTGGCCGTGGAAACCCGTGCCGAGCCTGATGGCAGCGGTTTTCGCCTCAGTGGCGAAAAAAACGCCGTTATACACAGCCTGAATGCCAGCCACGTGCTGGTGTCCGCCCGCAGTGACGGCGATTATACCGATCACGAGGGTATCGACCTGTTCCTGGTGGAACTGGACTCGCCGGGCGTGGAAGTCACCGGATATCCGATGATCGATGGTCATCAGGGGGCCAATATACGATTTGACGGAGTCGCGGTCAGTGCGGCACAGCGGCTGACCGAGGAGGGCGAGGCTGCAGGCGTGATACTGCAGGTCCACAGTGAAAGCCTGCTGATGCTGACAGCGGAAGCGGTGGGCATTATGGAAACCCTGGTGAAGAAAACCGTCGCCTATACCCGCACCCGCAAACAGTTCGGCGTCGCCCTGGCGGAGTTCCAGGTGCTGCAGCACCGCATGGCAGAGATGTACATCGAAACCACCAGCCTCGCCAACCTGCTGACCCAGACCGCCCATCGCTGGACAGGCGCCGACGTCCACCAACAGGCCATCCTTGCCTCAAAACTCAAGGCCCGCCTGGGCCAGGCCGCCCGCTACGTGGGTCAGCAGGCCATACAGCTACATGGCGGTATCGGCATGACCGACGAGTTGGATATCGGTCACTACTTCAAGCGACTGACGTCCATCGAGCTGCAACTGGGTAATGCCGAGTGGCACCGGAAGCGGTTGTGGCGGGAGCATGCGGCCTGATTTCTTCTACGTAAGCCGGTGGCTGGGTACCCCCTTCCGAAACGAGAACCCTGTTCTCTGACTGTTTCGGAAGGGGGTACCCCGCCCCCAGCGGTTTGCACCTGACCGGAAACCGGTATGTCCCCTTTATTTGAAGCACGCGGCCTGATCAGGCCGCAATTTGCTCGAAGGAAAAGTGCGGGATATCGGTGCGCCTGCTGGCGTGCTCGAAGGTGATGGCGCATATCTGGCCTTCGTGATCCACATCCACGGTGGTGTTCTCGTCAAGGTCACGGGTTTCGGCAATCTCGGCGCCCCGGAGCTCGATGTACAGGGTATCTGAGTCCTGAAAATATTTGATTTTCATGGCCGGAACCTCCGATCAAAAAAGGCGTTCTGCGCGGTTTCGCCACATTCGAGAAGAATAAAACTTAGAAAACGTCTCTGCGCTTCCGGTATGGCTCGCCAAAGCCGGTTTCCTTTGCCCGGTCTGAATTTTCCTGCCCATGGTGTGTTACTCATACACTAGTGCGCCTTGTTCAATATCTCCGCACGGCTACGCTGAAAGGCGAAAACCCTGTGTTAGTTAGAAGCACTAGTCTTGAAACGATTCTGGCGCATTACAGGAGGGGTGCTCCGGTTGAGGGGTCGCGGGATCAAGATAGCGGGCAAACAGCTCGCTGTGCAGCCAGGCATATCTATGCTTTTTCAGAAGAACGCTCAAGGCAAGTGATCCGCCATCTGCAGCAGGGCCAATCAGAAGTAGGCAACTCGATTCAGGCGTTGCTTCAATCGCCTGGGGGCTGGCCGGGGCCTCGGCAAACAACAGCGGGTATCTCAGTGAGGATTCAAACACTTCTATGGGGATGCTTTCGCCGGAACTATCGGAGGTCCTTAAAAACATCTCCCGCGCTTCCCGGTCCCAGCGGTCGGCAAGCAGCCGCAGCGGGGTGTCCTTTTGCGTTAGCGCAAGGTACTCCTCGTAGGTTGTTTCAGGGGAGCTGGTTGCGGCACTATCATGAGATGCGCAGCCGGTAACGGCCATCAGCGCCGTCGCTATACCCGCAGCGCGCAAGAACGGTCTCAGTTTCGGTTCCATTACGACAGATCCTTGTCAGTTGTTACGGAAGGCACCTTTGGCGTTTGCTTCGAATCGGCTGTCCGCGTTGATCACCCGAGCAGCCTGGCATAGCAAGCCGGTGCATTCCGTAATCAGGGTGTCGAAATCAATAATTCCTGAAAAACTCAAATTCAACGCACCGATCTTTCCGCTAATGCTATAGGAAAAAAGATCACCCTCTGTCGCACTGAAACGAACGCTGATCCACCTCACCTCCCAGCCAATCTTGTCTTTCTGGGCAGGGGTCAATGAAAAAGACGCGTTTCCCGCTGATCCTGAAATTGAGACGTCGCCGTTTTGATCAAACGAAAGGGAAAAATTTCCTGCGGATTTAGTCAGGGAAGTCACCAGCCCATCATCATGGTCATAGGCGAAGCTGATCAGTTTGGCAATGGTGAGCTGTGCGCGAAAGCGCTCCGAAGCGGTTGACATGACAGTTCCTTTGTATGAGCAATTAATCCATTAAAGCAGTGAAAAACTAACACGCGGTGTGGGGCGGGGCAACTGGCCTGCTTGTCGCAGGCAATGTTTGTCACGCCCTACTGGGATCTCGATGAGTCAGTAATCCTGAAATGTTTGCTCCAGAGTCAACCATCGCGGGTCTGGTCGTCGTTCGAAAGGCCACTTCCCGGGGTCAGACCCATTTTCAAATGGAAAATCGGGTCTGACCCCATTTTACAAGCGACCGACGTCCATTGAATTGCAACTGGGTAACCCCGAACGGCACCGGAAGCGGTTGTGGCGGGAGCATGCGGCCTGATTGCTTCTACGTAAGCCGGTGGCTGGGTACCCCCCTTCCGAAACAGTCAGAGAACAGGGTTCTCGTTTCGGAAGGGGGGTACCCAGCCACCGGCATTTTGCATCTGACCGGCAACCCGGTTTGTTCCCTTTATTTGCAATTACCTATGATCCAGTGACCGGTTCGCTGACGGAGGTCACGAAGACGTTCGTCAGATATCAAGCCAAGCTGCCCCAGTAAAAGAGATCCATCGAGTACCGCTAAGCGGGACAGTCGAAATACACTTGCGACTTTGAGGCCAGAAGGCAAGAATTCCTCACTGGTGGGCTCCAGAATCCAGTCCAACTTCGGTTCCGCCTGTCGTAACTGGGAGGAGATCATGCACACCAGCCAATCATCTTTGGCATTGTCCAGTTGACGCAATAGTAGGACCGGGCGTTTTTTGTTCTGCTCCAGGTTCGTGTAAGGAAACGGCATCAGGGCAATTTGACCGGATTGCTTCACTGCCATCGTTCCTTGAGATCGTCATCTGAGTAGAGCTCAGGTTCGTCCTCGATACCCCGCATGGCCTGCTGAACGCTCATGTCCTTGAACTGTTTATCGGACCAGTCGGGTTGCTCATCGTTAGTCACGTGGCCATAACGCTGTTCGAGGAACGCGACGAAGTCCAGGACCTCCTGTTGGCGGGAGGGGGGTAAACGGCTCACTTTAGAGACGAGTTCGTCCAATTGCATAGGGTTGGCCCTCAACTGAAACCAGTTTTCAGCCAACTATAGCATAGGTGCGCTCAGGCGGGTTCTTGTGGTCTGTTGGTGCGTTCGAAAGGAGAGAAGAATTGCCCCTTTGATAGAAGCCGGGGCCGGGTCTCCCTTCCGAGACAGTCAGAGAACAGGGTTCTCGTTTCGGAAGGGAGACCCGGCCCCGGCGCCTCGCACCAGGCTGGACAACAAGCCCGGGTCAATCCTCGATAAGAATCAGATCATGTTCCGGCGTGGGGCGCTGACCGGCTACGGGTACCAGTGCGGACAGGTCGCTGCCGAATAGCTCACCAATACGCACGGTGCCCACGCGCTCGCCTGCACGCCAGGTGATGGGCTGGCCGTTGGGGGCGCGGACCAGGGTGCC